>CAWFNU010000015.1:0-118123 GCA_963817265.1 uncultured Chloroflexia bacterium
AGTTTAAAACCTGCTACTTGGTGTCGCATTATTCAAATCACTCCATCTTTTTCTTGGGTTCGTCTTTTAAATAACCCTTTTCATGCATCTTGAGGCGCAATTCTTCTAGACTTTTCTCGCCAAAATTGCGTATGGACATGACTGCCTGGTCGCCCTTTTCAAGCAATTCAAGTACATCACCAACCGTGATAATCCCTGTGCGCTTGAGCGAATTGAAAACACGGACAGAGAGGTCAAGGGATTCAACAGGAGTCTCTGCAACTTCGCTGGTCAAACGGGAACCAGACACTTCTTTTTCCAGAGCAATAGCCAATGTCTCTTCACTGATACCAGCAACATAACGAAGATGCTCAATCAGGATTTTGGCAGAAGTGCTCAACGCAGTTTCTGGCGCAATTGCACCATCTGTCCATATTTCCAAAATTAGTTTATCAAAATTAGTGCTTTGCCCAACACGGGCTGACAACACTTCCCAATTGATTCTTTTGACGGGACCAAAAATAGCATCTACCGGCAGTTCTCCAATGGGCATCCTTCCGCGTTCGTTTGAAGGAGCATATCCACGTCCTCGTTCAACAGTGAATTCAATATCAAGACGGGCTTTGGCATTATCTGCAGTGAACAGGTATAGATCCGGATTTATGATCGTTATTTCAGGCGGGGCAATTATGTCAGCAGCAGTTACCACACCCTCTCCACGGACTTCCAGGTGCATGCGGATTGTGTCCACACCTTCCATGATCAAGCGCAGCTGCTTTACTTGCAGCATGACCTGTAAAACATCTTCTCGCACACCCGGAATGTCACTGAACTCGTGCAGGACATCAATGATTCGGATAGAAGTCACCGCCGCCCCCTCAAGGGACGAAAGCAACACGCGCCTCAATGCATTCCCAAGTGTCACGCCATAGCCATGTTCCAGCGGGCTAATGACGAACTTGCCATAATTTCGAGCCTCAGCTTCACGCTCGATCTTTGGCATTACCATATTAGTTATTGTCACGGTACCCTCTCATCGACGTACAAACGGTACGCCGCGTCTAATACAGTGGACTCGGATTAGCGCGAGTAGTACTCAACGATCAGTTGCTCGTTCAGGTTGCCGTCAATCTCTGGACGCTCGGGCATGCGTAATACACTGCCTGAAAGAGTTTTGACATCGCGACTTAACCAAACTGGAGCATTTCGCGTCTCAACCAAGGCAGCAAGATCTTTGAAGTATGTAGCATCCATCGAGCCAGGTCGAACTGCAAGAACGTCACCAACACCCAAGTTCATCGAAGGAACATCCGTTCGGCGGCCATTAATAGTGAAATGACCATGTGTAACTAGTAATCGAGCTTGAGCGTGGCTGGAAGCAAAACCCAACCTGAAGACAACGTTATCGAGGCGGGATTCCAGGGTCTGTAGAAGATATAAACCTGTTACACCGCGCTCTCGCGAGGCATGGCTGAAATAGCGTCGGAACTGACGCTCAAAAACTCCATAGATGCGTCGAGCTTTCTGCTTGGCGCGCAATTGCTTGGCGTAGTCGGATTCCCGACCGGTGCCACCTCGACCTCCACGACTACCACGACTGCCGGTAGGACCATGCTGGCCTGGAACAAAACTGCGGCGTTCAAAAGCGCACTTGGGAGAAAAACAGCGCTCTCCCTTGAGGAACAATTTTTCACCTTCTCGCCGGCACAGTTTACAAGCCGGCCCAGTATATTTCGCCATACTACCTAACCTCTCTTATCAAAACTAAACACGACGCTTCTTTGGAGGCTGGCAACCATTGTGCGGGACCGGCGTCACGTCAGCAATCGATTTGACCTTCAAGCCCATCGCCTGGACAGCGCGAATTGCATTTTCCCGACCAGGACCAGGACCTGTGACAATAACATCAACTTCCTGAATACCCATCGCTTGAGCAGCCTTTATTGCCTGCTCCGCTGCCAAACGCGCGGCAAATGGTGTGCTCTTCCGGGAACCTTTAAATCCGACTGAACCAGCGCTGCCCCAGCAAAGGGTGTTGCCATCAGGGTCAGTTACGGTAACAATCGTGTTATTAAACGATGCAAATACATGCACTTGTCCAGAAGATAGCGTGCGTTTTCCTTTTTTGCGCCGCTGGATCGGCGTGCCGAACGTACTGTCTGAGCCATAATACCTCTCTAGTTCCGAGATCCGGATTACTTCTTACCGCCCTTGCGGCGACCGCGCCCGGCGACTGTCTTCTTAATACCTTTGCGCGTGCGGGCATTCGTGCGGGTACGCTGCCCATGTACAGGCAGATTTCGACGGTGACGCAAGCCTCTGTAGCAACCTATTTCCACCAATCGCTTGATGTTTAATCGCTCCTGGCGGCGTAAGTCACCCTCAACTTTCCAATTCTTATTAATATAATCGCGGATTGCCGCAACTTCGGATTCGGTCAGGTCTTTGACACGTGTATCCGGAGAAATTTTCGTCGCAGCGAGAATCTCGCGCGAACGGGCAGGGCCGATTCCGAATAGGTAATTCAGGCCAATTTCGACGCGCTTATTGCGCGGCAGGTCAACACCTTCAATTCTTGCCATATATTGTTATCCTATCCTTGTCGCTGTTTGTGCTTCGGATTTTCGCAGATGATGAACAATCTGCCTTTGCGCTTGACAATCTTGCACTTCGCGCAGCGCTTGCGAATAGAGGGGCTTACTTTCATGATTGCTTTCTCCTTGCATATTGTGGTTCAGCCAAACGTTGAATTATACTTGTTCTATTCTCATCCGTCCAGTTGAATTTGGATCTCTCTGGATCATGGAACAGTCAAGACGAGAGGATCGCCTTCGGTTATAGCCACCGAATGTTCCTGGTGAGCTGTCAGAGAGCCGTCAGCAGAAACAACAGTCCATTGGTTGGACAAGACACGGGTCCGGTGGGTACCCACAAGTACCATTGGTTCCAGGGCAATTGTCATACCGGGTCTCAACAATGCTCCAGTTCCAGGAGTTCCGTAATTAGGCACCTGCGGTCCCTCGTGCATTTTCCGACCAACTCCATGCCCGGTATATTCACGGACGACGTGAAATCCTTGAGCCTCCACAAATTGCTGTATGGCAGCTGAGACATCGCCTGTTTTATTCCCGGCACGCATCATGGCAATACCAACATTCAATGCCTGTGCGGTAACTTTGATGAGCTTTGCTGCCTGGGAGGAGATCTCCCCTACTCCAGCCGTAAACGCTGAGTCACCGACGAACCCTTCCAAGACTGTGCCGCAATCCACAGAAACAATATCTCCTTCCTGGAGTTCGCGAGTTCCAGGAATGCCATGAACCAACTGTTCGTTTATACTGACACAGATCGATGCTGGAAATGGAGGTTGCCCATAATTCTTGAAAGGTGAGTAAGCACCGTGCTTTTGCAGGATTTCCTCAGCAGCCGCGTTAAGGTCTGCAGTGGAAACGCCGGGTTGTAAAAGTTCTTTCACTCGTGCCAAAGCTTCAGCATTGACACGTCCAGCCTCACGCATGAGAGCGATTTCAGCTGCAGTTTTTATATCAATATCCCGATCCCAGCTCATTCATTCTTTCCGACTACTGCCAACAGAGCTGCAGTCACTTTTTCGATCGGTTGTGCACCATCAATTTCTGACAGTAGGCCGAGGTCACGATAGTAGGTGATCAAAGGCGCTGTTTGGGAAAAATAAACCTGAATTCGCTTTACAACCGTCTCAGCCTTGTCATCTTCTCGTTGAAATAACTGCGATCCATCGAAGTCGCACACACCCGGATGTTTTGGCGGATTGTTTTTCTCGTGAAATATATGTCCCTGCGCTTTGCAGGTCCAGCGTCCACTCAGGCGTTCAATCAACGTGGATTCCGAGGCTGCAATATACGGGACAAAATTAATTTTGCCATTAAATTCACCCAGTAGATTTCGCCAGATAATTTGCCTGAACAGTTGTTCGCGGAAACCCATCCAAGAGCGCACCTTCTTTACAATCTGGATGAGAAAGCCTAGCGCGTATCATGCCAATAGTCACGTCATCTGGCACCAGTTCACCCTTGATCATAAAAGACTGGGCTAATTTTCCGAGTTTTGTTTCCTTTTTAATGTTCTCTCTGAAAAGATCACCGGAAGAAATATGCGGTAAACCAGTCGATTCTGAAATAAGTTTTGCCTGAGTTCCCTTGCCAACGCCGGGAGGCCCCAGAAGAACAATGTAAATAGGCATATAACCGACTACTTCACCAATTGGGCGTCATCGTAACCGTGCAGTTTTAATTCAGCATCGATATTTAGGAATGTATCACGAACCACCCCTACAACGATTAATAAACCAGCTGACGAAACAAGGAAAATGGAGGTTGAGGACAATGCGGCACCTATGCCGACTGCTTTCAGGATTAAGTTGATAATGTAACCCAGGACTGCAACCAACCCCAGGAACAATGCACCAGGAAGCGTGATGCGACGCTGAACTTTGGTCAGGTATTTTTGAGTTGGGGCACCCCGGTTAATACCAGGGATCTGAGCACCCACCTTCTTCAAATTTTCTCCGTAATTCTGTTGAGAGAACATCACATCTGTGTAAAAGAATGTGAAGATTACCACCATTAAGAAGTAAAGGAGTTGGTATACCCAATTATTAGGGTTAAAGGTTGTCTGGGTACCTGACGCAAAATTTGCAACCCAGGCGACCTTTGAACTGGTAAAGTAACTGGAAATAATCGCTGGGAACTGTAAAATTGCGCTGGCAAAGATAAGCGGGATCATGCCTGCAAGGTTTACCATCAATGGCAGTGTTCCTTTCACTGGCATGGACATCCGGTTACCAACTCGCCGTCCTGGGTACATGACCGGTACATTCCGACGACCCTGATTAACGTACACAATGGCATATATCACTGCCACCATGACGACTACCATCGCAATCACCAGGATCCAGCCATGCTGCTTATCTGCCAGAAGAGTACCGAATTGTGATGGAATTCTAGCGACGATGCCCGCGAATATGATCAGGGAGAGTCCCTGACCACGAATTCCATATTCAGAGATCAACTCGCCCAGCCAGATGGCAAACATTGTTCCACCAATCATCGTGATCAAAACCGTCAATGAGGGCAACCAGAGTGCGCTTGTAAATCCAAAGGGGACGATTGCGCTTCCGCCACTCTGAGCTGAATAGGAGTTAAAAATATTTATTTGACCCAGTGCAGAAAGGGCAGCCATGGGAACGGCTAGATAATAAATCCACTTTTCCTGCCACTTGCGACCTTCGCGTGGATCTTCTTCCATTTTCCGTTGGAGAGCTGGGAAGATTGGGGTCAGCAATTGCAGAATAATTTGCGCTGTAATGTAAGGGTAGACTCCCATAGAAAGCAGCGAAAAGTGAGAAACCGTACCACCTGAAAGCAAATCCAGGAAAGAAAAGAACGATCCCGAACTGCTCAGGTTCGACATTAGAGATTTGAGCGCAGCGCCATTAATACCCGGAACAGGGACATTCGCCGCCAACCTAAAAATAACCAAAATGACAAGAGTTATAATCAGTTTGCGACGGATATCCTGCGATTTCCAGAGGTAACGTACTCCCGAAAATGGGTTTTTCATAATGGGGCTCCTGGTAAGGACAAGTTATCCAATCAACTCCACCGTGCCACCGGCGGCCTCGATTTTTGTTTTGGCAGTTTTGGTTACGCGATCTCACCCGCACTTTCAATGCAATTTTCAATTCTCCACGACCCAACAAGGCAATAGGATTGCGAGGGTTTCGGACCAAACGGGCTTGATCCAAGGTAGAAGGCGTAACTTCAGCGTCAGCTGCAAAAGAGGACAACTGATCCAGGTTGATCTCATTAAATATGACCTCCGTCGGCGGGGTAAAACCTTTACCTCGCACAAAGGGCAAGCGTCGATAGAACGGCAGGGCACCACCTTGACGTGCCAAATGCCCTCCCGATCCGGCTCGCGAATTCTGACCTTTGGTTCCCCGGCCAGCGGTCTTTCCCTGACCTGCAGAAATTCCACGACCGACACGTTTACGGTTCTTTTTAGATCCTGGATTAGGTATTAGATCGTTCAGTTTCATTTTCGTTCCTGCTCTTCAATGCTTATCATGTGGATTACCTTCATTAACATACCTCGCATGGCAGGCGTGTCTTTATGTTCCACAGTCTGGTTGAGGTGACGCAATCCTAAAGCTTGTAATGTGGCTTTTTGAGGTATGGGAAACCCAATTGGACTGCGAACGAGAGTTATCTTGATGGTTTTTCCTTCAGCATTTTTAGCCATGCTTCTTTTTCCTTTCCCAATATGGCAGTAGTTCTTCAACTGGTTTGCCACGCCGGGAGGCTTCTTCTCTTGGAGACTTCAGTGCATCAAGTGCTTGGAGAGTTGCTTGGACGATGTTCAAGACATTGGAAGACCCCAACGACTTGGTCAGGATATCATGTATACCAACTGCTTCAAGGACCGCACGCACCCCGCCTCCCGCGATCACGCCCGTGCCTGGAGAAGCTGGCTTTAGAAGGATAACCGCACCACCAACCTTGCCAGTGGTTTCGTGAGGGATAGTTGTGCTGGAAAGAAACACAGGGTGCATGTTCTTCCTTGCACGATCCGTTGCCTTACGCATGGCATCTGGTACTGCATTGGCTTTGCCAATTCCCATACCTACTTTGCCGTGATTATCACCCATGATCAAGGTAACTCGGAATTGAAACCGGCGACCACCTTTGACCACTTTGGCAACGCGAGCAATTTCAATAACACGCTCGTCTAATGATTCTGCTTGCTGTTCAGCTTCTCTTACCTGGTAATCCAACATGTAGCGTTCTCCAATCAGGCCCTAGAATTCCAGGCCGCCTTCACGGGCGCCATCAGCCAGAGCTTTAACCCGGCCGCTATATTTGAAACCGCCTCGGTCAAAGACGACCGCTTTCACACCTTTACTCAACGCTCGTTCGGCAATTGCTTTTCCAACCAATTTAGCCTGCTCAGATTTCTTCAGACCTTTCAGTTTGGCACGCAATTCTCCATCAATCGTTGATGCGGAAGTAATAGTATTACCGATGTGATCATCAATCACTTGGGCATAAATTTCCGATAGACTGCGATAAACATTAAGCCGCGGACGCTGAGCAGTTCCCAAGACATTTATCCGCACACGAATGTGGCGCCGGACCCGAGCTTCAGAACGGGATTTCTCTGCCATTGTTTACTTTGCTGCCTTTCCGGCCTTGCCAGCCTTGCGTCTGATCTTCTCTCCCTGATAATGCAAGCCTTTGCCATGGTATGGTTCTGGAGGGCGAACATTACGGACATTTGCCGCTGTTTGACCGACCAGTTCCTTGTCGAAGCCACGTACAAATACCAGGCGTGCCTTCGTTTCCACATCAAAGGAAATTCCAGTTGGAGGTTCCATTTCCACCGGATGAGAATACCCCATATTTAGCACCAAATTCTTGCCATTCATCTCAGCCCGATACCCAACACCTTCAATTTCCAAAACGCGTTCAAACCCGGCACTGACACCATGGATCATATTAGCGAGAACAGCACGGGTTGTCCCATGCAAAGCACGCTCAGCTGGCAGGTCAGAATTTCTAGTAATAACAATTTGACCATTTTCCATGGCAATACCAACTAACGGAGAGAATGTGCGTTTCATTTCGCCCTTGGGGCCTTTCACGCTCACGCTCGAACCATTAAGTTCGATATTTACGCCAGCTGGAATAACTACAGGCATTCGTCCAACTCGAGACACTTTATTTTCCTCCTCTCCTACCAAACCTTGCAGAGGATCTCACCGCCCACACCCAGCTGGCGAGCTCTCTGACCCGTCATGATGCCTTTGGGGGTGGACAGGATGGCGACACCGATACCCGAAAGAACCCAGGGAATCTCCTGTTTCTTGGTATAAATCCGCCGACCAGGACGACTAACGCGTTCCAGACCCGTAAGGACTGGCTTGCGTTCACGGCGTTCACCGATGTACTTGATCTTCAAACGTAAAACCTTCTGGCTGGGTCGTTCGCCATCGGCGACCTCAAAATTTTCGAGGTAGCCTTCTTCCTTCAAGATCTTTGCAATTTCCACTTTGACCTTTGAGAGCGGCATAGCAGTCAGGGCTTGACCACTCATCACAGCATTTCGGATGCGGGTCAACATATCTGAGATTGGATCAGTCATGCTCATAATCTACCTCCACCCGGCTACCAAGATGACTTCATAACGCCAGGGATTTTACCTTCCAGCGCGTATTCGCGGAAACAAATCCGGCATAAGCCAAAACGACGAATATAACCGCGCGGTCGTCCACATCGCGAGCAGCGATGGCGTACTTGATTGGAATACTTGCGACGGGCCTCACGATATTTCATGCAAGTGCTAGCCATAGTTATTCTTCCTTCTTGAACGGCATGCCCAGCAGTGATAACATCAGCCGTGCATGATCGTCAGATTTGGCGGTAGTCACAATCGTGACCTCCATGCCTCGTACCTTATCAATCTTATCGTATTCAATCTCCGGGAAAATCAACTGGTCACGCAGTCCCAAAGTATAGTTACCGCGTCCGTCGAACGCATCCGGAGAAACGCCGCGGAAGTCACGCACCCGTGGGAGAGCCGTATTAATTAACCGGTCGAGGAACGCCCACATCTTGGCGCCGCGCAAAGTTACCTTGGTACCAATTACTCGCCCCTCACGCAATTTGAAGTTAGCAATACTCTTGCGAGCCTTTGTCATTATTGGCTTTTGACCGGTAATGATCGTCATGTCGCCCATAGCTGCCTCAAGCATTTTCGGATTATCCATTGCTTCCCCACCGAGGCCGATATTGACCACGATCTTTTCTATGTGCGGTACCTGCATAATATTCTTATACATGAATGCTTTGCGAAGGGCCGACACTACTTCCTTTTGGTATTTTTCATGCATCCTATTCATAAATTAATGCTCCACGGGCAGCTAATCGATCAATGCCTTACAATTCTTGCAGACACGGTGTGCACCATCTTCATCGCGCTGTACACTAATGCGGCTCGGTTCATTGCACTTTGGGCAAACCAGCATGACATTCGAGATATCAAGCGGAGCTTCGAACTTGATCCGACCTGGGTTAATTGTTCTTCCCTGAGTCTGGACCTGGCGCTGGTGTTTAGTATGGACGTTTACACCTTGCACAACCAACCTATGTTCGTCAGGCAGGACCTTAATTACTTCACCGCGCTTGCCCTTTTCTTCAATTTTCCCGCTAATAATTTCAACGGTATCACCCTTACGAATCTTGACTCTCATCGTTCGCTCCTCCACTGGCCTAAAGCACTTCCGGGGCCAGCGAAACAATTTTCATAAAGCCTTTTTCACGCAATTCCCGTGCGACCGGGCCAAAAATACGGCTCCCACGCGGGTTTTGACCATCTGTGTCTAAAATGACAGCCGCATTGTCGTCAAACCGAATATATGATCCATCCTCGCGGCGCCATTCCTTGTTACAACGGACGATCACAGCCTTAACGATCTCGGATTTCTTGATCGCTCCATTTGGTGTCGCAGACTGGACTGCGCCTACCACGGTATCACCAATCCTACCGTATCTACGGGTTGAACCGCCCATGACATGGATCACCAGGATTTCACGTGCCCCGGTATTATCCGCGATTTTAAGACGAGATTCATGTTGAATCATGGCTGCGCCTCCACAGGAGCTTCTCCAACCATGGGGGTTTCTTCTGGCGCAATGGCAACCTCGGTTACACCCTTGTCAGCTGTGCGGATTTCATGTTTAGTGATCGACTCTACCACCCAGCGTTTGTCCCGTGATAGTGGACGACTTTCCACGATTTGAACATGGTCCCCGATTTGACAACCCAGTTCATCGTGAGCCTTAACACGCTTGCTTAAATGCACCACCTTGCGGTAAAGAGGGTGTCTAAAAGTTCGACCAATTTCCACGACAACGGTCTTGGTCATTTTATTACTGGTAACGACGCCAGTTATTCGACGACGGTCATTCATGCTTCACCTTCCTGTACAGGCTTCCTGGAGCGCTCGCTAAAAATGGTCTCCATTCGGGCGACATCACGTCGGAGCAGTCGCAATCGGCTGGTATCAGTTAATTGACCAGTGACCTGCTGGAACCGGAGTTTCATCAACTCTTCGCGCATGTCCGATATTTTGGCCTGCATTTCTTCCACCGACATTTTGCGGATTTCTTCTGTTTTCATGCCTATTCTCCCGCCGCAATATCTGTTCGGGCAATGATCTTGGTTTTGATCGCAAATTTATGTCTGGCAAGACCCAACGCTTCTCGGGCAGCTGCCTCATCCAAACCACCAATTTCAAACATAACACGGCCCGGTTTTACGACGGCGACCCAATATTCCACATTACCTTTACCTTTACCCATGCGCGTTTCCGGAGGCTTTTGAGTATAAGGTTTATCCGGAAAAATCCGGATCCAGACCTTGCCACGACGCTTCATGGCATGGACAAGCGTGCGACGGGCAGCCTCGATCTGACGGGCTGTAACCCAACCGGGTTCCATGGCTAACAGGCCATAATCTCCGAACGATATCTCGACACCACGGGGATTCCTTTCCCTTCATCCGGCCTCGCATTTGCTTGCGGTACTTAACACGTTTTGGCATTAACATAGCATCAACCTCACTCCACAGAAGCCTCGTCTACTCACTAACGTAGACGCCCTCGGTAGTTTCGACTTTTTCTTCCACTTCTGTTTTCATTTCACCGTGGTATACCCAAACTTTGATCCCAATACGACCATATGTGGTCGCTGCCTCAGCACGGGCAAAATCAATGTCCGCGCGTAACGTTTGCAGCGGAACCCGGCCATCCCTCAACCAAACAGTGCGGGCCATTTCAGCACCTGCCAGTCGACCGGCAACTTCAATCTTAATTCCTTGGGCACCCTGGCGCATCGCCTGTTGGATGGCACGTTTCATTCCGCGACGATAACTGATCCGTCGCTCCAATTGGTCTCCGATATTGTGAGCAACCAGATATGCATCGCAATCAGGAAATTTTATTTCTTTGATATCCAAATCAACTTTTTTTCCGGTTAATCCTTCGAGAGCAACACGCACCTTCTTGATGCCCTCACCTTTCCGACCGATCAAGATACCCGGTTTGGCTGTAAAAACAGCCACCTTCAATTTTCCGGGATAGCGTTCAACATCAATTCTTGATACACCAGCTCTCCCCGATTCCCGATATAGCATATCGCGAATAGCAAAGTCCTGTGTTAATTGCTCTCGATATTGGGCACCTTCAGCGAACCAGCGACCGCGCCAGTCCTGATTGACGTTCAGGCGAAAACCAATCGGATGTACTTTGCGACCCATAAGATCTCCTTCGTCTTTTCTTTGCCGGTCAGGCAACTTCGCGTTCGCGTAAAACAACAGTCACATGGGATGAACGCCGCAGGACCGGCTTGAAGCGACCGCGTGCACCGAAACGACGCCATTTGCGGGTTGGCGCTTCATCGGCAAAGATTTTTGCAACAAAAAGGTCATCGCGGCTGACACCAAAATTTTCTTCGGCATTAGACACAGCAGATGCCAGGAGCTTTCCAACCGGCAGGGCTGCATTTTGCGGAGAGAAGCGTAGAATTTCCATTGCCTGCACCGCATTTTTTCCACGCACCAAATCGACAACCAGGCGTACTTTCTGTGCCGAGATTGTCAAGAAACGTAATTGAGCACGAATATCATGAGTCATCTCAATACTCCTACGCCACCTTTGAAGCCTTCTCAGCAGCCATGTGGCCCCTGAAGAGACGTGTTGGTGCGAATTCGCCCAAACGATGACCTACCATATTTTCAGTGATATAGATCGGGACATGACGACGGCCATCATGGATCGCGATTGTGTGCCCAACCATTTGTGGGAATATCACACTCCGCGGCTCCAGGTACGGATGACCTTCTTTTCACCTTTTTGGTTCATCGCTTCAATTTTCTTCAACAGTTTTGGGGCAATGAAAGGCCCTTTTTTCAATGAACGAGACATATTTTCTTACCTCGCATACTCTCCGCGCCTTACCGGCTTGACTTGCTGCGGTGGCGCACGATGTACTTGTTGGTCGATTTGTTGCGGCGGGTCTTGTAACCACGGGCTGGTCTACCCCAAGGTGTTTTGGGACCAGGCATACCAGTGGGCTGGCGGCCTTCCCCACCCCCGTGGGGATGATCACGCGGAGACATTGCAGTTCCACGCACAGTAGGTCGAATACCCATATGGCGTTTTCGCCCTGCTTTACCCAACTTGATATTGCTATGGTCTAAATTTCCAACCTGCCCAATCGTGGCAAAACAAACCTGGCTAACCAAGCGTACTTCACCTGAAGGGAGACGAATCTGGGCATACTCGCCTTCTTTAGCAAGGACTTGCGCTGAACCCCCTGCTGAACGAACAAGCTGCCCACCTTTACCTGGTTTTAATTCGATGTTATGAACAAGGGTTCCAACCGGGATATTCGAGAGTGGCAGATTATTTCCCGGACGGATTTCGGCCTGAGGTCCGGAAACGAGAGTATCACCTACTTTTATACCAAGGGGAGCGACAATGTACCGTTTCTCACCATCAGCATAATTCAGCAATGCCAGTCTAGCAGTCCGATTTGGATCATATTCGATCGCGGCAACCTTCGCCGGGATGTTTTGTTTATCTCGTTTGAAATCCAGAATTCGAATATAGCGACGATTGCCACCACCTCGATGGCGGACCGTGATCCGACCAGTGTTATCTCGTCCACCATGTCCGCGTGGGTGGATGATCAAACTGCGTTCAGGTGTGGATTTGGTAATCTCTTCAAACGTATATCCGGTCATCCCCCGTTGGCCGGGTGTCGTTGGTTTATACTTTTTTACACCCATTACTTCACCCCTTCAAGAAACTCGAGAGTACTTCCCTCGGCAAGGGTTACAACTGCCTTCTTGAACCCAGCATCCCTAATCATGAGACGGCGGTTGCGACGGCGGCTGCGTTTTCCAGCTGTATTAAGAATGTTTACACGCGTGACCTTTACGTCGAACAAGGTTTCGACTGCATCTTTTACCAATGTCCGGGTGGCGCTTGATGCCACTTCAAATGAGTATTGGCGAAGTTTTCCAGTCTGATAGTTCGACTTCTCAGTAACAAGCGGGCGGCGAAGCACGTCATAAATCGTAATCATGCTGCCCTCCTACACCAGAAAAGATTTCAAAACGTCCAATGCCTTAAGGGGCATGACGACTTTTTCGTACCCAAGTAGATCGCGGATATTCAAATAATTGGCCATCAGCAATCTGGCATCTGGGAGGTTATTGGTTGAGCGGGCAACTACATCGTATTCAGCATCCTTTTCTGCAACCAGGATCAAAACCGTTGAATTGCCAACAAGTACATTCAAAGCCTGAGCCATTAATCGAGTCTTTGGCTCGGGAAGAATAAATTCATCCACGAGCACAAGACCCGCCTCAGCTGCTTTAGCGGTTAAAGCAGAACGCAGGGCTGCCCGACGCATTTTTAGAGGCATATGCTGCGTGTATTTCCGAGGTCGGGGAGTATGAATCTTGCCACCATGAACCCACTGCGGGGCGCGGGTGGATCCTTGGCGGGCACGACCAGTCCCCTTTTGTTTCCAAGGCTTTTTACCACCACCGGAAACCTCACTGCGGGTTTTGGTTTTGTGTGTACCCAGGCGGGCATTTGCCATTTGTTGAATATAAGCCTGGTGCATCAAATCAATATTTACAGGAGCTTCAAAAATCTCAGCCGGTAGTTCAACCGTTTTGATCTTTTCGCCCTTCATGTTGAGAACGTCTGCTTTCATAATAGAATTGCTCCCATCATCCGCGCTATTGCTTGCGCGCTTCCTGGACCACGACGAGACCGCCTTTGGATCCGGGGATAGCGCCAGTGACTCCGAGCAGGTTGCGCTCCGCGTCTACCAGAACTACCTTTAATCCTTGGGCAGTAACGCGCTCATGGCCCATGTGACCAGCACGGCGAGAACCTTTATATACACGACCTGGAGTGGTTGTGGAAGAGTTAGAACCGGGGGCGCGCAGGCGATCTGAACCACCATGCGTCTTGGGACCACCAGCGAAGTGGTAGCGTTTTACCACACCAGCAAAACCTTTGCCTTTGCTGGTACCAACCACGTCCACATGCTCGCCGATGCCGAATACTTCCACTGTGACTTTGTCACCAACCTTGTATTCAGTATCTTTGCTGCGGAATTCGCGCAAAAAACGCAGAGGCGGCAATTCGTTTTTCTTGAGATGACCCAATTCTCCTGACGTCATTCGCTTGGGTTTTGCCTCTTGGAATCCGAGTTGCACCGCTGCGTAGCCTTCCTTCTCAGGAAAGCGTACCTGCGTTACGTAACAAGGCCCAGCTTCGATTAGAGTTACCGGCAATGCAGCACCGGTCTCATCGAAGATCTGGGTCATGCCGATCTTCTTGCCAATCAGCCCTTTTAACATGCTCGGTTTTCTCCTTCAAAAGATTTATTGAGACTGTCAGCCGGGCTTGGCTGCATCATCTCGGTCACAGCACAGTCAATCGGCTTGCCGCGGCACACAGGATTATGGGGCCTACGAACAGAACCGTTCTTGCGCTGCCTATCCGGTCTAGCTGGGGGACCAGACTTTCATTCCACCAAGCTAAACCAAAATAATCAGATTATATTTTAATCTCGATATCCACACCCGCTGGCAGATTGAGCCGCATCAGCATGTCAATCGTCTTGGAATCAGGATCAAGGACATCGATCAGACGATTGTGCGTGCGAATTTCAAAATGCTCATGCGAATCTTTGTCAATGAAAGTCGAGCGTCGTATTGTAAACCGTTCTATCTTAGTTGGCAAGGGTACCGGGCCAACAACGTGGGCACCAGAACGCTCGGCTGTTTCGACTATCCGCTTGGCAGACTGGTCGAGGACTCGATGATCGTATGCCTTAAGGCGGATGCGGATTTTCTGTTTGGTCATATCTATACCTATTCGATGATTTTGGTGATGACGCCAGCGCCGACGGTCAGGCCGCCTTCGCGGATGGCGAACTTGGAGCCTTGTTCGAGGGCCACCGGGACGATAAGGGTGACGGTCAGGTCAACGTTATCACCCGGCAGGACCATTTCCACACCCTCGGGCAGTACCACGTCGCCGGTCACATCCATGGTGCGGATGTAGAATTGCGGACGGTATCCATTGAAGAAGGCACTGTGCCGCCCGCCTTCTTCCTTCTTCAGCACGTACACTTTCGCAGTGAACTTGGTATGCGGGGTGATGCTCCCAGGCTTGGCTACCACCAGGCCGCGTTCCACATCGGTGCGCTCAATGCCGCGCAGGAGCAAGCCCAGGTTATCCCCAGCCATGCCCTCGTCCATCATCTTGTGGAACATCTCCACGCCCGTGACCACCGAATTGCGGGTCTCGCGCAAGCCAATGATCTCCACCGGCTCGCCAACCTTGACATGCCCCGGTCCACACGTCCGGTCACCACGGTGCCGCGGCCCTTGATCGAGAACACGTCTTCGATCGGCATCATGAACGGCTTTGTCGGTTTCACGCTTCGGCTCGGGAATGTACTCGTCCATCACGCGCATCAGTTCCTTGATGCTGGCATACTCGGGGGCATTCGGATCGGTGGAAGTGCTCTCCAACGCCTTCAGGGCGCTGCCGCGCACGATCGGGGTGGTGTCACCCGGGAAGCCATATCCGTTCAACAGCTCCCGCAGTTCCATCTCGACCAGTTCCAACAGTTCCGGATCGTCCATCTGGTCCACCTTGTTCAGATAGACCACGATGCTTGGCACTTCCACCTGGCGGGCCAGCAGCACGTGCTCACGCGTCTGCGGCATCGGCCCGTCTGGCGCAGCCACCACCAGGATGGCGCCATCCACCTGCGCCGCTCCCGTGATCATGTTCTTGATGTAGTCGCGGTGTCCCGGCATGTCCACGTGGGCATAGTGACGCTTGTCCGTCTCATATTCCACGTGCGCAATGTTGATCGTGATGCCGCGCGCCTTTTCCTCGGGCGCATTATCGATCGAATCATACGCTCGAAATTGCGCCTTCCCCAGGAACTGGCTGTATTTCGTGATCGCAGCCGTCAATGTCGTCTTGCCATGGTCAATATGCCCCATGGTCCCCACGTTCATGTGCGGTTTCGTCCGCTGATACTTCTGCTTCGCCATGAAATCTCTCTCCTTCTAGGAAAAACCAAAGAATTATGAATTTAGAATATCATGCGCTACAGACTCTGGTACAGGCGCATAGTGGTCAAATTCCATCGAAAAAACACCGCGACCTTGCGTCGTGGAGCGCAACTCGGTCGCATACCCAAACATCTCGCCTAATGGTACTGTTGCATTGATCGCCTGGGCATTGCCAGGACGAATTTCCATGCCCCGAATAGTTGCCCTGCGTGCATTCAGTCCACCAATAATATCACCCAAGAATTCTTCAGGAGCAACAGCTTCCACTTTCATAATTGGCTCCAGAAGGACCGGTCCACCCTTGCGGACCCCTTCTTTAAACGCAAAGGTTGCTGCCATTTTGAAGGCCATATCATTCGAATCCACTTCATGGTATGAACCGTCGAACAGGGTCACTTTAATATCTACCACCGGATATCCAGCCATTACACCACTTTCAGCAACTTCTTTAATGCCTTTTTCTACAGCGGGAATATACTCCCGCGGTATGGTACCGCCAACTATTTTATTTTCAAAGACAACACCACTACCGCGTTCACCTGGTTCCAGGGAAATGACCACGTGTCCGTACTGCCCGTGACCGCCTGTTTGTTTAACATATTTATAATTTACTTCTTCCACAGGTCGAGTAATTGATTCACGATATGCGACTCGTGGCTTGCCAACATTAGCTTGGACGCGAAATTCTCGCATCATACGGTCGACAATCACATCCAAATGTAACTCGCCCATCCCTGAAATAATCGTTTGACCAGTATTCTCGTCCGAATGAACACGAAAAGTCGGGTCTTCTTCGGAGAGTTTCTTTAATGCTTCGCCCATCCTAGATTGGTCTGCACTTGTTCGCGGTTCGATCGCAACCGATATTACGGGTTCAGGGAAAGTGATGTTTTCGAGCATGACCAATCGATTATCGCAAAGCGTATCTCCGGTAAAAGTATCCTTGAAACCCAAAGCAGCAACGATGTCTCCAGCGCGGACTTCGGTAACATCTTCCCGATGGTCAGCATACATGCGCAATAGACGACCTATGCGTTCACGTTTCCCTTTTGTTGAATTGGTAACCATTTGTCCCTGGCTCAATGTTCCGGAGTAAACCCGGAAATAAGCCAACCGTCCTACATAGGGGTCGGTAACAATTTTAAAAACCAATGCACTTAAAATTGCATCATCCTGAGCGGGTAATTGGATTACTTCATCCGTCCGAGGATCTGTCCCACTTACTGGCGGAACATCCAAAGGAGAAGGCAGGTAATCAATAACCGCGTCCAATACCAATTGAACGCCTTTGTTTCGTAGCGAACTCCCACAAAAAACTGGTGTAGCCTTGCTGGTTAAAACAGCCTGACGTAGGGCTTTTTTTAGTTCTTCGTTACCAATTTCCTTGCCTTCCAGGTATTTAACAGTTAAATCATCATCCAGTTCGGCAATTCGCTCCACCATGGAATGGCGTCTATCTTCGGCTTCCGCAATCAAATCTACCGGGATCTCCGCTTCACGTGGTTCTCTTCCCAACTCATCATCCCAAAAGATGGCCTTCATTACCATTAAATCAACCACACCCTGGAAAGATGCTTCCATCCCAATTGGCATTTGCATGGCAATCGGGTTGGCTCCCAAGCGTTGTTTGATACTCTCTAATGTTCGCTCATACGAGGCACCTGTGCGGTCCATCTTATTGGCAAAACATATGCGCGGTACGCCATATCGGTCGGCCTGCCGCCACACCGTCTCACTTTGCGGCTCCACACCTTGTACAGCATCGAAAACTACAACACCACCGTCCAATACCCGGAGTGAGCGCTGCACTTCTGCAGTGAAATCAATATGTCCAGGCGTATCAATAATGTTGATTTGATAGCCCTTCCACTCAGCGGTCACGGCTGCAGAAACGATGGTTATGCCCCGCTCACGTTCTTGTTCCATCCAATCTGTGACCGTTGTACCATCATCAACAGAACCAAGGCGATGAGTTTTACCCGTATAAAAAAGGATCCGCTCAGTAGTTGTGGTTTTACCAGCATCAATATGAGCAATGATGCCGATATTTCGATACCTTTCGAGCGGGAACGCACGGGTCATGATTTTATATACCTGATTATTAAGGTTCAACACCGCGGGTTACATGCGGTAATGAGAGAATGCGCGGTTGGCATCAGCCATTTTGTGAGTTTCTTCGCGCTTGCGAATGGCTGCACCTTCATTCTTGAAAGCGTCCATAAGTTCGTCTGCTAATTTTTCCGCGAATGATTTCCCGGAGCGCGCCTTGGATGAATCCAATACCCAGCGGATTGCCAGAGTCGTACGACGAGCCTGAGGAACCTCCATTGGGACCTGATAGGTAGCACCACCCACTCGTCGGGGTCGGACTTCCATGGCAGGGGCAACATTTCTCATAGCAGTATCAAAGATCTCAACTGGATCCTTGCCACCGCTGCGTTCGCGAATAATATCCAACGTTTCATACATCACATTCGTTGCCGTGCTTTTCTTGCCCCGGTGAAGCATGTGATGAATCATTGTCTGGATGGTGATACTGTTATAGCGGATATCGGGTATGATTTCACGCTTTTCTGGCTTTGCACGACGCATATGAATACTCCATCAAACTATATAATTAGGCGGCATTTTCTTTCGGACGCTTGGCACCGTACTTGGATCGACTTTGTTTCCGGTTATTGACACCCGTTGTATCAAGAGATCCGCGCACGATATGATATCGTACACCTGGCAAATCTTTTACACGACCACCGCGCACCAAGACCACAGAGTGTTCTTGCAGTTGATGCCCTTCACCAGGAATATATGCGGTAACTTCGAGACCATTCGTGAGACGCACGCGGGCAATCTTCCTCAAGGCTGAATTCGGTTTCTTTGGAGTCGTAGTTCGAACGACAGTACACACACCGCGTTTTTGCGGAGCGCCTTTGGCCTGGCGGACGCGGCGCTGTTTTTTTGTATTGAGAGTATAAAGTAACGCTGGAGCTTTACTCTTCAGTTTCTTAGACTGACGTCCTTTTCGAATCAATTGGTTAATTGTTGGCACACTCGCCTCCGAAACAAATTTCTCGCTGATAACTAGGTTTTCTCAATAAGTAAGGCCATCGCAAACGTGCCAGATGGCCTCACTCGTACTTAATACGCAGTGGGCAGTGCGAAGCAGCCGCCCATGTAGGCAACGAACTTCAATTTTATCATGACGGATTGCGGCCCGTCAAGGAAATTCCTATGATCTTTCGCGTTTGGTACCTTTCACCAGTTCTTCACCGATGTCGATTAAACCGGTCGTGTATTTGGGCGGGTGAACTTTTTCTTCATCTTTACCAAATTTGATCACCTCACCTGTATCGGTAACTGCCTCCACAGCCAAGCCAAGGGATTGCAATTCTTTTACCAACACACGGAAAGAAGCCGGAATACTTGGCTCCTCTATTTGTTCTCCCTTAACAATGGCCTCGTACGTATTGACGCGGCCTTGTACATCATCGGATTTGACAGTCAACATCTCCTGCAAGGTATAAGCTGCTCCGTAAGCCTCCAACGCCCATACTTCCATTTCACCAAAGCGCTGGCCACCAAACTGTGCCTTGCCCCCAAGAGGTTGCTGTGTAACCAGGCTGTACGGTCCCGTAGAACGAGCATGGACCTTGTCTTCAACCAAGTGGTGCAACTTAAGCATACTCATTACACCAACTGTTACTGGTTGATCATATGGATCTCCCGTCTTACCATCATGCAAGACTTGCTTCCCCAGGATTGGCGCAGGGACTCTCCACTCGAGTGTCACAGCTTGAATAGCAGCTTCAAGTTTATTATCAGAAACATTATCATGACCAAAAGTATGAAGCCAGAGTTTCAGACAAGCCCGGACGGCATTTTGATCAAACGATTTACGCTGAGAAGGAACTGGTATCTCATCATTAAAAATCGTAGCTGGATCAAAACCATGGTCCCGTAACCATTCGGTCACGGTAGCATGGCGAGCATAGGTATCTTCATGCAATTGATAGACATCATACCCACGGTCGCCCAACCACTGTTCCAGGTACAATCGACGGACTTCTCCATCATCTTCAATCATTTCGGGGGTATATTCCTGATCTTTTAACCAGGCCCAGGCTGTATCAGCAGTTTCTTTCCAGGCATAATCCACCATCCAGGCACGTGCTAATTCAGCTTCAATTTCCTCTTCAGTTGCACCATCGAAAACTGGTGTGATAGCACGGAAACCGAGTTTCTGAGCAGCCCATCCCAAATGCACTTCCAGCACCTGCCCAAGATTCATACGTCCGGGAACGCCGGTTGGATTCAAAATGATATCCACCGGGGTTCCATCATCCAGAAACGGCATGTCCTCTACGCGGATTACGCGGGACACAACACCTTTATTTCCATGACGACCAGCCATCTTATCACCGGCTGTAATCTTACGACGCTGTGCTACAGAGACACGTACCATCATATCCACACCCGCAGAAAGGTCAGCATTATCTTCACGCGTGAATACTTTTACATCTACAACTTTACCGCGCTCGCCATGGGGCATACGCAGGGAAGTATCTTTTACATCGCGGGATTTCTCACCGAATATGGCTCTCAGAAGGCGCTCTTCAGGGGTTAAATTCTTTCTCACCCTTGGGCGTAATTTTACCGACCAAAATATCATTCGGACCTACTTCTGCACCTATGCGGATGATGCCGCTTTCGTCGAGATCTTTGATTGCTTCCTCGCCAACGTTCGGGATATCACGAGTGATCTCCTCGGGGCCAAGTTTCGTATCGCGTGCTTCAACTTCGTACTTCTCAATGTGAATGGAAGTAAAGCGATCATCCTGAACTAAGTCGTTCAGAAATTACGAATCGCGTCTTCGTAATTTGCACCTTCCCATGACATAAATGCCACGGTCACATTTTGTCCAAGCCCAAGCTTCCCACCTTCTGTGGAGGAGGAATCCGCGATAATGTCCCCAATGTGGATCACCTGGCCTTTAATGACTGCTGGACGCTGATCTATGCAAGTAGATTGGTTTGAGCGTTGATACTTCCGCAGATTATAGGTGTGATTACTGCCATCTTTTTCTTTCACCGATATCGACGAACCAGTAACAGATATCACATCCCCGTCAGCCTCAGCGACAATTACCTGACCTGAATCCAAGGCAGCGTATGGCTCCATTCCGGTGGATACTAGCGGGATCTCCGGTCGAACCAATGGGACTGCTTGAGCCATCATATTTGAACCCATTAAAGCACGGTTGGCATCGTCATGTTCCAGGAACGGAATCAGTGCTGCGCTGATACCTACTACTTGATGAGGTGCAACATCCATGTAATCTAGGTTTTCCGGCGCTGTGAAAATAAACCCGGAATGATACCGACATGATATTCGCATGTTTTCAAATTCGCGATATTCAGTCAGAATGGCGTTCGCTTGGGCAATTACATATTTATCTTCCGCATCTGCAGAGAGATACTCAAATTCATCCGAGACATAAGGGATAATTGCAACATCCCGTTTTACCTTGGCGACGATTTTGAGCGTCTTGGTTGTGATGCGCTCCCCAGCTTTGAGCAGCAATTCTCCACTTTTGGGATCGGTAATATCTTCGCGTAAAACACGACCCACTAAAATCGGATCATTGCAAGGCTGCTTGCTTAATTACTCGACGATACGGAGTTTCGATAAACCCATACTCGTTGACACGAGCAAAGGATGCCAGACGTCCAATTAACCCGATGTTCGGACCTTCGGGGGTTTCAATAGGGCAGATTCTACCGTAATGGGAATGGTGAACATCTCGCACATCAAATCCTGCACGCTCGCGACGCAAGCCACCCGGACCAAGAGCCGAGAGGGTCCGTTTGTGCCTTAATTCTGCGAGAGGATTGGTTTGATCCATAAATTGAGAGAGTTGGCTGGATCCAAAAAATTCCCGCAATGCAGCCACAACTGGTCGTATATTGACTAACGTAACCGGTGATAGTTGTTCCTGATCGCGGATGGACATGCGTTCTTTAATTACACGCTCCATGCGGCGCAGGCCGATTCGGAGTTTATTTTGGATAAGTTCACCAACCGTTTTAACTCGTCGGTTCCCTAAATGGTCAATATCATCAGGTGGTTCTATTCCATTGTTAATCAGTATCATCCGCCTGAGTAGGCGAATTACATCTGCCTTGGTGACTGTTCGATGTGGGATTGGGATATGCAAATCGAGTTTTTGATTTAATTTGTATCTACCAACCCGTTCCAGATCATAGTGCCGCTGGTCAAACAGCTGCTCTTCCAAGAAAGCTCTTGCATTATCTAAGGTAGCCGGGTCGCCAGGACGCATCCGTTTGAAGAACTCGATAAGGGCTGCTTCTGCAATGCTAAGACCACCAGAAGTATCCCATTCCGGTTCCTGCCGCAATGTGGAGGCTACAAACATTCGTTCCGGATTGGAATCCACATCCTTAAACAGATTTATTAATTCCTCGTCAGACCCTGTTGTAAGAATCGGTTCCCCTTTTTCCCCATCATCAACAGCAGACAAAGCCCGCAAAAAAACTGTAATCGGAACAGTCCGCTTACGGTTAAACTTTAGGATAATATAATCACTTTTACGAGTTTCAAATTCCATCCACGCGCCGCGGTCGGGAATTAGTTTAGCCATCGCTAATGGGCGACCGGTGGCACGGTCAGTGGGTGCTTCAAAGTAGACACCAGGTGAACGGATCAACTGTGAAACCACCACCCGCTCTGTACCGTTGATAATGAAGGTACCTTTATCAGTCATCTCCGGGAAGTCGCCCAAGAAAATATCCTGCTTGAGCGGTTCAGGAACATCCGTTCCAGCCAACAACACTGACACGTACAGCGGGCTGGCGTATGTTAAATCACGCTCTACACATTCTTCCATATTATGTTTTGGATCCCCAAACCAATATTTCAATCCCCACTGCTTGGATTCGGGACCGCGGCTGGGGAAGAATAGTTTCATTCCCTTGTTGTATGACTCGATTGGAGAAATTTCGTGAAAGAGATCCCCCAATCCTTCTGCTTTTAGTCGTTTGAACGAATCCAATTGCACTTCAATAAGGTTGGGCAAGCTAAGCGTAACCGGGATACGCGCGTAATTCTTCTCGGGTAGAACAGAGGCCATGGCTTTCTCCTAAATTTTGTACCCTGGGCGGAAAGGAGTATCTGAAAATGCAACCCCTGATGGGGGAAGTGGCTGTGAATATGCAAGGGGTGATTATAATGACTCTGCTAGGCAAAGTCAAGTAAATTTATGACCAATCTTTCTGTATTTGTCCACATCTGCATGAAATCGTTGACAAAAATGCTTCCCCATAGTAACATCTAGCGCGCTTGGCGAGGTAGCTCAACGGCAGAGCAAGGGCATCATAATCCCTAGGTTGTGAGTTCAAATCTCACCTTCGCCACTCAAATTTCATATTTGCATTAAGAAGAATCATAAATATTTGATTTATTAGAGACACCTGCGATTAAGCAGGTTTTTTTTACCAGGGGAATTTCCATAATTATTTTACGGCGTGAGGGTTATTCAGTAATTCCTTTTGGTATACTGGATTCCATGCCAATTCTCATCGACCAAATAATCCATTCCAGACGAAAAACGGTCTCGCTGATCATCCAACCAGATGGCACAATAACAGTACGAGCACCACTGCGGATGTCGAAAGCCCACATTGGGAAATTCGTCCAAGATCATGCTGATTGGATTCGTAAACACCAAGCCCAGGCAAGTGCCCACCCTCCAGTTCAAGAAAAATATTACATTGAGGGAGAATTATTTTTATTTCTTGGAAAAGAATATCCTTTAATTGTCACATCGCAACGAAAACCTTCTCTAGTCTTCAGTGGTTGTGACTTTCACCTGTCGAAATTCCAGCTATCGAATGCAAAGCAAGTTTTTACCCTTTGGTATAAGGCTCAGGCTCGGAGAGTTATTTCACAAGGCGTTGCTCTTCATGCAAAACATAATAATTTTGCCTATCAAAAAATCCGAATATCCTCCGCCAGAACACGCTGGGGATCTTGCAGTTCAAATGGAACGCTTAGTTTCACTTGGAGGTTGGTAATGGCACCACCTGAAGTATTGGACTATGTTGTGCTGCATGAACTTGTACACACCAAGATCAAGAATCACTCCAGAAAATTTTGGGAAAAGCTGGGTGAGATCATGCCAGATTATAAATTGCGTGTAATATGGCTAAAACAGAATGGCAAATATCTAAATCTTTAGGAGATACTGGGCAGGGTACAAGAGAAACTATTATCCTTCTTGTGTTAGTTCGGATTTTTTTGTCATTCGGTAAATATCAAAGCGGTATAATCATGTCAGGATAAAAATGAAAGGAGAAACAAAATGAAACTCAGTGCTAGGAATATTTTAAAAGGTAAAGTGGCTAAGATCGTGCGCGGGGCTGTAAATGCTGAAGTGACCATAAAACTTACAGGCGGGGAACAAGTAGTTTCCATTATCACAAACGCTTCGGTTGATTCTCTTGGTCTAAAAGAAGGTTTGGAAGCATATGCGGTAATCAAAGCATCTAGCGTTTTGATCGCGGTTGATTAGCTACAATACCAATCTCAGAACTGCCCTTCCTAATTATCGGAAGGGCTTTCTGATTATTTAATATCAAATAATCGAATGGCAACCGTATGCAATTATTGATTGCATCCCGTAATTTGGATTACAGATGCGCATAAAGGCTAACTTTACTCTTTTGGCAGTTGCCGTTATATGGGGTTCAGGGTTCATCATGCAGGGACTTGCAGGGGAATATAAGGTCGCTTACCTCTTCAATGGTGCCAGTTTCATGCTTGCGGCTGTCATTTTGATACCATTCTTTCCACGCGGTAAAAAAATTTTTCTCCGGCAAGTAAAGTGGATGCTCATTGCAGGATTCATTCTATTTTTTGCGACAGCCTTGCAACAGGTCGGGATTTTGTACACTAAAGTGGCCAATGCTGGTTTTTTGACCAGCCTTTATGCGGTGTTTACCCCTTTTCTTTTGTGGCTTGGTTTCCATGAACGGCCCCACTGGATGGACCTGATTGCAGTAATCGCTGCTACCGTTGGCGCATATTTCTTATCCACTGCTGGAAAGGGATTCCAGGTTCAAAAGGGGGACAGCTTGGAAGTGCTTGGAGCCATTTTCTGGGGATTGCACTTCGTAATCTTGGGGAAGTATGCGTCCCGTTTTGAACCGATCACTTTTGCATCGGGACAATTTTTTATTACCGGATTGCTCAACTTCATTATGGGTATGAGATTTGAGAGTTTATCTCAACTCACTCCCCTCCCCATAATATTTGCAGTACTATACCGGGCATCCCTTTCCATCGGTATTGGGTACACACTTCAAGTGTGGGGGCAAAACCATACTCCACCTACAGATGCTGCTCTCATTCTTGGACTGGAAGCTGCTTTTGCAGCCCTTGCAGCATGGCTCATGCTCGGACAATTTTTACTTCCCCTCCAAGTGATGGGGTGCGTGATCATCCTAATTGCAGTTATGTTTTCTCAACTAAAGGGTCACGATATTACGAAACCAAAAGTTAAAAATTATGAGAGTAATTTACATGGTCTGAAAAAATAAACATTCGTTATTAATGCTGGGGACTTTTCGTAAATAATATTCACCCAACCAATTGTTGAATATCTCAATAATTAGAAAGTATATGCAAAACCAATTGCAGAAATAAATTACATCCATCACTACCCTTGCCTCGTCGTCTCCTGTACACTGGAGGTATGGTGATTAGATCCACTGATATAAAAAAAATACGCGTCGGATGCCCTGCACATAATTGTGGCGGCCGTTGCCTCCTTATTGCCCATATTCAAGACGGCAAGATCATCCGCCTCGACACCGACGACAGCCCGGATACCCTTGCCTCACCACAATTACGCGCTTGTGCTCG
The DNA here is from genome assembly GCA_963817265.1 of uncultured Chloroflexia bacterium. Lineage (GTDB taxonomy): Bacteria > Chloroflexota > Anaerolineae > Anaerolineales > Villigracilaceae > UBA877. Next base: position 26,135 of record CAWFNU010000015.1, read on the forward strand.
TGGACGGGCATACTTGCGTAGGCAGTATCATCCTGATCGTTTGCTAACCCCATTAAAACGATCTGGAAGACGCGGAGATGGAAAGTTCCAACCGATATCATGGGAGCAAGCGCTAGACTCCGTTGCCGCTCAATTTACACGGGTCAAAAATGAGTATGGTTCCTCAGCTCTGTTTGTTCCTTATGGTACTGGAAGTTACAACCAACTGAACGGCGCACATGTCGCACGTCGCCTGATGAATCTTTATGGGGGTTGTCTTGGGATTTACAATTCTTACTCATGGGCGGCCACCAATGTGGCCACACCCACGGTCTATGGTACGCTCATAACTGGCAACCAACGTCAAGACTGGCTGAATTCCAAATACATCCTTATGTGGGGTTGGAATCCAGCTGAGATGAGAGACGGCACCAACAGCGATTATTTTATCAAGTTGGCGCGCGAGGCTGGGGCGCGAGTCGTGTGCATTGATCCTCGCCACAGCTTGAGCGCTGCGGCACTTGCTGACGAATGGATTCCAATTCGTCCTGGAACGGATGCAGCTATGATGAGTGCCATGGCTTTTGTGATGCTAAACGAGAGGCTTTACGATGCAAATTTTGTACGAATCCATTGTGTGGGATTCGACGCAGAACAAATGCCGGTAGATGGAGCAGAAAGCTACAGGGATTATATTTTTGGCATTAAGGACGGAGTACCGAAAACTCCAGAGTGGGCAGAATCCATTACTACCGTCCCAGCAGGAACAATCGCCAGGATCGCCAGGGAGTACGCAACTATAAAACCAGCAATCCTGTACCAGGGATATGGGATGCAAAGACGCGCATTTGGTGAGCAAGTAGTCCGGGCAGGGTGCGTACTGGCAGCAATAACCGGGAACATTGGAATCCCCGGAGGTTGGGCAAGCGGGTTGGGACTGCAAGCTCCAGATGGAGGCTGTTTATGGACCGTCTTTCCAACTGGGGATAATCCTGTAAAGGCTGAAATTCCCGTCTTTTTATGGACAGAAGCGTGCTTGCGAGGCAAATCAATGACAAGCGCGGATGGGGTACGTGGCACCAATCTCCTTGACAATGATATCAAGTTAATCTATGGGGTGGCAACAAATTGCCTGATCAACCAGCATGCTGATATCAATCGCACTGCAGCAATTTTACGCGATGAGTCGAAGGTGGAATTCATAGTTATCCAGGATAACTTTCTAACCTCGAGCGCCTGCTTTGCAGACATTGTTCTTCCCGCCTGTACCCAATTTGAAACCTGGGGAGTGGAGGATGGTTGGAAGTACGGCGACGAGGTCATTCTTCAGCCGAAACTTGTCGAGCCACCTGGTGATTGCAAATCTGACTATCGAATTTGCGCTGAATTGGCAACACGGTTGGGAATTGGAAATGCCTTTATGGAGGGACGCGATGAAAAGGGGTGGGTCGAATATTGTCTGGATGAATTCAGGCGGATTCGATTTCCGGAATTGCCCACTCTTGGTGAGTTTATCAACCAGAATCTTGGTGCATGGACTCGCCCGGTTACTCACCCTGCAATTGCATTTGAGGATTTTCGCCGGGATCCAGAAAAATATCCTCTGGACACTCCAAGTGGAAAAATTGAAATCTTCTCCAAACAATTATATGATCTATGTGATCCACTGAAGATTCCTGCTGTACCGAAATATATATCGGAATGGGATGATCCATTAAATTCCGGGAAAATTAATATTTCATCTGAAGGAGATCCGGATTCGCCATTGCATGATCAATTTGGTGGGTTTCCCACCCTTGATAGCTTTGAAAATAGGGAGTTCCCGCTACAAGCATTGGGGCACCACACCCTCCATCGCGTACATTCCACCCACGACAACAATGATTTATTGGAAGAAGCATTTCCCCAACGTGCATATCTAAACCCCATAGATGCATCTGCCAGGGGGATAAAAGATGGTGATGAGATAATGGTTTTTAACAAGCGTGGTGCACTTGTGTTGCCCTGCCGTGTGACTTTGCGCATCATGCCTGGTGTGGTGGATATTCCCCAGGGAGCCTGGTATATGCCGGATAAAGACGGTGTGGATCATGGTGGGAATGTAAATATTCTAACCTCCCACAGATGGACACCTCTTGCATTTGGGACTGCACAGCAGACGATAATGGTAGAAATCAAAAAATATGACAATAAAGCCACCAAAAAAAACTGGTCATAATGGCAAGAGGGGTGAAATCATTAACCTTTGATTTCTTTATTTCTTATGCATTGATAAACGATGACTTACGCCTTTTATTTTGACTCTAGCTCGTGCACAGGATGCAAAGCTTGCCAGTATCGCGTGCAAAGATAAGAATGAATTGCCGCTTGGTGTTCTTTGGAGACGTGTTTATGAGGTAACTGGGGGTGAGTGGACTCAAACCGGTGATGCATGGACGAATTCCATTTATTCCTACAATTTGTCCATTGCATGCAATCATTGCGTCTATCCCAAATGTGCGGGCGTCTGTCCCGTTGATGCCTATCAGGTTCGACCTGATGGAATTGTCTTGATCAACACACAAAAATGCATCGGGTGTGGGTACTGCGCCTGGGCTTGTCCCTATGACGCACCGCAGCCCGATAAATTCGCAGGGCACATGACAAAGTGTAATCTCTGTTTTGACAATCTTGATGCTGGTCTTCCACCGGCGTGTGTCGCGGCATGTCCGATGCGCTGTTTGGAATTGGTGGACAGCGCTGATCAGAAAGTGGACGATATAGGACTGGTGTTGTGGAAAATCCCTGGAGAGGAACACCCTTTCCCATTACCTAAGCTTTCGCGAACAGAACCACATCTCGTGATGAAACCGCACCCCGGGTTAAAAAAGTTGGGGGAGAATTTTAAAGTAAGCAATCGGGAAGAGACCTCCCCAGCACAGCCAAAATTTTCTGCCCGTGGTGAAATTCCTTTAGTTTTTTTCACCTTGCTTGGACAAATGGCAATTGGTGCATTTGGGACAATTTCTTTGATTTATTGGTTATCCCCCTTCAAACAGGATGCATTTAAAATCACTATTTTGCCAATGCTGACTGTCGGCATAGCCATATTTATTTCCATAATCAGTTCATTTTTCCACCTGAGAGCACCTGTTAATGCCTGGCGGGCATTGAATCACTTGCGAAAGTCGTGGTTGAGCCGTGAGATTTTATTTTTATCTTTGTTCGCAGGGTTGTGGGCAATCCAGACCGGGTTTATTTTTTTCCATCCTAGCACCTTCCCCAAGGTGGCGATTTTATACCTTCTCACTTCTTTATGTGGAATAGTCGCGATCTATTGTATGCAACGTGTATATCAACTCCGCAGCATGCCAGGATGGAATTCAAATCGCACATTTATTGAATTTTCCATTTCAACGATTGGATTGGGGAGTTTTCTGACAGGATTATCCCTTCCTCATGAGACACCTGCACTCATTTTGAGTGGTATTGCCGCAGTTGGATTCATATTCTTCTGGGCAGCCTTAGCGGTCTCGATATATAATGCAAATTCCGGAAACAAGGATACTGATCGTTTAAGGCGTGGCATGATCTTTGGCGGTATATTGGGGACTGTATTTTTGATATTTTGGCCGCTAGATTCTCGGGCAGGAACTTGGTTTATATTGTTTCTCATAGCAATCGCAGAAGAAACGATCGGTCGCTGGCAATTTTACTCCCGCAGAACCCCGGGGATATAAGCAATACTTTTCCTAAAAGACCTGGACGAGACGAATGATTTGAAATATTTTCATAATACTTAAACTCTTTACATACTATGTGTTACACAGTATAATGTTGATAATGGTGATCATATGACAAATGAATCCTTTGAAAATGCAATTCTCGAACTTCGACGTGGAATAATCGTACTAGCTGTTTTAAGTAAATTAGCACAAGAGCAATATGGCTATTCGCTCATCAATGACCTCAAAGAAAATGGCCTTGAGATCGACCAGGGGACACTCTACCCCCTGCTCCGCAGGTTGGAAAATCAAGGACTTCTGCAGTCTACCTGGCGAATTGAAGCAGACCGACCACGCCGATATTACTCTCTCAGCGATGAAGGTAGAGCTTTCATGCCCAGGCTGAAAAAAGAATGGAAAAGTATCGTGTTAATGATGGAAAAGATGTTTTAGGAAAATTTGCTGAAGAGTATCGAAGAAAAAGGAGAATTTTGATGAGTACAAACTTGATCGATTTATATGTCGCTGAAGTTGGACGTCGTTTGCCAAGGAAAACGCACGCTGACATTGAGGCAGAAATCCGCTCAACATTGCAGGATATGCTGGAGGAGCGCAGGAATGGTGCGCCAAATCCCAATGATGACACGTTGATCCTGGAAGTGCTTAAAACCTATGGTTCGCCAGAGAAAGTCGCAGCCACCTACCAGGAAGAGCGCTACCTCATTGGCCCGGGATTGTACCCAATTTTTATACAGGTTTTACGCATCATCCTAATGGTGAGCGGAATACTGGCAGCAATTGGGCTGGGCGTCACAATATATCGAACCACACTTACTCCCCTGAACGCCTTTGAAACCATCGTCAGGGCAATTGCCAGCCTTTTTGCCTTCATTATTAGCGTCCTTGGGAATATTGTGTTAATCTTCGCGATAATTGAATGGGCACTCTTTCGCTTCGGCGGCAAGGTGGGTGTCAAGGGTTTTGCAAAGGCAAACGAATGGGACCCTCAATATCTTACCAAATTATCTCTCCCTGGTCAGGTCAAGATGAGCGAAACCATAATAGAAATTATTGGATGTTTTGCGGCAATTGTGATCTTCAATTTCTACCCTCAAATCATCGGATATACCCCCAGCATGAATGGTGTTTTTGAGAATGGGGGTTTTTCTACCCTGACATTGGTACCTTTATTATCCGCGGCATTCTTCTATTATGTTCCGTATTTGACCTTAATCTGGGTACTAACCATCATCTTGGATATCATTCTGCTCAGGATAGGTCACTGGGATACCATAACGCGTATCTCCATGATCGGATTAAAGGTGCTTGGAATTATCATTGCAGCGAGTATGCTGGCAGGTCCTTCCTTGATAGCAATAAGTGTAAAAACATTTACTGCCAGCCTGGGAGATGCAGGAATTGCAAAAGACCTATTCTATTTCATTACCCAAGTTATCAACCTGGCCCTTTGGCTGGCTATAATTCTAGGGACACTAGATGTGATCAAGCGGACCTACAAGCTTTTCACCAGCAATCAAGTCCAAATCGCTTTAATGAAAACGAAGAATAAATAAATAGTAGAGGGCAAGACCGGGGTCTTGCTCTTTCTTCATTTTTATAAACCTATCAGGGAAAGTTTTCTCCACGATATTTTTCCCTAATTGTTATCATCAATCATCTTTTAAATCATTGAGTATTTCACCAACTACCCTGGTAATAAAACGTGCTATTGATTGTTTCTAATTGGTTTGACGGCAATAGACAAGCATTTCTATAAGGAAAAATATTATACGTCAAAGTACAGGTTCATCTCATATGGATGCGGTCGATTCCGGACGGCAAAATATTCCTGGTTTCGTTTGAAATCAACCCATTGATGTATGAGTTCTTCTGAAAAGACCCCACCTGATGTAAGGAATTTATGATCGGCTTCCAATGCCAGCAGGGATTCATTTAGTGAGGATGGTAAGGCTTTGATCCTGGAGCGCTGTTCATCTGTCCATGCAAATATATTCTGATCAATGGGACCAAACCCACCTTCAGTTGGATCAATCTTTTTTAGGATGCCGTCGAGACCAGCCATCAGCATCCCAGCAAGTGCTAGGTAAACATTGCATGTTGCATCTGGCGGGCGGAATTCAAGGCGGGCAGTCTCAGGTTGATTTGCATACTTTGGGATTCGAACTGCTGCACTCCTATTTCCGAGGGAGAAAAAGGCATTTACTGGCGCTTCGAATCCTGGAATAAGACGGCGATATGAATTTGTACTGGGGTTGGTTAGAGCCAGGAGAGCTGGTCCGTGCGTAAGAAGACCGCCAATATAATATAAAGCATCCTGCGATAAACAACCATATCCTTTCGCATCGTAAAATACATTTTCATTCTTTTTGAACAGATGCTGATGAAAATGCATTCCACTGCCAGCTTCACCAAATAGCGGTTTTGGCATGAATGTGGCAGTTTGACCGTGCAAATGAGCAGTCATTTTGGTCACATATTTAATCAGCATGGTGGCGTCTCCCGCCCGGAGGAGATCCATCATGGGGGTTTCAATCTCTGACTGACCTGGTCCCCCCACTTCGTGGTGGTGATATTTTACAGGGACTCCCATTGCCTGAAGGTTTCTGACAATTTCTGTGCGTAGTTTATAAAGAGAATCTTTTGGTGGTATGGCGTGGTAGCCGCCGTGCAAAGGAATATAATGACCGTGCCCACCTGCTGCACTGTTCCAGTCTGCCTCTCCGGAGGTTATGGCATAACTTGCCCGGTTTACACCGTATTCATATGATATGCTGTCGAATATGTAAAACTCGTACTCCGGGCCCCATCGGCTTTCATCAGCAATACCCGTTGACTTTAGAAATTCTTCAGCCCGGATGGCAACATTGCGCGGATCATTTTCAAAAATGACATGTGTGTCAGCCTCCAGGGTTTTACAGAGGAACGATAAAGTTGGGGTATCCCAAAATGGATCAATAAATGCTGTCTCGAGGACCGGAATAAGAACCATATCCCCGGCTTTGACCGATTTTAATCCCACAGCTGATCCATCAAACCCAATGCCTTTTTCCGTCAGGTCTTGTCCAAACTGCGTGGAGGGAATTGTGAGGTGGTGCCAACGTCCCCAAAGATCGCAGAACTTGAAATCCACCATCTCTATTTGCTTTTCATGGATATACTTCTGAACTTGCTCCATTAATTGAAACATAATTCCTCCAAATAAGGTCTATTCTTCAATAATCGCGAATAATTTGCATTAGGCAAATCTAGAAAATATCTGATAAAGATGGAAATCACTCTGGTAGTCAATTAATATAAGGATAGGGCGCTTATCAATATCCATCGTGTTATGCTATACTGCTATTATATAGATATTATGGGAATAATAACCATACCAATCTCATGGGGTAAATATATTTATCGGAGCCGGACATGACGTGGAATTACACGATTTATGCAGCGGTTCTCCATATCATAGCCTTCATATCCGCATTTGTGGTTTTCATGTCATTCCGTCACCGCAATTCTGCAGAGACCAGGATATTTGCTTTCCTAATGGTCGCCATCACTGTATGGTCGCTTATGGCTGGATTGGAAGCTGCAGCCGTTGGAATTCCATATAAACTATTTTGGTCAAAATTAGAGTACATTGGTGCTCTTAGCTCACCAATCCTTTTCATAGCTTTCGTGCTGCAATACACCCAAAAAAGCCAGTGGTTGAAACCAAGATACTTGGCAATTTTATCAATCATCCCATTAATAGGTTTAATCGTCACTATAACAAATGATTCACACCACTTGATATGGTCAAGTTTCTCGCCTAATCTATTTCTGACTAATGTATTGATTTACAAGCCTGGAGTCGGATATTATTTTTTGGTTGCGTATGAATACTTAATCATCTCAACTGGAATCTTTTTATTATTACAGGAATGGTCTCGAGCACACGAACCCTTTAGACGGCAAAACGCTATCCTTTTGTTAGGTACTGTTTTCCTGTTTATTTCCGGAATTGTTTCCCTTTTCTTCCCAAATTTTCTACCAGGTTTAAATCTGGCTCCAATCGCATTCTCAATAACTGGCCTAATTATTGCATTCGGAATTTTTAGATTTAGATTTTTCGACCTTGCTCCGCTTGCCAGGCATGTCTTAATTGAAAATTTGGATGATGGGATTCTTGTTTTAGATGCTCAAAATCGAGTTGTGGATATTAATCCGGTCGCACAACAAATCTTGAGTGCTACCTCAATACAAAGCCTTGGGCAACCAATATCAAAAGTATTAAAATTCTGGCCCGGGTTAGCCAAACGTTTACATGATAATGAAGATAAAGGGGAAACGGAAGTAAGATGGGGAACGAATCCACCAAGGTATTTTCATTTGGGGGTCTCTCCTCTCTATGGTCAGAATAAACAGCTCGCGGGTAGATTAATTACCCTTCGCGATGTCTCAAAGCGACATCAAACGGAGGCTGAGCTGGCTCACACCATCAAAGAACTTGGAATCATTAATCAAATCGGCCTTGCAGTTAGTTCGGGTCTGGATATGGAGCACGTCCTTAAGACCTTGTACGAGCAATGCAGTCAATTGGTCCCGATAGATATCTTTTATGTTGCTTTATTCGATGAAACAAATTCTTTGATTCAAGTACCGCTATTCTACGAAGCTGGACTTTATCAGGCTGGGCCATCACGTGATATCGAGGATCGTCCGGGCACAATAGGGGCAGTCATTCGGTCACGCAAAACGTTATACCTAAATAATATTAATACTGGTACAGTGTTATCCGATACCCATCCCCTGCAACTTTCCGCTTCAGCACCAGAACGGACATCCAGATCTTACATTGGCATCCCGCTAACTCTTCGAGAAAAGGTTGTGGGTGTGTTGTCAATCCAGAACTATAATGCAGATGCCTACACTGAAGACCATATCAGAATCCTCGAACGGATAGCCATCCAGGCCGCTATCGCTATTGAAAATGCACGACTCTATGCTGAAATCCAACGCCTTGCCATCGTTGATGAGCTTACAGGTATTTATAATTTTCGCGGCCTTCAGGAACTGGGGGCACGAGAAGTAGAACGTGCCAATCGGTTTAGCCGCCCCCTTTCGATTCTTTTTTTTGACATAGACAATTTCCGAGATTTCAACAATACCTATAATCACGCTACTGGGAATATTATTCTCAAATCTGTCTCAGAACGGTGCCGCGCCATCTTGCGTACGGTTGATGTACTTGCACGGTTTGGAGGAGATGAATTTGTTGCCCTGCTGCCAGAAACAGATATCGCTAGCGCTCATATCGTTGCCAGGAGAATGGTTGATGAGATTTCCTCCAGTAAAATCGCGACACCTTTTGGGGATTTAGGGGTAACGATCTCAATTGGAGTGACAGTTTTATCTGATGAAAGACCCAATCTTTCTGCATTAATAGATCGGGCCAACAATGCTGAACATAAAGCTAAGCAAGGTCAAAAAGGGGTTGTGATAGTCGCTGAATAATAAACATTAATCGGTATAAATTAGCCCGGACGTCGGTCCGGGCTAATTAATTTATTGGCGAGCTCCAAAAAATAACTCCCACCATATTCTCCAGAATGGGAGTTCTTCTGCTGGTTGTGGAATAGTCTGGTCTGGAGTGGGAGTTGTTTCTGCGCCAGGCACAACACCTACTGGATGTTCCCCTGGACGAACCATTTTATTGTCATAAGCCCATTCTTCGACTGCTATATCAGAGGTGGCATATGCCACCTGACCTGCAAGGGCGGTTTGCGTTTGTATGATAGCAGTTGCTTCCGCTCGCACAGCATTCATTTGAGTGGACAGTCGATCCAATTCTTCCATTCGATGGTTAAAATCCACTAAAAGAATCACAGCGATTATTAAACCAATAATGATCAAAATATTTCGCCATTTGATCTTCATAACAATATCTTACCCTGTCCCAGCCGGTTTGACAAGCAGGAGCAGCATCAAAAATAATTCCCCCGGATTATCTTATCAAGCGAGCTATTAAATAAAACACCCGCGTTTCCGCGGGTTTCCTGTGCCGAAGGAGGGACTTGAACCCTCACGACCGTAAGGCCACTAAGCCCTGAACCTAGCGCGTCTGCCAGTTCCGCCACTTCGGCATGCGGGTTGTATTTTATCCGAATCCAAGATTTTGTCAACCTGGGTAGAATGAACGCTACATTGCGATGTACTCACGCAGGTTGTGCCCAACTGCATAAGCTGCTGCTTCAGCCCGATTATTTACCCCTAGCTTGGAAAGAATACTGCTGACATAATTACGGACGGTCCCTTCCCCAAGGAATAGCGATTTTGCGATTTCCCGGTTCGTTTTACCTTCAGAGACAAGTAGGAGTACATGTTTCTCTTGCTGACTGAGATGAGCAAAAGCAGAGGCTTCTTCTTCCTTTACGGCTCTGCGCACTTCTTGGAATACCCGCTGCGTCACGGTAGGGTCAAGCATTGCTTCGCCACGGCCCACCGCTTCGAGTGCACGAACCAAATCCTCACCACCAATTTGCTTAAGAATATATCCAGATGCACCCGCGCGAATTGCAGAGAAAAGCATCTCATCTTCAGCGTAAGAAGTCAACATTATTACTTTTATTTCTGGAAATCTCCCGGTTATTTCCTCACATGCCTCAATCCCGGATGTCCCCGGCAGACGGATATCCATCACCACCACATCTGGATGAGTATTATTAACAATTTCCATTGCTTCCCGTGCTGAAGAGGCCTCGCCAACCACATCAAATTGCGGGTGGCGTTCCAATAGAGATTTCAGCCCCAATCGGACTACTTCGTGATCATCTACCAATAAAATACGTTGTTTGGCCATGGGCAATCTTCCCTCCGGCATTAGTATATTCGAGAATGGATTGTATCACAATGACAAAGATAGGTTTTGTTTCGTAAAACTAGAGGAAAAGTCCAATATTAGTATTTGATTGCACTGAATCGGTTGAGTTTATCCCAGCGATGGGTGGCAATAATTTGCCGGACAGTACCAGTTTGACCACGCACCACAAGACTATCGGTCCGCGCTCCTGATCCAAAGTACTTTACTCCATCCAGGAATTCTCCATCTGTGATTCCTGTTGCTGCAAAGAAAACATCTTCTGTGGACACCAAATCATTCATCGTAAGAACTTTTTCAAAATTGTATCCCTGTTCTATACCGCGACGCGTTTCGTCCTCATTCCGTGCAAACAACCTACCCTGTATTTCGCCACCCATTGCGCGAAGTGCACAAGCAGAAATCACTCCCTCTGGAGTGCCGCCAATCCCCAATAAAACATCTATTCCAGAATCTGGCCAGGCAGTCATTAATGCGCCCGCTACATCTCCATCTGGAATTAACCGAATCCGTGCCCCGGCAAGGCGTACCTTTCCAATCAATTCATCATGACGTGGTCTGTCGAGGATTACCACTGTCACATCTTCTATTGTTTTCCCAGCAGCTTTTGCGATATTATCCAAATTTTCCTTCACAGGAGCATTTATATCCACTTTCCCTTTGGCTTGAGGTCCAACAGCAATTTTATCCATGTATAGGAAAGGCCCTGGATTAAACATCGTTCCTCTAGGCGCTAGCGCTACTGTTGCGAGAGCACTCCAAGTACCTTTAGCTAGAGGTCGTGTACCGTCAATAGGATCGACTGCAATATCCATTTCTGCCCCGTTTCCATTCCCCACATGTTCTCCATTGAACAACATTGGAGCGTGATCCTTCTCTCCCTCGCCGATTACAATTACGGCGTTCATGTATATTGTATTTAATACAAGACGCATCGCCTCAACAGCTGCATGGTCAGCTGCATTTTTATCTCCCCGCCCCATATAGCGTCCTGCTGATAACGCAGCAGCTTCGGTTACACGCACTAGTTCAAGTGCTAAATTGCGTGTCGGTTCTGTGATCATAAATAGTCTCCTATCAGGAATCTACTTTAGAAAGAACCAAATAATTAGCAGATATCCCAAAGCTCCTGCCCAAAGCCATGAATCCATCCGATCCAACACTCCACCATGTCCCGGGATGATTTGACTAGAATCTTTGACTCCTGCTTGTCGTTTCAACATCGACTCTCCCAAATCGCCCAATGTGGTAAGAATTGAAAGAACCGCTCCTAAAAAAGCTCCCTGCCACCATGTCACCGTGGGACCTCCCAATCTGTGCCATAAAACAGCCAATCCTGCTGTACCAATCGTACCAAAGACAATGCCACCCCAATACCCTTCCCAGGTTTTTTTAGGACTCAGACGAGGGCTTAGTTGATGTTTTCCTAAACTTCTGCCAACAAAATATGCTGCTGAATCAGCCAACCATGCAGCAGGCAATACTAGCACCAACCACCAGAGACCGTCCTTCAAATTGCGAATGTCAATTAAATATGCACCGATCCACCCCAGGTATACGATCCCGCAAACAGAAATGGCAAAATCTGTGGCAGCAAGGTTGCGCCCTTTTTCGTAATCGAACAAGTGCCAGGTCATGGCGATAAGAAGGAGTAGGGTTAAACCTGTGGGTGCAAGTACCGGGAAAAATGCCCTAAGGAAGACAATTAAAACTACGCCTCCGATCAGAATTGATGAGGAGGCATTGTAACCTGCGGTGCGAAAGATCTTTCCAAATTCCCATGAGGCAATGGCCAACAAAGTCGTAATCAAAACAAAATAATAAAAGCCGCCAACAATAATGGCAGGAATGCCAATAACCGCCAAGGCAAGGGCGGCAAGCGTTCGTTTGATCAGCATAGAATATATTATTCCTCTTCGCTCTGGGTTATTCCACCATATCGTCGATCACGCCCCGAAAAAGTGTCCAACGCCTTTTTTAATTCTTCCTTATTAAAATCGGGCCAATAAACGGAAGTTACATACCATTCAGAATACGCTCCCTGCCAGATCATAAAATTCGATACTCGCAATTCGCCTGAAGTACGGATGATCAAATCAGGGTCCGGAACACCCGCTGTAAACATATAATGACTAACCAGGTCGGAGTTCACATCTTCAGGTCTGACACCATCTTTAATTATCCGCTGAATTGCGCATACGATTTCATCCCGCCCTCCATAGTTAAATGCAACATTCAACACTAGACGGTTATTATATTTGGTAAGTTCGATGGCTTCCAGTACTTTTTCTTGAAGTTTAGGATCCAACCTTTCCAAGCGTCCAATGTGACGCAACTGAACCCCCTCCTTGTTCAGTTCAGCTAGTTCCTTATCGATCACGTCTTCAAGAATATGCATCAACCCGTCAACTTCTTCGCGTGGACGGCCCCAATTCTCAGTTGAAAACGCATAAATTGTCAGGTATTTTACGCCAAGCTCGACACAGGCAGTAATTATCCTGCGCAAATTCTCTGTGCCGGCGCGGTGGCCTGCCAGACGAGGCAGACCGCGTGAAATGGCCCAGCGACCATTCCCGTCCATAATAATTGCAACGTGAGTAGGGATGCGGGACTTGGAGGCTTTGATTTCCTTTGCCATAAAATTGGTAGCGGCGAATATAAATCGTCGCTACACCTCCATGATCTCCAGTTCTTTATGCTGGCCGTGTTTGTTGATCTCTTCAATATGATGATCAGTAATTTTTTGAAGCTCATCTTCGCCCCGCTTCAAATCATCTTCGGAGATTAGTTTCTCTTTTTCAAAATCTCTCATATCATTATGTTGGTCACGTCGAACGTTTCGGACAGCAATGCGACATTCTTCGAGGCGGCCATGAACAACTTTTACCAGATCGCGACGACGCTCCTCAGTAAGAGCAGGCAGATTTAATCGAATTTGCTTCCCATCATTATTGGGTGTGAGACCTAGATCTGAAGCAAGGATGGCGCGTTCGATACTCTTCAATGAGGTTGGATCAAACGGCTTGATCAGAAGACTGCGCGGCTCGGGAACCGAAATTGAAGCCAATTGCATGAGCGGAGTGGGTGTGCCATAATACTCAATTGGTAATTTTTCAACCAGTGCCGGGGAAGCGCGACCAGTGCGGATGGTAGCCAGGTCATCATCGAGATTCTGGATTGCGGCGTGCATTCGTAACTCAGCTTCTTTAAGAATGTCTTTTATCACCTCGGCCTCCTGGGATGACAAATTTATCTCTCATAAGGATACCTTAAAACTGAAAAAAACGCCAATAAATTGTTGTACCCGGAAATCTCTATAACGGAGAAAAGTTACAGGGTCGTAAAAATTATCTCAAGTCGACCCTGGCAAAATATATCAAATGACGATCAAAACCCATTAACTATGAAGTTACAAGTGTGCCCACCTTTTCCCCGCTTACTGCCCGTTCCAGTGCAGATGGATCCCACAAATTGACAACAAGGATGGGGAGATGATTATCCATGCAAAGCGAGATGGCAGTACTATCCATAACTTCCAACCGCCGATTTAGAACGTCAATGTGACTGAGAGTATCAAATTTGGTGGCCCCGGGGTTCTTTTGTGGATCGGCATCGTAAACCCCATCCACCTTGGTGGCTTTTATCAGCACGCCTGCGTCAATCTCAACCGCTCTTAAAGCAGCAGCTGTATCGGTTGAAAAAAATGGATTTCCAGTCCCTGCACCAAATATGACAACGCGTCCTTTTTCTAGATGACGTATGGCACGCCTGCGGATATACGGTTCTGCGACAGCCCTCATTTCAATGGCTGATTGGACTCGCGTATAGACTTCAGTCCTTTCCAAAGCATCCATTAATGCCATCGCATTCATCACGGTAGCCAACATTCCCATATAATCGGCTGTGGCACGATCCATCCCCCGGTCGAGACCCTGTTTCCCACGCCATAAATTGCCTGCGCCGATGACAATGGCAACTTCCACATCCATTTTATGGACTGCTTTAACTCGTTCGGCGATTGCTTCAGCTTGTTCGGGATCAATCCCATAACCATTGGGACCAGCAATTGATTCTCCGCTAAGCTTGAGTAAAATCCGTTTGAATTTTAGATTCGCCATTTAAATCTCCTTTGAAATTCTGGTAAGAAAAAAGCCAACCGAATGGTTGGCTTTCACCTTATTCACTTACTTCACCCAATTCCCAGCGCGCGAAGCGCCGGATGACGATATTTTCTCCAAGGGAAGCTACTTGTTCAAGCAGCAGTTTCCCTACAGTAATCTTATCATCACGGATGTAAACCTGCCGCATCAAAACAGCCTCATCCTTAAACTTTTCAACACGTCCTTGAGCAATCTTGTCCAATATGGCTTCTGGTTTACCTTCTTCAAGGGCGCGTGCCTTGGCAATTCCAACTTCGTGATCCAGCACATCCGCGGGAATGTCTTCTTCTTTGACGTACTGCGGTGCAGCAGCTGCAACCTGGAGAGCCACTTCATGTGCAAACTTTCGAAATTGCTCCGCACGTGCGACAAAGTCCGTTTCGCAGTTGACCTCCACCATCACGCCTACCCGGCCATTCCCGTGGGAGTAAAGTTCTACAATACCATTCAAAGCTTGCCTGTCAGCGCGCTTGGCTGCAGTAGCCATCCCTTTTTCACGCAGGAAATCTACAGCCTTCTGATAATCCCCATTGGATGATTCCAATGCTCTTCGACAATCCAGGACACCCGCTTTAGTGGCTTCTCTCAATTCTTTGATCATTTGAGTAGTAATTTCCATACCAATTCCTCAGCTATTCTCTTTCTTTTCTGCCCCGGCGTTATTATTAATATCATCAACCCTGGGGGATTCTTCAATCACGCCTTCCTCAGGAGTGAGAACTTCCGGTTCCGGTACTGGGGCGAGCTTGGCAAGCGTAGCCTCACCTAGCAGTTCATCATCTTTCAGTTCTTCCTCGATATCAATAATGTTTGCGGTTATCTTAATGGATTCCAGCTTAGCATCATTGACCCTGGAAGCCGCAGCTTCAGCTTCAAGTTCATCGTCCTTGCGCATTGCCTTTCCTTCTTCAACTGCGTCTGCCATCTTGGACACCAGTAATTTTATTGCGCGGATCGCATCATCATTCGAAGGAATCACATAATCTACGTTATTGGGGTCACAGTTTGTATCCACTAGGGCAATAACTGGAATGTTTAACAAATTTGCTTCATGGACAGCTGCATATTCACGGCTTACATCCACAACAAATATCAGGTCAGGGACGCGCACCATATTGCGAACACCGGAAAGATGGATATTAAGACGGGTAATCTGTCTCTGGATCAGGAGGGCTTCTTTTTTGGTGAGTTTTTCAATATCACCAGTAGCAAACAATTTCTCCATTCTCTCCAGTTCTACGATTCGCTGGTGCATGGTTGACCAGTTGGTCAGCATTCCACCCAGCCAGCGTTCCGTAACATAAGGCATCCCACAACGAATGGCTTCGTCGTGCACTGTTTCCTGTGCTTGACGCTTAGTGCCAACAAACATAACTACGCCACCAGATGCAACACAATCTCTAATTGCATTGAATGCATTGGTTATCGCCTTTACAGTTTGTTGCAAGTCGATGATGTGGATACCATTGCGTTCGGTGAAAATATACGGCTTCATACCGGGGTTCCACTTATTGGTCCGGTGGCCGAAATGCACGCCACTTTCCAGCAGCGCTTTCATAGAAACAACAGCCATTTTCTCTCCTATCAATTTAGGCTCATCCCATAAGAGCCTTAAAGTTTAGCGGGGATACTTTACCCGCTCAGGGACGCTTATTGCCCGTCCCAGGCAGAATGTGCCTCCGAATTTGGAAGCGGCGGTAGTATACCACGGATTCAGACTGGAGGATGTAAAATTATCACATGGAAATATTTCCTTCCGGGGATATCATCCCCTTACCTGAAAAAATTGAATACCTGCCCGGAATGCACCGTTTTCAAAAGGATACAATCATTATTACTGATTTGGCCAACTCCTGGAATGCAACATATCTGCAGAAATTGCTTGCCCCTCCCACCGGATTTCTGTTCATGATGCAAGAGCATTCCCTAAACGTTTCAAACAGAATACAGCTCTGTTTGGACCAAAGTCTTATTCGACTAGGGCAGGAAGGTTACCTGCTTGAAATCCAGCCTGATGTCGTGGTCATTACGGCACCGCGGACACAGGGAGTTTTTTACGGTATCCAAACTCTAAGATTCATCCTCCCTGTGGAAATCGAAAATCGTAATCTAGTGGTTGGCATGGATTGGGTAATCCCTTGTGTACATATTGAAGATAAACCGCGGTTTCAATGGCGCGGGTTCATGCTGGATGATGGACGATATTTCCATGGAAAAGAGACAATGCAATTTACCATCGATCTAATGGCACTGCAAAAATTGAACGTGTTGCATTGGCATTTAACAGAAGATCAGGGCTGGCGCATTGAGATAAAGAAATATCCAAAGTTAACGGAAGTCGGATCATGGCGAGCAGGGACAAGTAAAACCATATTAGGTAATAAACATGATGGAATCCCTCATGGTGGCTTTTATACCCAGGATGATATCCGGGAAATCGTTGCATACGCTGCTAAACGCAATATTACGATTGTGCCAGAGATTGAAATGCCTGGGCATTCTTTGGCTGCCTTGGCATCCTACCCCGACCTAGCTTGTAACCCGGGCACATTCAATGTTGCCACACATTTTGGAATTTTCTCAGATATTTACTGCGCAGGAAAGGAACACGTCTTCATCTTTCTTGAGGATGTTATTGATGAAATTCTAAACCTTTTCCCTTCGCCCTATATTCATATCGGAGGGGATGAAGCGCCAAAAAAACGGTGGAAAAACTGCCCATTCTGTCAACGGCGAATAATGGAGCAAGGGTTGTCGGGGGAACACGCTCTCCAGGTTTATTTCACCAACCGAATTGCAGCATACATTGATTCGAAGGGACGCAGGGTGGTGGGTTGGAACGAGATAATGCAAGAGGGATTGGTGGAAACCGCAATTGTGCAGTATTGGAGGGGAGGATTTATCCGGTTGCTTAGAGCTATTCGAAACGAAAAACGATCAATTGTCATGTCCCCCTACCTACAAACATATCTGGACCACAGTTACAGCCTTATGCCATTAAGTCTTGCGTACCAATACGAACCTGTCCCGGTGAAATTGGATGATTCCGAGGCAGAAACGATTTTAGGTGTGGAATTCCCGTTATGGTCTGAATGGGTACCAAATCGCGCCCGTCTCGATTTTCAAGTTTATCCCCGGTTGACGGCCATGGCTGAAACCGGCTGGACAATAAAATCCAGAAAGGACCTAAAATATTTCCTGCATAGAATGGAATCCTTTAGTAAAAGGCTAGACCTTTTGAATGTTGGTTATGCTTCTCCAAAAACTGCAGAACCGGCAAAAATCAAACAATGGTTTGGTATTTTTACCATTCCTCAGCCACAGACACAGATTGCGGACCCAGGAAAGGTTGAACTCTCTCAATGATTTGAAACCAGGAAACTACCCATAAGTATGCTTAATATTTTTAATACATTCAATTGCACATCTCATCAAGAAAATTGTGTTTAGGTAATAACAGGAGATTTAATATATTAACTTTCTCAATTTGCTCCCAATTAAAAAAAACCGACATTTTGCCGGGGTAATTTAGAGGATGAAATTGGCTGGGTGTCAAGCGTACAACTGCTGTCGGATCTGAACCACTTGTCGACGCACTTTATCATCCCGCTCGAGTAAATCTGCCACTTTCTCGCAGGCGTACATGACTGTGGTATGGTCGCGACCACCCAAGGCCAATCCGATTTGGGGAAGAGAGATATTGGTCTCACGCATTAAGAACATGGCAATCTGACGGGGTAAAGCTACATCGCGGGATCTGTCGGGACTAAGCAAGCGGTCAACCGTCAAATTGAAAGTTTTGGCAACCATGTCCACAACGGCACCAGGTTTCACATCGCTTCTTTGAGGAAGGAGATCAGCAAGAGCTACCTCGGCTAACTGGGGAGTTAAAGCCATTCCACTTAGATCGGCAAAAGCCACAATTCTATTTAAGGCACCTTCCAGCTCACGAATGTTTGATTGGACACGTCGAGCAATTAAATTCATCACTTCAGCCGGTACATCGTGTCCCAGGCGTTCAGCTTTTGAGCGGAGAATTGCCAGGCGGGTTTCAAGGTCGGGTAGTTGTATATCGCGCGGTCAGGCCCCATTCAAAGCGGGATCGCAATCGTTCTTCCAATGTAATTAGCGATTTGGGAGGGCGATCTGATGACACTATGATCTGCTTATTCTGGCCATGAAGTGTATTAAAGGTATGAAAGAATTCTTCCTGGGTTGATTCCTTCCCGCAATAAATTGGATATCATCCACCAATAACACATCGGCAGAACGATACTTGTCCCGAAAAGCTTGGGTGGTATGCGTTCTGATTGCATTGATCATATCATTCGTAAATTCTTCGGAAGAAACGTATAGCACGAGTAAGCCATGTTCTTGACAGAAATTACCTATGGCATGCAATAAATGAGTTTTTCCAAGTCCCACCCCACCATACAGGAAAAGAGGGTTGTATGCCGCGGCCGGGCTTTCTGCGACTGCCTGTGCAGCTGCGTGTGCCAGGCGATTGTTTGGGCCCACTATAAAATTATCAAACGTGTACCGCGGATTTGTAACGCTGCTGGGACTCTGGTAAAAATTCAACGTTGGAGGGGTTATTTCTTTTATTTCTCCGGGATCCGTCTCAATTCACCCCCTAAAGCATTGACTATAAAGGATACATTCACGCTCCGGTTCATGATGCCCATCAATAAGCGGGTTACCGTGCTTGAAAGACGGCATTCTAGCCAATCTCGAGCATATGCATTTCTCACTCCAATGGTGAACACGCCATCATCATATGAATAGATCTGCGTGTCTCTCACCCAGGTATCAAAAGAAGCCTTCGGCATCTCCATTTGGAGTTGCCCTAATGCTGATTGCCAGGCTTGCTCGGCGTCCATCTCTTCCTCCAAACCAATATGTTTTCGGCGTCGTGGAATAGGGATACAAGCCCACTGCTATCGCAGTGGGACCCCTATTATTATTCGGTTCGTGCAAACTTCTGTCTTTGGGGGGAGGATAGTGCCCGCTATCCTTCACGGGTTCATTCTAGCAGATAAAGAAGAATAATTCCATACGCCAAACCTACGCTTATTTAAAAACATACAAATTTTTAAGGTATATCCAACCTTAACACGACTTTTAGTATATGCTTCCTGGTGGTAGGTTTTTATCAGTCATTGTCCCCCCACAGCCGAGGGAGGCATTTTTATCACCACCACATCTTGGGGTAAATCTGTAATGTCACGTCTGGAAATCGCAAAGTCACGCTTCAACCTTAAAAAATCCTGAGTGATATTGTTGCCAGGTTGGAGAAACGTGAAACGTATAATCAAGCGTTTCGTTGAACACATAACTAGCATTTAGGCAATTGGTATGCTTGGAAGACGTGGCACCCATGCCAAGATGGACGTACCTTCTCTCGGGGCGGAAGTAATATCCACATCCCCGCCAACATTTTGGACACGAGTCAACATATTTGCCAATCCATGGCCAACGGTTTTGTTTGTATTTTCCAAATCAAAACCCTGCCCATTGTCAGAAATTTCCAGAAGAACCCGGTCAGAGGTGGTCCACAAATCAATAGTAACTTTAGACGCCTTGGCATGTTTGGCAATATTGGCCAGAGCTTCTTGGCAGATATGGAAGAGAGACATGGCATGCATTTGTGGCAGGTCAGACAAAGGTTCTTTTGGTGCTGCAATGCTGACTTCCACTTTTGCATTTTGTCGGAACTCCGAGATCAATCGTCCCAATCCATCAATAAGACTCTCCCCCTGCAACTGACGTGGACGCAGATCAAGTATGTAACTTCGAATATCACGGATGGTGTCGTTTAAATCGTCAATAGCTTTCTGGAGGCGTTCTTCCGCTCCCTCTGGGTTTTCCCGTAACAAATTCCACACGTTTTCCAATGCCAATCCAACACCATAAATCGATTGGATCGTGCCATCGTGAAGATCCATTCCAATCCGTTCGCGCTTACCTCCAGAACAGCCAATCGACGAACATTGGAATGTAGCCTGGCATTCTCAATCGCCGCACCTGCGCCCGCAGCAATTGAAACCAGCAGCTGCAATTCGCTTTTAGAGATTATTTTGCGACCGCGGGTGGCAATAGTCAAGACACCAACCACCTCTCCACGCGTTGTTAGTGGGATGCAAGCGATTTGTTTAAACCCCGCTTCCACCACTGCCTGACGTGTGCCTTGTTCATCCCTATCGAGATGATTACTGATGACAGGTTGAAGGGTTTGAGCAGCTTGCCCTACCATACCCTCACCAATCTTGAAGCGGTTTCGAGTCCAGAAGGCTTCCGCAGCTTCACCTCGGTGCAGTACAAGACGCAGGGTCTCCCCGTCTTCTTCCTTTAGAAAAATTTCTCCTGCCTCTACCCTGAAATGAGCCATTATGAGAGCCAGGGTTTTATTTAGGATTTCTTCAAGTTCAAGAGAAGATGCCAATGCAGACCCGATCTGATTGATTAGAGCCAATTGTTCATTACGCTGGGTAACAGTAGCTTCACGTTCCTGCAATCGTTCGTAAAGTCGGGCGTTTTCTATTGCAGCTCCTGCATAAGCAGCTAGAATTTCAATAATCTTTTCATCATCAGGGCTGAATTCAAAATCCCCCACTTTTTCGGTTAGGTAGATCTGGCCCAATTGCCTCCCACCAATGCGAATTGGCACCCCCAGCAATGCGTGCATTTCAACATGACCAGAAGGAAATCCGACAGCACGTGGATCATCTTCAATTTCCGGTATGCGAATATTCCCGCTGTCCCCGTGCATCAGGGCACCGATTAACCCCAGTCCACGAGGAGGGTGCGGGATTTGCTTGATTTCATCTGCCGTCATCCCGACGGTGATAAATTGCTTTAGTTTTCCATCATCATCAAGCACTCCCAACGCAGCATATTTAGCACCGGATTGTTCACATGCAAGGGCTGCAATCCGCTCCAACAAGGTTTCTAGCGAGACTTCTTTGACCAATTCCAAGCTCGCCCGATGTAATGCAATCAACCTTTCTTGCAATTCTTCACGCGTCAGGAGCATTCGGATACCTCAATAAAGATAATTTTACTCTACATACCTGCTTTATGCCAAGTTTGATAGATTTTGCCAGCTCACCCTGATAAAATGAATGCATGACTTCATCCCGTATTGTCGGATTCTACGATCTTCCTCAGAGTGAACGACTTGAAAGATTATCTAAGGCTGCCGGGCTTAAACCCAGTGATCTGGCGGCTTTTCAGTCTCTCGGCCTGTCTGCAGAGCAAGCTGATCATATGATCGAGAATTCCATTGGAGTATTTGGTCTACCGCTAGGTGTGGGGTTAAACTTCGTGGTTAATGGACACGAAGTGCTCGTCCCAATGGCAATCGAAGAACCATCCGTGGTAGCTGGAGCATCTTTTATGGCAAAGCTCATTCGCTCTGCAGGAGGGTTTACTGCCGCCGCCTCTGCTCCAGAGATGATTGGTCAGATGCAGGTCCTGGACGTCAAAGATTTAGCGAGAGCCAGGGACAGATTGTTGGATCTCAAGCCCGAAATACTCGGTGAAGTCAACTTGCTTGACCCAGTATTAATGAAATTGGGGGGAGGAGGACGCGATCTGGAAGTACGCATGATAGAGCAGTCCCCGATTGGACCCTTCCTGGTGGTACATATTATTTACGATGTTCGGGATGCTATGGGTGCTAACGCTGTAAATACCGCATGTGAAAAACTCGCACCTTTTATTGAAAAGATCACCGGAGGACGCGTCCATCTGCGCATCCTATCCAACCTGGCTGACAAACGACTGGTAAAAACAAGCTGCACAGTGTTTGCTAAAGATCTTGAATTTAAGAACGCGAATGGTCGAACCTTTTCTGGGGAACTGGTTTGTAAGGGGATCGTGGAAGCATGGGCCTTCGCTGCGGTGGATCCTTATAGAGCAGCCACACATAATAAGGGAATCATGAATGGTGTAGACGCTGTAGTTATTGCCACAGGCAATGACTGGCGTGCCATTGAGGCTGGTGCACATGCTTTCGCTGCCCGTGATGGCCGTTATACCAGTCTAAGTACTTGGTCCCGAGATGCTAATGGAAATTTGACTGGAGAATTGGAAATGCCTATGGCGGTTGGTATCGTGGGAGGAGCTACCAATGTTCACCCGTCTGCCAAGGCTTCCTTAAAATTAATGGATATAAAATCTGCAGCTGAATTGGCAGGGATTATTGCTTCGGTCGGACTGGCGCAAAACCTGGCAGCTCTGAGGGCACTGGCTACCGAGGGAATACAACCTGGACATATGTCCCTACACGCCCGGCAGGTAGCAACAGCAGCGGGAGCTACGGGCGACCAAATTGAAGCAGTTGCTGCACAAATGGTCGCTGAGAAAACAGTGAGAATTGATCGGGCGGAAGAAATCCTAAATTCGTTGAAATCTGTATGAAACCAGTTGCTTTCCTCATAATAATCGTTGTCATAGCGATACCTGCGTGTGGATCATCGCAAACGACCGCCAATACCATGCATTTATCTACAAAAATCCCTACCATATTTATTTTTAATACTGCTACGCCTGTGATGACTCAATTATTTAACTCCCCAGAAGCAATCCCGTCATTTACTCCTCTGACTGAGCCATGTTCAACTCCCTCGCGTAGCGAAATGGGAGATTTTATTAATAGGTCCATCACATTTGCTTATAGTGGGAAAACTTTCGTTTCTCATATGACCACTCGGTTTTGGATATTCCTCGATGGAAGAATTTATCTTCTTCGGGATCTATTAAATTCAATTCCAATCGGACTGATCGGATATATATCCAACGGCTCGATAAGAGGACTTCAATGCTACCCTATCATGTTTGAAGCAATCCAGGAAGGAACCGGTGTTATACCGATTAAAGGATTTTCAACTTTCGATTATTATAAATAATAATATGCCAGAATCCATGCTCCCATTAAATTAACATAAAGGAAATTTATGACCTCCCCTCAACTATCCCCCATGCTTTTAAAACCAGAGAATCCCGTTGGCATTGTTGGTTATGGAGCCTACGTTCCTCGGTACCGCCTACCCGCCCGGGAAGTAGCCCGAGTTTGGGTTGGAGGTCGATCATCCGGGTTGCCAATTAAAGAAAAGGCCGTTCCTGGGTTGGACGAGGATGTGGTTACCATGTCCCTCGAAGCTGTACGTAATGCGTTAAAACGAGCAGGCATTGACCCGACAGAAATCCGCGCAGTTTGGATCGGATCTGAATCACACCCATATGCAGTTAAACCTACCTCCACAATCGTTGCCGAGGCCATTGGGGCTGCACCTCATGTCCAGGCTGCAGACATGGAGTTCGCTTGTAAGGCTGGCACCGAAGCAATGGTCATGGCAATGGGGTTTGTTGGTTCGGGGATGGCTCGCTACGCTGTCGCTGCCGGTCTTGACACGGCTCAAGGTAAACCTGGAGACGCTCTGGAGTACACTGCCGCGGCAGGTGGTGCAGCTTTTATCATCGGACCGGCAGAGGAAAGCTTGGCAATTATTAATGCGTCTTATTCATATGTAACGGATACACCTGACTTCTGGCGACGGGAATATCAACATTATCCGGAGCATGGCAACCGTTTTACCGGTGAACCTGCCTACTTTAAGCATAGTGTAACCGCCGGAAAAACTCTGATGGAATCACTGGGGACCAAGCCGTCGGATTACCAATGGGCCATCTTTCATCAACCAAACACAAAATTTCCCCAACGCACTGGCTCCCTTCTTGGATTCACACCAGAACAAATAAAACCCGGGCTTTTATCACCAGTCATAGGGAACACATATGCTGGAGCCGCAATCATCGGCTTAACTGCCACGTTGGACATTGCGCAGCCAGGTGACCATATCCTCATGGTTTCATTCGGTTCAGGAGCTGGGTCGGATGCTTTCGATATAACTGTCACCAATAAACTTACTGAACGGCGTGATAAAGCGCTCAAAACTCAGGACTATATTGCCCGTCGCACTGAGATCGACTATGCCACTTATGCCCGTTTTCGGGGAAAGATTGCGATGAAATGACCATGAAAGATATTGTAATCGCAGGAATTGGACAGACTCCTGTCGGTGAACATTGGGACACTTCACTACGTTCCTTAGCGCTACATGCGATGCAAGCAGCAATCCAGGACTCTGGCGGACTGAAACCTCAAGCGCTCTTTGTTTCCAATATGCTCGCCGCAACATTGTCACGCCAGGCTCACTTGGGTGCATTGTTAGCAGACTACGCAGGTCTGACAGGGATCGAAGCCGAGACAGTTGAGGTAGGAGGCGCTTCCGGGGGCGCAGCAATACGACAAGGCTACCTCGCTATTGCTAGTGGCCTGATAGATGTCGCGCTTGTTGTTGGTGTCGAGAAATTTACAGATGTAATAGGTCCCGATTTGGAGGCTGCTCTCAGCACCCAGATTGACGCAGATTACGATTCCATCCATGGGCTCACACTCACCGCCCAGGCTGCTCTACTTGCCCGACGGTATATATATGAGAATGACATTCCTGCAGATGCTCTGGCGGGGTTTCCAGTAACTGCTCACGCAAATGGCTCTGGAAACAAGAATGCAATGTACCAAAAGCCAATTGAAGCTGGTGTCTATACGAAAGCGGAATACGTTATCGAACCCCTTAACCTTTATGACTTGGCTCCCAATGCTGATGGCGCCGCCGCAATTATTATCACCCGGCGGGAATTACTCCCCGTTGGTTTTCCCTATCCTGTTGTCTGCGTGGCTGCATCGACGATTGCTGCAGATACATTTTCCCTGGGAGAGCGCAAAAATCCTTTATGGTTCTCAAGTGTGCAAGCCTCAAGTCAAGAAGCTATTAAGAAAGCGGGCATCACACAAGAGCAGGTGGATTTATTTGAATACTATGACCTTTATTCGATTTTCGCTGCCTTATCGCTCGAAGCTGCAGGGTTTTCGAAACCTGGCAAAGGCTGGGAACTTGCCGCAGATGGATCGATTGCGTTGACAGGTCGGGTTCCCTGCGCTACCCAGGGCGGCCTAAAGGCTCGCGGCAACCCTGGTGGTGCTACCGGTGTCTATCAGGCAGTCGAAGCCGTCGCACAATTAAGAGGGCAGGCCGGTCGTAACCAAATTCCCGGAGCTCGCGTTGCTCTAATACAATGTTTAGGCGGATCAGCCGCAATAACTGCTACTCACATCCTGGAAACCATTCAATAACTATTCGGTCGGATATGAATGAAAGCCTGATAGTTCCTGATAGAAGAGCCGGATAGAATCTAATTAATAGTGACTATAGGAGTAAAACGAATGGAAATTCCCCGCCATTGGCGACTTAATCAGCAGCGATACGGGCTTATAGGTGAAGTATGCCCTCACTGCGATACAAAAATTTTTCCACCACGCGATATTTGCCCTGCTTGTGGAAAGGATGCAAAAACATCCTTCGCTTTTAGCGGGCGAGGGGAGGTTTTTTCTTTTACAACGATTTATGAAGCTCCAACTGGATTCGACGAAACCGCCCCGTATACCGTTGCATTGGTGAAGCTTGAAGAAGGTCCGTTAATTACTGCCCAGTTGACCGACCTTGGGGAAACAAACCCTGAGATAGGAATGCCGGTGGAGATGGTCACTCGTCGTCTGCGTTCGGATGGCGATGAACGTGGCATGCTAATATATGGTTATAAATTTAGACCGGTAATGAGCCCCTGATTTCCTGGAAAATCAAACAATTAGCGCCTTCCGTACTCTGGAGGGCGCGTTTAATTGCCTTTTTTCTATGAGCTTAAATCCATTTCCATACGTTTTGCGGAACTAATATGAGAAAACAGCGAATTCGTTAAGTAATTTTCCAACCACATCTCTCATCAGGAACATTGAGTTTCATATTGGCAATCATCTGAGGTTCACGAAGTTATTGCATCAAAAACCCCTTTACGAAAATCATTGTAGCTATCAACACCTTCCTTTAATTAACAAGAAATGCTGAGGGTACTATGTTTCAGAGGTTTCGCAGAGCAGCTTTTCGATCGAGCATCATCAACCCTGTTCAATTGCAAACTCTAAGAAAAGCTAATCAGTTCATCTCCAACGGGCAACCAGGTCCCGCTGCCCCCTTATACGTGAAACTAGCCAGCGAGATGGAAACGTCCGGCAATCCGAGACGAGCTGCAAACCTGAATGCTCAGGCAGCTCATGCTTTCGCAGACAGCCTAAATGAACAGCAAGCGCTGAATTTCAGCCGTATTGCCCTTAACCAATTTATTCAGTACCAAATGACGAACCGGGCACCGGTATTTTTTACAAACATCACCCGCAAACTTACCAACAAAGGGATGAATACAGCAGCTGAAACGTTGGATAGTGAGTTCAGATCCAAGGTGGGATCACTGTCTGCAACTGTGATGCCTGCTTCGCAAACAAATAAACAACTTCCAATGAATTGCCCGAAGTGCGGTGCTCCCATCCATAGTAGTGGCGCGAATTGGGTGGATGACCAAACTATCGAGTGCAACTTTTGTGGATCGCTTATAAGATCGGAATAACCCTCGACAAATTTGACCCTTAAAATTGAAAGTGGTGGAAACTATGGGGAAACGATTACTAAAAAGATCATTTATCCCGAAAGATTGTCGCTTAAATATTAATTACTTACCACGATCCACAACAGCTTTTACCAATTTTACAGCAATACTTCCCCCAGGCACAATTAATCCAACTGCATCCGCAGTCACATCAAAAATCAAGTCTCGAGTAACCATACCCTTGATTTGGGCATTTAACTTCTTTCCACCTGTATGCACTTCTCCCGTTAACCCATCAAACTCAAGGATTACTCGTTTCCCTTTAGTCACCCATTCATATTCCAAGGCATAAACGGGTCGAAAATTTATATCAAGAGCTTCAACTGTTACGCGCTCTTCATGGATTACTTGTGCTTGAACTGGTTTGATCACATCCGCGAGAACTGTCCGTATTACTGTGGATGCGTGAGCTTCTGGGGGAACAACCAGGACACCAGTGGGAGCAAATTTTCCCAGGTCTGTGATTTCGGTCTTCGCGAAAGGTTGGTATTTGCTCAAATCCATCTTCTTACCCGACCCATCAAAGGTAAAACTTTGCCGGCTTTCTTCAATGCAATGTTCGATTCCGAAGAGTGAAAAATTGGAACCCCCTTTGGCACTAGTGTTGACTGGCAAGTCCTGACCGAGGGCTGTGACGTGATGAATTTCCGAACCGCTTACTGGAACGGTATACGTCTGGTTTCGCTCATAAACTGTGTGCATAAAAACGTTAATAAGCCAAAAAGACTCCAGCCGGCTTTCAAACGATACGATTCGAATATCTTCCGGTTTTGGACGGGCGATTAATGCACCCAGGGTGCCTGATACGAGACTGGTTTTCTTCTGTTCGAGACGGTCACGCGCAACTTCCAATGATACTTGAGGAATTAAATGATATGCACGTTCAGCTGCAAGAAATATTTCCATATGCACTCCTAGAACGAACACCCACACTTAGTAAAATCAAAACTTATTTGCCAAACTTTGTTCAATTATCGCACATTATTTGGGAAATTTGTGTCATTTATTGGATATGGAGTATAAAATTTCACAGATTATTCCAAATTGGTTCAACAGGGAAATATTTCCTGCATAATTACTTTTCCCCACTTACTTCCATCCACAATTGCTTAAATTTTTCAGCGTCAACTTCCAAAACCGGACTTTCACACATTATTCGGCCTTTAGCACCAGTCAAATGAAGAGCCTGCATCAAATTCCGAAAATCCAGGTCAGCATCTTCCATGATCAGGTGGTTCTTCTCACCTTTTGGACCATAATTAATCCCGGACAAATGGATATGCATATTTTGCATGGCAAAATTGCCAAGAGCTAACCGATAATCTTCCAGGACAGACATCCATTCTGCGAAAGAGTTCATCGCTCCATCTCCCAATCGTGCGTGCAGATGAGCAAAATCTAAGCAGGGTATTACCCCAGGGATGGCTTTCGACATTTCGAGTACATCATCAAGGGAGCCCAGCATTGCAGCTTTTCCACTTATCTCTGGGCGCAATAATACTGGATTTCCAGTTTCGCGTAGTTCGTCTACACAATCACGCAAGCGAGGAATCGTTACTGCTAGAACTTCATCAGGTGGTCTGCCAAAGTAAGTACCAGGGTGGAAAATTATATCAGTCGCACCTGCCAGGTAGCCGAAATTTGCCGCATCGATAAGGTACTTCCGCAGGCGCGGCCACTTCTCTTCATCCCCGTTCAAATTAATGTAATAAGGAGCATGGACAGACAAAGCCATGCCGGTTTCATCTGCTACTTCCTTTATCGCAACACAACTCTTTTCACTTACGCGTATTACTTTCACCCAGGCCAGTTCTAGAGCATCTAAACCAATGGATGCGGAGAATAATATTCCCCCCACCGTCCCCCCAGGTTTGGGTGGAGTGGCTTTTGGAGAACCGACAGTACCAAATCTAAATGAAAGAGCCATTTCACTACAATTTCACCCTGCACAGAACACCAATATTCGATTTTTTCCCTCTCGGCGAAAACTTATCCAGTTGTTGGTTAAGTATGATATTAAGCACCAATAATCCCCTTCAATTTTTCCAGCAATGGTGGTCCCAGGATCAATAGACCAACCAAAATTGAGGTAAGGGCCGCTATTAGCACGGCTGCTGCTCCCACATCCTTTCCAACTTTAGCTAGTGGGTGTTCCTGAGGGCTGGCTAGATCTACGACCGCCTCTAAAGCCGTGTTGATGAACTCTGCTGTCCATACCAGCGCTATTGTAACCAGCAACAGTGCCCAGTCTCGCATTGATAGATGTAACCATAATGCCAGGAGCAGAACTATCGATGAAATAATCGCATGCAGCCATGCATTTTGCTGGGACCTTATCACGTACCACCAACCTCGAAAGGCATGCACGAATGCATGTGCACGAGATATAAAAAAACCCTGGATTCTATTCATACACGAGTTTTGGGGGAATGCCGAGGTTCAACAGAACCTCAGACTGGGCTGCCCACATACGAGCCTTTTCTTTTACCCCAGAATGATTGTGCCCCAACAAGTGCAAAACCCCGTGGATTACCAATAAGGATAATTCCGCTTCAAGAGAATGCCCTGCAGCAATAGATTGGGCTTCTGCTCTTGGAACAGAAATAATGATATCGCCCAAATAATGACGGCCAGTTTCTGGGTCTATTTCGTTGGAAGGAAAAGAAAGCACGTCGGTTGGAGAATCTTCTTTCATGAATTGCCGGTCCAGGGCCTGGATTTGAGAGTCCCCTGTCAAAACCAAAGTCAAGTCAACTTCTGGTACAGCTTGGTGGATTAAAGTAGCCTTGGCAGCCCGTTCCAGGATGGAAGGAGTAAAGACACGTCTGAATTCAGGAATTATTTCAATATTAATCATTAGCAGATCTTCTATAAAGGTGGGACTGACATATTTAGATCTTCCACAACGGGGGAAGGCTCGGGAGTAAGAGGATCTTGAGGGTAAACCAATCGTTGATGGTAGGTAACACGCAAAGTAGCCATAAACGATTCGCCAATAATCATCAAGTCACGAAAGGAAAGAGGTGTTGAATCTAATTGCCCATCCTTCTGACAACGTTCAATCACATTCTTCACAAGAATTCTCACCTCGTCATCATTGCGCGGTCGTTCAGCACGCGCTCTCGCTTCTACACCATCAGCCAACATTAATAGTGCGGTCTCTTTTGAGCGTGGGGAAGGTCCGGGATACCGAAATTTGGTCTCATCCACTTTTGATGCATCACCACCGGCTGATTGGATGGCACGGTTATATTGATACCTTGTTACCAGGGTGCCGTGGTGCTCAGAGATGAAATCAAGCAAACGACGCGGAAGGTGGAATTTTCGTGCAAGCTCCACTCCATCTGACACATGTCGAATAATTATTTCAGCACTGGTTTCTGGAACAAGGTTATCATGGGAATTAATCTGATTGGGAGGTTGGTTTTCGATAAAGAAAAGGGGATTGACGGATTTTCCTACATCATGGAACAGTGCACCTACCCGTAACAACAATGTATCCGCGTGGAGTTGTTCACCAGCTTGCTCTGCCAGGTTTGCGACTTGCAGGCTGTGCTGATATGTCCCGGGAGCACGCTGCAGGAAGTAATTCAACAATGGTGAATCCGGACGAGAAATTTCAAGCAATTGCAGCGCCGTTGTGAGCCCCAAAAATTGAGCTAATAAATACTGCAAAGGTAAAGCTATGCTGGTAGACGCAATTCCAGTAAAAATCGCCGCGCCCATCAAGGTTGCCAAGCCAATCCAATCTAAATCTGTGAAAGGCAGTCGATAAGCAGCTACTAGGAATGAACCAGCCACGGCAATTGCAATCCCTGCATAAATAAACTGTCCCACTCGCCTCGCGTTTCCGAGCGCAAGTACACCGCAAAGACTCCCAAGGGTGTAATATGGCAGCAGACCTAAAGCGTCTGGCATCCCATAAGCTGCAAGCAGGCTCATTAGCAATCCAAAGATCAGGCCATTCTCCATCCCGAATAGTGCTGATATTAGTAGAGCAAATGCAGGAATTGGAAAGAGGTATGGAACGATCGTTCGGTTTGGATTGCTTACACGCGCTGCAATCAGGAAAATTGCGAAAAGTATCGCAAGTAGAATTTTGCTGCGAAGATCGGTGATGGCGACCGGTTTTCTTCTAAAAAAATATAATGAGGTAAAAATCGCAGAAAGGATCACAAGGGCTGCAGAACCAAGGTAATTAAATGCCGGGTTGATGGGTGTTACCATTCCTAAGGCAGTCAATGCTTCCATATCAACAGCTGTTATTACTTCACCGCGAGAGACGACAGTCTGCCCGGCGACGTATGATTGAGTGACCGGTTCTACTGCATCCCTTGCAGCCTGGCGAGCTGTATCGGTCAACTCGGGACTATAAAAACTATTCGCAACCACTAATGGTTCAACAATTTCGACTGCTAACGATGCCTCTGTCTCCGTCAATGTTAAACTTACTAGCGATGGAAGATTCTGACGAACGGAAACCAGATCCTCCGTGCGTACGGGGTTTTGCATCGCTTGCTCCAATAGTGTGAATGCCTCTGACTGCAACAATTCCCAGCGAGAGTCGGGTAATTGCAGAAGATTGGTTAGCGATTCTGGCTTTAGAGTCAGACCTTGAATTTCAGATAGTTCACTTTTCTTCTGCTCGTATGTTGTGACTTGGTCTAGCCGGATGGCAGATATGGAACCCAGAATCGAATTAAGAGCTTCATGTTCAGCCCGGGCAATTCCCGTATCCGCCGGATTATATGCCGGAGCGACAGCACGTTCGGCATCTGCACGCGCCGCTTCAGTTAACAAGCTGCTGGCATATTGAATATTCCGAGGGGCACGTAAATCCTGGGATGCCACATCTCCAATAGATAGTTGCAGGCTGACTTGACGCAACGACCATGGTTGGACAATCGCCACATAAACCAGGATGCTTATGCAAGCCAATATCAGTGTTGGAAGGATGTTTCGAACAGAGAATATTCGAGAGGAATTTGGGTTTTTCATCCAGTTAACCGGTTGGGAAGAAATCTAACTCGCTTATATTTTTACTTTCTCTGCAGCGATTGGTGAACAATAGCACTAATCTGACTGCCAGTCGCACGACCCGCAACCCGCTGTATGACGAGTTTCATCACTTTCCCCATATCCGCTGGAGAGACTGCCCCAGTTTCAGCAATGGCAATTTCCACGAGTGCGCTGAGTTCTTCTGAACTCAACGCCTGTGGCAGGTATCCCTGGAGGACTGCTACTTCGGCTTCTGTCGCAGAGGCAATATCAAGACGGTTTGCCCCCCGAGCTTCTTCAGCATCGTCTCTGCGAGTTTTGATTTCTTTTTGAATAACCCCTATCACGGTAATATCATCCAGTTTTACCTGCTTGTCAATTTCCATCTGGCGGATTGCTGCTAGCACCATCCGAATTGTACGCCTGCGAACATCATCACCGGCTTTCATGGCCGCTTTTAAGTCAATTTCTAATTGAATTACGGTTTCCATGGGTTCATTATACCTCCGGGATTATATGTTCTGAGGATGAGGCAAAATGAAGGCTTCAACGAGTACCTCTACATTTTTTCAACCAATGCTATTGAAGTACAATTATTTCACAAATATTATGACCCACCAAATTCAGGAATTATAAAGATAATAATATACACGATATTAATCGTTTTCTCTCAATTTTGGTTATAATTTCATCATGTCTCCCAATTACACCCGCACAGGTGACGATGGAACTACCGGTCTTCTAGGGGAAGGTCGTCTTCATAAGAACCATCCCCGCATTGAGGCTCTTGGTACCCTGGACGAAGCTTCTGCTGCTCTCGGTCTCGCCCGCGCCTTTTCAAAAGCACCGGAGACTGGGACAATTCTCTTGGATATACAACGCGACTTGTATGCAATGATGGCCGAAATTGCTGCTACCCCTGAAAATGTTGAACGCTTCCAGAACTTGAGCCAGCCTCGCGTCCAATGGCTTGAATCCCAGGTGGATAAACTGGCCGAACAAGTTCAGTTTCCAAAAGAATTTATTGTTCCGGGTGATTCTCTGCCAGCTGCAGCGTTGGCTTTATCCCGAACGATTATTCGACGCGCAGAACGACGGATCGTTGAATTGAAAGATACGGGTGAAATCGAGAATCCGATCATCCTCCGGTACTTGAACAGATTATCATCCTTATGTTTCACGTTGGAGCTTTTTGAAAATCAGTTTGCGGGGACCGATACAACCTTGGCGAAAAAATGATTGGAACCTTTTTAAACATTGCCACCGTGCTGGTTGGCGGAACCCTCGGCCTTCTCTTGGGTTCGCGTTTACATAACCGCTTCCGAATTACTGTCATTAACGGATTAGGATTGTTTACCCTTGCCTATGGATTGTACAATTTCCTTAAAACCCAAAACCCGCTTATAGCGTTGGGCAGCTTGCTGGTTGGGGCTCTGCTTGGTGAATGGTGGAAAATTGAGGAAGGTTTGCAAAATCTTGGGAATTTTTTCGATTCTCGGTTTATTGGATCTCATTCAAAGGATAATGAGCATGATCTCAATTCACCAACCACCGTCGCCACAGGTGGTCGAATTGGACCTTCCAACCACTTTGTCCGTGGTTTTCTAACAGCGTCGCTGGTTTTTTGTGTTGGCCCAATGACAATCCTTGGATCCATTCAAAATGGTTTAAACGGTGATTACAACATGCTAGCGATCAAGTCGGTTTTAGATGGATTTGCTGCGTTTGCATTTGCTTCCACCTTGGGAGTGGGGGTATTATTCTCAGTGGTCGTTATCCTGTTTTTTCAAGGGGGTATAAGCATCCTTGCCACTCAGTTGAATTCCCTTGTGTCTCCAGCAATGATGGCTGAGATGACAGCCGTTGGTGGAATTCTTCTCATTGGAATAGCCATTAGCAGTCTGCTTGAAATTAAATCAATTCGGGTAGGGAATTTTCTACCTTCACTTGCCATAGCCCCGGTAATCGTGGCAATCCTTTCATTCCTGGGAAGTAAATAAATCCAGGGGTGGTAACCATCCCTGGATAAAAACTGAAATCTATTTTCCTGCCAGCGCAGCCTCGATTGCGGCTGATAAATCACCAAAAGACTGAATAACCTTCCCATCTACCAATATACTAGGGGTAAAAGTCAAATTTAACGAGTGTGCCTGGGTGATGTCAGCTTGGATATCAGGGGCATATTGTTTTGCCTGGTAGCATTTATTAAATGCAGTCATATCCAGACCAAGATTCTGGGCCATGGAAACTAGGCGCGCATCCGTGAAAAGAGTTGCGCTTTCTGTCACCTGGTTTGCAAACAATGTGTCGTGAAAATCCCAGAAGCGCCCCTGTTCACTTGCACACATCGCAGCATTTGCTGACCTGTAAGATGCATCCGTACCATCATTCCCATCGATCACAATGAATGAATGGAACGTGTAATATACTTTTCCAGTTTCCACATAAGTCTGGATGATTTGTGGTTCATAATTCTGGGTGTAATTCAAACAAGCAGAACATCGAAAATCTTCATATACATCGATTTTCACTTTGGAATTGGGATCTCCAAGGTGAACCCCATTTACCTGGGTAGTGAATGCCCTCGGAGTGATAACTTGAACCGGAACTTGAGTCGCGTTGGCAATTGCCTGAGTGTTTAATATCAATGGTCTGATGAATGCAAAGGCAATAAGCAATGCACCTGCCGCCACGAGAATTATTACCAGGATTCTGTTACGTGTTCTTTCTCGTTGTCGGCGTTGACGAATTTCTTGACGTTTACTCATTTATTGTCTCCATTTCAGTGTTACGTATCAACTGCTCCCAACTCCCATTTTATTCTCGGGACATTCATTAGTAGGGATAAAACCACAAATGTCCCTAGAAAAATTTGAAGGTCTGTCAAGGAATTTTCCCATAATCCAAGGTGTTTGTCCAGATAAAACCTCCCCTTCACCAAAGTAAGGTGGTAGTTCTAATCAAAAACTCATATATTGTGGTCAATATATGGGTCGTTTAACAAATAAAACAACTTTCAAGATGTTTACGCGTTCAACTGGTAGACCTGATAATGTTCCCCCGTTTCCTTGAATCCCAAGCGTTGGTAAAGGGTTAAGGAACTGACATTATCCCCCTGCGTGTTGACAGTCAGACGGG
This sequence comes from uncultured Chloroflexia bacterium, assembly GCA_963817265.1. Classification (GTDB taxonomy): domain Bacteria; phylum Chloroflexota; class Anaerolineae; order Anaerolineales; family Villigracilaceae; genus UBA877. The sequence continues at coordinate 61,546 of CAWFNU010000015.1, forward strand.
CGATCCCGTTTTGACCAGCTTTTTGGATTAAGTCTGCCACAAGAGCATGGCCCACTCCAATTCCTTGCATATCCGGACGTACAGCAAGCCTGGCAAGATGAATTCCATTTGGATTTCGAGTGCTTAGCTGATAGCCAATTACTTGTCCCCCTTTCTCAGCCAGGGTCGGCCATATAGCTTGCGGATAGGCTCGGTCCAATAAAGGGAGGGTATTTTGCCAGAGGAGTTCAAATGCAGCAGAATCCAACTCCGCAACAGCAGGTAAGTCATATGGCATCATTGCCCGAATAAAAATTCCAGAAGGTAAAACCTCCTTGAATGGGGTATTCCCGTCCCGTTCAAGCATCACAATGGATTGGCGACTGGTAAACCCGCTAGCAAGAAGCAAGGTACGCAGCCAATCCTGCAAAACAATTGCAGCCGCGATTAATCGACCTTTTTTTACCAGTTCTGCATGGGCTTTATCCCAAAGCACCATCCACGAATCTTGAAACGGGATCCGTCCGGAATTTACAAACAACCGTATCCATGCTACAGTCGGCGGCTCAGGGGGACAACCCAGGGCAGCAATAACCTCCCCTTTACTTTCGAGAACAAAAAAGGGAGGCGAACCAATCCACTCAAGAGGGCCTCGCCAATCCAGGTGCCGGTGAACATTCGAACCGAAATGGACCAAGTTGCCAATCTGACGCTGATCGGTCAGAACAGCGGGACGCACCTTGAGATCCACATCAATTATCATATCCGGAAGAAAAAGGAGCTTCTTCATGAAGCGTTGTTTGGGGGTCGGGTTCTTTATGGCAATCAATCCGGATTGTAAGGTGATGATCGCATCATATAATTTAAAGCGTCGCAAATAAAGAGCGGATAGCAATTGCATCACTTCAAGCCGTAATTCAATTTCCCCTGCTTTGTTAAGTGAATCAGCTGCCCTGGTAAAATAGTCTATAGCCTCTTTGGGGCGTTTTAGTGCTGCCAAAGCTGATGCCTGGTTAGCCAATGCCATTCCTCTGCGGCGGTCATCACCAATTTTGGCAAAAACCTCGTCCGTTCCCATCACAACATCCAAGGCAGCTTGAGCCTGTTTATCTCTCAGCAATGCCACAGATTGGTTGTTCCTCATTTCAGCAGACATTAGGAAATCGCCTGCTTCCTTAAATGCTTCCACAGCATTAGCATACCCCTCAATTGCACCAGAAAAATTACCAGCTTGATACGTCTGTTTTGCTTGATCTGCAATTTCAATTGGAGAAGGTTTATATTCCATATCAGAATGTAATTTCCAGGATATCCTCTGCTAATGACCTTAATTTATCGGTAGACATACCGCTCAATTTTTTGGCGAGTTCCAAGTATGGGCGATTAATCGGTTTTGAAACAAAATTCTGCAATTCAAGGGGAAGCAGTAAAAATTCCTGTATTGCTTTTTGTTGGATCATCCATATTCCAATTTTGCCTGACTGGTCAAAAAAAGATTTCAACCTGCCCTCCAAGCAGAGTTGTTAAACCTTCCAATTCCGGTACGGGAATTGGGCGTTCCCCCAATTCATAGACTTTAAGACGGGAAGTTGGGATTCCAGACATCTCAGCTAGAGCATGGGGAGAAATATTGGCTTTCTCTCGTAATTGACGAAGAAGAGCTCCTATCAGGCGTTGACGAATGCTGACAATCGCAGGCAGGTTTAGTGAATCAGACGATGAGGAATCCTCAGATTTGGCGTCCTTGCTCCAGAATCGATGAAGGGGAATGTGAAGAGAATATGCCAAGACTTCCAATTCCGGTAACGAAGGAGACCTGCGACCTTCTTCCCAGGCATGGAAAATTCCTGTCGGAACCCCAACTGAACGCGCACATTCAGGAATGGTTTTTCGAGATGATAAGCGCGCATCCCGTATCAGGACGCCTAATTTCCTTGATCGAATGTTTACCTGGTCTTGAAGAGTCATAGGATTCCTCGCATAATATCAAATAATTCAAGTGCATTATAGCAGAATGCCTCTAATAATTATCGTCGTTGGCGGGCTGCCAGGATATCAGCTGCCGTCGCGCCAAATATTTCCGCACCAAGTTTAAATCCTGCTGCTTCCAGGCGTGGACCAAAAAGTGGGCGAATCCCTGTGGGTTTTATCTGTCCTAGGATTTTCCCTTCAGAATCCACGCCAGTTTGGTTGTACTTAAAAATATCGCTTAATACCACCACATCCCCTTCCATCCCTGCCACCTCGGTGATGGCAGTAATTTTCCGTGATCCATCTCGCACGCGCGACATTTGGACGATGACATCAACCGCCGAAGATATTTGTTGGCGTACAATTTTTATTGGCAGGTCCATCCCAGCCATCAAAACCAGGGTTTCAAGTCGGGAAAGTGCGTCTCGTGGCGAATTCGCATGGATGGTTGTCAAAGATCCATCGTGCCCGGTGTTCATGGCCTGCAGCATATCCAATGCTTCGCCTCCACGACACTCACCTATGATTATCCGGTCAGGTCGCATCCGAAGGGAATTGCGCACCAATTCACGAACACTCACCACGCCATGCCCCTCCACGTTTGCCAATTTGGTTTCCAAACGGACAACATGTTCCTGCTGAAGCTGTAATTCTGCCGCATCTTCAATGGTGACAATACGTTCATCTTCTGGAATAAACCCGGATAAAACATTCAAAAATGTGGTTTTTCCAGACCCAGTACCCCCTGAAATAATAATGTTCAAGCGACCCAGAACACATGCCCTGAGGAAATCAGCCATTCCCTGGGTGATCGTATTTAATTCGATCAATTGCATGATGGATAGTTTTTCTTTGCGGAATTTCCGAATGGTGAGAGAAGCTCCATCCACTGCACAAGGCGGGACCACGGCATTAACCCTGGAACCATCCGGCAATCTGGCATCCACCATTGGACTATCTGAGTCTATATGTCTCCCCAGAGGCGTGACGATGCGATCAATAATTTTTAGGATATGAAGATTATCTGCAAATACAACTGATGATCGCTCCAGCCGACCTTTCCGCTCAATATATACTTTTTGTGGTCCATTGACCATGATCTCGGTAATTTCTGGGTCATCCAGTAAAGATTGGATGGGACCAAATCCTGCGATTTCATCCAATGTTTCCCGCATGAGACGATTTCGGACTGATTCAGATAAGATCAGTTTCATCCCGGTCAACATTTCTGCCAGGCGGTTTTGAATTGCCTGCTGTTGCTGTTCCTTGGTAACTCCCGCCCCAATGTCTTGCGCAATTGCTGCTATCAGATTTCCGCGCAACTTGGTGAAATCCTGAGCAGATATGTCCGAGGAAATATTCCCTTCCGAATCGATCATTTATCGTTTCCATTCGATCGCCCGGAAATCTCACTGTCAGGTAAAACCCAAAGTATTCCGTCACGTTTTACCGCAAGAAAATTAGCTAGATATAAAACTTGACCATCTGGCAAAAAGATACTGGCGTCTGTTACTGCAATGAATTTATCTGGAAGGTCCAGTTCATCTTTGAGCCGCCGACCTTCACCTATATGAATGTTCCCATGGATCCGGTGAATAACGGTCTGGATCATGACTGGAACTGGGGATTTTGAAATAATATCCGTGAAGAATTTCCCATTATCGTCAAATTCTATTGTCATTAGGTTCTCCAGAGAAGCATGGTCAAATTTACCCTTATCGAATACTTTTATCCCAACCATGCGAATGGTGAACTAATTCAGCAATTTGGGTGGCAGCTTGTTTTAGAGTAAATGTAGAAGAGTCATTTGGAAATTTTGCGATTACGGGTTCATGCCGATTATTTGCTACCGTAAAATTCCCACTCATGTATGGCAGTGTTAATGGAATTTGTAGTCCGGTCATCTGTTCGAGTTCGATTTTCGATAAACCTTCCAGACCCACGGCGCGGTTTTGTAGTGGATATAAACGTCTCGGGTCAATTCCTCGGGTTTTCAGATAATTCCATACCGTTTGGGTCAGGATGGCGGTGGAGAGGTCTGTTCCAACAATTAATACAACAACATCTGCCATTTGAATGATTGGCAGGCTGATACGTGACAACGCCCTACCTAAGTCCACCAGGATATAGTCGTAAGATTCAATGATCGATTGCAGGATGCCATCCAGGCGATCCACAACCAGTTCATTTGCTGACTCTGGGTCTGGACACCCCGCAAGTAGATGAAAATACCAGTTCGGTACACGTGGGAGATTATCCCTGAAATACGTTGCATCGGTTAAAGGTGGATCAACTTTTGCAACCGATACCAGGTTCAAATGGCTCGGAATATCCAACAATATCCGCTATAGAACCTATCGGAAGAACCAGATCCATTACCGCAACTCGGGATTCAATTTTTTCACTCCCGAGACACATGGCGATATTTGCACAAAGTGAAGATGTTCCAGTTCCTCCTTTTGCACTTAAAAATACAATTAGGTCTCCCTGTTTTCTAGGCGGAGAAAATTCCCCCCGGAGCAATCGCGGAAATAATTCCAAAAGTTGTGGGATTGCCTGGCTGGATTTTATCAAATATTCATTACATCCAGCAGAAAGGAGGGTTTTCATCTTCTGAGAATCTTGTCGGCTGCTGAGTGCTATCAAGGGAACCTTGGATGTCCGACGATCCTGCCGTAAGCGGGTTACCAACTCTAAACCAGGCAAATCTGAAAGTTCGGGATCGAGAATGATAATATCCGGCTGGTCTTTCCAGGCTGAAATCAGGCCTTCACGACCCAGAGAAGCAGACAGGACGGCATATCCGTTTTTCCGTAGCGTAACTGTCAAATAATTGCGACTGGCTGCATCCCCATCAATAACCAGGATCGAAATCGGTTTGGTATTCATCGTGCACCTATTCATTATCACTCTTCCATCGGAGTCATCAAGTATCCAAGTCCGGAACGTGTGGCAATATGTACCGGCATATGGGGATCATCTTCCACCTTCTGGCGTAAACGGGCAATGGTGACCCAAAGGATTTCTTTATCGTCGCGATATTCCGGTCCCCATACACCGGTCAGTAGCTCCTCGGCAGAAAGGACTTTGCCAATATTATGTGTAAATTGAAGCAAGAGTCGGTATTCTGTCGCCGAAAGATAGACTGGCTGTTCACCCAACCAGACCTCCGCGCGGGCAAAATCAATTCGAAGATTGCCATGGGTAAAAAAGCGATCTTGCTCAGTCTCGGATACCTGAGCACGACGCAATACTGCCCTGACCCGGGCCAGTAATTCCATCACTGAGAAGGGTTTGACCAGATAGTCATCGGCACCAACATCCAAACCTCGAACCCGATCCTGCTCTTCACCTTTTGCTGTCAGCATGATAATCGGCACATTCGAGAATTGGCGGATTCGCTGACAAACCCCAAAACCATCCATGCGGGGCAACATTACATCCAGAAGTACAAGATCCACCGGGTTAGCTGAAAAAGATTCAAGTGCTTCCTCCCCATCTGTGGCGGTAAACACCTCGTACTTCTCGGTGAGTAGATTGGCTTCAAGCAAACGGAGGTAGCGAGGTTCGTCGTCAACGACCAGGATGCGGGTGGACATGGCTTATGCCTCCTTTACATCTTTCTCTGGGTGATCTGGAAATTCGATTCGAAATGCAGTCCCTTTACCAGGGGCAGTCTTGACCGAAATTTGTCCATGATGAGCCTGAACGATCTGTTTGCAAATGAATAATCCCAACCCGGTTCCGCTCTTACTGAATTGACCTGGTACACGATAAAACCGTTCGAATAAGAATGGAATATGCTCGGGCGGAATACCAGGTCCAAGATCCGTAAAGGTAACAACCTGCCAATTTTCTTTCACCTGAAGCGAGATGATTATTTTCGATCCTGGGGCATACTTGATCGCATTATCAAACAGGTTATCAAAAACCTGGGCTAAGCGGACAGTATCTGCCTGGATGGGTGGCACTGGAGATATATTCAGGGTTATCTCCAAGTCCTTCGTGCCGTCCATGGATCCGCTGAGCCATATCCCTAAGAAGTGAGTCCAGGCGAACAGGCTGAAAGTCCATGCTCATATTTCCGCTTTGAAGACGGGCAGAGTCAAGCATGCGGTCAATCAAGGTAAGCAGATGGTCAGATTCTTCATCGATGATGGTCCAGAAATTCCCGCTGGGTAGCAGTGTCCCAAGTGGTATCAGAGCGTAGGAGAGAGGTGGTGTATCCTTTGATGAAACCAAGTGGGGAATGCAACTCATGGGAAATCGTGGCAATAAAATCATCCTGGAGTTGGGCACGATGGCGGGCATGTTCCAATTGGGTCAGGCTTTCTTGGAGAATGTTCTGTTCAAGTGCCCGCGTCGCCTGGGTTGCAGCTAGGGTTGCCAAAGGCATTTGTTCAGTGGTAAATTCTGGGACCTCCAAAACGGACAAAAACCAGTGCGCCTCGCCGATCCGGAAGGATTAGTGGTAGACCAAGCAAGTGGGGCATTGCAGTTCGATCGCTTGAACGTTTTTTCTCAGGTAAACATTGGGTCACTTTTCCCGAGCTGATGACCTGGTTGGCAATTTCCTCCCCCCAGGAAGCTTCAGCTTCTTTATTCCGACCACGACCAGCTGCACGTGCAAAAACTACTTCCGGGGTAGTTCCTGTTCCCTCAACAAGATAGATTGCAAGATTGTCAAAAACAAATACTTTGCGGAACAGAAGAAACAATGCATTCAGGGATTTTTTCCAATCATCCCTGACGATTGAACTGCTCAAGCGGGTAAAGGTGTCAAGCGTTTCGCTGTCCATTGTCCGCAATCCCGATCAGGAATTTTTCTTTGCAAGGCAATGGGAAACGGAACCTTGTTCCTTTTCCATCTTCTGATTGCACTTCAATCACCGAACCATGTGCAGTGACAATTTCGCGCACCAAAGCCAGTCCCAGGCCAGTACCCCCATAACGCCGTGTGGATGAAGAATCCAATTGGTGGAAAGGTTCATAAATTTCACTAATTCGACTTGCAGGAATTCCAATACCGGTGTCCATGACGGACACCATGACCAATGTATCCATTTCCGGTTGGATGGATAAGGTTACTTCACCGCCAGAGGGGGTAAATTTGATGGCATTATCAATTAACTGAAGAATTGCCCAGGAAATTTTTTCTTCATCCGCCTGCACAAAAGGGATATCTGGTTGAATTTCAAAATGCAACGCCACATTTCGATCATCCGCTTTGGCTTGCGAGTAACTGATGATTTCCCCAGCAACTTTATTCAGATTCACTGGTGCCAGCGATAAAGTCATCTCACCTCGCGCAGCAAGTGAAAATAGGATTAGATTGTCAATCAGGCTTTCAAGCCTCCCTGCTGCGCGCTGACTAACCTGCAATGCATTTTTCTGTTCATCGCTTAATGATCCAAGTGATTCAGTCGCCAACAACTCAAGGTATCCTTTTACATGTGTTAAAGGGGTGCGCAACTCATGGGAAACATTTGCAACAAAATTTGCTTTCATCTGGCTTAATTCGGAGAGCTTGCGTAATGCCTCCTGTAATTCTGCGGTACGTTCTGCCACTCTGCGCTCGAGGAAGCGATTGGCATCCTCTAGCGCATTGCGAAGTTGGATAATCTGCTCGGTTACAGCATGGTCAATTTGCAGGCGTGTAAGGAGATGTAGGTCCATCAGTGCCTGTCCCAACAGATAGCGTTCGCCACCCTCTTGTTTTTCCTTCTGGTAAGACAGAGCCTTCTGCAATTCAGTCTCGGTAATTAACCCACTTTTGACAAGCGCTTCTCCAAGGCGGGGAACTAGGACTTCAGGGGAGAGAGGGATTGTCATCTGGTTGTCCTCACACCTGCCAGACCCATTTACCACCCACCATCGTTGCTGTCGGTTGAAGTCCTAATAATTCAGCAGTCTCGCAGCTGAATGGATCAGTTTCAAGAACGATCAAATCTGCAAGATAACCAACAGACAATCGTCCTAGACGATTTTCCACACCGGCACAGAATGCAGGTCCATGCGTAAATCCTTCCAGAGCCTCACCGATCGAAATGCGTTCATCCGGGAACCAGCCTTCTGGTCCCGGAGAACCATCGGGCAGGCGTCGGGTTATTGCTGCAAACAATCCCAAAAACGGGTTTGGGTTTTCAACAGGCGCATCAGACCCAAAGGCTAGCTGCGCCCCGTTCACCAATAGAGTCTTCCATGCATAAGAAAGCTTTGCCCTTTCACCAAGTAATCGGTCAGCCATAAACATATCTGAAGGAGCATGTATAGGTTGCATTGAAGCGATAATATTCAACTCTCCTAACCTCCCGGCATCAGCCGGATGGATGGTCTGCACATGTTCAATGCGGTGTCGCAAGTCCGGTAAGCCATTATCACGCTCATAATTGCGCAACCTGGCAAAACCGTTCAATACTTCATGGACAGCCCGGTCGCCAATGGCATGGACTGCCATGCTTAGACCGCAATCGGCTGCCAGGCGACCTTGCTCGAAAAGTTGTTCACTATCCAAGATTAGAATACCACGATTTTTGGGTTCGTCAACATATGGTTCGAACATTGCCCCGGTATGCGGGCCAAGAGCACCATCTGCAAAGAATTTTACGGAACCAATTCGCAGGAAATCGTCACCAAACCCGGTTCGCATTCCGAGGGAAGCAGCTTGTGGAAGCAACTCAAACGGGATGGATTTGACGACCCGGAAATGCAATTCTCCGCGTTCATGCAAAAGCTGAAGTGCTTGGAAACATGTGGACTTATCAAAATCATGGACTCCGGTCAGACCCATTCGCCGAAGGCTCACAATAATTTCTTTTAATTTCTTAGCCAACACTTCGGGAGTCGGTTCCGGGATAATTGACTCTACCAGTTTCACAGCTTCTTCGAATAGGATACCCGTTGGCACTCCGTGAATATCCCTCTGAATACAGCCATTGACGGGGTCAGGTGTCGTGGGTCCTATCCCTGCTATTTTCATCGCTGACTGGTTTATCCATGAAGCATGCAAGGATTTTGCTGTCAGATAGGTCGGGTTCTCAGGAGCAACAGACTCCAGGTCCGCGGCAGTTGGCCACTCACCGCCCCAGATATTCTGGTTCCACCCATGACCACGCACCCATTCCCCATGGAGTGTGCTCCTAACCCGTTCACCCACCCGGTTCAAGATTTCCTCTTTTGAATCCACATCGCAATTCACAACTTCCAAACTCTGAGCATATTCCTGAAGATGGATGTGAGCATCAATTAAGCCGGGAAGAATGACTCGCCCACCCATATCTTCACGATTGGCCGGATCACATTCTGACCCAAGTTCTTCACCACCGATAGCAAGGATAATTCCCTTGTCAATGACAATAGCCGAGGCGGTAGGGTTGATATCATCGAGAGTGTGAATGCGAGCGTTGTGGAGAAGTTTCATTTGATTCTCGAAGAGATTAACAGGTGCGGTCTTTCCAATCATTCCTTCAAAAGCCGCCTGTCAAGGCGTCCAATTCTTCGTTGGAATAATAATGATATGGTCAACGTCCCACCCTTCCGTCCGGAACGAAGCGAAACTTTTGTTCCCAAGCTGGATCGCAAACGATCCTCCAATTCCACTATGTCGGGTGGTGCCGGGGGTTTTACCTTGGTAATCGGTTTTTCTCCAGACAGTTTACGAACCAATTCTTCAGTCTGGCGAACATTGAGCTCTTGTGAAAGTACTGTACGCAAAGCTGCGGTCTGAGCCTCCGGTGTGGAAAGAGCCAGAAGGGCACGTGCATGTCCCTCTGAAATGCGCTTTTCAATTAAGGCATTTTTGACCGAGTCAGGCAGGCGGAGCAACCGCAACGTATTCGTCACTGCCACTCGACTCTTGCCTACGCGGGCAGCAATGCTTTCATGGGAAAGTTCAAAATCTTCTGCCAACTGGCGGTACGCTTCGGCCTCCTCAAGCGCAGAAAGATCTGAACGTTGTACGTTTTCGATGATCGCCAGTTCCAATCGTTGTTGATCTGTGGCCTCGCGGACAAGCACCGGAACAGTTGCCAAACCTGCCAATCGGGCAGCCTGGAGGCGTCGTTCCCCGGCAATCAGAATATATTGTCCCATTGATTCCCCCAGTGTGACAATTAAAGGCTGGAGCACCCCATGTTCGCGGACGGATAAGGTCAGTTCCTCCAGATTTTCAGGATGCATCATATTCCGTGGCTGGCGAGGGTTCGGTAAAACCATTTCCACTGGGACCAGCATAACTCCATTCCCCATCTGAACATTTTCCCCACCAGGGATTAATGCTCCCAATCCACGACCAAGTCCAGATTTTTGTGGCATAGATTTCTCCTGCTAGACATTTTCCATAACTGCAACACCATCTCCCAGAAGTAGTTCACGTGCCAGGGATTCATACGATTTGGCCGCATTTGATTCTGGTGCATAACTCGAGATTGGCAGTCCATACGAAGGGGCTTCTGCCAGCCGGATGCTGCGCGGGATAATGGTTTCAAATACTTGTTCAACGAAGTACTTTTGCACTTCGGCCACCACGTCTCCTGACAAGTTCGTCCGTCCGTCAAACATCGTCAGGATGACTCCCCGCACTTTAAGCGCGGGAAATAAAGCTGAACGAACCCGTTGGATGGTATGAGTTAATTCTCCCAGACCTTCAAGCGCCAGATACTCGCATTGTACCGGGATAAGAACACCATCCTGGGCGGCCACCAATCCATTTATCGTCAACATGCCTAGTGAGGGCGGGCAATCGATTAATATATAATCATAACGGTCCACCAGGGGAGCTATCACCTGGCGTAATTTGACTTCCCTTCCCAATTCGTTGACCAATTCAACCTCCGCCCCTGCCAATGAAGGTGAGGATGGTAAAATCGCCATTTTCAAGCGGGGATTTTGAAGCACAAGCGCTTGTGCGGGTGCACCTCCCATCAGCGCTTCATAGGTCCCCCCCTTGACTGTATGTTTGTCCACGCCAAGCGAGGAGGTGGCATTGGCTTGCGGGTCGATATCCACTATCAAGACGCGTTGACCGAATTGTACAAGGTAGGCACCAAGGTTGATGGCGGTGGTTGTTTTTCCCACCCCACCTTTTTGATTAACCAGTGTGTAGACGCGTCCCACTACAGAACCTCCACCAGGCAGGTCTGGATTTCTTCCCGTGTTGGGATGCCATCCAGCCCACTCCGATTGACTGAAAAAGATGCAAGATGTGTGGCAAACCGGGCTGCAGCCCATGGATCTCGGGTTAAATATAACCGCCAAAAAAAAGCAGCTGCAAAAATGTCCCCTGCACCAGTGGCATCGATTTCATCCAGGGACGGGGCGCGGAATCGGCGTAAATCTCCGTTCCAGTATAGCCGCGCTCCTGCCGGGCCTTCGGTCACAGCAAGCACCCGGCATGCATTTGCCATCGTCTCAATCATATCCTCATCTCCCCCAACATCTTCTATGCTGAGTACCGCTGCACCCACCTTGGCAAGCATTTCTCGAGCTTCAGTCCACGGACCAGGTCTAATTCGTCCAGTGCTGTCCCACCTCCGTAGCCAGCCCTGTGGAGTCATGGCCTATTAGAGAGGACAGGAAATGTCCATCAACAAGGGATTTTCCTTCCCCAGCAATCGGTCCAATGTGGACAATTGGAGTATGCCGCCAGGCTCGGGGATATGTTCTGAATGACAAGTCCGGCGCACAGTGATGAATATACTGAATGCGTCCCGTTTGGGGTATAATTGTTCTCAAAAGTTGTACTTTGACGGGTTGGAATGGTATGGACCTTTGACCCCATCCAACACATCGAGGGGAACTTCTCCCCCCCAGGCAGTTACTACTCCTACCCGCAATCCAAGTGCTTTGGCCGTCTAACGCAGCATAAGCAGCCGTTCCGCCCAAGCGTGGACCATCGGGAGTAACGTCGCAGGACAGATGACCGATGACAAGATAATCCACCGGCTCGAGTGGAACGAGCGAAGGCATAAACACATTATACCTGAGGAGGGATAAAGGGAAGCTATACTACCTTATTAGCGTAATTATGAGTGTTTCGCTTTGACCTGTTCAAACGTTTTCCCCCTCCATTTATGTCAGGTTCCCAACGGGTTTACCATTGGGAACCTGTTAACAAAACCATTTAGGATTTGAATTGGTACTAATCAAAGTGATAACCGGCATTATCCCAAATTGGATACGGTCCCGGTTTGTACTTCGGATGGATTGACACCAGTCAGGCGCACATTAATGATCTTTTTTAGTATATCGAACCAGAATGATGCACCAGGGCTGGCAGCAACCCCGGAGATGAGAATCCCAACTAGTTTAATTAGCCATCCCGTCAAATCGGTTACTTGAGGAGAATTAATTATCGGATAACACTGACTGGAAATTACAAGGCCATAGATTTCACTCTTTGTTTGGGGGAGCAACGTGCATGTCTGGGCAAGATTTGTGACTGGGTCAACAGTGGGTGATACTGGTGATCCCATCCATCCAACCGGCAGACTGATTTCTGAAAATTGTTGTTGAATGGCGGATAATTGTCCTACATTCAGAGTAGTTGTATTATCTTGCGTAAGAATGCTTTCAATATTACTCAGGATCGCGAAACGGAGATCGGGTTCTCTCCAAAGGCGACCGACAAGATTAATCGAGTCGACATTGACAATGAACGCCAATAGTATTCCTACAAGCAAGGTGGTAATCAGACAGCGTCGTTTGTACCATCCGGTTAATCGGTCCATTGCATTATTGAACCATTCCTCAATATTACTGCGTACCAATTCTAATTCGTTTTCTTTTTGCCACATTGATTGCGGCATACTATTCATGATTGCATACATGGTTTGTTTTAACTGGGGATGAGTGATACTTAGGGCAGTGACACCGGCTCGAATTCTGGTCATGGTTTCATCTCCGGAAGCATTTGCCTTGAAGGACAATTTGACAAATGCATCGTTTATTTGTTGTTTCTGGACTCTTATAGTATCAAACACGGAATCTATGGATCCTTGAAGTTGGGGGATGTCCTGCCCTAATACCAAAAGATCGTTTTTTACAGAATCCAGGATTTCAGCGTAAGCATCTTCCCCCGTTTCTGATACCAATGCTTTTCGTATCATGCCCAGCATCAAGCCTATTCGTTCGCGTGCATCGATGCGTTTCTTTTTTGGCAATCTCTGGGTTTCGCTGTAAAGTTTATAGAGTTGTTGTTGGATTAGGGAAGCCTCCGTTCCGGTGGCTGCAAGGATATCAATCATTGCCTGGGAAAATTGACTTGCAGGTATATAAGAAGGTTTATTAGCGTTATTCTTCCCGGTATAAAGACTTCGGATCAATGGATGGTTATAGAATTGATCTACCAGCGTGCAATCGGTCAGCATTTTTCCAAGTGCTTCCTCCAGCATTCGAGACCGCCATTTTAATCTGGTGGATATCCATTCCTGTATTTGCATGGATGAGAGGCTGAGTAAAGACCATGTAAGAAAAAGGCCAAGTAAAACATTGAGCAATATGGTTATAGACATTTTGGTCACCTCGTCAAGGAATGGTTCAATATTGGAAGGAGCTTGTTTTGCTTGCCTTCCAGCTCAGATGAAAAGTAATTTTCATTGTTGCTATCCGGAGCAGGTTGATCTTCCTCGGAAATCAATTCCTGGTAGCGTTGATCGGTTCGTATTGGATCCAGGTCGGGATCAGATTTTATCCAGTCAATTGTGGTCTCTTTGTTCTTTAGCGCAAGTCGAAGGAACTCGAAGGCGAGTTCCTGGTCACCGCAAATTACATAAAAACAAGCACGATTATATGTACTTTCATTATTCATCTTAGGCAATGCAATGGAGATATGATGGTTGGCCTTGTTTTCAAGTCCCATCCTGTGGTATACACCGGCAAGAGCGCTATGAGCAAGAACATAATCTGGATTTTTCCGAAGGACAAATTGAAATGCCTGAATTGCATCATCATGTTGCTGTTCGACCGAGAATAGCAGTCCAAGGTAGTAATAGTAAACTTCTTTATCAGGAGCTACTTCGATTGCCTTTTGATATGCTCCAATGGCGTCCTTGTACCTGCCCAATGCTTTATATAACTTCCCAAGAGTATCCCATCCTCGATCACTGGTGGGATTTACTCTGGTAATATTCTCGTAAATATTTACTTTAGCCAAAAGCTCTTCCAAGTCATCATTTCTATAACCAATACTGGATTGTCCCTTTTGCTTCCCTTCCTTGTTCTGTTCTCCCATTTCCACGGATGCAGGTTTTTTATTATGTTGAGGATCGGAATTGGAAGACCTTCCGTTATCTGGAATACTCGGAGCTGTCCTTGCGGGTTCAGGGATAATAATTAACGGTTGGTCCTTACTTAAAGTTGGGTTTTCAATTTCGCCGACTGAATCAACGGAATTTCTCAGGTTACCCAATCCAGGAGGAGAGAAATCGGGGTTGCCATTCCTGACCAGTTTTTCCAAATTAACAGGTTTTGTATCTGTAGGATTAGGTATTGCGTCTAGGTAGTTTTGCTCTTTTTCTTCATTGACAAACTTAAACCCATCCTTGCACACCAGATTATTATTCGGATCCTCGCGACTGGCTACAGTATTAATTGGAACCGCTATCGCTGAATTTTGTGCTCGATCAAGGTTTTTAATATCCTCACTACAATCCGTTTTTTTTATTTCTTCAAACTCTGCGATCTCAATTGGTTGGGGGTCATTCTTTTTGTCTGCTTGTGCCACTCCCATATCGAGGGCATCAGCTTTTCGATATGCCTGAATTGCATTATCAATGTCTTTCAACGCTCGATATGCATCGCCGATTTTATTCCAGACAATCGCCTGATTTTCAGCGGTGTCGAGCAATTGAATGCTTTTTCGGAACAGGAACAGAGCGTGGCCATATTCTCCAGTCAGGAGATATGCTTGTCCTAAACTGCTATACGCCCACCCGGAACTAGGGTTTAATTCAACTGCTTTAGTAAAAGCAGTTATGGCATCCTGGGAAGCTCCAAGTTTCAAATAGATATTTCCAATCTCGGTCCAAAGCATTGCATCGCTCATTTCAGCCTCAAGATTAACTTGCAGCAATATTCTCCAATAAGGTTGCCCTGGCTCGAGCCATTATCGGACTTGTCGGAAGCGCTATTTCGCTAGATTTTTTATAAGCAGACAGCGCATTTCCATAATCTCCCAAACGTCGATACGAGTCTCCCAACCTGTTCCATGAAATGGATTTATCACCTGAGGTGTCCAAAAGGTCTATACTTCTCTTGAAAAGCAAGACCGCAAAATCATATTTCCCCAATCGATAATAGATAAACCCAAGATTGCTATATGGCTGGCCGTATGTTGGATCCATTTCTATGGATTTCTTATACGCCTCAATAGCATTATTGAATTTCTTTTCAGCGGCAAAAGCATTCCCTAATTCGTTCCAATCGCTGGAAGTTTGCGGTCCATTTGCTGCGGGGTCGGATGAGATAGTTTGGTCAGTGGGAAGGTCCGGGTTCCACATCCAAAGTTTGTAAAGCCTCATGATTAGGTTCGGGTTTTTCAGTAATATCAATATTGATGTTTTCTTCCGATTGTTTATTAGTATTCGAGTTACAGGCACAACTTGAGTCCGGATCGGAATTTTTCATTTCTTGAATATCGAAATCCTTAACATCTGGCGTTTCTTCTGGATTATCGTTTTTGCTTGGTTTTTCCAACCCTGGTTCTTGATTATCTCCAGCAAGTTCTTGATTGATTAATGCATCATACCCAATAACCGGGGCTTCTTCTTGGTCCCCCTCCCAGACTTCCGTGTCTTCAACTTTCCCTATGAGTTGTTTTCCCTTTGCCTTACCCTTTTGATAATGGACTTGCGCCAAATTCTGGATATACGGCCAACTCGCTTCAGGAGCCAACTCAATTGCTTTGGTATATGCAACAATGGCATCATTGTAGGCACCCGCTTTAAAATGGATATTGCCTTGTTCGTTCCATTCGGACGCAGTTTTTAAGTCAAATATATGATTGGCCTCTATCATCTCATCACCTCTTTCTTCTTCGTGATTGTCCTGATCCATTTCATTAACATTATTGGGTTCCGCCTCAGGGATTTCTTCAGTCAATCCGACGATTTTCTCATCAGAATTCTTGTTTTGGATTTGCAGTTCTTCTGATCGCTTATACGCTCCAATCGCCTTTTCGTAATCTTTCAAATATAAATAAGCATCTCCCAATCGGTTAAATAGAGCAGACCGGGTAAGAATATCTTCAAATAATGGGATGCTTCCCTCATAGATCGAAGCTGATGTTTCATAATCGCCTATTTGAAAGAGAGCGTGAGCCAATCGAATGGAAGCTTCGCTGCACTTGGGATCTAGGGCAACTACTTTTTGAAATGCTAAAATACATTCCGGGTAGTTATGCCGTTGCAGAAGAAGTTTTCCGAGTTCATCCCATAAATCTGCGATTTGAGGGTTGAATTCAATCGCCTTTCGGTACACAGCGATCGCGTCGATATCTCGTTTTTGTTTAGAAAAACATTTCCCCAGGTTTTTCCATGCATCAATTAATTGCGGGTTCAGTTCCACGGCCTTTCGAAGTGCCACTTCTGCCTTTTCCAATTGTTCAGTTTCAAGGTAAGACCATCCCAGTCCTGCCCAGGATGCTTCATAATTAGGCGCTATATCAAGAGCTTTTTCAAATGCAGAAATGGCATTTTGGAAAACTCCCAATTTGATATAAATGTGTCCAATACCATTCAAACTAAGGAAGTCCCGGGGAGAGCATAAAAGAGCTTTGTTATAAGCATTTATGGCTTCTTCATTTCGTTCATTTTTTGATAGTAATTGCCCCAGGTTGTTCCATAAAAATTCCGATTCTGGTGAAAAAGAAATGGCACTCTGGTATGCTTCAACAGCCTCATCAATATTCCCTAGTTCAGAGTAAACCAACCCAAGAGCATTATGACACTGGGCTAGGAGAGGTTGGTCTGCCAGTGACTCACCTATACTTTTTGATGCCAGTACATACTTAAGTGCCCGTTTTAAGTTACCCTTCCTCCAAAAAAGGATTCCCAGGTTTAGGAATGCATTTGCCCTTGATGAATGAGCGTTTGCATTTGCCATTTCCTTATCCTGAACATGAAACCCTTCCACAAAAGATTTCCCTGGTACATTTTCCGCTACTGGTGAGGTATCAGAACTTTTCCAGAGTGATTCCAGTGATTGAATGGTTTCCTGGTCCGATTGTGGGACGTCCACAAATTCAACCATGCGATGACGAAGCACCCAGCATTCTGTAGCATTTGATGCAAAATCTGATACTTCTTTTTCAAAAAGCCAAAATATTGCGCGAATATTGTTGTCCACGAAGTATTCACGGTTTTTGTTAAACTCTTTAAAGACCCGCGCACCCTCTGGACCACATTCCCAATTAAACCCATCAATGAGCAACACCGTTTTTGAGAGGTCAGGGAGCTGAGCAATCTGCTCAAGAAAATCAAATTGATTATTGAAACTTGTTTTAATCGAGTGCGTTTTTTGGTCGAGATTATTTAGTTTTTCTTGTAATATGGAATTGACCTCATCCCTGACGATGTCAGATTTATAGATAGCAAACAAGATGGATGGTCGATCCCACCTCACGGCTAATTCAATTTCACGGAAAAGAATATCTATCCGTTCTTGGAATGGTAGGCTTATGTCTAGTTCCTGGAGATCAGTTTCATTGCTCATTTACAAGTCTCTTTAGAACAGGATGAACATCGCACCAGTTTTCGCTGTCGCGGTATTCAAGGATGGCAAGTAACTGCAGTAACGGTCTCAAACGATCGTTATATTCGAGGCGGTTATGCTCATTGATTTTCTTTAAATAAGCTAAATCATTTTTATCCAGTATGCGGCGATATTCATTGCGGATTTCTGTCGCAGCCCATTCAATATCATTTTGGTTGATCATTTCAGCTTTCCGCCGCCTGGCGCACCCGATGGCAGAACGCATGATTCTAGCCATTTCACGGAATACCCCACCGCTGTAAGTGATCGCATCTTCTAATGCCTGCCCATCAATCAGGGATTGATCCATCCTGACATGGGCAAATTGTCGCATGGCGTCATACCCTTCGATGATGTGTCTCTCAGGTTGTTTACAAGGATGTAAATTTATGTTCGGTAAAAATATTGCCTGGTCCCGAATGGCATCAAATTCCTTGCTGTAAAACAATGCACTTGAGACGGTATAAATGATGGCACAATTTGGCTGCATCATGATTTCCCGCCTGTCATGGAAGATTGCAGTTGCTTTATTGAGGTCTGGCTTATCCATATCATCGATCAGGATGAGAGGAATTCTTTTTTCCTTGGAATAAATTGCCGCTGCAATCATATTGATTACATCTATCAGTCCGGTAATATCTTTTTCAAATACCTGACGCAGTTCGATACGCGTCTTTGGCTCCAATTTCATTTTCATGCCGGCGTTTAAGAAAAATGCATCAAGGGAGCCCCCAAATTCATAGGAAGATTGACCTGATAAAACAGTTTTTACTTCCTGTTCCACTTTTCCTTTCCAACTGTTTAATTGTTTCAACAGCCGCTCTGGGATCTCTCCACCATTTTTTCGATATTTGCGGTACATCTGGCTGCCTATGGCAAGCAGGACATCGTGGAAATCCAGGTCAACAATATCTGTTTCTTCCCGGATGCTAAAATTGATCGGCCAAAACTTCTTGTGAATTTCAGCATGTGAAAGTATATGTAATAGTTCCGTGCTTTTACCGCATCCCCGATGTCCGGAAAAAAAGAATTTTGGCGGCCTGAAGAACGGCGCCATGATGGCATCCGCCAATTCATTAATCGGATTGCCCGGCCGTGATATATAAAATGGATTTGGTTGGCCATTTTTTCCGGGTGCAAGAGGAAGGTCAAGTTCAAAATTCAACCAAGCCCGGTCGAAATCTTTTGCTTTTATGTATTCGTAATTTGTCATGGCGGATCCTGGCACCCTAACTAACGAGGGGGAAGTGTTGATTTATTCGATATAATATTTTGAGATAATTCGTTGGTGTCATGCGAAGCTTAGATAGCTCTCATTGCACCATCCCGGAGGAGTCTCAATCTGTGCCCAACCGGTACTGTGAGCGAGGATTTTAATTCTCTGGCCATATATAAGTCCCCCAACGATCGGGGTCGCGGCTCCAGGTCCACTTCGTACATTCAGCCCGCTGGTATTACAAATCCCATAACTATCTGACGTGTTGGAGGATTGAGAGCTGCCATCAGGAGCCACAGCGTCATTTTGCTCAATGGAAAGATAAGCCTCAACGCTCCAGCCAGCTGGATCCTGGAATTCTGCCCATCCATCCTGACGGTTGATAATCTTCACCCGTTGACCATACCGCAAGCTGGCAACAATTGGAGCCGATGCATCCGGGCCGCTGCGTACATTTAGAGCCTTTGTGATACAAATGGCGAAGGGAATATTTCCTGGTCCGGTATTTGATTGAATTGGGATTTCAGGAGGTAGATTGGCTGGGACTGGAGAATCCGATTGAAGGACCGTCGAAATTGGAGCGGCTGCAACGACTTCTGCTGTCGCTGGTGGGTCCGCGGGGTACCCATCTTGGACTTGGCTATCGTCAGGAATATCCACTGACGGTGGCACCGCAACAGGCGCTTCTGTAGGAATCGACTGGGGTGAGGCTGCATTTCCAAGGTCGCTAATTGTCTTTTCTATCGCCTCTATTCGCTTGGAAAGGGATGCAGATAAGGTATTTAGTGATCCGTCCAGATCAGATATTTTCGATTCGAGTGCATCAACTTTTTCCAACGCTTCAGAAGCCGAAGCAATGCCATTCTGACTTATGGATGAAACCGCTCCCTCCAATTCTCTGACTTTTGTTTCCAGCGATTCCAATTTCTCATTATGATTTACTACAGGAATCCCAATTCCAGAAAATTCCATTAACTCGCTCAGCGTTCCATTGAACCGGTTCATGTCCATGGAAAGGCCTTCAGAGCCAAATGCTTCACCAGGTCCTTTTGAAGTGAATTGCCAGAAATGCCACATGGTCCAGGGAGATGGGACTTTGGGAGTATTTGCGGTTATCCAATGGGCATTCCAAAGGGGAAACTGGATCCAATAATCTCGTTTTGTTTGGTCTCCATATTCGACCCAAAACCCGGGGCTGGTATATATCATTGGTCTTTTGAAGCTGGCATTCTCAAACAATTCCGTTCTCTTGGTCAATTGATCCAGGCAATCTCGCAGAAAGACAAGTGCTGCTGAAGGATCATTATCTGTTCTGCGCAGCTCATAATCAATTACTGGAGGAAGCTCACCCGGGTCATCCTTCAACAAATCAGCAAAGTAATTTGCTTGATCTGCACCTGGTTTGGTA
Source organism: uncultured Chloroflexia bacterium (assembly GCA_963817265.1). Classification (GTDB taxonomy): domain Bacteria; phylum Chloroflexota; class Anaerolineae; order Anaerolineales; family Villigracilaceae; genus UBA877. The sequence goes on from CAWFNU010000015.1 coordinate 81,867, forward strand.
TAGTCTAAGTAATGGTAAGCTCCCCTCACCAATCCTGCATCCTTTGCTTTTTGCCAGTTAACCACAAATTGCGGGTCGGTAACTGTAGCCTCGGATGCCTTTATGAAAACAAAAGTCGCACCGGCTTGTTTGGCTTTTTTGGCATCCCAATTGCCATCCCATTTTGAAATATCAATCCCGAGTATCGTCATGATAGCTCTCCAACAATTGTATACAGGTGAATTAATCCTTCATCCCTGAATCAATATTAAGCCAGAGAAATGTGGAATTTCTCAAACCTGTGAGTATTGGCTTCAAAATCATTTACGCTGTCCATTTGTTTCTGCCAAAGTGCTGGAGACCATATTTCAGAATATTCACCCTGTCCAACAATCACTATTTCTTTGTCAAGTTCAGCGTATTCACGCAAATGCGTTGGTAGGTCAATATTTCCCCCACCATCGATCACGAGCTCCGTTGCACTGCCCATAAATAGTCTATTCATAAGGCGAGCCAGGGGATCGGAAATACTCGCTGCTTGAATATGTGAAGAGATTTTAGCAAACGCGTTCGGAGATAGGAGCATAAGATTTCGGTCAAAACCTTGAGTTAAAAAGACATTGTTTACCCCTGCTTCACGAAAATCGGAAGGCAGGGCAAGCTGGTTTTTTACACTTACCGGAAGGGTATATTTACCGAAATACATTTTTTCCTTAGCGTTTCGAACCAAATTCCAATCGATACCTTCCATTGGGCCGGGAATTCTATGGATGCAGTAATTTTTGCTATCCGGGGCGGCGTGGTTTCAATGGGACAAGCATATTCTCTCCCTTTTGCACCGAATGGGAAACCGCAGAAACCCGTTTATTTCGTTAGACGATATAAGAATATGACTTGGGAAGTATTATGGTGAGGAATCATCATGTTTTTGTGGTATACCCCGCAGAAGGTTGTAAAGCGAAAGGTGGCTTAATCCGGTAATTGCATGGAATAAGCGGTTAACCTCGTTGAAATCGAACAATTCATCAGATTGAGTAAGTTTATGCAATTATTTAGGGGGTGATTTGGTTATTCCATTTTGATGATTACTTGGCCATAACCTGTAATTCACCTTAACATATGAAGCCAAATCCATTAACCATTGGATTACAAAATCCCCTTGTTTAAATACATGAGCCCCTAGCTGTAGGGGCTCACAAGGGGAATTTTGGTGATTTTATTCTATTCCGTTAACCCTTTACGGATTGCATACAACGCCGCCTGCGTTCGATTGGCTAGGTGAAGTTTATCCAAAATATTGCTCACATATTTCGCCACAGTGGATTCTTGAACAAATAATTTTTGACCAATTTCTTGGTTGCTTAATCCACTCGAAATGAGGCGTAAAGTTTCAAGTTCGCGAGGGGTAAGTGGTTCGGTGGTGTACATTAATTCAGCCGGGTTGTTCAATTCTCGAATTACGCGCATCGCGATGGATGGATATAAGGTGGACAGGCCCTGCGCCACATCGCGGATCCCCTGTAAAAGCTGGGTATGGGTTGCATCCTTTAACATGTACCCTTGTGCCCCAAATTTAATTGCCTGGTAAACGCGATCATTGTCAGCAAAACTCGTCAGGACCAAAATATGTACATCGGGCTTTTTCTCTTTGAGGATTGGGATAGTTGTGAGACCATCCTGGCGTGGCATTACAAGGTCGAGCAGGATTACATCAGGTTTGGCTGTCTCTAACATTTCCACAGCCTCTATCCCATCTTTTGCCTGTCCTACCACCTCAATATCAGCCTGGAAAGATAGTATGGCTGCCAGACCTTCCCTGACAACCGCCTGGTCTTCAACGATCAGCACCCGAATTTTTTTGATGTTTTTCATGAGATTTCCTTCCTCGCATAATTATAGTGGAACATCCAACGAAATTTTTGTGCCGTGATCTAAGGAAGATGCGATCTTTAGCTTCCCCTTAATTCGTTTCGCCCTCTCCTTGATATTACCCAGACCTTTGCCGCCAAATTTTACATTATCAGAATCAAAACCACACCCGTTATCTTCTATCTCGAGAAAAATTGATTCCTTCCTTTGCTTCAATTTTACAAGTACCGATTTGGCATTGGCATGTTTGAGGATATTATTTAGAGCCTCCTCAACGATATAGTAGATTTCGGTTTCTTTCTCCACGGACAATAATATCTCAGTATCCGCGAGCATTCGAGCTTGAATACCTGAACGTCCCTCAACTGAGGCAAGGCGTTGCTGTATCGTGGAAACAAGGCCGTCCCGCTCGATATCCACCGGTTCAAGTTCGAAAAGGAACAGGCGCATTTCCCTGAGCGCCTGACGGGCGTTTTCGCTGATTTTTTCCACCATTTGATTCTCATCCACCGGGGCACCTGATTCAAGTCCCATCTTGACGGCTTCTGTCAACGTTACCAATCCGTATAGTTTTTGGGTGATCGAATCATGCAAGTCCTGCGCAAGCCGATGGCGCTCGGCAAGTGCAATGTCAGATTTTCGTTTTCGATCTGAATATATGAAGGACGCCAGCTCTTCTGTGACAACACTTAATCGGACAATTTCATCCGGAATAAACCCGGTTTCCTCTGACCTGGCAAGGATAAGCACACCCATAAGTTGTTCGGAATAAAGCAAGGGAATAATGGCAATCGTAAAGGATTTAAATTGTTCTATGATCCTGCTAAATTGAGGGGTTTGTGCAGGATCGGAAATTATCAAAGGCTCCTTTTTACCGATAATCCATTTAGAAGATACCAGTGCCTCCTGGAGGTTTGATACGGTTGCTTTATCTTCCATCAATTCCCCATATTTTGCCATTAAAGAGAATTTAAATTTCTTCGATTTTGGAAGGGGATCAATTAAACAAATCGCTCCGCTATCGGCATGGAATGTATATGCAATTTGAAAAAGAACATCTCGAAAAAAATCGTTGGTCGATTGTGAAGTGTTAGCGGATTTGAAAAATGACCTCAGCAAGTTGAACATTTCTTCCCGAGCTTGCTGGCGAACTTCATTGGTGTCTTTGCGATCGGTAATATCCCGTAGGAAAATTACTTTTCCCCTTTCATTATCGAATTTATTGATCCGGACGCTGATATGGTGCCATTGTTGATTTAAATTAATGCTGCCCCTAAATTCCTTTTCCTTGTCGTCGCTGGAATTGGAAATACTGTTCCAGTTTGTTAAGATCGGATTCGACAGAATTTCCGTAAACCCGGTTGGTTGGGATTCCGATCAATTCTTCGGCAGCAGAATTCAAGTCAAGAATTTTATCCTGATCATTTAAAATAATTATTCCGTCATTGATACTGTCAAATAATTCATCCCGGGTGATCAGATTTGTCTGTAGGATCTTATAGTTGGAAAATAATAACGCCAATCCAACCAAAGTATATCCAATCAGGGTCAGGTGATAATCGTAGATCGTGGGCAAGAAGTCGGACACACTGGCAGCATCAATAAGGATGCCTGCCAAAATTGCGACATCCAGGGCAACCAACGGACCAACTCTCAACGGCTTTAAGGAATTGTTGGATGAGGTAATCGTCAGGAGTAGGGAGGCCACCAGAATTCCGATTGCATATACCTGGATCAGAAATCCCCATTCATCCATCGGAGAATGCGTTGAACCGCTCAGTGACTCTAATGATGGAATCAGAGTGCTTGGGATCAATCGAGCAATGATCAATACCAATAATAAAGCTGGGACAAATGCCAGGAAAATAAAAATACGATACGATAACCGTTGACTTTGGATGACATATCCAAGGATATATGTAAAGGCAAATGCGGGCAAATACCCGCTTATCATTATTGAGATGAATTTTAAAGTGACTAAAATCTGCAAATTGCGAACTGGTATGACAGCCATCATGGAAATGGCACCAAGGCAGAGACAAATGGAATAAGCTATGGTACTTGCATACCCAATCCCTTTTTGCCGGCGAAGGACTATAAGCAGAATGCCAACAATGATGGCAAAAAAGGAAAAGACGGACTGGATCGCGATGCTTGTTGTCATGATAATTTTATCGAGTAAGTTCCAAGAAACCTGCGTTTTTCTTTTTCCCGGAATTGGCTGCCAGGGATAAGCGGTTTAATTCTTGTAAGAAATTCCTTTTAGCATTCTTAACCTTACCAGCTTTTTTTAACATCCGATTTGCAGCAGAGATCCACCCCATGGAAATGTTGATTTCTGCGAGCTGCAGGTAAATGGCAATTTGGTCAGGATACTTTTGAAGGATTTTTCGATAAAGCAATGTGGCTTCATCAATACAACCCTTGGCATATATCTCCTTCGCGGCTTCCATTTCAAGACGAAATGCAGTTGTTTTATTGGTGTATAGTGAATTCAAATGATTGATCGAAGATTTATATTTGGGGATTTCATTCGGGGAGGGCAGCTCGGAAAATTCCATAACTTTATGGCGGAAGGCCCAGAAATCAGGCGCAAAACGAGATAATTGTTTTGCTTCTTTTGGGGGAAGCCAAAATACCGCCCGAATATTTCCATCAATAAGGTATTCCCTATGCATGTTCAGAGCTCGAAAGGCATTGGAATATCCACGCCCACCCCCCCAGCGCAACCCGCTCACGAAATATACAGCCTTTTCATGTTGTGGATGGTTTATCATTTCGAGGGGGATATCATAGTGGAGCTTGTCCACTGAAAAAAGGAAAACAGTTTGCCCTGATTTTTCGAGCCTTTTGCTCAAAAGAGACTGAATATGGTTTTTTATATGTTCTGAGCGATAGATAATCACAATGAGACTGGGCCGATCCCACTGAATTCCCAGTGATAACTCTTCCTGAATGATATTTACGCGTTCCTCAATCGATGCCTTCCCATTATCCTCTGGCATTATGTACCAATACCTTATGGGTTCCATTGGGTGTCTTGTTCAAGATTATAACATGCTCCTTTGGGACGTCTTTCCAGGAGGTTCCCCGTGAAAGATCAATGCTACTACACCCCGAGACAGCCGGAAAAATGATATTAACTGCAATCAAATTGCCCCTCTCACCAAGGAGAGGGGCAATACTTCGATTTACTCGATTAATCCGATTATTATACGAGTCCAAAATTCTGATTGAGTTGACAAATGAGGTCAAAAATCCTCTCGCATGCCATCTATTCTTTGGGAATGATCGTGACTTTGCGAGTGGGTTCTTCTCCCACTGACTGAGTAGTAACACTGGGGTGGTCGCGTAATTCCAGATGAATAATGCGGCGGTCGCTGGCAGACATTGGCTCAAGCACCTGGCGGCGACCAGCTTTCATCGCTTGGTCGGCCATGCGCTGCGCCATCTGTCGCAACTGCCGTTCGTGACGCGCCCGGTATCCCTGCACGTCGATGATCACCTGGACCCAGCGTTCCACTTGCTTGCTGACGATCAAATTGGTAACATATTGAAGAGCATTCAAAATCTCAGCCCGGCGGCCGATCAATACACCCAGGTCGTCGCCTTGAACATCCACCATTACAGGACGCTGCCCTTCCTCGTCGGGTTCCCCATAGCGGACTTCGATATGAGCAGGGATCTTCATCTTTTCAAGGAGCTCAGCCACAGTCTGGCGAGAGACGAATAGCAGGTTGTCGTCCAAGACGCTAAAGGCATCTTCCGAGAATTCTTCTGTACTGTCACTGGTGGAGAGGAATGTTGAGTGTGCTTGGGCGGATGCCTGTTGTGCCACGCCGCCTTCCAGTTTGGATGAAAGGTTTTTTACTGTAAGGCGTACCCGCGCCTGCCGGCTGCCCACCCCAAAAAGTCCGCGGCTGCCTCCATCCAGGATCTCAACATCCACCGACTCAGCGGTCAGACCTAGTTCAGCCAACCCGCCCGCAACCGCTTCATCTACGGTAGGGGCAATTTTCTCGAGCGTGGTGCGTTCGTTCATTTGTTCCTCGCTAGAGCGGTTGTTGGAGGTTTATACCCGGGGATCAATGCCTTCCAATTGACTTTTCCCAACATAGCATATTGGGCAATTCCGATTAGGTTACCTGTGATGAAATAAATGGAAAGGCCAGAAGCGAAGGTCAGAGCAAAATATCCCAACAAAAGGGGCATATAGAGAGCCATCATTTTGTTCATCATGGCGCCCTGGTCACCAGGGTTGGTGGAGGCTGGCATCGTCACCTTGGATTGGACATACGTGGTGATAGCCACAATGATGGCTAGCAGCGGAATGCCAACCCCAAACATGTATATGCGTTCTGGCTGACCAAGGTTCATCCAGAGGAATTTACTGTGGAGCGGAACGAGGTCGGCGGTATTGATATGGAAGAAATTCATCAATGGAGATACAGCCCTGGTCAGGATCAGCAATTGACCAGGAGTTGCTGCAAGAGCACGCATGATGCTCTGATACAGACCGAAAATCAGCGGGATTTGAATGATTGACGGCAGACAGGATGCGAAAGGACTGATCCCAAGTTCCTTGTATAAGGCCATTTGCTCTTGAGCCAGTTTCTCTTTATCACCCTTATGCTTTTTCTGAATATCCTGCCACTGCTTCGACTGTTGGAACTCGGTCATCTTGGTGCTGGATTTGATCTGCGACACCATCAAAGGATGGGTAATCAGACGGATCAGGATGGTGAACAAAATGATCGCAATCCCGAAATCTCCGCCGATCAGTTTATAGATCAGCAGCAGCACGGTGGTAAATGGGTTGACAATAATGGTTTCCCACATAGGTTAATTCCTTATTTTGCCGTGAATGACCACTTGATGACTCCGGTCATATCGAGAGCCACAAGAGTGTTATCTCCGCCAGTAGGGGCAACCAGGACGAGGGTCCCGGCAGCCGCTGGGGTGGCGTATATTTTACCGGTAAGGGTAATCGGTCGGACATTTTGACCGGTTTTGTCCATGAAATAAACGATTCCCGCTTCCGTTCCGACAATTACGGTAGTATCGATGACAAGGGGAGAACCGATGATGGCTCCATTCAACTGCTGGGTCCAGGGTTGGCCAGTGCCGCCTGTAGGGAAAGCGTATAACATGCCATTGGCGTCGCCAACATAAACGTTGGTGCCATCCTGGGCCGGGCCGGACCAGATCCAGGAGGAAGCAGTATCCTGGTGGATGAGTTGGCCGTTGCTGGTCTTCAAAGAAATCAAGACTCCAGTATACGATCCAACATAGAGCGTGTTGTTGGGTCCAAGCACGGGTGCACCGAGAATGGCACCGTCCACTTTCTGCACCCAGGTCTGCCGGCCGGTCTGGGCATTAACTGCATAGACCTTCCGTCCCAGGGTGCCAAAATAGACATTGGTACCGTCCGAAACCGGGCTGCCCCAGATCGCCTGGTCCGCCTGGAATGGAGCGACCCACTTTAGCGTCCCAGTGAAGCTGAGGGCATACAGGTTGTAATCGGCATTGGTCGCATAGATCGTATCATTTGTGACCAGCACCCCACCAATCCAGCGATCCTTGGCCTGTTCAAAGCGCCAATTCTCAGCACCGCTCTGAGGGTTGAGGCTGTAGAGTTTATGATCGAAACTGCCGACGATCAATTGCCCGTCTGGAGTAAGCATCGGCGTGGCATAGAAAGGAGTTGCTGTGGCAGCCTTGGCCGGAAAGCGCCAGACTTCAGCCCCAGTCTGCAGGTTTACAGCGTACACGTAAGGACCGCCGGCAATATAGGCATTGGTTGCGTCAGCCGCTACGCCTGGCCAGGAAGAGGCTGTCAGACCGGTGGCGCAGCCGCCCAGGACCACAGCCAGTACCAGCAGTAGGCCAATCAAAACCAGGTATTTTGTCTTCATGGAGTCTTGTTTCTCCTAATGAACGGGGTCGTAGCCCCCGGGATTGAATGGGTTACAGCGCACCACACGCCAGAGAGCCATGGCACCACCCTTCAGCGCACCGTACTTGTACACTGCCTGGTACCCATAATGCGAGCAGGATGGGTAGAAGCGGCAGGTATCAGGGGGCAGAGTTTTGGCGAAACTTGCCTGGTATAAACGGATGATTCCCAGCAGAACAAGACGCGGCCAATTCCAGATCGTGCGGGGGAGGTCGCGGGCGCGAGGTTCATCGGAATAATCGTGGGGCAGGTGCTCAAAGGACATAAGCCTGGGTAAGGAGACCGGCTCGTTTCAGCAGGTTTAATAATGCTTCACGAGCCTGGAAGACATTGGCAGCCACCAGTGGAGAACGGGCGATAAGCAGTAGATCGGACCCGGGGATGGTCACCGGGATAAGCTCACTCATCGCTGCCCGCAGGAGACGCTTGGCTCGGTTGCGTTTGACCGCATTCCCCACCGCCAGCCCAGCACTAACCCCCACATGCGTTTCGGCACCATCCGATTTGAGCACATATAAAACAACAAGCGGGTGGGCATATGACTTGCCGGAACGCCGCACCCTCTTGATATCGGTTGACCGGGTCAGGCGAAAACTTCGTTTCACCTGTGCTTGACGTCTCCAGAGCGAATTACCAACTCCGTGGCCGGAATATTCCTACCAACGGACATGCTTGACATGCTGGTTGCTGCGGACGGTGAGACGAATGCGACCCTTGAGCCGCCGCCGCTTCAGCACAATGCGGCCGTCTGCGGTGGACATGCGCTGGCGGAACCCATGCACACGCACGCGCCGCCGGATCTTGGGTTGATAAGTACGCTTTGGCATCTACAAACTCCAATTAAAGAATTAAAACACCGAACGACGGTTTTCCGCCGGGGTTTTCAGGGTGGTCCCGGTAGCTTCACGGGATGTGGACGGTTGGCAATTATAACCGAGGGGGTTGATTCGGTCAAAGGAAATTAGATAAGCCACCCGACCATAATCATATCACACGCGCCTGATCCATGCGAATTGTAGTAGTCAGTTGAATTGACCCAAATTCCTCTTTGACCAAGGTTTGGAGTTGCATTCTTCGACAACTCATATCGTCGAAACAATCGTCTCCAGGGGGATGTGTCACGAATGGCAGCTTCTAGCTGTCTCCCCTGCCGGAACAATATTGGTATTCGATTGATTTCGGGAATAAAAGAGGAACAATCGAATACCATATAAATCTCCTTTTAGCTTCGAGGAACTCTTCATTATATAGATGGGTGTAAAGAAGTCAGATGGAAGGAAAATTCGACCTTCTTGAATTCAATCGAATAATCCGGAAAGGGCCCAAAAAGAGTTGGCACCGGGAAGAAGTTTCACCTAATTTATGTGCATTTTTATCATTTTTTGAGGAACGAATACTCGATTGGCAACAAAGACCCAGCTTGAAAGATTCCAATATCGTAACTCATATTCAGTCAATTATTCCGCCTGAAAGGTACGAAAGAAAATATATGCAAGAAAGAAGACCAAAATCCAGCGACATCATAATTGTAGCACTAATGTTCTATTTATTCAAGGTTGCAGGTCAGGTCGGGAAAAGTGGCGAAGCTAAGGTTTCGGATGTAATTTCAATAAATGGGTCTTTAGTTTCAGGAATCAAGCGGAGTTAACCCCTATCCTTCACAATATTTATCGTGATCAATCCAAATGGAAAGTCGATATTACTTTTCAATATAGTTGTATTCGCCGCGAAATTCAGGTGGAAGCTGGCGTGCGAGGGTTTCCATAATGAAACGAGTCCCCTTCTGCAAGGAATCCCGCTCATTCCTTTGAACTGGAAGCTGGATAGGCTTTCCTATTGTTACTGTCACCGGGCTGCGGTGTAGTTTTTTTAAACCATTCTCAATGCGCCGGAATTCGCTGCCAATAATGGTAACCGGAACCACCGGGACCCCAGCTTCGAGTGCCAGGAACGCAGCACCCTCGGTTCCCAGCTCCAGCGCACCACTGACAAACTCGCGCCCTTCTGGGGCGATAAGAACATAGCGCCCCAGGCGGAAGGCCTGCAAGGCGGCGGAAATCGCCCTCCGGTCAGGACGACCTCTGTGCACCCAGATAACGCCGAGTAAATCCCCCAGCCAGCGAAGCACGGTTATGTCGCGTAATTCGATTTTTCCGATCACTTCCGGGAAATCTGGCAGGGCTGCAACCACCAGGACCGCGTCCGGGTCGCCAAGGTGATTGATTGCGATCAGTGCAGGCCCATTACGCGGGTAATTTTCACGCCCGTTGACAAGGGTCCTGGTACAAATGAAGATGACTACCCGGCAAAAATATTGGAAAATGCGCCGAAAGAAACGCCGACCGAAGGTCAGGTCAGGCAGGCGGGTCTGCTTCGGTTGCCAAATGTCAGTTACTGGCTTGGGGGTTGGGGAGGATGGCATTGGCGGAGTAGACACCGCGATACTCCTCGGGCAGCAACCCCGCGATGGTACGCATGACAAAATCGGCATTACGCTGGCGGGAGATGCGCCGTTCTTCCCCTTTACCTTCCACCGGTGGCAAATGGAAAGGTTTTCCGATGATCATTTGCAGCAACGGTCTACCGCCTTTGGAGGCTTTTTGCCAAAAATCGTCGGTGGTACCGATAATGGCGACCGGGACGACGGGCAGCCCGGATTGCTCCGCAAGGTAGGCGATCCCGGGTTTGGCTTGTTGCATTCCGGGTTTATGGGAACGTTCCCCCTCCGGGGCGATCAACAACGGATAACCGGCTGAAAGGGCTGCAAGGACTTTATCGAAAACAGCACGGTCATATTCCCCCCGGTGGACTGGGATACCTCCCCACATGCGGGCCAGGATGTTCTGCCCCGGCCTGCTCCAGACATCCACCGCTCCCATTACTTCTAGGTGCTCCGGCCAGAATACACCAATGAACGGGCGCCTCGAACAACGAGACATGGTTGATGGCAACAATATATGGTTTACCACGCGGGACGTTCTTTTTGCCGATGATCCTGACCGGTGCCAGGATGTAAAAGACCAACCCCAAAACAACACGAATGAACGGGCGTGACAGGTTTCTTCGCCACCAGGCCAGGCGATACCCCCTTACCGGCATAGTGTCTGTACTTTCAAAAAGACCTGGTCAGCATTCATTTTGTCAGAGTCAAGGATGACAGCGTCTTCAGCTGCCCGCAGCGGGGAGAATGCACGGGTTGAATCGATCTGATCACGGTTGCGGACTCCAGCCAGCACTTTCTCGTAATCAGCCGGACCCCCGCGCTGGAGGATCTCCTTGAATCGGCGCCGTGCCCGTTCCTCCGCTGAAGCATCCAGATAGATTTTCAGATCGGCTTCAGGCAGGACAATCGTTCCAATATCGCGTCCCACCATAACCACCCGGCCGCGCAAACCGATCCGGCGCTGTTGGGATGCCAGGGCTTTGCGTACGTCACGGTATGCCGAAACCGGGGAAACATTGGCTTCCACATCCGGCCGGCGCGTCTCCCAGGTGATGTCCACCCCATCCAGGAGTACGTCACAGGCACGGCCATCTTCCTGCGAGGGGGGGCGTACATCAATTTGGGCGGTTTGAGCCAGGTGGGTCACTGCCCCTCATCCGTGATTTCCAGGCCGCGTTGGAGCGCACCCCATGTGACTGCCCGGTACATGACCCCGGTATCGAAAAAGAGGTAACCCAGGGAATCAGCCAACCGCCGCCCCAGGGTGGACTTGCCCGAGGCTGCCGGTCCGTCAATGGCTATGATGTTGGGAATAGGCATAGGGTTCAGGTGATCAGGGGGTCTGTATGCCCTGGCTGTCCAGCATCAAGTCGGACCGCACCCACAGGATGATGTCCTGGCGGAGGATGGGCATCTGTCGAAAAACGAACCATTTCAACCAATCGGAAGTCTTGGCATGACCCCAGTCGGCAACTTCGCTGAGGGGCAACGCTTCACCCCGATAATTGGCAGTCAGGCTCAACTTGTCGATGGACGAAATAATCATTTCGGGCGTGGCTTCCGGAGCCAGCTCGGTGACTTTTTGTATCTGCCAATCACGGAAGAGCCAGTCCAATGCTGGCGAGTTAACCCCAAGGATGGTCAGGGGTAATGATGCGGCGTAGCCAGCATTCAGGTCCGATATTTGATTTGCGACCTTCAAGAGCACATCCGCCTGACCGGTGCGCGGTTCGGGTGGCCATAATTCGACCGTGAGTGGTTGACGGAACCCTGCAGCACCTGTGCTCATGGCGACAGTGAATGTGGTCAAGGTGAGAACCGCACTCCAAACTCCTCCCAAGCGGGCTGTTGCAGCTGACCAGCCCGCCCTCACCAATAGAAGGCTCAGGCTAACCAGGAGAACCACGGCAACCAGCAGGGATAGGCGCATTCGCGCGGTCTGGGAATCCAACGTCATGGTGGTGACAGCTGCAAGGTTTAACCAGCCGAAGACAAGCAGGGAACACTCCAAAACCATCACGCCGGCCAGTTCCCACCGATTGCGATTTTCAAAATCGAAGTGATGTCCAAGTTCGATTGCGGCAAGAGCCCAAAGCGGTAATAGGGACCAGGCCAGATCACTGGTCTGCTTGCCAGGGTAAATTATCGCCAGCACCAAGGCAACCAGTGCCCAGATCCCGAGAAGGATGGAGTCGCGGTCGTGCTTTAGAATCCCCCGTACCGTGCCTGCGATGGCAAACCCCAATGGCAGGATCTCGTAAGCGGGCAAAGCCAACAGAGCGGCGCCATATTTGGACATCTGATAGCGTCCACCAGCCGCGCAAAAAATCCACAAAAGAGACGACAAATGCAGACAAACCCGTGGGTGAAAGGATGAAGAGGGTGCCCAGCACAAGTAAGGTTCCCAATCCCCAGGCAAGCGGTCCTTGGAGGTCTGCCCGGGAAAGACGCATCGTCATTGGAACGGTTGGTTCCTCCCCGGAAATTTCTGCAGATATTCTCTCCTGCTTACCTACCGGCGATCCGCCTGAACTCTGGGCTGCTTTTTGTTCTGCTTTTTCTTCCAGCTTTCCCACAGGCTGATCATATTCAGCTCGTTTCTTATCAAGTGAGCCAGGTCTCCTGCTGAAAACAGTGGTAAGTGCCCAGGCCAACGCCAACCCAAGCAGTCCAAACCAGACCGAAGGCCCGGAGAGGAGTGCCACACCGGCAAAGAAACCAGCGAAAGGGCGTTGACCGTTCAACCAAAACAGCCCGGTAAGAACAATGCAGGTAATCGCCAACATTGGTCCGCCAGCCAGGTGCGACATGGCAACCAGCCCGGGGTCAAGTGCCAGCCCAAAAGCCAGTACAAGAGCCGGGATGCGTCCAAAGCGTCCCCGTAATAACCAGGCTGCCGGGATAAGGGCACAGCCTGCAAGCGCAGGCCAAAATCGGGCCAGGAAATTCGTCCCGCTAAAAATAAAAAATAGGATGGCAGTGAGGTGAACATAAGCCGGATTGGAGCCGATGGCTGGGTGCAACCCCTGGGTTACCCGCAAAGCCTGGAGAGCCCAATCTGCTTCGAAATCGGAAAGCGGCAGTGCACCAAGGAACAAAAATCGCAAGCCCACGGCAAGCGCAAGCGCAAGGGCATATAAGGCGTGTTCGAGTGTGGGCTGGAAATTTTTCATCGTGTCTATTTTAACATGGGAGCAACGACTTTAACCGAGGTTACGGTACTACATAAATTGTCACCTGCCCTTGTTGAAAGACTGGCAGGAGGTGGGCCTGGAATTTTCCTTCATTGAGGTGATAAGTGCTGCGTTCCAGCGTACCTACGAATACGTAACGAATGCCATATTGCGCAAGGATGGCTTGAGCTTCATCCCACTTGGAGGTTTCATACAGGCGGCGGATATCGTCCTGGCGGGTGCCCTGCGGTTCATAGGTACCCCGCCATTGCGCTTCGTGCATCGGCCACCCCAGAACTGTCGGCAGCCCACTATATGTGGAGATGCGGGCGTAGTCGGTATAGCTGGCATCGGGTTTGCTGGCTTCAACGATAACTCCATAGGTCGCGGAACGAAGCCAGGTTGCTGCAGCCATATCATCGGGCTCGACCTTTTCGAAGAATGCGCCCCCGTCCAGTGTCCAGACCTGGGCTGCAGTCTTCCAGGCAGGCGGATTCCCACCTGCCCGGGATTGTTCCAGGCTTTGCTGGAAGGCAGGCACTTTGAAATTATCTGTCTTGGTAAGCAGGCCCAGAACCGGGTAGACCAGCGCCATGAACAGGACTAGCGCCAGGCCCACCCGGTAGACCCAATTCCAGGCTCCACGCAGGTTTTGCAGCAATACAGCCACTCCAAAGGCAGCTGCCACGCTCAACAACCACCAGGCCTGGTAATAGAATTTAAATATGGTATTCATCCGGTTGGTGAACTGATCGCGCAGGAACACAAATTCAGGAGCCAGCACAAGCAGCCCACCAACAAGGATTAGAAAAAGGATAAAGGTATTGGGATGAGGGATAAATTCAAAATTTTGATCTTCATGAATACCAATCATTTCCTCGGTTTTCCGGGACCATTCCGCCCTTAAAAGGAATGCCAGCGCAGACCCAAGCAGGATAATCAGGGTCAGCAGACCGCCGATAAATGAAAGACGGCGTACCAATGTGGCGGAAAAGAAGAGTGCCATGTTCAGCATGCCATCATCGGCCAGATACCTGGCAACGAAATCGGGCATCTTAAATTTTGCCACCAGACCTAAAACCCAGGAGAATAGCCCAAAGCAGCAATGCCAACCCCGCAGTCAAACCGAAACCAAGCTTCCAGTGCGCTGGACGCTTTTCGGGTCGCCAGAGGTAGATCAGGTAGGCAAATATCGCCAGGAATAACGGACCAAACATGACCCACAACTGGACGCCGCGGGTCGGGTTTTCCAGGTTGGGCAGGATGCCACCCGCCTGGGAGGAGAAGCCCACATAAAATGGCAGGTATAGCAGGATCGCCAGCAGACCAAGCGGAATGCCAAGGGCGAAAACATCCTCCAGCCGTTTCCAAGTCCAGCCGGACTTCATTGCTCGCTGCAAGCAAATGCGCCCACCAGCAGGGCAAAACCAACCAGGATATCCCAGGTGTTCAGGAAAGCCAGCCCGCCCAAAACCAGCGCACCAAAGAACAGACCCGCCGGACGGACAGGCAGCCGGTAGAATGCCCAGGTTCGTTTCTCCCTTCCAGCCGCCCAGGAACAGGTTGAGCGCCACCCCCACCGCCAGCAGACCAAACGGCATTGCGAGGACGTGCGGGTGCAGGTCACCCGAGCAGGTAGGAAAAGAACGGGAACTCGTCAATGATCTCGTGCAGTACCCCGGCGAGGTTGTAATCGGTGATCACCCGCGAGGCGCGCCACCACCAGTAAAATCGTTCGGGCATCAACCCAAGAGGTAGAGAGGGTGGAGTGTCAGATCCTGCAGGTCAAGCCATTTCCAGAAAGAGGAAGTAGGTGCACCATCCGGGCCGAATTTCCAGAACAGCCCAAGCTGTGGAGGATTTCGAGAAAGCCTTCGAAGTTGCTGACGATCAGCAGGAAGAATGGACCAAGCAACGGCAAGCCGGTCAATGGGCTTATCGGGACGGTCGACGGGTGACTCTTTCCGCCAGGCAGCCAACAGGTTATAGAGCACACCATAGGCTCCCACCGCGCTCAAGGCGAACACCAGCGACAACATCAGGTTGAAAGCCACACTGCCCAGGGTCCCGGTCGCTTTGGCAAGCATGGCAGTCATCACGTAACCAAAGTAATAGTACGAGATGGCATAGCCGGAAAGCCAGGGGTCGTGCGGCGGGAAGGTTGGCGAATGCAGGATGGCATTGATGAAGGCCAGTTCCATCGGTTTTTCAGTACCAACGATCTCCGGATTTCCGGCACGGACAAATGCCAGGAAGGCAAATGCCAGGAAGAACAGGATCTCAACCGTGACGATCACACGAGCCGTTGGATGCGATCCATTCCCCCAGCGATGTGCGCGTTTCTCTTGCGCACCAGGGTGGACCCGGAAACGACGCCAAAATCACCATCCCCAGCAGCAACCCACCGCCGTCATTCTGGACGATCCCCAGGGAGGCCATCATCCAGAAGACATACCCCCACACGAGCATCCCGAATGCGCGCGCCAGGCTAAAGCCCCGGTCGGCAAGCGCCGGGAATAACCGAAAAGCCAGCGGGAAGGTCAGCCAGCCGAGGACGGAAACGAGAAGGTACCAGAGGAAAAATTGAATCATATTCAGGAGAGGTATGTACCAGAGGGACTCGGGGAGATGAAATTTCCCATCCACGCCCGGGTCGAAGTCGAGCACACCTCACCACAGCTTCCAGGTTGAGCGGACCATAAATGTGCGGGAATAATTCATCGGCTTTATCCGTGCCCGGTTCCCAACGAAGTACGGATTTGAGCTTGGACAGGGTCGATCACCAGGAGCACCAGACCCATGCTGATCGGCATAAAAATTATTGGCTACGCGCAAGGATTTGATCCACCTGGAACAGTGGATAAACCCTGCCTCGCCAGCGAATCAGCCCGGTATAGCCCCGGCCAACTTTGCAGCAGACCAGGATGACCGAGGGGTGATGTGAAAGATGGAATGTCACGGGTTCACATGATCCCTTGCAGGGACTTCGTATATCACCGTCTGCCCATCCCGGTAGACTTCATTCCAGAGAATGTCATTATTCACTTCGAACTTGAGCAAACCATCCGGAGATCCCTCCTGGACAGGCCCACCCGGGGCACCGGGAGCATATTTGGCGCGTTCCAACTGACCAACGATAATGTAGCGGACATTGTACTTGCCGCAGGAAAGCCGCGCGGCAGCGAGGTCAGTGGTCGCATAGAATGCATCCACCTCCTTGCCGCGGGCGATCACCGTGGCCGACATCCAGGACGCGCTGCTGCACCTGGTGCCATTCCCAGCCGACCACATCGGGCAGGCCGGTGTAGATCGAGAACCGTGCCAGCCAGGATACTGGACTCCTGCCGAGGCGGCCTCGACAATCACCGGCGAACCCTGGACATTATCCTGCATCCAGCGGATGGCGCGGTAGTCCTCGCTCAAGTCCATATCCACGCCGTAATCGGCATAGGTGGCATAATCCATGTAGGTCATGCTGTCGAGGGTATGCGGAGCGGCGGGAGTCATGCGGTCACGGATCTTGTCGGCCCCGGCGACGATCAGGAAGAGCGCCGCGCCAGTAACCAGCAAGGTGGCAGCCACCGACCAGAAAGTCCGCCAACCCGGCAGCCACTTGCGGAATTCGGCCAGCAGCCAGCCAAAAGCGCAGCTGCAGCAGAGATCCCCAACAAGACCCAGCTCTGGAGACCAAATTTGAAGACGGTGTTAAACCGCCCAATATCGCCGGTCATGACAATCAATTCAACCATCATCGTCAGCAGCAAACCGGTACCGGTCATGAACAGCACCAGCCGCTTCAGATCCGAAATGCCGGGACGAAAGAGCAGGACCGCCGCCCAGACTGCCAGCGGCAGCGCCAGCCAGAGGATGGTGATGCCTTTCCAGGGGACGTTCTGAGGGGAAGCATCACCCAGGCCTGCTGGCCGAGCAATGCCAGCAGAATAGATGACCATCCCGCCCAGGATCAGGTCACGATACGGACGCAATTTATGCAGGGCAGAGACGGGCGTCTCGGCCAGCCACTGGCGCGTCTCCCAGGTCATCCAGGAGACAATAAAGAACAGGAAGACACCCCATTGGGTCAGCTAGGTGGATAGGGGCGTGCGTGGTCCCTTCCACATTCTGGACCGAATGTGTATGCCTGACCAAACCAATGCGAGAAGGGCTGATACAACAGAATAGAAAGCCTGCCAGAGCTGCCAACGCACCAGCGGTCATTAAGAGACGCTTGCCCCAGCCCGGCAACGTGCAAATGCATCTTTTCCGGATTGCTGTAACGCCAGACCGCGTACGCCAGGACAACCGCCCCAAGGGGCAGGTAGGTGTAGAAATCCCAGGTATTGGTCGGTTTTAACGACCCGATGATCAACCCACCCATGAAAAAGCCGAGTCACAACATTGGTTGGATTGTTCCACCTGGCTTTCGCCAGCAGGACTGACAGCGCCCAGGAGATGGCCAGCACCGTCAGCATGAGAGCGATCACGTGGGCATGCAGGTCTGACCAAATAAACGAGAAAGCGGGAAATTCATAGAACTCGTTATAGCCTGGCGGGAAGATCCGGCTGGAGAACCAGTACCAGTCTCCAGGTCCATAGGGCAGGTTCAGCCCGCCCAGAACCATGAAGAATCCTTTGAAAGAACCACCAGATGCGCTGGAAGAGATTGGCTCCTTCGATCATACCGCCGGGAGCTGCCACGCGCTGGAAACCCTGATACAACAAATGAACGATACCCAGGTTGCCCAGCAATACCATCGCAGCAGAGGCAGAGATGCCGGCGATAAAGCGGGATCCAAATAGTCGGGTTTCCAATATCTTTGTCCGGATCATTGCTGCCTGGATCCCATGCAGGATATTCCAACCCACGGAAAAGGCTGCCCACCGCCAGGCAGGCGAACAAGGGTCGGCAGGATGAAATTGAAGGCAATGGACGGCACGATCCCGAGCAGTTTGACCGGCGTACCGACGATCACGTAGCCGTAATAATAATAATTGATATAGCCGCCCGCGAACCATGGGTCGTAGGGCGGGAAGGTTGTGCTCTTCAGAATGGCATTGAAATAAGGCAAATTCCATCGGACGCTCGCCACCCTTGGACGGGTGCCAGAGGTCCGGGTTGCCGAGGCGGATGAACAGGTCGAGCAGGAAGAAGGCCAGGAAGACAACTTCGACCATCAGGAAGTATTTCCAGCGCTGGCGGAATTCCTGCACCAGTTCATGGCGCTGACGCCAGGCCTGCCAAGGCCGATCAGGACCACGATCCCGAGAGCGATCCCGATGGTCAGCTTGCTGTACGTCAGTCCAACCGAGCCAGCCATCCAGGCCAGCCAGGCCCAGAGCAGCAGCCCGACGATGCGGGCCAGCGGGTAGCCGTGGTCGGCGAGACCGGGGAAGGCCGCCCGCACCAACGGGTAGACAACAAGCCCAAGGACAAAGATGACCAGATACCAGAGCACCAAACCGAGCAGCCGGATATCGGTTAAGAAGGGCGTTCCGATTAAACAATTCCGACCAGGTCCCGCCCGCCTGCTGGACCGCCAACTGGTCGCTGGGGAGCATCAGGCTCTTGTAGGTATCGGCCTGTCCGGGAGTCAGGTGGATGGCATGGCTGATAGTCCACTGTCCCGAGCACGGATTGCACCATGGCCGGGGTGTAAGCTGGCATTCTTCTTGAAGATCAATACTTTCGGATGGTCGTAAAAGGTAAAGGCTTCTTCGGCAGACTGGTCGTTGATGACCAGGGGACCGATGGTCGGATAGGATTCGAAAGTGGCAACCAGGTCAAAGCCCAGGCTGCCGTGGAACATGCCCGGCTCAGCCACCCGGTAGCACCAGATGATGTTCTTATCCGCCGGGCAGCCGATCAACTGGCGGTAGTACTCGGTGGTCAGCGGATATCGTTCGGGCAGGCGGGTGATCTGGGCATACTGGTGGTTGGTGGGGATGAAGATGTAATCAGCCTGGTCGAGCACACTCTGGAAGCGGGCCAGTTTATCGGCGTTATCATCCCAATAGACCTGCAGGTTCAGGTCGCCGCGATAGATGCCGCCAAATGGGTCATAGGAGGCGGTGCGGAAAGGCAGGGGGTAATCGTAATCCGTTTCATTGGCAACTGCGGCACCGACCAGGCGTCAGCATCCCGCCGGTGGTTTGGATCTGCAGGTAATAGGTGATGCCACGCTGGAGGCTGACAGGATGATCGAGCGTCAGCGTGACCGGATCCCCGCGCGGATCGCCGGTGGGAGTAAAGTCTGCCGTCACAGCCAGGTTGGCCAGTACCTGTCCGGCTGCGGGTCGGGTGCAGTGGAGAGGATCACGCGCAGGGTTTGCACGCCGGAAGCGGAAGAATCGGCCACATGGGCGAGCAGGATCGAGGTCAGCACGCCATCGCTTTTGGGAAACAAAAACCGTCTGGTAGGGAGTACCGGACTGGATGATCGCACCGGTAGGAAAACGGCAGCGGCTGCTGGTGTGATCGCTCCCACCAGCTAGTTTGGACCTGCAGATTGATCGGACCGGGAATGTTCTGGTAGATCCAGTTCGGAGGCGGCGATGCGCGTTTCCGGGCGGACGTAGATGCGGCTGAAAGCATAGGCATAGGCAGCGGTTACAGCAAGACAGACACCGCCCACCACCAGTGACGACAGACGATAGACGCTGACCATTGTCACGTTGTCAATTTCGCCGCCTGGCCTCGTCCCACAGCCGAAAACCACCCAGGCTGCCATCATCGCCAGCAAGCGGATAGACCGGCAGTTGGTAGCGCATGGTGGGGTTATATTGCAGCGACTGCCAGATAAAATAGATCGCCGTCCAGCTCCAGAGCAGGATATGCTGCCGCCACTCGCCTTTCAACATGCGCCAGCCCATCCACAGGAAACCAGCCCAGGCCAGGATGCCAAGCGGCAGCCCAAGCCCCCAGACGGTCAGGTTCTGGAAGGAGTACAGGTGGGTGCGGCGCGCCCACTGCAGGGCCCAGGGCAGGTCAGCGTTGGGGCTGGCCTGCAGAAGCTGCTCACGGACTTTTTGGACCCATTCAGGGTTGAGCTTAAGGCCGAAGAAACCCGGTCCGCTGAAGGCATAGGGTTGGAAAACGCGGAAAGCCAGCAGGGAGAAGACCGCACCGATCACCAGGAAGATAAAAGCCTTGGCGATGAAATCTTCCACCGTGCCTGGGTTCTGCCCGTTCTACTCCAGCGTCAGAAGGCATGGACGGATTGCGGGGTCTCAATTTAAAATATCGGACCACCAGCGCAATCGGAAGCACCACCGCCATGGCAACCGCATTCAGCTTGGAGGCGGCCGCCATGCCCAGGGCGATCCCAAAAGCAATCGTTAAATAGGTAAGCGGATCCCGAAAAAGGCGCAAGAGGGATTGCCAGGAAATGGGATCCAACAGAGGCTTTCCCAAATTCTGGTCCGGTTTGAACACCTCGAAGCTTCCATTCTCCGGTGGCAATCACTGCTGCGACAGACAGGGTCAGGAACATGAAGAAGGTGGAAAAGTTGTCCGTGGTATAGAAATGCGACTGCTGGATCTGCATGACGGTCAGCGCTGAAAATGCCGCGGCCAGCAGGGCCACACGCGCTTTATAAAACCGCTTGACGATGAAATATAAAAGTGCAATGGTGCCCAGATCCGCCACCGCTGAAAGCTGCCTGCCGAACAAGGTCACCGAATTTAATTTTCCAAAGACTGGGCCAGGTAATGGACAATATAAAGCGGCAGGGTGCCATACACGTAGGCCGGGTAGCCGACAACAGCTGGATTGAGCGTTGACTGGGCAGTGTTAAAGTATTCTGCCAGGCTGTGCACCGGCTGGACAGCCAGGGTGACGGAGGTCATAAAATTCTCATCCGGGTGCTGGATGTTTAGCTGGCCCCAGTCACTGCCAGTCAGCCGGAAAGTTGCCCCCACCAGCAGGACGATGATCAAGAAAATATCAAACAGCCAGGAGTAATTCTTTTTGGTGCGCATGATATCAGCGTTGATCATGGAACCTCAACCATCTCCATAATTGAGCCGGAGTATCCCTGTGCCGGCGGGACAAAGAAGATCATAAAGTCCTTGCCCTCCAGTTTGGTCTTGGAGATAAAACGGCTCCAGACGCCTTGCGGATACAATGCCGTTAACTGGTCCATGGATGCCGTATCCTGCACATTCACAATAATCAGTTTTGGGCCCTGAACATCCAGTGTGGTATTGAAGTTTTCCGGCCAGAGGGCAAAGTCACGGTTCGGGATACCCGCCCAAACCCCGGGCAGGCGCGTGTCCACCCAGTAGGGAAAAGGTACGATCCAGGCATTATCGGTCGAGCCGTAGGTTAGCCCGAACTGCTTGATGACTGCTCCCATCTCGGACGAATTCCACGCCCCGGCGGTGTACTGGGTGGAAAATTGGTTGAAGACCAGATCATAGTTCTGATAAGATGACCAACCCGCCAACACAAGCACCAGCACCGACGCCAGGACGGTACCCGTCCATGTTTTTCTTGCCTGTTCCTTCCCATAGGGAGCGAACTCTGCAAGTTCAGGCGGGGTATCGGCATCAGGTAGCCCGGTATTAACAACAGCTGAAACCAGCCCATCCAGGGCGATCGCAACAAGTAGAAAGGTGACCACAAGTGCGCCGCTTGTCCGGTATAAAGTGGGGTTCTCGGCAGGAAATGCCAGCGAAAGGATTGACGGCAGTAGCAGCATTGGGAGAGAGACCAGGATCAACAAATCCTGCCAGTGACGTTGACGGAAATAACGGATCAGGACCAATACCAGTCCAATCAGGAATAGCGCTCCCGATACTACGTCCAGGGCTGGGCGATGTGGAACGGAATGCAGCCACATCTCCCCGTTATCCCAATTGAACATGCGCATGGCATTCCAAACATTTGAAATGAAAATCTGCCAGGCTGGACCCGACAACGGTTGTTCCATGCCAGTCAGGCGGGTAAGCGAACGAACCATCACGGTTTCAGGGCTGTCCACAAAGTAGCGGAGCAATGGCAGAAAAACCACCAAAGCCATCGAGACAACGATCAACAGCCAAATGGCTGTCTTGCGTAATCTGTCTTTTGAGCGAAAATGCAGCAGGTATATTCCGAAGATGGTAACCACCACAATTGGCATGATACGAAACGAACTGTAACCGTGCAGTCCCAATCCAAGAGCTAGTCCAGCCAGGATGAAATTATTCCGGTTCTGTGTTCGCAAGCCTCGCACGAGGTGGTAAAGGACTGGAGCAGTGAATAACGGACAGAGTGGAAAGCGAAGTCCGGCCCGCGATATCACGTTTGGCCAGTAAGCAACCCCTGCAAAAAAAACCGCCAGCAGGGCAATCCGCTTGCCACCGAGTTCCTTACCCAGCAGGTATATGTAAGGTAATGTTGCCAGTCCGCACAGGACAGTGCCGATTTTTAAACTTAGGAATGAAAGACCCGTTTTGAAAATCCATGAAACAACAACGGTTAGGTACATTTGAAAACCTTCCCGGCCCGAGTTTCGTGGGAAGAAAATGTGCGTCTGTCCCGTGGTGATGTCATAGACATCCAGGATCTTCTCGGCATGATCACTGGAAGGTTCGGATGGGACACCGCTAAGGTTGTAGACACGGTAGAAGATTGCGATGGCAGCCACTGCAAGGATTAGCAGGGTCCAGCGGGTAACGTTCAGCTGCCAGGAATCGCGACTGAAAAATTCCTTTGTCCGTGACCAAATCGAGTGTTGGTTTTCAATAGGCCGCCAGAATGCCCGGGTGAGGAAAATAATTGCCAGGATCCACAAGGTCACATTCAATATTGTGAAAAGGTTATTTCCCAATGTGGCAAAAGCAGCCAGGGAAAAGACGACTCCCAGGACGAGCGGAAGGCGGCGCACCCGCATCGATTCGGAACCGGTGATCATTTCCGGATAGGGAGAGAGTCTCCATTCCTTATAAATATATGCCAGGATGAGCCACGCCAGAGCGAGCCCAAAAAACACTAAGCCGGGCAGGGCAGTTCGGGTGGGAGAAGGTTCAAAAGCCACCTCTCCCAGTAAAGCAAAGAAAAGCGCAAAAAGAGACCGCCAGGGCAGAGTTCGGAGTCGAATGGGCTTCCCCGTAGGTTTCCCCTCGGTAGCAAGAATTTCCGGCTGGGATGATGAAGTCTCCCCTTTCCCTTCCATCAAGGCTGGAGGTTCCGAGGCAGTCAATTCGATTTTCCTCCCTCGGTCCCAGAATTGCAACTTTGATTTTAAGTAATCAAGCAGGCTGGGTTCCTGCTCAGGATGTTTTTGTTCAGGATTCATTTATTCATTTCCATGGGTAATTTTCTGGCGATCACCATGATACTCTCTCCCCAACGCATTGGCAAGAACGGTAAACCAGTGATTGCCTGGAACCCGCCCAGGGAACCAAAAATCAACTTTTGCAGGGTTTTGGGTATCCCTTGAACGTACGGAACGTCCCAAAAACCATCCGAAAATACTTTAATAAATCTGAACCCTGCCTGACCAATTAAATCCAACCAAACGGCAGGCGGTTTTAACGAAATGTGAGTGGGGTCCTGGTAGCCAATCCACTTGTCACCCTTCCAGGGCTTCAAAAGGGAGGAAAGGTTGGGAGTGGCAAGGATCAGGACTCCTCCAGGAGCAATCACCCGGCCCAATTCAACAATCGCTTTGTCTGGGTGGAGTAGGTGTTCGACAACATGCTTGATAATCACAAAACCAAATGAATCATCTTTAAATGGAAGCCCTTCTGCGCTCGATGCGACATGAAAGCTTTGCCAAGCTACATCCCGGGATTGCTGAAGTGCCCAGGGATTAACGTCTGTAGCGACCGTTTCGAAGGTGTTTTCCAGCTGCCCCACCAGGTGGCCAAGCCCTGAACCGATTTCCAGAAGGCGGGTTCCACGCTTGCCGTAACGCCGTGAGAGGATCGCGTAAAACCGGTTGGACCACCAGTATTGGCTGAACCTGGCGAAAGAAACATCCTGGTAGGTATGGGTGCTGAAATATTTATCGTCGAAGGGCATGACTGTAGTGGTGGAAACGACTTATCCCGGGATTATTTTTTCCTGGCAATATAAAAGGTAAAAGTGCCGTCTTCGATTGGTTCAATGGACGCAAATTTCCTAAGGTACTTTTCCGTGAGCCAAAGATTCCATCGCTCTGGAACCAGGATCCACTTTCCGGTGAGTTTTTTTGCCACCAGCGAAGGCAAGCCAAAATAATGTCCCCATTCTAACACGCGCATGGCAGACGGTGAAAAGTAGTGCCACCAGCGCTCCAGTCGGAATCCAGCCTGCTCCAGCCGCTGGTTCCAGACCTGCGGGCCATCAGCATGCTGGACACGGGAGATGCGTCTGAACCACCCGGTATATCCCTTCCCTAATAAATGGGAAAGGGACAGTTCTGAAAGATAGCGTTCGTTGGGGACACAAAAATAGAAAGGCGCTCCAGGTTTAAGCACCCGGGCAGTATCTGCCAGTACAGTATCAATATGCGGGATGTGCTCCAGGACAGAATTGCTGAAGGCACTCGCAAAATATCCTTTTGCAAACGGAGATTTCGCCCCATCCGATTGAACCAGCAGCTGGTAACAAGATCTTTGAACGGCTTCGTGGATCGGGCCGAACCATGGGTCAAGACCCACTTCAATTTTACGGTCGAAGACAAGCGATGCAAAATGTCCGTCGCCGCAGCCTACATCAAGTACCGGGGATGGCAGGTCAAGCACCTGGTAATATACAGCTTCCACGCCTCGAACCAGGGCGCGGAAATATGGGAGGTCTCGCAGGTGAAGGAATAGATAATCTTTCATGAAATTTCAGCTAGGACTTCATTAGACCCTTGCCAGGTTGGATCTCTCTACAATTCACATCTCATTGAGTAACCTTCCGAATAATTTCTCGTATTCAGCGGCCACCGTGTCCGGGTCGTATTGATGCGCAAGAGCAACTATGTCACAGTGGTACCTATCTTTTTGATTAATAACATCCAGCAGTGCCTCAGATAAGGCAGCCGGATCACCAATCGGAACAACCTTGCCCATACCGTGCATCTGCACCGGACGGCGAACACCCGGTAAAGCTGATGCGATGCAGGGTATACGGTTCATCATGGCTTCCACCTGCACGAGCCCGAAAGCCTCGGTTGAATTTAATGAAGGGACCACCAACACGTCCATGTTGGGATAAAAAGTAGCGAGTTGCTGCTGGCTAAGGTTGCCCAGGAACGCCCAGCAGCCCTGCTCCTCATATTTCCTGATACGGGGCATCAGTCGGTCAAAGTAAGATTGCTCGCCCATCACGTTCTGGTACTGTCCGGCGAATAGGACTTGGGCATGCGGGTATTCTTCCAGCACACGAGGCAGCGCCTCGAGTAGGACCTCCACTCCTTTTTCAGCTGCAAATCGGGTCACCATACCAATGACCGGTCTCCGCTCACCTGTGTGATATTTCTCTGCGAAGGCTGTAACTGCGCCTTGTTCAGCAGGAGGGAGCACCACGGGAGGCAGGAACGGGGTCAATTTTTTTCGGTAACGGGAAAGATAGGAGGAATTATCAGCATAATCCTGTGTGTAAGTGACGATATGACTGGCCAACAGCGCAGCCATGTTATTTTGGAATTTTACTACCAGGTTAACGAACCGATTGAAAAGGCCTGGGGGTAGGAAAAGGTCGCAATGATAGGTAAGCACCACTGGTTTATGAAATAGGCGGGCACGCAGAGCCACCCCGGGAGCATCGAATTGCGGCAGGTGCAACTGGACAACATCGTGCTTTAATACCTGCTTTGTAGCCTCCAGACCGAAAGAGGGGGCAATGACACCCTTGCTGACCCGTAACGCCACCGGGACACGAATCACGCGCACTCCATCCAACTCTTCTGCGAGCGGAAGAGCCTTGTCATACTGGGTCGTCAATACGGTCACCTTGTGCCCGCGTTTCGAAAATGCAAGCGCCAACCGTTCAGCATAGATGGTTAGACCGGAAGTATGTGGACGGTAATAGGTGAGGACGGTAAGGATGCGCATTTCTAATGGTTGTGGTTGTCGATGGTTATATCGCAATACAAGCCGACAGGTGCACAATCCAGGCATTCCAATTGAAGTGTGGCATGGTTGATCCCATATTCATCCGCCAGCATCTTCCCTACCGCAACCTGGATCGTGGCTCCGACACTGACCGCCACATCGTCAGTGACCAAATGCGCCGAAAGCGTGCGCAATGAACGGGTGATGCTCCAGACATGCAGATCATGGACCCCCCGAACGCCCTTAACAGCCAGCATATCATTGCGAAGCTCGTCCATATCAATATCTGCAGGAGTGGATTCCATCAGAATATCCAGGGATTCTCGCAGGATACTCCAGGCGTTCCAAAGGATGAGGAAACCGATCAATACGCTGACTAGCGCGTCAAGCCAGTTCCAGCCTGTAAAACGGATGATGACCCCGGCGATGACTGCCCCAAGGGTGGATATTACGTCACCCATTAGGTGCACAAAAGCGCTCCGTAAGTTTAGATCATGCTCACTGCCGCGTCTGAACCAGCAAGGCAGTTACCAGGTTGACCACCACCGCCACCGTCCCTACCCCAATAAGGATGTCCGCCTGGACAACCGGTGGGGAAAGAAAGCGTTTCCATGCTTCATAGAAAATCCCTATGGCGATGATTGCAAGCGTGGTGGAGTTAACCAGGGCGACCAGGATCCCTGCCCGGTGATAGCCATACGTTTTCGCTGAATTTGCTGGTTTATTGGTGATCCACAAAGCCCACCAGGTGAGCCCCAGGGCAAGTGCATCGGTCAGGTTGTGAGCGCCATCGGTGAGCAAGGCAAGCGAATTGGCCAATACCCCGGCAAGGATTTCAACGATCACGAAAACAAGCGTGATGGCGAGTGACAGGGTAATCCGGCGGATGGTGGAGCGGGACAGGTCCGTAGCGTGATTATGGTTCATAGGAAAGGCCGGGTCGATTATAACCCACGCGAATAAAAACTTCCGAAGGTACATCTTCGGAAGTTGGACGCTTAGAATAAATCCTTGTTTTCCCTGACCCACTCGAAAAGCCGGCCAACCCCCTCTTTCACACCTACTTTTGGCTTCCAGTCCAGGTCCCTTTCTGCCTTGCGGATATCGGCGACAAAAACTTTTTGGTCACCCGGGCGCCAGTCGCTGCGCATCACCGGGACAGGCTTTCCCAGCAATTTTTCAAGCAGGGGACCAAACTCCGTCCAGATGGACATGGTATTTTCAGGTCCGCCACCCAGGTTATAGACCTGTCCTTTGACGGCATCGATTTTCGCAATTGCAGCATCATAAGCATTTAATAGATCGTCCACATGAAGAACATCCCGTATTTGTTTCCCGTCACCATATATCGTGAGCGGTTTGTTCGTGACCGCTGCGATGATCATCCACGCCAGCCAGCCCTGGTCCTCCACCCCAAACTGGCGCGGCCCGTAGATGCAGGATTGGCGCAATACGACGGTGGGTAGACCATATATCCTGGCATAATCCCGCACATATTGATCGCCGGTGCCCTTCGAGCAGCCATAGGGTGAATGGAAATCGAGCGGCTGGGTTTCCGGGCAGCCCATCGGCAGATTAGCATAGTGCCAGCGGGTGGCATCTTCCACCACATGCACATCTTCCATCTCTCCATAAACCTTATTGGTGGAAGCATAAAGGAAGACGGGCTTGCGCTTATTAAGGCGTGCCGCTTCGAGCATATTGAATGTCCCTTGGGCATTGATCTCGAAATCCTCGCGAGGATTTGTGACTGAGGTGGTAACTGCCACCTGCGCAGCGAGATGGATAATTACGTCTGCTATGCGACTGGAGTCACATAGCATTTGCGCGTCACGCACGTCCCCCACGGTGAGGTGGAACGCGTTTTCTCCAAATTTTTCCTGCAACCAGTTCAGGTTGCGTTTGGCACCTGCCCGGCTAAGATTATCATAAATAAGAACCTTTTCACCGCGCTCAAGCAATCGACTGACAAAATTCGAGCCAATAAAACCTGCTCCACCAGTGATAAAAAAAGTTTTCGACATGGCTACTCCTTTTTCTCCCCTTCGTTGGGAGGCAGCAGAGCATCCGGCACGGGATGCTGAGTGTTCACGGTCTCACCTTTGGGATTTGAAGGCACTTCGTCTGCTCCAGGACGGCTGCC
Source organism: uncultured Chloroflexia bacterium (assembly GCA_963817265.1). GTDB lineage: Bacteria > Chloroflexota > Anaerolineae > Anaerolineales > Villigracilaceae > UBA877. The sequence goes on from CAWFNU010000015.1 coordinate 110,442, forward strand.
AGGCACAGAGGTTTGTCTTTTTCGCAGTTGGCGGTAAATGCCCATCAGTGTTTCCCCTTCGGTGGATAGCGCATACAAGCCAAATATGCCTGTAAAAAGGTAATTGGAGAAATGAGCAACCAGCGCGGCAGCGAGGGCGGTGGATTGATCGCCGCTCACCAGGGTGATCGCGCCCACGAAAGCAGCCTCAAACGTTCCCACTGCACCTGGCAGGGAGGGGATCGCATTACCAAAAGCCTGGGCGCCAAGCCCAAAAAGGGACCAGATGGGGGTTGCCTTGGGAAAGAATGCAAGTAGTAAAAGATAGAATGTAATAATGGAAATTAACCAGTTAAGCGACATCCATAATATAACCCGGACGAAAAGCCAGCCATCGGTGAGGATGGAAAGACCGGAAAAAAGGGATGCCAGGAAATCACCCCCTTGTTTTTGGACAGCAGGCCAACGAGTACTTAAACGATCAAATACCCCCAGCGCCCAGGTCCTGTTGCGCGCCAGGATGTACAGGGCAACCAGTCCAATTACCACCAGCGCGCCAATGACCACCGCCACCCTGGCTGCTTCCGTTGCGCCAACAACGAACGGAATGGCACTCAACAGGATGGCGGCTGCAAATGCAAAGTCCATGATCCGTTCGATGACGATGGTCGGCAGGACTTCCATAAAACCCAGTTTGGATTTTCGCCCCATCAAAAAAGCGCGCCCAATTTCCCCCAACCTGAAGGGGAGGAAATTATTCAATAGGTACCCTTCGCAAACGGTCAGAAAGGTGTCACGAAAGGTGGCTTTTCCCCTCAACAATGTCAACCAGACCATTCCCCGCACTAGCAACCAAAGGATCGACCCGGAAAAGACAATGAGCAGCAACCAATAATTGGCTGATCGAACCGCTTCGACGAATCGGTGCAGGTCGACAAAATGGAGGAGCGCTGCAATGGCTGCCAGACTGATGATCACCCCTGGAAACCAGCGGCGGGTGGATTTCCAAAAATTTGACATGGGAGGATTTTTATTTGAAGGTCAGGATGGGTATGGAAAAGTCCTCAATACTTGATTTCCTTCGAGTTTCTAGGTGTCTTTTGTGAGAGATCTTATTCATCATCCAACCGCAAAACCGCCATGAATGCCTCCTGGGGTATTTCCACGTTACCGATCATTTTCAATCGCTTTTTCCCCTTCTTTTGCTTTTCGAGAAGCTTCTTCTTGCGGGTGATATCACCGCCATAGCATTTTGCCAGGACATCCTTGCGGGTGGCCTTCACATTGGCCCGGCTGATGATGCGTCCACCCGATGAGGCCTGGATGGCCACATCGAACAACTGGCGCGGGATAAGCTCCTTTAGCTTTGTGATAAAACGCTGGCCTTTGTGGTAGGCATCCTTCTCATGGACGATCGCCGCCAGTGCATCCACAGGTTCACCGTTCACCAGGATCTCCAGCTTCTGCAGCTGGTCGGCACGGTATTCAGCGAATTGGTAATCCAGCGAAGCGTAGCCCGCGCGTCCGGCTCTTGAGCTCATCAAAAAAGTCGATGATGATCTCGGAAAGCGGGATTTCGAAATTGAGCTGAACCCGGTGCGGGGCGGGATATTCCTGGCTTTTGTAGATGCCGCGCCTCTTGGTGACCAGGTCCATGATCGGCCCGTAGAAATCCGTGGGCGTGATGATTTCGATATTCATCCAAGGTTCCCGGATCTCCGCCACCAGCCCCTCATCGGGCAGATCCGCTGGCGAAGCCACGATCTTGGTTGAGCCATCATGCATCACCACTTCATATGCTACTGTGGGTGCTGTAAAAACCATGTCGAGGTCGTACTCACGCTCCAGGCGTTCCTGGATGATTTCCATATGGAACAGGCCCAGGAACCCAGCCCGGAAGCCAAACCCCAACGCCTGGGAGGTTTCTGGCTGGAAGGTCAGCGAGGCATCGTTCAATTGCAGCTTATCCAGGGCCTCACGCAGGGATTGGTAATCATCCGCTTCCGCCGGATAGATACCCGCGAAGACCATCGGCTTGGGAGTGCGGTAGCCCGGTAAAGGTCCTGCAGCCGGATGGATGGTACTGGTGATGGTATCGCCCACGCGGGCATCATGGACAGTTTTCAAGCCGGTGGCAACATATCCAACCTCACCTGCTGAAAGGATTGACACCGGCTTCATGGTGGGAGCAAAAATGCCCACCTCGATTGGCTTGACATCCACACCGGTCGAAATCAGGTGGATACTTTCGTTTGCAGTTAGTTTACCCTCCACCACGCGTACGTAAGTGATGACACCCTTATAGGCATCGTAATGCGAATCGAAGACCAGAGCTCGCAACGGTGCATCTTCATTGGCAATTGGCGGAGGAACCGTGCGGACGATGGCTTCGAGCACTGCCTCTATATTTTTCCCATCTTTTGCCGAGACGCGGAGCACCGTTTCCGGTGGCACTCCCAATAGACTCCCTACATCCTCAGCCACTTCATCTGGCCTGGCAGAAGGAAGGTCGATCTTGTTGATGACTGGGATGATAACCAGGTCCGCTTCGAGGGCAGAATAAAGATTGGCAAGGGTCTGAGCTTCGATGCCCTGGCTGGCGTCCACCACCAGCACGGCTCCTTCGCAAGCATTGAGGGCACGGCTTACTTCGTATCCAAAATCCACGTGACCGGGAGTATCGATCAGGTTAAGTTCATAGGTCTGCCCGTCCCCGGCGGTATAGTTCATCCGTACGGCGGACGCCTTGATGGTGACACCCTTCTCTCGTTCCAACTCCATTGAGTCGAGGATCTGCTCGGTGGTATCGCGGTCCGGAACCGTACCGGTAAGGTGCAGCAGCCGGTCAGCCAGGGTGGACTTGCCGTGATCAATGTGGGCGATAATGCAGAAGTTGCGGATTTTTTCAGACATGTTTTTGGCAAAGAAAGTATAACCGATTTTTTAAACACAACACCGGGGACCCAGGTCCCCGGTTAAGGATGAATGTGAATAGGCTGATTAATCCACTTTTAGCAACCCAAAGGTCCCCCAAAGCCAATGCATCATCCCGTGACCAATATCGGGTTTCAAAAACTGGTTCGGGCACGAACCTGGAATGACTGTAATCCCGTTTTCATGGCATAAGCGCACTGCCTCGGCGGAAACGCTGGTCATGCTGGCTGCCAAGCCGGGTTTTGTCCCCATCATGCAGTGCATCCACACATGCTTAACGCCCAGATCCACGCATTCCCGAACGATCTCTTCGGTCACCTTGGGGTTGGCAAGGATGAAAACGGCATCGGGCTTTTCAGGCAGCGATTTTAGGTCCGGATAGCACGGGCTGCCATCATAGTTGGTGATGTGCGGGTTGACAGCAAAGACCTGGTAGCCGGCATCCTTGAACTTCTTATAGTTCTGGTTACAACCAGTGTCGCGCTTGTCGGAAACTCCGACTACAGCGATTTTTTTCTGGGCAAGGAATTCGTGAACAAGCTGATCGATCTTCGACATTATGGACCTCCAGGATTTGTCAAATTCGGTGATGACGCAAGTCTGTGTAATAGGAATTATCAGGCTGTTCTGCCAAGATATTCTGCACAATTTCACGAAGGTCCGAAATCCCTGTTTCATTACTCACCAGCCATGCTAGAAACTCCACATTCCCTTTGGGTCCCAACAATGGGCTGCGCATCAAGCCGCGCACTCCAAAACCCTGGTCTTGGGCAAATTTCAGGACGTCCGTCAGCACAGCCTTGTGTACTTCCGGGTCACGTATAACCCCTTTGTTGCGGGCTGTTTCCTTGCGTCCGGCTTCGAATTGGGGTTTTATCAGGGCAATGGCAATCCCCACATTTGTGTTGTTCGCTCCTTCAGCATGGGATCCTGATGAGAAAGGAAACCAATCTCTAACGACAGGGAGTAAAATCTTCAACGAAATAAACGACGCGTCGATGGTCACCAGGCCGATCGGTTCTGGGAGTTTCGCGACATGGCGTGCATTGGTTTCTTCCATGACCACCAGGCGCGGGTCCGAGCGTAATTTCCAATGTAAAATCCCCTTCCCCACGTCAATTGCATAGACTTTTTGGGCCCCATGCTGGAGCAGGCAATCTGTGAACCCTCCCGTGGACGAGCCAACATCTGCGCAGATCAAGCCATTAACGCTAATCCTAAAATGGGTTAGCGCCGCTTCAAGCTTTTCTCCCCCCCGCGAAACAAATCGCGGCCCCAAATCCAGGTCAAGTTCCACATCAGGGAGTACCGACCTGGATGCCTTTAGTTCCACCTGCCCCTCCACCCGCACCTGACCGGCCATGATCAACGCCTGGGATTTGGCGCGGCTTTCAGCCAGTCCACGCTCCACCAGCAGGAGGTCCAAGCGAATTTTTGGCATGGCTTGATTATATCGCTCCAGACTGGGGATAAGTCCCGCCCAAGCACTCGATAATCATGTAAAATAGAAGCATGCTGCGAGCCCTCCTTAAAACCATGCGCCCGCGTCAGTGGACAAAGAACGCATTTCTATTTGCCGCGCTGGTTTTTGACGGTAAACTCTTCCACTTGCCCGATTTTCTGCGCACCCTGGCGGGGTTCGGGTTGTTCTGCATGATTTCCAGCGCTGTTTACATTTTCAACGACCTTCTGGATGTGGAAGCTGACCGCCAGCACCCGGTCAAGAAAAACCGTCCCATCGCTTCAAGAAAATTACCTGTCTGGCTAGCCCTTGCAGCCGGCGCCACCCTGACCCTGCTCGCCATTATCCTCGGTATTTTACTTGCCTGGCAATTCGCCGTAACCATCCTGATTTATTTTGTTATGATCCTGGTCTATTCAAAATGGTTGAAGCACATTCCCATCCTGGATGTGCTCATCCTGGCTGCTGGGTTTGTCTTGCGTGTTCATGCTGGGACGACCCTCATCGTGGTCGAGCGCTTTTCCCCCTGGCTGTACGTGTTGATGACATTACTCGCTTTGTACCTGGGTTTTGGTAAACGGCGTGCTGAATTGGCCATGCTCTCGGAGAGATTCTTCCACCCAGCGGAAGGTGCTCGATGGTTACACCATTCCCCTGCTCGACCAATTCATTACCATCGTCTCCGGCACCACCATCCTGGCATATTCCTTGTACACCTTTTTCCGGCTGCCCGACGATCACATGCTCATGCTGACAATCCCCTTCGTAATTTATGCCATCTTCCGGTACTTGTATCTTATCCAGGTCAGGCAGATTGGCGGTGAACCGGAAGAGATCCTGCTCTCCGACCGCCCCTTCCAGCTTTCCATTTTGCTGTGGGGTCTGGCCGTACTGGCAGTGTTCTACATTACCTAGGGCGGACTCTGCCACAAAAAAATATGATAACCTCTTCTGCTCCTGGCAAAATCATCCTGTTTGGCGAACATGCCGTAGTTTATGGGCGCCCCGCCCTGGCTGTGCCGGTGACGCAGGTGCAGGCTACTGCCACAGTGAGTGAAAATTCGCGTGGCGGGGTCATGGTTGAAGCTCCAAATATCAACCTTTCCGCAGACCTTTCCGATCTAACCGTGGATCATCCACTCGCCGCAGTAATCCAGAGTGTTTTTTCTAAATTGGGGGTTTCAACTCCGCCTGCCTGCACGGTTTATCTCCAATCCACGATCCCGGTGGCTTCAGGACTTGGGTCTGGCGCGGCAGTGTCTGTTGCAATCATCAGGGCCCTCTCGGCTTTCCTCGGCCAGCCTCTGCCAGACGAACAGGTTAATGAATTGGCATTCGAAGCTGAAAAGATCTATCATGGTACCCCCTCCGGAATCGACAACACGGTGGTGACCTACTGTAAACCAGTTTATTTCATCAAAAGAAAAGCCATCAAAACATTCCACGTCGGCGTGCCCTTTATGATCATGATTGGAGGGACCGGCATCCAGGCTCCAACGAAAGAATCTGTGAATGCTGTTAAAAAACTTTGGGAGGCGGATACTCCCCGCTGGGAAAAGGTTTTCACGAAGGTGGGAGAGATAGTCTGGAATGCGCGCCAGGCAATCGAAAGGGGCGACGTTGCTGAATTGGGTAAATTGATGAATGCAAACCATGCCCTATTGAAGCAAATGACCGTTTCATGCAAGGAGTTGGATCAATTGGTGGAGGCAGCGCTAAAATCTGGTTCGCTGGGTGCAAAACTTTCGGGTGGCGGTCGCGGTGGGAATATGATCGCACTGGTGGATAAAGAGAACGCCCCGGCAGTGGCCAGAGCGCTCAGTTCCGCAGGTGCAAAACGGACGATCCTTACACAAGTTGGATGATCAAGGCTGGATCGTGATGCTGGCAACCAGCGCATCGAGGGCAGCCAGTTTGGGGGTGAAACTATCTGAAGTTTGTGAATTCAATTGGTTGGTAATATTAGTTAAGTAAGATGCATAATTGGCACTGAATTCTTCCTGGCTCATGCCGCCAGGCGGAGTATCACCATTGTCCGGTAGGATCGGGTTGTTGATGGGGAAAATCGCCGACACCCAGTAAAGTCCGTCACTGGTGAGCCCCTGGTAGGTGTAGAAAACATCGTGGTTGTTGATCGGGGCATAGTACTGTGCGTATAGGGTGATGAAACGGATACCGCTACCATTGCTAAAGGGCAGAACCTGGTATTGAGCATGGAATACCTGGGCAGCATTGAAGACCGGCAGTAATGGGAGGGTATCACCTGCTGAACCACCCCCGATTAAGACCTGCAGATTGACAACCTGCCCGGGAATCGTGTCAGGCAGAAGTGCGACATACTGCGCAACTGGCAAAATGGAAATGTGTGCATCCCAAAATTTATTGGAAAGCACATATCCCTGCAAGGTAGCGTTTGTATACTGGGGGGTGATACCGATTGCCCTCGCTTGTCGCTGGTACAGTCTCGCAGTTGTAACCGGAACCTAGTTGGGGATCAAGATAAAAAGACAGTTCATTGCAAGTGACATTTGCTGCGGGTCCGGGAAGTACTGTGGGTAAAACAGTGTTGGTGGGTTCAGGCGGGTTGGTCGGTATAGGCGAGTTGGTCGATACCGGCGGGGTGGTCGGTACAGGTGGCTGGGTGGGAGCTACCTGGGTAGGTGTGGATGGAATACTGCAAGCGAACAGCAGGATGGAAATCATGGCAAGAGCAAAAAATAATCGTTTCATGGCATCTCCTTCTTGTAATCACTTAATTATATTGGATTCCCCTGGCGATGAGCTATCGGGATGGGGAACCTAAAACCCCTGCTGTTCCGTGCGGGCAATGATCTCTTCTTGGAGTGCCTCACTCAAATCGCAGAAATAGTCTGAATAGCCAGCCACCCGCACGATCAGGATCTCGGTATTGCTCAGGATTCTTTTGTGCTGCGCGCAGGGTTTTGGTGTCCACAACATTAAACTGGATGTGGTGACCGTTTAATTTGAAAATACGATCTGATGAGATTTACCAGCGCATCTAGGCCAATTTCGTCTGCCAGTAGGGCGGGTGTGAACTTCTGGTTGAGCAAAGTCCCGCCGGTGCGGATGTGATCCATTTTGGACGCAGACTTAAGCACGGCGGTTGGGCCGCCGCGATCCGCCCCCTGAACAGGGGAAATGCCCTCCGATAACGGCGCCCATGCATGTCGTCCATCTGGGGTTGCACCGGTCACCGATCCAAAATAGATGTGGCAGGTGGTCGGCAGGAGATTGATGTGGTATGTTCCGCCACGCGTATTTTTCCGCCCTTCAACTCCATTGAAAT
>CAWFNU010000016.1:0-118908 GCA_963817265.1 uncultured Chloroflexia bacterium
TTAAGGCAGGATCCAGGTTTACCATCATGGCCTTTGTCCCACTTGTCAATGCAGGGATCATCACCTCGGGTGCCACCATATCTGCCAGCGCGACGACAAGGCTTTGAAGTAAGCCGGGATGAAAAGTTCCATGTTGGTTTCGAGCAGGGTGTCGTCGAGGTCGAGCAGAAGTGTGATGGGCATTGGATGAGATGGAAGTGTTAAGGTTGCCCGAAGCTCATCCAGGGTTTCTGGATGACAGAGGGGGATAATGAATTATTTCTTCAGTTCAAATACAGTCGGGAGTGGGTGGCATTCTCCACAGCCAATATGTGGATCGAAACCCGTGCGCTTGGTCTTGTCGCAAAATGGGGTCACCTTTACACGCCGTTGGAATTGAGCCGTAAATGGCCGGGTAACTTCACCCCGCAGTTGCATGAATTCACATGCATTTGCCCGGTCAATCGAAGGGACCGGACAAGTGCGACACAGATCGCCTGTCCAGGACGTACCTAGCAGGCGGCATTCTTCATGGTCGCGGCCGCGGTAATAGTCACCATAGAAATATTTGCATTCGGATCCGGCAGTAGTTTTCATACTGGAATTAGCGAGCTCCCGCAGGTTTTGACTGCGGGAGAATTCTGTTAGACCCGGGTGAGATACTCACCGGTACGAGTGTCAACTCGAATGGTATCGCCGACTTTGACAAAGTTTGGACACTGCACCTCGTACCCGGTTTCAACTTTAACTTTTTTGGTCACTCCGGTGGCGGTATCCCCGCGAACTGCCACTTCAGCGTAAACAACCTTGAGATCCACCGATGTGGGCATTTCTATATCAAGGGCTTTGCCTTCATAAAAAGTCAACTTGCACTCCATGCCCTCCTGCAAAAATCCCTGCAGATTTACCAATAATATCCTTGGGAATACCAGGCTGATCAAATGTTTCCTGATCCATAAAGTAATAGTTATCGCCATCATTGTACAGGTACTGAACTGTGTGGAAGTCCAGACGAGCTTCCTGGACCTGGCTGCCGGAGATGAAAGTTTTTTCAATGTTGGAGCCCGTGCGCAGGTTGCGGGCTTTGATCTTAATGGTGGCATTTCCACGGCCGGGTTTATGGTGGCTGTATTCAACCACTTTGAACAAGTTGCCGTCGAGTTCAAAAGTGACACCTTTGCGGAGGTCATTTACATCAATCATAGAGTCTTCCTTTTTGAGATTTGCAAGCGGGCGGGATTATATGCCAGTTGCGGGAACGTGGCAAGAGTAGTTAGTGATGTTTCTCTGCTTCCGGGTCTTCTTTCAGCAACTCCACAGCATGGGCGAGAATGGGAACCAACACCTGCAAATTCTCCACTGCGGCCTTGGGGCTTCCGGGTAAATTTATTATCAACACCCGGCCCCGCATCCCAGCAACTGCACGGGAGAGAATGGCATGCGGAGTGACTTTCCAGCTTTCCGATCGCATGGCTTCAGCGAGACCGGGAGCCTGACGGTCAATCACCAGGTTGGTGGCTTCGGGGGTGACATCGCGGGGGGCAAAACCTGTCCCACCGGTGGTCAGGATAATATCCACCCCGCCCCCATCCGCCCACGTTGACAGAGTTTCACAAATGGCATGCCTGTCGTCTGGGACAATGGTTGTGCAGGAAACCGTCCAGCCTTGAGTGGTGATAAAGTTTCCCAGGGCAGGTCCGGAAAGGTCGGGACGTTCCCCGCGTGATGACCGGTCAGATGCAGTCAGAATGCCAAAGCGGAGATTCATAGGAGATCTTTTCCGTAGGTTAATACATCTATCATGTGCGACCAGCCGCGCCTTTGGTAGAAACGCATGGCACTTTCGTTGTCGACCGTCACAAGCAGGTAGCAACGAATGCATCCTTTCGCTTTAAGACGACGCTCCAACTCATCCATAAGCTGGTTTCCTATCCCTTGTTCGCGGTTTTTTATTGAGACTGCCAGATGATAGATCATGCCGCGCCGGCCATCGAAACCACCCATTACAGTGCCCACCAGCTCACCTTGTTCTTCAGCAACAAGGAATAGATCGGGATCTCGCTGCAATTTTTTTTGAATCTCGTCGGCTTCATCGGAACGGCGCAAGTGAATCCCGGGACCGGCATTCTCCCAAAGGAGCCTGGAAGGCTGATAATCTTCGGGGTATCTAAATTCCCGGATGTGAATCATATCCACGTACCCCCCAAAGTATTATGAACGGAGCAGGTCAAAAAGTGCTTCAGGCATATAGGGCTTGAGCAAAAAGGCATTGGCTCCTGCAGCCAGACATTCTTCGGTCTTGTCAATTCCCGAAACCATCACAATTTTAAGGTCTTTCAAGTCCGGAGTTTGCCGGATCTGCCGGACAACATCCATGCCATTGCGAGCGCCCAGGAAAATATCGATGAGGAGAACATCCGGCTTCTCACGGCGGATATTATCCAAAATACTTCCCTTTTTATCCAACAGGGTCGCCACCTGGTAGCCCTCCATCCCAAGCAGGGTTTTCAGAAGTGCGACCATGGTGAAATCGTCATCCGCCAGCAGGATTTTTATCATTCTTTTTTCCTTGCGAGTTTTTTTTTGCAGGCCTGGCGGGTTTTTCCAACGCAGCTTTCAGTACATCATTGATCGACTCAGCAAAGACAAAGGTCATCGTTTTTCGGATTTCCTCAGGCACGTCTTCAACATCCAACATGTTGCGTTTGGGCAGGATCACGGTTTTTAGTCCAGCACGGTGGGCAGCCAGCAGTTTTTCCTTCAGACCTCCGATGGGCATTACCTGGCCGCGCAAAGTGATCTCACCAGTCATGGTAACGCCTTTCCTTACCGGGCGACCGGAAATCAATGAAACCAGGGCAGTAGCCATGGTAACTCCCGCCGAAGGACCGTCCTTGGGCTGAGAACCGGCAGGGATGTGCATATGGATATCAGACTTTTCAAAGAAATCCTTCTGAATTCCAATCTCAGCCGCATGCGACCGGACATAGGAAAGAGCTGCCCTGGCTGATTCCTGCATTACATTTCCAACCGACCCTGTCACCTGGAAACCTTTTGCACCAGGCATGGACGTAGCTTCTATAAACAGGATCTCACCGCCGAACGGGGTCCACGCAAGACCAGGTACCACACCAGGAATGGATGTGCGGGTGTCAATCTCTTCCGTTTCTTGAAAGATGGGATGCCCCAGCAATTCCTTGACCGATTTGGGTGTTACCCTGGCAGCTTGCTTCTTGCCTTCGGCAATAAATGTCCCCAGCTTGCGGCAGACAGCGCCGATTTTTCGCTCGAGGTTGCGGACGCCAGCTTCGCGCGTATATTGGTTGATGATGGTTTGAAGAGCAGGCTTGGAAAAATTTACTTCCTCGGGCCGCAGTCCATTTTCACGCACCTGGCGCGGGACAAGATAGCCTTTGGCGATGGCGATTTTTTCACTCTCTGTATATCCCGAGAGGTGAATAATCTCCATGCGGTCCAGGAGTGGGGGAGGTATGGTCTCCAGGGTGTTGGCAGTTGTAATGAAGAATACTTGCGACAGGTCGTAGGCAACTTCAAGATAGTTATCGCGAAATTCCACATTTTGCTCAGGGTCAAGTACTTCGAGCAAAGCTGAAGCTGGGTCCCCGTGGAAATCCATCGTCAGTTTGTCCACTTCATCCAGCATGAAAACCGGGTTGTGGGACTCCACCCGACGCAGTGCCTGCAGGATCCGCCCGGGCATGGCTCCAATATACGTTCGTCGGTGACCTCGGATCTCAGCCTCATCGCGCACACCTCCAAGGGATATGCGGACAAACTTGCGCTCCATGGCTCGCGCAATCGATTGACCGAGGGAGGTCTTGCCAACGCCAGGAGGACCGACAAAGCACAATATCACACCTTCACGCTCGCGGCGGATAAGATCGTTGGAAGGGGCTCCCTTATCATCCTTGCGATCCAAGCGCAATTTTCGTACAGCCAGGAACTCAAGGATCCGTTCTTTAACGTCCTGCAAGCCGTAATGATCCTGGTCAAGGATCTTACGGGCGTGGGCGATGTCGAGGTTATCGTTTGTACCCTGCGACCAAGGTAGGGTGACAAGCGCATCCAGGTAGGTACGAATGACACCGTACTCGGCTGCGGCGGTAGGCAGACGTCCGAGCCGGTCCAATTCGCGGCGAGCCTGTTTCTCTGCCTCTTCAGGCATTTTGGCTGCTTCTATCTTTTTGCGAAACTCTTCGACCTCCACAGCCTGTTCGTCGTTCTCGCCCAATTCCTTCTGGATGGCTTTCATCTGTTCGCGGAGGTAGTATTCGCGCTGGACCTTCTCAATTTCAGAACGAGCCTGGTTCTGGATCTTCGCACCCAACGAAAGTACCTCAGCTTCATGGACCAATAGATCGACCAATTTCTCCAATTTAGCCTTGGTGGAGTCGATTTCAAGAAGAGTCTGGGCATCCTTAAGTTCGATCCGTTGGAAATTAGCTATGGTGTAGACCGTTTGGAGTGGATCTTCAAGGGTCACAATGGAAGACACAAGCTCGCGTGGGATGGAGGGAGTTAGTCCGGAGATTTGCTCGAACTGGTCACGGGCGGAACGTGCCAGAGCTTCGATCTCAAGACCGCTTTCAACCGTTTCCGGTAACACCTCGATGCGGGCCTTGATATATGGTTCAGTTTCAACGATTTCCACGACCCTGAAACGCATCAACCCCTGAACAAGCAAACGGATTGTATTGTCCGGGGCACGAAAAAGACGGTGAACTGTAGCAACCGTCCCGATGGAATACAGATCAGCAGGCCCTGGTTCTTCAATTTCAGGGTTGCGCGCTGCGAGGAGACCGATAAGCTTATCAGTTGTGCTGGATACGTCGTCCACCAATTTAATCGAACGCGGCTGTCCGATGGTTAGAGGAACCGCAGTCTGGGGGTAGACAACCACTCCACGCAAGGGAAGGATCGGGATAATGTCGGGGTATTTTATGGTTTCCCCATCCACTGAAGAAGGCTGAACAATGCTTTTATCCTGATCGTCTTTCTTCTGGTGGCGCGTAAAAATGGACGGCAGGAATAGATCTTCCAGAGATGTATCGTTTTCCTGGAGCCAATCAAATACTTCGAGCGGACCAGTGTGCCAACGGGATGCAGACATAAAAAATTATCAGCCTTTTATAGTGACAGGTGTCGGTTTGATCTTGGGCATTACCACATTCAAAAAGCCGTCTTCATAGTCGGCCTCAGCCTTGCTAATATCCGCACCTGCCGGGATTTCTATCGCGGTGCTAAATTCACCAAAGCGGATTTCCATCTGGTGATAGGAACGGTGTTCCGGTGATTCGCTGCGGACTCCGCTAATAATCAGGAAGTTATTGTCAACATCGATCGAGAAATCCGACTGGCGCATTCCAGCTACTTCCAGCCTGACAACAAAACTAGCCTCTGTTTCATAGACGTCAGTAGGCGGATTCCAAGCATATGAGTGGATGCTTACCTGCCAGCCAATGGCATGTCTGCCTGAGAATAATAGCTCTGTCTGATGCTCTTTACGGGTCATCGATGACATAACTTCCTCCTTCGATTCAACTTCGCCCAGACAATTCGATCCAGGCGGAGGGTGGAAATTCGTTCAACTATATGGCTGCTTTGGCTGCAGCCAAGACCTCTGCGTAATTGGGTTCATCACCAATTGCTGGCATATACGCCGCATAGGTGATTTTTCCGGACCGGTCGACCACAAAAACAGCACGGCGAAGAATGCGTGCCTCTTTAATGAGACAACCATATTTCAGGCCAAAATCGGTGCCCATGTGGTCAGAAAGTACGGTGACTTGATCGACGCCTTCAGCGCCGCACCAACGTTTTTGCGCAAATGGCAGGTCGGCACTGATCGACAAGATGACAATATCTCCGCCCAGAGCTGCAGCTTCCATATTGAACCGGCGAGTTTCGCGATCACAAACATCCGTATCAAGCGAGGCGAGGGCAGTAATGATGCGGACTTTTCCAGAAGTATTGGCCAAACCTTCAAAAGGCACCCACTCGAGAGTCTGCACCAAAAATTCCGGGGCGATGTCACCCGGTTTTAGATCCGGACCAAGAACTGTCACAGGTTGCCCTCTAAATTTTACGATGCCAAATCTTTCTTCAGTCATATTTTCCTCCAGGCTCCTCCAGCATCCAATTAACCGTGAAAAGGAGATAGTGCAGGGGAGGGGGAGCGCCCCTGGCGGGATTCGGACCCACAACCTACTGCTTAGAAGGCAGGTGCTCTGTCCGTTGAGCTACAGGGGCATACATGGAATTGTCAGATGAGGTCTACCTAAAACTCAGGAAACAAAGGGTTTCAATCCCTTATATACTCGCGGGCCAGCGATCGTCTTAAGGATAATCCCGGCAGGGCGTTTAAGCCTTTCCGCGAGTTGCTCTACAGTAATGGGGGTGTTCCCATTCACCAACAATAGACGGAAAATCGCATCCACGAGGGCAGTGTGTTCATCGAGAAACCCGGGTTGCTGGGCACAATGATTAATGAGCGTGTTTTGAATCCCATCCAACTGACGAACCTCAGCAGTCTCGGGATCCACCCAATCGATCATCTGGCCTTCCGGCAAACTGGCATAAGCTTCCTGGTGTTCAGGGCATAACAGACTCTGAAGGCCCACGTGCCAATTGGTATCGTTAATTCGCCACCAATCGAAATCAATGTGAAAAGGAGTCTGAAGAGTTGGTTTGATCAGGCTGAATTTTTTAACCTCAGGCATTTTCAGCCTCCGGTTCGGCAAGGCGATAATGCAAATCGCCCACATGTTTATAACTAGAACTGCTTGTCAAAAATGCCAGCAGGGCTCCCGGGGGACAGCGGCGGATAATATTTATCGCTGAATATAATTCCTGGGCATGTACATGACCCTGCACATTAAGTTTAACAAGCTCACGCATCATCTCGGCAACCAACTGGTCAAAAGGCAAATGCTGTTTCGCAATCTGTTCACACGCATCGTCCACAGCAGGCGGATCCGGGACGGCAACCACCATACGCTCGTTGAACTCGGCTGAAAGGTTTTGCTTTAACATGGCAAAGACGATTCTGCCATCGCTGCCGACCAGTACCGTCCGCACCCAATCTCGGGTTGGGCGGCGTGTCCGGGGTGTCACGATCACCTGTCCGGGCTTTTTCCCCTTGGTCACCGTTATCAAGCTGCCAGGGATCAACCCATACTTTTGGTAAAGAGCTGCTAGGCCAAATACATAACCGTGCTGGCGAACAACCCAGGCCTGAATTTCGTCCTTGGATTGTCCATCAATCAGCGTAAAGCGGACCCGGGGGAACTCATAGGCAGTGGGGAATAAACCGCGAACTCGCGCTGAAAGCGGTAGTGTACCTGCCCGCCAATGGGGATAACTTAGGCTGATGGTTAATTCCCCGGCTTCAATAGCGGGAGAATTATTGTCAGCCAGTTCATCGTCCAGTTCAGCTTCGAGGACAAGCATTTCGCGTGTAAGGTCGGACCGATTGTAAGGAATTTCTATGTAGCGTAAAGGAGCCGGGATTTGCTGTACATCCAGAGGTTCGAGACGCTTCAGAAACCACAAAATCTCACCCGCTGGACCGACTTCATCAAAGCGCCCATCGTCTTGCAATGCATGATTCATCGAGAATTCAACCAACTTTGGATTGACATTCCCGGATATTTCCAATTGATCGATTAGTGCCGTTGTGGTAAGCGGCTTGCCGGCAGCCGCCTCGTCCAGAACAGCCTCGGCCAGGTTAAGCTGACCTACGTTGATATCCACGAGAAGTGCACGCGGGAACCAGCGCGCGGCAACCTTCACCAGATCTTCGTCGGCAGACAGGGCTTTATCAAGCTTCTGCTCCAACTCAGAGCCGTAAGCTTTGACAATATTATCAAGATTGAGCAACGGGTCATCATTGGATATTTCCACCGGCTGATTTAACTTGTGGTTCGCGAGACCTGCAGCCAGTTGGCGTGAGACACCATCATCAAATTCAACATCGATGACTTCAAATTCACCCGTGGAAGGGTTTACTCCGGGTCGTGAGCTTTTGATCTTCCCTTTTTTCCATTCCAGAGCAGGAAAAACAAGACTTTCCCCCACCATATAATGACCCTCGGGTACATACACCTTGCCAATTGAGCGCTGCCGATTGACCAACGCTTCACGCTCATTGCGGATGCGCTCACCAATTAAAACCGGGACAAGTTCCTTCTCGGTTAGAGGCGTCTCGTTTTCGAATAAATAGGTGCTTAGGAATTCCAGGTCTTTCTTGTCGAGGAAAAAAGTCTGCCAATAGTCCGGAGGCAAACTGAAAGGAACGCTTGCCATAAACTGCCTTTGTATTTTAGATTACCCACATGGGGCGCAACAATATTGAGAATATGTCCAGAACATAATGATTATACCCTACCTTGACAGGCCCTCTTGCTTGACTTAGGATAGGCTCAAGATTATGCCCTCACCCGGGTGAAACCCGGAGAATCCATAGGAATTCTGCGGAGGTCAGGATGCGCATTGGGATGATGGCAGATGTATACAAACCGCATGTCAGCGGAGTTACCAATTATATATCCCTGAATAAACAATATTTGGAAGAAGCCGGGCATAATGTTTTTATTTTTACGTTCGGTGACATCGATTACCCTGACAATGAAACAAATATTATTCGCTCTCCGGGACTTCCCTTGGTGGACACCGGGTATTACCTGAATTTCCGCTACAGCCGCAGTGCGAAAGCGCTTCTCCAGACCATGGACCTGGTCCATGTTAATCATCCCTTTCTAAGTGGAAGGCTGGCTTTGAACTATTGCCGTCCCTTGCACATACCCATTGTTTTTACCAATCATACCCGGTACGACCTTTATGCCCAGGCTTATATGCCACTCCTGCCAGAGGAGGTTAGTGCCAGTTTCCTGCAAAGTTATATGCCTCCCTTCTGTACCGCCGTGGACCTGGTCGTCTCTCCTTCGCCAGGGATGGCAGATGTTCTGCGTAAATTGGGGGTAACGAGCCCTATCGAAGTGGTCCCCAATGGGGTTGAATTGAATCGTTACCAGCAAATTAGTGAAAACTGCCGCCCTGAGTTTGGGTTCAATCCGCAAGACATCCTGCTAATTTATTCCGGGCGGTTGGGACCCGAAAAAAACATCGGTTTTCTGGTGCAGGCATTTGGTGGTGTTGCAGAAGCAGTAAAAAACGTTCATTTATTGATACTTGGCGGGGGACCCGAGGAGGACAATCTTAAAAAACTTGTCCACGAAATGGGAGTGGAGGATCGGGTCCACTTTTTTGGAATGGTTTCTTACGATCGAATACCTCAGTACCTGGCGATGTGCGACGTGTTTGTGACTTCATCTGTGACAGAAGTCCATCCCCTTTCTGTGATAGAAGCCATGGCTTCGGGATTGCCTGCGCTAGGAATCCATTCGGTGGGTGTCGGCGATACGATCGAAGATGGGATTACCGGTCTGCTTGCCAGTCAAAACCAGGCAGCGTTTGCTGCCACTCTGACCCGGTTGTGTCTTGACCGCAGCCTGCGGAAGAAAATGGGGTTGGCTGCCCGCAAGGCTTCCGAAAAATATGCCATTGAACGTGCCATAAGGATCATGCTTGCACACTATGAACGGTTAGCTTCAGCAGCACTGCCCCGCCGGCGCAGTCTGAGTTCCCGCATCCGCAGCCTGGTGGAGAAATTGCGTTCATGAGCAGCTACAGGCAAACGATCGGCCAATGGGGTGAGGATGTCGCTGTAGATTACCTGACTGCGAAAGGTTACTCGATATTGGCGCGAAATGTCCACTATGCCCACGGTGAAATTGATATTGTTGCCAAAAAAGATGACCTGCTGGTCTTTGTGGAGGTCAAGACGCGCAGGTCGCATTCCTTTGCTTATCCCGAAGATGCGGTCACTCGCCGGAAGCAGGCATTTATGCTCTCCGCAGCCGAAGATTATCTCCAAAAACATCCCGATAGCGGAGAAAACTGGCAGTTCGATGTGATCGCCGTGGAGGGAACACCTGGTGGAAAAGCAAAGATCGAGCATTTCGAGAATGTGATCGGTTAATCATCAATTAATGAAACCGCCCTTAATCGTTGATTGTTGGCCCTACGGCAGTTGGCAAGACCGAAATTTCCATCCAATTGGCTAAAAGGCTGGGCGGTGAAATAGTCTCTGCGGATTCTCGCCTTTTTTACAGGGGTATGGACATTGGGACCGCGAAACCAACCCCTAAAGAGCGAACCCAGGTTCCACACCACCTAATTGATGTTGCTGACCCGGATGAAACATGCAGCCTGGCCGTTTTCCAGCGCCTTGCCTTGCATGCGATCGCGGACATTCATGCGCGTCATAAAACACCGTTCCTTGTGGGCGGGACCGGGCAATATATTAATGCAGTTATCCAAGGATGGGTACCGCCAGAAACAAAACCTGATGACCCTCTCAGGAAAGTATTGGAAGCGCTGGCCAAATCCAAAGGGAATGATTGGCTTCACCAATGGCTGGTAGTATTGGATCCAAGTGCCGCACAAACGATCGACCCGCGCAACCTGCGCAGAACAGTACGGGCACTGGAAGTGATCTTCTCCTCCGGTCACAGATTCTCTGAACAGCGCGGACATGGCGAGAGTCTTTATCGCATCAAGACGATCGGCCTGATCCGCCCGCGCCCGGAACTTTACTCACGCGTGGACGCCCGCGTTGAGTTGATGTTCAGTGGTGGTCTTCTTGATGAAGTGCGCGGTTTGCTTGAAAGAGGGTATTCGCCCAATTTACCGACCATGTCAGCCATCGGCTACCGTGAGTGCGTTGCGGTTGTCCAGGGTGAAATGAGCGTGGAGGAAGCCAAAGTGCGGATGCGTCGGTTGACGCGTAACTTCGTGCGGCGGCAGGCAAACTGGTTCAAGGAGCAGGATGAAAAGATCCACTGGTTCGACGCAGGGAAGGTAAAGCTGGATGAAATTGAAAAGGAAATTCGGGCTTTTCTTGAAGAATCAAGAGCCTGTCCAGATAAGTCCCATTGAAACGCGTCTAATCGTTTAGAAGGATTATTTCAAGACCAATAAATACCTCGGTGATTTCCCTGCCAAGACCTGAGCCCTTATTAACATCTTTTATAAGTGAAACTAATTTCTGCGCAGCTTCAGCATATACCATGGCAGGGTGCTCGTCCAATTCTTTTCAAATGCAGTAACCGGCTGAATCATGTCCGTGCGGGAGATAAGGTATGAATCAAAAGCTTTCCATTAATTTGCTAAATCTCATCCTTTCCATCTCCGATGCTTTGGATCTGGCCAGCCCGGAAATATCCCTGCATCAGTTACGCACCTCCTTTATTGCCTGGGAAATGGGGAAGGCAGCAAAACTGCCATCATCGAACATGGATCACCTTTTTATTGCATCATTGCTTCACGACATCGGTGCCCTGTCTCTTGAAAACAAGATAGATATTCATCAGGGAGCTGTTGCCGATCTGGAATTGCATGCTCAATTGGGGGACCGAATCCTCAGGCATGTTCCAATGTTTGAATCTTCAGCAGAAATAGTGCGATTCCATCATACCCAATGGGAAGTGATTAAAGGCAGGACATCAGAATCTCAGGTGAATTCATCCCAAATCTTATTCCTGGCTGATGTTCTTGAAAGGTCTATAGATCGAAACACCTACATCCTTCACCAGGTTGATGAATTACTTCTCAAGATCAATTCTTTGTCTGGAACTGGGCTTGACCCGGAGATAGTGCACCTTTTTCGATCCATTGCTGTTCGCGAAGAATTTTGGTTCACTCTCGTATCGCCGAGGCTATATTCGGTTCTTTTAAGAAATGGACCAAGTCGGGTGATGGAAGTGGATTTGGCATTCCTATTAAATTTCTCCGAATTATTCCGAAACATCATCGATTTTCGATCCAGGATTACAGCCACCCATTCCATTGGGGTTGCCACAGCTGCTTCCGCTATATCCAGGCTCAAGGGGATGGATGAAACTGAAACTGGGTTACTTGAAGTGGCAGGCAATTTGCATGACCTGGGGAAAATGGTAATTCCGAATTCCATCTTGGATAAACCCGGCAAGCTAAGCAAGGAAGAAACCGCCATCATGCGGCAGCATGCCTATTTCACCTATACAATCCTTAATTCCTTTGGAGGAATTTCGATGATCGCCGAATGGGCAGGTTTTCACCACGAGCACCTGGATGGATCTGGATATCCTTTCCATATTTCGGTCGAGAAACTCGATATTGGTTCCAGGATCATGGCTATTGCAGATATTTTTACAGCCTTGTCCGAAGAGAGGGTTTATCACAAGGATATGAGCCAGCAGAAAATCCTATCCACCCTCCGAAGTCTGTGCGCAATGAATTTCCTGGATGAGACCATTTTCAATGTCCTCGAATCAAATTATGATGAGGTTTTTACGTTGACACAGAAGAAACAGAATGAAGCTAAAGAATATTACGCTCGGGAGTTCGCTTATTCATAGGTAGCCTTCGCAACATATAACATATGTGATTTGCTACCCGGATTCGCTGGCTTTTGCAGGAATAATCCTCAATATGCTGAAATGACAATCATTTATTCGGGATTTTGGGTTTCAAAACTGGGAAGAATAATCTGCAAGAACAAAAAACCCGGCTTTTTGCCGGGTCTTTGTTTGTTTATGCGGGCTGCGGGGTACCGCTCTTTTTTGGGAACGGAGGCGGGAAGATCTTTTCGAATTCTTCACGCGTTAATGTTTCCACTTCGAGCAATTTATTCGCTACAGCATCCAGTTCTTTTCTATATTTCTTCAAGATTGTTAGCGCCTGTTGATAGGAATCATCCACCAGCTTGCGCACTTCGTGGTCGATTTGCTCTGCAACAGCCTCTGAATAATCGCGCTGCTCAGAAATTTCACGCCCCAGGAAGATGAGTTCTTCCTTTTGGCCATAGGTCATTGAACCAAGTTCGTCGCTCATTCCCAGGCGGGTAACCATGGTTCGGGCAATTTTGGTCACATTTTCCAGGTCATTCGAAGCACCAGAGGTAATATCATCAAAGACAATCTGCTCAGCTGCTCGACCTCCCAGGAAGAGGGCCAATTGCGCCCGCATCTTTTTGCGGGAGGTAAGTGTGCGATCATCCGTAGGACGGTTCCAGGTCAATCCACCGGCTTGACCGCGACCAACGATGGTGATCTTTTGCACCGGGTCGGCTTCAGGAATGGCATTAATCACCACTGCGTGACCTGCCTCGTGATACGCAATGATACGTTTTTCTTCTTCACTGATCAGCCGGGACTTTCGTTCAGGTCCCATGATAACTCGCTCGATCGCTTCTTCCAATTCAGGCTGGCCGATCATCTTCTTATTGCGGCGCGCCGCCAGGATTGCTCCCTCATTGATCAGGTTCTCCAAGTCGGCGCCAACAAAACCGGGCGTACCGCGTGCGATACTTCCCAGATCAACGGTGGGTTCGAACGGCTTGCCGCGGGCATGCACTTTCAGGATGGCTTCACGCCCGCGCATATCCGGCCTATCAAGGGTAATGCGTCGATCGAAGCGACCAGGGCGCAGCAAAGCCGGGTCAAGGATGTCGGGGCGGTTGGTGGCAGCTACAACGATCACATTCGTGTCTGTATCAAAACCGTCCATCTCCACCAGCATCTGGTTCAGGGTTTGTTCGCGCTCATCGTGCGACCCCCCCAACCCGGCGCCGCGCTGACGTCCAACGGCATCAATTTCGTCTACAAAAACGATGCAGGGAGAATGGCGTTTGGCTTGATCGAAAAGGTCGCGTACTCGGCTGGCACCCACGCCAACAAACATTTCAACGAATTCAGAACCAGAAATCGAGAAGAAAGGAACACCCGCTTCACCAGACACTGCCTTGGCAAGCAAGGTTTTCCCGGTACCGGGAGGCCCAACCAGCAGGACACCTTTTGGTATTCGCGCTCCCAGTTGAATGAATTTCTGGGGTTCCTTCAGGAACTCGACCACTTCCTTTAATTCTTCCTTCGATTCATCCACCCCTGCCACATCCTCGAATGTCACTGTGGGATGTTCGCCGCTAAACATGCGCGCCTTGGATTTTCCGAAGGCCATGGCGGCATTGTTACTGCCTTGAGCCTGGCGGAAAATAAACCAGAACAACCCACCGATCAGCAGGACCGGGATGATATAAGAAGCGAGGGTCAATAAGCCAGCCCAGGGACTGGGTGGATTGACCTCGATGGTAACTCCTGTCAGTTGTGTGGGAGTGACTCCAAACGCCAGCAATTGCGAAACCAGGGTGGTTTCCGGCTCTTTTCGAGCTGTCTGCTCGATGGGACCACTGGAGCTGGAAGAAACCACTTGCAGACTGTTGTCATCATTGACCACAATCCGTGTGATTGTACCTGCCTGGATCTGCTGGGCAATCTCGCTGATGGTCAACGGCCCCTGCGTGTTTGGCGGCTGACGGACGTTAAAATAGACCATCGCCACGATTGCTATGAATAGCAGGAGATAAATAATATAGGACTGATTACGTGAATTCAAATGGACCTCCTGTCCGTGCAAAAACAGATTATACCAACCTATATACGTCTCAGCCAGATTCGACGAATATGTTATATAAAGTTCTAATATATTCATCGGATTTATCCAAAATGGAACCTAATACACAAATAATTTACTTTTTTTTGAATTTTTTCCAGTATTTATAACCCGGGTTCGATTGTTGACTAGGCAATACTATAATGAATTCACCCCCTCCACAAAATTAAATGGCAGGAGCGTGGAAATGATGCGCTGGTATTTGTGGTAAACTTAATCCAACCAGGTGGTATTATATGAGCGAAAATAACACAAAGGTGATCCTCTGTATTGAAGATGAGCAGGAAATGATCGACCTGATTCGCTTGATCCTGAGCCGCCGTGGATTTGAAATACTTGGTGCCAATGGGGGGAAGGAAGGGCTCGAAATCATCCGGAAAACTCATCCCGACCTGGTCCTGCTTGATCTGATGATGCCTGAAATGGATGGGTGGGAAGTTTATCAACAAATGAAAGCAGACGAAACCACCCGTAATATTCCCGTGATCGTCGTTACCGCCAAAGCCCAGAGCATTGACAAGGTGCTTGGTCTGCACATTGCAAAAGTGGATGATTACATTGCTAAGCCATTCAGCCCCCAAGAATTATTAACCAGCGTAGACTCTGTACTTGGACGTAAACAAATCGCCTAAGTAACTCCGATCGACACGGGGCGCCTCAACCGCCCCGTTTTGTTATTCAAATGATTATTATCCAACTCAAAAACATAAGTCGACCCCTGCCCACTCCCTTACAGGCCCAATATTGTGACAGTTTCCTCTGCCGATTAAAGGGGTTAATGTTCCGTTCCAGCCTGTCTTTAGAAATGGGCCTCCTGCTCGTTGAATCCCGTGACAGCCGGTTGGACACATCCATTCACATGTTGTTCGTTTTCATGGACCTGGCGGTCGTTTGGATCAATTCCGAAAAGGTTGTCGTGGATACCGTATTGGCGCGTTCATGGCGGCCTGCATATGCCCCACGCCATCCAGCAAAGTATATCCTTGAGATCCACCCGTCCCGGTTGGGCGAATTCGCCATTGGTGACCATATAGAGTTCCAGAATGCATAAAAGAATTGTTGCCTGCTTACTTGGCATCTTCCTTTTTGTCTCTACCAGCCACGTATCAGCACAAACCCCCACTCCTTCCCCCACCGGTCCGGTCTATATCGTCGTAGCAGGGGATACGCTTTACGATATCGCCATTCGCTTCAACGTCACTGTTGATGAAATTGTGTTGGCCAATAGCATGACCACCCAGGATATTTTCGTCGGGGATCATCTCATCATCCCCGGGCTGACTGGCTTAACCGGAACATTAATAACTCAGCCAGTTCCATTTGGGGAAAGTCTACGGAGTCTTAGCCGTCAGTACCGCGTGGATCCTGCGCTGCTCATAAAACTCAATCATCTTGTCAGCCCTGCAGAACTGTACGCCGGCTACAATCTCGTGCTCCTGCAACAGGAAGCGCAACCTGCATTAGCAGCGAGGACCTCCCTTGCCAAGGGTGAGACGATCCTAGAGTTGGCGGTCAGGAAAAACACGGCCCCATGGACGATCACACTACTCAACGGTCTCACCGAACCCCAGGCTGGTCTCCCTGGCGATCTGCTATACCTTCCCTCTGGAACATCCAACGCTGCTCCAACCGGGATTCCCGCGGTACTGTCTTCTGCGGAAGTTGATCCGTTACCGATCATTCAAGGTGCCACCGTCCAGGTCAAAGTAACTGCGACCGGACCGGTCACTTTGGGCGGTATGCTGGTGGATCACCCCCTGCACTTCTTCCCACAAGAGGATGGATCCCTGGTGGCACTGCAGGGGGTTCATGTCATGACAGAACCAGGTCTCTACCCACTTCGCATTGACGTCACCCTTGCAGATGGCTCAATACAATCCTTCGAGCAGATGGTGCTTGTGAATTCCGGGAACTTCCTTACCGAAATCATCACCGGGGTGGACCCCTCCACCATTGACCCCGCTGTCACCGATCCGGAAGACGCGTGGTTGTTATCCCTGGTCACCCCTGTCACTCCGGAAAAATACTGGCAGGGGGAGTTCCAGTTACCCGTTGCCGATGATTATTACTGCGTAAAATCGAAATATGGCAACCGCCGGACCTATAATGGCGGCGCGTTATCCGGGTTCCACAGCGGGATTGATTTTGGCGTCTGCTCCGTGGCCCACCCATTTGACGTGTATACCCCAGCCAATGGTGTTGTTGTGTTTACCGGTCTTAAAACTGTGCGCGGCAATGCCACCGTCATTGACCATGGGCAGGGGGTATATAGCGGGTTCTATCACCAGGCTGAGATATATGTAACCGTGGGCGACCATGTAACCGCGGGCGAATTGATCGGAAAAATTGGCGATACCGGGCGTGTGACAGGCCCACATTTGCACTGGGACCTTTGGGTCAATGGAATCCAGGTTAACCCCTCCACCTGGTTGAACGAGATATTCCCGCATTAATTTTATATTTCCGGATTCGCTGTTGGCTATAAAATTCACCCAGGTTTCCTGCCCATACTATTCCCAATTTATCAACTATAACCGATGCCATCCTGTGGGCAGCGTTTCAAACCAGTTGATGATCATATCCTCTAGGGAAGAGCGCTGCTGGTTCCGACGAGGATCCATCTCCCCCCTCAAACTTAATTGACGCGACCTGCCCGTGTTGTATAATCCATTCTAATATGCCAACTGCAGAGATTATCGCCATCGGCACAGAACTATTGCTGGGTGAGACTGCCGATACCAATACCCGCTTTATAGCCAGGATCTTGCGTAGTTTAGGAATAGACCTGTATCGTGCCCAGACCATCGGCGACAATGCCGGCCGCATTTCCGAGACCGTCCGCCAGGCATTGCAACGTGCCGATATCATTATCACAACGGGCGGGCTTGGACCTACCGTGGACGATCCCACCCGGAAGGCCATTGCTGATTCCGTGGACTTACCGCTCGAATTTCACCCGGAATTATGGGAGCAGATCACTGCCCGGATTGCCAGGTATGGGCGCACACCCACTGAGAACCAGAAGCGACAGGCATTTGTCCCCAAAAACGCCATCATCATCGAAAATCCGGTGGGTACTGCCCCGGCATTTATCGTTAAGGTCATCCCCTCCCCTCAAGTGGGAAGCAAGCCGGGAAATAAAGTCATTATTTCCCTCCCTGGCGTACCGCGCGAGATGGAAACCTTGATGACACTTGCTGTTGTTCCGTTTCTCCAAAATCATTATGACCTGCACGCAGTGCTTAAAATCCGCACATTGCATGTCAGCGGGCTTGGTGAAGGCGATGATCGACGATCAATCGGAGACCTGGAATCACTCAGCAATCCGACCGTCGGTCTGACCGCCCATTCCGGTGTGGTGGACATCCGCATCACTGCCAAAGCCGAGACAGACAGCGAAGCGAACCGGATGATCTCCACCGTGGAGAATGACCTCTACAACAGGCTGGGAAATAATATCTTCGGAGTAGATGACAGTACCCTGGAAATCGTTACGCTTGACACATGTTGCAGCGGGGTTGGACCCTGGCCTGTTTTGAAATTAACCTGGAGGGTACCCTGCTGAAACGGTTTTCTCAAACGGGACACCCTGCGTACCTTGGGGGGAGAGATTTCAAAGGATCGGTTCTGAAGAACTGTTTGAAGGCACAAAATCCACCCGTGATAAATTCGAATGCCTCCGCTGCGCTGGGGGTCTCCTATTTGCAGGAAGATGAATAAGCAGGAAATCCATATTATCCTGATCACACCGGTCGGAGATGCTGATCGTCACCTTAACTATGGTGGTCATCCCGGAAATGCCCGTCGATGGGCAGTCAACATGGCACTGGATTTAGTCTGCGTCGCAAGGCACTGGAGGCCGGATAATGCCCGCATCTTCGACGAAATCGCTGGGAAGATTCGTGGCTGGTTTCTGGGTGGTCAACCTGATCCTTGGACTCCTCATTATTGGTACCTGGCTGCTCTCCGGGAACCCAGCCGTGCGGGCTTTCTTTGTCAGTCCAACTCCCACTTTCACCGAAACATTCACACCCACCGTAACCCTGACGTTTACCAATACATTTACCCCGTCGTCAACAGGAACACCAACATTCCACCCCAACCCGTCTGAAACTTTCACCCCACGGATCACCCCCACCGATACGCTCACGCCCGTACCTTTCAGCGAGGGACCGATCATCATCGGCTATTCGGTCCAGAAACCGGCCGCTGGAAGTCTATCGATTTGGAACCGGACAAACTGAACGATTGATCGTAGCCGGGATGCATGGAGGCGGTGAATACAACACCATCCAGCTGGCTGACTTGCTGATCGCGTATCTCCAGGAACACCCAGAAATCGTTCCGGCAGATGTGACACTTTACATATTGCGTGACCTGAACCCCGACGGGGAAGCGCGTGCCCATAGTTACCTCGGCCGGGCAAACGCCAACGGTGTGGACCTGAACCGCAATTGGGATGCCAATTGGCAGAAAGACTGGCCGCGTGACGGTGTTGGACACAGACTTACGTTACCGGCGGGAACAAGCCCAGGCTCGGAACCCGAAACAAAAGCATTGACGGCATTCATCGAGAGCCATCATTTCGATGCAGTAATCAATTACCACAGCGCAGCACTGGGTATCTTTGCGGGCGGCCTGCCGCCGGATGATTATTCCATCCGGTTGGCAAAAGCGGTTGCTGCAGTATCAACGTATTCTTACCCGCCGATCAACGTCGGGTGTGTTTACACCGGGGGTTTCACCGATTGGGCTAACGAAAAGGGCATTGCTGCACTGGACGTTGAATTGACCGATCACACCAACACCGATTACGAAATGAATTTGAAAGTCCTCGAAACCCTTCTGAATTGGCAGCGGTAGTTTCAAAAAAGCAGCACCATATATTTTGAAGGTTTTCTCAGGTAGAATATCTGCAATTAGGAGAGAGAATGACCAAATCTGCTGATCTTCTTCTTATTAATGCCATCGTCCTGACCATGGACGAAGAAATGCACCAGTACGACCCCGGTGCAGTGGCGGTCAAAAAGGATTCGATCCTCGCGGTTGGACCTGAAGCCGAAATCCGAAAATTATTCACAGCAGGGCAGGTGGTGGATTGTAGAGGCAGGGTGTTAATGCCCGGGTTGGTCAACGCCCACACCCACGTCCCAATGACACTGATGCGCGGCCTGGCAGACGATCTGCGCCTGGATGTCTGGTTGCAAGGTTACATCTGGCCGGTGGAGCGCGAGTTCGTATCCCCTGATTTCGTTCGACTGGGTACCCAATTGGCTTGCGCTGAACTCATTCGCTCGGGTGTTACCTGTTTTGCCGATATGTACTTCTTTGAGGAAAATGTGGCGAAAGCCACTGCTGAAGCAGGCCTGCGCGCAGTCTGCGGACAGACCGTGCTCAAATTCCCAGCACCAGATGCGGTTTCTTTCGAAGATTCCCTGGCTGCGGCACGGGAATTTATCGAACGCTGGAAAGGCCATACCCTAATTACCCCATCGGTATCCCCGCATGCCTACTATACCTGTACTCCAGAAATTTTAAGAGCCACGGCACAATTGGCGGTCGAGTTCGATGTGCCGTTGCATACGCACATTTCCGAAACATTCCTGGAAGTGGAAAACATGCGCAGGGATAATGGAATGCCAGTGGTCCCGTATCGTTAAAAAACAAGGGTTATTCGATGCCAAAGTATTGGCAGCCCACTGCACCCACATTGACGAGGGCGAAATGCGGACCTTGCTGCACGCGGGGGCGGGTGTGGCTCACAATCCATCCTCCAATTTGAAACTGGCATCCGGATTTGCCCCGGTCCAAAAAATGTTGAACGTGGGTCTGGATGTGGGGATCGGGACAGACGGCCCAGCCTCGAATAATGACCTCGACATGTTCGAGGAAGTGCGCCTGGCAGCCTTTGTGGCGAAGACCGTGAGCAACGACCCGACGGCTCTCCCGGCCGCAACTGCACTTCAAATGGCCACCCGGTTCGGGGCGCGGGCGTTGCACCTGGGTTCTGTAACTGGAAGCCTCGAGCCGGGAAAGCGAGCGGATCTGATCCTGGTGGATATTTCCCCACTCCATAATTCCCCACGCTTCCGTCGTGATGCGGATAACATATACTCGCAACTGGTGTACGCCGGGAAAGCTACTGATGTAACCGATGTCATGGTCAATGGAAAGTGGTTAATGCAAGACCGCAAGCTTTTAACTCTCAGAGAAAAGGAGTTAAAAACGATTCGCCCAGGAGTATGCCCGAAAAATCGACATATTCCTTACGGCTCGTGAGCAATCAGTATTTTCAAAATTGATGGCTCTGGGTGGCTCCGCAGAGGAAGAATCATTCGAAGTCCAGGTCAAAGTCAAGTTGGAAGACCCGGCACCTGTTTTGAAAGCGCTCAAAAAAACCGGCATAAGTATCCTGGTCAAGAAGCATTATCACCAGCATGATATTTATTTCACTTTTGCCGATCCAGATCAAGGTTGGTTGCGATACCGTGAAGATGAGATGATCGATGAAAAAGAGAAAATTACCGGGGTACGTGGTCGTTTGACCCTGATCGGCCCCTCCAGGGAAGGGGATTTTGCCCACGATGTGCTCCTGAGCCGCATCCGATATTTCGCTCCGGCAGCCAACAGTTTGCGGTTTTATCGCGAATACTTCAAGCCGGCAGGTGAAATTGCCGTGGATAAGGATCGCCTGCGCTGGCTTGTGCGATACAAGGACGAGGAGTTTTTTATCAACCTTGACCGAGTGGAGGTTCCCGATCTTGGGTACTACCTGGAGATCAAGAGCCGCACCTGGAGCCGCCGCGATGCAGAAGAAAAAGCCGATTGCTCTTCCGAGCTTATCCTCCTGCTGGGAGGAGCGCTGGAGAATACGATCACGCTTGATTACGTTGAAATTGCTGCACAGGAAAAATAGCGCACGAGATATACAAGGACCGGTTCATACATCCTGCCTCACTCCCGGGTGTTGTATATTAAACTCATTCAACTCTATAGTTGCCTGACCGGAAGGTAACAAACGATGCGTAAATTCTTTGCAGTGATTTCCAGGGTCATCGCTGGGATATTTGCCCTATTTTTCGTGGTCACCACGATCCTGGCGATTTTATTCACTGACGTAAATGGGCAGATGTTTGACTCAACGCTTTATAAGAATGCAATGGTGGAACAAAATATTTATGTGCGTCTGCCGGAGATCGTGGGGGTGGCAATAACCAGCAATTTCTTAAGCGATCCCTGTGCTCAAAATCAACTGGCTTGCAGCATTGACGGAGCATCCCCGCAATTGAAAGCCTGTCTTTCATCCGCTCTTGGAACGGTTGCCTATGAAGCGATTGGGAGCGGCAGGCGCAGCCCCACCAGCACTGAACTTCAAAGGTCACAATCCTGTCTGAACCAATATGGTAACAAGCAGGAAACCAACTCACAATCCGACAACAAATGAAGGTGGAATGCCGCCTTTCTTGAAAAATCTTACGGCGGGAGATTGGCAAGCCATCCTTAACATTATCCTTCCTCCAGATACTCTAAAAACAATGACCGAAAGTACCCTCGATCAGATGTTCGCTTACCTTAATGGCCAGGTAAACACAGTTGCTGTCCCATTGGAAAACCTGAAAGAACGCCTGTTGGGGCCAGCTGGGAAAGACCTCATCCTGCAATTGCTAAACTCCCAACAACCCTGTAGCGAACAAAATCTGGAACAATTGATCCTCGGTGACGCAAGCAGTGGAATGGTTTTATGCAAACCTCCCGAAAATATGCTCCCCATTGTGTCCGCAGTTTTACCGGATTTATTAAACTCAATAGTCCCACAAATACCAGACAAGGCGATCATTATAAAACCTCCCGCTTCAGGTGCAGCAATACCAGGTACAGGCTCCTTTGGTTCAGATCCGATCTCCACGATACGCACTGTCCGCCTGGTCATGCGCCTGAGCCCTCTCGTACCACTTGCATTTCTACTTCTGGTATCGTTATTTGCCGTTCGAAGTCTGATCAGTTGGATGCGCTGGTGGGGCATACCTTTCGTCGTTTCAGGATTGGCAGCCTTAATGTTGGGAGTTTTGGCGGTACCAGCTCTCAATATGATCTGGACAAGGCTTATTGTTCCACGGATACCCGTCTACATCCCGACAGATATCTCAGGTACCGGCCTGGAATTGCTGCGTTCCATTGTTCATGGCATTTCCGGTTGGATGATTTATCCAGGAATATTCCTGTTTATAGTAGGTCTGACGGGGTGGATTGGTTCATACTATACTAAGATCAAGAGGAAACCGGAAGCACCTAATGCATCCCCCATGCCTTCATCTTGATCATCACGATTTCTACAGGTTTGGTTAGGGTGTCCTGGTAAGGTTTATCAATCGATTATCCACGAGGGAACCCATGAAAAGAATCACAACTCCCCTGTTGGCGATCATCCTGGCAACCCTGGCATGCACAATCCAGCCACTCTGGAGGAATTTGGAGGGGACACCGGCTCCAATCCCTTCCCTGCAAGCATCCCCCTATAGTTTGGGACGGACCCTTTACGGCTTTTTTCCTTCTCCCCCAAAAGCAACTACCCAAAGCGTCATCGAAACATACCAAGCCATTGGTCAGCATGGGGATGTTGTTCTGCTCCAGCAGAACATCCCCTGGGACGCTTTTTCTAACAAAATTGACGTCTGAAAGCCAGGCAATCATCGATATCCACAACCAGTATATTCTGGCTCATCAAAACGGGCTGGAAGTCCTCTTTGTGGTGGATCCGTTCAACGGGTTGAATCGGCGGGAATTCCAGGGCCTTCCCTCCGGGTGGGAAGCCAGTTTCGCCAACCCGAAAGTTCGCTCCTCGTTCAGTAACTATACTCTCCGTATCGTGCAGGAATTCCATCCGAAATACCTCGGACTGGCATCCGAGATCAATACATATAATGATACCCACCCTGAAGATTTTCCCAACTACCTGACCTTGTATAACGAAGTATATGCGCGGGTCAAGGCGGTTGCACCCGACACGATAATTTTCGTGACCTTCCAGTGGGAGGAACTCAATAACCTGATTCCATCCGTGGCGCAAGGCGAACCATACGTCTGTGAACTGGAGCCAGGTGGAACAATTCGAACCGAACCTGGACCTTTGGGCAATCTCCTCATACCCATTTGTGATTTTCCCTTCAGGCGCTGCAATTCCCGCGGATTACTATACTCCACTGTTGTCAAGAACCTCGAAACCGCTGGCAGTTGCCGAGGGCGGTTTCCCCTCCGAGCCGATGGGTCCCTTCCCTGGTGACCCGCAATCACAGGTGGACTATCTGAAAGCTATCCATACACAGATTGGGGGTAGCCGTTTGGCATTTTGGATATACCTGCTCATTAATGATTTCTCCCTGGAGTCTTACGCACCATTGATGAAACAGAATGGTCAAGGAAAAGATATCGACACCCTCAGCATATTTGCCTCAGCTGGTTTGACCAAGTCTGACCGAACGCCCAAACCTGCGCTGGCTGTTTGGGATTCCTACAGGAATAATCCGTGACGGCGATTTTGGATACCTGCCTATCCCGAACAATACCTCGTTGATTCACAGCATCCATGAAAAAACCGCATTCCATTTCGCACGCCCCTGGATGTGCCAGATGAAACCCATCATTCTTCCAATGGTGGTGATCGTCCTGGCAACGTTCGCTTGCGGCACGCAGGCACAGCCAACCAGCCAGCCCGCGGGTACGCCGGGTAACATTGAGCCTGGATCCAGTTCCACCTTCAATCTTTCAGTTGAATATGCCATTCTGGGCCTTGCAGACACATATGCTGCAGCGGGTGTCCGATACGCCAAGCTCCAAAATGCGTTTGCGATTTGGGGGAACGTCGAACCAGAAGCCGGTCAATACCTTTGGAGACCTTTAGATGCGCTGGTACTTGAGTACCAGCAGGCGGGTTTCATGGGTCTCCAAATGGACCTTTCAGCCCTATCGCCATGGGCGTCGTCGATCCAACCTTCGCTTGGAAATCAAGGAGATTCATTTCCAAAAGAGGAATACCTAGATGACTACGCTGCATTCGTGTCCGCCGTAGTCGAACGATACGATGATGACGGCGTGAGCGACATGCCAGGACTGATATATCCGATCCACGAGTATGGAATTGAGCGAGAATTCAGCGGGTTTTGGCCAGGCAGTGCGGAGGAATATATCCGCCTCTTGCGCATCGCTTATCCAGCCATCAAAGCTGCAGACCCGAAAGCAAATGTTTTGCTGGTGGCTCTGCTGATGACTGATATTTTTGACGGGAATCCCAGCCCAACCGAGATTCAAAAACGATTAACCCTCAATGCAGACTTTATGAGAAAACGGGTTCCTGACATCCGGGCAATCCTGGCAGCTTGTGACGCCTACGATATTGTTGATTTTCACTCCCTTGGTAACTACACTGAAATTCCACTTACTGCAAACTGGATTCGGCGGGAGCTTCAGACCAACGGTTGCGGGGAAAAACCGATCTGGATAGGAGATGCATTTCCGATGTCCGGGTTGGTCGGGTACGGCGGATTTGTGCCCCCCATCCCATTTGCTCCGGTCACCCTGGATACCCGGGATGCGGTTGTTGATCTGCTTAAATCGGTTGCAGCTCCAACCGCGGTCGATCATTCAACAGACCAGGTTTGGATGTATGCAGAAACAGCCATCGGGCTGACCCGGAAAATCGTGGTTTCCGCAGGCTCGGGACTGCAGGGAATCAATATTGGCAACCTGGAGGATTGGAAAACCGGCAACCCTGGCATTGATAAAACGGCAGTATCTGCGCTCGGTGGTTCGATGTTCATGGGTATAACCGATACCACTACTACAAATGAAAAACCGGGTGGGATGTTACCTTATACAGGGCAGGATTGGAGTAAGGTCCGCCTCGCTGGAGAGCGACGCCCAGCCTGGTACGCCTTAGCGCTCGTCACAGGGAAAATTAGAGATTTTTCTTCAGTTCAACAATTTGATCTTGCAAGTCTTCCAGGTCAATCTCCTGCAACAGGCATTTGGGCCTACCGCTTTGAGACTCCCACCGGGTCCGTATTTGTGCTTTGGTACGATGATGGGGCTCTCCACCTTCCCGGAGATAAATCTCCCTCGTTAACCATTAACCTCCCGTTTGACGCCCCCACTGCTCTCCTGACTATCACTCCCGCCACTTCAGGGATTTCCGAGCCAGAGACTCAAATCATCCACAGCGCGGACGGGACAATAACCATCAATGTGGGTGCAACACCTGTGTTTATCCAAAAGTCGCCATGAAAATAATCGGGATCCTGTTCCTGGGATTATTTTTCTCACGCTCCTGGCCGTGGTAAAGCATTAACCTCTCTGGCAAGGTGGCTGGGATTTCCAGTTACTGGGGATAAAAAATTCCCCTGAAACGGACTTCTCGCTTAAAACCAATATTGCCGCTTGAATCCCGCTGGAATAAGAATATAATTTTCATTGAAAACACATCCGCACATTATAAGGAGGTGTTATGAAAACGATCCGTCAGATCCTGAAAAAGAAGGGACGCAAGACCTGGACGATAACCCCCGCGACCCGCGTTTTTGATGCTTTACAGTTAATGGCCGAGAAAGATGTGGGGGCTCTCCTTGTTGTGGACGGCAAAACTCTGGTGGGAGTATTCTCAGAAAGGGATTATGCCCGCAAGGTAATTCTGCACGGGAAGAGCTCCAAAATCATGCGGGTCAGTGAGATCATGTCAGCGCCACCCATATTTATTGAACCGGATAATCCTGTGGACCAGGGCCTCGCTCTAATGTCGGCCAAACATGTCAGACATCTGCCGGTAATGGAAAAAGATCGGTTGATCGGGATTGTTACAATTGGCGACCTGGTCAGATCCCTCATCGATGAGCAAAAAGTGGTTATTGACCACCTGGAGAAATATATACTCTCCAATACAAGCATAACGTGACCCCACTTTTACCGATTAATCGCTAATCAACACTAAGGGCAATAGTTCAGTTGGTGTTGTTCGAAGGTTTCGGCAAAATTATGCAGGCCGGATCCGTCACATTTTGCTTGGAAATAGTAATAATTGCTTTGTGCTGGTTTAGCAACTGCCTCCAGGGCTGCCAATCCGGGGTTGGAGATCGGTCCGGGAGGTAAACCAGGATAAAGGTATGTATTGTATGGGGAATCGAATTGGAGATCTTCCGAACTGAGTGGATTGGTCCACCAGGTTCCCTGGGCTGTGTTGTACCCCAGTGCGTATTGTATGGTGGGGTCGGTTTGCAGGTTCATTCCAATTGCCAGCCGGTTGAAAAATACCGAGGCGATCAACGGCATTTCATCCTCAACTACAGCCTCCCGTTGGATGATTGAGGCCATCGTCACTGCTTGAAAAACGTTCAGTCCCGCGACTGGAATATGCTGGGATCATATCTGCGGTGAGATAAGTCTTAAAATTTTGCAACAGGATTGATACCAGCTGGTCAGCGGTTGTTGTGCGCGGTAGGATGTATGAATCCGGGTAGAGGAATCCCTCTGCTGAGGTACCGGGTGGAAAAAGGTCCTGACCGGTCGGGGAGTTGGCCGCAGCAGCCAGAAATGCCTGCGGCGGAAATTCCATCCCGGAAGTGGGGAGCGTTGCGGCAATCTCTTCCATCCGCCAACCAGGCAGGATGCTGAGAGTTCACCTCGGTCAGGGTGGTGGACTTCAACATCTGGGCAATGTCAAGCCCGGTCTGCGCCGGACTGATACGATAGGTGCCAGTCTGGATAATAGTATCCAACCCCGCCCACAACAGATAATTGCGGAACGTATTGGCATTGAGGATCAGGCCAGCCTGCTCCAGCCGGGTTGAAATGGAGGTCACGCTCTCTCCTGACTGGATGATAAATAATTGCTCTACCCCCGCAGGATCACGCGCTTGAGTAATATTCCGGGCATTCCAGACCAGATCAACTCCATAATTGTATTGTTGCCAGATATTCAAAGCAGGACTGGGTTCACCAAAATCCTGACGAGCTGCCAGAGGAACAAAGACCGCCACAGCCACCAGAGCCAGGGCAGACAGAAAGATCAACAAGAGCATCCATGAAAGACAGGGGGTTTTGGATTTCATTTTTGTGGGTTAGCATCCAGGTAAGATTGCAGAAGTACGGTTGCAGCGATAGAGTCCAGATGCCCGCTCCGTTTTTTACGTGAAACGCCCATGGCTATTCGGGCAGCTCGGGCATCCTGCGTGGTAAAGGATTCATCCCAGAATACAACCGGTAGATCAGTCTGGGAGGTTAATGCGGTGGCAAAACGTCCAGCCTGGCGGCCTTCAAACGTGGGACTTCCATTTTCATCAAGGGATTGCCCAACCACAATAAGACCGGCTTGGTTGGTTTTTGCCAATTCAGCCACGGCTGCTGCGTCCACAAGGCGCGCAACATGCGAAAGTACTGCCAGCGGGTTGGCAATGCTGCCGGTGGGATCGCTGATGGCAACCCCAATTCGTTTGGACCCTGGGTCAACTGCAAGGATTCTCATTAATTTATTGTTGAAACCGTTATACGGAATGGGACTAATGGCATCCAGGGCCACCATTCGGGCTGGATGTCAATTATTGGCGGTTCAGCCAAAGGCAAAGATTCTTTTAGCTTTAATACTGCATCGACTGGGTTTATGCCCGATCGATAATTGCACGGCAGATGTGGTATCCACCTGGGCACGCAGGAGTTGTTGGAACTGCATGCTCCAATGGGTTACTCCATCCGCACCAGTGAGGGGGACAGTTGCTGATAGCGGTGTCGGGCTACCTTGAGCTGGAACAAATCCTTCCGGCCGGTTGACATCCAGGGATACCTGGGCCAGGTTGGTTACGTCCGATTGGGCGGCATATTGTGCCTGACATTGCAGGCGCAAGGTCAGTGAGAGGATGTCTCCGCTCTGCCCTTCAGGAGGGAAATAGGTTTCGGAAAGTACCTGGGAAACTGCCAGGGTGTCTGGAAAATATATGTCACCGGGGATGAGATTATCCTGAATTGATGATTTGCATTCTGCGAGGATGTCATCCAGCAAAGCCTCCCGAAGGCGTGACCGGTCACTGGCTGTTTGGATTGATGCAGTCTTATCCGAGCCACCCGTAGTGGGATCTGGGTTAATAACTGCAAGGCTGGTCCCCAGTCCACCTTCGAAGACAATTAAAGTATCTGCGGACAGATTACCCGTGGAACCCGGTTCCAGCGCTTGGATGGGAACGTCAACCGTCTTGCCAAACCCTGCTGCCACAACCGCATCCTCGGTTGTGGCAAACCTGATCGGGGGGGCTGTCTGGGTGGTAATGACCGTCCCGCTTGGGATGCCGGTCAGATCGATCGTCAAATTGCGAAAGCGCGCCATTCCTTGAGCCTGCCCCTGGGGAATGGCCACCGTTCCAGTCACGGGAGCAGTCTTACTGTTTTCGACAATTGCGGAATTCACCCGGGCTGGTAGGCTGCTGGCCACATTGAACGTGGTCACAGACCGGCTAGCACTTATGCTTAAAGACAGGTTTTGAAGGCTGGTTGCAGGGTTCACAAGGATGGATGCAGAAGGAATGAATAGTGAAAACACCGCCAGGATTGCCAGGACCCCCAATGTGAAAAACGTGAAACGAATTCCAAATAGGGACCGCCAGGCAGCCTCGGGAGGAAATGCATCCTGGCGCAATTTCTCCAAATCAGGGCGTTCATGGCGACGGGTGGGTATGGTGGATCCGTTTTCCCTATCCCAGGACTTTCGCTGGGCCGAGGCAATCCTGCCAAATGCTGGAATCTTCAATTCTTCAGCTGAGAGGCGCTGGTCGTATGAGCGGGATACTATGGCTAGTTGTGAACCCAGGGTGGCTGCGTGGCGCTGAAGCAGGTGGAGGTCCAGAGCTCGTTCCAAAATGCGGGAATGACGGGGGAATACAAGCAGGATGCGCTCCGTTTTAGCCCATGACATCTTGTCACGTACGGAACTTACATCGTCATGTGAATCCAGTTTAATGACCTGTGTCTTCATTCAAACCAATTATAACGTTGAAAAATGAAGGCAATCTAAAGTGGCTGGCAGGTGCCCAATCTGACAGCCAATTCGCCAAGGTCTTGCCATCCATATGTCGGGCGATAAATTGAAATTCTTTTATAATTCAGCCATAGGTAATAAATTTATCAATTGG
This sequence comes from uncultured Chloroflexia bacterium, assembly GCA_963817265.1. Taxonomy (GTDB): domain Bacteria; phylum Chloroflexota; class Anaerolineae; order Anaerolineales; family Villigracilaceae; genus UBA877. The sequence goes on from CAWFNU010000016.1 coordinate 29,712, forward strand.
AGTTGTTTCACGATCACCTGCATTATTTCCACATTTACCAGAATGAGTCTTCCATTATGGGTATGGTAATCAACAGGTGCAATTTTAAGGAATATCTGTCTATCAATCGGTGTCAGCGAAAAGATCAAAACGTAGTAATTGATTCAATCCAGGAAAGAATAAATATCAAACATAGAACATAAAATGAGGATTATGAAAAACACAGCAATGACTCGCATCTGTCTTGGAATTATTATTCTTCTAAGTATCATTGGTGGAATCCTGGCAACTTACAGCACAGCAAATGGCCCATGGGGATATACCGATCCGGTTGTTTATATCTCCACTGCAAACAGCATGCTTCACGGTCTGGGGCTGGGATATTACGAAGGCAATGCCCAATTCGTTCATTTGACCTGGTATCCCCCGTTTTATTCTTTGGTTCTTAGTTTCATCGGCTTGACAGGAATGAACCTGGTCTCAGCGGCACGCTGGCTGAATGTCCTATTATTTATGGTTTCGATATTTATAGCGGGATGGATATTCCTGCGTTTCAGCCTGGTGCCCATTCTTGGGGTTTTTGCCAGTGCCCTTTTGCTTTCCTTTCCCCACATGCTGGAAATGTTTAGTTCAACCTATTCAGAACCTTTATTTGTTTTCCTTTTGCTTTTAAGTGGGCTGTGCATATTGTTCACCTTGAAAAATAAGAATCCAATTATCCTTATTATCAGCGCAGTAGTGACAGGGTTGATCCCCTTCACGCGTTATGCAGGGGTTGCCATGCTTGCCTCCGGGAGCATTTGCATCTTTTTTCTGACATCCGGGGGGAATTGGTCTCGCATAAAGAAAACCGCCTTTTTTGCGTCGATAAGCGCGCTCCCCACGATCCTATGGTTCTTGTGGGTTTATATCGTCGGGAATAACAGAGTTGGCGGACGAGACGTGGCGTTGACTTGGGAAATAATCGGATCCAAGTTCCAGTCTTTCCGTGCCACATTTATGGATACAGTCTGGGAGTGGATTCCTTTCCAGAGAAGCACAACAGCGCTGCCCTACAACATCCGTTTTATCATGCTAGGCATCGTGTTGATCGCAATCATTTTCGTATCCTATTTCGCCAGGCGATATTTGTCTGATCATGCCCGTGAGATTGATCAAAAGCCAGAATTCATTGGTGTTGGTGTATTTTGGTTCATCATCCCTCATGTATTTAGCTGTCTTGATTGTCTCGTATCTGTTCATTCTCCCGACAATTGCGATTGATGATCGGATGCTTCTTCCACTTTTTGTTGGAATACTGATGGGGGTATTGGGGGCAATCGCCTTGTGGCAAAAAGCCTGGTTCTCGGAAAGTAGACTCATTATTCAGATTTTGCCATGGCTGGTCGGGATTATCTGTGTTTACTGGTATGTTCCCCAAGTACAATCAATGGCAAAACTCTATCATCAAGGAGTGGGATTGACCGACTATCATTGGAACCGCTCCAAATTAATCCAGGCAGTACGTGCCCTCCCCACTTCAACACCGGTGATTGCCAATGACTGGGAATTGGTTATGCTATGGACACAACGTCCCGTTTATGGTCTATGGACCACCTTTCCAACCGGTCAGCCCAGCCAGACTTCCTCTTACGGCGCAAATCCCGGAGACCAGATCCAGTCTGTTTTCTGCAACCAGGGAGCTGCCCTGGTTATCTTCAATGATTTTCCCGGTCAGCTCAAGGACTATATTGGAGGAAATGTTCAAAATCTTGCATCTGGTCTCTTCTCAGGCCTAACCAGCGGAGGCGATTATCCTGATGGGAAAATCTATTATTGCCATTAGAATTCTCATCATCCGCCTTGGTTATTCTTCCTTTACATTCTACATACAGAAGTTTGGGCTTGCATTTCACCCTTGTTAACACTCATGCTGAAATCCAAAAGGTTGCCTGGCAATTTGACCAATAAGAAATCAATCCTGACTTTAGAAGTCAGGATTGGCGATTAGTTCAATTTGGCTGCGAGCCAGGTTTCAGCGGTTGCGAGGGCCGCAGGGATTTTCGTCGGGTCCCGACCGCCCCCAAAGGCCAGGTGTGGCGCCCCTCCTCCACCTGCTCCAAGTTGGCGGGAAATATATCCGACCAGGTCCCCAGCTTTGATTCCCTGCTTGATCATATCCTGCGTTACCGTTGCCATTACCACCACCTGCCCATCCGACACTGTCCCAACTACACAAACACCGTTATCGGGATATTTCTCACGAAATTTATCAGCAAGTTTTCCGAGGGTTTCCTTGTCCAATTCAGGGAGTTCCAAAGCAAGGAGGGTAATGCCCTTTACCTTTTGCGGATTCTCCATGCTTGTATTAAAACTGGAAAGGGCCAATTCCATTTTGAGGGAAGCGATTTGCTTCCGTGCGGTGGATAGATTCGTCCAGGATCAATTCAGCTTTCTGGGGCAATTCATCCACCGCGACCTTCAGTGAAATGGCTGCCTGTTTAAGCTCCTTGAAGCGTTTTGCCACCAGTTCGTATGCCGCTCGGCCAGTCACCGCCTCGATGCGGCGCACACCTGCGGCTGCAGAACTCTCAGAAACAATGAGGAAGGTGCCCACGTCAGATGTGCGGTCCAGATGCGTGCCCCCGCATAGTTCGTAGGAATATTTATCACCGATGGTAATGGTTCGAACTGTGTCACCGTATTTCTCTCCAAAAAGTGCAGTTGCTCCTTCAGCAACTGCTTGCTCGCGCGACTTGACCACCGGGATTACCGGGTAGTCTGCCGCAATTGCCTCATTGACCAACTTTTCGACGCGCCCAACCTGCTCAGTTGTCATGGCCTCGGGGTGGTTGAAGTCAAAACGGAAACGGTCTGGGGTTACTGCCGACCCGGCCTGGCGCGCATTTTCTCCCAGAATCTGATGCAGTGCAGCGTGCAGGAGATGCGTGGCAGTGTGATTTCTGCGGATATCGTGGCGACGGACAACATCTACTGCTGCAACAGTTGCATCTCCCGCTTTTGGATGTCCAAAAACCACTTCGCCAATATGAACGATCGCGCCGGGTGAGGGCTTTCGCATCCCTGTCACTTCGATCTCCCAGGAACCATCCCTGGCCTTGACCACACCGGTATCGGAAACCTGTCCACCCGATTCGACATAGAACCCTGTCTTGGGCAAAAGAACCTCCACCTGGTCTCCGGCTCCTGCTTCTGAGATTATTTGTCCGGAAGAGGCTAGAGCCAACAACAGGCTTTCCACCTGCAACCATTCATATGGGTTATATTCCACTCCATCCTTCCCTAAAAGCCCGGCTTTCTGGAGGTCTTTCATCAGACCGCTGTAGAACTCAACATCCTCTGCCCCCATCGTACCCATGGCCTTGCCGCCACCCGAGGCGAGGCGGTGTTTATCCATCGCAGTGTGAAACCCAGGCTCATCCACATCCAGACCCTGCTCGCGGGCGATATCCCGGGCGATTTCAAAGGGCAATCCGTATGTGGCATAAAGATCAAAAGCCGATTTCCCATCCAGCAACGTGCCCCCGGACTTCTGCAACTCGTCCAACATTCCCTGCAGATAAGCGGTGCCAGACTCCACTGTTCGTGCAAACCGGATTTCCTCGCGGGTCAGGTTATCGAGTATGGTCTGCCGGCTCTTATCCAGTTCCGGGTAGAAATCGCAATATGCTGCAACGATCGCTTCCCCAACTTTCGCCAGGAAGGGTTCGTGTAATCCCAATTTTGTCCCGAACCTGGCAGCCCGGCGAATGATCATGCGACAGATATAGTTCCGGCCCACATTGCCCGGGACGACACCATCAGCAATAAGGAACGCGGCTGCACGGGCGTGGTCAGCAATAACGCGGTAGGGGGTGAAATTGGAAAGCATTTTCTCTTCGCTATCACCGGTCAGGACGCGGACTGCCTCCAGGGCACCCTGGAAAAGGTCGATCTTATAATCAGAGTCAACACCCTGGAGAACAGCGACCAGTCGTTCAAAACCCATTCCAGTGTCAACATGCTTGGCTGGCAAGGGTTCAAGTGTATCCTTGTCGATCCGGTTATATTGAATGAAAACGTTGTTCCAAAGTTCGAGATACCGCTGGCACTCACCATTAACTCCGCATTTATGAGGTTTCCCTGCCAGGTTGTCGAAGGCTTCGCCCCTGTCAATGTGGATCTCCGAGCATGGTCCACAGGGGCCGGTCTCGGCCATTTCCCAGAAATTCTCCTTTCGCCCAAAGAACAGCACGTGAGAAGAATTGAACCCGGACTGCTGCTTCCAAATCTCAGCTGCTTCATCATCGGTGGGGATATTGCCCTTGTCATCCTTGAAACAGGTGGCATACATCTTGTCTTTCGGAAGTCCCCAGACATCGGTTAGAAGCTGCCAGGCCCAGGCAATAGCCTCTTTCTTGTAATAATCACCGAACGACCAGTTGCCAAGCATCTCAAAGAAGGTGTGGTGGGTATCATCCCGTCCAACTTCATCAAGGTCATTGTGTTTCCCTGCGACGCGCAGTACCTTCTGGGAATCAACTGCGCGTGTATATGGACGTTTATCCGTACCGAGGAAAACATCTTTAAATTGGACCATGCCGGCATTGGTAAATAAAAGGGTTGAATCTCCCCCGGGAACCAGCGAAGCCGATGGGACGAAAGTATGGTTTTGCTCAACAAAAAAATCAATAAAGGTCTGACGGATTTGCGCACCGGTCGGTTTTTGGGTCATTCCTGCTCCAATAACGTTGAAAGAATGGGCGAATTATACTCAAAAAGCAATTTTACCCCGATTGTTATTCTTGCCGTCTTGCACGAATCTAATAATAGTTGATGGATTTCTCCAGGTTTCCTTTTTATATAATGCCTGATATCCCTTAAGTGAACTCCATCCAAATGAGGTGACATGACTTTAAGGCTAATGTGATATTCATTTTCAGATGGTATACTAATGCAGAAGGGAAACTTATGCATTCATTTTTCGGTCATCAAAACAAACCTTTAACTGCTGCCATCATCCCGACTTACAATGAGGAAATCAATGTTGCCGGTGTTCTCGAAGTGTTGCATGCCTCTGACATTCTCGATGAGATCATCCTGGTTGACGATGGCTCTTCAGACAGGACTGTTGAAATCCTGAGGCAGGCAGCTTCCCTGGATCCAAGATTCCGGGTGATCCAACATGAAACGAACAGTGGAAAAGGACAGGCGATCTTCTCCGGTTGGGCTGCCACAAGCGCACCGATCCTTTTACTTTTGGATGCGGATCTTAAAAACCTGACCACCGATCACATCCAGGACCTGCTCGAACCTGTAATCAACCATAAGACGGACATGACCCTGGGGCTATTCCACGGAGGTCACCTTCGAACCGATATCTCGCACAGGATCACTCCTTTTCTGACCGGTCAGCGCGGTCTGCGTGCTGAAATTCTAAAATATATTTCTCGCGAAGCCTCAAACGGGTACGGGTTCGAAGTTGCACTGACCATGGCAGCTCGCCAGAAGGGATATCGTAAATGCGTTGTTACCCTGGATGGAGTATGGCATCCGAGTTCCGAGGCGCGCGCCGAACGGGGTTTCTTGTTGGGAGCTTTATGGAAGGCGCGCATGTATGGTCAGATCGTTCGCGCCTGGTATTTGATCGTTCGAGAGCGTTATCAACATAATGTAAGGACTTTCTTTTCAGATATTGGCAAACCATAAAGGTATCATAATCAAAAAAAGCCATTGCAATATGCATTGGCTTTTTTTGGCTCTCAAAATACATCTCATAAATATATTAACCTTTAAATCGAAATTTGGTTAATCTAATTTACCGTTTTAGGTTATCCAACAGCACTAACTCCTCTTTGACCGATTTCACTTCCCCATCCAACCAAGCATTTCGTAAACGGCGCAGGATGGTCTTGTATTCTGGTCCAGGCAGTAGACCATGCTTTTTTAAATCATGACCCGTGGTCTGTGGCTTGATATGCCGCCAAGTGGTAAGGTAGGTGTGCAACACGCTACGCACTGGTCCATCAGGCAGGCTCAGGAAGACTGATTGAACAGCCTTGATGGGTATTTCGTCCAGTGTCGCGACACACTGACTGGGTTTGTCTCGGGCGAGAGCATTCACATCCGTGAATAGGGCTGAGGCAGCCAGCAGCACATCCCGTAATCCGGATTCAAAATGTAGTCTCTTTTCGATGCCCTCCAAACCAGAGCGCGGAACTGTCATCAACCAGAGAGACCAGCCCAGTATTCGGCGAGAGGGAGGGTGTTCAAGTGTGGAGGCATCTTCCAATCCATTAACGAATCGCCTTTGTGAATCCCGGTCCCATACCAAAGCGGGATATACTGCCGCCAGGATATTTAATTTCGCCAGCCTTTTTATTACCAAAGCAGCGGATGCCTCTTCAATTACCAGATCCAATTCATGCCGTACCCGTTCAGCAGAGAGCTGGTTAATAAATGGCAGAGCCGGCGGGATGAAAGCAAGTGATTCGCGGGCAATTTCGAAACCATAGCGCTGTTCATAGCGAACCATTCGAAATAAGCGTGTCGGGTCATCTGCAAAGGATGTCGGATGCAAGACCCTCAAAACTCTGCTGCGAATATCTTCCAAGCCTCCCCAATCATCGCTCAATTCCCCGAAGTTCTCCCCGTCAAGACGGATGGCCAGCGTGTTTATCGTAAAGTCACGGCGGCGCAGGTCGTCTATAAGCGTGCCAGGTCTGACCGTAGGGAGTGCAGCTGGGTGTTTATAATCTTCTGAACGGGCTGAGGTGAAGTCTACAACCTTGGGCAAGTCTGTTGCTGGGGGAGGAAACCATTGTGCAGTTTTAAATCTGGTGTGGGCGGTAATCTTACCTCCCAGCCGGTGAGCAACTGCCGTGGCGAGGGCAATCGCATCTCCTTCAACAACCAGGTCAAAATCCAATCCGGGAGCTCCGAGGATAAGATCTCGGACAAACCCCCCAACAATATAGAGCGGCAGTTGCAGGTGGAAAGCTTCCTCAGCTACAATATTGAGCAGCCTGGACTGTTCAGGTGCAAGTGCCTGCCTTAGCTGGTTGGAAAAATCCATTTTTATTGGGTGGGAATAAGTTATTTCAGCCTCTGGTAGTTCGATATAATTGTAGCATATGGACAGTCCCGTTTTTTCCAGGACCCAGGTCACTTCCATTGGGTCACGCCTTTTGGAAACCTGTCCGAATGCGATTATTTCCCATCGCATCCTGCGGGACATCCTGCACCAATCGAATGACAACCCAGATCTACTAAAAACCTCCAATCAAATCCTTTTACATCCTTGGGTTGGAGAGTTAGCTGGAGTGCAACATCCAGATGGTTCCTGGGGTCGCTTCCATTCCATGGATTCAACCATTAAAACCAGGTTTCCCACCACCGAGATTGCCATTCGCCGGGCTCTGGCTCTTGGGCTGGATAAGGAAACATTCATCCTTGTTCGAGCGGTTGAATTCATGGAAAAAGTCCTTGAAGGGAAAACGAACTGGTCAGACCGAGTGGAAAAGTCTGAAGGCTGGGCGGTTGCAGTTGAAGCCATTACGGCAGCCTCATTGTCACAAGTTGACCCGGCAAATCCTGCCATCCTTCCTGCATGGGAATACTGGGGTGCTATTGCAACACGTTCCTTTAACGGTGGGATTTATGATCCGCGGGCTGAATGGAACGCCCATAAAGACCTGCGGGGGCTTGGGATTCGATACCTGGGTAGCCGCTATGTATTGACCTTGCTGGGAGCTCGCAGTGCTGACCTTCCCGGCTCCCTCGACCGTCAATTAGTGGACTGGGTCTGGAACAACCCTGCCGGCATTGGTTACCTTGGCGCAGATTTGAGATACCCTTCGCATTTTCACATTTACAATTGGTTGGAGTCGCTGGAAATCCTGTCACAATTTCAAAGCTGGCGTGCCTTTGCGGGAGCCGCTCTGGCATGGTTGTGGGATCAGCGCAACCAAATCGGTCTCTGGGATTTCGGGTCCAAGATCGCGAAATCCTGTTATTTTCCCCTATCCGATGATTGGAGAAAGAAAGGGAACCGGTCCGTGGATCATTCCACGCGTGTACTGGCTTTGCTATCGTCTTATGATCCTGGCATTTAAATTAATCGTAACTCCTTTCTTTATTGGAGCAGTCACGATCGCTGGTCGAAAATGGGGACCTACTGTGAGCGGTCTCTTGATGGGGTTACCGCTCACCTCTGCTCCCATATCAATCTTTTTGTCCATTCAATATGGGGCAGCTTTTGCTGCCCGTTCTGCCTTCCGGCAACCTGGCAGGTCAGGCATCGGTATGTATTTTTTGTCTGGCATATAGTCTGTCTGCGCGAAAATATAACTGGATCACCGCCACCATCCTATCTTTATTGTCATTTTTTCTTTCCACCATTTTCTGGAACCAGATTAATTTATCTTTGGTTCCAGCAGTGGCAATTCTGGGAGTCATCATCTGCCTGGTACTATGGTTGATGCCACGAGGGACTGCCGCGACTGTGCCTGGATCGCCGCCCAAATGGGACTTGCCTGGAAGGATGTTCCTGGCCACATTGTTCGTAATTGCCCTGACGACCTTCGCCAATTACCTTGGTCCGCATCTGAGTGGATTGATTGCCCCTTTCCCCGTCTTTGGCACAATCATTGCTGCCTTTACCCACCGCCAGCAGGGGCCGCAAGCTGCAACCAGCTTGCTGCGGGGAGTAGTGTTTGGTTCCCTTTCGTATGCCACATTTTTCCTGATTGCTGGCAGTTTATTATCACATTCCCCCGTGGTATGGACATACCTTCTTGCCTCAGCAGGGGCGTTAGGCGTGAGTGCAGGGACATTCATTGCACCAAGATTTTTCCGTAAAAATTAAACCTCCCCTATTGAAATCAGGTATAATCTAAACCATGAAATTGAACCCGCTCCCGGCTCCCAGCTAGGAACAATCTACCAGGTCTGGATAGGTTCAGTTCGTCATGTAAATCGGCGGCTCCCAGACTTGAGGAGCCGTTCATTTTTCAAAGGGTGGACCATTGGTGGGTTTCTGTTGGTACATGGTCGGATGGGAAGGAACGTACAATGGACCTGAAAGAATTGACTGAGAAAATGCACGACTTTGTCCGTTCAAAAGGCTGGTACGAGCCGGGCAGCAAGCGGGCACAAACACCTCGCAACCTGGCAATCTCTCTATCGCTCGAAGCCAACGAAGTATTGGAACACTTCCAGTGGCGCGAAGAACTCAAGGACAAGGATGATTTTGCCGGCGAATTGGCAGATGTGGCTCTGTACTTGCTTCAACTGGCATCTGTCTCCGGAATTGATCTTGAAAAAGCAATCTTAAGAAAACTTGAAATAAACGCCTCCCGTCGATGGGATAAAGATAACACCAATATTGTTAGTTAAGTCCAGCGACACGATCGATTTTTAATCCTTGAATCATTGGGAATTTATTTCATGAAAGTATCTGTATTTGGCGGTTCCCATCCACAACCTGACTCCCTGGCGTATGCAGAAGCCCGTGAACTTGGGAGGTTGCTTGCCCAGGCTGGGCATACCGTTCTGACCGGCGGCTATATCGGTACGATGGAAGCGGTTAGTCGGGGGGCAGCCGAGGCTGGAGGGCATGTTATCGGCGTGACCTGCGATGATATCGAAGCGTGGCGGATGGTCAAGCCGAATGCCTGGGTGCAGGAAGAGCGCCGCTTCGCCACCATGCAGGAACGCCTTGACGAATTGGTGAAAGCTTGTGACGCAGCCATCGCCCTTCCGGGAGGCCCTGGCACGCTGACCGAGATCGCCCTGTCATGGAACCTGATGATTGTTCAATCCATGCAGCCAAAACCCCTGATATTAATCGGCGCAGGCTGGAAATCCGTGGTGGAATTCGCTATACGATTCATTTGATAAGTATATCCCTCAAAATCAGCGTGATTTTTTACTTTTTGTTCCGGATATTTTGTCAGCAGTAGCGTGTCTTCGAAAATAATTGTTTATCTCTTGAAGAAGAGCCGTGTGGAAATTAATCCAAAGCCGATTGTGGTCTTCACCTTCAGAAGCCTGCTCCAGGAATAGTGAAGAATCAATAAATGACCGCAAATTACAAATATTAAGAGGAACTCATGTCTGAAGAAAAACTAACCCCCCGTAATGTCGATTTTTCCGAATGGTACAACCAGATCGTTCTGCGCGCCGAGATGGCAGATTACGCTCCAGTGCGTGGGTGCATGGTCGTCCGTCCTTATGGCTGGGCATTGTGGGAAAACATCCAGCAGGCTCTCGACCGGCGTTTCAAAGATACAGGGCATGTAAATGCCGCGTTCCCGCTCTTCATTCCGATGTCGTTCCTCGAAAAAGAAAAGGAACACGTGGAAGGCTTTTCCCCTGAACTGGCGGTGGTTACCATTGGCGGAGGGGAAAAACTTGAAGAACCGCTTGTCGTGCGCCCAACCTCCGAAACGATCATTGGGTATATGTATTCGAAGTGGATCAAATCGTACCGGGACTTGCCAGTGCTGATCAACCAGTGGGGCAATGTTGTCCGTTGGGAACTTCGTACGCGCCTGTTCCTGCGCACGCTTGAGTTTTACTGGCAGGAAGGTCACACCGCCCACTCCACCGAAAAGGAAGCTCGCGAGGAAACCCAGCGCATGCTTGACGTATACGCTGATTTTGCCATCAACGAAGGCGCTGTGCCGGTCATTAAAGGGGGTCAAGTCACAGGCCGAAAAATTTGCCGGGGCAAACCTGTCTGCATCCATCGAGGCCATGATGCAGGATACACGTGCCCTGCAAGCCGGTACTTCCCACTTCCTTGCCCAGAATTTCGCCAGGGCCTTCAACATCCAGTTCCTTGACGAGAATAATACACAGCAGTTTGCCTGGACCACCTCCTGGGGTCTTTCCACCCGTTTCATCGGTGCCATCATCATGACCCATGGCGACGACCAGGGGTTGATCCTACCCCCCCGCCTGGCTCCCTTCCAGGCTGTTATAGTACCAATCTTTAAATCAGACTCCGAGGCTGAAAAGGTTAAGGAGGCGGTTAATCGAATACACGCGGACCTTAAATTAGCTGGGATCCGCGTCAAGGTGGATGACCGCAGCGAGGTCACTCCCGGGTTCAAATTCAACGACTGGGAAATGCGCGGTGTCCCATTGCGGATCGAGATCGGTCCCAAGGATATCGAAAAAGGGACGGTTGCCGTGGCCCGCCGTGACAAACCTGGCAAGGAGGGTAAATCATTCCTTCCGCAGGCAGGTCTGGCCGCGTCGGTGGCAGACCTGCTGGTGGATATCCAGAAATCCATGCTGGCACGCGCCACTGCATTTCGTGACAGCCACATATTCGACCCCAAAGATTACGCTGAGTTAACCGAAGTCGTCAAAAACGGGTGGGCTTACTCTTACTGGTGCGAGTCCGCTGCGTGTGAGGCCAGGGTGAAGGAAGACACAAAGGCGACCACCCGCTGCATGCCTCTCGATGGGAAGGAAGGTCCTGGCAAGTGCATCGTTTGCGGGGAAGATGCCCAGCATAAAGTGTATTTCGCCAGGGCCTATTAATATCAAGTGGGATTGCGGAAAGTATTTTGGGGAAGATCTAACTGCTGATTAACCATTCTGGGAGGATCTGCTTGAAATTTTCTCAACTTTTCGGCCAAACCCTGCGGGACGCTCCTGCTGAGGCGGAAGTTACCAGCCACAGCTTACTGATGCGCGCCGGGTTCATTCGTCAGCTTGGTGCGGGAATTTTCTCATACCTCCACCTTGCCAAACGTTCGATGATGAAGATTGAAGCCATCCTGCGGGTCGAGATGAATGGAATTGGTGGGCAGGAAATATCGATGCCAGTCGTCCAACCCGCCGAGGTCTGGAAGGAAACCGGGCGCTGGTATCAAATCGGTTCGGAGATGGGGCGTTTCAAGGACAAGAACGACCGCGACATGGTTCTCGCCATGACCCATGAGGAAGTTGTCAGCGACCTGGTGCGGCGGGAAATCCAATCCTATAAACAGCTCCCGCGCCTGGTTTACCACATCCAGACCAAGTGGCGGGATGATCCGCGGCCGCGCGCCGGGTTGATCCGCGTTCGCGAGTTCACCATGAAGGACAGTTATAGCCTGGATGCTGATTGGGATGGCCTCGATAAACAGTATCGCGCACATTTCCAGGCCTATTTCAACATCTATCACCGCTGCGGTCTCGAAGTGGTCGCAGTTAAATCGGATAGCGGCATGATGGGTGGAAAGCTGGCTCACGAATTTATGTACCTAACACAGATCGGCGAAGATTCGCTGCTCATGTGCGCTACCTGTAATTACACTGCCAACCGGCAGGTCGCGATTTTTAGAAAGACTCCAGTAGCTAAGGAACTGTTGAAACCAATTGAGAAAGTGCATACCCCGGAATGCAAAACCATCGATGACCTAGCAACGTTTCTGGGGGTGCCAAAATCCAAAACTGCCAAGGCAGTGTTCTTTATGGGTTCCATTACGGATGAAGAAGAACAAACCGAGAAATTAATTTTCGCCGTTATTCGCGGCGATATGGACCTGAATGAAACCAAGCTTACCAATGCTGTAAAAGGACACGACCTCCGTCCAGCCACCGAAGATGAGATTATTTCCATTGGCGTTGTCCCCGGGTTTGCCTCACCAATAGCGATTCATTCAGGTTCCAGTCCTGGAAGCCTTGGAAAAAAAGTGGGCGTATTGGTTGTCGTGGACGACTCCATTCCTTCAAGTCCAAACCTGGTGGCAGGTGCCAATGAAACGGGCTATCACCTACTTAACACCAATTTCCCCGCGATTTCGCGGCAGACATTGTCACGGATATCGCTTCAGCGGACGAAGGTGCGGCTTGTCCTGAATGCAACAACCCCCTAGGAATTTCCCGTGGTGTGGAAGTGGGGAACATCTTCAAACTGGGGACGCGATATTCGGATGCGCTTGGTTGCACTTTCCTGGACAAGGATGGCGAAAAGAAACCGGTCATCATGGGTTCGTACGGGATCGGTGTAGGTCGCTTACTGGCTTGTATTGCCGAAGCCCATCATGACGAACACGGACTGGCTTGGCCAATTACCATTGCCCCTTTCCAGGTTCATCTGGTTCTCCTGCGCGGCAAAAACACACCCCAGGCGGAAGAAATGGCAGAAACCCTTTATGCTGATTTGGAGGCCGACGGTATTGAAGTTCTATATGACGACCGCGATGAGAGCCCCGGCGTCAAGTTCAACGATGCCGATCTTATCGGTATTCCAGTCCGGATTACAGTCAGCGAGCGCGCGCTTTCCCAGGGTGGCGTTGAAATCAAGTTGCGCCACGAACCAGCCAGGGAAATCATCCCACTCGATGGCATTAGAGCTCGACTCAGGTCGGTGATACAATCGCTGCAAGAAGCGGTTGCTGCCAAGGTCATCCCCGTCCAATACCCGGACTGATAAATCTCAACCAATATCCCTCCCTTCCTGTTTGATGCCCGCCATTAACTTAGCGCGACTAAAGACCCAAGCCGCCCGCCTCTCCGAGAAGTTTACCGACCCGGAGGCATTCTTACGCGCCCTTAATGAATTGCTGGATTTCTATACCAACCGGACCATGCGAGCCACGCAAATTGCACAGCAATTCTCCCTTCCCACATATCGCACTCCTGCCCCAGTTCTGCGTCAAATCCAGCGGGAGATTGAACCATTAGCAGAAACCCACCCTCTTGACGCCATCGCCCTGACCGATGCCCTGTGGAACGCGGGTTCTCTCGAAGCTCGTCTGTTGGCAGCCTATTTACTTGGCAATATTCCCCTTCCCCAGGCTACCCCTACTCTCGCCCAACTCGCCAGCTGGCTTGCACAGTCCACCGACAAAGAAATTGTCACTGCCCTTTTGACGGATGCTTTTGCCCGTTTGCGACGCGAGGGCTCTGAAACCCTTTTTCTAATTCTTGAAGACTGGCTAAAGTCACCCCGATTTTCAATGCGCGTCTGGGGTCTGCGGGCGCTCATCCCAGTGCTCATTGAACCTGATTTTGAAAACCTGCCAGCAGTTTTTCGGATTCTGAAACCCGCCGTCCTATCTGCGGGTCCGACCACCCAGCTGGAATTACAAGCCTGCCTTGTGACCCTCGAGCAAGTCTCTTCCACGGAGACATTAGCGTTTCTACGTGAAATCACCAGTACTAACCCTTCCCCGTTGATGTTAAGGACATTCCGTCGCATTCTCCCCGGACTCCCGCCCAAGTTGCAATCAGGTCTGAGGGAAGTGCTGCGGAACCAGGAAAAGCAGCCCTAGGCAATAATCCCCATGTTAAATCCCCGATGGGTAATAACAAGCCTTTTTATCATTTTGATCTTTGTTGGATGCACGACATCACCAGATATTCAGCCTACACTTTCTCCTGAGGTCACACCCACCGAGACGATTATTTCCGCGCCTACTGAAACACCCACCGAGGTTCCAACGCCATCTCCGACATTCAGAAAACCGTTAACCCTTATCTTTTATGGGGACAGTTCCTTGAAGGTCGGAGAAGTTGGGCGGGAAGGGGTTGGGTTCTCTTTTGTAGATTACTTGCCTTCCATGCTTGATTCAAACGATATTTTGATCACCGCAAATTATGGAGGAAAAACTGCGAAATGGGCTTATGAAAACATCCAAAAGGCTGTTTTAAGCTTACACTCCAAACGTGGTCACACTTGAGTGGGGGTGGGATGATTTGTATGGATGTGGGGGTATTTTTGACCGGGCAACAAATTCGCTTGTGGAGAATCATCTGGATGCATTAATTAAGGATCATATCAAGTACCTTAAACTTCAAATAGATACGCTATTAGACAAGGGCATAATCGTTTTCGTTGTTACTCCGCTTCCCACACTTGGCGACCTTCTCTGGTCTCACCTGGGTCCAAATAATGAAGTAATATATGAAGAAAATCGTGGATGCAAATATAATATGGGGATGGAAAAATTGGTGGAAGCTCAAAGGATCCTGGTAGCGGACTATACCAGCGAGCAGAAGCCAGTCTTCCTGGTTGATGCATGGCAAATCTACAGGGATAATCCTTTTGCAGAGAAAATGTATATGGATAACATGCACCCTGCCAGCCACGGTGCCAAATTGATTTCCGAGGGTTGGTTACGAGCCTTCGGGGATTCAGGAATTCGTTAAATCATGACACCTACTCATCGCCAACGCCTGCAGGCATGTCTTACCAACGACAGCGCACTAGACCGTCCGCCTGTTGCTCTCTGGCGCCATTTCCCGGTCGACGACCAGGAACCTGAAACCCTGGCAGCAGCAACGCTGGATTATCAACGCCGATATGACTTCGATCTGGTCAAAGTAACCCCAGCTTCATCCTATTCAATAAAGGATTGGGGTGCCGAGGATGTTTGGGAAGGCCATCCCGAAGGGACGCGACGCTATACCCGGCAAGTGATCACGAAAACCTCAGGACTGGGAACACCTATCTATTCTCTCCCCTCCTCTCCTTATCTCGCCCGGCAATTGGCTTGCCTTCGGTCTATCCGCGCAGGGTTGAATGCAGAAACACCGCTCCTGCAGACCATCTTCAGTCCCCTTGCACAGGCAAAAAACCTGGCTGGTGGGGACCGGTTGCTCGTTCACCTCCGTCTTCATCCGGAAGCTGTCTTGAAAGGGCTTGACACCATCGCTCATACCACACACCGCTTTGTGGAAGCCTGCCTGGAAGTTGGACTGGATGGTGTCTTTTACGCCGTCCAGCATGCGCAAGCCGGTTTGTTGACTCTTGATGAATATCGGATCTTTGGGCTGCCTAATGATCTCATCTGCCTCGAACCTGCAAAAGGCTTGTGGTGCAACCTGCTCCACCTCCACGGCCTCAATGTTTATTTCGACTTGGTTTCATCATCCATGCTTCCGGACGGGCTTTTTCAAATTATTAACTGGCATGATCGCGAAACAAGCCCATCATTATCTGAGGCACTGGAAAAGTATCGTGGTGCAGTCTGCGGTGGGATTAGTCAAAAAACCATCGTCCTGGGTGACCAGTCTGAGGTACAGAAAGAAGCAAGGGATGCCATCGCCCAAACGGGTGGTCGCCGGCTCATCCTGGGCACGGGCTGTGTTGTTCCCGTCATTGCTCCCCACGGAAACCTGGTGACAGCCAGGCAAATTGTAGAGGGTTCCAAATGAGCCTGCGTGTTATTTCCGGCACTGCCAAGGGACGCAGGCTGAAAGATGTTCCCGGCGACACCACCCGTCCGGTGACCGATATGGTCAAGGAGGCATTGTTCAATATCCTGGCCGGGGATGTTCAGGATTCTATCTGGTGGGATGTTTTTGGAGGGACCGGTGCGGTCGGGATCGAAGCCCTGAGTCGGGGGGCAGCTTTCGTCCGGTTTTCCGAGTTGAACCGCTTGCCCATTGAAACCATTAAGGCTAACCTGGAAACTACCAGGTTCGCTGCACAGGCAGAGATCCGCCGCGGGGATTCCTTCGCCATGCTTTCCGCCACACCCGACCGGGCATTCGATTTTGTTTATATCGCGCCGCCTCAATATAAGGAAATGTGGTCTAAGGCGATTCAGCTTTTGGATGCCTCCCCCGGGTGGTTGAACGCGGAGTGCGAGGTCATAGTACAAATTCACCCGCGTGAATATGCGGAATTGACCCTTATAAATCTGGTGGAATTCGATCAGCGAAAATATGGCAGCACATTGCTGGTATTTTTTGAGAATAAGTGATGCGCATCTGGTCGCTGCACCCAAAATACCTCGACCGCCAGGGTTTGCTGGCATGCTGGCGAGAGACATTGCTGGCTCAAAAAGTTATATCCGGCGAGACAAAAGGGTATCGCAATCATCCCCAGTTGTTCCGATTCCGCACTTGTCCTGACCCTTTGGCTGCCGTGGCAACATACCTGGTTTCCTTGGCTGCTGAAGCCAAGATCCGTGGTTATGATTTCAATCTGACAAAAATTACCCCGGGACGGGTACATTTTCATATCCCGGTCACACAGGGACAGATCTTGTACGAATGGAAACGTCTCAAGGAAAAACTGACACATCGGGATCCATATTGGCTCTCGTCGTTAAATGGGATCGAGATTCCTGATATCCACCCATTGTTTATTCTGATCGACGGAGAAGTGGAACAATGGGAAAAGGTCCATTAGTTGGTCTATAAGTAATAGATTTCATCCATAAATTCAACTCATATAAGACTGGGAACGCCATAACCATATTTGGAAATATGATTTATCCTCATTACGATTAACGCGGAGGGTCTCATGGAAATCAACATCATAAAGATCGAAAAACCGGAAGATATAAATTTCATCCTCGGTCAATCGCATTTTATCAAGACTGTTGAAGATCTGCATGAAGCCTTGGTAAATGCCGTCCCGGGAATCAAGTTTGGCCTCGCATTTTGTGAGGCCTCCGGCAAATGTCTTGTGCGCTGGTCTGGTACCGATGAAACCATGCTTGAACTTGCCAGGAAGAATGCTCTTGCCATTGGAGCGGGGCATTCTTTCATAATTTTTCTGGGGGAAGGGTTCTACCCGGTAAATATATTGAAATCAATTCAGAATACAGCGGAGGTCTGCCACATCTACTGCGCCACTGCCAATCCGACCGAGGTTTTGGTCGCCGAGACCGAACTGGGACGCGGCATCCTGGGCGTCATTGATGGTTCCGCGCCAAAAGGTGTAGAGGGGGATGAGGAAATCGCCTGGAGGAAAAGCTTTTTGCGAAAAATTGGATATAAGATCAGTTAACAATAAGCGCACTTGACCTTGACACGAATCAAAAGCACCCGGAAACTATGCATTCCGGGTGCTTTTGATTTTAGGCAAAAACCATGGTCAATTTCTCATCGCGGTAAAAGGAGCGCGCATTGAATGCTGGATCGCCGCGCTTCATTTTTTGAATGCGTCTGAGCAAAACCGGAAGATCTTCTACCACTGGAAGTTCCAGCGCTTTTCCGACAGAAAGCCATTCCAATTTCCCTTCAGGGGAAGCAGTTTCTATTCCATCCCAAATATGTTCCCTTAAAAACATAGATACCAATTCCAGGGTTCTCGTCCGTCTCTACAACCACGGTCCCGCACAACCACAAATCAGCCGACAACCCTGTCTCTTCCAATAGTTCGCGCCGGGCGGCAGACAGGATATCTTCACCTGGCTCGACATGACCGCCAATTCCATTGTATTTATTTGCCCACAGGCGTTTGTTTGGCGCTCCCTTCAACAACAAAACCTTTGACCCGCGAAAGATGAAGATCAAAACACGCGGGATCAGCATGTATCGGTCGTGGGTTACTCCCTGGTCAGAGATTGGCATGCTTAAAACTTCGCAGAGCGATTTTTACCGGTCCGGCTGTTTATTTCACCAGTTTCCGGACTGCCTCAAGCTGTCCTGCGCTGCCGAGTTTTTCATTTTTGTGAGCGATGAACTTGGCGTATTCGCTCATAAAGATTTTCCCTGGATCGCGCAAGGTCGAACTTTTCCGGGAAGTCCCGGAAGAACTCGCGATGCACGCGTGTCCAGACCAGGCGCCCGTCCGTGTCTATATTGATCTTGGTCACACCCAGTTCTGCTGCCCGTTTGAACTGGTTCTCATCCACACCCTTGGCACCTTTCAGGTTGCCTCCTGCGGCATTAATCCGGGCTACTTCCTCCTGTGGGACGGAACTGGAACCATGCATCACCAATGGGAAATTGGGTAGACGCTTTTGGATCTCTGCAAGCACATCAAAATGCAAACCCTGCGAACCAGCGAACTTGAATGCCCCATGGCTGGTCCCGATCGCACAAGCCAGCGAGTCGACTCCCGTTTTCTCCACGAATTCTTTTGCCTGGTCGGGGTTGGTCAATTTGGCATTGGCTTCATCCACTTTGACATGTTCCTCGACACCCCCCAGTTGACCGAGTTCGGCCTCGACCACGATCCCCTTTGCGTGTGCGGCATCCACAACCCGCTTGGTGATCTCGATGTTTTTCTCAAATGATTCACCACTTGCGTCGATCATTACCGAGGAGTAAAAGCCGCTGGAAATGCAGTCATAGCAGGTCGCCTCGTCGCCATGGTCCAGGTGAACAGCAAAAATTGCATCCGGAAAGATCCCATCTGCTGCGCGGATCAAACCTTCAAGCATGTTCTTATGAGTGAACGAACGCGCCCCTTTAGAGATCTGGATGATGAATGGGGCCAGGCTGTCCACGTTTCCCCTGAACAAGCCCATGGTTTGTTCCAGGTTGTTGATGTTGTACGCGCCAATGGCATATTTGCCATATGCAGCGGCGAAGAGTTGCCGGGTGGTGACGATCATTTGAATACTCCTTTGTAGATGTTTTGATTTTTATCGCTTTTAGCGAGGATGAGAATTTGATCTAATCTTCCAATTTTCTTTCATTATACCAATTCCGCGTCAGCATACAACTTTACACCCATAATTGACGTAAATCTCTTTGAACACGATGAAGTATAATAAATTTAAATGTGAGACTAACCAAACATCCTATCAGGAGGAATAACCATGAGTGACCTTTTTGATACTGTCAAAGGTGGACAAGATATCTTTAAAAAACTACTGTCCTATATCCCTGGCTTCAGCGGCTACATTGAACGGTCCAACCGACGTTCTGCTGACAAGTTGCTGCGTGAGCAGGTTGCCCTAAAATACAGCGAACTGGCTGCCCGCACCTCACGAATGCAAAAAGACATAGCCGATGCCGGCCAGATTGACTTCCTCGATGACATCGACTCGGTCGGATTAAAACTGCGCACCTTTGCGGACCGGATAAAGAATGCCTCTTACGGTTATTCCGGTTTCTTCGATGCAGTAAAGATCAACGAGAAGGAACTGGCAACTATTTATACCTTCGACACTGCCTTTTTCACTCTGGCTGACCAGATTTCCAGCGGACTGGATAATGTCGAAGCCGCAATAGCCGGTGATGGTCTCAAAGCTGCCATCCGCGCCGTCAATGACCTGGCTCGCCAGGCTGGCGAGACTTTCGACCGTCGTTATCAAACCATTACAGGCAGTGGTGCAGCCAGCAGCTAATCTTATCCATCTTTACTCTCTTTTCCCTTTCAGACAGGGAACCATGATCATTTATCATTGTCAATAGGTATTGCAGGATTTATCCTTAGCCTGCATCCCGAACCGCCAGCAGAATGTCTGAATGGGAAGCAGGGAAATTCAGATCGAGGAGAAATTATGGGAAAAGTTGTGTGGCATGAATATGTTGGTTCGTGGGTTCTTTTCATTCTCCTATGCCTCACGATCATCGGCATTCCGGCTGCCGTCCTTTATCTCGTAGAGCATATTGTTACCGTCGAGGAAGAAATGCAAAATCCATCCGGGTTTATGGATAATTTCCGTGCTGGAAAGTACCGGAAAATGAGGGGAAAGTAAAATCAAGGGATCGGATTTTCCCGGAAAACGATGATTGAGGAATTTATCAAAGTAGCGCACGATGGCATCTTGCGCTACTTTGTGGTTTAATTACAGCATGTGGAAAGAATACATCACTCCAATCTCTCTGGATGAAACACTGCATATCCTGGCTGAAAATCGGGAAAAGGCGCGTCTGATCGCGGGAGCAACCGACTTGATGCTGGAGCTCGAACGCGGTGTGCGCAAAGGCATCGAGAAGATAATCGATGTCACCCGTCTTCCGGAATTGAACCAGATCATCATCGATGAAGACGAAACCATCCACATCGGTCCATTGGTGACCCATAACGATGTTGCTGCATCAGGACTGCTGCGCGAGCGCGCATTTCCACTGGTCAGTGCTTCCTGGCAGGTAGGCGCACCGCAGATCCGCAACCGGGCCACGGTGGCAGGAAACCTGGTCACTGCCAGCCCAGCCAATGACACCATCACCCCCTTGATGGCAATGGGAACCTGGTTATTGCTGGCATCTGTCAGGGGCACTCGCCGGGTACCCCTGGAGAATTTTTATACAGGGGTTCGGAAGACGGTGCTTCAACCGGATGAAATGCTGGTGGATATCGCCTTTCCCGCACTGAAAACCAACCAAAGTGGGACATTTTTAAAACTTGGCCTAAGGCGTGCACAGGCAATTTCCCTGGTCAATACTGCCCTCATTCTTACACTTGAAGCCTCACGGGTCTCTTCAGCCACAGTCACGCTGGGTGCTGTCGCGCCCACAATCATCCACGCTCCCGAGGCAGAGGCATACCTTGCAGGAAAAGAATTAACCGACGAGGTCATTGGCCATGCCGCGGAACTGGCAGCCGGCGCAGCCCGCCCCATAGACGACATCCGCGGCTCAGCTGCATATCGCAAGGCCATGGTGCGGGTGCTGGTCATGCGGGCGTTGCGGTCCCTGCGAAGTGGGCAGGAGCGGGACATGGTTCCGCAGGCTCCGGTGCTGCTGTGGGGAAAGTAAATTGCAGAAAATCAGGACTTCGTCCATGGCAAAAGGCTCATTATCCGGTGGACCCATCCACACAAACATTAACGGTCGGGATTACACTTTTACGACCGGGCACGATAAATCCCTGCTGCGGCTGCTCCGCGAAGAGGGCGGTTTAACTGGTACGAAGGAAGGCTGCGCCGAAGGGGAGTGCGGAGCATGCACCGTCTTCCTGGACGGAAAGGCGGTAATGGCCTGCCTGGTCCCGGGGCCTCGGGCCAATGGGGCAGAAATCGTGACGGTGGAAGGACTGACGACTTTGGCTACGGGCGATGCGCGTATCGGGGATTTACATCCCGTGCAGCGTGCCTTCATCACCGACGGTGCAGTCCAGTGTGGCTATTGCACCCCGGGATTTATCATGTCTTCCGCAATGCTGCTCGAAGAACGCCCTCATCCCAGCCGCGACGAAATCACGCAGGCAATTTCGGGTAACCTGTGCCGATGTACTGGATATTACAAGATCGTGCAGGCGATAGAAGACGCATCTAGTTTATAAGACCTGACCATAATGGCATATTCTTGAATGACTTGACCTCATCGTGGGTTCTGATAAAAGGGAGATTTGATATGGCCAAATATGCAAAATACAAAGTCAAGATAGATGAGAAAAAAGGGATGAATCCGATCTGGCGCGGCATTGGCTGTATCTTGATTGTTGTCGTCCCTCTTCTGGCTTTTGGATTGATGATCCTTATAGTTCCATCAATCATCGCCACAGGGAAAGTCCCGTATCAATTTCTTGGATACGTTCATTTCCCTGATTGGGCATATAAATTCCAAATGACAGCTGATATCGCCAATTTTATTGGCAGCATAAAAGACTTGTGGGTGAATATGATTACCTTTTTTGTAATCATTCTTATCTTAACCACGGTCGCCTCCCTGCTTTACTCATGGGTCTATTCAGTGGTTGGACCGGCGCGATACACTGAACTGGACGCTCCTCCATCAAAACATAAAGCAAAAAAATATACCCGGTAAATTAGTTCTAATCCTATGACAACCACCATCGGCGATTCCGTCCCAAGGCTTGACGCGCGTGACAAAGTCACTGGTGCTGCACTTTATTCCGGCGATCTCGTCAGGCCGGATATGCTCCACATGAAGATCCTGTTCGCATGGCGTCCTCATGCGCGGGTGGTCAGCATTGACACATCCGCCGCAGAGTCTCTGTCCGGTTTGGTGGCAATTTATACAGCCAGGGACGTGCCGGTAAATGAATACGGTTTGCAGAAAAGGGATCAACCGGTCCTTTGCGGCCCTTCTCCAATGGCATCAAAGGATGGGACAGTTGTGCGCGGGGACATTGTACGCTGTGAGGGCGACCAGGTGGCCGTCGTCGTGGCAGAAACGGAAGCCATCGCAGATAACGCCCGGGATTTGAATTAGGGTGGAATACGAGGATATACCAGCCGTGTTCGATGCGGCTGAAGCCATGACGCCAGGCGCCCCGCGCGTCCATCCGGAAATTGGCGATTCCAATATTTGTGTCCTTGACAAGATCCGTAAGGGAGATGTCCAGGCTGCATTTGGAAAAGCAGATGTGATCGTTGAAGGTGAGTACCGCACTCCTTATCAGGAACATGCCTATCTTCAGCCTGAAGCAGGGCTTGCTTACCTTGATGAAGCGGGGCGAATTACGGTCGAATGCGCCGGTCAGTGGACCCATGCAGATCGCGAAAGCATTGCCCATGCTCTCGGTCTGCCTGACGAACAGGTTCGCGTGATCTACCCGGCCATTGGGGGAGCCTTCGGCGGACGGGAAGACCTGTCCGTCCAGGCTGTACTGGCCCTGGCTGCCATGAAGCTCAAACGTCCGGTTAAGATCGTCTGGAGCCGCAAAGAATCCATCGTCGGGCACGGCAAGCGACACCCGATGACCCTTAAAACAAAATGGGCGGCTACCAATGATGGCAAACTGCTTGCCGCAGAAACAACCATCATTGCTGACGCTGGGGCATATTTATATACGACCAATAAGGTGCTCGGCAACTGCACCATCACTGCCACCGGCCCCTATTTTATCCCTAATGTTAAAGAGGATGTTTACGGTGTCTATACCAACAACGTCCCCACTGCCGCATTCCGTGGATTTGGCGCACCACAAGCCCTGTGGATGGCTGAATTGCAGATGGACAAGCTGGCTGAAAAGCTGGGCATGGACCCGGTTGAGTTCCGTCACCGCAATGCCCTGCGGGATGGCGATACCCTTAATGTGGGCACCCCGGCTCCAGGTCGGGTAACGATTGTCGATTGCATCGAAGCCGCGCGCGACCGCTTCAGATGGTCTGAAAAACGTCCCCAAAATATGGGTCAGCGATCATCGTTGGTCAAAGGAAGGGGATTTGCCTGTGGCTTTAAAAATGTTGGCTTTTCATTCGGCTACCAGGAAAATTCATGGGCGCATGTAGAAATCCATGGTAAAACCGAAATCGAGAATGTTGTCGTTTGGCATGCCGGTGCGGAGGTCGGGCAGGGTGCGCACACGGTGATGGCACAATTCGCGGCCGGAACGATCGGCGTTCCTTTTGAGAAGGTGACCATGGTCACATCGGATTCAGCTACCATGGGGAACCCCGGGAGCGCCTCTGCCTCGCGCCTGACCTTCATGGCGGGTAATTCCATCCGGGGTGCTGCCGAAGCGGCCCTGGTAAAGTGGGAAGCCGAGGAACGTCCAGCTGTAGCTGAATATACATATCTGGCTCCAAAAACAACACCCTTTGATAAAGAGACCGGTTACTCAACCCCCAACCTATCTTATGCGTATGCAGCCCAGGCGGTTGAGGTTGAAGTGGACCTTGAAACCGGCTTCATCAAAATCCTGCGTGTTGTTTCTGCAGATGATGTGGGACAGGCGATTAACCCTGCACTGGTCGAGGGACAGATTGAAGGCGCGGTGGTCCAGGCAGAGGGATATGCCCTGACTGAAAATTTCATTAGTCATAACGGCCATATCCTCACAGACCAGCTCAGCACCTATCTTATTCCAACGGTGCTGGATATCCCGGATTCGGTCGAGTCGGTGATCTTGGAGGTGGCGGAACCGAACGGTCCCTTCGGGGCGCGCGGCCTGGGCGAATTGCCATTCCTGCCGCTTGCTCCGGCAATTGCTGCTGCCGTCCACGATGCGACCGGTGTCTGGTTCAACGAATTTCCTCTGACCCCCGAGCGGGTTCTGCGTGGTCTGGGGAAGATTTAACTACATTTCATTTCGCTAAATTTCAATATCCTGGATTGACACGCTGAACCTCAGCGTGTCTTTATTTATCCTCCAGGAGTGATTCTGTCACATCCCATTTTTAGGGTCGGATTATTCCGACTGGCGGAGAGATAAATATCCGAGGATGTATTGGTTATTTTACATATGGTACAATTTTGCACCTCCCGCATAATGCGGGAGGTGCGTTTATTCCTCAGTCTTTCCCTCCCTCAACTGGTCGGAGTCATTATGAATATTAAATTAGTTATTTCACGCCATAAATACAAATTGCTGGTTTTTTTCATCTTGATGACCGCATCAGTCATTTCTGTTTTACTGGCGAGGGCGCGCATGGCCTACAGCAACACGAGTGACTATTCCGTCTTAATTTGGAACCTTGGCCTGGCCTGGATCCCATTCATATTTGCTTCAATTGCTTATGTGATTTCCTGGTCACGGAAATCGCTATATTTGGTGGTACCGATCTGTGCCTTTATCTGGCTTATCTTTTTCCCAAACGCCCCATATATATTAACGGACTTCCAGCATCTCAGCACAAATACCAGCAATGCTCCGCTCTGGTACGATGTCTTAATGTTGATCTGGTTTGCGTGGACGGGTCTGCTCCTGGGTGTTGTATCCCTCCATTTCATGCAGGAGATCGTCACGCGAAATTTTAGTAGGACAACCGGTTGGGTATTTACAATCCTGGTCACCATTTTAAGCAGCCTGGGGATTTTCCTGGGCCGCTTTTACCGCTGGAATAGCTGGGACATTTTTGGAGATCCATTACCAATTGTTCATGATATTTGGGAATGGTTGAGACATCCCTTTTCAAACCTGCGTGTTTATGGGTTTACGTTACTTTTTACATTACTTTTCCTTTTTGTCTATCTGGCCATACATGCCTTTGGAAGGGTCATGCAGGAAAAACAACTCCAGGAAAAGAGTAATTAAAATTCTTTAGATAATTCTCAAATCTTATCCATTACCGCCCGAAACCAGGTAATATGAACCCCAACTTGATCCCATTTGATTACCATTTGCATACCCTTTTCTCCGAGGACGGTGAAGATTCCCTTGAAGCAATGTGTCAAAAAGCCATATACCTCGGCATCCCTGAAATCGGTTTTTCCGAACACTGGGATGTTGGCCCTTATGAGAAGAACCAGCGTTTTCTCAAGCATGGTCCCTGGCTTGCGGAGATAAATCGTTTACGTGAGTTGTTCGCAGGGAAACTCACAATCCGGGCAGGGATCGAAATCGCAGAACCGCACCTGTACCCTCAATCTTCCGCTGAAATTCTAACCAAGGTACCTTTTGATTATGTCCTCGGATCGGTACATTTCGTAGGGAGAAATTTTATATTCGACGAAACTTACTTTCGAGCGCATACAGCGGATGAGGTGTACCAGTCATACTTTGCAGAAGTCAAGACAATGGCCAAAACCGCTGACATCGATATCCTGGCCCATTTCGACATCCCCGTTCGCACCGGAAAGACAATCTTTGGTTTTGATCCAGTCCGTTACGAGACCCTGATCCGTGACATCCTGCAAATAGTCATTGACCGTCACCTGGCGCTCGAAGTTAATACGGGCGGTCTGCGTAAACCTGCGCAAAACATGATGCCCGACCCACTCATCCTTAAATGGTACGCTGGGATGGGTGGCGAAAGACTCACCATCGGTTCTGACGGTCACGCAGTTACCCAACTTGGCCAGCATCTTGATGCTGCTCTTGAAGCAGCACGGACCGCAGGCTTCTCCCACCTCACAAAATTTGAGGAACGTAGGGCGAGGCAAATCCCCATTTAGGATCATCCCGCTGATAACCTTCGGACCTGTTTTATCAATGATCCAATAGCAGTCAGAATCTCGCACACAACCAGATTAAATTTCCTGATCCCATGCAAGAAGTCGTAATTGTGGTTTAATATCCCCATGCCTTCCCTTATCCTGATCCGCGGTGGTGGTGACCTAGCTACCGGAGTTGCCATGCGGCTGTTCCGATCCGGTCTGCGGGTTGTTATCACCGAATTGACCCAACCATTGGCTGTCCGACGCACAGTCTCATTTGCTGAGGCGATTTATTCTGGTGAGATCACCATTGAAAATCTTACTGCCCGTCGGGTGGATGATCCCTCTGATTCACTGCGCATCCTTGGCATTCTCGGAAAACAGCAGGTCCCGGTACTGGTGGACCCTGAGTGCACAGCAGCCAAAATCCTCCACCCCGCTGTCATTGTGGATGCACGCATGACCAAATATCCACCCGAAACAATCGGGTACTCACCATCCCTTTATATTGGTCTCGGTCCAGGATTTGAAGCCTCAGTAAATTGCCAGGCTGTTATCGAAACCCGCCGAGGACATACCCTGGGGCGCGTTTTTTGGGTGGGAGGTCCTGATCCGGATACCGGGGAACCAGATGGTGACCTAGCGCGCGTTTTGCGTGCTCCAACTAACGGTGTTCTCCAAAGCAATCTCAACATTGGAGATATCGTCCAGGTGGGACAATCTATTGCAGAAATCGACGGATCCAATATAACGGCACAGTTGGCAGGGATATTACGTGGTCTCCTTCATTCCGGGCTGTTTGTAACGCGCGGCTTGAAAATCGGGGATATTGACCCCCGCAGTGACCCTCGCCTTTGCGAATTGGTCTCTGATAAAGCATTAGCCATTGGCGGTGGAGTGCTGGAAGCAATATTATCGAGACCAGACGTACGCTCACAATTATGGGCTTGACCTGGGTATCAGCAACATCCAATCGAAGTGGCCTGATAGTGTCTTCCAGCCTATGTGAGAAATGCTTATGAGATTATCGCAGGCGATACGTCTCTCAAAAACACCTTGCATTGCCTTTGTGGGCTCCGGGGGAAAGACAACAGCGATTTTCCAATTAGCGCGTGAACTTGAGTTGGAAGGGGGAGCAGTCATTGTGACTGCCACCACACATCTGCATGTGGACCAGATCAAATCAGCAGATTCGCACTGGGTGCCTGAGAATCCGGCAGATTTGGAATCATTTCAAAAGAACTTGTGCGGAGTGATGCTGGTTACAGGACCAAAGGAGGGGGATCGGACATTAGGGGTGAATGCAGATATTCTCGCGGCTACGCGAAATTCATGATCACTACCGCCTGCCCCTGCTTATCGAAGCGGATGGTTCCCGCCGAAAGCCGTTGAAAGCACCCAATCAAAATGAACCGGTAATCCCGGAATTTGTCGACCAGGTCGTTGTGGTCGCTGGGTTGACCGGCTTGGGGAAACCGCTTTCGGAGCAATTCGTCCACCGCCCTGATATTTTTGCCCACCTGAGCGGATTAATGTTGGGTGAATCCATCACGATTGAAGCCCTTTCTCATGTGCTCACCCATCCTTCCGGCGGACTTAAAAACATACCTCGGCAGGCATGTCGAATTTCCTTGCTAAATCAAGCCGACAATCCGGAATTACAGGCAGATGGGAAAACGCTGGCGAAAAAACTCCTCCCCATATTTCATTCCATTGTCATAGGGTCGCTTGAAAACGCCCAGATTCATGCAGTTTACGAACCTGTTGCGGGGGTTGTTTTGGCAGGTGGAGAGGCGTCCAGGTATGGGCATCCCAAACAAATTTTGGATTGGCATGGTAAACCATTCGTCAGGGCCGTGGCAGAAACAGCGCTTACTGCAGGCCTTTCGCCCGTAGTGGTGGTCACCGGTGCATATTCAGAACAAGTGGAAGCTGCGCTGGTAAATATTCCTGTAAAAATTGTTCACAATCCGGATTGGCAAAACGGTCAAAGTACCTCCATGCAGGCAGGGTTGGAATTCCTCCAACATCCTGCCCCACAATCTTCATTGTCAATGGATGAGGAAATTGAGAAAGACTGTGAAATGGTTGGTGCAGTCATTTTTCTTCTTGCCGACCAACCGCAGATCTCGCCAACCATTCTGAGCGCCCTTTGCGAAGAGCATTCCCGGTCGCTTGCCCCAATCGTCGCGCCGCTGGTTGCCGGGCAGCGCGCAAATCCTGTGCTGTTCGATCGATCGACATTTCCCGATTTGATGGCACTAAGAGGGGATGTGGGAGGACGGGGGATCTTTAGCAGGGTTTCGATAAATTATCTCCCCTGGCAGGATGAGAGTCTATTAATTGACATTGATTCGCCTGAAGAGTATGGGAGGCTCCTAAATGAGGAATAACATCTCTGCCATCCTCCTGGCTGCAGGCCTTTCCAGCCGCATGGGTCAACCCAAAATGCTCCTTCCATGGGGTACGACGACTGTCCTCGGACAGGTTGTGACCACATTTGCTGCCGCGGGGATGGATGAAATCATTGTTGTCACAGGCGCGACACGCGAACCGATCGAGAACATGGTGACCGAATTGGCAAAACGATACCCGGTCCAGGCGGTTTTCAACCCGGAATTTGAACGCGGGGAAATGTTAAGTTCAATTCAGGCTGGGTTGGCTTCGCTAGATTCCCAAACCCAGGCAGCGCTCATTGGACTTGGCGATCAGCCACAGGTACAGCAAGAGACAGTCAGGAGGATCTGCGACACATTTATCCAAACCTTGTCCCCCCTGGTAATTCCAAGTTACAAGAACCGGCGCGGTCATCCATGGCTGGCTGCGCGCCTCCTTTGGCAAAGTATCTTGGCCCTTCCTTTCAACACCACCCCTCGACAGTTTCTGAATACCTATTCGGGACAGGTGGAATACATATCTGCTGACCAAAGTATTTTACAAGATCTGGATACGCCGGCAGATTATGCGAGCCTGCGACCTTAATCCCCTTGTCATTTCCTTATACATGTGCTATTTTTATTCATCCTGTGATATCTTTTATGCTTTTTGAGGCAAAACGATTATTGTCAACTAATCAGAACCATTACTTTCCCCCACTGAATATTAAAAACACGGGGTATTTAAGGAAGGGGATTGGTTATCTTGGAATCCCGAGTTCTTCGGAAAATGCACATTTTCATGCCAGTGGAGCACGATCACCTATCCCACCAAGTTCTTGGATTTTCAGGAGGCTCGATATAGGTATGCCGGAGGAGACTGTCACGGCATGATGCTTCGGTCTTTCATCGCGGTTAATATTCCCTCCGAAATCCAAAATGCTGTAGCTCGCAGTATCCTCCCACTGCAAAGGATACTTTCAAAACCTCTAGTTCGCTGGGTACCTTTTGATAATGTCCATCTAACACTCAAATTTCTGGGGGATGTCTCACCAGACAACCTCGCTCGGTTGGCTGATGCGTTAAGGGGGAAACTCTTAATCATGAGGCGTTTACTATCACTGTTGGCGGACTTGGAGCTTTCCCGAATCCACACCGGGCGCGTGTCCTCTGGATTGGACTCGAAGCCTCCCTTGCTTTGAAGGCACTCATGCAGGGCGTCGAAACAGTATCAACACGACTGGGTTACTCCCCGGAGGATCGTCCTTTTTCCCCACATTTGACCATCGCGCGGGTCGGTCAAAATAATATAGCGACCGGGATGCAAACCATTCGCGCCGCCATTGAAAGGACGAACGTTGGCGCACTTGGGACGATATCCATAAATGCCTTGCACCTATACCAATCTGACCTGCGGCCGGGTGGTTCAGTTTATACGGATCTATATACCCTGCCCTTAAAACCGATGCAATTGGAACGAATATCCTAATAGTTGGAAACCCTGGAATGAGGTGAAATCTGGATACCCTTGAACTTGCACATACCATTGTAAATGCCCTGGAAGACAAAAAAGCGGAGGATATACTCCTTCTGGATCTAAAAGGGATCATCTCCTTCGCGGACTACTTCATCATCTGTACTGCCACCAGTAACCGCATGCTGAATGCCCTGGCAGATGGAGTGATTGAAAAAACTCTCCAGGAGCATAAGAAGAAAGGTCGTATCGAGGGTACTCCCGACGCAGGTTGGATGATCGTAGACTACGGAGATATCGTTGTCCATCTTTTTGATGCCGATCTGCGCCGGTATTACCTGTTGGAGCAGTTATGGGACGAAGGAAAAGTATTGCTTAAGGTTCAATAATTAATTAAATCAGTTAAATATTAAACAGCGCCTGGCAAATGATCCTGCCAGGTGCTGTTTATTGGTTTAATCGCGTTTTACGGATTTCCCGTCAACCCTTGCGATGTATCGACCCCTTTTAATTGGAAATATGCACTCATGACATCCCTCACTGTGGGAGCAGCCACCCGTCCGCCTTCTCCGGCATTATAGTAGAAAGCAATAACGGCAATTTCAGGGTTGTCATACGGTGCATACGCCACCGTCCAGGCATGTGCCGGCCAGTTACCTGGGTTACAAGTACCTTTTACTCTTGCCACATCATCACAATACTCAGCTGTCCCTGTTTTCCCGGCGATCGCAATCGGGTAATTCAGGAAGGAGAAGTCATGGTTGAGCGTCCCGGAGGGATCTGAGGCTGCCAGGCGCATCCCCGCCGCAACCTCTTGAACCGCAGAAACACTCACTGTTTTCATCGTTCCTGTTGGGTTGCATTCTCCATTGACGCAACTGTAATCTTTAATGACCGGGTCAGCTGTGATGTCCCAACGCACGCGCGGTGTAAACGGCTGTATGACATTCCCCTCGCCATCCACAATTTCACGGACAATCGTTGGCTGCATCAATCGTCCACCATTGGCAATTGTCGCTGCTGACATGAGCACTTGCAGTGGAGTGGCACCAATATATCCCTGTCCTACCGCGGCGAGATAGGTATCGCCTGTTGACCAGTTTTCACCCTTATAAATTCGTTTCCATGCCCGGTCGGGGATAAGACCTGATAATTCCCCTGGGAGTTCTATACCGCTTGGCTGGTTATATCCCAGGGCTTCGGCGTATTGCTGGAGACGTTCAATGCCCAGACCTTGTTCGATCTCATTGGCAAATCCGCCGCCTACTTTATAAAAGCACACATCACTGGAACGCGCAATGCACTCCAGGAAAGGAATTTTCCCAAGTCCACTAGTCTGGCCATAGAAAGTGTAGGTCCAGTCATAATAAAATTGAATACTGCCAGGATCGGTTGGGGAAAAGATATTTTTTAGTCCGATCATGGCGGGAGCATCTATAAGGGTGGTTGGCGTGACAACACCTTCGTTCAATGCCCCGGTAGCCGTCGCGATTTTGAAAGTTGAGCCTGGGGGGAATTCTGCCGATATGGCAAGATTAAGCAGGGGGTGGGCGGGATCTTGCTGCAACTGGTTGTAATAATAGGATGGGATGATCCTGGCCATGCGGTTGTTCTCATAGGTTGGGTATTGCACCATGGCTAGGATTTCACCCGTTTTGGGATTCATGGCAATGACCAAACCGCTGGAGACCTGGTATTTATGATAAAAATCATTGTTCCAGTAATCAATGTCGCGCTTCAAAATGGCAGCAGCCGCTTGCTGTAGGCGGGTGTCAATTGTGAGGACAAGGTTGTTCCCTGGTACGGGTGCAATGGGCGGTGCCAGGTTGCTTAATACCTGGCCAGCCACGTCCACTTCTACGGTACGCTCACCAGGAGTCCCGATCAACGTATCATTCAATGAATATTCCACCCCGGCATATCCCACTTTGTCGCGGTTGGGCAGGAAACCCTGGGAACGGTATTCCATTTCCAACGAAGCCGGGATCGGTCCCAAAAAGCCTACGACCGTTGCAGTCAATGAACCTGTCGGATAATCCCGCATCGGCTCAATTTCCACGCTCACTCCAGGCCAATCCACTTCATGCTCTCGAACTACCATCGCGGTTTTCTCATTTACATAACATTGGATTTTGACCGGGTCGTACGGAGCATTGGAAATTCCCAGGTCAACGAGTTGGGTAATACCCGGGCCAGGAGTACAGGCTTGCAGTAATTTCGCCTCATCCACGGTCCCGTTGTTTACCGGAACTCCTGTCAACACAGACAATTCGCGGTAAATTCGTTGGATATCGCCATCATCATCCGGCAACGCGGCCGGGGTGATGACAACGCTATAGGAAGCGATGTTGCGGGCAAGGATGGTGCCATTACGGTCGTAAATGATCCCGCGGGGCAGGTACACTGATCGTCTGCGTTCGATTACTTTCTGCTTGCAGTACGTAACTTTTCCCGTTTAAAATCTGCAAATTGAACAAACGCAGGACGAATATCACTCCAACGCTGACCAGGATCCCGTATACAAACAGGTCACGCCAGTTCAAAAACCGGGTCGGAATGGTTTTGGTTGTCACGCCACCACCTCTGCGGGATATAGGCGGTTTGCAAGATCCCGAACAAGGGAATGAACGGGGATTGCCATGAGCAGATTTAGCAATATGCTTGGCAGGATGATTTGAACGAAAGATATGTTAAATGGTAGGGGTACTTCCGTTAAGGATCTTTCCAAAAAAGTGAGCATGAGCATAACCATTGTCCCAATAAAAGTAACTGTAAACATCGCTAAAAGGGGAGCCTGCCAAACCCGGTGCGCCAACACCCGAGCCAGACCCACAATGATCAAATAACCGGGCAGATATATATACCAGGGAATTCCCGATACAAATCCAACCAGAAGTCCGGCAGAAACTCCCCAGAACCAGCTACCCCGGGATCGCTCTTGTAAGCACCAGGCGGCCACGATAAGGAGAACAAGGTCAGCTGCACCATTAAGGAGATTAATTCGCTCTATGATTGAGGTCTGGAGAATGATTGCCAGACCAAGAATTAGGATTGCAGCCAGAATACTCCGCCTCATATCTTTTTAGGGTCCCGGAGTAGCAATCAAGGGGGTGATATCGACTGATGAGAAGTTGGTAATAACCAGCAAAAAGCCCAATTGGTTGAAATCGACGTTTGTTTGAATGGCAGCCTGCTGGAACAATTCTGTAGCAAGTTTGCGGACACTGACTACCTGCCCCACCAGGAGATTGGGAGGATAACTGCCGCCTAGACCAGAGGTTAGCACGACATCTCCGACTGTCACGGTGGCATCCTGGGAGATCATATCCAGTGACACATCTCCAGTAACAGAACCTACCAGCATCGCCTCGGTATTTGAGGATTGCAAGCGCACATTTACTGCCGATGCCGCGTCCGTTACCAATTGCACTCGCGAAGCTTCAGCGATGACGGCGTCCACGCGACCCACCAGTCCTTTTTCTGTTACAACCGGCATTCCTGGCAAAATCCCCTGGTTTGAACCGATATTTATGATGATAAAACGAAGGAATGGGCTGGGGTCTCGACCAATTACTGCAGCTGCTTTGTAAGAGTAGTTAGGATTTGCGCGCGCGCAAAGTCCACCAGGGCAGAGAGAATGTTTGTCTCGGTCACCTTTTGCTGCAGGTCAATCACCTGTGTCTGGAGTTGTGCCACTTCTCCTTCAAGTTCGGTGTTTCGCTCCCGTAGGGAGGCGACATCGCGCGGGACAGTCAGGAAATCCGCTACTGCCAGGTAGCGGGTGGATATCCATGTTTGAGCATCAACGGTTACCCGGGCGAACCAGGATGTGACCGGATTAAAATACCCGCCCAAGGCGAGTGCCACCAGGCCAACAGCCACCAAGAGAATAATGATATTCTGCAGGGAACGAGGGAAATTTGTTTTCATGGGCAATCGGGAAATCCGCGCCGGAGTGACACGGTTACGCGCTCAGGAGTGACGCGTGCTGCCGCGCTCCAACCCAACCAGGTAACGGCTAGAGGAGGAGAAATTATCCAACACAATGCCGGTTCCGCGCACCACGCAGGTCAAGGGGTCTTCAGCGACCCAGACACGCAATTTGAGCTCATCAGAAAGACGGTCAGCCAGCCCTCCCAGGAGAGCTCCCCCACCTGCCAGGCATATCCCTATGTCCATCAGGTCAGCTATGATTTCAGGTGGAGCCTCGTCAAGCGCATCTTTGATGGTCTCGACGATCACTTGTACTGATTGAGAGAGGGCTTCACGTACTTCTACCGACGATATTTCTATCGATTCAGGTAGCCCAGTGACCAGGTTACGGCCGCGTGCCTCCATGGTTTTCTCGACGGGCAGAGGGAATGCCGAGCCAATATTCCATTTTATTTGTTCAGCTACCCGCTCACCAACCAGGACGTTGTATTTGTTGCGGATATATTGGACGATGTCCTGGTCCAATTCATCACCTGCTACACGCAACGAGCGGGAGACAACCACCCCTCCCATAGACAAAGCCGCCACTTCAGTCGTTCCCCCGCCAATATCCACGACCATCGAACCGACTGTCTCTCCGACAGGTAAACCTGCCCCCAGCGCGGCAGCCGTTGGCTCTTCGATCAGGTATGTTTCTCGGGCTCCAGCAGACATGGAGGCATCGTAAACAGCACGCTTCTCCACCTCGGTTACACCGGAGGGTATGCCGATTACCACGCGCGGGCGTGGCAGGGGTACGACACTTTGCTCATGAACTTTACCAATAAAATATTCCAGCATGGCCTCTGTAATT
Source organism: uncultured Chloroflexia bacterium (assembly GCA_963817265.1). Lineage (GTDB taxonomy): Bacteria > Chloroflexota > Anaerolineae > Anaerolineales > Villigracilaceae > UBA877. The sequence goes on from CAWFNU010000016.1 coordinate 64,729, forward strand.
TCGAATTCAGATATCACTCCATCCCGCAGTGGACGCACTACAAGAATATTTCCGGATGTGCGTCCAACCATTTCCTTGGCTTGCAGTCCTATTGCTAGTGGTTGGCGGGTACGTTTATCGATTGCCACCCAGGAAGGTTCATTGATTACAATCCCTTTACCTCGAACATGGACCAGCGTGTTGGCTGTACCCAGGTCTATACCAATATCCAGAGAAAATAGACCCAGAAGCCAATTGAGGGGATTGAAAGCCAATGTGGGATGCTCCTATTGAGATTTCCAGCACAAATATTATACCATGAGGCCAAAATCGGCAGATTTTCTGCAAAATCAGCCCGATTTAATGCCTGACAAATCAAGAATTCCAGGAAAACTATACCGTCCGGTTGATCCCCAGCATGGTCAAATCATCTGCCGGCGGAAGCAGACCCATGAATTGTCTTACGGATGCCTCAAGAGCATCCAATACCCCGCGTGCTGTTGTCACCTCTGCAGCTTCAAGCACCTGTTTCAGTCTCTCATCCCCATAGGTTTCATCCTCCGGTGAAAAGGCCTCGGTGACACCGTCCGTGTAAAGCAGGAGGAAGTCGCCAGGTGCAAGGGTGATCGTCCGGTCTTCCATTGGCACATCCTCGATAATCCCGAGAGCCGCCCCCGTGCGCCGAAGCATCTGCATCACCCGCGTGGCGCCGCTTAACCAAATGGGCGGGTTGTGTCCGGCATTGGCATAGACGAATTCTCCACTTTCTAGTGTCAATACTCCATACACTGCCGAGACAAACATGCCTTGCTGGTTATCTGGAATGATCAAGGAATTTACGCTGCCGCATGGCATCCGCTGGAGAAGGTGTGTCGAAAACAACCGCCCGCACCAGTGTCCGCGTTAGCGCCATAAAGAGAGCTGCCGGGATACCTTTATCTGAAACATCCGCGATGAGTAAACCCAATCGTCCCCCGGGAAGTTCAAACACATCATAAAAATCTCCCCCTACTTGTCTTGCAGTGATCCAGGTGGCAGCCAGGTTCCAACCATCTAATTCAGGCAGGTGTTCGGGCAGGAAAGTCTTCTGGATTTGACGGGCAAGATGAACTTCGTGTTCCAAGCGCTCCCGGTTTACCATCTCCTGCTGGAGGTGTTCATTTTGAATGCTGAAAGCCACCTGCTGGGCAATGCTGCTGACAATGTCCACCCGCTTTTGACGGAAACGCCTTGCGTCAAATTCTTCCTCCACGAGCATAACCCCAAACAGGTCACTTTTGATCATTAGAGGAAAACCGATCAATAAATGTTCACCTGTCTGCAATGCATATGCTGTTTCCTGCTCTGTGCGAGCGAGTTCCGGATCAAGCCAGTCTTCGGATATCTCTGAGGGAAGTAATCCAACCACCATCTGGGCGTTTTCGCAAACAGAATCAAGCAATGGAAAATCCCCGGCGGGGAAATCCTTATTCCAAAGAATAGCCTGAGCCTCTTCTGAGAACCCATAGGAATGAGTAGGGTGAAAATGATCAGTTTCCAATAAATATATTGCACAAGCTTTAACTCCCACAAGGATGGGCGTGATGCGGACAATACTGCTGATGGTCTCATCCAGGTTATTTGAGTTGGTCACTGCCTGGGCTACTTGCAACAAAGCAGCGGAAGCGTATGCTTGCTCCTGGGTTGAATCATACAATCGGGCGTTTTCAATTGCCACGGCAGCATAATTCGCAAAAGTGGCGGTCATGGCCTGAGCCTCGTGACCGTATCGCCCGGCTGTATGGTGAGAGAGAGTTAAAACGCCAAGTGGTCGCTCACCTGCGCGCAAGCCTGCAGCAATTGAAGAATAGTCAGCAGAGTAACCCAGGGCCGTTCCGGTGGGACCAATCGGATCATCTGGTTTTCTAATGATCGGTTGGTCAGCGGTCAAGGCGGACGTGAGAAATCCATAGGCTTCCGGCCAGCGGTGCGCTGCGCTATCCACCTCCATGATGTCAGCCCCGTGAACCTGGGCTAGGATAAGGTTGTCCCCCTCCAGCAGCCAGACGGCTGCAACATCACATGGCAGATTTCGTTCGAGCTCCCGAAGAATACTATCCAATACATCTTCAAGGCCCACGTCTGCTGAAATTAGACCGGTCACTTCACGTAAGCTGTCTGCCACCTGGCGCCGCCAACGTTCGGTTCGGAACAGGTCTGCATTATGCATCGCAACCGCAACATTATCAGCGATCGCCTCACATAAAAAGCGGTCGTCTTCACTAAAAGCATTAAGTTGGTTGCTTTGCAGATCGAGAATCCCTATCACCTGTATATCAAAAACCAGTGGAATGGTCATCTCTGAGCGAGTGTCTTCGGGTGGAAGAGGAGAAGGGTGATAGCGTGGTTCTTTCGTCACATCGTTCACCAGCATTGTCTTTCCATTTCGAGCAACCCAGGAAATTATTCCCTGGTCATTTTCCAGGTCAAAGACAGACCCTTTAAGCGAAGCGCTGCGCACCCCGCTGCCAGCCTCATAGATGATCTGCCTCCGAATGGGATGTACTGAATACAGGTGCACATAAGGAAAGTTCAGGTGTTTCTGGATAATGACGGCCACTTTATTGAGCAGCTCATCAAGATCAAGAGTGGAGATAATATCTTCACTAACTTCCTTCACCATTGACAGGTGATCGGCGCGGATTTGCAATTCTCCATATAAGTCGCGCCCCATTGATCGCTATGGCAATCGTATCAGCCAGTGCTCGTAAAACAAGCAGATCATTGGGATGAAATGCCTCCAACTGGTCTGACTGTACATCCAAAACTCCCAGGATCTTATCTTCAATTTTTAAAGGGAGAACAGCCTCAGACTCCGTTTCAGGGAGCAGTTCAATAAACTTATAACGTGAGTCAGAACGGACATCATTTGCGACTGCTTCTTCTCCGGTTTTGGCGGCACTCCCCACCAACCCTTCCCCAAAAACGGCTTTCACCCGCTTGCCACCACCATGTTCTGGTCCGGCGCTTGAGCGAAATGTGAGTGTTTCTCCGCCCGTTTCACGGGTGAATATGCCAACATAATAGTAATGGAAAGTTCTCTGGATAAGTCTCGTGACCCTTTTAGACAATTTATCCAGATCAAGAACATTGGCTATTTGTGCACTTACCTTACGCACAAGTGTCAATTGCTCGATCCGCCATTGTTCAATGGCAAATCGGTGTGAAGCAACCAGCGCTAATGAGATGTGACCTGCCAATCCATCCAGAAGTTCGATATCTTTTTTGGTAAAATGTGCGTTCAGGTCTTTCAACTTGGAGGGAACCCATCGCCAGGTCACCATTTTTTAGAGGGACGGCAAGGATGGTTTTTTTCCCTTCTTCAGAAGTGGTGATACCGGTGGAAAAGGCTTTCAGCATTTGATTGGTGGGTGGTTGTTCCGGGAATAGTGGATCCTGGTTTATCCCGGGAAGCCGAAATAACCTTCCATCCAGCCAAAGTTCTGCATGGCACCCCAGGATGTTTTCCGTTGACGAAAGGATAAGGTCCCGTTGGGCAACCAGAGAGGAAGCTCGCATAAGTTCCTCGCCCAGTGCAATAACCTGCTTCCAGGCTGATTGAGGACGATTGCTTTTTCCTTTTTCCGGGTCGATTTTCCGGTGTTTGATCATGGTCAAAACATTGCCTGCTTCCCCCATAGGCTCGAAACGCACCTCATCCATGAGCCTTTTCATCAGGAAAACCCCCAAGCCTCCTATGGGTCGTGAGTCAAGATCTGCATCCAGGTCAGGCAGGGCGATGCTTGATGGATCGAACGATTTACCATGATCATGAATGATGATGGTTAGATTTTTATCATCGGTGTCGCAGGTACATTCAATGTCGCCCCCATCCTTTCCTTCGTAAGCATGTTCAATGACGTTGGTGCATGCTTCATCCATGCTTAATTCAACTGCATAGATGGCGGAATCATCCATCCCCGCATCCTTCGCCGCCCGGGCGGCGAACTCACGGATGGCATCCAACTGGTTAAGATTCGCGGAGAAGATTTCTGTACGCATAATAATGGCGAAGCCGCCTCACAATTGGTAGGATGGAGGCGGCCCTTACTTCTTTCAGTTAATGTTGCAGGTTAGAAATTACCGACCGCTGATGTAATTTCATCAAATATCTTGAATAGTGGTGTAAACCCGGTCAATTCAAGCGCATCCATCACCTTTTTGGGCACAGAGGCAAGCACAATCTCCCCCCGGTTATAGCGTTTACAATTGCGCTGTCCAAGGAGGAGAGCCCGAAACCCGGCACTTGACATATACTCAAGTTCGCTCAGGTCCAGGATGATCTTGTAGCGTTTCGCATTGTTGAGGTCTTCAATGGCTTTTATAAGGTCGGGTGCAGTGAAGCTATCCACCTTACCCTTAATGCGGAGCAAGTCACAATGCTTATAATTTTTGGATGTAATTTCCATTTGACCTCCGGTCCAAAACTGGTCTGGTGAAGAAATTATATCACGAGAAAACTTTCGGTTTTTTACTTCATTTAGTGCATGTATGGTCCAGTACCATGAGGGGAATTCGAACCTCTATAATCCAGCCCCGAAGATTTCTCCTCCCAGTTTGAATCCAGATGCTTCCAACCTGGGACTGAACAATGGGCGCATCCCGGTCGGTCGTATTTGTCCGATTATTTTCCCTTCCGGAGAGACTCCGGTTTGATCGAATTTAAAAATGTCAGTTAATGTGACGATATCCCCTTCCATCCCTGACAGTTCGGTGATGTGAGTCATCTTGCGCGAACCATCTGGAAGGCGTGCCAGGTGGACGATTAGATTTACAGCTGCCGCGATTTGTTTACGGATAGCCAGGAGCGGCATATCCAATCCCGCCATCATTGCCATCGTCTCCAGTCGCGAGATGGCATCCCGTGGGATATTGGCATGCAAGGTGGTTAGCGACCCGGTGTGACCGGTATTCATTGCTTGGAGCATATCCATCGCCTCACCACCGCGCACTTCTCCCACAACGATACGGTCCGGGCGCATCCGCAAGGCATTCCGGACAAGTTCGCGAACGCTCACCTCGCCACCCCCGTCCACGTTGGGGAGTTTGGTTTCCAACCGTACAACATGGCGCTGCCTGAGTTTCAATTCAACCGCGTCTTCAATCGTCACAATGCGTTCATTATCGGGGATGAAGCCGGATAAGGCATTAAGAACGGTTGTCTTGCCGGAACTGGTATTCCCGGTGACGAGAATGTTCAGGCGCGTCACTACGCAGGCTTCCAAAAACTTCGCCATGTATCCAGTCAGAGCGCCCATTGAAACCAGGTCATCCATGGTTGTTTTGTTTTGCAGGAATTTTCGGATCGTTATATGCGGTCCATCCACTGATACAGGTGGGATGATTACATTAACTCGCGAACCATCGGGCAGGCGTGCATCGGCTGTAGGGTTATCCGCATCAACCCGCCGCCCAAGCGGGCTTACAATGCGGTCAATGATGCGCAGAAGGTGATCTTCATTATCAAATTTCACATCAGTCTCGAGCAGTTCGCCATCACGCTCAATGAATATTTGGTCCGCCCCATTGACCATAATCTCGCTTGTCACTGGATCGGACAGGAGCAATTCCAGCGGACCATACCCTATCAGGTCAGCAAGTGCAGCATCAATAACCCCGTCACGCAGCTCGGGTTTTAAGTCCGCCTTTGTTAGGCCATACGCCTCCACCAAAAAACGGCGCACGGCTTCCCGGTTCTGCTTGTGGTCGTTCGCATGGTTTTGCATCTCTGTTGAGACTGCCTGAATTAGAAATTCCTTCAGGCGAGGCAGTCGTGCATCCATTTGAATTAGAAGTCTTGGCATGATAAATACCGGGCATGGTCCCTCTCTATCCCCAGTATAGCATATGGATCCGAAGGTCGCAAAAAAAACTATCCCAAATGGTAGTTTGAGGTTAAAATCACAAATGCTACCAACTGTAATCAAAATATTGGTTTTGAATATTGGTTTTTCTTTTTTTTAAACCGATAAATATTCCTCGAATATTTGATTATGCAGAAACCGGGAGAAAATAATCAATGAAGAAAATAATCGCTGGGGTCATTATTGGTTTGCTCTTGGTGGGGTTGCTTATCCAATTGATCCCCCTGCCGGCTAGGGGAAATAACCCTCCAGTAGTTGCGGAACCACCTTGGGACAGTCCCCAAACACGTGCATTGGCCAAACGAGCTTGTTTTGATTGCCATAGCAACGAAACTGTCTGGCCCTGGTATAGTTACGTTGCTCCTGTCTCATGGCTTGTCTACAACGATACTATGGAAGGGCGGCGCCGATTGAACTTCTCGGAGTGGACTTCTGGCAATCAGCGTGGAGCAGGCGAGGTGGCCGAGAAAATCCAAAGCGGAGAAATGCCGCCGCTGATTTACCTTCCCATGCACCCATCTGCCCGATTGACTTCTGCTGAGCAACAACAGCTGATCACCGGGTTAACAAATTCTCTTAAATAGTGACCTGGTACTGCTAATTGGATTGATGAAAGGATTATTTCCATAACCACTCCAAATCCAACCATGAATTAATGGATTATGTTACTCACCTCGCATGGACCAAGCGAGGTGAGTTTTATTTATCCGTTGTTTTGATTGGCTAATCCTTGTCGCACCCTCCCACAATCCTACCTGGTTGTTCCCCCAGGCTTGCTTTTTCAAAGGAGCAAAAGCATAGCAGAAATCGAGACGGAAGTCTCTCACGCCTATCTTGTGCGATCCGCCGATAATCATCGGGGGTTTTGTTGCGGTGACTGGCTTTTATGCTAGAATACTTATTATGGATTCCCGATAGGACCATACAAATAAGGAGTGCTAAATCATGCAATCCATGCCAGAAAATGCGCAATCCTTTCCGCCCCCGCCTCCTCCACCCCGTCGCTCTCGCAAAGGTTTGTGGATCGGTCTTGCCATTGCGGTGATTGTTCTTTGCCTGTGTTGCATCGTCTTGGTGGCAGGGGTTTACTTCTTCCAAATAAATATTCCCGTAATATCCAATTTCTTTCCCTCCCCAACTCCAACCGGGCTATTCTATAACAATCCGCAAGCCGGGATCAGCCTGACTTACCCGGCAACATGGCAATATTCCGATTCAGGGGATGCATCCAGCGGGTTTACCATCATATTTGCCTCTTCGGCAGACATCTTGACCGACTCCTCCAGTGCTCCCACATCTGGGGCTGCAATGGCAATCATCACCAATGTATTAACAACCGGTGACCTCTCCTATCCCGTTGACACTAAATCGATGGGGTCTGTTGTGGATTACATAGCAACAACATATTTTAACAATATTACTGGAGGCCAAAATCTGCGCACATTCACGCTGAATGGTATTCCAGCCGCCTCAGGCGTTTATACCCTGACCGATACAAGCGGTACCCCGTCTAATGCGTATCTCACTGCAGTTTTACGGGGTGCAGAGATCATCTTATTCTTCGGGGTATGTCCCCAAACCGAGTGGTCAAAATATCAATCTGCATTTGAATCGATTGTTAATTCTTCTGTCATCGTCACACCGTGATGAAAGATCTCTTGATTTGTCATCACTAATCGTAAAAGCCAGCCTCACCCGGCTGGCTTTTGGTTTCCATGGCAATGTTGCACGGGTTTTTGGAAGAAGCAGTAAAATTCAGCGGATGAAGAAACTCATGCTCCTGTCGACACTCGTCTGCTTCCTTAGCGCAGGCTGCGGGGCTTCTAACCCTACTGCCACGCCATCTGCATCTCCCACCCCTTCGCCTGTTTCATCATTCACACCCTCTCTTCCTGAGCCTTCTCAACAGCCGACACTGACAGTCACCCCGATTTTCATTGATGGGACGCTGGCGATCAAGGTCAATGTTCGCAGCGGTCCCGGAACGACTTACGACTCTCTCGGTTTGTTGGAAGCCGGGGGGAAGGTCAAAATCATTACCAGGGACAGCGTTGGTGCATGGTTTCAAATTCTCTATCCCGCCCTCACCCCAGGGACGTGGCTGGGTGGCTGCTCAATACATAACACTCCCGCCGGGGGTTGTGGTTCCGCTGGATGCCACGCCCACCCCCACAGGACCATCCGGGCGCGTGATCCAGCGCTTGAATGTCCGCAGCGGCCCTGGAACTACTTTTGATACCCTTGGCGTACTTGAACCAGGAGTCACGGTCTCTCTAACCGGCAAGAACACCGCGTCTTCATGGTTACAGATTGATTATCTTGCAGGTCCCGGGGAGCACGGCTGGGTCACTTCGCAATATGTCCAAACAGATGCCTCCTCTGATCTGCCTGTGCTCGACGATTTCGGTAATGTTGTTACGCCTGCTGCTGATGCCGGCACTTCTCCCGGTCCTGAAATGACTCCCTCCCCCACGGTCGGTCCAGCCACAACTGATGGAGATTCACTCGGAAACCCGGGTGTTCGGGTGACATTTTCTGCTATAGGGACACGTCGTTTTGTCTACTCCAGTGAGGTCTCTTCCCCTCAGGGAGATGCTGAAGATTGGGTCGAGTTCACCCCCTTTTCAGCCACTGGGACAAATGCCCGGTTGATCCTTGACTTGACCTGCCATGGCAATGCTACCCTGGCAGTGGAATTATGGCAGGGTGGCGTCAGGCTTTCCAGCTGGGGAACGCTGGGTTGCGGTGATGCTGGTAAAACCATCCTGCTTCCTGCAGGTCAATCTTATATATTCCAATTATCACCGGTGGCCGGGAATGGGTTGCAACTGGTGGCCTATTCTCTGGCTATCCAGAATTTCCCTTAGTGAGTCCCGGGTGTCAAATATGGTCGATCAATGAGGCGCCAGTCACGGGCTGGCATACTTTTCATATACAATATAAGGGTGAAGAGGACAATTCGTTCCATTCCATTTCTCATTCTTTCGGCTCTGTTTCTCCTGTCCGTGGTTTCTTGCATCCCTTTACCAAACAACCAGGAATGGAATTATGCTGATCTGCGCTTGCTTGATTCCTTGGACAATACCCCCACTCCCTCCACCGATATCCTGGCAATCTACACACGCAACATTGGTTCTGACCTTGAAATTCGGGTGGATCTGCTCGATTTGTCTCTCACCCCCGATTACCGGCTCTGCATATATCTTGATACTCAACCAGGCGGGAATCCCTGGGATTTAATGATCGATATCCCTGCGAACAACCGGGTTAGGGTAAGGCCAGGGAAATTGCACTTCATTCCCCGCCTTGTCCGCAATCCCTGGCTGGATACAGTGACCGTGCGCTTCAATAGCCGGGATATTCCCCAACCCTTCTCTCTTAAAGTGGTTTCCTTTACTTCTGGCGACCTCAACCCCGTTGATGAAACAGCAGCAGTCCGCTCGGACGCGCCTCCACCCGAAAATCGAGTTCCGCTGGTGCTTGCTTTTTGGAATAGTTTCCCCGAAGCCACCCCAGCCCAGGCTTTACGGCGTTGGGATGGAGCACACACCGGCCCGCGCGGCGAGCGCCACGGCCTTAAGCACATCCTTGACAACTCAGGAAAATACCGCATCCCTGTAGCGTTGCTGGATTTGAAGACTCCCGAGAGCCTAGCGGCATTGAACTATATGGGGATCATCCCGCAAATCCAGGACCTGGCACGCCGGGGATTGCTGATCCTTCCGGATGTGGCCTATGGCGAACCCACCGCAAAATCGATTTCCTTCAGCCGACGTGCCGCAGCCGGTTTTGGCCTTCCCACCAGCCAATTTGCTTATAATCCGTCAAACATCCAGTTGGATTATTTAGCTCAATTCCTTCTGCTGGAAGATGATTCCCATCTCTCCGGTTCTGGCACCACACGGATCATTCCTCTCCCAAAACCGGATGATATCCAGGCTACCCAGGAGGGGCTCTCGACCGATACTCGCCGGATCCTGGTTGCTGCAGCAAATTCTAAAGATCTATCCGAGCTGGTTGTGCTGGGAGGCGATTTGCCACTATCAACCTGGGGTAATGAGGATATGGCTGGGAACACTTTCGCGTGGATTGCAGCGCATCCCTGGATTCAGCCTTGTTCTGCTGAAGATTTAATGACCTTTCCGGTAAAGTCAAATTCCATAAATCAATCCCCCCCGAATTCCGAAAAATCTCCTTTGCTAAATGAATTATTCGCTGCCCCAAACAATATCCTCACCGATTCTGCCTGGCAAACCTATTTCATGCTTTCAGCCCCAACAATTGACGAACAACTTATGGCGCTGCGTGCCAATTATCTGGGACAAGTGGGTGAATTGTTGGCTGCCTCACGCTGGGCGGCTAACCCTTCAACCATTTCCGGATGTAATTTTGACCTGCAGGGCGACGGCATATCCGTATGCATAGTATCGAACCAAAAATATTTCGCCATACTAAGTCCTGCAGGAGCTCGCATGTCAAACCTGGTTTATCTTGACATACTTGGTCCACACCAATTGGTCGCGCCGACCAGCCAGTTCACCATCGGGTTAAGTGACCCCTCAGAATGAAATCTTGATCTTGGACAAGCCGCGGATCCCAGTGTAAATCCTGGTGCTTTTGCAGATGAAGCCCGACCCTGGATGACCTATGCTTCTGAAGTCACCCCTGAAGGTATTGTCTTCACCAGTCCGGATGGGACACGTATAAAAACCTACCATCTGCTGGAGACCGGCATCGAGATTACCTACCAGGTCGAAGGAGTCATCACAACCCATATCCCATTGGCACTGGATCCACATACATTTTATTTTGATCCATCCACATATATAGGAAGCCTCGCTCCCGGCACCTGGACCTGGGGGTTAACCACTGGGGCACAGATTGAGGTCGTTTCTAATGCTACTCTATCCATCCGTAGTTTCACTGATTCCTACCCATATTTAACTCGGCCTGAAAACCCTGACCTCTCCTATCCTGCTGGTCACTACCTGCCTTTCCCGGTATCAGTCGTTGATATCCAGGGAAGTGAAGGGATAAATGTCGTCATTTCTGTAAAATGAAGAATTGCACAAACCCATTTTTTATGGTAAAGTTTGTCCAGAACAATCAAATTGAGGCTCAAAATGAATAATCAAGGTATCCCGGATATCATCGTTAGTCGACTGCCAATTTACCTGCGCGCCTTGCGTCACATGCAGAGTGTTGGGAAACTCACAACTTCTTCACAGGAGCTGGGAGAAAGAGTGGGTATCTCTGCTGCCCAGATCCGCAAGGACCTTTCCCAGTTCGGCGAGTTTGGAAAGCAGGGTACAGGCTATGATATTTCTTTTTTAATTGATCAATTGCGCAGCATCTTGAAAGTACACCGAGTTTGGGATGTTGCGGTGGTGGGCATGGGGGATATGGGTCATGCATTATCGCGATACCAGGGGTTTAGTGATCGCGGATTTCAAGTGGTGATGGTTTTTGATAATGACCCGGCAAAAATTGGTGAACGGGTGGGCAATTTTGAAGTCCGCGACACCAGAGACCTTGTTCCTGCTCTCAAGGCTTCCGCAATAAAATTAGCCATGTTATGTGTTCCAGCTGCTGCCGCTCAGGATGTGACCAACTTGTTGGTTGAAGCGGGAGTCAAAGCCATATTGAATTACGCACCCATCAGCCTGAATGTTCCATCAGGCGTGCGGGTTCAATATCTAGACCCTTCCATCGGGTTGCAGAGGATGACCTATTATCTTGGTTGACCTTTGTTTATTATATGAATGATAAAACCGGCGCTCTTCGAAGCACCGGTTTTTTGTATCATCATTATATTCAGATCAGGGAATTCCTCTAGGACTTGATTGGAACTGCTGCAAAACCTACTCCATTAGGCCCAACATGCGTCCCGATGGCGGTTGTGACATTGACCATTAATGGCTGGGCTGTTACCGTGGATTTCATCTCTTCAAACAATAACCGGGCAGTAGCTTCGGCATTGGTATGCAGCACGGCTAACCGCTCCAACGGTCCCCACGATTGGAGGGCATCCGACAGTCGCTCGATCCCTTGCAAGCGCGTGCGCGCCAACCCCAGCCTGTGCACGATGCCAAATCGAAGTTCAACGAGCGGTTGAAGACGGAGGATGGTCCCAATTTTCGCTGCCGCCCAGGAAACCCTTCCGCTTCGATGAATATATTCCATGGTATCCAATAAAGCCGCCAACCTCACCCTCTGTCGGATCCCCTCCACAATTCCACTTACTTCATCCAGGATGGCACCCCGGGCTGCAGCTTCAGCAGCCATAATCACCTGGAATCCCATTCCCAGGCTGATCTGACCGCTATCCAGAACTTTAACTCGGTCGCCAAACGCTTCAGCTGCAAGACGGGCAGCATTAAAAATACCGCTTAATTCATTCGGCGGATGGATGGAAACAATAAAATTTGCTCCCGTTCGTAACATTTTTTCATACCGTTCCTGGATGGAGCCCACCGATGGGGATGATGTCGTCGGTTGCGGGTCAAGTACTGGCAGGCGACCGTAAAACTCCTCGCGACTAATATCGATCCCATCAGCATAACTCTGACCGTCAATATTCACCAGAGCCGGGATAATCTCAATTCCGTACTGACCAGCGATATCCACTGGCACATCGGCTGTGCTGTCAGTTACGAACCCGATTTTCATATACCCTCTAATTCACCTTTTCCATGATTACGAGTGCAGTACACTGTGGACCAAATAATGCAGCCAAATGCGGAGCAATACTATGTTCGCTGAAAGGCGTTTCCGGGAAATTCTCCTGGACGTACTGGCGAATGGCCCTGGTGCGGGTTGTATTGTGGCTCAGCCCGCGCATCAAGGCAATATGGGCAGGCTTTTCGAATTCGTCAATGAACTCGAGAAAAGATTCGAACAAATGTCGTTGAGTACGCACCTTTTCCATCGGGGTGAGACGACCTTCCTCTATCGCAAAGATGGGTAACATTCCCATCATTTCTGCAACTAAAGCTTGCGAATAATCCATATAACCAGAGTGGGCCAGGTAGGTTAACTCAGGAATACAGAAAAGCATGTAAATTCGTGGAATGGATGCCCTCATCTGCCGTTCGATCTCTGCTGGGTGGGCACCCGCCTCGGCTGCGGCAGCTGCTGCTTGGACGAGCAATCCAAGCCCAATACCGGTGGTTTGGGTATCTATAACCTGAATTACGGAAGGGTTGCTGAATTGAGATGATGCAGATGAGGCAATCCTGGTTGCGGGATTGAGCAGGGATGATAAGGTCAGGACAAAAATAGTGTCGTACGCCCGGCTTAGTTGACCATAATACCTTGCGAATTCTTTTAAGGATGGGGGATCCAATCTTTGGGCAAGATCCTTCCCGGATTGGCCAATTTTTATCGGCTTGTTCCCGTTTTGAATTTCAAACGGGATGACGTACACCCGGTCATGTCCCGGAAAATTCGGGCTTATGAACTGTACAGTGCTATCAGTAAGGATGCAAACATTGGACATAGGTGATTGCCGGAGGATAATCCTCCGGCAATATCTTTCATTCGATCGAGATAATGAATTGATAATGTGGCTGCCCACCGTCCTGCAATTCAATTTCCTGTGCAGGGTAAGCTGCCCGGATCACATCCACGATCCGATTGGTTTCGCTGATTAGCAACCCTTCTCCATGAAACAGGGTGATAAGCTCATGATCTTCAGCGTGTGCAAACGCTAATGCTTTTAGACAGGCTTCTTGTACTGATGTCGCCGAAATGGCCAGTTTACCGTTTACAAGGGCGATAACCTGACCCTGCTCCACCGCAACCCCGTCTATCTCAACGGTACGGGTTGCCGTGGTAATCTCGATTGTTAGCACTTCTTCGATTGCCTTGTTCATCTTGGCTGACACCGTTTCCAATTCACCGTCTGGATTCAGCTGCATCATCGCTGCCAATCCTTGCGGGATGCTGCTGCTGGGAACCACACTCACTTTTTTGACGGTTACAGCCTTCGCTTGTTGTGCAGCCAGGATGATATTCTTGTTATTGGGCAGAATGATTACCTTATCAGTTGGCAGGTTTTCAAAAGCATCCAAAAAATCTTTCGTGCATGGATTCATAGTTTGGCCACCTTCAACGATGGCCGCCACACCCAGGCTGGCGAAAACGCGCGATATACCTGCGCCTGGCGATACCACAATTACTGCAATCTGGCCTGGTTCGATGTTTGCCACTTCGATATGCGCTCCGGATGCTTTATGGTTGATCCCTTCCATTTGAGCGAGCAAGTTCTCCATGCCGATCTTGGTGATGGTCCCAAGGGTCAATACATAGTCAATGGGTTCATATCGTTTATCCGTGGGGACATGGATATGCATGCGATACATTCCCTCCCCCTCACCCACCTGGATTGAGCTGCCAATCTTTTCCAATTCGCTGTAAAATTTCGGTAAATCCAATTCTTGTCTGGGAACAAAATCCACAACTACTTCATAATCCTGTCCTGGCTCAATAGAATCCATCGTGTTCTCCAGGTTCATTGCCGACAGTGGCTGAACGATAGCTGTGGGTGTATCTAACGATTCGCCTCGGGCAAAGCGCAGCATTCCTTCCAGAATAAAAAATAAGCCCTTGCCGCCCGAGTCTACGACGCCGGCTTGCTTGAGTACCGGTAAAAGGTCCGGGGTCCGTTGGACTGAGGCGTCTGCCTCGGTGACAACCCGGGCAAGGATCTCGCATAGATCATTGGTGGATTGGATGGCTTGGGCAGCAGCCGCTGCAGCGTCTTTTGCCACGGTTAGGATTGTCCCTTCCACCGGTCGCACGACCCCTTTGTAGGCAGTATCGCGTGCATCTGCGAAGGCATGCACCAGCCCCGGCCCGTCAAGGGTCTCGTGCCCGTGCAGCGCACGCGCAAACCCACGCCACAATTGGGAAAGGATCACGCCGGAATTGCCACGCGCTCCCATGAGTGCCCCCTGGGAAATAGCTGCAGCCATCTCCCCAATTCCACGAATACCGAGTTGATCTATTTCGTTGTACGCCGACTGCATGGTCAATACCATGTTGGTACCCGTGTCGCCATCCGGTACGGGAAACACATTAAGGGCATTGACCACTTGCTGGTTGGCTCTCAGCCAGGTAAGTCCTGCTTCAACCAGTCTTTTTAGAGCTTGCCCGTCTATCGGCGAGAGTTTTATACGCTCCAGCCGCGCCTGAACATCCGCATTCATACTTATAAATTCTCCTTACCTTAATCGGGATCGCTAACGTGTAAGCCCTGGACATGTACATTTACATTGTGGACAGCCATTCCCAACGCTTTTTCCACCTGGTAACGCACCGCGTTGGCAACACTGGTTGCAACGGAGGTAATCCGTGTGCCATACTCAATGATGATATGGACATCAATATCAATTTCTTCACCGTTGTAATGGACCGCAACACCGTGCGCTGGTTCCTTGGTAAGCGTTGTGGCAATACCCTCAACCAGGTCCTTTGGAGCAAGGTCAACCACCCCGTAGGATGTCAGCGTGGCATGATAAGCGATGGTCGCCAAAGCATTCGGTGAGATATGGATCGCGCCTAAAGTTGTGGTTTCTTTGCCCATGGTTTTGTCCTCTTTACACAATAATAACACTTGACTTGTACAAGGATACGTTTCGTGGTAAAATACGCCGCTCTCAAAAGACAGGTACTGGGTATATACTGCAAGAAAGGAAGTCAATAAAATGGCGAAATGCGCACACTGTGGTAAGGCTACAACTTTTGGACATAATGTCTCATTCTCTCATCGGGTTACAAATCGTCCTTACCATCCAAACCTGCAAAAGGTGACCGTTATCGAGAATGGCCGCAAGATCAAAAAGACGCTTTGCACAAAGTGTATTCGAACCTTGGTCAAGACGGCCTGATACTTTATAAATCCACATTCAAGGTCACGGCGCAAGCCGTGATTTTTATTTTCTGCATTCGACCAGATTGATGGGCGTTATCGCAGATGATCTCTGAGTGATCGGATACCTGCACCGATACCACCTGGATGATGAAAAACCGCACTTGCTGCCACGAACGCATCTGCGCCTGCGTCCCTGACAAGGGAAATGTTCTCTGCGGAAATGCCCCCGTCCACTTCCAACCAGGCTGTTGACTGGATCTCGTCCAATTTGCCCCGAATTTCAGCTAGCTTGGGTAAAATCTCCGGCATAAATTCCTGTCCGGAATACCCGGGATGGACTGACATAACCAGCACCTGGTCCGCCACGTTCAATCCAGGTTCAATTCCACGGGCGGGGGTTTCCGGTTTGAGCGTGACACCAGCTTTGCAGCCAAACGCTTTGATGGATTTTAAAGAGCTAACAATATCCGGGCAGGTCTCCACGTGAATAATAATGGTGTTTGCCCCTGCCTGGGCAAAAGCTTCCAGAAGCTTTTCCGGTCGTTCGACCATCAAATGGACCTCGAGCGGCAGTCTGGTCGACCGCCGGCAAGCTTCAACGATGACCGGACCCATCGTCAAGTTTGGGACGAAATGGCCATCCATCACATCCACATGAATTCTATCCGCACCTCCCGACTCGCACTCGGCAATCTGCTCACCTAGGCGGGTAAAATCTGCTGATAGAACCGAAGGGGCAATATAGTACGGCTTCATCCTTGATTACCGAATGGGCGGATTATACACGAAGTATACCCACATCCAGAAAGGGATTAGCCCCAACACGGCCACCAGGGCCATTAATCCCAGGCCCACCGAGACCCAGTCAATTTCAAGAGCTGGAGTTGCCACGGTTGCGTTTTTCTTGGAAGAACTTCCCATGTCCAGGGCTGCGGCTTCAGGTGTCAAAGCCAGCGACGGAGCGGATCTGGCATTGCCAAAGCTCATCAGGACACGCCCAAGTTGATCGGCTGTCCGGTAGCGCTGTGAAGGCTCTTTGGAAAGGACCTTTTTTAAGATCTGCTCTAAAGTAGGGGATATTTCAGGAAGCAGTTCACTTAACAAGGGCGGCTCATCCTCAATATGCTGGCGGGCAAGGTCAGAGTCGGTGGTGGCATTGAAAGGCAGCGACCCAGTCAACATCTCGTACATGATGATGCCAAGGGAATAAACATCCGACGCTGGAGCCGGGGCGGCTCCCTGGGCTTGTTCAGGTGCAAAATACTGCGGTGACCCCCAAACCACGTCAGCTTGTTCTTCGGGATGAATTGTCGCAAGTGCGCGTGCGATCCCAAAATCAGCAACTTTAAGTCTCATGTCCGGTGTAACCAGCATGTTTTGTGGCTTCACATCACAATGGACCAGCCCAGCCCGGTGGGCATACCCAATGCCAGCGCAAGCCTGGATCAATAGCGGAATAGCTTCCTCTGGGCTGAAACGCACGCGCTGCTTGGTAAGGGTTTTTAAATCCTTGCCCGGGACGTATTCCATGACCAGGAATAATTGCCCATTATCCAGCCCAAAATCATGCATGGTGACAATATTGGGGTGAGATAAATTTGCTGCAGCCTTGGCTTCCCTGCGAAAACGTTCCTGGAAGGCCGGGTCGCTTGAGAAATCCTCGCGTAAAACTTTGACCGCCACTTGACGTTCCAGCATCAGATCCTGGGCGCGGTAGACAATGGCCATTCCTCCCTTGCCAAGTGTCTCCAGCAGTTGGTAGCGTTTATTAAGTAGCCGTGGCTCTTCCATAATTTGCCCGGAAAGGATTATAACACGCAGTTTTTTGGCGTTTCTCCCTCCGCCCAAAGTATAATATGAGCATGGCTGACACACTTCTTATTTATAACCCAGCGGCTGGACGCGTTTCTGTGCGCCCATTTATCAGTGGGGTGATCCGCACTTTAAGCGATCATGGCCTTCGTGTGGAAGTCGCAGAGTCTCTTGATGGCCGTCACACCACCCAACTGGCACGCATGGCTGCCGCTGATAATTTTCGAGCCGTTTTTGTAATTGGCGGGGATGGAACTGTCGGTCAGGCCGCCTCCGGGTTAATCCATTCTACGACTGCCCTGGCTGTCCTCCCTGCCGGATCGGCAAACGTGTGGGCAATCGAACTTGGGATGAAGGCGTTTATCTGGCCGCGCTGGGGTGCATTACGCGAAAATGTCCGTCTGCTGGCAGATGAAAAACCATGCGCCATTGATGTGGGATTATGCAATAACCAGCCATTTTTGATGTGGGCGGGCATTGGCTTGGATGCCCTGACAGTAAAAAAGTTGGAGCCGCGCAAGCGCTTTGAGAAATATCTGGGTGTACCTGAATACTTCGCCACTACGGTTTGGAACGCCACCTTGTGGCACGGTATGAATTTGCGGATCACCGCTGATGATAAACATGTTGAGGGACATTACCTTTTGGCAGTAGCCAGCAATATCCGTCATTATGTGGGAGGTGTGGCCGAGATTTCTCCCCGGGCCTACCTGGATGATGGAATAATGGATTTATGGCTGTTCGCTGGGTCCACCCTTGCGGATGCCTTCCGCCATTTCTTTGATATGCAGTCCGGACGTCACTTGACCTCTGACCAGGCCCGCTGCATTCCCTTTACCAAGGCTTCCATTGACTCTGGCACTCCCTATACTCTCCAGATGGACGGAGAGCCGATGCTGGGCACCACCCAGACAACTCTGGAAGTGCTAAAAGGAAGCCTTCAAGTCTTGATCCCTCCACAAGCCAGGTATTTGCTTCGTAACGAAAAGGGTTAATTCGACGCCGTATGGGATATCTGAATAATCCTAACCATATTCAGTGGATTTAATTGTCTTTTTCATCCTTAACATAGCCTATGATCTCTTTCGTCCTGCAGCCTGAATTATGATGAAAAGTATTCTTTCTGGGAAAGTACTTATTGCGACGTTGGCTGTCGCCATGGTACTATTGTGTGGTAGCCTGGCATACATTCTGGTACGTCGTCCTGCTGCCGTCCCCCCGGATCTTACCCCTGGCTCAGCCATTTTGACCGTGATTCCTGCCCCCTCTTCCACACCGCGCCTGGTACCCCCCACGCTTACTTCTTTTCCTCCCACACCTACTACTTCTCCCACTCCCGCACCTGGTCAATTTGCAGTCGGTGTGTATGTCCAGGTGACCAACACGGGAATTGGATTGAAATTTCATGCCGAAACAAGCATAACTTCAAAGGTTCTTTTCACAGGAAATGATTCTGAAGTTTTTCTGATCACAGAGGGGCCTGTGGACGCAGAGGGATATATCTGGTGGCGCCTGTCCGCTTCCTATGATGCCACCCGTACCGGGTGGGCGGTGCAAGATTACCTATCTGTTATTCCACCGCATTAATTATCAGCGGGATGTACATGTATATGAAACCAACCACCATTACCGCCAACCGCGAAAAAAGAGAATTATCTGTCATGTGGGACGACGACCATGCCAGTCTCTATTCATTTTCACTTTTAAGGGCAGGCTGTCCATGCGCAGAATGTCGCGGTGGGCATGACAAAATGGGGGATACTCCCGACCCGTCCGTATTTACCGCAGCCCTTCCAGATACTTCTGCCACTCGCTTGATTAATATCGTCCCGGTCGGTTCGTATGGTATTACCCCCATCTGGGAGGATGGGCACGATGCCGGGATCTACCGGTGGGAATACCTGCGAGCTTTGTGCCCATGTGAAATCTGTCGTAAATAATTGATCGGCAGCGCTGTCATACGCCGCCGAGTTTGTGATTATTTGGAAATGTCATTTTGGGGGACTGCTCTGGCATGCGCTCTCTAAGCGACTGGATTTCCTCCCGCAGTTTCTTCACTTCCAGTGCCGTTTGCTCACCATTCCGTGTAATGGTTCTGAGGGTCTTGAAAAGGAACCAAATTAATAATATTGGGATAAAAATTAAGATTATGTTGAAGACGACAACAAATATTTCACCTGGTCCAAATGAGTTGAACATAATCCTCCTCCTCTGGATGTTCCCTTTTTATGGTGTCATTGTGGCTGTCAGGGGCTTGGTCGCCGTGGTCATAGGGGTTGGTGTATGAGTGGGCGTCTTGGTGGGAGTCAGCGTGGGTGTGAACGTGGGGGTGATTTTCAGATGCTGGTATGCTTCCAGGCGCCATGCCTCCGGCATCACATCCGCGGGCAGGGCAATCAACGCATTCCAACAATTTATAGCCCCTTGATCCGATAAGGGTTCTCCGATCGCCTCGAGAAATTGAGCTTCCCAATAATAAACCTGTGCCTTGCTGCCATTCGAATGTGCCAGGGGGAGGGCTTTCTGGTCCGCTTCGATGTATGCATCGTTGGGACTACCTTGCATAAAATAGGACCGCGCAATTCCGAGGTATGAATCAAAATCGAACGGGTCGTAATTGACCGCGGACTTAAAGTCGGTTTCTGCCAGGTTCGGGCTGTCCAGGTTTAAGTAGGCAGTGCCCCGCTGGAAATAAGCTTCGGGGTTACGCTGGTCGGCATCAATTGCCTTATTAAGTACCTCTAAAGCCGCCTCGTAATCACCCGATGCATTGTACGCGGTGCCAATTTTCAGAAAGGTGCTGGTGTCATCCGGCCTAAAGATCATGTAGGTTCTCAGCACGCTGATTGCTTCAGGAGTCTGACCAAGTTTCATATATGCACGTGCCATTGCCAGGTATGCCGGAACCAATGTCATATCCAGCTCGTTTGCTTTTATGGCCGATGCAAGAGCCGCATCATTTTCCCCCAGGTTCAATTCTGCATTTGCCAGACCAAGGTAGGCAGACGCAGAATCAGGCGATATTTCCAGGGCGGTCTCCAGGTCTCTTTTTGCTGCTGTGGGGTTGGTGTCCACTGTGAATACCCCGCGAGCAATGTATGCTTCGGCAAAGGTCCGGTCCAGGTTAATCGCCTCGTTAAGGTCATTGATAACATCAGCATTCGCGTTCATCCCCTGGTTCGCCCGGGCTCGCCCGAGGAATGCCGGTGCAAAGGAGGAATCTCGATTGATGGCTTCCTGGTACGCGCTCCTGGCGCTGCGGAAATCTCCCTTGATTCGGTAGGTCTCCCCCACGTAATAATATAGGTCCGGTGCGTTAGGTTCGAGATTGATCGCTTGATCGAAAAGGGCAAGTGCGTTTGTAAAGTCGTTGGCCCACAGGAAACGCAGGCCAGCCTCGAACGCGCTCCTGCTGGTCACCGGGTGTTCGGTCATTACGTAGAGCGGCGTCGGTGTATAGGTGGAGGCAAGGAACATCCATAAGGGTGTTGGGCCTAGAAACGTCGGAGTGGCGGTTCGAAAGAGCGGGGTAAGAGTGGGAGTAAGGGTGATGGTGAGCGTGGGACGATGAGTAGGGGTCACATAGGGTGCTGCTTTGTTGGGCTGCAATAATGCCCGTCCGATGAACAAGCCGCCAATAATAACCACCGCTATACCCAGGATCGATACCGCCCGCACGAATGGGTTTTCCCAGCCGTTTGTCTTTTCCTTTGGTTCCTGTGCCTGGATCAATTTCTCTTCCCACAAGCGCGGCCGGTTAAGCGGGAAGGGAGGGATGGATTTGTCTGGTGGGAGAGCTCCCATCATGATCAATCCTCGCTTGGCAGAAGTATTTTGTGGGTCTGCCTTGAGGACCATTTGCAGGCAGTAAATGCGCTCTTTTTGTGTTTCCACCCCCGCGCTGAGCCACAGCCAATAGGTTGCATTCTTCTGATCGGTTTTTAGCAGGCGTGTAAGTAAATCTCTTGCCCGCGCCTTATCCCCCAGGCGCAGGGCTTCAATAGCTTCCAGAAGCATCGTGTTTTTCCCGGATTCCTCGGGAAGAAGAGCGTCCTCATCAGCCATTAACTGAGTTTAGCACACCCTGATTATGTGGGCAAGTGAAACGTGTATAATCTCACCATGCGAAGAGTCTTGGGCTGCTTGTTCCTCTCGTTAGTAATATCTTCTTGCGCCGGGAACACACCTGCGGTCACGCAGCTGGCACCGCCTGTGCCTTACCGGACCGCCACCTTTTCGGATACTCCTACTGTCATCGCTGCGTTGACAGGGATCAGCCTCCCAACCCCCACAACTTTCACATATTCAGTAGTCGAGGGGGATACCCTGAATGGGATTGCCAGTCGTTATGGTGTTACTCTCGAAGCCCTGATGGCTGCCAACCCGGGAATTCTTCCTCCGTCCTGTCGGTCGGGACAAAGTTGATCATCCCTTCGGGGGCAGATACCCCCCTGGATAATTCACCCACTCCTGTCCCTCTTCCCATCCTGCAGGCGCGTTGCTGGCCGGAATCGAGTGGCGGGTCATGGTGCTTTGCCTTGCTGCAAAATGAATATGCTGAGACACTTGAAAACCTTTCCATCCAGTTTACCTTGTTGGACAACAGTGGACATGCTCTCACAAGTCAAACATCCTTTGGTTTGCTGGATATCCTACCATCCGGACAAGCCATGCCCCTGGTGGCCCATTTTCCTCCTCCGGTATCCCTTGATGTTTCCGTGCAGGTCCAGGTTTTAACGGCAATTCGCCTCCTTCCTGGGGATGCTCGTTACTTGCCTGTGATATTGGATAACACCCTGACCAGGGTGGATTCCTCCGGGCGGACAGCCCAAGTTTCTGGTCGTGTGCTATTGAAAGGTTCGGGGACCGCCAGCACAATCTGGGTGCTGGCAATCGCATATGATGCAACCGGAAATGTGGTTGGTGTGCGCCGGTGGGAATCCCAATCCTTGCTTACCTTGGACACCCCCCTTTCATTCGATTTTATGGTATCGAGTGTGGGATCGGATATATCACGGGTTGATTTCCTGGCTGAGGCCAGGCCTTAAACACGAACCCTCTCCCATAAGGGAGAGGGTTTTGAAACCTGGGGGTTTTCTCATGGTTGCAAGTACAAGTAACGTTCCAATGGAATGCCGATCGGCAATAACACAAATCCCTTGACTGTCGGTCTGACCAGTTCATAAGACATATCATGTAGGATGAAAAGTGCTGGGGCATCTTGAACAATGATCTGTTCAGCTTGCTGGTAGAGCTGGATCCGTTTGCTTACATTCTGTTCCAGGCGTGCCGAGTCAAGCACGGCATCCAGGGTTGGGTTGCTATATTTTCCCGTGTTCTGCTGCGCACCGGAATGGAATAACACATCAGCAAAATTCTCCGGGTCGGGGTAATCTCCGCACCAGCCGCCGGAGAATAATTGCCCGTGCTGGCCTGAGTTTAGTAGATCAAGATACCTGTCGGGCTCAAGGTTTTCAATGGTAATGTTTACTCCCAGGTTTTGTTGCCACATTTGAGCCATGGCGGCAACGCTCGCGCCAGCGGTATTGCCAAAGCCAGCATCCGTAAAGACGATCGGTGGTAATCCCGCAGCACCAGCATACTTGGATTCAGCCAGCAATTGGCGTGCCTGGGCAGGATCATATGGAAGGCCTTGAAGTTTTATGTCATATCCTGGTAAGGCGGGGGGATAGAGGCCCTTTGCGGGGATGCCCACTCCATTGTAAACAACGTCAATAAACTTCTGCCGGTCGAATGCCATGGTAAATGCCTGTCGCACCTTGACATCATCAAATGGCGGTTGGGATACATCGAAGACCACATACTCGGTGCAAAGGCCTACTCCACTATATAAATCGGGGTGGAGCGGGTCTGCCGGATCAAGGACCCGCGCGACATCGGACGCCGAGACCCCTGTCATATCTATCTCACCCGATTCGAACAGCCGGATACCTACTCCTGAAAATAATTCCACTACGATTTGCGGGATGGAAGGCTGGGCCGAGATAAAAATCCTGGTTCGCATCATATACAATCACCTGGAAACTATCCCAGCGGGAAAGCTTATATGGTCCCGTTCCGTTGGGTGTTCGGTACCAATTTGCACCAGATTCGATGTTCTTTTGGTCCAAAACGAATGCCACCGGCATGGTCAGTTTGAACAGGAAATATGGTTTGGATGAGTCGATGCTTACCTGAAGGGTGTGGTCATCGATTGCTTTTAATCCCGAGATATGGTCTGCCGTTCCAGCGTGCATTTCTGCCACCCCCACGATATCGCCAAGGTAGGTCAGGACGGTATCGGACTGTGTGGCTTTGTTTGCGGCGCGTTCCCACGAATAGATAACATCTTGCGCCACAACCGCACGACCATCATGGAATTTGGCATTCGTTCGTAAATGAAAAGTATAAACCTTGCCGTCCGTGGAAATATCCCACGATTGGGCAAGTTCAGGTACCAGGTGCAGGCTGGTGTCGAATGACACCAATCCGCTGTAGACGCGTTTGTCGCCAGAATCATGTTCGGTGGCTGGATCGTAGTCTCTTGGATTGGTACTCTCTCCGCCCGAAAGAAAAAGTGCCTGGCTGCGGTTCACTCCGTTGACAACCGGGGACTCGAAAGCCATCCCATTTAGCAAGGCACTGATATCGTTGACATAAAAATCATATGCAGATGGTGATCCATAGATCATCATAAAATATAAGCGCGACCCGTAAATGGCACCAGATAGGTTAATCTTTAGATCCGTATTGCTGGTCTTGGCAGTCACTACCTGGCTCCAAGCAGGTGTGCCGTCGGGACGGTTCAGGGCTGCATCGCTCACGATCTGGACATCTGTTAAACCGGTTAGCGCCGAACTGCTTAGGGAGGCTATCGAAGTTTCTGGAGTATCGCCAGTCTGCGTGGGAAATATATATAAATATGAAAATACCGTCTGGTCAGGGCTTGTAAAACTGATCAAGGCTGTATCACCCGTTGCAGGTGTTTGCGTGGTCCACCCGCGTGGATAATGAACCCGCACTCCACTCTCTAGATTCACATATGTAAGTGGTTCTACCGTGGGTGTTGAAGTCGCAGCGGTTCCGGAATTGGAAGTTGCTGATCCTGGAGTGGGTGTTGCAGCACCCGCGATCTGGCAGGCAAGTAACAAAATGGTTGTAAACACCAGGATGGCAATGAATTTCTTTGTGTGGTTCATTTTTGCCTCCGGTTATGCCGGCGCGTGGTGACAAAGACAGGAACGGCGACAACGACTACCACCAGGATGCAGCCCACCAACAGGAACTCCACAACCGTTACCATCCCCGGGCTGATGCCAAGCCGTTCCAGGAAAGGGACTGGTGTAGCTGCTGGACCTGGGACCAAGGTTGATACCGGCAGGGTAGCTGTAGGTTGCACTTGGGTTGGACGCTGGGTGGGATTTGCTGGTGCAATCGGTGCGGCACCTACTGGGACAAATGTCGGCACTTGTGTCGGTGTGAAGACCGGTGTTGGGTTCGAAGTCCCAACACGCGGTGCTGCGCCGATCGAAGAACGCCAGGCATCTTCCAGTCCATTCGTGTCAAAAGAGTAAGATGTTTGCAAAGCTTCATCTATAGTTTTTCCATCACGTAAAGAGAGTAGGAGAGCCGTCATCTTTTCGCGCCCAAACGTCTGGAGCATATAATTTACCACGCTGTATGCTTCGGTATAAGATAGATTGGCTCGCGAGATTCTTCCGAGAAACCGCCCGCCAGGGAACTCAGGCTGAGCAATTGGTTCGAAGCCTTGGCCTGATCGAATTGTGCCAGTTCGGTTTCCTGGGGTCCACCCTCTCCATACATGGCCAGGCCTTCATTCAACCATGTTGGGATGAAGCCCAGGCAGGAGAAGGTCAAATGCCCCACCAGCACATGGGTTAGCTCATGGGCTTCGGTGCTTTTCCCCCAATCCAATTGATCAGGCGAAACGCCAATGATCACGATGTTATATTCGGGGAATGCCTGCCCGCCGATCCAGGCTGGTTCGTAAAGTACCGCATCTTTTAGGTCATTTGTATTGGCATAAATATAAATATCAACCGGTTTATCAGAGCTGATACCCACATCTTGCGTCAACCGTACCAGCGCCTGCATTGCAGCAATGTGCAAAGTTTGACCGAATGCATCTCCGCCGTCATAATAATGCAGGTTGATATTTCCCCCGGAGATTACCAGCCACTTGTGATTGTTATCCAGCCAGGTGATCGTTTGCGTGGGACTGGTGATCTCCACGCCATTCGCATCCTGCACGATCCAATGCCACCAAAGGCTTGCTCCTGGGGGGAGAGAACCGGACTGGCGCATATCCCAGGTCCATTCAATTTGCACATCGGCCGCAGGCGTGAATTGCGGGAATGACTTTGCCACCACGATACCGCAAGTCAATTGGTTCACTCCATACTCGAGCACCACGGAGGTAATGTTCGCACTGGATTTGAACTCAGCTTTAAAAGAAACGGTTTGTGGAAAAGAAAGGGAGGCCACATCACTGATGACCTGGATGGTTGTTTGGGCGCGCACGGGCGTTGACAGGAATAATAATAAACAAAGCACGGGAATAAAATACATGCGCAATTTTGTCATGGGGATTCTCTCCTTGGAAATACCAATGCAATATAGTATAGCATTTTTTCTTGACTCCCATCCTAAACCCTGATAGACTTGCCGCGCCGGTCATTCCAGCCCTGCCGCGTTGCGTCCCGGAGGGAAAAGGAAAGAACAGACCGGTAGTCCGGCACGTTAACCTTGTATGGACGGGGTGCCTTTGGTATAATTCCCCCGCTTAAGCCGGGAAAGGACGCTTGCCGACGTAGCTCAACCGGCAGAGCAACCGCCTTGTAAGTGGTAGGTTATGGGTTCAATTCCCATCGTCGGCTTGGAACGTTTTCAATCTCTTTCCCGCTTTTTTGCTTGTCGGTTGGCCTCACCTCCAATGGGATGGGACCGGGCGGCTTGCAGATCAAATGGCAGGATGACAAATGGGCAGTTACCCAAGTGGCCAAAGGGGACTGACTGTAAATCAGTTGGCAAAAGCCTTCGGAGGTTCGAATCCTTCACTGCCCACCTCCGCCCTCATAGCTCAGTCGGTAGAGCACATTCTTGGTAAGAATGGGGTCATGGGTTCAAATCCCATTGAGGGCTTCGCGACCTCGTAATATTTTGGATTTATACAGGAAGGAGCAAGGATATGGCGAAGCAGAAGTATCAGCGGACGAAACCGCACATGAACGTGGGGACCATGGGGCATATTGACCATGGCAAGACGACATTGACGGCTGCGATCACGAAATACAGCCAGTTCCTGGGGAAGGCGCAATTTCGAGCGTATGATTCGATCGATAATGCGCCCGAGGAAAAGGCGCGCGGCATCACGATCAACATTGCGCACGTGGAATATGAGACGGACAAGCGTCACTATGCCCACGTGGACATGCCGGGACACCGCGACTACATCAAGAACATGATCACGGGAGCGGCGCAGGTGGATGGCGCCATCCTGGTGGTGGCTGCGCCAGACGGGCCGATGCCGCAGACGCGTGAGCACGTGCTGCTGGCCCGCCAGGTGGAAGTGCCAAGCATTGTGGTCTATCTGAACAAGGTGGACCAGATGGACGATCCGGAACTGTTGGAGCTGGTCGAGATGGAACTGCGGGAGCTGTTGAACGGATATGGCTTCCCGGGTGACACCACCCCGATCGTGCGCGGCAGCGCCCTGAAGGCGTTGGAGAGCACTTCCACGGATCCGAATGCCCCTGAGTATGCCAGCATCAAGGAACTGTTGCGCGTGGTGGACGAGTACATTCCCGAGCCGAAGCGCGAGACCGAAAAGCCGTTCATGATGCCGATCGAAGACGTGTTCTCGATCAAGGGTCGCGGCACCGTGGTGACCGGACGTGTGGACCGGGGCGTGGTCAAAGTTGGCGAGCCGGTGGAGATCATTGGCTTGCGCGAGACCCGCAATTCGGTGGTCACGGGCGTGGAGATGTTCCACAAGATGATGGACGAGGGCATGGCTGGGGATAACCTGGGCTTGCTCCTCCGCGGCATTGAGCGCACCGATGTGGAACGCGGCCAGGTGGTAGCCAAGCCTGGGAGCATCACCCCGCATACCAAGTTCACTGCAAAAGTGTACGTGCTGAAGAAGGAAGAAGGCGGGCGGCACAGTGCCTTCTTCAATGGATACCGTCCGCAATTCTACATCCGCACCATGGATGTGACCGGCGACGTGGTACTGCCCGAGGGAGTGGAAATGGTCCTGCCGGGTGATAACGTTGACCTGACCGTCACCCTTATTGTCCCGGTGGCCCTCGAACAAGGCTCCAAGTTCGCCATCCGCGAAGGCGGCCTCACCGTCGGCGCTGGCGTCATCACCAAAATCATCGAATAGTCGATAGTTAGGTAGAAAAGAATGGCTGGTAAAAAGAAAGACGTCCGCCCGGTGATCATCCTGGCATGTAATGATTGCAAAGAGCGTAACTATGTGACGGAAAAGAACCGTCGCAACGATCCGAACCGCCTGGAATTCAACAAGTATTGTCCTAGCTGTCGGAAACATACCTTGCATCGCGAAACGAAGTAAGCGCGCCTGGGCGCAGGCTCTGCGCCCGGCGCGTATAGGCCAGTAGCTCAATTGGTAGAGCTCTCGTCTCCAAAACGAGCGGTTGTGGGTTCAAGTCCTGCCTGGCCTGTAGATACAACGCCGCCCTTCCACTCGGCAATTTTTCAGGCGGCGTTGTCACTGTCAATAAGAAGGAGTCTAACGTGGCCGGTAAAGACGAAAAAAACAAGCGCGAGAATGGCATCCAGCGGTTTTTCCGCGAGACCACAGGCGAGCTGCGCAGAGTCCACTGGCCGACCTGGCCGGAAGCCCGCCGCTTGACGATTATTGTAATTTTTGTACTGATCTTTATGGCGTTGTTCCTTGGCATGGTAGATTGGGGAGCCAATACAATGCTTGCCCTGATAATTGGTGCCTGATATTCTTGAGAAGTAAGACTGAAAAGGTTGACAGATGTTCGCTCAAGACCCGGAAGAACAGTTCGAGCAGGAACCGGTTGGATCCGATGAGAATGCCTCTCAAGCGGATGAACCAGTTTTAAGCGAGCCAAAAACCACTCGCCCGGAAGCTCCTGCTCTCGGAGAAGATCCCAAATCGATCCCCGAGGGACCGGCTTGGTACGTGATTCATTGCTATTCCGGTTACGAGAACAAAGTGCGCCACAACCTTGAACAGCGCATTGAAACCATGGGCATGAAAGATAAGGTTTTCGATGTGGTCGTTCCCACCCAGGAAGAAATCGAAGTTCGGGATGGCAAACGACGTACAGTGGAACGCCATATCTTCCCTGGTTACGTTCTGGTAAACATGGCTCTGAGTGAAGAATCCTGGTTCGTGGTGCGCAACACACCTGGCGTAACCGGGTTCGTTGGCATGGGTAACCTTCCCACTCCCCTTCGACCTGAGGAAGTCTCACAAATCCTTAAACGTATGGAGGCTGAAGCTCCCACTGTTAAGGTAACCTTCAAGGTCGGGGAACGTGTCCGCATCGTCGATGGTCCGTTCAATGATTTCCGTGGTGTTGTTGCCGAGATCGACATGGAACGCACTAAGGTGCGCGTGATGGTCTCGTTCTTCGGACGAGATACACCCGTGGAATTGGACTTCTTGCAGGTGGAAAAAGCTTAACTCTGACGGTTAACAGGCCGATCTTTGGCCTGCATCGGTGGGAGGGTGTCCCGTAATCACCCGATAAAACCACATAGTACCTGGGGTAGCCCCTCCGGTACGAGGAGTAATAATGGCAAAGAAGATCAAGGCAATTGTTCGTCTGCAGATTGAGGCTGGTAAGGCCAATCCTGCTCCCCCCATCGGTCCGGCTTTGGCTGGTCATGGGATCAATATCATGGCGTTTTGTAAGGATTACAATGCCCGAACTTCCAATCGCCCGGGCGAAGTTCTTCCGGCAGAAATTAGCGTCTACTCTGACGGCTCGTTTACTTTTGTCCTGAAAACCCCTCCCGCGGCCGTCTTGCTGCGCAAGGCAGCCGGAGTGGATAAAGGGTCAGGCATTCCGAACCGGGAAAAGGTCGGTAACGTCACGCGCGCCCAGGTCAAAGAGATTGCTCAACTGAAGATGAAGGACCTGAATGCGATTGACCTGGAAGGTGCCATGCGCCAAATAGAGGGCACTGCCCGCAGCATGGGTATTAACGTCAGTCGATTAACCCCGTGGGAGGGTCAGGAAATAGTTCCGGCCCGTTTGCACCACAAAGGAGAACGAATGGCTAAACACGGAAAGAAATACATGGCTGCCGCAGCCAAAGTGGATTTGGATAAATTTTACAATCCAACGGATGCGGTGAGACTGGTAAAAGAAACCTCTTACGCAAAATTTGACGCCACGGTGGAAGTCCATATGCGTATGGGTCTTGATCCCCGCCAGGCTGATCAGCAGGTGCGTGATGTGGTCGTCCTCCCGCATGGTTTGGGCAAGGCTGTTCGTGTGCTGGTTTTTGCCCAAGGGGATGGCGCAACCAATGCCCGCAATGCCGGTGCTGATACTGTCGCGGATGACGAAGAAACCCTCACCAAGATCCAGAATGGCTGGCTTGATTTCGATGTTGCCATTGCCACGCCTGATATGATGGGCAAGGTTGGTAAACTCGGTCGTGTTCTTGGACCGCGTGGCCTGATGCCGAATCCCAAGGCTGGCACGGTGGTTGGACCCGAAGATATCGCCCGCGCCGTGACCGAATCCAAGGCCGGTCGTGTTGAATTCCGTCTGGACAAGACTGCCAATATCCACGTATCGATTGGCAAAGCCTCGTTCGACGAGAAAAAAATATTTGAAAATTTCTCTGCTTTGATGGAGGCCATAAAGAAGGCCCGCCCGGCTGCTGCAAAGGGTAATTACATCAAGCACATCACAATGACTTCAACGATGGGTCCCGGCATCAAGATCGATGCCAACGAAGCCCAATCAATGGAGGACAGCGAATAGCGATATTCGCCCCGCCCGAGTTTTTTTCCTTCGCCACAGACGGCAGGCGCTCCAGGGTTTTCTGCGGAGCTTAATCTCCTGCCCAGGTGAAGACTGGTGGAAACACCTCTCCCTTTCCGGGGAGCAAAAGTCTTTGCCTGGATCGCTCGGGCAAAGACTTTATGATTGGAAAGGAGGTGATATTCTTTGGCAAAATCAAAAGCACAGAAAGAGACCATGCTGACCCAGTATATTGAGTGGGTTGGCAAAAGTCAGGCCGTTGTCCTGGTTGAGTACTCTGGTCTGAAAATGAGCAACCTGGATACCATCCGGGCCAGGGTCCGTGAAGCTGGTGGTGAGTTCCATATCGTTAAAAATACGCTGGCTAAACTAGCTTTGGAAAAGGCTGGTTTTAAGGTTCCGGAGGACTACGCAGAAAAGAGCACGGCGATAGGATTCGCTTTCTCCGACCCCGCCGGGTTCGCCAAGGCGCTCACGGAGTCTACCAAGGGGATGGAAGCCGTCAAGATCAAGGGCGGTTTTATGGGCACGGTAACGCTCAATCCAGCCGAGGTCAAGGCGCTGGCCAGCTTGCCACCGCTGCCTGTTATGCGAGCCCAACTGCTGGGAATTCTGCAAGCTCCTGCCGGCAAATTGGTCCGTACTCTGGCAGAACCTGGTCGCAGGGTGGCTGCAGTCGTCAAGGCATATTCCGAGAAAACCGCACCTGTTGCGGCATGAAAACTTGTAGGGTCGACTTTAGTCGTCATTACATGATCAATAATACTTTTCAAAATGAATCTGAAGGAGATTTAAAATGGCTGATCTGGAAAAAATCGTTGAACAGTTGAGCGGACTCTCGGTTCTCGAAGCTGCAGAACTGGTCAAGAAACTGGAAGAGAAGTGGGGCGTTTCCGCTGCTGCTCCCGTCGCTATGGCTGTCGCTGGTGCTGCACCCGCTGCTGCTGCTGAAGCTGTCGAAGAGAAAACCGAATTTGACGTCGTCATCAAGGATCCCGGCCCCAAGAAGATCGAGGTCATTAAAGTCATTCGTCAACTGGTCAACCTTAGCCTCACCGAAGCCAAGGCCCTGGCTGAAACAGCCGATGGCAAAGTTATGGCTGCTGTTGGCAAGGATGCCGCCATCGATGCCAAGAAGAAACTGGAAGAAGCCGGCGCCGTCGTCGAAGTCAAGTAACCGTTTGGCAATTGAATACCAAAAAGGCGACCTATCACTAGGTCGCCTTTTTTTAATTTCCCTGCCGGAACTAAATTCCTGTCCCAGCCTGTTGACTTTCCCTATAAAATGGTTATACTGTTGGTATGCTTGGTCTGACCACCATACCACAGGATAATTATGAAAATTCAACCGATCACCCATAAAACTCTTTCAGAATCTGTGGCTGGAAAACTAGCCGCCTCCCTCCTGGATGGCAGCCTCCTGCCCGGATCCCAACTACCTCCCGAGCGGGACCTGATGGCGCAACTGGGAATCAGCCGGGCAACCTTGCGCGAAGCGCTTAAGTCTCTCGATGAATTCAAGTTGATCGAATCACGCCCAAACGTTGGATGGTTTGCACGATCCATAAACGAAAAAAACGTCACCAAAGCACGCGAATTGGCAAATGCAGCCGCAACCACTCCCCGTCCAGCTGCCAACGAACCCCCCACTGGTCCGTTGCGCGTTCCGGTCGCACCTGAAAAACCTTTGCACATTCCCAACCTGCACACGGACCGATTGGGGACTTTTGAATTCATTTCATGGTGGGATCGGGAAAAAGTTCAGAATGCCAAAGTAATGGTGGTCGGAGCCGGGGCACTTGGAAACGATGTCATCAAGAACCTGGCACTGATGGGAGTCGGGCACATCTTCATCATTGATTTCGACACCATCGAAGCTGCCAACCTGAGTCGTTCTGTTTTATTCCGGGAATCGGATAGTCACCGCAGCAAGGCCGAAGTTGCCGCGGCACGTGCCCGGGAACTCAATCCCCAGATCCACGTTCAATACTTGAATGGCGATGTCACTACCCAGCTCGGTCTGGGAGTCTTCCGCCGTATGGACGTGGTTATCGGCTGTCTGGATAACCGTGAAGCCCGCCTGGCAGTCAACCGCTTCTGCTATTGGGTGAATAAGCCCTGGGTTGACGGGGCAATCCAGGAACTGCTCGGGCTGGCGCGTGTTTTCGTACCCGGTCAGGGAGCCTGCTACGAATGCACTTTAACTGAACAGGCGTTGCGGGATCTGTCCCTGCGCTATTCCTGCCCCCTCCTGGCCCGGCAAAATGTGTTGTTGGGCAAGGTGCCCACCACGCCGACCATTGCTTCGATCATCGGCGGGATACAATCCCAGGAAGCCCTCAAACTGATTAATGGGTTGCCGGTGGAACCTGGCAAGGTCATCCACTATAACGGCATGGTCAATGAGATGCACACCACTGCATATGTTGCCCGCCCTGATTGTGAAAGTCATTGGACCTATGGGGAGATAACTGAATTGCCTGCCCGTGCAGAACGTACCACTTTGGAAGACATGCTGCGCATCGCCCGCGCGGACCTTGGACCGGAAGCCATCATCGAATTGGATCAGGAACTGATCACATCGCTGAAATGTTCCACCTGCCAAACCGTTGAAAGGGTCCTGAAGCCCTTGAGCGCCGTGAGTTTCGAGGCGGGTCATTGCCCCACCTGCGGCAACCTGCGTGAGACTGAATTGACCCATGTGATCACCGGGGAGGAAAACTACCTGTACCGCAGCCTTTCCTATGTCGGTGTTCCTCCACTGCATATCCTGCGCGCCCATAATGGGCAGGATTATCGCTTTTATGAGCTGACCGGCGACTTGCCGGATGCGCTGCATTTCCGCCACTTCGAACAGATTGGACTGCGCTCGCCAGAGCGCGCCCAAATCCGCATCAAGGCTGATCCGCTTGTCAACGACGCAACCAAAAGACCCGCTCAAGGCCGCGTGAAACTGCACGAATAATTTTCAATGACAAAATGACCATGCCCCTGGAAGCCATGAGTACTCCCGACCCCCACCCATTCGAGCCAGTCCCCCTCGTTCTGGTGCGCAAATTGATCTTGCTTGGTTTGCTCATGATCGTGGCAGCCCTCGGTCTGGTCCTCCTCCTTCGTCACGTGCAAATTTATTCGCTGATTTTTCCGCACATCCTCTCCGACGCAGCCATGGGATTGATCGCCGGTTTATCCGCTCGTTTGGTCTTGCGCAACCAGACTGTTTTCCTTCGCATCGCTGCGATCCTCGCATTCCTGGTTGGCGGCCTGGAGTTGCTGGGATGGTTCACAGGGTGGCAGATCGGGCTTGGTCCGTTGAAAATTGGTCTCTCCCGGGTGGATTGGTACAGCCTGGGGCAATTGCTTTTATCCTCCGGCGTCTCGCTTTTGGCCCTTTATGCCTGGACACAACCCACCTTCCCAGCTGCTGTTCCTGCTCAAGAGCCACAATCCATCAAACGCTCCCCTCGTCCTCGACCGCAGTTGGAAAAACGCCGTCGCAGGACTTCAGGCTCAGGCGGGGTCAAATGCCCCCGCAGGGGTGGAACAGCCTGCCGAACTCAAACCCCAGGCTCCCGCACAACTCAAGCCCCAGCTTCTACTTTCTGATGTGGAAGAACACCGTTGCCCATATTGCCTGGAGTTGATCGAACCCAATGACCCGCGCGGCACTGTCGAATGCAAAATCTGCCACACCTTGCACCACGCTGATTGCTGGGGAATAACTGGCGCATGCCAGGTGCCTCATTTCACCGTTTGATAGGAGTACCTTATGCCCGATTTGAACGTGACCATCGTCCTGCCAAGCGGTGGGGCTCGCACCGCTGATGTCCCCGCTGATGTCAGCGTCCATGATTTGTTGACCGAATTGACAACCTTGCTGTCCCTTCCAATTGTTGGCCCGGATGGGCGTCCAATGTATTATCGCTTGGACAGCAAGGCCCTCGGTCGGGAACTCAAGGACGATGAGACCTTGGGCTCTGCCGGCGTCCTGGAAAATGACCGGCTTATGCTGACGGCCGACATCACTGCCGGCTCCACTGGTCTTGACCAAAGTCCCCGCATGCGCCGCCTACGTGCAGACTTTGAGTTGATGAAAGAATTGTCCGCCCGCAGTGATCTGATCAGTTTTGAGACCCGGGTCCCGCGCCCGATCTTCCGCCTGAAACCTATATCGTAACCTTCAAATGCAAAGGCATTATGGATGTTGACCGACAGGGAGAACCCAAATTTGGTGACTGGCACCAGGTGGAGATTTACCTTCACAACCAGTATCCCCAGCGTTGGCCAGGCATGAAGTGGCTCACACCCATCTGGCATCCCAACATCAACCATCTTAATGGATCGGTTTGTATCGACGCTGCTTGGTGGACTGCCAGCCGTTCACTCGATCGCCTGGTGGTCATGCTCGGTGAGATGCTCCAGTATAAAAACTTCCACGATGACCCCACCAAACCGCCCTTCCCATGGGACCCTGAAGCAGCTCGCTGGTGCCGGGAATACCGGAAAGGTCACCCTCAGGCATTCCCCGTGGATGAGCGGGAATTGTTGCGCCCCGAACGGGTGAAATTGAAGTCCGGTCCCGATCCGCGAAAAACCAAAAATCCATCTTAAGTGATCCTTTCAAATGGCTGGAATCCAGCCTCCAATCAAAAGGAGAAAAAATGTCTGACCTATCCGTTACTGTAGTCCTTCCCTCCGGTGGCAGCCGCACAGCTGAATTACCCGATGATGTGTCTGTCAAAGAACTTCTGCCGGAATTGACCACCTCCCTCGAACTCCCCGTTACCGGACCGGATGGTCGACCAATGTCCTACCGGCTCGACAGCAAAGCGCTCGGAAGGGAATTGAAGGAAGAAGAAACGCTTGCCCAGGCTGGGATTCCAAAAGAAGACCGGCTGATGATGACTGCCGATGTTACCGCCGGCTGAAAATCCATTTTTCTTTGGAACACTCCTGCTTCACCTTGGAGCCATTTGGTCCCGTCTTTAGGAAATCAGGGTATCGATGACTGTATCCCGCCTTAATGTTTTTCCCGCAGATAACCCTGCTCCTCCATCAGCAGAGATGCCCATTAGCGGCTCGAGGCGCTGGTTCTCGCATACGGAAGAACCGGGAGTTCCTGCAAATATCTTGGTTTTTATTGCCGAGACCGCATACCGTCAACTTGTGGATCATTCGTCCAGTGATTTGGAAAGTGAGGTCGGTGGCATCCTGGTGGGGTCCTGGCAGGTGGATGCTGAGAGCCGGCAGCAGTACATCATCATTGAGACCGCCTTGCCAGCGCGCTTCACAAGACAGGGCAGTGTCTACCTGACCTTCACCCAGGATAGTTTGGTGGACCTCCACGCAGAAATGGATGATCATTTTCCCGATAAGCAAATTGTCGGTTGGTACCATACCCATCCGGGAATGGGTGTCTTTCTTTCCAGTTACGACACCTGGCTCCACCATCACTTCTTCCCCGAACCCTGGCAGGTGGCGCTGGTAATAGATCCAAATTCATCGGCAGGCGGTCTATTCACCCGCCAGGCGGATGGATTCCTGGATCCGGGTCGCTATTCCGGCTTTTATGAACTGGATGGCAGCTCGGGAAAGAGTTTCGTTCAATGGAACAACTTAAAACAGGAACTGGGAGTCACCGAAAACAAAGGAGCTGATTTGAATGAATAGGCGTATGCGTACCTATTACTTTGCCGTGTTCGGTGCCATTGGCGGGCTGATTGGGTGGCAGGTGAGCAATCTGCTGGGCTTATCCTTCATCTCGAATATTTATCTCAGCGATGCCATCGTCGGCGCGTTGGTGGGTTTATGTATCGGCTTGCTGATCGGGATTACCGAAGGCGCCCTTACATTGAACCTGGTCGGAGCTGCAAGATCCGGAGGCATGGGCGGTCTATTAGGCTTGGGCGCAGGGGTGATCGGTCTTCCGCTTGGCGAATGGCTGTTCCAGTCTGTCGGCGCTGGGGTATTGGGTCGTGCCCTGGGCTGGGCGGTATTCGGTCTCCTGATTGGTCTTGCTGAAGGGGTTGGCAGTCGAAAACAGGTCTGGAAAGGCATGCTCGGCGGACTCCTGGGCGGCACCTTGGGCGGTTTTCTGCTGGAAGGGATGCAATATTTACTGAAGGCATCCATGCTTGGGAAAGCCATCGGCCTGGTGCTGCTGGGAGCCTCGGTCGGCGCATTCATCTCCCTGATCATTGTTTTGCTGTCGCGCGCCTGGCTTGAAGTGATCACCGGGAAACTCAAAGGAACTGAATTCATCCTGGACAAGTTCATGAACTCCCGGGGTCCTGCCATCGCCATCGGCAGCAGCCCCCTCAAATCTGAGATCGTGTTGCCCGATCCCGACATCGCTCCCCAGCACGCCTTGTTGACCGGGGACGGGACCCGTTTTACGCTCAAAGATATGAGCCTTTCCGGAACACTGGTAAACAACCGGCGCATCGAACGCACCCAGCTCACCAACCAATGCACGATCCACATGGGGAACACGGAAATGGTTTACCACGAGAAGAGGTAAGGATGAAGACAACCTTGCGAGTGTACATGGTCAGCCTGGCATTGCTGCTTTCCTTTGCCCCTCTTTCCACGGCGATCGCCCAGGACAGTGGACCTCAAATCCGCATCACCCAGGTGGATAATTCCAGGTTCCCCCAGGTGACTGTCTATGTATCCGTTACAAATGCCGCGGGTGAGCCGTTGGGTGTCAGCCCCAACCAGATCCAGGTTTTCGAGAACGGACAATTGGTGCAGCCCGGGCAGATCAGCGGGTCGGGCGGGATCGGTCCACTGACCACCCTGCTCGTAATGGACATATCAGGCAGCATGTACGATGGCGGAAAATTGTCTGCCGCCAAAACCGCTGCCCTGGCATATATAGATCAGATGCGTCCAGGTGATCAGGCTGGGTTGGTAACCTTCAACACCAGGGTGACGTATCTTCAGGCTGTCACCGCTGACCGCGCCGCCCTGATCCAGGCCATCAATGGGTTGGACGCCAGGGGAGACACCACCATGTTCGACGCGCTGGACCAGGCCGCCCAAATATTGCAGGCATTACCCGGTCGGAAGGCAATCATTGTCCTGACAGATGGGCTGGATAATCGCAGTAAGTTCACCGCCGATGAAGTCATCCAGGCAATAAGTTCAAGTGGTCTATCCATTTCAACCATCGGCCTGGGCGACCCCTTCAAACTGGGGACTAATTCCGGGCTGGACGAATCTGTACTCCAATCACTGGCTTCCCGCGCGGGGGGTGTTTATGGTTACGCCAATGATCCCGCCGCATTGACCAACCTGTATGAAAAATATGGTCGTGCACTTCAAAGCGAATACAGTATTACGTATACCTCGTCATCAATTCTCCACGACGGTCTCAGTCGCACTTTGACAGTTTCGCTGGATGGGTCAGCCACGACCAAGGCTTCATACAACCCGGGAGGAGTGCTGCCTGAGGGTACCCATGCTGCGCCCTGGCTTGCATTCGTAATTATCCTCGCGGTTTTGGTGGGGTTGCTCTTTGCTCCCGGGTTGGCAGCCCGCTTTCTCTCCCCTGTCAGTGCAAAAGGTGATAAGAATATTGGCAGCAAATTGGAACCGCGCATCAAACTCAAGTAAACATATCTGGGTCCAAAAGGCGGCTCTAATATGGGCCGCCTTTTTTGTTAACATGCTTGTATATATTTTGGTAAATCTAATGGCTTTTTGGAATTGAATTATCCAAGATCCCGTCGGAAAGGTCTTTCTCCATTAGGAAAGTTCCCGGTAAGACTGTATAACCCAATTTCTGGTCAATGGCGATCATCGGCAGGTTTTGGGTATTGTGATGGGTGTGAACCTCTTTGACCTTTAACACTTCCCGCGCATATCGGATTGCCAGCACCTTCACCGCTTGCCCCAGCTTGCGCCCACGATAAGGCATGTCCACCCCGGTGAACAAATTGTAGGCGTAGTCATTTCCTTTCAGGCGTGTGATGGCGCTCATCGCTGCCCACGCGCCTGTAGTGGTATCTATAGCAACCATCTGTCCAGCGGGTTTATACCATTCCGACTGGCAAACGCTTTTCTGGAAGTCCTCGAAAGATTTCCAGGCATGCTCCCCATTTGTGCCAGGCGTGGAGGCTGCCGCCGTATCATTGAGGATGTACAGCTTTTTTTGTGCTTCTTCCGTGTTTCCCAATTCTTCCATGGAAGTAAACTGGAACCCTTCGCCCTTCAGTTTGGCAATGACCTTGTCATACGCACGTTCATCGAATGTTTCCAGGTCCAGGCTCATGCCAAAATTATGGCGTTGTTCGGTAAACCCGCGCCTTTCCGTAAAGGCCCGGCACTCTGGGCAGGTATCTCTGACGCTGACACGCAATGCTTTTACTTGTGCTTGTCTGGCGACCTTCTCCATTTCGTCGTATAAGTGGCGTCCTGCTCCCTGCCCTACTCTCTCCGGCTTAACCACTAGGTAAAAAGTAACCCGGTCTGGGATTACCTTCTCCCGGTAGGCCCAATAGAATCCCATCAGGTCCCCCTGCTCGTCTTCTGCAGTGACTATTCCGATGGCGTTTCCGTGATTCTTTTCGTAATCTGCTTTGAGAGCATCTTCTGTCGTCGTCTCATCTTCTTGGCTGGATATCAATACTGCGATCTGGCCGAAATCTCGCTTCGGGTCGGTTGGACGTAAATGGATGGTCTTCATTTGTTACTCCGCTTTTTTTCATTTCCTGTTTGAAACGGAAAAATAAAACCGCAAGTGGTTCGTCACATCCCGCCAGGATGCTTTTCCACTTGCGGCCCGTGACCGCTGGGAGTATTTCTTGGGGCACACTTTACTGGAAAACAGTTAGGCACACTGGGACAAAACCAAACCTGCCCGTTTGGGCGTTGGCAAATAATGTTTTATCGGTGGTTTCCGCTTAGCGTGCCATATCCGTTTTCCTGCTTTACGATTTCTTTCTCAATTATGACATTGATCAAATCGATTGCGTTTAGCCTGATAAGAAAGGATAGGCAATCTTCATTATCTGCGGAATGGATCAACATCCGGATTCGTCCCCGCCCAGATACAGGTCGGCTGGGCAAACTGGTTGCATTGAACACCCAGTGAACACCGGTGCGAAACTATCCGGGGCGGATCAGGCAGGGCGTCGGTTGGATAAAGCACCTCGGCCTCCAAAGCCACTTCACGCTTAACGTGGTCGCAATAACAGACTTTACTTTCTTCCCAGACTCTTTCAGCCATATTATTTCTCCAGAATTGCTTTCAATTTATTGCATTTACAGCGACTCATCCAGTGAGAACCATCTCGAATCCGGGTGACATATTGCGGGTGAAAACGAGGGCATTGTTAGACCTGCCTGCTCGCACTACCGGCGAGTCAGGCGCAATATCGTCCCTGACTGGTAATCGCTGATGTAAATTTCTCCGGCTTCATCCACTCCGAAGGTGGTTATTTTCGCGCTTGTCGAGAACATGAGCTTGGATTGCCAGCTGTCCTGTCCCGTCTGGATCAATCCCCAGACATTACCCGAACAATAATCACCGTAGAAATAAACTCCCTGCCACTCCGGCAGGGCTTGCCCGCGGTAAACGTAACCCCCGGTCACGGAGCAGCCGTCTGCATGGGAGTATTCAGCCACTGGCGAAATGAATGTGCTCCCTGCTGGTGGCAGGTCCTGGTAGGAATGTGTCCCTTCGTAATAACTCCAACCAAAGTTCAATCCCCCGGGAGTTCCCGCTGGAACAAAGTCCACTTCTTCCCACGCATCCTGGCCTACGTCGCCAATATACAGGTTGCCGGTTAGCCGGTCAAAGGAGAACCTCCAGGGGTTGCGCAAACCATAAGCCCAGATCTCCGCCAGCCCACCCCCACCGATAAATGGGTTATCCGGCGGGATGCTGAAGTTGCCGCTGGCATCCACATTAATTCTAAGCAGTTTTCCTAGCAGGGTCTGCAGATTTTGGGCATTCCTTAATGGATCGCCAGCTGAACCCCCGTCACCCAGACCGATATAAAGATACCCATCTGGACCAAACGCCAGGCCGCCGCCGTTGTGGTTGGCATATGGCTGGTCGACGTGGAGCAGATCAACTTCGCTTGTCGGGTCGGCCCGGTTCGGGTCATCTGCAGAGACGTGGAACTGCGCAATCACGGTATTTCCGTTCATATCGGTATAATTGACAAAGAACACACCGGTTTCCCGGAATTTATCGTGGAATGCAAGCCCAAGCAGGCCCTGTTCGGTGTGCTGGCTGCCTACTTTGCTCTGGATATCCAGGAAGGGT
Organism: uncultured Chloroflexia bacterium; assembly: GCA_963817265.1. Lineage (GTDB taxonomy): Bacteria > Chloroflexota > Anaerolineae > Anaerolineales > Villigracilaceae > UBA877. The sequence continues at coordinate 105,595 of CAWFNU010000016.1, forward strand.
TTGGATAGCAGTTGATCGTTCTGGAGGATAAGGATGAGGCCGCGTTTTTCAACGATGAACAGCCTTCCCGATCCGTCGCCGGCATTCTGAATATCGACTGCCAGGTTTAGCCCCGAGACTACCGCTGCCCATTGATAACCGGATGGGTCTGGAAAACCATTAAGGTACGGTGATGGTGTTGGGGGATTGGTTGGAGTTGGAAGAGGTGCAGGAGCGGGTGTCTCTGTGGGTGTAATACTCGAGGCAGGTGCGGTCGGGAGGGCTGGAATGGATGGCAGCCCCGCGGTTGGCTGCGGTCCGCATGCCGATATGCCCAGGAGCAATACAAACCCCAGTGCTGTGAGCAGGAGTAGCTTCTTGGCAGGAATTCGCACTATTTCTCATCACTCGCTTCAGCATCAATGATCTCTCCGCTATCCTCCTGCTCTGAAGCATCCCGCCAGGTGCTGGTGACCACCTTTTGCAGCTCATTATTGTGTTCTTGGACGATATCATCAGGGCACAGCGATACGAACAAGGTCGTCCCCAACCAGATCACCGCTGCATCGTCCAGGGCTCCGATGACCGGGAATACTGCACCCGGTAGCAGGTCCACCGGTGAAACCACGTAGATTGCCGCCGCGATCGGGAGCAGTTTCAGAAAGAAATTGATGCGCTTGTCTCCGATCAGGCGCAGGATGAGTTTGACTCGCAGGATCAGGTCTTGGAAGAATCCGCTGTTCTGGTTGTGAATGATGTCACGCTTGTTTGCCATTTGAATGTCTCCTCAGTTAATAATAAAGCGGTTCCAGGGCGGAAAATACACCACCCGTGGTCGCTTATCGATCCACGGATACTCACATATACGCTAAATGTCCCGGGTCGGTTCATCTGCATTCCGGACACGATTTTTATCAAAACTGGGCAAGTTCTGCAATCTGCCGGGGGATCTCCGGGTCGCAATATTCGTATTATACAGGAAGTGAAGTACAATTTCATCCATCGGGTGAAAATCCAAGCTGGAGAGACATTCATGCCCCTGAACCTGGAAAAGGTTCGCGCCATTTGTTTTGACGTGGACGGTACCCTGAGTGATACAGATGATTTGTATGTTCTCAAGCTGGAGCGTATCCTGCGCCTCATCCGGACTCTCCTTCCGCATCAGGATCCTCAGCGTGCAGCGCGTCGTTTGGTCATGTGGTCTGAAGCTCCCGGAAACTTTTTGATCGGGTTCCCCGATACCCTGGGTGTGGATGACGAGATTGCCGCGCTGATGGAATGGTTAAACCGTCAGCGTCCGCGACCGATCAGGCAGTTCCTTCTCATTCCCGGTATAAGGGAGATGCTGGCACAACTCTCCCAGCGCTACCCGTTGGCAGTGGTCAGTGCCCGTGAAGCCCGCACTACAAATGCCTTTCTGGACCATTTTGATTTAACCCAGTATTTTCGGGTGATTGTCACCGGGCAGACTGCCGAGCATACCAAGCCTTACCCTGACCCGATTTTCTATGCCGCCCGGGCAATGCAGGTTCCGCCCGAATTCTGTTTGATGGTCGGGGACACCCCGGTCGACATTCGTGCTGGGAAGGCTGCCCGCGCCCAGACGGTAGCTGTATTATGTGGTTTTGGCGAGGAACCTGAGCTTCGCCGGGTTGGTGCAGACATGGTCCTGCCCAATACGGCAGAATTGGTGCAGGTGTTAGTGAAATAAATCCTGCTGGATGGAACGAATTCCTGCAGGGTGCGTATATTGTGTAGAAAACGGGATCGGTGATTCCGCATCGGTCTTGAAAGTTCAAAAGGAGTTCTCATGGTTCGCAAACTGTTCATAATTGTTTTGATCTTGGCTTTTTTCCTCTCTTCTTGCAGCTATCATATCAGCCTGCCGGTCACACAAAAGGTGGGCCCCACTGTTGTCGATCAGATCAATGTGCCCCTGCCTGCCAGTTCTTCCCAGTCCGTGGACTTGACCTTGAAATTTGGGGCAGGGTCTCTGACACTTAATTCCGGTGCAAGTGCCTTGGTCACCGGCACCGCCACATACAACATTAGCGATTTCAAACCCACGCTTACCGTCACCTCATCAGCGGTCAGCATCGAACAGGGCAACTGGCGGTTGACTGGTATACCGGATATTCACAACATAAAAAACGAATGGGATCTTGCCCTGGGGAACGCACCCATTGCCCTGACCATTGATGCTGGCGCCTATCATGCAGATTATGAACTTGGCGGTTTGTCACTCACCAATCTGACCATTTCCGACGGTGCTGCTGAAACCAAATTGAACTTTGCCTCTCCGAACCTCACCGAGATGGCCCTTCTCAGCTATAGCACCGGGGCTTCGAACGTTTCCCTCAGCGGGTTGGGGAATGCCAATTTCTCCAGCCTGGAATTCGACAGTGGAGCAGGAAACTATACCCTGGATTTTTCCGGGAAGTTCCAGCGTGATGGAAGCGTCCATATTGGGACAGGCGTCAGCAATATGACGCTGGTCATCCCTTCCGGCATACCCGTGCAGATCACAGTCTCCGGCGGCTTGTCAAATGTCACCTATGGGTCCGGCTGGGTTAAGAATGGAAATGTTTACACCCAGGCAGGCACCGGTCCGCAATTGACCATTTCCGCCGAAATCGGTGCCGGTAATTTGACCCTTACCCGCTAACCTTGGGGGTCGCTAAATCCGATATTTAGTCATTTACGCCCCGCCGCGCTGAGTTGGCGGGACGTTTTCATTTAGGAAAATTCATGTATTTTTGATATTAATCGGAGTAATTGGTCATATTTCAAGCATGACCTACGTCACTTGTCGCGCTGGCACCCTGCCAATACAATATAAGTAGATAAACATTACCTTATTTTTTAGAAAAGGAATTCGCTATGCAAATTACACGACAGGCAGACTATGCAATCCGCGCCGTCCGCTATCTTGCCAAACAGGGCTCCGACCAGCGCGTCGCTACTTCCACTGTAGCCAGGGAAATGCAGATCCCTGCTTCCTTCTTGGCCAAGATCATCTCGCAGTTGTCCATCGCGGGCTTGCTGCACACCTCCCGCGGTGCACACGGTGGTGTTTCTCTGGCACGTGAACCAAAGGAAATTTCGGTATTGGATGTGGTCGAAGCCATTGATGGTCCGATCCTGCTCAATGAATGTGTCGGGGATAAAAAACCCTGTAATTTTGAATCCGATTGCCTGGTCCACCCCATTTGGCAGGAAGTCCAGGAAAGCCTGGTCAGTCGATTGCGGGCTACCCGTTTCGACGTTCTTTATAGTTAATTCTGGTAAAGCGCTTCACAGTCCGGCACTCCCAGGATGGAGTGATTCTATTCATTTACCACTGCATTAACAATTAGATTCGCCTGAATGCCCCTCCCTGCGTATAATAGCTGGGAGGGAATTCTTTTATATACATAGGAGCTGTCCATGTCCGGTCCACGCACCGTCCGCGCCCCACGCGGTACCACTCTCACCTGTAAATCCTGGCTCACCGAAGCCCCCTTCCGCATGATCCAGAATAACCTGGATCCTGATGTAGCCGAGCGCCCGCAGGATCTCGTTGTCTATGGCGGGCGCGGGCAGGCCGCCCGTAATTGGGAGTGTTTCGACGCCATCCTGGAATCGCTTAAAGCCCTTGAAGACGATGAGACATTACTGGTTCAGTCTGGTAAACCGGTGGCTGTATTTAAGTCACATAAGGATGCTCCCCGCGTCTTGATTGCCAATTCGAATCTGGTCCCGCATTGGGCCACCTGGGAACACTTTGACAAATTGGCCGCCCAGGGATTGATCATGTACGGCCAGATGACCGCCGGCTCCTGGATATATATCGGCACCCAGGGGATCTTGCAGGGTACCTACGAAACCTTTGGCGCGCTGGCCAAGCTGAGAGGCTGGGGCTCCCTCAAAGGGAAATTTTGTCTCACCGCCGGCCTGGGCGGGATGGGTGGCGCACAGCCACTTGCCATCACCATGAACGAAGGCGTTGGTTTGATCGTCGAAGTAGACCCGGCGCGTGCCAAGCGTCGTCTCGATATCGATTACGTGGACCGGGTGGTCGACAACCTCGAAGAGGCCATGACCCTGGTCGAAGAATTTAAAGATAAAGAGAAGCCGCAGTCCATTGGTCTGATCGGGAACGCCGCTGACATTTATCAGGAACTGGCCATGCGCGGCGTGATCCCCGACGTGGTCACCGACCAGACCTCCGCTCACGAAGCGTTGATGTACATCCCTACCGGTCTGTCGGTCGCAGCAGCCGATGAATTGCGCAAGTCCAACCCTGAAGAATATAAGCACCGTGCCATGTCATCCATGGCGCAGCATGTCAAAGCGATGCTCGAATTCCAGCGCAAAGGAGCTGAAGTGTTCGATTACGGCAATAACCTGCGCCAGCAGGCTTATAACCATGGTGTAACGGATGCCTTCGAATTCCCCGGCTTCGTCCCGGCCTATATCCGCCCGCTCTTCTGCGAGGGCAAGGGACCCTTCCGCTGGGTGGCACTTTCCGGGGACCCCGAAGATATCTATATTACGGACGCGGCAGTATTGGAGCTCTTCCCAGCCGACGACCACCTGCGCCGCTGGTTGAAGTTAGCTCGCGAAAAAGTCCCTTTCCAGGGGCTGCCGGCGCGTATTTGCTGGCTTGGGTACGGCGAGCGTCTCAAGGCAGGATTAAAATTTAACGAGTTGGTTGCATCTGGTGCGATTAAAGCTCCCATCGTTATCGGGCGCGATCACCTCGACTGCGGCTCGGTAGCCAGCCCCAACCGCGAAACGGAGGCCATGAAGGATGGCTCGGATGCCATATCCGATTGGGCCATCTTGAATGCTATGATTAATGCGGTCGGGGGTGCCACCTGGGTCTCCTTCCACCATGGGGGCGGTGTGGGCATCGGCTACAGCCAGCACGCCGGTCAGGTCATCGTGGCTGACGGAACCCCTGAGGCAGCCAAACGACTTGAGCGGGTATTGACCACCGATCCGGGCATCGGCATTGTTCGTCATGCCGATGCCGGTTACGAGATCGCCATAGCGGCTGCCAAACGACATGGCATCAAAATGCCAATGTTAAAGTAATGTGAAAACGAAAGGAATTAGTGGAAATTCGGACCCATAAGCATGGGTTTTGCATTAGCAGGGAAACAACTGCCAGTTTGGTTGTATTTCTCCTGGCATTCATGGTCCGTATCTTGAGGATTGCATCGCGACCCATTTGGTACGATGAAGCTTTTGCGGTTTTATTCTCCGAAAAAGGGCTGAAGGCCATGCTTGCCGGCACCCTCACCGTGGACGCTGCAGGCGCAGCCGCGGACATTCATCCCTTGGCCTATTACACCCTCCTGGGTGGATGGATGAAGTTCTTTGGGGAAAGTCTGGTGAGCGTGCGTATGCTCTCCATTTTGCTGGGGGTGGGGATCGTGATTCTGGGATATTTCCTTGTGAAAAACATGTTCATGGAATCCCGCCTCGCCTTGGCTGGAGCCCTTGGGCTTGCGCTCTCCCCATTTATGGTGCATTACAGCCAGGAGATCCGCATGTACGCACTCCTGGCATTTTCCCTGACTGCTGCCACTTTCGCCTTCTGGCAAGGGTTGCATTCTCTAAAATTCCGCTGGTGGGTATTGTTCGCCGTTTTCGCCGCCTTGGCGCAGTATACCCAAAACCTGGCGGTTTTCTATCTGGTTCCTCTTGCCCTCACTCCTGTTTTTCTTCGCCGCTGGGATAAGGTCAGGTCCACCGTCCTGGCAGGACTGGGGGCTATTGTTCTGTATCTCCCCTGGCTGATCCAACTTCCCGCGCAATTCACCAAGGTCCAGAACTCCTACTGGGTGGAACGGCCAACGGTCAGCGCGATTTTTACCACGCTGTTGACCTACGTGACGAATCTGCCAGTGGACGGACGCTGGCTTCCTCTGGCACTTGGGGTAACACTGCTCGTATTTTTCCTGGCTATCTATCAGACCTGGTTGGCTTTTCACCATAAACTCCCCTCTGCCCATCGTGGGATTTGGTTGGCATACCTGGCTTTTACCCCTCCAGCCCTGGCTTTCCTTTTTTCACAATGGCGGCCGGTATTCATCGAAAGGGCTTTTTTACCGTCTGGGGTGATGTTTTGGTTGTGGCTTGCCTGGGCACTGCTGGCTGTTAAATTGCCCCGCTTACCAAAGGGGATAGGACTGGGTTTCCTTTCAGCTGGGATCGTCCTCGGTTTGGGTTCCCACCTCACTTACTCCGGCTTTCCATACGCACCATATAAGGCTCTAGATGCCTCCCTGGATTCTCGCTTGCAGCCGGGGGATGTGATCCTCCATTCGAATAAATTAAGCTTCCTGCCCGCTGTCTATTTTGATCGTGCTCTTCCGCAGGAGTTCCTTGCCGACCAGCCCGGCAGTGACGCTGATACGCTTGCTCCTGCCACCCAGCAGGCTCTCGGTCTCGTCGAGTCTATATCCCTTAAAGATGCAACATCGGGTGCCGGGCGGGTTTGGTTCATTATTTTTCAAAAAGAGCTCGACGAATCAGCCGCTGCAGGTCTGCCAGAAAACCCGAACATCGCCTGGCTGGATGGTGAGTTTCGACTCGAAAATGTGGAACGGTGGGGCCCTCTCCTGGTATATAGTTTTCAGCGCTAACGGCGGTCCAGCCAGTTAAACCAACTCTTCTATTTCCATGGATCCGTTTGTTTGTTGTCCCTGGTTGTGAAATTCCAGGAATGTTCTGCGGTAAAATCAAATTTAACCTTGTCCTCTTGGAGAAATTGTTAATAAATGGCACTCAAACGAATTGCAGTCTTAACCAGCGGGGGTGATGCCCAGGGCATGAATGCCGCTGTGCGCGCCGTGGTACGGACTGGGTTGGATAGAGGGGTTGAAGTCTTCGCGATCCGTGAGGGCTACCAGGGGTTGGTCGAGGGTGGCGATTGCATTAATAAGATGGACTGGGACTCGGTCGGTGGAATTTTACACCGCGGAGGCACGGTCATTGGGACAGCCCGCAGCGAGAAGTTCTATGCCCGTGAGGGGCGCCAAAAAGCAGCCCTCAACTTGATCCGAAATGAGATTGGCGGGTTGGTGGTCATCGGGGGTGATGGCTCGCTTACGGGTGCAAATATCTTCCGCCAGGAATGGCCCTCCCTGTTGGATGACCTGGTTAAAAATGGAGATATCAGTGCCGAAGTCGCTGCGGCGCAGCCCAGCCTGCTTATCGTCGGGTTGGTCGGTTCTATCGATAACGATTTCTCCGGTACCGGATATGACCATCGGCGCTGACAGTGCGCTGCACCGCATCACCGAGGCAGTGGATGCCATCACCAGCACCGCAGCCAGTCATCAGCGCACCTTTATCGTCAAAGTGATGGGGCGTAACTGCGGTTACCTGGCCTTGTACAGTGCCCTGGCTACCGGCGCAGATTGGGTCCTGATCCCCGAAGCACCTCCCGATGTGGATAACTGGCAGGATGTGATGGTGGAACGCCTGAAAGCTGGCACAAAAGCCGGGCGGCGCGATCACATCATCATTATCGCGGAAGGAGCTCGTGACCGGCATGGCAACTACATCGGTAGTACCGATGTCCAACGTGTGTTGGAAAAGCAGCTGGGAGAGGAAGTGCGCGTGACCGTGCTGGGGCATGTCCAGCGCGGCGGGCGTCCAAGCGCTTATGACCGCATTCTTGCCACCCAGTTGGGGTATGAAGCCGTCGAGACCTTGCTCGCTGCCAGACCGGATGATGAACCGGTTGTGGTGGGAACCAAGGCAAATCACATTACCCATTTTCCGTTAATGGAATGTGTAAATAAAACCCGCGCAGTGGTCGATGCCATTGCTGCCCGGGATTATGAAAAGGCGATGAGCTTGCGCAGCACCAGTTTTAAGGATGCCTTGAATACATTGACAACCATGGTGCGCGCCCTTTCCCAACCCTGCCGCCCCGGGACAGAAACGCTTTCGTATTGCCGTCCTCAATTCCGGTGCTCCCGCCCCGGGGATGAACAATGCTGCCCGGGCAGCCATTCGCCTGGGTCTGGATCAGGGGCATATCTTGCTGGGCATTAAGAATGGTTTTGATGGGTTTGCCAAGAACGAGGTCCAGGAAATGAATTGGATGGATGTTTCCGGCTGGGCTTCTCTCGGGGGATCCATGCTGGGGACCAGCCGCCTGGTTCCACAGGGAAGCGATCTTTATGCCATTGCTCGAACCATTGAAGAAAACTCCATCAACGCCTTGCTGGTCATTGGCGGTTGGAACGGGTACAAGGCTGTCCATACCATGCTCACTTCCCGGCCCAACTTCCCGGCCTTTAACATTCCCATTATTTGCCTGCCGGCTTCGATCAATAACAACCTGCCCGGCACGGAGGTCAGCATCGGCGCGGATACCGCCCTCAACAGCATTGTTGATGCGGTTGACAAGATCAAGCAGTCGGCAGTGGCGACCCGGCGTGTCTTCGTGGTCGAGGTAATGGGTCATTGGTGCGGCTACCTGGCCTTGATGAGTGGGCTGGCGACCGGTGCCGAGCGGGTCTATCTCCCCGAAGAAGGCGTCACCCTCCGGGATATGCAGGTTGACATCGGCATCCTCAATCGCGGCTTCGATGCCGGCAAGCGTCTTGGTCTGATCATTCGCGCTGAATATGCGAATCAAATATATACCACCGCCTTTATGTGCGCCTTGTTCGAGGAAGAAGGCCGCGACGTTTTCGACGTCCGTCCGGCAGTTCTGGGACACTTGCAGCAGGGCGGCGATCCCTCCCCCTTTGACCGTATCCAGGCAACCCGTCTTTCGCGCCTTTGTCTTGAATACCTGATTAATGAATGCAACTTGGGAACAGATAACTCCGCCTTCATTGGCGTGGAAAAAGGGAAATTTAATTTTCATGACATGCGTGATTTTGAGCGTATGATTGACATTCAGCACGAGCGTCCAAAGGAACAATGGTGGCTGGACCTTAAGGGGATCGCAAGCCTGATGGCAAAATTCAGTCCGGTGGACTAAAAAAATAGCATCCCAATGGGGTGCTTTTTCTTCTCGAAGCGACATTACTATGCGCAGCCTTCCTGGGGGACTCTAAAATACAGGAAAACTAGTACCAAAGTGGGGGGACGTGTAATCATTATCATGTTATAATATGACAATGATTATCTATTTTATGCTATTATAGGGATAAAGTTACACCTTTCATAAATGCAACATCCAGCACAGTTTCAAAATAAATCCTTGGTTGAATTTTAGGGCTGACCGCCTCCCATGGTTTCTTGCGCAGCATGATTTTACGGATGGAACCCGTCATTCTCTCCCTTAGATTCCTGTATTTCTACCTAGGAGAATAATATGAATATTAAGATTTCCAAAACTGAACGACCTGTTCCTATTACCATCCTCCATCTGGACGGTACGCTCGATGGAGCCAATTCTGAGGGTTTGGTAAAAAAAGCCCAAACGCTGTTCAATGCTGGTGTCCGCGACCTCATCTTGGATCTCAGCAAATTAACCTTCATGAGTAGTGCCGGGTTGGGGGCACTGCACCAGGTGGCATTGCTTTTCCGGGGGAAGACACCCGAGGATCCAGGGGAAAGTTGGGATGCCTATCGTTGGGCAGCTTACCGTAGCCTTGACCGCCAGCATTACCGCAAGCTTCAGGAGCATGTTAAGTTACTTCTCCCTCCCCAGAAGTTCGCCAGGTTCTCGACATGATTGGGTACACTTCCCTCTTTGAGATATATGCCAATCTCCCCCAGGCGGTGGAAACCTTCCGTCAGCCTGTTCCTGAAATGGAAGCCAGCGTCCGCTAACGCGTTGTTACAGTTCAGTTCTTCTCTCGCCAGGGGCGAGCACATCAGATCGGAGTCCGAAAATGATCATCACCAAGACCAAAGTTGAAAACCCAGTCCGCGTTACATTCCTGCATTTGGAAGGCAAACTGGATCGGGCGAATTTTGAAATATTGATCGACCAGGCGCAGGATATTTACAGCCAGGGAGTTCGCGACCTGATCCTGGATATGAGCAAACTTACCTATATCAGTAGCGCCGGGATTTCCGCCCTGCATCAGGTTTCCCTTTTATTCCGCGCAGATGAGCGTTTTCGCAAGGATGGTGGCTGGGCTGCCTTCCACTCCATTGATCGTGACCGCGACAAAGGTTCCCAGGAGCACGTCAAACTGTTATCTCCCACGAGAGAGGTTATGGAGGTATTAAAAATTGGCTGGGTTCGACACCCTCTTCGAGATCTACTTCGATATTGATCTGGCGGTGGATTCATTTCGAAGCACGGTTCCGGTCATGCGTGGCTCTTAGCTTGAGCACTGGTAAAAAAAAAATTTGAATGAATTGGAAACGGGACGTTGAGATCAGCGTCCCGTTTTTAGTTGAAATGGCTCATCCAATTGGGCACTTTTCACAGAGTTGACACTTCATGATAAAAAGTATAATCATGAGGTCGGAGGGAACTCGTGATGGAAGAACCCAAATTTCAAAGATCGAGTTTTTTGCGAGGCCTCTTTTCGGGGGTTTTTATTGAACTTCAGGGCATACCGGTTGTTTTAAAAATCCTGGTCGTGGTTGGGTATCTTGCCGTCCTGGGGCAATTGCTCTTTACCTTGCTGTTCGAAATTGCTGGGAACAACCTCCAAACCATTGAATATTCGCTGTCGGGTGAAAATCATATTGTTCCGCTCCTGGTCCTTGTGATAACGGGACTGGCTTTTATCCTTGGCTGGGCATACGTTCTCACCGGCGCCGCGGCTGCCCGGGCTCGGGTTTTTCTACCGGTTCTGGCTGTATTCGCCTTGCAACTATTCCTTGGTGACCGCTGGCAATCTCCTCCTCCTCTTTTTGGAATTTGTATTTTTTTCGGCGGTCCTGGTCATTTATGGACTGACCTTTCGAACTAGGTTTTGGCTCGATCTGCCGGGTCTGCATTTCTTTGGGTGGCTGGGAGCCATCTCTTTGATTGTCATTCTCTCGGTTGGCATTTCTGCCACCTCTTCCGATCTGGCAATTGCACTGTCAGCCAATTTTTCAATGCTGCAGTTGCTGACCTTTTTTTTCTGGATCCTGTTGGGTCTCAGCGCCATGGACCTGGGAATTTCGATCGGGCGGGGGGTTACCCGCTTCGTCCGTAAACGTTTTCCAATGACGGTATTTATTTCCCTGATCGTATTTGTTCTGCTGGTCCACCCGGCATTCGCTTTCCTGGTTTTCTGGCTCACCCAGGACGGTTTCTTTCTTCTGGATATTTTGTTTTCGATCCTGCTTGTTATCAGCGCGCTGATTGTAAGGGTTGCCCATCGTTGGTCAGCATCCAGCGGAGCAGTTTTCCTGACGTTGAGTCTCTGCCACACCGGTGGTTAGCCTGGGGGTATCCATGGCTTTTGGAGGCAAGGATTTTACAGAACTTGCTCTTGAGAATGACAGGCATCTTTCCCCCCACGCTCTTGTTTGTTGCCCTGACAACCTACAACCTTTTCGGAATGGGCCCAACCTTTACAGGTGTGGAGGGGCAGGTCCTGCCCAGGCGCAGCCGCATACTCCTATATTTTGGGACCCTTTTACTCGTTGTGGCCTGGATGTTATTTATGTCCAATAACCGCAGCGCAGAAACCCATCGGCTTTCCCAGGACATTCAATCCTGGATAAACAATCTTTTTGCTTTGAGCGCATTGTTCATTGGCATTCCATACACGGTCTGGAAGGCGTTTAAACGGCGTGAACATTTGATCGGTCCGGAAATCGAGTTTTCAAATCCCCCCGGCTGGCCATGGCTGGAGCGGATTCCAGGGTCAGCCTGGACGGTTGGTACTGTGATTTTAGCCTGTGCTTTTTCGTGCCTGCTGCTGGTAATCATATATTTCCTTATTTGATCAATAAAACGCCTCATAAGAGCAGGTTCCTCGATCAGGACAAAAATATCTCGGTCTCCTGTTGGTTTCTTCGGCCTTGGGAACCAGGGTTTTGTTCTTAAGGAAATATTTTTCGCAACTTATTCCCCCCAGATAAGGAAATCATCCAGGGGTCTATGGTCCCCAGCGCGGCTGCCAGTCCGCCCTCGGGTCGAATGTCAGCCGGGTCTCTTCCGAGCCGTCCGGGCGCATGCGGTAGATCTCATTGTTCCCATCCCGAAAGGAAGTGAACGCGATCCAGTCCCCGTCCGGTGAATAGCTCGGTCCCAGGTTGTCCCCTAGATCGGTCAATTGCTGGACGTCGCTCCCGTCAATCCGTATGGTGTAAATGTCGTGGTCTGTCACAACCCCGGCATAAAATGCCAGTCGTTGCCCGTCTGGTGACCAGCTGCTTCGCCCGCCAGTATTCGGTTGGTCGGTTATCTGCCGCGGTCTGGACCCGTCGCGGTTCATCACCCAGATCTGCCTGGTACCCGAACGGGTGGAAGCGAACGCTATCTCCTTCCCATCCGGTGACCAGGTTGGGTCGATGTTGTCCCCTTGTGTCGCTGTTAGCGCTTGTGGGTTCGAGCCGTCCCTTTGCATCACCCAAATATTTTGTGTATTTCCGGTTTCGAGGGTGAAAACGATTTGGGTCCCATCCGGTGAGACTTCCGGTGCGTACAGGCTTCCCAGCCCATTTGTCAACCGCAGCGGATCGCTCCCATCCATATTCATACTATAAATCTGAAAATATCCATCCCGCATGCTTGAAAAGACGATCTCCTCCCCCTCCGGCGCGATGGACGCATAGAAATCCGTTACCGGCTCTGTCGTAAGCCGGGTCACGTTTCCCCCATTTGCGTCCATCAGGCAGATCTGGTCAAAGCCGTCAATGGAACAGGTAAAGACAATTCTGCCAATTGCAGGGCTCCCCTCAAAAGCCGCTGGGGGTGTCGCTGTCACCCGTCCGGCAGGGGAGGTCCCGGGTCCTTCATGGGTCGCCAGGACTTCAGCGCTTGGAAGGAATGCAGAGGTTTGTGTTCCTTCCACACTCCCCTTTGGCAACCATGGAAAATTGCACGATAGGCTGCTGCCCAGCAATACCAGGCATACAACCCATAACCCGGGGATGAGACGCTGTTGCACTCCGCCGGGTGTTGTGTCCTTCCAGCCTGGGTTTTTGGTTCCTCGATTCATTAATTCTCTTTGCATCGCATATGGTCGATCGGGTCTTTTGTCAGGGCAATATTCGCTGGCAGTCATAAATGAGACTTCTTACTCGATTATACAGTGCGGAAATCCCCCTGTAAGTCCCTAGAATTTTTTCACGGCCGAATAGTTGATCGTTTTGTCTATACAATCAATTGCAAAATTGATGACAAATTTTAATGTATTTTTTATAAATGGACTGTATGATGAACTTAGGCCGCAACCGGCCTGGAAGGATGCGCGC
>CAWFNU010000017.1:0-99104 GCA_963817265.1 uncultured Chloroflexia bacterium
AGCTTTCGGGAGAATGGTATATGGCGGAAACCGATGCGCAAAGAGAACTTACGCACCGACAGTTAGCCAAGTGCCCCACCGGCATCACGGGCCTGGATGAGATCACCGGAGGCGGCCTGCCCCGGGGGCGTCCAACCCTGGTATGCGGCGGCGCCGGCTGCGGTAAGACCCTGCTGAGCATGGAGTTTGTGGTGCGGGGGGCCGTCACTTACGGTGAGCCCGGCGTGTTCATGTCTTTTGAGGAAACCTTGGAGGAACTGGCCAAGAACGTCGCCTCCCTGGGTTTCGATCTGGCGGACCTGGAAAGAGAAAAGCTCCTCGCCCTGGATTTCGTTTATATCGAGCGCCGCGAAATCGAGGAGACCGGTGAGTACGATCTGGAGGGCCTCTTCATCCGCCTGGGGCACGCCATTGACTCCGTGGGGGCCAAACGGGTGGTGCTGGACACGGTGGAGGCCCTGTTCGTGGGGTTCCCCAACGAGCTCATCCTGCGCTCCGAGTTGCGCCGCCTCTTCCGTTGGCTGAAGGACAAAGTGCGTCACCACCTTGATTCCCAGCCAAGGTCGTGCACGACAAGTACGTTATTAAACGCGCTTTCATGACCACTATCCACGCCTATACCAACGATCAGAAGATCTTGGATATGCCCCATTCGGACTTGCGTAGGGCGCGGGCTGCAGCGTTGAACATTATCCCAACCACCACCGGGGCTGCCAAGGCCATATCGCTGGTGATCCCCGACCTGAAGGGAAAGTTCGACGGGTATGCTTTGCGTGTACCCACCCCAACCGTATCCGTGGTGGACTTTACTGCTGAACTTGAGAAAATGACAACAACCGAAGAATTGCGCCAGGCGTTCAGGGATGCAGCCAAGCTGCCACGCAACAAGGGCATCTTGCAGGCTATCGACGAACCACTTGTCAGCGTCGATTTTAAAGGTGACCCGCACAGCGCATCTGTGGACTTGGCTTTTACCAGCGTACTCGGCAAGACAGAGAACAACTTTGTTAAGGTGGTCGCCTGGTATGACAACGAGTGGGGCTACTCCGTCCGCACGGCAGATCTTGCAGCACTGATGGCAAAATCTCTTTAGACGAACGGGAAATTGAGATCAGGGAACCAGGCAAAATGAAACGCCTGCAACCCTGGTCTCCTTTTTTCTGGGACATGTGGAGGATCCATGACAAAAATGACAGTGAAAGATATAGATCTTAAGGGCAAGCGGGTTTTAATGCGCGTGGACTTCAACGTACCAATGGAAGGCGGAAAGGTTACCGATGACAAACGTATCAAGGCCTCGCTCCCTACGATCAAGTACGTGCTCGAGCAGGGAGCTTCCCTGTTGTTGATGAGCCACTTGGGACGTCCCAAAGGCGGGTTCGATCCCGAATTCAGCTTGAAGGCGGCAGCCGAAGTTTTGGCCGGTTTGCTCGGAATCCCGGTCAAGATGGCACCGGATTGCGTTGGTCCGGAAGTGGAAAAGTTGGCACAAGCGCTCAAACCGGGTGAAGTGATCATGCTAGAAAATACCCGCTTCCACCTCGAGGAAGAAAAGAATGACCCTGAACTGGCTAAAAAAATGGCTGCGCTGGCCGATGTTTACGTGAACGATGCATTCGGTTCTGCCCACCGGGCGCATTCATCCACCGAGGGTGTTGCCCACTTCCTTCCGGCTGTTTCCGGTTTCCTGATGCAGGAGGAACTGGACTACTTGGGCCGTGCCACAGGAAACCCCGAACACCCCTATATTGCCATTTTGGGAGGGGCTAAGATCAGCGATAAGATCCTGGTGGTTGAGAATTTATTGAAAAAGTGTGACAAACTGATCATCGGAGGAGGCATGGCTAACACCTTTCTGGCAGCGCAGGGGTTGAACATGCAGGATAGCTTGGTGGAAGCTGGTTCAGTGGAGACCGCTAAGGCTATCCTCGAAAAATCGGGCAAGAGGATCATCCTTCCTGTGGATGCGGTTATCGCCGATAAATTCGAAGCGGAAGCGAACAGCAAGACGGTAGATGTTGGCAATATCCCAATTGGGTGGCGCATGATGGATGTGGGTCCTAAAACCGTGGAACTTTACAAAGAAACGTTGAAAGGCGCGAAATTGATCGTCTGGAATGGGCCTGTGGGGGTTTTTGAAATGCCCAGGTTTGCTGTGGGGACCTTTGCCCTGGCGAAACTGTTGGCGGAATCCGGCGCGGTAACAGTTATTGGTGGCGGAGACAGCGCTAGCGCTGTAAAGAAGGCGGGCTTGTCAAAACAAATGTCGCATGTCTCCACGGGTGGCGGTGCTTCATTGGAGTTCTTGGAAGGCAAGGACCTTCCAGGAGTGGCAGCGCTGCTTGACAAAAAGTAAGCATATCGGCATTTCAGCAGGACGGGCGACAAACCCGTCCAGCGATTAATTGGTGATTGGCAACGTAAATGCGATTAGTATCGCATAGCCATAATTTATGCAATATTTATATTCTTGCCATTACCAGGAATTAAAAGGGACAATTCATCATGCGGAAACCATTTGTGGCTGGAAATTGGAAAATGAATAAAACCATTGCAGAGGCACGAGCGTTGGTTTCAGAAATGAGCCCGGCACTTGGAGCGATAGCTGGTGTGGAAAAGGTGCTTTGCCCGCCATTTATGGCTCTTTTCCCTGTGTCAGCTCTGCTGGTTGGTACCGACATTGGTGTGGGAGCACAGGACATTCATTGGGAAGCCAGGGGGGCTTTTACGGGCGAGGTTGCAGGTGGCATGGTGGCGGAGTTCTGCAAATATGTGATCATTGGGCATTCCGAAAGACGGACCTATTTCGGAGAAACAGATGAGAGTGTGAACAAGAAAACTGTTGCGGCGTGTAGGGTAAACCTTGTTCCGATTGTTTGTGTGGGGGAAACATTAGCGGAATATGAATCTGGGCAGACAGCGGAAGTTGTTTCCCGCCAGGTGCGGGCAGGACTAAAAGGCCTGGACCCCGAATTTTCCAAGCAGGTGGTGATTGCTTATGAACCAGTGTGGGCTATTGGCACTGGGAAGGCATCGACCGCGGATAATGCGAATATTGTTATTCGGGATTTCATCAGGAAGCCGTTGGCTGAAATATGCAGCGAAAAGACAGCGCAGGAAATCCGTGTGTTATATGGCGGGTCAGTGACAGCCGCAAATGCAGCTGAGTATTTTAGCTTGCCCGGGATCGATGGGGCGTTGGTAGGTGGCGCGAGTCTGAAGACGGAAGAATTCCTGAGTATCGTGCGGACAGCAGCGCAACGAATCTAATCACGAATATTAAATCCTCTGACACCCTAATTAGATATAACCTGAGAAGCATATTTATTTAAGCTGGGAGAATAAATTTGAATTTTGTCGCCGCGTTTGGCGGCTTATTGGGATTGCTGGTCGCCCTGGTGATCTTTGTTTTTCTCCAGCGTTCCCTGCACCGGGAGATCCAGGCTGTAATGCTGATCGCAACCCGATCAGCCGGGGTGACCCAGGTGCTTTTCGCCTTGGTCTTTTTCCCCGGAGTTTTGATGCACGAACTCAGCCATTTCATATCCGCCATCATCCTGGGGGTTCATACAGGGAAGTTCTCCTTGATCCCCCAGGCGCAGCCGAATGGTAAACTCCGTTTGGGTTACGTGGAGACCTCTTCTGGTGGATTCGTTCGGGATGCGTTGATTGGCGCAGCTCCGCTGGTATCAGGCAGCGCCTTCGTTGCCGCAGTAGCGATCCATTTTTTACACTTATTACCCTTATGGGATGCGCTCCGCCTCAACGACTGGCAGGTTTTCCTGGGTTTGCTGAAGGCAGTGCCTGCCTCACCGGATTTCTGGTTGTGGTTCTACCTGGTGTTTACCATCAGCAGCACCATGCTTCCTTCGCAATCCGACCGGCATGCTTGGCTGCCATTGGGATTATTGATGGTTGGATTGGTGGGAGTGGCGGTCCTGGCTGGTGCAGGGACGTGGATGCTTACCAATCTGGCACCGGGATTTAATCAGTTCCTCGGAGCGCTGGCGATGATCTTTGGGCTCAGCGGGGGATTGCACATACTACTTATCATCCCATTATTTTTGGTACACCAGATACTATCGAGGGTGACCGGGGTTGATATCGGCTGATGATTGTATTACCCCGTCCCAAATTGGCGGTCACCAGCATCTCCGAGTCCGGGAACAATGTAGCCGCGTTCGTTCAGGTGGTCGTCGATGGCAGCCAGGTAAATTGGAACATCCGGATGTGTTTTCTGCATGGCAGCAATCCCTTCGGGTGCGCCGATAATGCCCACGAACTTAACCTTCTTCACACCCCAGCGCTTTAAGATATCGGCCGTGGCAACTGCAGATCCACCAGTGGCGAGCATCGGGTCTAGGATCAAGCATACAGACACGGTGGGCTCGACCGGCAGTTTGTTGTAATATTGCACCGGGCGGAGTGTTTTTTCATCCCTGAAGATACCGATATGCCAGACTTCTGCGGTGGGCATCAACTCCCACACGCCTTCCACCATTCCCAAGCCGGCGCGTAGGATAGGGATCAGCCCAATTTTTTCCATCAGTTCTGCGCCGGTTGTTGGGACCAGGGGCGTCTCCACCGACCGGGGAACGGTGACCAGGTCAGCAGTGGCTTCATATGCTAGCAAAGCGGAAATCTCGCGGACGAGTTCGCGAAATTTTTTTGGTTCGGTACGTCTATCGCGCAGGCGCGATAATTTATGAGCGACCAGCGGATGTGGAGATGCAAAAATGTTCGACATGAGGCCTCCAATTTCTTCCATTATAGCCGAGCTTAATTTGTGCGGGATCATCGTAGCCTTTTCAAGGTAAGAATCCCTGGCAACCAGATTGCGACTTGACGATTCAACAGTTAATCGTGTATTCTAAAGAGAAAGGTGGTAACCCTCATGGCATATCACATCCTGGTAGTCGACGATAACGACATGAATTTGGTCTTGCTCTCAAAGATTCTGGAAATGGAAGGTTACCAGGTGACCACCGCCCAGGATGCCATGGAAGCTTTAAAATTGGTCGAGCAGAAAAAACCCGATCTGGCCATTCTGGACGTGATGATGCCGGAAATGAACGGCTATGAATTGTGCCGGAAAATCCGCTTACTTCCTTTTGGCAGGGAACTCCCGATTGTGATGCTGACTGCCATGAGCAGTGATCGGGAACGGACTCAGGCACTTGAAGCCGGGGCGAATGATATCTGGACCAAGCCATTCGAGATGAATTTGTTCCGCCAGCGTGTGGGGGAATTGATCAAAAAGACCGAGTAGAAAAAATCCGGTGGAAGCACCGGATTTTTATGTAATACCAGGAGGGGTTTGAATTTTCACCGGTTAGCTATTCCGACCAGTAGGTGGCATTATAAGCGGGCAGTTCACAACGCAGCACCGCATCTTCTCGGTAACCCAGGGCATAACCTGCCTGCATGAGCTGGTGAATCTCGCTGGTGCCTTCGTAGATGACCGCACCTTTCGAGTTGCGCAGGAAGCGTTCCACATCGTATTCGTCGCTGTAACCGTAGGCTCCGTGGATCTGGACCGCCTCCGATGCTGCCTCGAAGGAGGCATCGGTGGCAAACCACTTCGCCAGCGACGTTTCACGTGTATTGCGCAGTCCCTCGTTCTTCATCCAGCCGGCCCGCAGATAGAACAGGCGCGCCATTTCGTAGGATTGCACCATGCGGGCGATTTTCTGCTGGATGAGCTGCGTTCTGGCGATCTCGCGCCCAAATGCATGCCGGTCTTTGGCATAGCGCACACTGGCTTCCAGACAGGCGCGGATCAGCCCGGTAGCGCCTGAGGCCACCGTGTAACGCCCGTTATCCAGGCAGCTCATGGCGATCTTGAAACCCTCGCCCTCCTCGCCAATACGGTTAGCGGCAGGCACGCGCACGTCCTGAAAGGCGATCCAGCCCGTAGATCCGGCGCGCACCCCCAGCTTTCCATGGATATCGCCAGTGGTTACCCCTGGTCGGTCCAGCTCCACCAGGAAAGCCGATAAGCCTTCGTGAGGGTCGGCTGCCTCCGGGTTGGTGCGTCCCACCCACAGGCAGTGGTCCGCTTTGGTCGCCAGGGAGATCCACATCTTCTCGCCGTTCAAAACATAATCATCGCCCTCGCGGCGGGCGGTGCTTTTCATGGCAGCCACATCCGAACCGGCCCCCGATTCGGTCAGCCCAAAGCAGGCGATCTTTTTCCCTTGGGCCTGCGGCATCAGGAAGCGCTGCTTCTGTTCTTCGGTGGCCCATTGGAACAGCCCCAGGCTGTTCAGCCCAACGTGGACTGACATCACCACCCGCAGGGAGGTGTCCACGACTTCCAGTTCCTCGCACGCCAGCCCCAGGGCTATGTAATCCATCCCCTGCCCGCCGTATTTCACCGGTAGGCAGATGCCCAAAATACCCAGCTCGCCCATGCGCGGCAGCACGAAAGGCGCCATCTACTGCTGGCGGTCGCATTCCTTGATCACCGGCGCGACCTCTTTTTGTGCGAATTCGCGCACCATCTTCTGCACCATGCGGTGCTCCGGAGAAAGGGAGAAATCTGTCATGCGCCAATTATAGCAAGAGAATGGCCACTGGATGCTATAATTTACAAAGGTTTATTTGTTCTTGCGGAGGCGCGGATGGATATCTTATTGGGTTTGTTCGTTTCAACCGGGCTGCTCCTGGCGGGAATTTCTGTGCCGATGATTCTGGGGAAAATTCCTCCAAACGGGTTATACGGTTTTAGGGTGAAGAAATCGATGGAAAATCCCGAGATTTGGTATCCTGTCAATGCGTATAGCGGTAAATGGTTGCTTGCAGCAGGTTTGGTGCAGGCCATTGCAGCCATCGGGATCTATTTCATTCCCGAGATCTCTCTGGACTTTTATGCTTATGCCGTACTGGGGGTGTGGCTGGTGGTATTTGGTATTGCGTTGATCGCCTCTATCCGTTTCCTTGAATTCCTTATTAAACACCAAATTAACCAAAAAAACAGGTCGGCCTAGAAGGGTCGACCTGTTCGCATTAATCCCGGAAGAGGATGGTGACGATTTCATGACCTTTGACCTTGAGGGTGACAGATCCATCCCGATCAGGTTTCAGTGCGGCCAGTTTTATTTCCGCTAGGTTTACTTGCTCAGCTTTATTAAAGAACTTCCAGGGGAGCAATTTTAAATGCAACAAATCACCGGTAATGTTGTACCCGCGGACCAGCCAGCCATTTCCATCTTGGCTTTGATTGACTGCGCTGACAATAAACTCAGCTGGCTCGACCTTTACAAACGAACCTGAAAATGGCAGGCTTCCGGGATGCAGCCCAGTGCGGGCCAGGCGTAACGGGGATTTCGAAACTGTAAGCCTGATGAACGCGTTGTGCCAATCGCTGGCGTGCGGAATAATGGAATAGTCGAACGACCACATACCCCGCATTTGTGCTTCCGGCGTTTCGAGGAACGGACCCGCGTGTCCTTTTCGGGCGGGGAAATCATCGCGGGACAACCATCCAACACAGCGCAGTAAAGTGACTGCGATTTCAGCATTCCCAGCAATATTCTTGAGCACTTCCACCTCCGTCAGTCCACGATTGGCAACCGTCAATCCCTGCTTACCATCGCTGACACTCGTAAACGCTCGCTGGGGGACTTCGGGTCTGGGTTGTTCCACCCAGCTGTCATCAAAGGCTGGGAGCCCAATTTTCCGTTCAACAATCTCGAAATGCCCGTCGTGGGAACCTTTGTCGGTTGCAAATGGGGCAGGGAAATGAACGCGCAGCCGGTGGTCGTGGGCGTGGTTTTCCACGCGGGTGCGAATGTCCACACGTGGGACGCCATTCGTAAGGGAAATGATCGAAGTGATGGGGGTGATCACCAATTGTTTCGAGCGAGATTTTCGATCAGGGGTCAGTGAGATAGGCGAGGTGAGTTGTAGGTCGAGTTCAAGTGACTGCTGGACGGGACCTCGTAAAAGGCGGATATGTTTTAAGCGTGCGTTTGCACTCCTGTCCACGGCAGGCGGGCAAAAGTTATATTCATCACCGCAATCACCGCCGTCCTTGAACTGGTTCAATCCTTGGCAGGTCAGACCAGTCCTTTTATCTGTTAAGGTGAGGGTCCCGTCATTTTGCGCTTCCACAGAAAGGAAGTCATTTTCGATCTTGTATGGAGGTCTGGAATAGCGTTTACGGGTTGCCAGGTTTTGCAGGATGGGTAGGCGGGCCAATGGGAGCAGGATTTTCATCACCCAATTAAGCCGGACGGGAGGCTTTACCTCCGCGGGTTCGGGGTCGGATCCAAAAGGTGCGGTAGCCCTGACCGGGAACATCCGGGATGTTGAGTAGGATTTGTGTTGCAGAAGTGGATCGGGCGCGTACATGGAAGGTGGTTATGGATGGGTCGGCAATGAAACCATCGATCTCTTTTCGTCCATTATTCCAGGCAGCGAGGTTGGGTTCACCGCCCTCCGCCATGACGGTTTCGATGAACACCTCGCTTTCCTCGCGGTGGATTTAATATCCTGGATGGTCATCCCCGCAGCCCGCCCCTCATTGATGTTCCCGATGGCAGATAATAACCCTCGCCCGTCGAATTCGAAGTTGATTATCTCGTGGCTTCCCAGCCCGTGTTCCTGGTAGGGCAGGATATTGCCGTTTTCATCGATGATGTCAAACTCAGTGACATTGGCAGGCATTTCCATGGCTGCTGTGAAGGTATCTGTGCGGAGGAAGGGAGAGGGATTAAATACAACAATTGATCCGGATGGCTGTTGATTGTTGGAAGGGAACTCCCTGTCGGTGGTTACACAGCTTGCAATACCTTCCAACGCTTGTCTTGTGATTTCCTCTCCAATCTGCTCAACCTGGTCAAAGCGCACCTTCATCTCCAGGTGGACCTGGTCGATCGAACAGCCGCAGATGGAATCGTGGGGGTGGTTTTCCATCAGGAGCCGCCAGGTCTGTTCCAGGATCGCGGGTTTCCTGACGAGCATGCCGGGTTGCTGGCTTGTGATCCTTTCCTGCCATGTGGTGAAAGGCTCGGCCCATTTTGTGAGCAGGGTTTCACACGCGTGATTGCGCTGTTTGATCCACATTCTGGTGGATAACACTCCGGGAAGGAGGTGCATCCGCCGGCAGGACCGCAATTCCCCAACAACCATGGGGAGTTCAAGGTTTTGTTTTATGATCGAGCCATTGATCGCATCCACGTATTTTTGTAAAGTGGAGTGGACCACGTGTGTGTCGTGCAGCATCTCATCTGCATAGGCGATGGCTTCTGAAGTATTCCGGGGGGGTTCCATATGGTCTGTGCCGTACATGACCAGCAAGTCAGAAAGTGCAGAGGCTTTCGCGAGGACATCCCCTTTTTCGTTGACCATTCTGGCAAATTGCTCAAGGTTGTCAGCTGGCAGGTCAGCCCCATTGCCATACCCTTCACGCAAGTAAGCCATCAATACTCGCGATCCATCTGGCGCTTGCCACCAGAATTCTGCAGGTCCATCATCCACCCCGCGCCAGATGCAAGCCACCTCGATCCCAAATCCTCGCAGGATTTGGGGGACTTGCCCGATATGCCCGAATGAGTTGGGCATATAGCCAATTTTCATTTTGCGACCAAATCTTCTGGCTGTGCGGTCTCCCTGTTGCAGGTTGCGGATGTGAGCTTCGGGACCCACCAGGAACATGTCCGGCAGGATGTGCCAGGGGCCAATCACGATCCGCCCCTTTCGGATATATTCGCGCAGCTTGGGTTCCATCTCGGGGCGCATATGCAGGTAATCATCCAACACAATGGTCTGGCCGTCGAGCATGAAGTATTTAAAATCACGGTCATGCTCCAGGATGTCGAGCATCCCGTCCACCAAGTGGACGAGTTTCAGGCGGAACAATTGAAAGGGGTTGTACCACTCACGGTCCCAGTGAGTGTGAGAGACAACATGAATGTTGCGCATAGTCACTCCAATTTGAGCTGTGTTAATATTTCTTCCCAATGGGGAAATAAGAGAAGATGAGCCTCGTCTTCACAAAAAGTAATTTTACAGGCAGGAATTTTCCCAGCCATAAAACGAGCCATTTCCGGTGTCGCTAGGTCATCTTCAGTACCCTGCCAAAGATGGACCGGGACGTGTAAATCTTCCAGGCAGAATCCCCAGGGACGGGTAAGCAAGCTGGTATCCCAGGCAAGACCTTGCAGACCGCTGCGGAAGGCTTCAATTTCGGATTGGATGCAGGTTTCCTGCACACCCCGTATATGCATCTGCTCCTCGTCAGCCCGTGGGCGGTGACCGCTGCCGCGTGCGAGTTCTGCTGCGGGATCTCCCGCACGCCGGTGGTAGATGAACCAGACCAGTACACGCCAGAGAGGCCAGGGGATGAAACGTCCAGCTTTAATCCCAAATTTATTCACGCTGGACATGCCTTTCGTAATATTGGGCGTTTCAAGTGGTCCTGCCCCGGAGATTACTGCCGCAGCTCGCACTCGCTTAGGCATCGCAAATGCGCATGCTAGCGTGTATGGTCCGCCGCCCGAATGACCGGAGACTGCGAATTTGTCTAGTCTAAGCGAGTTTGCCAGGCACAGGATATCCTTCGGCCAATCCAGAATTCGGCGGTCAGGCTGAAACGTGGATAATCCATACCCTGGGCGATCCACACAAATCAGATGCACACCCAGTCGGGAAGATATCGCATCAGGTGGGCGGAAGAAACGCGATCCTGGAGTGCCATGGAAGAAAAACACTGGCGCTCCTTGTAAATCGCCAAACTCAGCATACCCGAGCGTTCGGCCATCTTCTAGCTTGATTGAATTCATTGAACCAGAAACCCAGTTTATAGCTTGACCTTCTCTTCGGTAAGTTTCCTGGCCTCCGCCATTGCTTCGGGCCGGTTGCTGATGGGAAAATGGTTATTTATCGGGCTGATGCGTGCTCCCAGCGCGGTTGGTTCATAAATACCCCAGCGTGTCAGCCAGCGCACACTACCGGTCAAGGAAACTGCATCCTGCAACTCGGCAAGAGTATCCTTATCCCATCCGCCAAATAGTCCGTACAGGAACATGTAAATTGGGAAACTCGGCAGGATCCCAATGAAAAAGATCAACACGCTGGTGATCTGATCGCCTTTCCAAAGGAAACGATTGATGCCCAACAAAACACAATAGTGGGTGGCTCCAGCGAGCAATGGCGCCACAAGCGATTGCCAGATATAGAAGCGTTGTGGGAAACATATTTTATGGTTGATCAAATACGCAGCAAAACCTTTAGAAAACAATCCTACAAAATAAGCAATGATCAATCCCGTCACTTGGAACCGTGCCAGCAGGAACCAGGCTAGTACCACCCGGATAACCTGTTCTGAAAATACCAGGATGGATTTGAGCCAGGGCTTGTTGGATCCCAATTGCACATTGTCACCTACCCAGGATGGGAACTGGACAGCTCCCCAGATGGTGAGTGGGATCACATAGATGGCAGCCCGCTGGAATTCTATGCCGGTGGAGCCAAGGATGAATTTGGGTGCTACAGCCAGCAGGACGGCGCCAATAAAAGCGCTGGTGAGGCCGTTGTACTTATACGCCATCACGCTGTAATACTGGCTCAAAACGCGTTTCCCGTGGGAAATGGCCTCGGAAATGGCCGGCATAACCCCATCATTGAGTGTTTGGGTCACATTGAAGGCAAAAATGAAGTTTTGTGCCAACCCCCAGTTCCCCCAGATTTCGGCGTAATTGATCAAGCGTGTCTGGGTAATGGCGATTTCCATGGCCTGCCCGAAAGACCAGGCAGCCGAGCCAAGCATTTCAAACACCCCAAACTTGAAACTGGTCTTGACCACCTCCCAGTCAAAATGCGCTAGAAAAAGGATGCGGGCGTTGTATCCCACTCTACGGTAAAGGTAAAGTCCAAGCAGGAAGGACAACAATTCTCCTGCGTATGCCGCGATCCCCATGCCGAGCAATCCGCCCATGGCTCCCCCAAAGATTGGGTGGGCGCGGCCCCAGGCGAACATGATTGAGACGAACACTGGTTGGACCAGCATCGGCAGGACAACGTTCAAGGCGATATCCAGAAGACGGCTGTAGTCCAGGCGCTGGAAGCCGGTTAGCGCATGCCTCATCACCTGGTAAAACCCAGGGATTTGTATGAAGGAATGGATGATCACGCTCCAGGCGTATAAGGCATACGCCGAGCGGGGAGCAACTGTGCTCGCCAGGGAAATTACCAATGCCACCTGGACTGCTCCCGAAAGCGCCTGCCACCAAACAA
The DNA here is from genome assembly GCA_963817265.1 of uncultured Chloroflexia bacterium. Lineage (GTDB taxonomy): Bacteria > Chloroflexota > Anaerolineae > Anaerolineales > Villigracilaceae > UBA877. The sequence goes on from CAWFNU010000017.1 coordinate 12,241, forward strand.
ACACCTGTCCGTATTGGATGCCTTTCCTGGGATCGTTTACGCGATGTTCCGAAAGGAATTTTATGAAGGCAATGCTTGTCCCCATGTCAAAAAAGAACCATGCCAGATTGAAGAATTGGGTTACCCGTCCCCAAATGCCCAACGCCTGGGCAGAGGGGAGAATATAGGTGGGCAGGATCAGGTTTTGGTAGATGATCAGCGGGATGAAGAAGATAAGCCCAATGCTCAGGGCAACTAAAAACCCTCCCAAAGGGCGATGAAATCCAACCTCTTCCCATTCGGTTTTTGCCTCTCGCACCTCGAAACTGGTGCGGTCAGAGACAATTTTATCCAGCTCCTCAGGATGCTTAAGGCTGTATCTTCGCACGAGGACGAAGGCCCCGAAGGTGGTGACAATCATTATTCCCATAATGATGAGCAGGATGTTCCGATCGAAATTATGAGGAACGGGTGAGGCGGGGTAGTCTGCGAAGGAAAGCGGAGTCTGTCCAGCAGCCCGAAGGGCAAGGTGATAGATAAGATAGTTAAAATACCCCCATTCTTGAATTTGAGGGTTGTATGAGGCTGTTTTTTGGGTTTGCGGGTCGGTATAATTAGTCAGGTAGGCGTTGACAAAAAAGATATTTGGCTTGTTTCCGGTCCACAAAATCCAGTCCCCGCTCTCGTAAGCGGTTACTAGCGGTTGAATAGAAGAATGCGGTGTAAGCACCTGCATCCGTTCCCGTACCTGGGGGGCTCCGTTCCAAATGATTTGCGTAACGAGTGGGTCGCTAATTTTTATTTCAGTCAGGCTGACGGCAGTGGTCATTTCGGAAAGTGCGACCGGTACACCACTGATTTCTTCAACGTCTCTGGGAGACATCCCGGGACCAAGAATGAGCACCAGCCCTGCACCACGCTGGACCTGTTTGGCGATCAAGGCTGGATCAGGGATGATCCCGTTCACTATAAGAACATCTGCCTGGGCTGGATCGCTGACAATTGAGAATGTTGCCTGCGGAGCTAGCGTCAGGGCGATATAGACGCTATTGTCTTGCGGACCGGCATAATAAACCCGGATCGTACCGCTGGCTGATGCAGGCAGGACAATACTAAAAAGGACAAGCACGCTGAGCGAAAGGATGAGAAAACGACGCATGAATTTTCTCCTAGTCAAATGGCTCTTCCTGTCTCCGTCCGAGCAGGAATCCAGCAACGATGGTTAGGGTGGTTCCCAGCAAAATGTAGAAAACAGATATCGAACTTGGGGGGGTAGAGTCCAAAAATAAAAAAATATACCAAAATTGGCGCGATCTGGATGGGTACCTGGGCTACCGGCACAACATTACTGGCTTGCGCGTACTTAAAAGCGAGTTGATTTTGCCAGGTGATGACCCCGGCACACATTATTAGGATGATCGCAGCAATGAAAAAGATGATGGATTGGGAAGCAGTACTGTGCCCATACAGGACTAGCACGATCAATGCCAACAGAGGGTTGATCCAGAAGTCTGACAGGCAGGACAGGAATCCATTTGCTAGGGCAATCAACATCCCCTTGCGGTTTTTTATGCGGGGTGGCAGGCTTCGGGCAGTGATACTGAAAGCCAAAAAAACGATGGTAAATAGGGCGATCCTTTGCAGCGCATTTGGGTCCGCAAGCATGGTCCTGACCTGGGATGAATTAATTGCCAGCCTGCTTAAACCGAGGCAAATGATGCCAAGGATCATTAACGCGATCCCAATCTTCTCGGAGAAATTCAAGGTCTCCAGGTTCATCCGTACCGAGCCTATCGCTAAAACGATCAATCCACTGGCCATCAGCCCGGGAGTCAATGCTGGACCGATCGTGCTTTGCGCCAGCATATATGCAGCAGTCCCCCCACCCAACCCAAAAATCACTCCCGACAGCCATACTGGGCTTTTCACCAGCCGGCGGAAAAACCCATGTTCGCGATCTTTTCGAATTTGATTGACGGCGCGTTTTTCAAGGAGCTGTCCAAACTGCGTTAGGATACCGCCGAAAATTCCGAGCGCTACACCCGCCAGGTAATGCAAACCCATCGGTTAATACTCGAACCCGTTGTCTTTGATAACTCTTGAAAACCAAAGCCCGCTGTCTTTGATGGTCCGCTCCTGTGTTTTGAAATCCACGTATACAAGTCCAAAGCGCTGACCGTAGCCATGTGCCCATTCAAAATTATCCATCAAGGACCAATGGAAATATCCTTTAATGGGTACCCCTTCTTCCATGGCACGCTGCACTTGGGCGAGGTGATTTCGAACGTAGCGGATGCGGCGTTCATCCCTCACGTGCCCATCAAAATCTAACCCATCTGGTACCGGGACACCATTCTCGGTGATCATCATGTCGCATTTGGGCTGGTAATCCTTCCAGATACGCTTAAGGAGTTCATAAATCCCTTCAGGGTAAATTTCCCACATCCCCGAGTACTCATTGCCAACTGGCTGCACCTGCGAGGCAGCGACCACTGGAAATTTACGGTCGTATTTTGCCACGGTCCGGGCATAATAATTTATGCCTAGCAGATCAAGCTTCCGTATCTTTTCCATATCTCCTGGTTTGATCAATGAACCGGAAAGAAGCTTCCCCACCGCAAATTCTTGGATCGGGGTAGTTCCCTTCAACAAAGGATCCAGGGTGGCACGGTTCAATACAGCATCCATCCTTAATGCGGCCTCCCTGTCTCGCTTGAATTCCGAGGCGGGGTGAACCGGGTTCAAATTTAAGGTGATCCCCACTTTGACCGGTTGTTTGGCTGAGGCATGGATGGCTTCAGAAGCCAACCCATGGGACAGCAGGAGATGGTGTAACGCCTGGAACGCTGAACGAATATCTTTTGTGCCCGGGGCATGTTCCCCCGAAAAGTATCCAGCCATCGCTGCCACCCATGGTTCGTTGTGCGTCATCCAGTTTTCGACGCGGTCGCTTAGACGGTCGCTTACCACCTGGGCATAATCGGCGAAGACCAGGGCGGTGTCAGCGGTTCGGCCACCCGCCCTTGTCCTGCAGGGCTTGTGGCAGGTCCCAATGGAACAGGCAAACGTAAGGCTCGATTTTGTTTCTGAGCAACTCGTCCACCAGGCGGTCATAAAAATCCAACCCAGCCGGGTTGACAGGCCCGGTTCCAGCGGGCAGGATGCGTGTCCAGGATGTTGAAAACCGGTATGCATCGAGACCAAGCGTTTTCATAAGTGCCACATCTTCTTTATACCGATGATAGTGGTCCACCGCAACATCCCCGGTCTCACCATTGACGATGTGACCGGGTGAATGCACGAAGGTATCCCAGATGGACGGTCCCTTGCCGTCCTCATTCCACGCGCCTTCAATCTGGTAGGAGGAAGCGGCGCATCCCCAGACGAATTCTTTTGGGAAAGCAAGAAATTTACTCATCGAATTTCACTCCATAGGAAAATAGGGATTCCCGCGCTACCTCCCAGGGATGGTAGTCCGGGTCGGAGAAATATCCGCAGGAACAGCCCCAAAAAGGTTCGGTGGCGGGTTTGAGGATGGCAGTACCAAAAGCCGGTGCGTGCTCGATAACCTAGTTTACTATTTCTTTGCTCGAGACGTTGTGAGCCAGTGTAACCCCCACCAAAATGTGCGCGTTCTGGTGGGATACGAGCATCTTCAGCCAAGGGGTCGGAGGGATATAAAGCTTGCCAGGTGCTAGCGAATTGAAAGAAGGCTATTCCTTCACCCTCTTGAATATTATTTGGGAGTTTAAGACCAGGTCGGAAATTATTAATGGTTCGCTGCGGGTCCACCAACCCTAGGGGGTTGATGTTGATTCGTGGTTCCATGGGGTAAGGATACTGGAAAAATGCATTTCACACAAGCGAGAGAAACACGATTCAAATGATTGGGCATTTATGACTGTGCGCTTATAGCAATTATTCCATGACTGTCGGTTGCGAACATGGGTATAATTATCTTCATGACGAACCCGTCCAAACGCGTCCTCGACCCGGAACCGAAACCTGACGATCGGCTGGATCAGACCCTCCGTCCGCAGTTGCTTTCCGACTTGATCGGCCAGGATCAAGTGAAGGAAAACCTTGCCATCCTGATTGCGGCTGCCCGACAGCGGGGAGAGGCACTCGACCACGTTTTGTTTTATGGGCCTCCGGGCCTTGGTAAGACTACCCTGGCACACGTTGTGGCAAATGAGATGAACGTCAACATTAAAATTACCTCTGGACCAGCGATTGAACGGGCGGGGGATCTGGCTGCCATCCTGACTAATCTGCGTGCCGGAGATGTTCTGTTTATTGATGAAGTTCACCGCCTGGGAAAAGCTGTGGAAGAGATCTTGTATCCGGCCATGGAAGATTATGCACTGGATATCATTATCGGCAAAGGACCTCGAGCGCGTTCCATCCGTTTAAAATTGCCGCGTTTCACCGTGGTGGGTGCCACCACCCGTCTGGCACTGATGACCGCCCCTTTGCGGGCACGCTTTGGAGCTGTCTACCGCCTCGATTACTATGATATCCAGGCGATGAAAGCGATCGTTCGGCGCGCCATTGGCAAGTTGAAGCTGGATGCCAACGAGGGCGGGGTGGAAGAGATCGCCCGCCGTGCACGCGGTACACCGCGTGTGGCACTTCGCCTCTTGCGACGAGTACGGGATTTCGCGCAGGTTCGTTCTGATGGTACTGTAACACGCGCTGGTGCAAAAGATGCACTTGACCTGCTCCAGGTGGATCCACTCGGTCTGGATGACCTGGATCGGCGGGTACTGAAGACCATTATTCAAAAATACAGCGGAGGCCCTGTAGGTTTGAATACCATTGCCGCTGCCATCAGCGAGGAGCCTGAAACGATTATGGATGTGGTCGAACCCTACCTCCTGCAGTTGGGCTTCCTCGACCGCACCCCGCAGGGCAGGGTAGCGACCAAAGCCGCTTACGAACACTTGGGGGTGGAATTCACCGAAACAGTTCAACCAAAACTTATTTAAACTGGGGGAATATTGATACAAAGATCAAAATTTCTGGAACTTGGTCTTAATCTATTCCATCATTTCTATCTAAACTTGGGTCAAATCCATGTTGGAGTTAAACTTCTGTCGAAAAGGATTGGAGTTCTTTGAAAACCTCCGATTTTGATTATGTTTTACCCCCCTCCTATATTGCCCAGACTCCCGCCGAGCCGCGTGATTCGTCGCGTCTGCTCGTTTTAAACCGGTTTACCGGGGATATCGAGCATCGGTTATTCCGGGATATTTGTCGATATCTGAATCCCGGCGATTTAATGGTTGTAAACCGGACGCGCGTCATCCCGGCACGGATCTTTGCCCGCAAGCCAACTGGAGGAAATGTCGAAATCCTGCTCCTCCATCGGGATGATTCCCTGACATGGGAATGTCTGGTGGGTGGCAAAGGCTTGTCGGTTGGCAAGCTCATCACGATTGAGAAAGGTCCTGCGGCGGAGATTATCGAGGTGCTGGATGGTTCCCGACGTCGGGTCCGATTTTCCGATCCGATTGAACCTTATTTTCCAAAAGTGGGTAACGTCCCGCTTCCACCTTACATACATGAACCGCTCAGGGACCCTGAGCGCTACCAGACGGTCTTTGCACGCGATCCTGGCTCTGTGGCCGCACCTACTGCCGGATTGCACTTCACTCCGCGATTGATGGATGAGCTCGGGTCAGAGGGTATTCAATTTGCCGAAGTGACATTGCATGTTGGGTTGGACACCTTTGCACCGGTCACGGAAGAAGACCCTGAGCAGCACCAGATCCATACCGAATGGTGTGAAATTCCTCCTGCCACGGTGGAAGCCATCACTCGGACACATGAATCAGGGGGGCGAATTATTGCTGTTGGAACGACATCAGTTCGAACCCTTGAAACTGCTGCCAGAGCAGGAAAAAGTGGCATCCTTTCCTTTAGCGGTCCGACAAATTTATATATTCTGCCAGGGTTCAAGTTCGAAATTGTGGATGCGATGATCACCAATTTCCATCTTCCCAAATCCACGTTACTAATGCTGGTCAGCTCCTTTGCCGGAAGGGAAAATATTCTTCACGCATATGAAATCGCCAAACGTGAGCATTATCGTTTCTATTCATTTGGGGATGCGATGTTTATTTCTTAAACGGGAATTGCCCGTTTGTTTGAAGGCAATTCAGGCAACACTCCCACGGCTCGGTCGTATTGATCAGCCAGGATCTTTTTCCCCATCAGCTCACCATATTCAACCAGTTTTGGGATTTGCCGAGGATCATCCAGGGGGAGTGATTCTTTCAAGTCCACTTGGAACCGGCGGAAATCCAAATCGCGGAAAAAAGTGTCCACCAGGTGGACTTGCTGGTCATCAGCAGAGGTCAGGAACGCGTCCAGGGTCGGGGTGATCCAATCCCAGGCCATAAATCGTTCTGGTTGACCCGGTTTGATTTTGGATGGGTCTCGACCAGTTCCCAGGCTGATGAGCGTTGTCTCCTCAGGGTTCCATTTTAAACAAAACTGTGCTTCGTAGGCTGCCAGGTAGCATGGGTTTGCATACGAGCCAACCCCACCATCCACGTATCGCCCTGCAACAACTGGGAAATAAGTTGGGATGGAACTGGATGCTAATACCGCCCGGATGACCGGCCAGTATTTGTATTCCCGCTTCCATGGTTTTACGAAACAGGTCTTGTTCGCGATCAGGTCGAAAGTGGTGATAACCACGTCTGTTTGCGGGTTTGCAGTCCAAAAATCTCCCATTTTCCTGTCGCCAAGGTGTTCTCGCAGGGCGTTAATGAGCGGTTCATTTGGAAACCGGAAACGCGTCAGGGGCCAGAAGAATGTGCGCCAGGTCTTTTTAAAAATGGTTTCACCGAGGCTGATATAAAGTTCATGCATTTGGGCAGCGGTCAACCCGACCCCGATCCCAGCGGATATGATTGATCCGGTCGATGTCCCCGCAGCCAGGCGGAAGATTTCATGCACGGTTTTACCGAGGGCTGTTTCCAGTCGCGCCAGTGCTTTGGTTACAATGATGCCCCGTATCCCGCCCCCGTCTATCGCGATCGCAACATTTTTTCGGAATGGTTTCATGTCATCCTCCTTTGATATTGATAAGTGTAGCGCTTTTTAACCAAATCTCATAGTTCCCACCTCAACCCGGATAAGAACTGGGTAACACATTAATAAATTAACTTGTACTAAGGTAGAATCTGGTTGTGAATCTTCAGGCTCTCAATGCGGAAATTGTGTCCTGCCGGCTCTGTCCACGGTTGGTGGAATGGCGTGAACGAGTGGCACGCGAAAAGAGACGTGCCTATTTGGATTTGGACTACTGGGGGAAACCGGTGCCCGGATTTGGCGACGAGAATGCCCGTGTCTTTGTGGTTGGGTTGGCTCCGGGGGCGCACGGCTCCAATCGGACCGGGAGACAATTCACCGGAGATGCCTCGGGGGACTTCCTGTACCCGGCTCTATATCGCGCCGGGTTTGCCTCCCAGCCAAACTCGGTTTCCCGTGTTGACGGGTTGACCCTCACCGATCTTTACACGGCTCCTATTTGCCGGTGTGCACCCCCAGATAATAAACCGACCCCTCGGGAAATGGCAAACTGCCAGCCATACTTGGAGTGGGAATTTGAAGCGATTCATCCCAGGATCGTGGTGGCTTTGGGACGGGTGGCGCATGAAGGCATCCTGCGAATTTTTTCCATCCCGGGTAAACCTATGCCATTTGCCCACCTGGCAATATTTAATCTTCCTCACGTCATAAAAGAGGTTTGTTCTTATCATCCTAGCCGTCAAAATACTCAAACCGGTCGTTTGACAATAGATATGTTTGACCAGGTTTGGCAAGTCGTTAAAAAGCTTTTGGAAAGCTAAGAGCAAACATTAAATAAGTTACAATACGCATAGTCCCGTAGGAGAACCAGATGCGTGCGGTGGATATCATCATAAAAAAGCGCCAAAAACAGGAATTAACCAGCGAGGAGATTGGTTATTTTGTGGAAGGTTTTACGCGTGGCGATATTCCTGATTATCAGGTGGCTGCTTGGGCTATGGCAGTCTTGCTGAACGGAATGACCTCCCGTGAAACGACCGAATTAACCCTGGCGATGGCTCACTCTGGGGAAATCCTGGACCTCTCCGGGGTGGTGGATATAGCCATGGACAAGCATTCTTCGGGAGGAGTGGGGGATAAAACCAGCTTGGTCGTTCTTCCGGTTGTGGTTGCCTGCGGGCTTCCTGTTGGTAAGATGTCGGGGCGCGGGTTGGGCTTCAGTGGCGGGACGCTGGATAAAATGGAATCCATTCCCGGTTACCGGGTGGACTTGACGACCGAGGAGTTCAAGAAACAACTTAAAGAAGATGGGATTGTCCTCTCCGGTCAGTCCTTGGATCTTGCTCCGGCAGATGGGAAATTATATGCCTTGCGGGATGTGACCGGTACTGTGCAATCCATCCCGCTCATCGCTTCATCGATTATGAGTAAAAAAATTGCTGCAGGTGCTCAGGCTATCGTTCTGGATGTCAAAGTTGGGCTGGGTGCGTTCATGGAGACACTTGATGAGGCTCGGCAGCTCGCATCGCTCATGACGGAAATTGGCGAGTTGGCTGGACGAAAAGTGGTGACCCTATTGTCGGATATGAACCAACCGCTGGGTGAGGCAGTGGGAAATTCACTGGAAGTGATCGAGGCGATCAACACCTTGCACGATAATGGACCTTTGGATTTCAGGGAGCATTGTCTGCATGTTAGCGCGCATATGCTGGTCTTGGGGAAGCGTGCTCCTGACTTAGAGGTAGGTCGCCATATGGGGGAGGAGGCGCTTATTTCGGGTGCGGCGTTCGATAAATTCCGGTTGTTGGTCAGCGCCCAGGGAGGCGATGTTTCATACCTCGATGATCCCGGAAAATTTCCCTCGGCGAAATATATCGAAACTGTGGTCGCAGATCGGACCGGCAACTTGTCCCGGGTTGATGCACGCCTGATTGGGGAAGCCTCCGTGGCTCTTGGTGCGGGTCGTGCCATTAAAGGAGACCCAGTGGATCATGCTGTCGGCCTTATTATCCATCAAAAGGTGGGAAATCAAGTTACAAAAGGGGAAAAATTATATACCATGTATGCAAACGACCCTGCAAAGTTGACCGTTGCTAGGGAAAGTCTCAAATCAGCGATCGGATGGAGCGAAACCCCGGTTGTCCCGTTTCCTCTTTTTTATAAATAAGCCGGGTGGATATGGAGGTTGGCAGATAGTAGAAGAAAATGGAATTGCGTAATCGTAAAGATTAGTGCATAATAGAGTCAGGAGTGCGCCATGTCCAAAGTTGCTTTGCGTGTATACAATCGTGAAATAGAAACGATGATTGAGGGCGGAAAACTAGATGAGGCGGTAGCACATTGCCAGAATATCCTAAAAACGTTTCCCATGCACGTCGAGACATACAAGCTGTTGGGGAAAAGTTTTCTCGAGGCTCGTCGCTACACGGATGCGGCTGATATTTTCCAGCGAACTTTGATGGCGGTTCCCGATGATTTCGTAGCCCATGTTGGAATGAGTATTATTCGTGACGACGAAGGGAAGCTTGATGACGCAATTTGGCACATGGAACGTGCCTTTGAAGACCAGCCTTCCAATTTAGCGATCCAGAGTGAATTGCGCCGTCTGTATGGAAGGCGGGATGGTATTGAACCACCCAAGATCCGATTAAGCCGGGATGCGCTCGCCAATATGTATGCCCAAGGGGGGCTTTATCATCAAGCCATTGCAGAGATCCGTGCCGTGCTCGCGTTGGACCCTGATCGATCTGATCTTCAGGTAATGTTGGCGCGAGCGTATTATCGTGCCGGACAAAAGGTGGAAGCCGCTGAAGTGGCAGCCAACCTGCTCAAGAATTATGCTTATTGCCTGGATGCCCTACGGGTGTTGGTGGATGTGCTCCCGGAGGAGTCGCAAACTGAGAACACCCAGGTATATCGTCAGCGTTTGCATTTGCTCGATCCTTATTCTTCATTTGTCACCGGATCCGTCTTTGGTTCTGATCAAGTAGGCGATGGGTCAGTTACTGTGGACCGATTGGAGTATGTTGCAGGTGCTGCCCCAGCTTCCCTGCAGCCGAACTGGGCTGCTACTTTGGGGATTAAGCTGGGAGAAGAAAAACCTGGTGAGCCGATCCCACCCTGGGTGACTCCCATCACAGACGAAAAACCTCCTGCTGCTCCAAAAGATATCCCTGAAGTCGCATTAACTCCTTCAAGCGACGAAAATTCCATCCCAGATTGGATGCAGAGCGTCGGGTGGAAAGAATCAAGCGGGAATGTCCCAGAAGCACCTCCGGAAAAAATCGTTGAAAAACCAGCAGTGCCTCTGGAAAAGGGTGATATGCCCGATTGGTTAAAATCCATGGAACCCCAGGCAATCTCCTCCGAAAGTCCTGGACCCGAACCAATGCCTCCTTTCCCATCCTCACCAGAAGCGGGAGGAGTCCCCGAATGGCTCTCCGGGCTTGGGACGATTAAGGCAGTGGATGCCCAACCGGAATCTCCTATCTCTCTCCCTCCAGAATCTCCAAAGGATACCAATATATTCCCAGATTGGTTAAAGGAAATGGAGCCGGAAGGTGGTCTGCCCTCTGCCCAGACAATTCCCCAGGAAAAGATGGGAGAACCTGGTCGCGTGGATTTTGCTGTTCCAGAACAATCCGTCGCACCTTCTCCAGAAATTCTGGAGTCTCCCGCGCCTCAAGCGTCGATGCCTGAATTGGGCGAGGACGCACCCTTACCGCCAATAGGTGAAGCCAAACCACTGATTATTGAGGATGACACATTGGGTTGGCTGGAAAGTTTAGCTGCCAAACAGAGGGTTAAGGAAGAAGAACTTCTGATTAAGCCCGAAAATCGGACTGGTGATATACCTGCTTGGTTGCGCCCGGATGGCGAACAGGCACCTGTTCAGATCCCTCCGGAACCATCCGCCTCCTTGACCGAGACGCTTCCACTAGAACCGTTTCCCCTCCCGGGACAAGACTTGGTGGAAGCAACGCCTGAAACAGTGGAAGAAATTTCTTCGGTCGACGCAGTTGTAGAACCAGTACAACCACAAAATGTCTTCCAGGACGACAAGCCCGCGTGGTTGGCTGGTGCACCGGCAGTTGAGGAAATTACCCCGCCGGTAGAACAGGAACCCCAACCCACCCCCCCTGCTGAAGAAATTCCAAGCAATGATCCTTCGGTGGTTCCTCCCGCACCGCTCAACATTGTTGAAGATCGGGAGGCATGGCTTAAAGACCTCGCAATCACTGAGCCGGAACTCAAAGCGGAAGGGCTGCCTCCTCTTCCAGGTACAAGAATGGAAGAAATCCCACCCGTTGAACATGCAGATGAATCTTCACAACCTTTCAGCACAGAGGCTGACACGGAAACTTGGTTGCAAGGATTGGCACAGGTGGATCAACATGCTGAGCCTGAAGACTCACAGCCACGGTCAATAGGATCAACGGATGAAAGTTTTCCGGTAGCTTTGCCTGAATTCTGGACCTATCCATCCAATAACTGACGATGAAAGTCCTAATGTGGTTCTGGAAGACCTTGGAAGCTTGCCTGATAATGTCGAATTGGATGAATTTCAGCCACAAACCATTCTCCCCGCTGCCGAGGTTCCCGCTGTGGAACCTGAAATTACTACTGTCGAGCCGTTTAGGATCGATGTCGAAAGGGGGGCTGGCAGGAAGATTTGGCAACCCCAGAACCTGAGCCCGAAGTAGAAGAAACTAAGCCTCAATCCGCGACCTCCTCAAATCAAGTTTTTCCAAGTGAACCTGCAATTTCTCCCACTCCACCTTTCAACGTTGGAGATGATACCGACGCTTGGTTGGAAGGGTTGCCTCTGCCAGAAATAAAAACTGCACCGGTCGAAATTCCAGCTGCTCCCGTCGATCAGCCTGCTGCGCCGCCCGAATGGATTCAGAGGTCCACCCCGGAACCACCAGCTCAGGAGCATACACCAGCAGCTGAAAGCTCTATCGCACCGATGGAGGAGGATATTACAATAACCTCCTGGTTGAATAAGCATGATGTTGAAGCTGCACTTGGGAAAGCCCGGTCAGAAGCACAGGTGGCACCCGCACAAGAATCACCTGCCAATGATTTGCCTGATTGGTTGAAGGAATCTGAACCGGTTAGTCCACTGGAAATAGAGAAAAAACCAGATGAAAAAATGCCTGAATGGCTTAGTGAGACCGTCCATTTGCCCGATCTTGGAGAGCTAAAAGTCCCCGCCTCGCCCAAGCCTTCCGAAGTGGAATTGCCTCCCCGGGTTGAGGATTCTATTCCGGTTTCCGTAACTCTGGCACCGACAAATTCGGTTGAATGGGTACCGGTTGAGGAAATACCTCCTCAGACCCCAGCTCTTCCAACCGAAGTGACTCCGATCGAACCGGTCCAAGAACCTCCGATCCAGCGTCAGATCCTGGGAGGAACCGGCATGCTTTCTCGTGTTCCCCTCGATGACAAGGATGCTGAATTTCTTGCGGCTGCCCAGACCGCACTGGATTCCAAGCAAATAAAAGAATCCATGCAAGCCTATTTGAAGCTCATCAAAAAAAATCGCTTGCTGGATGAGGTCATCCACGATTTGCGTGAAGCGATTTATCGGTTCCCGATCGATGTCAGTATCTGGCAAATGTTAGGAGATGCCTCAATGCGAGCAAACCGCCTCCAGGATGCATTGGACGCATATACAAAAGCAGAAGAGCTGCTAAGATAAAATATATCTAATCGATTTCCAGAGAAGTCGTTTTGGAATTGGAAGAGGAGGGGGCGCATGGGGCGGGTCGGGATATCCGCCATGGTAAAATCAGATCTCGAGACCATACTTGTCTCGAGATCATTTCTTGAAACGGAGAATAACATGGAAAGATCGCTCGTGCTTGTCAAACCCGACGGTGTCCAACGTGGACTGATCGGGGAAGTGATAGCCGTCTGGAACGCCGCGGTTTGATGCTTGTCGCGGCAAAATTTCTACAGGTCAGCCAGGAACTGGCTGAAACACATTATGCCATTCATAAAGGCAAACCATTTTATGACCTCTTGATCGAATATATTACTTCTGCACCGGTCATGGCAATGGTCTGGGATGGACCTAATGCAGTGGCTGCCATCCGCCAGACGATGGGTGCCACCCGTCCTACTGAGGCTGCACCCGGGTCGTTGCGTCATGATTTTGCCCTGGAGATTGGTCGAAACCTGACCCATGCTTCGGATACGCTGGAAAATAGTGAAAAAGAGGTCGCGTTGTGGTTTAAACCCGATGAATTGATCGATTGGAAACGCGATACAGACCGGTGGATTTTTGAGAAGAGTTAGGGTTTTTATTCCATTTTATTTTGATTTATTTAATTCCCAATTTACCATATTATACACGCTCGAAAAATGGATATCAATATATAATTAAATTAACAAATAGCAACGTATATCCCATCTATCATTACAGAAGGAGTATCTCATGACCGAAGAATTATTCAAGAAAATGGCACAAAGCGTCCTGGATGGAGATTCTGATGCTGCCACCGCCCTGGCAAAGCAGGCAATTGCTGAGGGGGTTGATCCACTGGAGGCCATTACCAAAGGTTTTGTGACGGGTGTCAACAAGGTGGGCGAAAGTTTTGCCTGCGGGCAGGCCTTTTTGCCTGAACTGGTGATGGCTGGCGAAGCCATGAAAGCAGCAGTTTCCACACTGGAACCGGAAATGCAAAAACGGGGGGTTGAGCGCACGATGCTTGGAAAGGTCGTTCTGGCAACTGTTGAAGGGGATATTCACGAAATCGGTAAATCGCTGGTTGGAACAATGCTCTCAGCTTCCGGTTTTCAGGTTTATGACCTGGGCGTGGATGTTCCAGCGGCAAGATCATTGCCAAGGTCCAGGAAGTGGATGCCGATCTTGTCGGCTTGAGCGCACTGTTGACGACCACGATGGTCAAGCAAAAGGAAGTGATCGACGAACTGGATAAGCTGGGATTGCGCAAGAAGGTCAAAGTGATGGTGGGCGGTGCACCAGTGACCCGCGATTGGGTTCAAAAAATTGAAGCAGACGGATACTCCGAAGACGCAATCGGGGCAGTCGGGCTGGCAAAACAACTGGTTGGCGCTGCATAAGCGGACCTGGATGACCTACCATGTCGAAAACGATCAAATCGATCACCAACCCGAAACTGCGATTGGAAATATTAACCCCGCAGGAAGTCAAAAAAATCCATGATGCCACCCTATGGATCATCGAAAAAGTTGGCGTGCGTTTCCCATCCAAACGCGCTCTGGATATCTGGGCTGCCCACGGTGCTGAGGTGGATCGCGAGAAAATGATCGTGCGTGCCAAGGCGGAACTGATCGAAAAAGCCTTGAAAACGTGTCCACCGGTTTATTCGCTGGCAGCACGTGACCCGCAGCAGGATTTGCCGCTGGATGGAAACCATGTCTTTGTTGGCACGGATGGTTGCGGTGTGGAAGTGATCGATATCAACACCGGAGAACGCCGGACTTCCTGCCTGCAAGATGTGCGCGATATTTCCCGCATCGCCGATGCGACCGAGGAAGTGGCTTTCCACTGGGTACCGGTCTCTGCGCAGGATATGCCTCCCGAAACGCGCGGCCTGCATGAGATCAAGGCCATTTGGGAAAATTCCACCAAGCACGTCCAGACCGAATCCATTTATAACGAACGGGAAGCCCGCGCTGCCATTGAAATGGCAGCTCTGATCGCCGGCGGAAAGGACAAATTACGCCAACGCCCGGTCCTTTCACTTGATGCAGTGCTCCGCTCCTCCGCTCGGACATGATGGCGGCAGCCTGGATGCAGCGCTGGTGGCTGCAGAATACGGTCTTCCCACCGGGTTCATGACCATGGCAGCCAACCTGACCACCGGTCCAGCCACGCTGGCGGGCAACCTGGCGGTCGGAAATGCGGAGGTGATCGCCGGTACCGCCTTATCCAGCTGGCTTACCCGGGTGCGCCGGTCTTTTATGCCGCGGCTCAAACCGCCTCCGATCTGCGGACAGGTGCCTATACCGGCGGTGGTCCGGAGGATTTCCTCTACGGAGCAGCCACCAATGTGCTTTCCGATTTCTATAATATCCCGCTCTCGATGGGTTCGTTTGCCACCGGTGCAAAAGAACCAAACTGGCAGGCCGGCATTGAGAACAGCCTGTCCACGTTCATGGCAAGCATTGTCATGTCGGATATGCTTCTGGGTGTGGGATTCCTGCATGGAAGCCGCATCTGGTCGTTTGCTGAGATGATGATGGATTGCGAGATTTTCTCCATCATCCGCAAGACGATGCAAGGCATTGTCGTGGATGATGAGACCCTGGCGCTCGATACGATTGCTGCCGTTGGTCCGGGGGCAATTTCCTGTCACAGAAGCACACTCTCAAGCACATGCGCGAGCTGTTCCTGCCGCAATTCATGGACCGGCGTCCATTTAATGAATGGGAAGCGAAGAAAGACGATGCCCGCGATTGGGCACTGGCGAAAGCTCGCAAAACGTTGGAGACACACCAACCTGATCCGCTTGATGAAAAAATCAGCACTGAAATGGCGAAAGATCATTTCATCGCTGGAGAAAAAATGACTGCCCTGCAGCCAAAACTTGAACTCCTGACATATGACTTGATTGCCCGCATCCTGGATGAAGCTTTCCAGTTAATGCAAAAACCAGGGATTAAAGTCCAATCGTCTGAAGCGCGTGATTTGTTGATTAAGGCCGGGGCGACGGCTGACGGGAGAAGTGGTCAAGATCCCGGAGAAAATTGTTCGCAAGGCACTGGATACTGTCCCGGCGGAATTCCATCTATATGACCGGAGTGGCAATCCCAAGGTCCATTATGGGGGCAACTCAGTCCACTTTGATCCCGGTTCATCGGGAGTGCATATTCTCGATCCAGATACGCTGGAGCATAAGACCTCCTATACCGCCGATCTGGTGCGGATGGTCAAGGTGACGGAGATGCTCCCGCAGTACGACGCCCAGTCCACGGCTATCGTATGTAATGAAGTCCCCAAAGCCATTGGTGATTTATATCGGCTTTATCATTGTCCTGTTGTTTTCGAAAAAACCGATCGTGACCGGATCGTTTTCCCTGCAAACCCTGGGCACAATGATTGATATGCTGGCAATTTTCTCGGGAGGTCGCCAGTCTCTGGCGGAGAAACCACAGGCGGTTTTTGATGTATGTCCATCACCTCCACTGATCTGGAGCGATTTTGGTGCTGGAAATCTTATCGAATTGGCCCGCGAAGGGTTCCTGCAGAACTTATCTCGATGCCGTTGGCCGGAGCAGCTGCTCCGGTGACCTTGCTGGGCTCGGTGGTTCAGCATGCTGCCGAAAGTTTAAGCGGAATCGCCATCCACCAGCTTGCCAATCCCGGTGCTCCCATCGTGTGGGGAGGTGCGCCGGCAAT
The DNA here is from genome assembly GCA_963817265.1 of uncultured Chloroflexia bacterium. Lineage (GTDB taxonomy): Bacteria > Chloroflexota > Anaerolineae > Anaerolineales > Villigracilaceae > UBA877. Next base: position 28,655 of record CAWFNU010000017.1, read on the forward strand.
ATTCGATATGCGCCATGGCACCACTCCGATGGGCGCAATTGAGACAGCCATGATCGATGCTGCATATGCACAGGTTGGCAAGTCGCTCAATCTGCCAACCCATGCCTATCTTGGTGCTTCTGACGCCAAGATAGTGGATGCCCAGGCTGGGATTGGAAAGCGGTATTACTGCCCTGGTTGGAGCGCTGGCTGGGATTAATATGATCTCGGGGGCAGGGATGCTCGATTTCCTGGCCTGTCAAAGCCCGGAAAAACTGGTGGTGGATGCGGAAGGGATTGCCATGGCCCAGCGTCTGTTGGCCGGGATCGAGGTCCGTACAGAGACGCTGGCAACTGCTCTTTTCGAAGGGATCAATTTCAAAGGTGACTTCCTCAAGCAAAAGGTGACTCGTGAGTTATTTTCCAAGGAACAATACCTCCCCTCGGCAGTGATCGACCGGGAATCCAATCGCGGCTGGCAGGCAGCGGGAAGTCTCGATACCTTTGCCCGTGCAAAAATTCGAGTTGCTGAACTGATCGCATGCTTATCATCGTCCAGATTATCCTCCAGAACATGAACTCAAATTGCGGACGATGGTGGAGAACTCAGGCTCACAAAGCTGGCATGCAGGATCTCCCCCGATTGGAATAATCATCATGCGTCATCAGAACGAATGGCAGTTGTTCTGGTGGCGCATTTTTTGCTAATATGTATATACAGATGACCCGTTTTCTAACCTAGGAGGAAGGGATGAATAAAAAATCAATTCTGTACGCTTGTTTTTCTGTCATGGTTGCAGCCAGTATGCTCCTCAGCGGTTGTGGAGGCGCTACTGCAACTCCCGTTGTGCCGGGGAACACCCCACAGGTTCCTCAGCCTTCCCAGACAGCAGTCCCGGAAAAGAAGGTTGCTACGCTCATTTTCACCCAGGAATTTGACAACCTTGCCCCTCTGTACAGCAGCATGTGGTTCGTCTGGACAACCTGGCAAATGTTTGATCACTGGGCATGGGAATTCGATTCCAACAACGAACCTTTCCCACGTCCTGGTGACTGAAATTCCCAGCATTGAAAACGGCGGAGTCAGCGCGGACGGAACCGTGATCACCATGCATTTGCGAAATGATATTAAATGGTCGGATAACGTCCCATTAACTGCCGAGGATTTCATCTTTACCTGGCAGATGGCGGTCAGCCCTCAGAACACAGTTGCCACTACCTATCCATATGACATGATTTCAACCGTGGAAGCCCCTGATCCTCAAACAGTGGTAGTTACCTTCTCCGAACCGTTTGCCCCCTGGTTGGCGAACCTTTGGCATGGGATCCTGCCTGCCCATATCCTGAGCCCTGTTTACGAGGCGGACGGAACCATAGACAATGCTAAATGGATAAAACAACCGACTGTCGGCTGTGGCCCATATAATTTTGCGGAATGGGAGTCGGGTAGTTATGCCCGTTTCGTGCGTAATGATAATTATTGGGGCACTCCAGCCAAGATCGATGAGATCTTCATCCGCTTCGTTCCCGATGACGCCTCACAGACAGCGGCGTTAAAAGCCGGGGATGCCGATTTGGGAACCTTTATTTCGTATAGTGATGTACCCGCGCTTCAAGATGAAGGTCTGAAGATTGTCATCGAGCCAAGTGGTTACAACGAGTTTATGTTTTTCACGCTCAATGCCCAGAAGAATAACCCCGGATTGCAGGACGTCAGGGTGCGGAAAGCGATTGCTCTCGCAATTAATCGTGATGGGATCAATCGCGATTTACATTTTAGTTTAACCAAAACACCTGCTAGTTTTTGGGATGCATTGCCCTATTATAACAACCCTCCCCTTACACCCTACCCATATGATCCAGCACAGGCGAAAAGTTTGCTGGACGAAGCTGGTTGGGTAGATAGTAATGGGGACGGTGTTCGCGAAAAGGATGGCGTAAAGCTTGAGATCTCGCATGCTACTACCATCCGGGAAGATCGGCAGGATGTCCAGGCTGTCATGCAGCAGAACCTGGCTGACGTCGGGATCAAACTGGATGTGAATCCTGTGGATGATACCCTGTTTTTTGCGAGCTATGCTGATAATGGTCCAGCTGCCAGGGGCGATTACGACATCCAGGAGTGGTCTGATGGTCCCCTGTTCCCGGATCCGGATATTTATTACTGGTTGTGCGACCAGATCCCTACGGATGCAAACCCCACCGGGGAAAACTGGTTCTATATTTGCGATGAACAACTTGACGCCCTGATCAAGCAGCAGTCCACGCAGGTTGATCCAGTGGCAAGGCAGGCCACAATTTCGCAGATCAACCAACTCTTCTATGATAAAGTCTATATTATCGGCATGTGGCAGGATCCGGATGTTTATGCGCTCGGTTCACGTCTGCAAAATGTAAAATTCTCCGGCGTGACTATGTTCTACAATATTGCCGAGTGGGATCTCGTTCCATAACCAATCCAATGCATAGAAATTATGAGGAGCCGGATATCACCGGCTCCTCATTTCACCTCCCAATGTTTTACTTGGAAGGCGCAATATGACTCGCTATATCATCAAACGGCTACTCCAGGGCATCCCTCTGCTATTTATCATCAGTGTGGTTTTATTTGCTTTAATGATGAGCACGGGGGATCCTGTCGCCACCATGGGAGGACGGCGGGTTACTCGTGCTGACGATTATGAGCGGCTTAAGCGGCAATTGGGGCTTGATAAACCAATTTATGTTCAGTATGTCTACTGGCTGGTAGGCAATACTTGGGCCAAAACCGACCTTAATGGAGATGGAGTGGCTGAAACACCAGGCACTCGTTTGGGCATCCTGCGCGGAGATTTCGGGAACTCATTGGTCGACCGCATGCCAGTCATGCAGGTGATTGGTGCACGGATTCCGAACACGCTAATCTTGATGTTGTCTGGTGAATTGATCGTCATCCTGGGTGCTTTGGTCGTTGGGGTTTACTCTGCATTAAGGCAGTATTCTGTATTGGACCACGTATTGACAGCGTTATCATTCATCGGGTATTCTATGCCGATCTTTTTCATTGCTTTGATTCTCATGTTCATATTTGCTGTGCAATTTAAAAAATGGGATCTACCTTATCTCCCAACGGTCGGTATGTTCGATCCTCAGGTCGGCAAAACATTCTTGCAGGTGATTTATCACATGATCCTTCCTGTGATCAGCATGTCGGTGGTCAGTCTGGCTTCCTACAGCCGCTACATTCGCAGTACTATGCTCGATGTGCTAAATCAGGATTATATCCGCACAGCTAGGTCCAAGGGTTTACCGCGCCGTTCGGTTGTATTTGTGCACGCCCTTAAGAACGCTTCCCTTCCCATTGCCACCATTGTTGGTTTGGATCTACCCTTCCTGCTGGGAGGGGCGGTCGTAACCGAGCGTATTTTTGCCTGGCCGGGCATGGGACGACTTTTCCTGGATCATGTCAACCGGGCTGATACACCGGTTGTCATGGGTAGCCTCATGCTTGTCGCAGTAGCCGTGATAGTATTCCAGATCATCACCGATATTGTTTATGCCTGGCTGGATCCGCGCATCCGGTACGATTGATTAAAACGGCATTATGGAAACAACCCCCTCACAAATTGCTATCCTGACCCCGGATGATCTGGAAACCCCTCCGCTCAGTCTTGGCCAACTGGCGTGGCGGCGGTTCAAGCGTCATATACCTGCCATCTTTGGCTTGGTCGTGCTGATCATGCTCGTACTGTATGCCCTGGGGGGCACTTTGTTTATCTCCGAGAAATATGCCAATTATAATGACCCCAGTTTGCGTCTGCAGGCTCCCTCCACGATCCATCCCTTTGGCACCGATTCTATCGGACGGGATGTTCTGGCTCGTACAATTTATGGGGGTCAGATCTCGTTGCTCATCGGCTTGACGGCGGTTATAGTTGAAACATTGTTGGGCATCCTGGTGGGAGCCTTGGCTGGATATTACGGTGGCTTGGTGGATAGCATCCTGATGCGCATCACCGAAGCCATGCTGAATATTCCTGAAATCTTCCTGTTGATTGTGATGGCTAAGTATTTCGGTGGCAAGATCCCTGAAGTGGACCTCTTCGGTCGCACCTTTAGTGGAAGTGTGGTCGTCATTGTTCTTATTATTGGGCTTACCTCTTGGATGTATCTTGCACGGATTGTTCGCGCTCAGTTCCTCTCGCTGAAGGAGAATGAGTTCGTACTGGCGGCTCGGGCGACAGGTACTCGCAATATTGACATTATCTTTCGCCATATCTTGCCAAATAGCATCGCCCCCATAGTGGTCTCTGCCACCTTGGGTGTTGCCAATGCCATCCTTGCCGAGGCATATATCAGTTTCTTGGGTCTGGGCGTACAACCGCCCACCGCTACCTGGGGGAATATGCTCGACGGTGCAAATAACTATCTTGACACAGCTCCCTGGCTGTGGTTTTTCCCTGGCTTATTGATATTATTGACAGTTCTTAGTATAAATTTCTTGGGCGATGGTTTGCGTGACGCTCTCGACCCCCGCAGCCGGACGGTCTGAACGAATGGCGACTCTTCTAGACGTTAAAGACCTAAGGACACTCTTCCATACACCCGAAGGGACCGTGTATGCAGTCAATGGGATTTCCTTCCATGTGGACGAGGGGGAAACCCTGGCTGTGGTAGGGGAGAGTGGTTGCGGGAAATCGGTAAGCATGCTATCAGTCCTTCAATTGATCCTGGTTCCTCCTGGAGAGATTGCTGGTGGCGTGGTAATGTACCGTGGTCACGATCTCCTTAAAAATTCCGAGCGCGAGATGGAAGACATCCGCGGTCAGGAAATCGCAATGATTTTCCAGGATCCGATGACATCCCTAAATCCAGTATTGACGATCGGCAGGCAGATCACGGAATCATTGCGGGTTCATAAGGGGATGGACCAGAAAGATGCTGATGCCAGGGCTGTGGAATTGCTGGAATTGGTCGGCATTTCAGATCCCTCCCGTTGCTTGGGCGATTACCCTCACCAGTTCTCCGGCGGGATGCGCCAGCGGGTGATGATAGCCATGGCGCTTTCATGCAACCCAAGCTTGTTGATCGCTGACGAGCCGACTACCGCGCTGGATGTAACCATTCAAGCTCAGATCGTTGAGCTGGTCACCAGGATCCGCGAAAAGGTCGGCATGGCGGTCATCTGGATTACGCATGACCTGGGTGTGGTAGCCGGGATTGCCGACCGGGTAATGGTGATGTATGCCGGGTTTATTGTTGAGGAAGCCGGTGTGAACGCATTATACGAAAACCCATGCCACCCCTATACCAGCGCATTATTGGGGGCTCTTCCGCGCGTCGATCGTCGTCGCGATCGGAGGCTTAAATCGATTCCCGGTGCGCCGCCCAGCCTTCTGGTGGAACCGCATGGCTGTCCATTTTCAACTCGCTGTGAATATGTCATTGAGCGGTGCAAAACCGAAAACCCATCCTTGACCTCGGTCGGAAAAAACAACCACAACATTGCTTGTTGGGTTGACATCCATACTGGAGCACCGCGATGAGTGGTACTAAACCACTGGTCGTGGTCGAAAACCTGACCAAGCACTTCCCGGTGACTCCGCGGCATTGTCTTTCAGCACAAGGTGGGGGCAGTCCGTGCAGTGGATGGAATTTCATTCTCCATCGAAAAGGGAGAGACTCTCGGTCTGGTGGGTGAAAGTGGATGTGGTAAGACCACTGCCGGACGGACGTTGCTGGGACTTTATCCGGCAACATCAGGGGTGGTCACGATTGACGGGCATGATGTTCGTTCTGCCAGGGGCGGGGAAATGCTCGTCATCCGCAGAAAAGCGCAGATGATTTTTCAGGATCCATACGCTTCGCTAAACCCGCGTTGGACGGTCCATTCCATCGTAAGCGAACCCCTGCGTGTGCATCATTTATTTAAAACCGAGGCGGAGCGCGTTGAACGGGTTCAGGAGTTGATGGGCTTGGTTGGTTTAAGCGGGCGATCTAATAAACCGGTTTCCTCATGAATTCTCAGGGGGACAGCGTCAGCGCATCGGCATAGCTCGCGCCCTGGCTTCTGACCCCCGGTTTATTGTATGCGACGAACCGATCTCGGCCTTGGATGTTTCCATCCAGGCGCAGGTTGTCAACTTGCTTGAAGATCTGCAGGATCGTCTTGGGCTGACCTATTTATTTATCGCTCACGATCTCAGCATGGTTCGCCATATTTGCGACCGGGTGGCAGTCATGTACTTGGGAATAATGGCTGAATTAGGCGATCGGAACGAGCTGTACGAGCATCCGCTCCACCCATATACGAGGGCGCTTCTTTCTGCAGTTCCTGTCCCTGATCCAAGGAAAGATCACGCTCGACAGCGAATTATCCTGGCTGGGGATGTCCCTAGCCCGATCAACCCACCCTCCGGTTGCCGCTTTCACCCGCGTTGTCCGCTCGTGTCAGAGCTCTGCAGTCACGCGATTCCACAGTGGCGGCTGGCCGCGCCCAATCACTGGGTCGCCTGCCATAACGTCTGAAGGAAAGATGAAGGGCCATGATTGACCTAGGGGTTTTATTGCGCGTTCCGTGTGTTGAGGTGGAGATGGGCTTCGATGTTTCGCCTGGCGGCGAAAACGTAGCCTTTTCTTGGAATCCGGGAGGCGAATGGGAGATATTCGAGACCGAATTAATAGGTAAAGCAAATCCCCGTCCAATTTCACGTGGACCGGGAGGAAAATTTCATCCGCGCTACTCGCCCGATGGTCGTTATTTGGCCTACACAGTTGATTTTGACGGTAGTGAAGCCTATCATCTCGTCGTCCATGATCTGGGTACTGGGGAAGAGCGCGACCTCACTCCTCACAACAATTGTTCATTGCAAGCTGATTTCTCCTGGTCTCCGGATGGAAAATTCCTGGCTTTTATTTCTGATCAATCCGGCCAGTTTGATACTTACATAATTCCCTCTGGAGGGGGAGAGGCCCAACTCGTGCTGGATGCTGGCTACCCGGCTTGGAAAGTGCGTTGGTCTCCCGACGGCTCTAGGTTGGCCGTCACGGTCGAAGCAGGGGGCATAGATTTTGGGACCTATATCGTCAAGGCTGATGATGGCAGCGAAGTGTGCAGGATTTCCGACGCCAATGGGCCGATCGATGCCGGTCAGACTTCATGGTCTCCTGACGGTTCAAAACTGGCTTTTACTTCGGATGTTTATGGCTTTAACAATATCGGCATTTATGATTTATCCACCCACATGATAAACTGGCTGACCGATGGGGGAGGGGAAAAGCAATTTCCTGTCTGGTCGCCGGATGGTTCACAGCTCGCATACGTTTTCAATCTGAGTACTATTTCTTGGTTGGTGGTCCAAAAACTTGGGGGACCTCCGCAGATGAATCAAGTTGAACCAGGAGTCCATTACCATCCTCACTTCACCCCCGAAGGGAAACATGTCATCTTTGTTTTCGACAATCCATGCCACCCGGATGATTTATGGTCTTTTTCACTGGAAGATCGGTCTTTTTCCCAAATAACTCATTCTCTGCCCCATGAGTTGGTTGATGTCTCATTTGTCATGCCACAGGAGATTACTTATCCGGGGTTGGATGGTACCCCCGTCCCTGGGTTGCTTTTCAAGCCGGATGGAGGAAAACCTGGTCCCGCAGCAATCCTTATCCATGGTGGGCCGGATTGGTTTTTTGAGATGACTTGGTACCCCCTGATGGCACACATGGCGTCGCGTGGCTGGGTCGTGCTTGTACCGAATTACCGCGGCTCCACCGGCTATGGACGTGCCTGGCAGGAAGCCAGTCGTTTCGATTTCGGTGGTGTTGACAACGATGACATCGCTGCTGGGGCTCATTATCTCCTGCAGAACGGTTTGGCTGATCCGGGACGGATCGGGATTACTGGTCGTAGTCACGGTGGATACCTCACCATGACCTGCTTGACGAAATACCCGCATCTTTGGGCGGTGGGATCCGCGGTTGTCCCTTTCATTAATTGGTTCACCAATCATAAATATATTCGCCCGGATCTTCAGCATTGGGATTATGAGAATTTTGGCAACCCGGAAGATGACCACGATTTGTGGGTCGAACGGTCACCCTATTTTTTTCTGGATAAAATTTCTGCTCCTGTTCAGTTGATCGCAGGCAGGCAGGACCAGCGCTGTCCGGTTACTGACTCCATTGAAGCTCATGCGCTCCTCCAGGAAATGGGGAAGTCGGTCGAGCTGGTGGTTTACGAAGACGAAGGGCATACCTTTTTGAAATTGGAAAATATCTTGGATTCAGAGCATCGTCGTGTGGAATTCCTGGCGAAATATTTGGAGAAGTAATAGAGGCTGGTGCCGTTGAATGTTGGAGAAAATCGATGATCCATCTTTCTGTATTTGACGAAATTGAAGTCGAAGCCATTCATCAGGCAAGCCTGCATATCCTCTGGGAGACTGGGGTGGTATTGACCGAACCGCAGAGTTTGAGTCTCCTGACGGATGCGGGAGCCAGGATAAAAGATTCGCGTCTCTGTATTCCTCCTGATTTGGTGGAAAAATGCATCTCTCAATCGGGTAGGAAGACGATCATCCGCGGGCGAGGTGGGGCGGTTAAAACTCTTGGTGACGGAAACCTGTATTTCCACAACCTGGGAGGCGCGCCTCAGGTATTTGACTCGCAGTTTGGAACGCGTCGACTTGCAGTTGTCCAGGACGTGCGGGATGCGACTCGATTGCTGGATGCGCTTGAGAATTGTCATACCGTCACTCCATTCTTCACGCCGACTGAAGTTCCAGGGGGGTTAATGTCATTGGCAATGTACCGCCATGCATTGCCATTTACCATGAAACCACTTCAGGGCCCGGGTGTGCAATTGGCGGCCGAAGTCCGATTCGCGGTAAAAATGGCAGAAGTGATTGGTTCTCCGGCAGAAACCTTGACTTTATCACTTTCTCCGGTCAGCCCACTTACTATTCCTGAACATGAGGCAGTTGCGATTATGGAAATTGCCCGCCTTGGGATCGCGTTTGCACCGCTACCCTGTCCAACCGCGGGCACAACAGCACCGTTCTCGATTGCTGGAGCCATAACCCAGCAAAACGCTGAGATTTTGGCTTCCCTGGTGTTGGCTGAGCTTGTTCACCCGGGCTTGCCGATCATTTATTGCGGACGGCTGGCAATGATGGAGCCTCGAACCGGGTTATCAGTCTGGGGTGGGGTGGAAATGGGATTGGCTTCCGCTGGCACAGTGCAAATGGGACATCGTTACGGGTTGCCAGTCAACGTCTATGGTTTTTCAACGAATGCGCATAGCATAGATGCCCAGGACGGTTTTGAACGGGCGTTGAATGCGGCCATTCCTGCCCTGGCAGGAGCAGATGAATTATCCGGAATCGGGGAAATGGAGGCCGGGGTGATGGGTTCGTTTGCACAGATGGTCGCAGATAACGAATTTGCAGGCAGCATTTCCCGGCTCCGGAAAGGGATTGCAGCAGACGCGGATGCACTGGCTGTGGAAGTGGTTGCTGCATGCTATGAACTCCACCCGTAATTACCTGGGCCAGAAACACACGATGAAATATCTAAAGTCAGGCGAAGTTTTCCTGACGAAACTTGCGGAACGCGGTTCTTGGGAAGGGTGGGAAAAAACTGGACGGGTGGGATTGGTTGAACGGGCAACCATTGAAGCGCAGCGCATTTTACGTGAACATCAAGTCCCCCCGCTCGAGTTTGCTCAGGAACGTGAATTGGATGCACTGATGGTGGCTGCTGGGCAGGAATTATTAAAATAGGTCCTCACAAGACTATTTTTGGATCAGGAAAGTTAGGTGAAAAATGCTAGAAAAAGCGCGTGCAATGCAGGATGAATTAACCGTATGGCGGCGGGATTTTCACATGCACCCGGAACTCGGATTCAAGGAAACGCAAACCTCTGCCAAAGTAGCCGAAATCTTGGAAAAGTTAGGATATCGCCTCAAGCGTGGTGTCGGGCGGACCGGTGTGGTGGCAGAGTTGGGAAATGGTAAGCCTCTTGTCGCCATTCGTGCTGACATGGATGCGCTGCCGCTCCAGGAAACCAACCAGGTGCCCTATGCGTCACAGAATCCAGGGGTAATGCATGCTTGTGGGCATGACGGACACATGGCGATGGGGCTTGGTGCCGCGGCGTTACTGAGCAAGGAAAAATTTAATGGAACAGTCAGGTTTCTGTTCCAACCTTCAGAAGAGGTGGGAGATCAAGATGGCTTGAGTGGTGCAGCGCGCATGATCCAGGATGGTGCTATGCAAGGTGTGGAATTTATTATTGCCTTGCATGTTGAACCTGGTACCCGTGCTGGAGCTATCCGTATCGGGTCCGGACCTGCTTCCGGTGGAGTCGATTCTTGGTTTGGGGAGATCATTGGCAAGGGAGGCCATGGCGCCCACCCCCACCAGACCATAGACCCTTTCCATATAGCCTCTCATGTAATCTTGGCGATTAATGGGATTATTTCGCGCCGCGTTGATCCTTTTGATCCTGCGGTCGTGAGCATTGGTTCTCTTCATGGTGGATTTACGGATAATGTCATTCCGGAGCGGGTAAAATTAACTGGTACGCTCCGTTACACGGAAAAACGGGTCCAGGAACTACTCCATGCAGAGATCCGACGTGCCTTTGAAATATCCCGCCCCTTGGGAGGTGATTACGACCTAAAATTCGAGATTGGTACTCCCCCCATGATCAATTCTGTGGAAGCTTCCGACCTGGTTGCAGCGGTTGCAGTTGACCTGCTAGGTAGGGAAAATGTCCTTTCCTGGAAAAATGAATTGGGTGCAGAGGATTTTGGCAATTTTATGGAACTTGCCCCGGGTGCCATGTTTACCCTGGGAACCGGCAGTGATAAATTCCATTGCCTGCTGCATAATCCGGATTTCGACTTGGATGAAAGTTGTCTCCCTGTTGGCGCGGCCATTCTTGCAGAAACAGCTTTAAGATTCCTGAAAAAACGGGAAGAAAATCGCATCAGGGACTAATTATAAAAAAAATTAACAATATTGATCGCTTTATCCCTTCGATAACCATCCATAGGAGTTCTTATGCACACAATATTAAGATCTGCTACCAGAGAAGTCATCATTGGAATTGACCGTCCTTTCGTCATGATTGGAGAAAAGATCAACCCTACTGGGCGGAAGAAGCTCGCCGCCGCATTATCTGAGGGCAACTTGGATGTTGCCCGTCAATTGGCGGAGAGTCAGGTAGCCTGGGGAGCAGATGTGCTGGATATTAATGTTGGTGTCCCTGGGTTGGATGAAGTCGCTGTGGTACGGAAATTATTGGAAATGCTGGCTCCGATTGTGGATGTACCCTTCTGCCTGGATTCTGCCAATCCATTGGTGCTGGCGGCGGGCTTGGCTGCCGTTCCTGGCAAGCCGCTGGTCAACTCGGTTAGCGGTGAAGAGAAAAAGCTGGAAACGGTCCTTCCCCTCGTAAAAGACCGCGGCGCTGCTGTCATTGGATTGACCATGGATGACAACGGCATACCCAAAACTCCCGAGGAACGCCTGGCTGTGGCAGAGAAGATTATCGAGCGGGCGGCAAAGATGGGTATCCCAGCCGAAGATATTATTATCGATCCGCTGGTTCTGACGGTCGGGTCGGATAGTAAGGCCGCCATGGTGACGCTCCAGACCGTGGAATTACTGCGTAAGGAATTCGGAGTAAATATCAACTTGGGAGCCAGCAATGTCTCCTTTGGCTTACCCGATCGTCCGACCATTAACCAGGCCTTCCTGACCCTCGCCATTCAACTGGGCGCAACCTGCTCGATCACCGACCCGTCAAAACTGGGCGCAACAGTAAAGGCTGCTGACATGTTGCTTGGAAGGGATGACAACTCTATACATTACCTTAAATATTTCCGCGCTGCCGAGAAGCTGAGGGCCGCCGAAGCAGAAAAAACAGCATAAAGAAATCGAAAGAAAATTAAAAATCCTCTTCGGTCAATTTTGAACTGAAGGGGATTTTGATTTTACAAAGTCGATTGTTCGTCCTACCAGAAGGTTCTAATTCCCGACCATATTTCGTATAGCCCAAAAATCGTCAATGCCATGGCTGATATGCCTACCAGTCCCCGGCTGATTCTTGGTCCAATTTTTCCAGCGGCTGAGAATAGTAGCATGATCCCCAGCGTGACAAAAATTAGCACAGAGTAAAACCCGACTAGTAGAGCGATTCCGTTCCTGGGAGCTTCGCGCCATCCCCTTATCAATAATGGCCCCATGACCAGGCTCCAACCTAGGTATGGGGCCGGGTTCAGCAGGTTAACCATGGCAGCTTTGAAAACGGTTTTTTGGGTTGATTCGATTTCATTCGTTTCCTCCCGTTTGTAATTTCGCCAATTCCTATAAGCCCCAAAGGCCAGGTAAAGGAGGAATACACCCCCTCCAATCTGCAGTGCTTGGACCAGCCAGCCTGGCATGCGGCTCAAAAAAACCAAGACTAATAGAATGATTGGCCCATCGCTAAGTAAGGGGGCAAAGGCTGCTGGTATGGTCCGCAACCAACCATTCGTCAGAGTCCGTGATATGAGGAAAGTTAGAAATGGCCCTGGCTGTACTGCTGCAGCAAATGCAAAAGTCATCCCAAGGATCAGGTAAGCTGTCAAATGAATGGATATCCTAGCAAATTGTCCTTTGAAATTCTCAGGGTTTGCTTAATTTCGTTGCATTATTATCGAGGAATAGCAGACAACCCTTTATGCGTACGCTCATCACTCTATTCTTGCTAAATACTTTATGGTGTTGGCGTGACCAGGGAAGCATCTAGGCAGCCTTGTGGGAAGGAAATATTGATAGGTTGGTTAACCTGGGTTAGCTCAATAGAAATCTCTTCATGCAGCACGTCAGTCTGAGGATCGATGCTGGTTTCCAGAACCAGAATATATTTCACAATATATTGCCCATCGATCGCCAACCAATAGTCTCCTTGATTGGCATTCACCTTGGCTCCCGAAGTAACTCCAAGACCTGAAACATGAAATGAAAAATGGTTTGAAGGGATTCCGTTCATTGTCTCTTGCGCTACGAAAGATGGGGTATCGATCAAGGGAGTAAAGCCCAACATGTTCGATAAAATATCCATCATTTCTGCCTGGTTTGCAGGCATGTTGGTCCAGCTCCAATCTTCTCCCGATCCGGAACATTGATCATTTCCGATCCGGTAGATATTGCTATCGGAATTATTGGGATCGCCCCCTGTTGCATCAACACCAGACATTGTGATACGGGTGTAAGAAGCACCCAGTTCTTTGTCATGCTGTGTTTCAATAATAGTTGAGCTTGACTGGGCTGGATCTGGGCCGGTGGATTTGATGGTAACGGTCATCTGGTAGCTGTTCAGGCTTCCCAAGCCATCATTAATGCTGACCGGGTTGGCAGGGGGAGTGGAGACTGGTATATTCCCAGGCGGCTGGACTCCATTCCCTTGCGGGGTTGTGCCGGGTGGCTTTGGTGTATTACTAGTACTGGTACCCAGGTTGCAGGCTACGGCAACTATGAAAAGGATGACAAGAAAAATTACAATCCGAGCTTTCATAGGTTTCTCCTTTGAATTATTCTAAATTCACTTACTGAACTAGGTTCCAGAAACCCGACGCTTAAGTGCTTTCATTCAATACAGATGTAAAAATCATATGGGGTATTCTTTGATCGTTTGCATAATGTTCTACGATTAATTATATCCTTATATATTATTGACTGGGTCTCTTTCAAATATTGTGCAGCACGCTTAAGAATGTGCTTAAATCAATCATTTTACATAGCCATTCCAGATTTGAATGAGTAGGAAATTTGATGGAATATTAATAGGAGCAACTTGCTTGATAATAGTGCATCTAATATATAATAGTAAACTGAGGAAATTATTATCAAATGAGCGACGATCAAACAACCAAAACAAATCCAGTGCACCTAAAAGTACTCATTCTTGGTGCAGGACCAGCGGGCCTATCTGCTGCTCTCTACGCGGCACGTGCTGATCTCCAACCCCTGGTGTTGACTGGCTTACAATTAGGAGGTCAGGTCTCCCTGACAAACTCCATCGAGAACTATCCCGGCTTTCCGGAGGGAGTGGGTGGTGTGGAACTTGGGGAACTGTTTCCAGAAGCAAGCAGAACGATTTGGGGCACGCATCGAATTTGATACCGCCCAAAGCGTGGATCTGTCTTCCCGTCCATTCAAAGTAGTTGCTGAAAATAACGCCTACACTGCAGATGCGATTATTATTTCCACCGGAGCAAGCCCAAACCTTCTAAATATTCCTGGCGAGACCGGATTGACCGGCAGAGGTGTCTCGTATTGCGCCACCTGCGATGGTTGGTTTTTTAAAGACAAAAAAGTTGTTGTGGTTGGTGGTGGGGATTCGGCGTTGGAAGAAGGTCTTTTCCTGACACGTTTTGCCACTTCTGTAACCATTATCCACCGGCGCGACAGTTTGCGTGCCGGGGCAATCTTACAGAAACGTGCCCAGGATAATCCCAAAATAAAGTTTATTTGGAATACGGTTGTCACCGAAGTGATTGGACAGGACGAGGTGGAATTGATTAAAATTAAGAATCTCCAGACAGGTATTGAGGAATTTTCCAACAGATGGTTTTTTTATTTTTATCGGACATACTCCCAATACGCAATTGTTTACAGATCAATTGGAAATGGAGAATGGATATATTAAAGTAGATGATCGGATGCACACCAGCATTCCGGGTGTTTTTGCGGCAGGCGAGTCGGCGGATCCACATTTCAAGCAGGTCATCACCTCTGCAGGAATGGGTGCAGCAGCAGCCATCGAGGCCACCCGTTTCCTCGAGCAGGAAGAAGGGTGATTATTACAATGATTATGAAGGCGGCAGTGACACTGCCGTCTTTATTTTGTTAAGATATTTATATGATAAGTGTGTGACAAAGGGTACTATCAGTTATAAGGTTTATTTTGTAGTATAACTCTAATAATCCAAGCCTAAGGAGGATCTATGACCGCGAAAATTTCCATTATTGGAGCCGGCATGACCGGCTCAACCACAGCCCATTGGCTGGCGGAACGTGAAATCGCCGACCTGGTGCTGGTGGATATTATCGAGGGCATGCCGCAAGGCAAAGCTCTCGACCTGTTGGAATCCCTGCCGATCATCGGCAAGGATGTGTCGGTGGTAGGGAGCAACGATTTCGAAGCCACCAAGGGATCAGATATCGTGGTCATCACCGCCGGTATCCCACGCAAACCGGGTATGAGCCGCGAAGACCTGCTGACGACCAATGCCAAAATCGTTGGCGACGCGACCACCAGCGCGCTCAAGTATTCACCGGATGCGCTTTTCATTGTGTTGACCAATCCACTGGACACGATGGCGTACCTGGCGATGAAAATTGGCAAACTTCCGCGTGAGCGCATCCTCGGGCAGGCTGGCATTCTTGATTCAGCACGCATGCGCGCCTTTGTGGCACTGGAGACGGGCGTCAGCGTGGAGAACATTGACTGCTATGTACTGGGCGGCCATGGTGATGAGATGGTCCCATTGACCGGCCGCTCGAATATTGCTGGTGTATCCTTGCGTGAATACCTGCCAGCTGAAAAACTGGAGGCGATTGTCAACACGGACACGCAAAGGCGGCGGCGAGATCGTCAGCCTGCTCAAAACTGGTTCAGCCTATTATGCCCCGGCGGTGGCTGTCGCGCAGATGGCAGAGGCGATCTTGAAAGATAAGCACTTGATCGTCCCAGCTTCGGCATACCTGAAGGGCGAATATGGCCTGAAGGATATGTTCTTTGGTGTTCCTGTCCAATTGGGACGCGGCGGTCTGGAAAAGGTCGTTGAATATAAACTTGATGCTGATGAAAAAGCCGCGCTGGAAAAATCTGCTGCGGCAGTAAAGGAAAGCATCAGCGTTATGGAATCGCTGGTCAAATTCTAGCGTCTGCTGCAGGACTATTTCGCAGCGACACCCAGAAAATGGAGGCTAAAATGATTCTGCACGAGAAACTCTCAGCTCAACTTCCCGCCTGGCGGGAACGTGTCAAGACACTTGTCAAGGAACATGGCGATAAAGTCATTGACCAGGTGACCATCGGCCAGGTATACGGCGGGATGCGCGACATCAAGTCCATGGTGACGGATATCTCATTCGTGGACCCAGCTACCGGGATCAAATTCCGGGGCATGTCCATTCCTGAAGTGTTGGAGAAACTACCCAAGCCAGATGGAGCAGCCATCCCCTACGTTGGTGGGCTTTTTTATCTCCTGCTCATTGGTGAAATCCCCACCAAGGCCCAGGCCGAAGAAGTGGAAGCTGAATGGGCGAAACGATCGCCCATCCCAGCCCATGTCTTTACGATGCTGCGGGCCATGCCCAAGAGATACGCACCCGATGGTGTTGTTCTCGCAGGCGGTGCTGGCATTACAGAGTGGTTCGAAGTTTAACAAGGCCTATCATGCTGGCGTCAAGAAAGATATGTACTGGGAATCGACCCTGGAAGATGCTCTCGACCTGACCGCCAAATTACCAACCATTGCGGCATTCATCTACCGATTGAAATATGGTGACGGCAAGAGAACCCAAATACGATCCAAAACTGGATTATGGCGCCAACTTTGCCAAGATGCTGGGCGTAAAGGATCAGAAGGGTTATGCAGAACTCTCCCGTCTGTACTTCATCCTGCATTCAGACCATGAGTCTGGCAATGTCAGCGCCCACACCACGCACCTGGTTGGTTCAGCACTCTCGGATGCATATTATGCCTTCTCAGCCGGTCTCAACGGCTTGGCTGGACCGTTACACGGTCTTGCCAACCAGGAGTGCCTGGGCTGGTTGATCGACGTGCGCGATAAGTTTGGCGGCGTTCCACCCCGCGAAGATCTGTACAAGTTTGCCTGGGATACACTAAATGGTGGCAAAGTCATCCCCGGTTACGGGCACGCAGTCCTGCGCGTCACCGATCCGCGCTTCACCGCACAACTGGAATTTGCCAAAGCACGCTTCCCGGAAGATACACTCATCCGGCTGGCGGAACTGGTCTATGATGTGGTTCCGGCGGTGCTCAAGGAACAAGGCAAAGCCAAGAATCCAGCTCCCAATGTGGATGCCATCTCCGGCACGCTGCAGTATTATTATGGCGTCCGCGAGTTTGACTTCTACACGGTGTTATTCGGAGTTGGACGTGCCCTGGGTGTGATGCCCAACCTGGTTTGGGCGCGGGCTTTGGGTCAACCCATCGAGCGACCCAAGTCCCTGACGACGGCGATGCTGGAAGAATTGGCAAAGAAGTAAGTCAGCTGATTTTCACGCTTAGGTAGCAGATGCATAGGTTGGAATTGATTCGAAAAAAGCTTCCGAAATCGTCATGATTTCGGAAGCATTTCTGTTATTAAAGATATAGATGTCAATAAATGTGAATTCTATTTCGTTCAATTAATCCATCGGATCGACGGTTGGCGGCATATCTTTCCAGATCCGGAGTAGGATGCTCATACTCCTCCCCCATCAAGGGGAGAGGAAATAATGAAATCCGCAGTGGACCGGTTGCAGGCAGTGGGGATGTTGTAGAGCACAGCCAGGCGCAGCAGAGCCTTGATATCGGGATCATGGGGTTGAGGTTCAAGGGCGTCCCAGAAGAAAATCAGCATATCAATCGTATCCTCGGCGATAGCAGCGCCGGTTTGCTGGTCACCTCCCAGGGGACCGGAAAAGAAGCGGGTGATCGGGAGATCCAGTTCCCTGCGAGAACAGGTCGCCGGTCGTCCCTGTGGCAAAAAGAAATGGCGTGATAATGTCTCGCGGTTGAAGCAAGCCCAGTCTAGCAGTTCGGCTTTTTTATTGTCGTGAGCCACCAGGGCAATGCGTTTTCTTTCAGCAATTACTTTCATCATCGAGCCTCCTTTTAAGACTTTATGGCGCGCGTGGCGATGTAAGCCGGGTGATATTTACTGAGAGGTGAATCTGGGCAATCATCTTCGTAAAAACCGGTGATGGACAAACCCGGCATCGGTTTGACCAGCGATCAGATCTGTGAGGCTATGACCAAATTCGAGTGGAATGCCTTCTTCGATACAGATGTCCAATTCTTCCGGTTCCATGTCTTTCAGGTCGGAATACGGAATGGCGTATCTTACCTGCAAAGCTTTCTGTTCGTCTGCATGCGTTCCAAACATGTAATAGACCGGGTTGGCAAAACCAGCCAGCAGCAACGCCGCCATGCCGAAGGACGCGAAAGGCTTCCTGCCAGACCGGGCGAACTTCGGGACAGAAGACATTGGAGACCGGATGGAAGACCAGGTCGAAGGTTTCGTCCGAAAAAGCAGACAGGTCGCGCATGTCCCCTTCGACTGTGCGGATTTTCAATCCTTCACGAGCGGCCACCTGGCGGTCACGCTCCAATTGCGCGGGAGAATTGTCAAAGATGGTGACATTGGCTCCAAGCGCAGCGAATACCGGACCCTGTTGCCCACCTCCACATGCCAAGACCAAGCAGGTCCAGACCCCTGGAAAGGTGGGAACCAATCGCTTGGCACGGGTTTGGTTTCGGTCAACAAGACGGAGAAATCCCCTACCGGGCTGCAGCGATGGTTTGCGGATCCACCGGGATGGTAAATTTATTGTTTTTATCCACCTGCCGGTTCCAAGCATAGCGATTGTAATCGCGGACATTGAGGGTTGGTTTGGGCATAATTTTCTCCGGTGGATATTATACACCGGCAAAAAATCCCCCGCGAGGGAACCCGCGGGGAATGGTTTTCTGAATTCAAAGTGTTATTTTGTTGGTGTGGCGACTGGTCCAGCACCGCTCCAACCAAAGACCCGCATTACAGAAGCTGCCCCGGCAGTTGACCAGATTGGATTTCCCTGATCATCGGTACCTGTCTGGCGAACGGCGACCACCCACCAACGCATGATTGGGAATTGTTGTCCTGCGGTCGGAAGGTTACCGGGACGATGAATTTGGTATCGGTAACGTATTCGAGTCAAGTTTCGTCCGGTACCACCGGTGACGACTTCCACAATTACCTGATAGCGTTCATTATCACGCAGAGCACCCACCGAAGCCCATTGCAGGGTCACAGTGTCGGTCGCAAGGGTAAACGTATCACCGTTGGCGGGCAGAAGCAGGTTGGGGGCCGGATAAGGAGGCGGTGTGGTTGGTGTGGGTGAGGGACCGGCGTGGCAGCACGCATGCACAAGCGGAATGATCAACTGGGTATCGGTAAAGACATTATCTGTGCTCAACCCGTTCCAATCTTTGATGGCTTGCATCGAAACGCCATAACTAGTGGCAATCGTGCTAAGAGTGTCGTTGGCCTGGACAGTATAGTAGCAGTCTGGCAGGCAGCGCGGGTTGCAGCAGCCGGATTCCAGGGTCGCGGTAGGGTGGCGGTGGAGGTGTGGGCGTTGGACGTGGCACCAGGATGGTTTGTCCGACTTGCAGATCAGTGCAGTTGCTGTTCAGGTTATTTAAACTGACAATGGCTGGCACGGAGGAACCAATACAAGCTGGCAATGGAAATGCACGAATCTCCCGCCTTGACAATATATTCATCGGCGGTTCAGGGGTAAGGGTGGGAGTCTCGGTTGGGATAAGAGTCTCAGTCGGTGTGGGTGTGATCGTGACCGTATCAGTGGGGCTGGGAACAGGCGGTACTATCCGGGAGCTTTCCGGTGCCTTTCAATGTGACGAACAAGAGCCAGTGCACCAACAACCAGAAAGATTGCCAGCAAGCCCAGCGCTACCGGCAGGCTCAAAGTCACTTCCGGCATACGTGCCCCCTGGACAGTTTTTTCAGATTTTGCTTTTTGTTTGGGAGTGGCGCTGAATTCGGTGCCGCATACAACACAGCGAGTGGCATTTTCGGCCAGCCGCGTACCACAGGTGGGGCAGAGTTTGGTAGGGGTTGTTTCAGGACTCATAGTTCGGGGATTATACCATGAGGAGAATAATCGTGACAAAAGGAGATTATCCGACCATTGCGCATAGGAATATTTGGAAAAATGTATGTTCATCAATATGTCCAAGCTATAAGCAATGAGAAAGGATCGAGTTTCGTGTGCGTTATAATGTCTCACGTCATGGAGTGACAACTTTGCTCTATATAAAACCATGCTACTAATTCGCCGGTTCGAAGAACGATTGCTGTCGGAATTCTCGACCGGCAAATTGGTTGGCACCACCCATGCCTATATCGGCCAGGAAGCAGATGCGGCAGGGATTTTTTCCGTTACAGATGCCAGATGATGTTGTTTTCAGCAACCACCGCTGTCACGGTCACTTTCTGGCTTACGGGGGGGACCCATATCTCTGGCAGCCGAACTGATGGGAAAAGCAACCGGCCTGGTGGGTGGAAGGGGTGGCAGCCAGCATATCCATTGGCGGAATTTCTACTCGAACGGAATCCAGGGTGGAATCAACTCCAGTCGCAACAGGGATGGCGCTTGCTGAGAAAGTCCGCGAAACCGGCAAGATCGTTCTTGTTTTCATCGGTGATGGAACACTTGGAGAAGGGTACTCTTTATGAGAGCCTGAACATTGCATCACTGTGGAAACTTCCCATCTTTTCGTGCTCGAGGATAATCATTATGCCCAAACAACACCGGTCGAAAAAGGTGTGGCTGGTTCCATGTCAGGACGATTTACAGCATTCGGGATTCCAGTCTGGGAACGCGAGTCAACTGACGTCTTGGAAATTCAATCTGCAGCTTACGAAAGAGTGAATTCGGTCCGCTCAGGAGCTGGACCTGCGAGCTTAATATTGCACACGTATCGTTTCTCTGCCCACAGCAAGGGTGACGATCCGCGATCACCCGAGGAACTTGACCGCATTCGCAAGTTCGATCCTTTAAAGTCCAAAGACCACGACTGACGGCTGAAGAGCGCAATAAGCAGAAACCGAAGTAACCGACGTAATTAATGATGCCTTTAATCGGGCAGATGCTGATCCCATTCCTCGGTTGGAAATCCGACCCATGCCACAGTGTTGGATCGTCTCTAAACTACGCCCTACATCACTCCATGGAGAATGATGAGCGTGTCTTATTATCGGAGAAGACATCCTCGATCCATACGGAGGTGCATTCAAGGTGACGCGCGGACTGTCCACGAAATATCCCGACCGCGTTCTAACCACTCCCATCTCTGAAGCTGCAATTGTCGGCGTGGCGACTGGCATGGCATTGCGTGGTTTGCTCCCGGTGGTCGAGATCATGTTCGGTGATTTCATGACTCTGATAGCGATCAGTTGGTCAACCATGCCTCCAAGTTCCGCTGGATGTATAACAATCAGGTGCGCGTTCCAATCGTGGTTCGTACCCCGATGGGTGGAAGGCGAGGTTATGGTCCAACCCACAGCCAATCACTGGAAAAGATGTTCCTGGGTGTACCCGGCTTGAAAGTAGTTGCTCCCAATACCCTGGGCGATCCAGCCGAAATGCTTGCTGCTGCCATTGCTGATGACGATCCGGTGTTATTTATTGAGCACAAATTATTGTATTTGCGCCATTTCTGGAGATGGGAAAAGGGGATCTGATTGATTTTCAAGTGGAACAAACCGGGGAACCATATCCAACTATTCGATTCGAACTACGACCGATTCCCGATTGACCATTGCCTGCTACGGTTACAATTTCGAATTAGCCCGAGCAGCTGCACTTGACTTATGATGGAACATGAGATTTTTTCGGAGATCATCTTTTCTCTCAACTCAGTCCATTTGTAATGGAACCACTATTCTCATCTTTGGAAAGGACGGGGAAATTGCTCACCATCGAAGAAGGGACATTATCTCTTGGCTGGGGGGCAGAAGTGGCGGCTCGTGCAGTCGAAAGGATGACCGGATTCCAAATCCGGCGGGTGGCTGCGCTCGATTTACCGATTGCCAACGCGAAAAGTTTGGAAGACATCATCCTTCCTTCAGTGCAGGGTATTGTAAATGCGGCTCTTACTTTTACTTCATAATCATATGATTTACATCGTGTTGCTTGTGGTGAAAAATGATCAAATCCGAAATCCTCGTCCCTTTGCTTAATGCCAATGAACCAGAAGCAATGGGTTATGAATTCACATAAATGATAGACAAGCCGTTGAAAAAGGTACTCTCTTATTTAGATTGAAACCACCAAGGCATCGTCTGATATCGAAGCGTCGGCATCCGGATTCGTCCTGCTGGCGAAAGAAGGCGATATCCTCGCAGTGGGAGAACGTTTGGCTGTGATCACAGACGCATAGATGAACGAATCGAATTCAAGAACTTTGAAGAAGGCTCCAAACAATTCGGAAACCTCCGTATTACCAATCCCGCTCAAAAACTGGCTGAAGTCCTAGAGATAGACATTACCACACTGCCCACTGACCAATTAGTGACGGAAAAGGTAATTCGACAGTATTCTGGGGAAAAGGAAACCCTTTCCGCGGATTTTCCCATTTCATAAACGCCATATATTCTCATTTATGGTGCTGGCGGACATGCCAAGTCTGTAATGGAAATGGTAATACAAAAAAAAATGTATACAATTGCTGGGATAATCGATGATGATCATCGCTTACAAGGGGAGCCATGTTCTTGGTATTCCAGTATTAGGAACACGAGCATTCCTTAGTGCGATAATCGAGCGAGGGTGAATCTGGCTGCCAACGGAGTTGGGGGAATAATCGATATTGGGCTACGTAAAAGTATATTTCAACTCCTGGAAAGCACAGGATTTTCACTTCCTGAGCTTAACCCATCCAAGAGCAACAGTTGAACCTAGTGCAAATATCGAGGATGGCGTGCAAATCTTTGCAAATGCTTATATTGGTTCGGAAGCAACCCTACATTCGTGGTGCATGATTAATACCAACGCAGTAGTGTCTCACGATTGTGTGATCGGTCCATATTCTCATATTGCACCCGGTGCTTTACTGGCGGGGCATGTCCATATTGGCGAGCGGACCCTTATTGGAATGGGAGTGACAACATCGATTGGAGTAAAAATTGGTTCCGGAGTGCGCATAGGGAATGGCGCAATTATCCTGGCGGATGTGCCGGATAAAATGGTGGTTCAAGCCGGTCGATATTGGGTTGGGAAAGCAAATTAGAATTATAGAAATAAAAGTGGTCGTCGATGGACGACCACTTTTATTATTTCTTGACTTCTTTGTTAACTTAAATGGTGGCTTGCAGCCAAGTATTCAGGTCATTGAACATCGTGAGACGTTCCGGCTCATTGTGTACTTCATGGAACAATCCTTCATAAATCTTGAGGGTTTTGTTTTTGGAACTGACCTTATCATAAAGGAGCTTTGCGCCAGTGGGGTCGACGATCCGGTCTGCACTCCCCTGCAGAATGAATAGTGGTATGGAGATTTTGGCTCCCTCTTCATTCACTCGTATCATGGCACGCAGCATTCCCGCTGAAATACAAGCTGTAATTTTGCCATGGAAGACTAACGGATCATTGTTGTAGGCAGCAACAACCTCAGGATCATGCGACAGGCTGGATGTGTCCAGTGCCAGAATACCTGTCCTGGGCGCGACCGCAGAAAGGACCTTGCCCAGGGTAATCGTTATTTGTGAAATGTTTTCCGGGATTTTTACAGGCGGAGCAGATATGATTGCTCCCTTGAAACTTGCTTGATGGTCGAGCAAGTGGAACAAGGTAATAAGTGCTCCCAGACTATGGCCGTAAATAAAGACCGGTTTTCCTGGGTGTCGGTCTGGGATCATCTCAAAATAAATTTGGACCGGCTCGGTGAAATCTTCAAAGCGCTTGATGAATTCCCGTTCACCGCTTGATTTTCCGTGCCCAATATGATCGAATCCGTAGACTGCATAACCAAGCGGAACGAAGTGGTCAACTACGTTTATATACCTTCCGCAATATTCTCCCACCCCATGGACGATCAAGATAATTGCTTTTTCATCTCCTTCAGGGAGCCAGGCCTGGTAATAATTGCTCGAATTGCGAACCCCATTAAAATTGCCGTCTTTCCGATTCATTCGTCTCCTTTGGATAACCTTATTAAATCGTATTAGCGAGAAAATCATGATGTTTCACCCGCATACCTCTTTCCGCGGTTTTCAATAGCCAAGTCTTCAATTCAGGGATATTTTCACTTAATCGGGCAGCTGCGATGACGGGTAACCAGCAACGATATTCTTTTTCCCCTCCAGGTCGCAGTAGAAAATACGTGCGAAGATAAACCGAATGGAATAACTTAACAAGAATCTTCATTGGGAATTGGGGGATTTGAGGGCTGGCTGTTGCTCCTAGGATAATGATTGAGGTACGAGCGAGATCAGCAAGTGGATTCCCTAGCGATGCGTCAATCCAATCGATGATAATGGTATGTTTGGGTGATAGCAGTATATTACCTGGATGAAAGTCACCATGACAAATTGAATCCCCTATAGGCAGGTCGGAAAAAGCGGTGAGAAAATATTTCTTAAGTGATTCTGACAGGCAGTTTCCTCTACGTAGTTTATTTTCTAGTCTGTGGTGCTGCAGGGGGAGATCGGGTCGAAGTGCATTGGCGTGCATATTTGAATGTAAACGGGCAGTATTTTCTGCGAGTGAGATTACCCTCCAGGGCTGTTTTTGCATAACCTCCCACATATTTTGTCCCCCTATGCGTTCGTACAAAAGTCCATTTCGTCCATTAACGTTCAAGATGTCTCCCACTGCGGGTACCGGTAATCCTGATTCATGGACATGCTTTGCGATCTTTTGCTCAAATTTAATGTCCTCCAATTCAAACCAATTATGGAACAATTTGAGCACCCATCCATCGTTCCAGGAGTAAATCTCAGCAGTGCGTCCGATCGCAATAGGCTTGCCCAGATCTGTTGAGATCATAAATACGCCCGGACAAATTCCCCGATTTTTTCTATGGCCTGATGCGATTCGGGAACATAGGGCGCAAATCCCTGGAAAACATGCCACATCCCTGCCCAGGTTTCCATGGTGACGTTTACACCTGCTTCATGCGCTTTTTGTTCCAATCGGAAAGAATCATCAAAAAGGATCTCTTCCGAACCGACCTGGATAAAAGTGGGAGGAAGTTTGTGGAGATCGGCAAAGAGGGGAGATATGTAAGGGTGGGTCAATGGAAGACCATTGGCGTATATCTTTACCAGCCAGCTGTCATCGTTCAATTGCAGGAGCGGGTCCCGGTTTGCTCGCTTCTGAATGGATTCTCCTGAGAATGTCAGATCGGTCCAGGGGGAAAGTAAAAATAAAGCAGCAGGCATTTTTTCCTGATGATCGCGGAGGGATAGTGCCGTTGCGAGGGAAAGTCCTCCACCAGCCGAATCACCCCCAATTGCGATATGCTCGGGCGAGAAACCTTTTTCCAGAAGCCAGCGATAAGCATTAAGCGCATCGTCCAGCGCGGCAGGGAATGGGTTTTCAGGGGCGAGTCGATAATCGATCAACAAAAGACGTGCTTGGCTTGCCCTGGCAATATTTCCAGCGAGTCCACGATGGGTGGAGGGGGAACAGATCACATAAGCACCACCATGCAGGTAAAGAATGGCGCGCCCGGAAACAACATCGTCTGGCTCGATCCATTCAGATGGGACTCCATTTGCCGAAACTGATGTGAGACAGACCCCGCGTGGTACACGAATGGCACGCCTGGCTGCTGAGTCGATCCTTCTGCGGCGGACCTGAACCGGAAGATTACCTAACAACGCGTCTTTTGTGTCCCGCATGATGCGCTGAACTATTCGGCTTCGAAAGCTCGCCACAATACTCCTAAGAGTTGTAATAAGGGTGAATTAAACTTAGTAATGATGGAAGCAGCCTCTTGTAACTATAATCATTTTCTGAGACATCTAATCGAATGAGATGGTCCGATGATAGTGAGGAAACCCAGCTATCAAGGAAAGAAGAGAGTAATTGGTCGTCTCCCGCATCGGCGATATTTATCCGTTTTCGCTTTGAAAGCCTTTTGGAGATGACATCTTGCGTGGCAGTCAAGTAAATAATCAAATCGGGCTGAGGCAGAAAAGCACGGACCAATTCATAGAAACGTTTACACATATTAAATTCCGCCTCAGTCAGCCATTTACGGTATAGAAAAAGACGAGTAAATCCGTGAAAATCCATGTCCAACCCCCCATCCATCAAGCCAGTATAAGTCGATTTTCGTATGAGCCGTTCTTGTTCAGCTCGAAGCAAAAGGTAATCAATTTGATTGGAAAGAGCATAATGAGGATCTTTCTTAAAAGCTTGCTGGAAAGGCCTGGTTTCGTGTTGTTCTAGTCCAACATTGAAAAACCTTTGTTTGGAAAGAGCTTTAACCAATGTCGTTTTACCGACTCCTGTGGTGCCGACTACCACGATAATTTTACCCATTTTTGGATGTCACTACCCCATAACTAATGTTTTCGTGCTGCAGCAAGGGCAGCAGTGACCTGCTCGATATGCGATAGGGTGTGCGATTCAAGCTCGAGCACTTGGACAGCATTTAGAAAATAACTGGCTTTTCGATCAATAAATGATTTTGGTAGTGCAGCAAGAAAACCGACCATCTCGTCTGAAAGGCGTTTCAGCTCATCCAGCATTTGTTTGAAACTGCCATATGCCGTCACTGTAGCGTTGATATGAGCAGGCAGGTTACCGCCCCAATCATCGGCGAGGCGCTCATATCCCCCAACTGCATCATCCAGGTTGGAGATCCAGCCACGTTCGGTATGAATGAGATGTGCCAAAGTCTGTTTAGCGCTCCATTCCCCAGGAGCAGGTTCCCGATCTGCTTCAGCTTCTGTGGCGCCTTTGAAACAGTCCTGCAACCGGTGAAGAGTGTCGTCATATTTTTGGCGCACCTTTTTGGCCAATTCGACAGGTTGCCAGGAAACATCCGGGACTGGTCGTTTTGTCAGTTCCATTATCACAGAATGTTTCTGTGGGCCTCGGTAGTAGATTACCTCTACTTTATCCCCGCCTTTTTTCCCAGCCAGCGCTGCAACGAAACTTCCATAATCATTGGTAAGAGGCTTTCCGTTCAACTCGATCAGCACGTCATCTTTGCATAGACCGGCAGCAAATGCGCCCATCCCCTCACGTACATCATCCAACCGACATCCTTGGATAACAGGCACCTTCAAGTTCCTGGCAATTTCCGGGTTAAAATCACTAATGTTTATCCCCAGCATAGGGCGATCGAATGTGCGTTTATCGAGCCCGGTCTCAAGGACTGAGGCCAGGTTGGGGAGGGTGGAATCCCATTCTGTCTTAAAACCCTTCGCACGCTCTACCCATTCTTCTCCATCTGGTACTATATGGGTTAACGTGACAAGAGTACCCCCATCTTTGGGAGTAAGGGAAACTGTCACATTCGTAGCAGCGGGTTCAAACCTGGCGAACCATTTAAATGTTACGGATTTATTTTCTTCCAAGGATACATATTCCCCAGCCGAGTAAAAATCGCCATGCCACCAAAGATACATACGTCCTCCTGGGCGGGGAGCAACGGTGGCAAAATCACATAACCATTCATGCAACGCCTCCGCGTGTGTGAGGGCATAATAGACCTGTGAAGGCTGAGCTTTAATCAATAGCTCCGAAGTAACATTTATAGTCATGATCCTCTCCTTCAAATTTGATTTGCTGGATTCTTTAGCCATTCAGAAATATCCCTAAAATGCTCTTCCTCATGCTCACATAACATAATCATAAGATTTGCTGGAGTAGACTCCTCTCCCCAGGGAACAATAAATGGACTTTCCAACATGTTTTTTGGGATTTGTTCAATAATATTTCGCAGTTTTTGTCGGGTACTTCGCCATTCCTTAAGTATTTGTTCTTCAGTATATTCCCAGCGAGAAGAAATGGATACAGCGTTGTACTCATCGAGACTTTTAATATTGGGATTTGTCGATGGTTTATTATCAATATAAGCACGCAGCGAATCGATTACCGCATCGTCCCAACCAGTTAAATGTGCTAAAACTGCTTTGATGGTCCAGCCTGGATAGAGTTGTTTTGTGGGGTCGATACGTGGGAGGAGAACTTCTGTTTGATTGCGTGTCTCGTCCATGAGATGGAGCAGGTAATATCAATTCTGAACAGGCATTCCGTTCTCCTGAAGGCTTTATATATTTTACACCCTGCAAGTTTATTCAGTGACAACTTGGGGTACCCCACGTGTATAATCAGGAAGTTGAAGTGCTCCTTTTAATCTATTATATTGTGAGTTAATTTCTCATGTAAATTCTTACATGTGTGATCTGTGCAATGGGCATATATGTTAGCAATATCTGAATTCGAAACAAAGCTTTCTCCTTGTCAACTTATTATTTTCCGGGAATTATCCAATCCACTGGCTATACAGGCTTATCTGGATAGCATTCCTTATGTTGCGGAAGACCTGGATCGTTCGCCTTTACGGGTATTAACCGACAGGCAAGCTCATTGCTTGGATGGAGGGATTTTTGCTGCTCTGGCTCTTGCTCGCATTGGTCACCGCCCGCTCATTGTAGATCTTGTTCCGGAATTTGGCGAGGACGACGATCATGTTTTAGCATTATTCCAACAACTTGGCAAATGGGGGTGCATCGCCAAATCAAACTATGCCTTCCTGCGTTTCCGCGAGCCGGTATATCGGAATCTTCGTGAATTGGTTATGACTTATTTCGAGTGTTATACCAATAATAATAAGCAGAAAACCTTGCGTGGCTATACTCGTCCCCTGGACCTTTCAGTATTTTCTCAGGATTGGATGTGGAATGAAGGGGGGATTGCAGAAATTTCTCGCCGGTTGTATCGCCGAAAACCCGTTCGCTTGGTTTCACAGGAGGATGCTGCCAACTTGTCCTTATCCGATGACCGATTTTATAAAGCGAACACCCTGGGAACAAACTTTGACTGGGTTTTTGGTGTGCGTGACAATCCATAGATCACCCGGAATTACAGATTATAGTTACTCAATAATTTCATGCCATCGCGAAACCTCAGTTTTGTGTTGGAAAACCAAGGCGGTAAGGATTTGGAAACCCATAAAATTAAAAATTCCTGAGTGACAAAAAGTTGCTGACACTTTTCCAATTTCCAAGAAATATCTACAAGGTCGGGGCACTTAATCTAGAAATCCTGACCCAAAAGGATTCCACTCCAGGGAGGAAGGCTCAAGGATATTTTTCCTCCACGGACGGAATAATTCCCACTATTGATTAGGTCCTGGAAAATTTGTCCTTCCTTGCACCCAACAGTGGAGCACGGAAGCTCTATCTGGGTCGTCCCGTGTTGGCGTTCAATGCGACAAGCACCTTTTCTTCGCCCAGTGTGCGTGCAAACGCGAATAATCTGTCATCGGCAAGTAGATGAACATAATTACCGCGGCGAAGGCAGGGGGTTCGTTTTCTCAATGCAATGAGCGATTTTACCCAGGTATATAGGTCCTGATTCCAGTCAGCTTCATTCCATGGGAATGCCCGCCTCGAATCTGGGTCTTTTCCCCCCTCCATGCCAATCTCGTCACCATAATAAATTCCTGGTGCCCCGGGGAACGCCATCTGAAACAGAAATGCAATTTTTACCTTTTCGACAGACCCACCGACAATAGTTTTAAATCGCTCCGTATCGTGGCTGTCAAGTGGGACATACATTGCTAGTAGGTTTTCTGTGGGATACGTCTTGATCAGGGTGTTGATGCGATCATTGAATTGAATGGCACTTTCCCGGCCCTGGAGCAATCCCACCAGTGCATCCCGCACTGGGTAATTCGTTAAACCATCAAAGTGTTTATCGTTAGCCCAGCGCGGATTTACATCCCAGATTTCCCCCAGAAGGTACGCGTCCCGGTTTCCAGATCGTACCACCCTACGGAACTCTGCCCAGAAATCATCATCATCAATCTCATTGGGGACATCCAACCGCCAACCGTCAATACCCTGATCGATCCAATACCGCGCGACATTAAATATGTAATTGCGGACATGGTTATTAGCAGTATTGAGTTTTGGAAGAGATTTATGGTTCCACCAGCCCTCGTAGTTTATTTGTTTCCTTTCATCGTATGCATCCAACGGGAGTTCTTTGATATGGAACCAGTCTTTGTAAGCGGAATGTTCTCCATTTTCAAGGACGTCCACAAATGCAAAAAAGCCGCGCCCAACATGATTGAAGACACCATCAAGTACCAAACGAATTTCATTTTTATGGAGGGTATCAACCAGCACGCGAAAATCTGTCAATGTGCCGAGTTTGGGGTCTATCTGGTAGTAATCGCTGGTATTATATCGGTGGGTGGAAGGTGAGGAAAATATCGGGTTCAGATATATCGCGGTGATACCCAGGTCAAGTAAGTAATCAATACGCTGGATAATGCCACGCAAGTCTCCTCCTTGAAATCCCCATAAAGTGGGTGCTGACCCCCACTTTTGAAGATTTGGAGGGTCATTTTCTGGATCTCCATTTGCAAACCGATCAGGGAATATTTGATAGAAAATTGCATCTTGAATCCAATAGGGAGTCGACATTAAAATATTCCTTTGACCAATTTTAGAATGGCCGAATTTTACCGCAAATAAGAAACCCGGTATCTGTGAAGACACCGGGTGCTTCCACTATATCCAAGGCCAATAATTAACTGGTAAACGAGTGCCGTTAACCGCCAACTGAGACACCAATTAGCTTTCCAATCCCGAAGGTAATAATTGCAGCTAATAGACCAATGATCACCTGGCGGGATCCTGAATAAATGACATTCCTCCCAGTCATTAGGGTAATTGATGCACCCACCAGGAACAGGGCAATGGCACTCACTCCCATACTGGTATAAACAGCGATATTTCCTGTCAAAAAAGCAAAAGGTAGTAATGGGAAGAGAGCTCCCACTGCAAATAGGAAAAAGGATGTGATCGCAGCTACATATGCTGAGCCACCTAGTTCTTGTGGGTCAATGCTAAGTTCTTCTCGTGCAAGGGTATCGAGGATCGAATTTTGATCCGTAGCCATGATTGCAGCAGAAAGCTCACGGGCACGTGCTTCGGTTAATCCTTTGGCCTGGTAAATGAGTGCTAATTCTTCCTGCTCTTCTGCGGGATTATTTTCAAGCTCTTCCTTCTCGATTTTAATTTGGTGGGCATATAGCTCACGCGAACTTTGTACTGACAACCATTCTCCAAGGGCCATTGATCCAGCTCCCGCCAGCAGACCAGCGAATCCCGCGATAAACACATCGTGGCTGTTCAGATTGGCGCCCGCCACACCCATCACAAGGCTGAGGATCGATACTAATCCGTCGTTTGAACCCAAAACAGCTGCCCTAAGAGCATTACCCCCACCTGACTTATGCCGGCCTTCCATTTGAGCAACTATTCCCCCTGAAATCCCGCTAGTACTTTTTCCCGCCATCGTTAACAAACGGGCATGCGATTTCTCGTCAGAGGACATTCCATTTGCTTCCGCCTCCGGTTGGTTGTCGTAAGCTAAGCTGTCAGCCCGTTCGTTATTCGTTATCGTGGGGAGAACAAACTGGGGACCAAATCTCTTCGCTAGGAAAGCAAGGATTCGAGCCCGTAAGCTTGGCGTGCGTGGCGATAAAATTATCCCGGCATCTTTTAATCGTTTTTCCCATGCTGACGCGTGTTTGTCTTCGCTGGATGCTAATCGCATGTATAACTCTGATAACTTCTCTTGTTTCTCCGCATCTGCCAAGGCATGGTACAAGAATGCCCCATCAATTTCTTTTTGTAAGTTGGCTAAAAAACGAGAATTATCATTTGTATTGGACATATCTCCCTTTCATTTTCGGGAATAATTAATCCCTCTAGTCTGCTCTTCAAATGGAATGGATTGTCAGATACATCTAGGTATGGGTATCAGCATGAAAATTGAAAGCTTCCTGATTTTATCCAAGCTAATAATTTTACCTTAATTAAACAGCGACACATATGCTTAAGAAGGACACAAAAAAAGCGACACCATAAATTTGAAATATCCCAAATTTGATGGAATATCAATTCCGTGGAAACGATAATAATAATATTCGCATTACATTATTCGGTGGGATAAATCTGCCAGCTTGGCCAGCTCTTCATCAGAAAGCGTGAAGCCCATAGCACCAGCACTTTCTTCCGCTTGGAGAGCTTTTGTTGCACCTGGAATCGTCACAACTAACTCCCCGTTAAAGGTGATCAACCAATTCAATGCAACTTGGGCAACGGTGCCGGTATGGGTCGAGGCGATCTCTTCCATCAAGTTGATAAGCGGACGTGTCCGCTCGATATCTTTCTTGATTCCTGCCTTACGCCAGCCAGGCATGTGGTCAAGGAGTCCTGGGTTCTTGTGATACTTCCCTGTTAACAGCCCACGAGCCACTGGTGTGTAAGCAATGATGGTAATCCCTAATTCCTTGGCTGTATCAAGTATCCCATTCGTTTCGATTTGCCGGCTCAATAAACTGTACCGTACCTGATTGACTGCCAGTGGAATTCCTCGTTTCGCCAGTGCTGAATGCGCTCTCCTCATTCTGGACGAACTGAAGTTGCTCACCCCCACCGAGCGGATTTTTCCTGCTTCTAACAAATCAGCCATTGCATTCATTTCTGCTTCAGGTGACGAAAAACTATATGGTTGGTGAATCATATAATTACCGATGCTGTAACCGTCCAAAAAATATAACCGGTCTTTAATGGTATGAGAAATATTACCAGCTGTTCTAAAAAGTGGCATCCATTTTGTGGCAATGACAACCTCTGTGTCAGATTTCCCTGCGGCTTTAAGACCGGTTGCTAATGATTGTTCTGACACTCCTGATCCATACATTTCCGCTGTGTCGAACCAATTGATCCCTCCATCCAGCGCCGCTTTGATAATGTCATTTTTTTCTTCCTGGGGG
Organism: uncultured Chloroflexia bacterium; assembly: GCA_963817265.1. GTDB lineage: Bacteria > Chloroflexota > Anaerolineae > Anaerolineales > Villigracilaceae > UBA877. The sequence goes on from CAWFNU010000017.1 coordinate 61,441, forward strand.
ATTACCGGGAACATGCTTCCTATCAATCCGCCTCCCCCCGCCAACTCCATCACGCCTAAACCGATCGGCGTGACGAGGATGTCCGTTTTTCCTAAGTGTCGCAATTGCATCTTTCTATTTATTTCCATTTTATATTCCACCATGAATCCCTCTGCTAATGTTTTCCAGCCTCCCCCAAAATCCGATCAGATAGTTGGGGAGGGGCTGGAAAAGTGATTGACGTAGGTGAATTCTCTTTCAACTTATATTTCTTTGCCTTCGAACTGACTGTTGTAAAGCTCTGCATAGAATCCTTTTTTCGCCAGCAATTTCGTGTGCTTCCCTTGTTCAACGATATCTCCATCTTTCATGACCAGGATCCAGTCCGCGTCGCGAATTGTGGAAAGACGGTGGGCGATGATAAAACTGGTCCGCCCCTTCATCAAGGTATCCATTGCTTTTTGAATCTGGATCTCGGTATGTGTGTCGACTGAACTTGTGGCTTCATCCAGGATTAAGATTTTGGGATCTGCTAGAAAAGCACGGGCGATCGTCATTAGCTGCATTTGACCCTGGGAAATATTGGAGGTCTCCTCATTGATTACCATGTTGTAGCCCTCTGGCAAAGTTCGGACAAAATGGTCAACCCTCGCAGCTTTGGCAGCATTTATTACATCTTCATCGGAAGCATTCGAGCGACCATAGCGGATATTTTCCATGATGGGTCCGTTATAGAGCCAGGTATCCTGCAACACCATGCCAAACATGCAGCGCAAATCGCCACGGGTGAAATCCTTGATATTATGACCATCCACCAGGATTTCTCCGGTGTTGACGTCATAGAAGCGCATGAGCAATTTAACCATGGTGGTTTTACCCGCGCCAGTGGGACCTACAATAGCGATCTTCTGGCCGGGTTCTGCATAAAAAGTAAAGTCATTGATGATGATCTTGTCCGGGTTATAACCGAAGTGAACGTTCTTAAAATCCACACGCCCTTCCACCTTATCCACCTTGACCGGGGTTAGGGTGTCGGGTATTTCTTCCGGTTCAGCCAGGAACTGGAACACGCGCTCAGCAGCGGCCATTGTTTGCTGAAGAATGTTGGAAATGTTGGCAATTTGAGAGATTGGTTGTGTATACGATCGAACATATTGGATAAATGCCTGGATATCTCCGATGGTAATGGTTCCGTTGACAGCCAGGTAGCCGCCTAAAATGCAAATTGCTACATACCCCAGGTTGCCGACGAAATTCATGATTGGGAATAATAGACCGGTAAGGAACTGCGATTTCCACGCAGAGTCAAAGAGGGTTCCGTTGATTTGATCAAATTGCTCAACGCTCTTCGCTTCCCCGTTAAAGGCTTTCATCACTACGTGCCCGCCATACATTTCTTCAACATGACCGTTTATGTGTCCTAGGTAATCCTGCTGGCGTTTAAAAAAGACCTGTGACTTTCCAACGATCAATCCAATGATGCCAAAGGACAAGGGAAGAATCGCCAATGCTACCAGGGTCATTTGCCAACTGATGGTGAACATCATCACAATTATCCCGACCACGGTGGCGATGGATGTAATGATTTGAGTTAAGCTCTGGTTAAGGGTCTGACTTACCGTGTCAACATCATTGGTTATCCTGGAGAGCACTTCGCCGTGACTTGTGCTGTCAAAATACTTCAATGGCATCCGGTTGATCTTTTCAGCGATGTCCTTACGGAAGCGGTATGTAATATTCATAGCTACGTTGGACATGATCCAACCTTGCCCATAACTAAGCATCGCAGACACCACGTAAAGTAATAAGATCTCTACAATGATGTTACCGATATACACAAAATCGACCGAGCCTGTTCCAGCGATCTGGGCCATCACCCCCTCGAAAAGCTTGGTGGTGGCATTCCCAAGAATCTTTGGTCCGATAATCATCGCCGCTGTTGAAGCGATAGCAAGCAGCCAGATGAATAATATTAAAACGCGGTATCTCCCCAGGTATCGAACCAGTTTGGTCAAGGTGCCTTTGAAATCACGAGGTTTCTCCCCCCTTCTCATCATAGCCATCGGGCCGCCGCCCATCGGACCGCGTCCGCCCATCGGGCCACGCTCTCCCGCAGGGGGGGTATTGGTAGGTGGATTGCTGCTATGCATGTTCATGCCAACTCCTCTTTGCTCAATTGCGACAGGGCAATGCCGCGATATATTTCACAGTCCTTCATTAGTTCATCATGGGAACCTTTACCAACAATATTGCCTTCATCTAACACGATAATCTGCTCCGCATTCTTGATTGTGGCAATTCGTTGAGTTACGATCATCATTGTGCTCGATCCGGTATGTTCCTTGAGCGCTTTTCGTAAAGCTGCATCGGTCTTAAAATCCAAAGCTGAAAAGCTGTCGTCAAAGATATAAATGGGAGCTTTCTTAACCAGGGCGCGCGCAATTGCGAGGCGTTGCTTTTGACCACCGGAGACATTCATTCCACCCTGTGCCACTTCGGTCTGCATTCCTTCTGGATTGGTCGAGATGAATTCGGTTGCCTGTGCAATGGTGGCTGCGGAATTTAGTTCATCATCGCTGGCGTTTTCATCACCATATAATAAATTGCTTTCAATAGTCCCGGAGAATAGAGTCCCTTTCTGAGGGACATATCCAATCTTTTCCCGCAAGTCAAATTGGGTCACTTGGCGAATGTCGGTGTCATCAATCAAAACAGATCCATCTGTAACATCGTAAAAACGGGGAATCAAACTGACGATTGTAGATTTTCCTGAACCTGTTGTTCCAATTAATGCAGTTGTTTGACCAGGCTGGGCAGTGAAACTGATATTATGTAATACATCTTCTTCTGCCCCTGGATATCGGAATGAGACGTTTCGGAATTCGACCGTCCCTCTAAAAGGTTCGGTGAAATGGCTTGGAGATTGTGGATCATTTATGACGGGTTCGGTCTCCAGAACATCTGCAATTCGATCACCAGAAACTGATGCTCTTGGTAAAATAATGAACATCATCGCCAGCATAAGGAATGCAAAAACGATCTGCATGGCATATTGCATGAAAGCCATCATATCCCCCACTTGCATTGATGATTGCGCCACCTGGTGCGCCCCCACCCAGATTATCAGCAACGTCACTCCGTTCATAACCAGCATCATCACGGGCATCATTACGACCATTACCCGGTTAATAAATAGGCTATTACTTGTCAAATCCTTATTGGCTTTATCAAAACGAGTCTCCTCGAATCCCTGCATGTTGAATGCACGGATAACCATCATCCCCGACAAATTTTCTCGGGTCACCAGGTTGAGCCTGTCAATAAGACTCTGAATGATCTTGAATTTAGGTAATGCTATGGCGAATACGGTCAGGATCATGCCAAGAAGTACAATGACTGCCAAAGCGATGATCCACCACATATTGGCACTTTTTCCAATGGCTCGGATTACACCGCCAATCCCGATTATGGGCGCATAGAAAACCATTCGCATCATCATAATGACGACCATTTGGATCTGTGTAATATCGTTGGTAGATCTGGTGATTAGCGAAGCTGTCGAGAATTTGTCAAACTCCGTACTGGAAAAACTTTCAACTTTTTTAAAGACATTCTTACGAAGATCGCGCGCAAGCCCGGCAGCTGTACGTGCTGCCAGGTAGCCCACAATGATCGTACAAGTCCCGGAGAGTAATGTCACTAGCAACATTAGAAATCCGATATGATAAATATAGTTGGATGAAAGCTTGCCGGTATCCATCCCTATGGCTACGTATTCGGCTTTCACTGGTGTGACAGCCGCTTGGACGATCATGCTATTACCCAGCGCGGTGAATTTTGCATCAAAAGTACTGCTTATTTGTATAATTTGCGCTGCTGGAAGCTGCGCTAGTATGGAAAATATATCCACACTGGCTGGTAGCTTCGTCAGGTCGAATCCTAACCCAGAAGCCATCGCTGCTGCTTTTGAGGGGTCTGTCAGGACTTGTTGAATTCCCGAAACGATCAGGAAAGCTTTTCCCATAATGGGATTCATCCAGGTCGTTTCTGCAGCATTGATCTTGTTAAGGACATAAATGGGCTCCTGAGCAAGCAGGGGGTACACCTTTACCATGCTGGCAAAATCAGGAGAATTTTTATCTACCAGGGTGTAATCGGATAACACCCTGGTCTTATCGACAACGCTCATAAAGATTGTTAGCTTGTTCATTTCTGTTTGGCGGACCGCCACAGGTATGGCATTTGCTACGCCTCCCTGCTGAATGCCAACATTAACGATACTCGACAAATAATCGGGTAGTGCAAGATCAGCATTGGCTTGCACAAATAGTAAGGCGATTGCGAACAAAATGAGAAATATATAGGGTTTTAAGTATTTTACTAATCGAAACATGGTCGGGGTAACTCCTTATAACAGGTTCTCAAGTTTATTTTCCAGCACGTGTTCTCTGGCTTGATGTTTGAATACTTAGGTTTATATTTGTAGGGGGATTAATAATCTAATTACTCATTCGTCTTTCGCGCAGCCTCAGTAAGGAGGGTAAGCGCTGAAATTATCATATTTTGTTGTTCTGGCATAAGTGCATTTGTGAGACCTTCTATCCATTTACTTCGCGCTTCGATTCCTTGCTCAATTAATGTGCGACCTTTTGGAGTGACTGCTAGCTGTTTAGCACGACGGTCTTCAGGATCTTCCGTCCTTTTAATTAACCCCATTTGTACCAATCGGTCTACAGCCTGGCTGGCTGCCGCATTGGTAACCCCAAGTTGTTGTCCTACATCCGAGACACTAATACTTCCATGATGGACCAGGGGCATTAGGATACTGATTTGGGAAAACGATAAACCCGAGAGTTCCATGAACCGTCTAAAATCTCGCATGGAGCGGTGCATAAAAACCTCAGACCATTCCCGAATCACTTCAATAAATACATTAGATGACGACATAATAAACATCCCTGAATAGTTAAGAATGATTGAATATATCTCTATGCAAGATATTTGTCAAGTAAGTTGACTCAGCAATATAAATAAACTCGCCGAAAATGGTTATATGTACAACTAAATATATAAGGGAATAGTTTTCCCAGAAAAATATTTTGCAAAAGTCTTTACTTGTTCAGTGATGGAAATTATTCGGAAAGAGGAATTAATAGTAATGGGATTTGGGTCCGGCGCGCCACACCAGCAGTCACGCTCCGATTCCAGAATGCATCAAGACCAACCCGCCCATGAGTGCCAAAAATAATTAGGTTTTCCCCATTTTTTTCACCAGTTTTGGCTATAACTGTCACGGGATCCCCGCGTGCGATCTCAGCAGTGGCGGAGAGATTTTCTTTTTTGAACTCCTCTAGGTGAGTTTGGAAATGCTCTTGAGCGATCTCTTCTGCTATATCGAGATACGCGGTGGTAGTGGCCGGCATGAGATTTCCGGAAGCTGCATGTTCACCGGAGAGCGTGCCTAGGGTGGGAATGACACATAGCAGATCGAGTTGGGCTTTAAAAGCCTTGGCCAATTGTTTGGCAATAGGGATGGCTTTATCGTGGGCGGACTCATTATCAAGCGGGATAAGGAAACGTTTTAACTTGAATGGGGTGGGGATCTCCGTCGGCTTAATCAACATCACTGGAGTTCCACTCGCAGCTGCCACCTGTTGGGGAATGTTCCCAAAAAACAAATCGTGCATGCCACTATTTCCATGAGCACACAGGAGGATCAGGTCGGGCTGAAACTCGTCTGCGGAATGATCGACTATGCTGCGCGCTACATCTGCAGACGCTGCTGTATGGACATGCCAATCAACGGTGGCTTTGGGGGAAAAAGCTTTACTGGCAATTTCTGCCAGGTAGGCATCTGCTTCAGCTGGGTTGGTCAGGTGTCGCTCGCGGTGAACTTCTTCAGGCGCATCAACCTCGATCACATGCAAAAGGGTAACAGGTGCTTTAAGAGTTTTTGCCAGGGAAGCTGCAGCAGGCAGGGTTGCTTCAGCTAATTTTGAACCGTCCAGGGGAACTAGAATGTGTTTGAACATAACCTTATTTCCCGAAGAATGTTGTATACAGCAGGAAGAAATTGAGAGCGACAATCAGACTGGCTGAAAGGCTGGCAAGAAAGGTGGTGAATCGATTATTGACCAATGCACCCATCAAGCTCTTATTACTCGTGAAAAGTACGAGAGGGATCACTGCAAACGGCAGTCCAAATGAGAGTACCACCTGGCTGATAACTAAAGTGCGGGTTGGGTCCAGTCCGATGAAGATTACTATCAATGAAGGGATGATGGTCACGATCCGGCGAATCCAGGGTGGTATATGGAATTGCAAAAATCCCTGCATGATGACTTGCCCTGCCATCGTTCCAACCGACGATGATGAGAGACCGGAAGCAAGTAGCGCCACTCCAAATACAATTCCGGCAGCGCGACCTAGCAATGGCTGGAGGGTCAAGTAGGCTTCTTCAAGCGTCCCAACGCTTGCGCCTCCAATATGGAAGGCAGCTGCAGATGTGATCAGCATGGCGGCATTTACAGAACTGGCGATGACCATGGCTATCACCACATCGATGATCTCGAAATGAAACAAGCGTCTTTGTTGTTCTGTTTTTTTGACTACCACCCGTCCTTGGGTTAACGCCGAGTGGAGAAAGATCGCGTGTGGCATGACTGTGGCTCCCAGGATGCCTGCTCCTAGGAGGATACTCTCGGAGTTAGTAAAGTGAGGAATGAAAGTACTGTGAGCGATGGAGGGCCAGTCCGGGTGTCCAAGGAACAATTCAATAACATAACCGATTGCTATGATCGCCAGGAAACCGGTGATGACCGCTTCGAGTGGGCGAAAACCAAACCTTTCAAGACTGAGGATGACAAATGTGATTACAGCTGTCAGTAATCCGGCTATCCAAAGTGGTAGTCCGAATAGTAGGTTAAGTGCGACAGCAGCTCCCAGGAACTCTGCTAGGTCTGTGGCCATTGCGACAAGTTCCATCAGGATCCACATGACAATAACGATGGGGTGGGGGAAGTGCTCGCGACATTGTTCCGCCAGGTTTTTGCCTGTTGCAATGCCTAGTTTTGCAGAAAGCGCTTGAAGAAGCATTGCCATCAGATTGCTGCCTAAAATCACCCATAGAAGCTCGTAACCAAATTTTGCACCCCCCTGTATGTTAGTCGCGAAATTACCTGGGTCCACATAAGCAATGCTGGCAATAAAGGCTGGCCCAAGAAACGGCATTAAGCGGGTAAACCAATTCTTTTTACTTCGACCTGATAGGACGGCTTTCGCGTCGCGCGTCGTTGATTCGGTTTGTGATAGTTTACCCCGATGCGATTTTGAAGATTTGTTCGACGAAGCCATATTAAGAATTGTACTCGAAATTATTAATTTTCCAACCCGGATGGTTTTCAAAGGAATTGTACGGAAACATATTCAGCAAAAAACACTCGTTTAAATTCTCTCCAGGTGATCATTGAGTTTTACAGAATTATTGTGGAAAAATAAAAAAAATTATGGTTATTCGTTAGTAAAATGATAAAAAATCAACCTTAAATTCGTGCCATTCTGTTCTTTTTATTTTAGAACAGAATCATGTTTCTTGTTTTCTCAACGACCTATCTTCCCTGATAAATATTCCAAACTAGAACGATAATTCAATATGGTAATTATCAGTCATCACTTAAATATTTAGAGTGGATTAGAAATGGGAAAAGGCTGGTTTAGTAATGCTGTAACCACAATTGCTGCATGGTCTGCAGCAATTCTTGAATTTTGAATTATTTGGCGGGATAGAAAAAGGATTTTTGGGTGCCTGATAACCATTTGAAACAACTTACCAATTCTTAGATCGTAATTATCATTCAAGGCTCCTTCGAGATCCATGGGAATTGGTGATCGGGGGCCGTCGCTAATTGAACGGATTGATACCAGGGGAATCCCCAATTCTTCGGAAATTTCCGCAATCCCAGCTGTTTCCATTTCTAAAACCGGGTGAGGTAATTTTTCGGTGTCCTGGAGACTGAGTTGTGCTCCCCTGGTAGTAATGGTAGTCCCGATTACTAAGTGCCCTCCTGAATTTTCCGTAGCTTGGCTGGCCGCAGTCCATGCTGAGTCCGACAAGGTTGCAAGAATATGTGACTGGCCTACCTGACCATTTTCCAATGAAGAGGCACTGCTGGCAATGACAACATCCCCAATTTGCAGGTTCAGGTTTGTTGCCCCTGCTATGCCGAATGAGATTAGTAGGTGCGGATGAACTTCATTTATCATGATACGAGTCGCTGCCCTGGCTCTTTTAAAACCCATACCAAAAGTAATTAAGACGCACCTTCGGTTCCCAAAATGGAATTGAAAACCTTGGTAAGGTCCAATAGATATGTGTTTCCAAGTTGATATTCTACTGAGTAGTGCTCTGCTTTCCTGCCGCATCGCAGCCATCAATCCTATTGTTTCCATTTACCAATTCCCATTATTAAGTTGGAATATATAGTTATCTTGTTGGTGATTGTTATGGAAACAGAGTTTCCGTCTTCAACTCTCTGAATTACATATTTTTGTGTTGGCTGAATATTACCACTCAAACAATAATTCTTTGAGAAAAACAGGAAGCCAATTTATTTTTGATATTTTGGTAATGGAACCCCCCATGAATTTTCCAACTTGCATGTACAATTACCCCATGGCATATTTTGCATTATCAATCTTCCTGTCAGCATTCCTTTTGTTTCAGATACAACCGATGATCGCCCGGATCATCCTTCCTTGGTTTGGTGGTACATCCGCCGTCTGGTCCACAGTTCAGATGTTTTTTCAAGTGTTACTGACTGGTGGATATGCTTATGCCAATTGGTTGGTAGGGAAAAGTCGCAGGCGTGAAATTGTGCATATTGTGCTACTAGGAATTTCCGTTGCCGTAATTTTGGTATTTGGATTAGTTTGGAAATCGCCCATTACACCAGATGCCAACTGGAAGCCGGTGCAATCGGGTTTTCCGGTTTGGGAAATCTGCAAAATTCTTCTTGTTTCAGTCGGATTGCCTTATTTCCTTATTTCGACCAATAGCCCCTTGATCCAAGCTTGGTTCCATAGAAAATATCCTGAGAAGACTGCTTACCGGCTTTATGCACTATCCAATGTAGCATCTTTCCTTGGATTGGTTACTTACCCTGTATTAATTGAGCCGTATTTGACACTTGCTTGGCAAGGTCGACTCTGGTCTCTGATGTATTTGGCTTCCGCTGGGCTGGCTGGATTTGGGGTAATTAAATCATTAAAGCAAATCAGGATTCCTCAATCTCCCAATCAATCTGCCACATTGGGTACCAGCCCGGGATTATCTATTCGTGACCATTGCTTGTGGATTATTCTGGCTGCCATTGCTTCCATCTTATTGTTGGCGACCACCAGTCAGATTACCCAGGAAGTCGCAGTTATCCCTTTCTTGTGGGTCCTTCCCCTTACTATTTACTTGTTCTCATTCATCTTGGCATTCTCAGGCGAACGCTGGTACTCTCGCCAGGTATACTTGGTACTATTTTTTGTCGGAACTTTGCTGGTAGGGTGGGCCCTTGGACGAACAGACTCCTTGGCCATTACTGCCCAGATTGGAATTTACTCCTTCGGATTATTTGTAGCATGCATGGTCTGCCATGGTGAGTTATATCGTATCCGGCCTCACCCAATGCACTTGACTCGCTTTTATTTATTGGTTTCGGTGGGTGGAGCTTTGGGAGGAATATTTATCAATTTTCTCGCTCCCTTTATCTTTAAAGGGTACTGGGAGTTGTCACTTGGCTACACATTATGTTGGGTTCTATTCCTGGTTATTACTTTCGTATACCAAATAAATACCAGAAAACGTTGGGTATTCGTCACAAATAGTGTCTTGCTTTTGAGTATGGTCCTTGTTTCCGGAGTGCGTTCATTCCAGCAGATTAAGTCCGATGTTGGAAATGACCTCTTTATCGAACGCAATTACTATGGGGTGGTTCGGGTACGCTTGCTGGATGCTGGCAATCCCTCAGCGCAACGGTATACACTCGTACATGGTGTCACGATCCATGGGTATCAATTTCTTTCTGATCAAAAACGTCATATCGCAACTGCTTATTTTGGTGATACCAGCGGGGGAGGTCTCTCGATCCTAAACTATCCCAGGAGGGGAAGTGGAATGCGAGTGGGAATATTGGGTCTTGGGATCGGTACTCTCGCCACATACGGTCTACCAGGGGATGTGTATCGGTTTTATGAGATCAATCCGCTGGTAATAGATCTGGCAAAGGGGCAGGGAGGTTATTTTAGTTATCTTTCCGATTGCCAGGCGAAAGTTGAAATTGTTCCTGGTGATGCCCGGCTATCTTTGGAAAATGAACTTGCCACAAGCGGATCTCAAAATTATGATGTGTTGGTGCTGGATGTCTTCTCAAGTGATTCCATTCCCGTGCATTTATTGGATGAAGAATCCTTTAATCTCTATTTACATCATCTCCGTCCGGATGGGATCTTGGCAGTTCAGTATTTCGAATCGCCACCTTGATCTGGTGCCGGTGGTTTGGACTCTTGCTGATTATTTTGGATTGGAGCGCATATTAATTTCCGACCCCGGTTTGGCTCCGGATACTTTTCCATCTCTTTGGATGCTGCTTGCGCATGACGCAAGCTTGCTGGCTATTCCGGATCTGAAAGCTCATGCCACTCCTATGGAAGGTTATGTTTCTCCAGCCATGTTGTGGACAGATGATTATAGTAACTTATTTAAGATTTTGAAATGAGAATTGTGGAGAGCTGATTTGTGTCATTCTTGGACTTCACCTGATAAATTTATCGCTTTCTTCATCTAGGGCTCTTACTTCTTCTGGCGTTAACCTCCACCCAATTGCACCGCTGTTTTCTTCCGCTTGTTTAGCAGTTTTTGCTCCTGGAATGGGAAGCGCACCCTTACAAATTATCCAATTTAAAGCTACCTGACTTGGAGTTTTACCTTGGTGTCCTTTCCCGATTTCAGTCATCAAAGCAATCAACTCTGGAAGAGATTTCATTTTACTAGCAGCCTGGCGCGAACGTAACCCAGGTGGAGGCGATTCAAGGGTATATTTGCCAGTGAGTAATCCCTTTGCAAGAGGAGAATACGCAATAAGCCGCACGTTTAACTCTTTGCAGCGATCCAGGAGGCCGTTCTTTTCCACTATCTTATTAAGCAAGTGATACTCCACTTGGTTTGAGGCCAGTGGGATTTGTATTTCGATAAAATGGAGTATGCCCTCTGCATTTGCATCTTGCTGTAATTTGAGACGCCAACCGTGCGCGCCTTGCCGGATTTAACGACTTGAGCTAGCGCTTCTACCCAGAATTCAACCGGCAAGGGTGGAAATGGCCAGTGTATTTGGTAAAGGTCCACGCAATCCAACCCAAGTCGTTCAAGGCTGTTATCCAGGGAACGGATTAACGCACCTTGGTTGAGCCTCCACGGATAGGGCATGAATTTGGTTGCAACAAAAACGGGGGTCTGGGTGGATTTTAAGAATTGTCCAAGAAATCTCTCTGAGCGCCCCCCTCCATAGACTTCAGCGGTATCCATTAACGTTACTCCTGCCGCCACGGAAACCTGGAACGCCTGTTCAATATCAGTCTCTGCATATCCATGACCAAAATTCCACAGGGTGCGGTCTCCCCACGACCAGGTTCCTAATCCCAATTCGGCTTGACGGAGGTTTGGCTTTTCGTTTATCGATGGCCCATACATGATCGCCTCCTTTAGAAAAGGCTTCGCGATTGTATCATGGACGCTGGTCAGAGAGCATAAATCGGGTTACAATCAACCTAATAAATTTTGGAACTTAGTGGCCGCGAACCCCGTCCCCGTTACTTATTCAGTTTCAATTTCGACGAATTATCCTGAATAAATAAAATATTAATCGGAAACTCGGAGGGGGGCATGTTGGCACTCTCTGTGTTCCGCAAGGTTTGTATGAATCACAACCTGGAAAGAAATCGAGAAGAACCTCCGGCTGCACTCGTGCAGCGGTTTGATCTTCCTTTCAAAAACCTGCTCTTGGTGACACGCGCCCTGACCCACCGTTCCTACGTCAATGAACACCCGGAAGCCATTGAGGATAATGAACGATTGGAATTTCTAGGTGATGCAGTTCTTGATTTTGTTGCTGGAGCTTGGCTTTATAACCATTTTCCCGAAATGGCTGAAGGTGAGCTTACTCGCTTACGCTCAGCCCTTGTTTGTACTGAGCAATTAGCTGAGTTTGCCCGCGCTTTCGACCTGGGATCTGCCATGCGTCTTGGGCATGGGGAAGACAATGCGGGAGGCCGTCAGAAAGAGGTGCTCTTATGTGCGACATTTGAAGCGTTGATTGGAGCATTATTTTTGGAAAGCGATATCCCCACCATCCAGGGGTTGATTCACCCGATGTTGGAGAAGGTCACTGAACGAATAATTCTATCTTCTGATTCTCGTGATCCTAAAAGCCGTTTGCAGGAATGGTCACAGGGCCAGAAATTGGGTATCCCGAAGTATATATCCGTAACTGTAAGCGGCCCCGATCACCAACGGATATTTGAAATCGAAGTGCAAATTAATGGCACAGCCTATGGACGGGGTATTGGGCACAATAAGCAGATAGCGGAACGCGCCGCAGCCCAGGCTGCGCTGGATCATATTGAAAATCAATAATCGGAACCACTAATTATCCCATGCCCTTACGCTTAAGATCTCTTGATTTACAAGGTTATAAGACCTTCGCGGCCAAAACCAGGTTTGAATTTGCTGAAGGTATAACTGCCATTGTCGGTCCAAACGGGTCCGGAAAATCCAATATTGCTGATGCTCTACGTTGGGTGTTGGGGGAGCAAACTTTTAGCCTTTTACGCGCGAAAAAAACCGAAGATATGATCTTCACCGGATCCGAACAACGTTCACGAGCTGGGATGGCCTCGGCAGGAATTTGTTTAACAACGAAGATGGCTGGCTCCCAGTGGATTTCACGGAAGTTGGATTGTCGCGGCGGGCCTACAGGGATGGGCGCAATGAATATTTGCTTAATAACCAACACGTTCGGTTGAAAGATATTAATGAATTATTTGCACAGTCGGGTCTTTCGGAGCGAACTTATACTATTCTTGGTCAAGGACTTGTTGATGCTTCATTGGCTTTAAAAGCAGATGAGCGGCGGCGGTTATTTGAAGAAGCAGCAGGCATTGGTCTTTATAGGACCCGCCGCGAGGAGGCGTTGCATCGTCTCGAAACTTCTCAGCGGAATCTTGATCGCGTGCTGGATATCCTGACGGAATTGGAGCCTCGGCTGAAAAGCCTCGAACGCCAATCGGCACGTGCGCAGGAATATGGTCGGATGCAAGCTGATTTACGCATGCTAATGCACGAGTGGTACGGTTACCACTGGCACCGGGCTCAACAAAACTTGACTGAGGCAAATAACCTTGTTCGGACCCAAGAAACTAGGATAAAAGACGCGCGCAAATCCTATGAGCGGATCCGCCAGGAATTTTCGGTTTTTCGTGATCGCATGAACGGATTACGGGCACGCCTAAACTCATGGCATCGCCAGTCAGCGCATCTACATGAGGACCGGGAGACTGTGAGTGGTAACCTGGCAAAGATTGAAGAGCGGCAACGCTCCCTTCTGGATAATCGGCAGGATGCGTTGGGCGAGCAATCGCGTTTTGCGGAAGAATATAAACTGGCGTTGGAGCGCGCCTCTGTAGCAGAAAAGGATGTTGCTCATTGCCTGGAAGAATTCACTGAGGCACAGGCTCAGGCACTTGCAGCTCAAAATGCTCTAAACAATCGTCAGGTTGAGAAATCAAAAGCTGAATTGGACATGGAGAATGCACGCAAGAAAGTTAATGAACTTTCATCTCAACAGGCCAGTATACAGGCACATATTAACGAATTGGCCTCTAGAGCTGGCATCCAGATTCGAAAACTTGAAAATGTGATCCAATCTCTTTCATTAAATGATACTGAATATAAGTTGGCCTTAAAGGAATATCAAGCTACTGAATTATCCCGTCAAAATACTGAGCTTGTGTTACAGAAAGCGAACATAGAATTCCAAACAGCCCAAAAGGGGTCGGTCGAGCTGGAAGAAAAAGTTAAGAAAAAGCTTTCAGAGACTGCAGCAATGAAAGCAGAACAGGCTCGATTGATTGCACAATTGGATGTACTCGATCAGGCAGAACAATCCCTTGCAGGGTATGCTGAAGGATCGAAACTTCTCCTGGAAGCTGCTCGCCAGGCGAAAATTGGGGGTGCATACGGGGCACTCTCTGCTCTGTTGGATGTTCCCATCGATCTGGAAGTTGCAATATCTGCAGCATTGGGTGAGTATACTGATTCCATTCTTTTACACACCGGTCGAAATACAGAACAGGCCCTGGCATTGCTAGCTTCAGATAATTCTGCCAGGGCTTCCATCCTGACACTTGATTGGCTGTCTCCTGCTGAACCTCTAAAGCACCCGTCAGATTCAAGCTGCCTTGGTGTTGCATCAGACTTGGTCAAGGCACCAGCAGAGATGAGACCAGCACTCGACTTGCTTTTGGGACAGGTATTGATTATCCGGGACCGGTCTGAGGCTCGGCGACTTTTATCAGGTCTGCCTAAGAATGCCCGCGCAGTAACATTGGCTGGTGAGGTATTTCATGCTACCGGCGAGGTATTGGCTGGAAAGGGAATTAAAACTGCTGCCCTTGGACGTCCGCGGCAGCGTCGAGAGTTGGTTGACCTTATGACCGCTTCCGAGCGAAAAATCACTGTCCTTGAAAATGAAACGAAACAGGCGTCAGTTTTATTGGAACAAGCTCAAAACCTTGAATCTGATCTTAGGAAAAATGTAGTAATAAAACAATCATTATTAGATAATGCATTGGAAGTTGAAAGACAGTCAAAAATATGGGCGGATACGACCCGACGCCAATTGGAATGGCAACTCAAGCAAAAACAAAACATAAAATCCGAAATGGCTCAGGAAAAATTGGAGCATCAGCAATCCTTGGACGCCTTTTCAACAAATGAACAAGATACGGTAATATCACTGGAAATCCTTCGGAAGAAACAAGCGGAACTCGCTGCGTTATCATTGGATGATTTGCAAGAGCAAATGGTATTTTGGGCAACCCACTCTGCAGTGGGGGAGCGTGCCTTGGGTGAAGCAAAGGTTCGTCAAAGAGAACGCAAAATAGATGCAGATCGTATGCGGGAGCAGCAAGCAAGGGTGGAAACCCGCCTTGTTGAAATTAGCAAATCATTAGAAGAACTGGAAGTCGAACGGAATACCCAACAAAACCAGGTCGCAGGGATAAATACCCAATTGGATGAACTTAGGCTTTTGATCGGACCTGCTGAACAGACCTTGGAAGACTCAATAGCCCAAGAATCAGAATTGCAGAAAAAAGAGTTGGAAGAACAATTGAGTCTCGCCCGCATAGAGCGAACATTTAATCAGGTCCAGTTGGATTTAAACCGGAAACAGGAATCCCTGTTGACTTTGAGACAGAAAATTGAGGATGATTTCGGCCTGGTCGCATTTGATTACACTGCTGATGTCAGCGGCCCTGTGCCGCTGCCATTTGATGGATTGGTGGAGCAGTTGCCAGTTGTGACAGAACTGGGTGCCGATTTGGAAGACAATATGACCCGTCAAAGGGCTCAATTGAGGCGCATGGGTGCTGTCAACCCTGAAGCACAGGAAGAATATAAGGCAGTTAAGGAGCGTCATGCTTTTTTATCCAACCAGGTGGAGGATTTGCACAAGGCCGAAACCGATCTCCGGCAAGTAATTGCCGAATTGGACGAATTAACACGCCACGAATTTCAAAAGACTTTCGATGCTGTTGCTGAAGAGTTCCATAAGATCTTTTTTCGCCTATTCGGTGGGGGATCGGCGAGGTTGACTTTAACAGATCCTGAAAACTTGACCGAAACCGGCATAGATATTGAAGCCCGCCTACCTGGACGGCGCGAACAAGGCCTTTCACTTCTCTCTGGGGGCGAACGGAGTTTGACTGCAATTGCCTTGGTATTTGCTTTATTAAAAGTCTCACCTACACCGTTCTGCGTAATGGATGAAGTGGATGCCATGCTTGACGAAGCCAATGTTGGTCGTTTTCGGGATTTACTATTGGAATTAAGCAAAGAAACCCAATTCATCATCATCACACACAATCGCAACACGGTTCAAGCAGCAGATGTGATATATGGGGTAACAATGGGTCGCGATTCTGCTAGTCAGATCATCAGCCTAAAACTAGATGAGATTACTGACGAATTCCTAAAATAAATTTTTATTTTAAGGAATATTTGGAAACAATAAGTGGTTAGGGATAACCTAACCACTTATTGTTGAAGTTTCACCTGACGGCTAAATATTATGGTGTTGGAGTTTGAGTTCCCTGTGTGGGAGCTTGTTTCGCGGATGCTGTTGCGGTCAAGGCTAAATCAGCAAAAGCGCTTTCCAAACTGGGCAGAGACGGGACATTTGCGGTCCAGTTACTTGCGATTACAATAGTTGCCGCGGTGCGCTGATCCGACAACCATTTATTGAAGGCGGTCGTAACTGCATTTTTATATTCGGTATCTGTTAAGGGGCGAATTTCATGCCCGAGTACCTGGATAATGTGCCAACCTTCGGTTGACTGAACTGGCTGGCTGATCTCCCCCACCTTAAGTGCAAATGCCGCAGTCTCAAACTCAACGATCATCTGACCTTTTCCGAACCATCCCAAGTCGCCCCCTTTATCCTTGCTTCCAGTATCTATTGAGTCATGAGCTGCAAGTGTGGCAAAATCTGTTCCTGCCAGCAACTGGGAACGGACACTTTGTGCAGTGGCTTCATCTGCAACAAGGATATGACGCGCCCACACCTGTTCCTGCTCATGTGCGACGCCTGCAGTGACCATATCACTTATGCGCTTCCGATATAAGGGGCTTTCAAAAAAGAGTTTTCGAAAATCAGCCTCGGAAACACCCAATTTCGCATAGGAAATAAGAGCTTGTTTATAACTGGATTGGAAACCATCCAGTGTATATGGGGTGGCAGTTGGTGTGATGCTTGGAATGAGGGTCATTGTTGCGGTTGGAGTAATGGTCGGAACAGTGGTTGCTGTAGCGTTTAGATCATAAGTTGGTGTTGGAGCTAATGTGTTTGTCGGGGTGATTGTTGGTGGGAGGGTTGGGGTCATTATTGCATATTGTGTTGCAGACCAAGTTGGATAAGAAAATGTTGTGCTGGTGGGTGAAGGAGTTGGAGTTCCGTCCGGGAAATAACCAAAAGCATCGTGCATTGCTTTAGCCAAATCTGCGGGTGACACCACAATACCATTTGCTTTGGCATATTGTCGGATCAGCAGGTCGTTGGTAATGTTATCGATCACTTGTTGACCAATGTTCGTGGGGGTGGACAACTGGGTTTCAATCTGTGTAAATGTTTGTGACAAACTCGGGTCAGTTGACGGGTCAACCCCGAACATTTGGGCGAATTGGTAGTATTGCATATATTGATCAATGTATTGTTGGCGTGAGACACGCACTTGCACTTGGAACTCCCGCAGGTTGACTGACTGGCCGTTTACTGTTACTACAGGTTGGCGGGCTTTCAAAACAGTCTCATTCAGAACCCCGTACCCTATTAGTCCAACAATGATGACTACAATGACGACTGCTATTGAGGTGATTACTTGTGTCTGCCGTCTCTCGCGTTCGAGGCGAGCCAGGTGTTTCTTGGATGCAATCTTGGTGGGTCTATCTTTTGCCATTAATGCCTCATATTACATTCTGCCACTGCAAGGATGGGCTTTCTTTAGCTGATACATCGCAATGACATGCGTATAGACAAAATGCGGCAAGGATGATTTCCATGCCCATTTTCGAGGGGTTTTGCAATTAGCGATCGTCTCTTTCACTGCCAGAAAAGGGTAATAAAGCAATATGCCGAGCGCGCTTTATTGCTCCTGCCAGCACGCGCTGATGTTTTGCGCAGGTACCAGTTTGGCGCCGCGGACGAATTTTACCTTCTTCGGTCACAAGGCGACGAAGAACATCTGCTTGTTTATAATCGATCGTTAAGTGTTTGTCTGCACAGAATTGGCAGACTTTTGGACGGGCAAAATACCTGCGTTCTCCGCCTTGATCCATATCATTTTCATTTCTAGGTTCACGTTCCATTGTTTCTTTTACTCCAATTTCTATATGACAGCAGCAATTGATTGTTATTTAATCAAACTGTGCATTATTTGTCTAAAAGGGAAATTCATCTTCCTCGTGAGGACCAACAGATTCTTCTGAGGGTATAGGATCTTCACCCGATACTTGGTGGTTAATCGATTCTTTGCGCTCACCAAGCATCATCATTTCATTGGCTACGATCTCTACTGTGGAGTGCTTGCCTCCTTCTTTGTCTTCCCAGTGTCGGGTTTGCAACCGGCCCTCAACGTAAACTTGTTGACCTTTGACCAGGTATTGCTTGCAAATTTCAGCCAGGTTACCCCATGTGACCACGTTGAACCATTCAGTTTCAGAATGACGTTCGCCATCAGCAGTATTCCAGGAGCGACTTGTTGCCACTGTAAATGTGGTTACTGGTCTACCAGAAGGGGTGTACCGCATTTCAGGATCGCGCCCCAAATGTCCGATCACCATTACTTTGTTCAATCCACGACTCATGGCGTCCTCCTCAAATGAGATGACAAATTCCGAAACCAGCAAAGGCAATGATTATTCGACGGCTGTAATCATATAGCGGATAACTGGTTCAAGGAAGCGCAAATTCTGGTCCATCACAGCGGTGGAAGCGGGTTCTAGGCTTAAGTTAAAAAGAACATACTGACCTTCGCGATGTTTCTTGATGGTATATGCCAGGCGCTTGCGGCCCCAGATCTCCACCTTGTCAACACTGCCACCAGTCTCAATGGCCCAACTCTTGACCTTATCAACGACGCTGTTAAAAGCAGCCTCGTCCAAGTCAGGATGGACAATACAAACGAGTTCATAATGACGCATAGGGAAAACCTCCTTTCCTCGGGATATGCTCCCAGACATTCACCGCAGGTGAGCCGGGGGCGGAAGGCAAGTCGCATGGCGACTTGAACGGGATGTATTGTAAGCGAAAAGATCGATTTTGGGGAGTCCCTTAATGAATATATATTGGATTGCTGAAAATCCATCCACGCAGTTTCCCCAGGTATCTTTTGTATGCCTCTACACGGTATACCCCCGGACTCTCTGCAATGAATATCATTGCTTCACCGTGAGCTTTTTTGATTAGCTTGCCATTCCTCATCAATCGGATTTCAGCTGCTGACGGGAGTTTTACCTGTAGGGTTTCCCCCCCGCTGGATTTAATTTCGTCTCCCATAATGGCATAGCTGTTCTTACCTTGGGCGGAGAAATGAAACCCCTTTGTGCAAGCAGGCAGGTCATAACCAATAAAACAATGTCCATCGGCAAGGGCATCGATAACCATCTTTCGGTCGCGGATAATGTTGCCTGAAAGAAGTGTCGGCGTCAAGATATGGGTGTTTATCGTCGAGAAATGGTACTCATACGGGAAGATGGTTTTATGCAGTGGACCTAGTGATTTGCGCTGAGCATGGGCATCTGAACCGCCAACAGCAACCACCCGTTTTCCTGTTGCAGTAAGTTGATCCCATTGTTGTAATGTTTTTGGGAGTGGGCCGTGGGGAATAAATTCCGGGAAATATGCATAAGCGACAGCATCCCATTTCCCCTTTGCAACGGATTTAAGTTCACTAAACCCATTCCATAGTTCTATTCCTGTGTAGCCGGTAACATCCCAGTCAACCCAAGAAATATCCGTCTCACCAAAATCTGGCATGTCCGGGTCATTGGGATGGGCGATGAAGCAAATTCCACCTGCAATATGGACTGCATCGATCAATGTTTGTGGATTATTTGCCAAAGGAGCCAATTCCTTGTCTGCACCAATTACGAGCAGGTGGTTTTTCTGGGGATCGCGCGCCTGGTCATGGACCTCTTCACCAGCCAGTACAAGCACCCGCTTTTTTCCATCCCGAAAGTAATCATTCACTCCTTCAACTAGGATATTGTGATCAGTTACGATTAAAACATCAATCCCGGTTTTGAGTGCAGCCTTGGCTAGCTCTGCATGAGTGCCAGATCCATCGGAATATGTTGTATGCATATGCAGGTTTACGGTGATTTCTTGCATCAGAGTTCCTTTTTACCAATACTCATGAAAACTACTACCGGAAGAGTATGTTAATGATTTGTTATTAGAGATATTGGCGGAGGCAATTCAAACTGTACCCTAAAACAGACTTTGGGACTATTCACCTTCTATTGAACTCAAGATACTTGTTTGACGGTTTTCCAGAATAACAGGTATAATTTGTCGGCTAAAATAATGGAGGCATACAAATGCAAAATTTCCTCGACGGTTCGTTGATTTTAACATCAATTGCATTGGTTATTAGTATCATTCTGCAAAGCAAGGGTGCAGGTCTGGGTGGGCTAACTGGGTCGGATGCTGGCGGCGTTTTCACTGCGCGACGTGGCATTGAGAAGACTCTTTTTTGGGTAACGATCATCTTCAGCGTGCTATTTTTTATCCTGGCGATCACGTCTGTAATTATCGCTGCCCGACAATAATCCTTGAATCGAAGAAAGGCCATCGCTGGACTGTAATTCGCGCCTGCGAGAGGCCTTTCTTTATTTCTGCTGATGAAAAAACTACGCTGGCAAATCTTGGTGGTTGTGCTGACACTGATCATAGTGGCGGTTTTATTATTATCCCAGCAGCCAGCCACGAACCCAACACTCCCTGAGCCTGCCAGCGGGGGGATTTATACAGAAGCGTTGATCGGTTCATTTGGGAGACTAAATCCTCTACTGGATTTGAACAATTCTGCAGATCGCGATATTGATCGATTGTTGTTTAGTAGCTTGATCAAATTCGATTCTTCCGGTATTCCACAACCAGACCTGGCTGAGTCATGGGGAGTATCAGCTGATGGGACTATCTACAATTTTACCTTGCGCAGCAATGCTGTTTGGCAGGATGGCACGCCTGTCACTAGTGACGATGTGTTGTTTACAATTAGCTTGCTGCGCACCGAGTATTCTTCATTCCCAGCTGATGTGCGCTCCATGTGGGATCAAGTGGAAATCACCCGCCTAAATGACAAAAACATAAAATTCGTGTTACCAGAACCATTTGTTCCATTTCTGGATTATCTTACCTTTGGAATTTTACCCAAGCATATGTTGGAGACGGTCGCCGCTGACCAATTATCACAATCCCAATTTAATCTTTCCCCTGTGGGGAGTGGTCCTTATAAGTTTGACCATCTTACAGTGGAAAATGGTCAAATTACTGGCGTAGTGCTTACAGTTTCTCCGAACTACTATGGTCAGGCTCCATTTGTTGAACAAATCGTCTTTCGATATTATCCAAGCGCGGATTTAGCTTTGGCAGCCTACAAACAGGGGGAGGTACTTGGGATAAGTCAGGTTCCTGCGAACTCAATAGCGAATACCTGTTCTGACCCCAACCTCTCTTGCTATTCAAGCCGGCTGCCACGTTTGACAATGGTGATGTTCAATCTTGGTAATAATGATGTTCCGTTCTTTCAGGATAAAAATGTCCGGCGGGCATTAATGACTGGCTTGAATCGGCAGTGGATGGTTGATTACCTCCTCCAGGGACAAGCTGTCGTCGCAGATAGCCCAATTATGCCTCTCACTTGGGCTTTTTATAACGGGATCGACCATATTGGGTTTGATCCTGAAACCGCGATTAGTGAACTTAAAACTGCAGGATATGTGCTCCCGCCAGATGGAACGATTCGCACCAAAGATAATTCACCAATCTCTTTTACAATGGTTTACCCGGATGACCCAATCCACAGCCAACTTGCACAGACTATCCAACAAAATTGGGCAGCGATTGGGGTAGATGTAAAACTACAGGCAGTCTCTTTCGATTCCCTCTTCACAGACTACCTGACCCCGAGGAAATATCAAGCGGCATTGGTGGACCTGGACTTTAGCCGGTCGTATGACCCTGATCCATATCCATTCTGGCACCAGGCTGAAATTACCAGTGGGCAGAATTATTCCCAATGGGACAATCGAACTGCTAGTGAATACCTTGAGCAGGCACGTGTGGTGGCTGAAATGAATATTCGTATTCGTCTGTATAGAAATTTCCAGGTAATATTTGCCCGCGAACTACCTGCTTTGCCGCTATTCTTTCCAATTTATACGTTCGCCGTGGATCAGCGCGTCCAAGGGGTGCAAGCGCTCCCGCTTTTTGAACCAGCCGATCGTTTCAACAGAATATCCTCCTGGTTTTTAATTACCCGGCGAACTCTCGAACAAACAGCACAACCTACTGTAGTCCCATAAATTTTATAATTCTTTTCAAATCTGCATTTGAAAAACAACAAAATATCTTACCAGGAGTATTCGATGGCGGAAAAACTTGAAATTGTCTTGGATTATGCTCGGAAAAATAAAGGGAAATTTCTGGACAACTTCAAGAAATTTCTAGCGATTCCATCCGTGTCGACAGATCCTGCGCATGTCTCAGATGTCCGACATGCAGCTGAATGGCTCTCCGCGCAATTACGAAATCTTGGCATGCAGAAGGTGCAGATATTTCCGACTGCGAAACATCCGATTGTATATGGGGAATGGCTTGGAGCGGCAAATGCTCCAACTGTTCTAATTTATGGTCATTATGATGTTCAGCCAGCAGACCCACTGGACCAATGGAATTCCGGCCCATTTGATCCCGTAGTCCGCGGCGAAGATATTTTCGCTCGTGGGGCTTCTGATATGAAGGGGCAAAATTTGGTTATTCTTAGTGCTGTCGAATCTCTTGTAAAGACAGTTGGACTGCCAGTAAATATCAAATGGCTTTTTGAAGGGGAAGAAGAAATTGGTTCTCCAAATCTCCCAACTTTCATTACAAATAATAAGGATATGCTTTCTTCAGATTTTGCCTTAAACCCCGATTCAGGGATGATTGGCAAGGAATATCCAACCCTCACCTACGCTCTTCGTGGATTGGCGTATTTTGAACTGCGGGTTTTTGGACCTTCTCAAGACTTGCATTCTGGAATCTATGGCGGTGTGGTGCATAATCCTGCAATTGCACTTGCTGAATTGATTGCTGGGTTGCATGATGGGAAAGGCTACATTACCTTACCGGGATTTTATGATAAGGTTAGAAAATTAAGCAAGGATGATCGCGATGAATTGGCGCGCCTTCCAATAGATGAGCGACATTTTTTGGAAATCACCGGCGTGCCAGCGCTGTATGGTGAAGCTGGATTCACTGCCAATGAGCGTACCGGCGCACGGCCCACATTAGATGTAAACGGGATGTTTTCCGGTTTCACAGGGGAAGGCTCGAAGACGATCATCCCAGCCTGGGCGATGGCGAAAATATCCATGCGTCTTGTTCCTGAACAGGATCCAAAAGAAGTTCATCAGCAATTTGTAAAGTATCTCGAAGAACATGCTGCCAAGGATATTCGCTGGGAATTGATCCCCATGGCAGGCAGTCCCGCATCCATATCCAATCGTAATAATATCGGTGTTAAAGCGATGGAGAAAGCTTTGGAAACGGTTTGGGGGACACCTCCGTATTTTCGACGAGAAGGGGGTTCCATCCCGGTGGTAAGGGATATGCAGAGTCTTTTGGGCATTGACTCAGTCATTTCTGGCTTTGGCTTACCTGATGATAACGTTCACGCGCCAAACGAAAAAATGCATCTCCCTACTTGGTATCGGGGAATTGAGGCAGTCATACTTTTTTTCTTGAATTTAAAGCCCTAGGGTTCATATTTTATTAGGACAGGTAACAGGCAAAAAGCTTCCTGGAGATTACCGGTATGGATGAAAAATTAGTCAATTACGGCGGACAGGCTGTTATCGAAGGAGTGATGATGCGGGGGCGTAATGCCTATGCTGTGGCGATGCGTGCTCCTGATGGTACTATTTCGATAAGGGTGAATTCGCTTGGGGGAATATATAAATCGCAATTGACAAAAATCCCATTCCTACGCGGGTTGATTATGCTCTGGGATTCTCTTGGTCTGGGAATGCGGGCATTGACCGATTCTGCCAACCTGCAAACAGGCGAAGATGAAAAACTGGAGGGACCCGCACTTTACCTCATGCTGGCTTTTACCTTTTTGGTTGCTATTTGTATTTTCTTTCTCGCTCCTGCAGGTGTCGGGTGGCTCACCGAACATTTCTTGCATTGGAATTCCTGGTGGAGCAATTTGTTGGAAGGTGTCATCCGTTTGATTCTTTTGCTTGGTTATTTGTGGGGCATTGGTTTTGCACCGGATATTGCACGTGTTTTTGCATACCATGGAGCTGAGCATAAAACCATAAATGCTTTTGAAGCGGGAGTCGTTTTAACTCCTACAACCGTCGCAAAATATTCTGTCGAGCATCCGCGCTGTGGCACGGCCTTCCTCCTAACACTGATGGTGCTTTCTCTGTTTTTCTTCACCATCCTCGGGCCGTTGCCAATTGCCTTGCGTCTTGTTTCCAGGGTGGTAATGATTCCTGTCTTGGCGGGAGTGGCATACGAATATTTGCGCTGGACAGCTAATCATCTAAATGCTCCCTTTGTTCGAACAATAGTCCGACCCAATTTGGCTTTGCAGCACCTGACTACTCGTGAACCGGATGAAAAGATGTTGGAAGTTGCGATCGCTGCTTTCCAGTCGATGAGAAAAGCAGAACTGGAAACCTGAATATACAATTCAAATATGCTAATTGTTCAAGAACCGGAAAACAAAAACGCATTGATCATGCGTTTTTGTTTGGATACGCTGGAACCATTAGCATTCCAAATACCCATTATGCTGGTAGTCCTGGAACAGTTTCCCCCATGTGGTATTTTCCAACCATTCACGTGCGACTCTTTTATATTTTAATGGCCAATAGAAATAATCCTGCTCAGCTTCAGAAATACTGATTGGGAGATATACCAGTGGAGTCCTAAAAACTAATTTTTGCAGGAATTTTGTTGGGCCGTACCAGGCCAGCCATGCTAGGAAGGTATGGGAATTTTTCCCGATCTTAAAATTCCAACTTTCGCTGGAAATGTCGTCACCTACCAATTCAATGTCACGTACCTCCCCAGTCCCTAAGCCTTGTTCGTGTGCAAGACGGATGTATTTGATTGCAAGCGGATCAAAACCCATTAGCTTGGCTGCCACCGCATCAATTGCCACTTGGTCCGCAGATGCTAAAATGACATTCTTCACTTCTGGGGACATCAATCGTGGACCAGCACCATTCCCTGCTGTGGTCCCATCCATGATTGCAAATAGCCCTGGATGGATTTCTTTCTGGATGGCTAATAAGTCCACTAGGGTTTCATGGATCCAGGTATGAGTGTAATGCCTGTGTTTGCTAAGTAGTCCTCCAAATGCATTTTTCATTGCACCAGTTGTGGTGGTGTACATGTGAGTTTTCACCGTCGGTAGGTGAACGATGTTTTTCCCGAGAAAATAATCTGGGATCTGAATACCTTCCGGATAGATGTGGTCCAAAGCTAGCATCTTGGCTTTTGGACGGTAAGGCACCCAAGTCATCTCTGTTTTTCGGAAATTATACAAGGCGGGTACGTGGTATTGTTTGAAGATGGGTAAATAACAATTTAAGTCCTCACCTTTAAAAGCATTTGTAAGCACAGTCTGGTTTTGAACACACACCAGATCCTCGAAACCGGCTTTACGCAAAGCTAGGATGGTGCCCTCCAATTGCCAGGGTGTTGTATTTGCAGCGGGCATCGGGAAATGCCACGAGATATTGTCTTTAATTATCGTTGTAACATCCGGGCGAAGGAAATATTTTCCCCCCGCTAATTCAAATAGGCGCTGAAAATCTTTCAGAATGGTATCGGGTGCAGTCCGTAAAATGGCAACTTTAGATTTTGTAGGCATAAAAAGTTCTTATCCTCACTTGCGATGGATTTTTACCAATTTTATCCCTTTTCATATTTTAGATCGCTTCAAATATCTATCTTCCATGGTCTTCGATTAATGCTTTTCGAATTCTTCGGTATAGTACGATCGGATTATCACCTTGGATTAGGATTTCTCCAATATCCATGTCTGGTCGGTGGGGTCGCTGTGTTATGACCACGCGGCGATCCTGTCGTTCGATAATCAGGTTAGCCAGGCTACCGATCCACCCTGTAAATTGGCGCAGAACAGGGATGCGCATAGTGTGATAATAACGCAGATATAGAAGCGAATTCTCGTTATCGATGGGGGCAAAAGCAACCACTATCCGTAGGCTATCTGAGATCCAATTTTGCCAAAGATTACCAAATCGGAATTGCAGAAATGGACGACGCTCAGGTTTGGACATCTCGGAAGGTTTTTTCGGCTTCTGCCCATTATCCAACTCATTGAATACCCAAATGTTTATCAGATGGTCTCCCGGCCATCTATTTTCCTCTGTTGCTACCGGCCCGTTCACCAGGGTACGGTTTCCTCGCCCGATCGTGTTATGGTGTATGAAAGGGAGGTGTACCACGTCCAATTGATTTTCAATGGCGCGTGAATAATGGTTGGCCCAGTGATCTTTCAGAGTGGTATAAACCATTGTATCTGGGATTGACTTCGAACCAGGGAACCGGTGGGTACTGGTTCCGCGATTCACCCCACCAAATATATACAAATCCATGTTCTTCGCGAACCGCGTAACTTTTCACATGAAGCGCTTTGGGAGGTTCTGAGTTTTGTCCATTGGCAGGCACAAATTTGCATCTTCCTGCGACATCGTAATCGAACCCATGAAAAGGGCATTGTAAATAGTCAGTGTGATTTATCCCTAGACTTAAGGCAGCACCTCGGTGGGGGCATTTATCCGCCATTATGGCGAGATCACCGTGGGATGTTCGCCAAGCCACCATTTTCTCGCCCAGGCGCGTCACTCCGATGGTTTCACCCTTCCTAATTTCACGAGACTCCATAATTGCATACCATTGGTTTGGAATCATATTTCTCCTTTTTCGGTAGGTCAAGTAATTATCCTTCTAAAATAATCCTATCGTTGAGCACAGGCAGTGTTATTAATAGTTTACTTTACCCTAATTGTTGAAAAGGCATAAGAAAATATCGCATTTCTTTCAAAGAATGACAATAAAGCTCAATAATTGTTTCGAATTAGATTTGACAAGATATGATTATTGAATGTAATTAGATGATTTATCTTGAATCAATGTTGATCACCTGAAATCAGACATGGTGCCTAGCATTAAAACCTAGTGGAATCCATGAAACCAAATCGTTCGTATAGGGTTTCCTTTATGGTAAAATTCGCAGGTCAAAAATCTGTCGGAAATCTAATCGTAGGCGGAGCACTATGCAGACCCAATGGCTTTATATTGGTATTTTTTTGATAATTGGTATGATCGTCCCAATTGTACCGCTGGTCTTTTCCCGGCTTGTAGCGCCGCGCAAGCCAAATCCAATAAAGCAAAGCACCTATGAATGTGGTATTGAAACGGTGGGTGATTCTTGGGTGCAGTTTAAAGCGCAGTATTATGTTTTTGCTTTAATCTTCCTGGTTTTTGATGTTGAAACTGTATTTTTATTTCCCTGGGCGTTAACGATAAAACAATTACCCCTCTTCGTGGTCCTGGAAGGAGTACTCTTTATTGCCATCCTGGTAGTTGGGTTGGTATTTGCCTGGCGCAAAGGGATGCTGGAATGGGCATAGTCACCTGGGGATGGATATATAAGGCTGACAGGAATTTCCTTTCAGCCTTTTCTTTGAGTCTGTAAGGAGCGAGAAATGATTTTCCTTAATGATCCGATCAGCTTTATAAGTGCATGGATCCGCACCTTGCTGACCGGCTGGGGACTTTCAAATAGCCTGGTTACCGTGATTATTTATATTGTCGGTATTACTGTGCTGATCATTTTTGCAATGGTATTGGATATTATCCTGGTGTGGGTTGAACGGAAAGTGGTAGCTCGTTTCCAGGATCGTCTTGGTCCCAACCGCATCGGACCGTTTGGCCTGATCCAGCCGTTTGCGGACATCATAAAGCTTATCATCAAGGAAGACATAACACCTGCCGGAGCAGATAAGCTTTTGTATAATCTGGGACCTGTGCTGGCCATCGCTTCTGTCATTATCTTGTGGGCGATCCTGCCCATATCGTCGAAGATCTTTGGCGTGGACTTGAATGTAGCCGTACTCTACTTGGTGGCAGCTGGAGCCCTGGGAACGCTTTCAATTATCGTGGGGGGCTGGGCTTCCAACAATAAGTACGCCTTATTAGGCGCATTTCGAATGGTAGCCAACATGGTATCTTACGAAATCCCTATGGTGGTGGTACTGCTAATTCCGACCATTCTTGCCGATACAATGAGTGTCCAGGGTATTACCCAGGCACAAGGTGGGATGTGGTTTGCAATCCTCTCACCCCTCGCACTGATCATATTTTTAATAAGTGCAATAGCAGAGTTGGGCCGTTCTCCTTTCGATTTGAACGAGGCAGAGTCTGAGATTGTTGCTGGTTTCCATATTGAATATACCGGCATGAAGTTCGGGTTGTTCTATGCTGGCGAATTGCTGCATGCATTCACTTTTGGCGGTTTCATTGCTGTTTTGTTTTTCGGTGGGTATGGCGGATTTTTCGGTCTTGAAAAGATTGGGTTTTTTTCTTGGCTGAACAATCCCTTTATCCAAATGGTGATTTTCCTTGCAAAAGCAATGTTTGGATATTGGGTGATTATGTGGATTAAATATTCGATGCCCCGTATTCGCATCGATCACATGCTTGCCTTCAATTGGAAATTCCTGACGCCGTTGTCGTTGGTTGTGTTGGTGAATACTGCTGTATTAAGCAAAGTTCTTTCTGGACTTCCTAATTGGGGATACGTTCTGGGAATGCTTTTTTCCAATATCGTGATTGGTTTTCTAACAGTAGAAATCCTGCGGTCGTACGGACGCAAACAACGCAAAGCGGAATCACTCACAGTTCCGCAACATTCATAAGTAGGAGCAGGGTAAATGACTGCTGATCAAATCATTTTTATTATTTGCGCTGCAGTGATCTTGGTGTCTGCGTTAATGGTAGTGCTAACCCAGAAACTAATTCATGCGGCGTTATGGCTGGTTTCCGCTCTCTTTGGAGTGGCAATCCTGTTTGCTATCCTGCAGGCAAGCTTCCTGGCAGTTGTTCAGGTGGTGGTTTATATCGGTGCCATAGCCATCCTGTTTATTTTCGCAGTCATGTTGACCCGTAGAGAAATGCTGGATAAAGGTGTGCAAACCCGGGCGAACTGGTGGCTTCCCGCTCTCCTTGGGTTGCTGATCCTGGCTGGATTGATATTCCTGATTATTGGTCAACCAGCCTTTGCACGACAGGCATCAGAGATGCCCATAGGCGTGGATACGCTCCGAAACCTGGGGACTGCCTTGGTGTCTCCTGATGCTTTCGTTTTGCCATTTGAAGTGGCGTCCATCTTATTACTTGCGTCTTTGGTCGGCGCGGTATATGTCGCTTCGGGTAAAAAAGAATAGGAGCCCGAATGAGTATCCCACTTTCATGGTTCTTGATTTTGGCAGCAGCACTTTTTTCAATTGGGTTATTTGGCGTGCTCTCACGTAAGAATGCCATCGCGATATTACTCGGAGTAGAACTAATGCTTAACGCAGTAAATATCAATCTGGTGGCATTCTGGCGTTACCAGGATCCATCAAAAATGGCTGGTCAGGTATTTGCTATCATAGTATTTGCCGTCGCAGCCGCAGAAGTGGCTGTTGGGCTTGCTTTGATTATTTCCGTTTATAACCGCCGCAAGACTATTGTGGCCGATGAAGTCGACTTGATGAAGTGGTAGGAGAGATAATGGAAAAGTTGATCATCTGGTTGCTGCCCCTACCACCGCTTCTGTCCTTCTTCATTATTCTCCTTTTTACAAACAAGCGGAAAGCCCTCAGCCACTGTATCGCGGTCGGCGCGGCTGCATTATCCTGGTTGGGGAGTATGTTCATTTTTATTCGTGCCTTGGGCGTGAGCGAATTTGGTAAAAATATTTACCAATCTTCCTTCAACTGGCTTCCCACCGGTTCCACATGGCTAAAGATTGGCGTGCAAATTGATCCCCTATCTGCAGCTGTAATCTTTTTTGTGGCATGGACGGTGTTGGCAATCTTTATCTATAGTATTGGGTATCACAACTTTGGGCAGCCCACTGGGGACCATGATGTACCCGGGTTGCCTCCTCATGGCGCGACCATAACTGATAATGGTCATAAACATATCGTCCCTTCAATCGAGCCTATGTATTCCCGTTTCTTCGCTTTTATCAGTCTATTCGCTTTTGGGATGTACACCTTGGTGGTGTCAGATAACTTGTTGACTTCTGTTTGTAGGCTGGGAAATCATGGGTCTTTGCTCTTATTTGTTGATTGGGTTTTGGTTTGGAAAACCATCTGCCCGTAACGCGGCTGTCAAAGCCTTTATGACCACCCGTATCGGCGACGTGTTTATGCTCTTGGGGATCGCCTTTGTTTATTCCTTTACCGGTTCGCTTTCATTTAGTGAAATATTCAAACCTGAAATGTTGGCAGCTTTGGCATCTACGCCTGCTTTTTTTGGTCTTTCCGCTGCTGGCATTATCGGGTTGCTGTTATTTATTGGCACAGTCGGAAAATCTGCCCAATGGCCGTTGCATGTGTGGCTGCCAGATGCCATGGAAGGTCCTACTCCGGTCAGCGCAATGATTCATGCCGCAACGATGGTGTCGGCGGGTGTATATATGGTCATCCGGATGTTCCCGCTCATCTCGGCTGGCTGGGTTGAAGGGCTGCCACTCAATACCACCATGAGCGTTATCGCCGTTATTGGGTCATTCACGGCGCTCTTTGCTGCGACGATAGCATTGGCTCAAAATGATATCAAACGGGTATTGGCATACTCGACAATCTCTCAACTGGGCTTCATGATTGCAGCACTGGGGATTGGTGCATATGTGGCAGCCGCTTTCCACCTGGTGACCCATGCCTTTTTTAAAGCCCTGCTCTTCCTTGGGTCTGGTTCGGTCATACATGGTATGGAACATGGGGTCTTGCATACAGGTGATCATGTTGATGCGCAGGATATGTTCAACATGGGTGGATTGCGGAAAAAGATGCCGATCACTTTCTGGACTTTCCTGATCGGTGGATTTGCTCTGTCTGGGTTCCCGGTTCTGACTGCTGGGTTTTGGTCAAAGGATGAGATCTTTGCAGAAGCCTTTGGCAGCGGACACATTGTGGTCTTTATTATCCTGGCAAGTGCTGGCGTTCCTGACTGCTTTCTATACCATGCGCCAGATTACGCTGACCTTTTTTGGTGCACCACGCACCAAGGCAGCAGAACATGCCAGCGAGACAACCTGGACGATGACCGTCCCGTTGATTATCCTGGCAGTGTTTGCAGTTGGGTATGGATGGGTTGGGATTCCCGAACATTTCCCAGGTTTGGGCGGGATAATCCCGAACTGGTTCCACGAGTTCGTCGGAGGAACTTTGGCTGAGTTGCCAAAGCTGTCGAATTTAGTTGGGTGCCGCTGATTACTTCCTTGCGTGGCACTGGGTGGTTTATTTTTTGGTTGGTTGGCTTATCGCAAGGTCAAATCACCCCAGCAGGATTTTCTCCAACTCCCGGTATTAAAGAATAAATGGTATTTTGATGAAATTTACGACTATTTGTTTGTAAAGCCCGCTTCATGGATTGCTGAAAAATTCACTTCACTGTACATGGATCAGACCGTCATCGACGGGATCCTGCATGGTGTGGCACGTTTCTCTCTCTTCCTCGGTCATGCCTTCCGTAACTATTTCGACAAACCGGTGATCAACGAGTTTATAGGCGATGGGACAGGTAGCGTTGTTAAGACTTCCGGTTCAGAATTGCGGAAAATCCAGGCTGGCCGCATCCAGTATTACATGGTTGCTTCCATAACGGTGCTGGTTATTTTTGCTTGTTATTTTATTTTCTCGTGGTACTTTTAGACGGTTCCCCATTCAGGACGGCTCGCTGGAATCAGACCCGATGAGTAAGTGGAGTAAATGATGGAATTTCTTGGCAGTCATCTTTTGACCCTCATTTTATTCTTCCCAGTCCTTGCAGCGGTGTTGTATTTTGTCTGCCGAAGGGAAATTTGAAGGGCCATTCGTTGGACAGCCTTTGGTGCCAGTCTTGGTTCCTTTTGTCTTAACCGTCATCTTGTGGACTTCAGTTCAAATCAGGGCAGCCGGGTTTTCAATTTCAGGAACAATATACCTGGTATGCAGCACTCAACTCAACCTTCCATGTTGGTGTGGATGGGCTTTCGCTGACCATGGTGCTTGTTGACGACACTGCTGACACCTCTTGCCCTGCTGGCGTCGTTTAATATCAGCGACGGATCAAGGCATACTTCATGCTCTTTCTCTTTCTGGAAACCGGCATGTTGGGTGTCTTCATGTCGCTTGATCTGCTGATCTTCTTTGTCTTCTGGGAAGTTGGTCTTGGTACCGATGTATTTCCTGATTAACCAATGGGGTTCAGAAAAGGTGAACGTCAGATCTGGAAAGGGATCAAAGTTCAGTCTCGAAACTATGCTTCGTTAAAGTTCATCATCTACACGATGGCTGGATCGCTGGGGCTTCTCCTGGCTATTCAATTGTTGGGTGTTTTGTTCAATACATACGACCTGCAGTCTTTGTACACCAATTGGGCAGCATTGGATCCAAGTGCCGGCTATGCTTGCACTTCTTTGGACGGGCTCTGACGGTTTCCACTGTAAAAACAATCGCTTTTTGGGCGTTTGTGATTGCATTTGCCATCAAGGTTCCAATCTGGCCATTCCATACCTGGCTGCCGGATGCACATACCGAAGCGCCGACTGCAGGTTCGATGATCCTGGCGGGAGTGCTGTTGAAACTTGGGCGCGTATGGCTTCCTGAGGTTGGTTTGCCCGTTGTATCCGGTGGAATCGGCGAAATTTGCTGGTTGGCTGGCATTCTTGGCGGTCATGGCGATTGTTTTTGGAGCATTTGCAGCATTTGGTCAGAAGGATTTCAAACGACTTGGTGGCTTATTCATCTGTGAACCACATGGGGTTTGTGGTTTTGGGCATTGCCGCAGCAGCCAAAGCGGCCGGCACGCTTAATGCAACCATATCGCTTAATGGGGCGGTGCTGCAGATGTTCAACCATGGTCTATCTGCAGCAGGCATGTTCTTCCTGGTGGGAGTCCTCTACGAACGCACCCACACCCGCAACCTGGATGATTTTGGCGGTCTGTTTCCACTGGTGCCAATATATGGCGGCATCTTGATTTTTACCAGCATGGCTTCACTGGGCCTGCCTGGATTGAACGGGTTCGTCTCCGAGTTCCTGGTGGTGCGAGGATCCTGGCCGGTTTTGACACTCTATACGGCCGTGGCGATGATCGGTCTGCTCTTCACGGGGCATATATTCTTAAAGGGAATCAAATCCGTTCTGCATGGACCATTAAATGAACACTGGACTCACGGTGTCCATAAACTTAGCTGAGATCAACCTGCGGGAAATCATTGTGATGGCTCCATTGATGATACTCATCCTGGTCATCGGGATCTTCCCTGCCTGGATATTGGATGTCATCAATAAAGCCATGATGATGTTGTTCCACTAAGAGGTAACGATGCAATTTCCGTTTTTAAGTGTGATTGTTTTCATCCCGATGGTTGCAGCGCTTGTGCTGTTGATGATGAAACCCGAGCAGAAGAAAGCCATCCGCGTCACGGCGCTGACCGCGGCGCTTTTGGCTTTGGCTCTGTCCGTCTGGGTATATTTTGCTTACGATAAAGCCGCAGCGGGGTACCAGTTCATCGAGAAATACACTTGGATGCCGATTGATGGGGATCAGCCTGCACTTTGGCGTGGACGGGCTGAGCGTTCCACTTGTGCTGTTGACCGGTATCGTTATGGTTACGGGCGTGATGATTTCTTGGGGAATTGACGATCGGCCACGCGAATTCTTTGCCTTCCTGTTTCTCCTGGCTAGCGGTGTATTTGGTGTATTTGTCTCGCTTGACTTATTTATGTTATTCTTCTTTTACGAGATCGCCGTCTTCCCGATGTTCTTGCTAATTGTCATTTGGGGCTGGATCAAGACGCGCGAATATGCGGCGATGAAATTGACTCTATACCTGTTTATCGGTTCGGTGATCTCCTTGGTCGGTGCACTGGTCATGTTCTGGACGAGTGGCGCGCATACATTTGATATGCTTGTTCTCGAGACAGTAAAATTCAGCCCGGTATTTCCAGAAGATCTGGTTTCTGCCGGTCTTCCTGGGGTTTGCAATCCTGGGCGGCATCTTCCCGTTCCATAACTGGTCGCCGGATGGACACGTGGCGGCTCCCACAGCTGTGTCCATGTTCCATGCAGGTGTGTTGATGAAACTGGGTGCGTTCGCTGCCCTGCGGGTGGGTATCATGCTTCTGCCGGAAGGCGCTAGGTTCTGGGCACCGTTGATCATGGGTCTTGGCACTGGTGAATATCGTCTACGGTGCTTTCATCGCCAGTGTTCAGACAGATTTTAAATACGTTATCGGTTTTTCATCTGTATCGCACATGGGCTTGGTGATGATGGGTTTTGCCACCTTGAAACCGGAAGGACTGATCGGCGCAGGTGTGCAGATGTTTTCGCACGGCGTGATGACGGCTCTCTTCTTTGCTGCGGTCGGCATGGTCTACGACCGGGCTCACACCCGCGATATCCCCAAACTGGGTGGCATGATCAAGCCCTTGCCGTTGGTGGGGATTGGCGTCATCATTGGCAGCCTGGTCTCGATGGGAATGCCCGGTTTCTCCGGTTTCGTGGCTGAGTTCCCGATTTTTATGGGAATCTGGAAAACGCAGTGGCTGGTGGCGGTCATCGCAGCCATCTCGATCGTCGTGACCGCATCGTACGTTTTGCTGGTCGTCCGGAGGGTGTTCTTTGGAAAGATGCCTGAAGAATTTGAAGGGCACATTCCCGCCCATCAAGGTCACTGGATAAAATCGCACTGGTGCTTCTGATGGGACTTATGGTTGGCATTGGCCTGTTCCCGGCATTGATGGTTCCCTGGGTCCAATCCGGGGTTCAGCACGTACTCACCCTGCTGGGAGGTGCATAAGTGGTTGCCATCCTTCCCATTCTCCCCGAAGTCCTGCTACTGGCGCTGGATTCTGATCCTGGTAATTGACCCATTCCTAAAAAAGGATGCAAATCGCCGTCCTTTCTTGGGAATGTTTACTGCACGTCGGATTACTGGTTACCTTGACCCTGAGCCTGTTTTTTGCCCGGCCAGCAGATCCGAGCCTGGTTTTCGGCGGGATGCTGCGGTTTGATTGGTTTGGTTTCCTGTTCAAGATGTTCTTTGTTTTTGCGGCAGCGGTGACAGCCTTGTTTTTCATGGACACGGATAGCCTGAATCAGCGCGCCGAAGCCTATCTATTGCTGCTGGCTGCCACCATCGGTATGTGCCTGATGGCTTCTTCAGCAGACTTGGTAATGCTGTACCTGGCCATTGAGACTACTTCCATCCCTCTTTACATTCTGGCAGGTTTCCTGACCGGTGACGAGAAATCCAGTCGAGTCGGGTTTCAAATATCTGCTTTTCGGTGCGTTGACTTCTGCAGTACTGCTGTACGGTTTCAGCCTGATTTATGGCTTTGCCGGTACGACCAGCGTCTATGAATTGGGCATTCATTTCAGCAAATTCGACTTGTTGGCAGTCGGAATCATCTTTTCTTGTGCTGGCTGGACTTGGCTTTCAAGGTCTCTTTGTTTCCGTTCCATTTTTGGGCACCGGATGTATATGAAGGTGCACCGACCCCGGTGGCTGGTTTCCTTTCGACTGCCTCCAAAGCAGCGGGCTTTGCCGTCATCATGCGCTTGTTTACTGCCGGTCTTTCCGGTTGTTTCGGCGGACTGGAGCATGATCCTTGCAGTTCTGGCAACCCTGACGATGACGGTCGGAAACCTGATCGCCCTGGCGCAAAAGAATGTTAAACGCCTGTTGGCTTACTCTTCGATTGCACATGCCGGCTATGCCATGATCGGTGTGGTGGCGTTCTCACAGATGGGTGTTGCCAGTGCAGTCTTTTACCTGATCGCTTACATCCTGACAAATCTGCTAGCCTTTGGGATTGTAGGAGTTGTCGGGCGCGTGACCGGTTCTGACGATGTGTCGGCCTATAATGGTCTTGGGCCGCCGTAATGCCGCCTTGGCATTGGCTGCGTTGGTAGCGTTCCTGTCGCTGGCAGGTATGCCGCCGTTTGGTGGATTTGTTGCCAAGTTTTTTGTATTTGCAGCGGCCATTCAAAGCGGTTGGATCTGGCTGGCGGTGGTGGGTGTATTGAATTCAATCGTCGGGTTGTACTACTACTTGAACATTCTAAAATATATTTACTTGTATCGGATGGATAACCAGGATGAGGACCAGCATCCGATCCCGATGTCACGACCTGTGACGATGGCACTGGTGGTCTTGGTCGTTGGTGTACTGCTGATTGGCACAGTATTCGGGCCTTGGTTCGGCTTTGCCAATCATGCTGCGATTAATTTGTTCTAGACGGTTGAAAAAGCTCATGGTATAATTCCGCCGCCATGAGCCAGTCTAACGGGAAGGGACAGGACGAATTTCGGACCGCGGTGACTATGACCGTGGTTTGGGTGGCTGGCTTGACCCTGGGAATTATTTTTGTGGCACTCTTGGCAGGGATTGTGGCTGGATAAAATCCTGGATAGTAAGCCCGTTTTTACAATTGTTCTTTTACTGTTTAGCATTCCGGTGACATTGTTCCTGACTTTCCGGGTGGTGAAAATCTGCCACCGCTCGGCTAAAAACAGCTAAAAATAAAGATCGACCGAGGAGGAACCACATCGTGGAGAAGATAGATTGAAACAAGTGCGCCCGCTAGAAAATGGTGGCGCTGGGGTATCAATCGTTGGATTGTTCTTGCATTGATTATCGCAGGATTTTATTGGGGCAAAGTATTTTGCCCCTGTGCGCCCATTTGTGCAATTGCCAGCCGAACATTGGATGGAACATCCCCTGTTCACACTGCCTGTGATTGGCGAATTTTATTTTACAAATACAATTTTTGCCTTGTTGATTGTGGATGTTATTGTCATTCTCCTGGCATATTCTTTTAACCGGGCTGTAAAAAAGGGTAACCTGGTATTAAAGGGTATTCCAGGTGCCTTGGAAGCACTGCTTGAAGCTCTTTACAATATGACAGAAGGTACTGCGGGGAAATGGGCTAAGACGATCTTTCCATGGTTTGCTTCGATTACCATTCTGGTGTTATTCGCGAACTGGATGGGACTAATCCCTGGTGTTGATAGTATTGGCATGATCGAGAAGGCTGAAGGATCTGGATATTCCGTTCAGACAGTCGCAGGCATCAATACCATTGCAAACCCTCCTTTGGCTCTAGGAGGGAGTACGCTTGTTCCTTTTGTTAGGGTTGTGTCGACCGATCTGAACTTCACAGTGGCTCTTGCCCTTATTGCGGTGGTTGCAGTGCAGGTGGTTGGTATTGGGGCACAAGGGATTAAAATACTTTACCAAATTTTGGAACGTGAAGACATTCTTTAAAAAACCAATATTTGGAGTCATTGACTGGGG
>CAWFNU010000018.1:0-69540 GCA_963817265.1 uncultured Chloroflexia bacterium
CTGGAATACCCTGCGGGTATGATATCCCCAATCCCCAAAATTTCTGGGGACAGGCGAACGGGGACGTGTGCTTCGCGATGGGTGCTGGAGGCACCTGAATGCGCAGCATCGACAACTCATGTCGTCGATGTGGCGTGGGGGGCGGATGACCCGCCCCCCGCACATTGTTCCTGAGGAACAATTGAGGAACGAAAACATCTCGTGGTCGCTTCATCTATATACCATCCTGCAGGTATTGTTCCTCGAAACAATCCAAAAACGAAACAAGAAATTTGTAAATGTGTTCATTTTTCCACCTGGGCATGGAAGTAATCAAGAATACCCAGGTCGGCACGCCCCCCAAGTAGATCCCCATTCGGGGATGATATGCTGCGAGAGGGACAATGTCAGCACATGGCTGGGGGCAGGAAGAAATGCGATGCCATATCTGTGCATTGTTTCTGAGGAACAAAAAGAGGAACAATCTTATTCCTTAAGACCTGGCGTGATGCATCACACCCCTGCAACGCCTTCAACCCGGATAGGGTTGTAAAGGTTGTGGAAGAAAAGGCGCGAGATCGCATTTGGAGGACAACATTCCCTAAGGAATGTCCCTTTCCACATTATTATAGAACAAATTTTCTAATAAGTCAAGAGGAGAATTTGGAAAAAGGAAACCAGAGCATTTTAGTTAATGCTGGTAATTGCCCCCATATATCCAGCCCCCCTTTCATCCCCCATTTTCGCCCGTGAAGACCCGGGGCAGGCGTACTGAAAATGGGGGGAAAGAGAAGGTGGCAGCATTTTCACCCCGTGAAGAACCGGGGCAGGCCCCGTGAAGAGCCGGGGTAGGCCTCGTCAAGAACATGGGGCAAGCCGTAACGAACCGGGGCAGACCTACTAAAAATGTGGGGAAAGAGAGAGACTATATTTCATGAGGAAACTCAGCGTTGCGACTTTCAAGCCTTCTCAGGATGGCCAAGAACAATATGGATACCACGATCAACATGACCGACAAGGCGATCGCCACCCCCAACCCGCGTTCAAAGCCCAGGTAAATCAGCCAACGGCATGGTCTGAGTGGTGCCTTCCAGGTTCCCGGCAAATAAGATCGTTGCTCCGAATTCGCCCATCGCCCGAGTCCAGGTGAGAACCAATCCGGTCAGCAAGGCCCGACCGGCAAGAGGGAACATGACAAAGCGGAAGACCTGCAATTCACTAGCCCCTTCCACGGTGGCGGCCTCTTCGAGTATCCGGTCAACCCCGGCAAAGCCTACATGCGCAGAACGCACGAATAAGGGTGCGCGACGACAAAGGTCTGGGCGATCACCACCGCGGCGGTGGTAAAGGGGCAACGTAATACCGATTTGAGTTAGCCAAACGCCGAAAACGCCCTGCCGCCCGAAGGCGATGAGCAAGGCCGACAGGCTGCGAGAGCGGGAGCACCGGGAGATCGATCAACAGCTCGAGGGCGGTCTTTCCGCGGAAATTCCAGCGCGCCAGAGAATGTAGGCCAGCGGTGTCCCGGCAGCAACGGCGATGAGGACACTGACCGTGCTGGTCAGAAGGCTGAGCTTAAGGGGCAAGACAAGGCTACGGGAGACAGGACGTAACCAAAGAAATCCTTCCCGATGGCACGCCGGAGGGGCACACGACGCCAGGAGGGGTAATCCCAATAAACCAATCAAAAACAGGCTGGGCGGGATAAATACCCGGCCTGGATTTGGTGAATCGAGAAATTGCGGAATAAACGGCGCAAGGGAGACTCAACCTAAGGCGCAACAGGGGTAAAACCCCATTTCTTCAAAAGAGCCTGCCCGCCTGGAGAGAGAACATAAGTAATGAAACCGGCTGCCAGGTCGGGTTGGGGTGCATTGACCAGAGCGGCGATCGGATACTTCGCGACGACATTGAAATTTGTGGGGATCTCGATGGTCAACAACTGCGGGGCAGCAACAGAATCCGAGATATAGACGATGCCGGCATCCGCTTCCCCCAACTGCACCTTGGCAACCACCAGCTTGACATCATTTTCATTCGAAACCAGATTGGCAAGCACCCTGGTTTGGAAATCCGCGCCATAGGTCGCATCGCTGCTAGATTGGCGAGAATTTGCCGGGCGTATTTTCCGGCCGGGACCGTATCGGCAGCCAAAACAAGTTTCAGACCGGGACGGGCCAGATCCTGCAGGGTTTGGATATTGGCCGGATTGCCGGCCGGGAGAATAACGACCAGCTTGTTGGTCAGGAAATCCTTCGGCGCAGCCTGCCCGACCAACCCAGCGCTGACCAGCTTGTCCATTTCCGTGTGATTGGCGGAGGCGAAAACGTCTGCCACCGCCCCTGGGTGATCTGGGTGCTGAGGGTTGAGAGCCGGCAAAGTTGAGCACCACGGTGACACGTGGATTGGCAGCCTCGAAATTATGACCGATCTCGGTAAACGCATCGGTCAGGGAGGCGGCGGCGAAGACGGTCAGAGTGCGCGGCTCGGGTGCAGCCGTCGGTGGGATCGAGGTCGCCGTCGGTATCGTTGTAGAGGTCGGGATCACGGCGGTCGGAAGCGGCGCTGGGGTTGCGACCGGACCGCAGGCAGAAAGAATGGCCGCGGCCAGAAGTATGAGAAGGGAGAAACGTTTCATGATATTCTCCTTTTAGGTTTTATTTTTAAGTGCCTTGCGACACTTAATTAACCAATTCCGGACAGACTGAAGCTGCTGGATGCGAAGATCCAATCCCAGACGATTGAATATTTGTTCAGGAGGAATGCTCTTCCGGTTAATGCGAGGCGGGCCAGGACTGTATCGATCCCTGCAGCCTCGGCTTCGATCA
The DNA here is from genome assembly GCA_963817265.1 of uncultured Chloroflexia bacterium. Lineage (GTDB taxonomy): Bacteria > Chloroflexota > Anaerolineae > Anaerolineales > Villigracilaceae > UBA877. Next base: position 2,808 of record CAWFNU010000018.1, read on the forward strand.
TGACCGGGATCATCTCTGGAAAATATTTTTGGGCAAAATACAAGCGGGTGACAAATTCCACCCGGATGGCCCGCACGCTGCTTCCCGAAGGCGTTTCGAGCCATTCTTCGAAACGGCGGCGACCTGCGGCTGTTATCTTCAGGAGCTGGCGGGGGGGAAGTTTTTCCTGCTCGATGGTCGTAGATGAAATATATCCCTGCGCTTCCAATCTTTTCAAGATGCTATAGGTTTGACTCTGGCTGACATGCCAAACATAGCCGAGTTCGCTGACGACCTGCTGGTGCAGGTTATAGCCATGATCCGGCTGCCGATAAAGGAATCCGAGCAGGGCATATTCCGGTGAACGGGCGCCGATGTGATGGGGTGGTTCAGTCATATCTACTCACTCAGAGAGTATATCAGATTGTACACATGTGTACACACCAAATCCACAACCCATCGAACCTTTTATGCGGAATGGTATCCTGCTTTGGAGACAATGCATGCAATGAACATCATCTGGGATGGGCCCATCAGGGAGGGAACATTATGCTGTGCTCGACCGTCTTCATGATGCTAATTAATCACACAATAAGGAGAAAACAATGCGTACCAAACTTTCCATTTTCGTTCTCGTTACTGTCCTGGCCCTGGCCCTGAGCGCCTGCGGAGGGGCTGCAGCCACCACGCAGCCACGCACGCTGAGCGTCAGCGGCAACGGCACGGTCTACCTGACCCCCGATATCGCCTATATCTATATCGGCGTGCACACCGAGGATCCCGCCATCGCCACTGCGGTCGATAAAAACAACACCCAGTCCCAGGCCCTGTGGTGGATGCCCTGAAGAATGCGGGCATCGCGGCAGCAGATATCCAGACCAGCAATTTCAGCGTCTATACCACCTCGCAGTATGACAAGGTAACCGGCGTGTCGACCGGCACGAGCTATGCCGTGGATAACACGGTCTACGTCACCGTGCGCGACCTGAGCAAGCTGGGCAGCCTGCTCAACACCACCGTCAGCGCGGGCGCCAATAATATCAACAGCATCACCTTCGACGTGGCCGACAAGACTGCTGCCATGGCACAGGCCCGACAGAAAGCAATGGCCAATGCCAGCAGCCTTGCAAGCGAACTGGCGCAGACCGCCAGCGTGACCCTGGGCCAAATCCAGACCGTCACGTACTCGGACAATTCCCCCATCCAGTACGGTTATGGGATGGGCGGCGGCGGCGCTGCCCCGGCTCCGAACGTCACCGTGCCGATCCAGCCCGGGATGACACAGATCACCGTAACGGTCAGCGTGACCTACACTCTCAAATAACCCATTTTCATCCAGGCCATCCGCCCGGCTCCATAAAGAGCCGGGCGTTTCATTCATCCGATCCGCAAGCCGCCCCGCAGTCATTTATGATAGGATGCTTGACAACTAGAACAGTTGTGCTATAATCAATTAACGCGGCAAGAGATGGCTGTTCAGAGCCCGGTCGCACTTTCATTAGGAACTTTAAAATCCAAATATTCCGGAAAACAATCCATGGCGGCCTGCACCCCCTTCCAAGGAGGCGGGATACCTGCACCCTTCAGTTGGCAAGTCCCGCCGGAAGAGTGGAGTAGAATTGTCCCGATGGAATCCACTTTCGTCAAACCCCGCTACGACACGGGCGGCTTCGCCTCCCTCCCCCAACGGCTCACCCTACTTACCGACCCGCAAAAATACGACGCGGTGGTGCTGTTCCTGATGGACGGCTTCGGCTGGCGCTTCTTCGAAAAATTCCAGGAAGCGCCCTTCCTGAAAACCGTCGCCCGCGCTCGGGACAGGTGGAGAAACTGACCGCCCAGTTCCCGTCCACCACGGCCGCCCACCTCACCACGCTGCACACCGGCATGCCGGTCGGCGAACACGGCATTTTCGAGTGGTATTACTACGAACCGACACTCGACGCGGTCATCGCCCCGCTGCTGTTTTCCTTTGCCGGGCACCTCCCAGCGCGATACGCTGAAAGCAGTCGGGGCAAAACCGACGCCGTCTCTTCCCGAACAACCACGCTCTACCAGTCACTCAAGAAGCAGGGCGTCACCTCCACCATCTTCCAGCACCGCGAGTACACCCCCTCCTCCTACGGGGACGTGGTCTTCTCGGGGGCAAGATCGCTCGGCTACAAGACCCTGCCCGAGGCGCTGGTCAACCTGGCGGAATGCTGGCAAAATCCACGCCGCACCGTGCGGACCGGGACTGCCTCGCCTGCCTATTTTGTCCTGTACAACGAAAAGATGGACGCCATCAGCCACGAATACGGCCCGGATTCCCCCCAGACCAGCGCCGAGATCCAGGTCTTCCTGATGACCATGGAGAGCATCTTCCTGAAAGCACTGACGGCCAGCCGCAGGAAGATCCTGTTCCTGCTGACCGCCGACCACGGCCAGTCCGAGACCGACCCGCACACCACCATCTATCTCAACCGCGAGCCGCGTTTCGAGGGCATCGAGAAATTCCTGAGGACAGACCGCCAGGGCGAACCGATCGTCCCGGCCGGGTCGGCCCGCGACTTTTTCCTGTATATCCAGCCCGGGATGGTGGAGGAGGCCCAGGCATTTCTCGCCCCGCGGCTGGAAGGCCAGGCCGAGGTGCGCAAGGTGGCGGACCTGATGTCCGCGGGCTATTTTGGCCCTGTGCTCTCGCCCCGCTTCTGTGCGCGTGCCGGTGACCTGGTGATCCTGCCTTACCGGTACGAGTCGGTCTGGTGGTACGAAAAGAACAAGTATGAGCAGAAATATTACGGCCACCACGGCGGACTGACCCCCCAGGAAATGGAAATCCCGCTGTTGACCTGGGAAATGTGAAGTAAAATTGACCTATCACACTGTCCCCGCCGCACTGCGGCGGGTCCTATACCCTAAAGAGGAGATTCCCCATGTACCAAACCATCATCATCGTCGGTAACGTAGGCCGTGACCCCGAAATGCGTTACACCCCTTCCGGCCAGGCTGTCACTTCCTTCTCGGTGGCCACCAACCGCCAGTACACCAACAATAACGGCGAAACGGTCAAGGAGACCATCTGGTTCCGCGTCTCGGCCTGGGGCAAAACAGGCCGAGACCTGCAACCAATATCTCAAGAAAGGTTCGAAAGTGCTGGTGGAAGGCCGCCTGACCGCCGACCCCGCCACCGGCGGACCGCGCGTCTGGACCGGGCAGGACGGCTCGCCGCGTGCCTCCTTCGAAGTTTCCGCCGGGACGGTGCGTTTCCTGAGCTCACGCAGCGATACCGAAGGCGGCGGCATGGGCAGCGCTCCCGGCTGCAGATGAAGGCGCAGCACCGGCCGACGAAGAAGATATCCCGTTCTAACCCGAAAGCGAGAACCAAGTGGCCGTCCCCCCTCCCAAACCGCAGACACCTTCCAGATCGAGATCCCCGCCGGACCTGCAGCCGGTCTACGCCAACCTGGCGCGCATCGCCCACGCCCCGGCGGAGTTTGTGCTGGATTTTGCACGGCTCCTGCCCGGCGATGGCAAGGCGATCGTGACCGCCCGCGTGGTCATGTCGCCGGTGGCGTTGAAGCTGTTTGCACCAGGCGCTCAACGAAAACCTGGCGCGTTACGAAGCCACCTTCGGGACCATCAACATTCCGGTCGGCGGCCCGTCGCTGGCTGATTCACTCTTCAAACCTTTTCACCCACCCGAACCTCCCAAGGAACCGCCCAAGGATCCGCCTCAGGAACCGAAAAAGTAACCGGACCGGACGCGGACATCAGCAATCGTCCGCGTCCTATCATCGAATTAGCTTCGCGGCATTCAGCATTGTGGAGCATCATCCTATCTATGACAGGAATAATCCATGCAAAAACTGGAAAAGATCGCCGAACAGATCCGCCAGACCTTCGATGCGCAGACCGCCACCCGGGATAAGGCCCTTGGACAGGCCCGCGCCCTGACGCGCGCCTGCGCCCTGTCCATCCGCGCCGTGCATCGCGACGAAACGGATGTCATGCAGGCCCACCTGGATGAAGCCCGCCAGCTTGCCGAGGCACTGCGCACCGACCTGGCCGAATACTCCCGCCTTCTATTTTGCCGGATACACGCAGGATTCCCTGAAGGAATTCGCCGAAGCCAGCATCACCTGCGCCCTCATCCGCCACCAAGCCCTGCCCACGCCCGAAGAACTCGACCTGCCGCCCAATACCTACCTGAACGGGCTGGCCGAGTTGGTGGGCGAAATGCGCCGCCGCTGCCTGGATATGCTGCGCCAGGATAACTCCGCCGAGGCCGAACGCCTGCTGGGACACATGGACGACATCTTTGCCATCCTGGTGACGATGGATTATCCCGACGCCATCACCAACGGGCTGCGCCGCCAGACCGACATCATCCGCGCCATCATCGAACGCACACGCGGCGATGTGACCTTCAGCCTGCGCGGCGAAAAGCTGGAACGTTCCCTCTCCCGCCTGAGCGGGCAGTTCACCGGGTCCGCGGCCCAGCCGGAGAGTCGCCGGCTGCCCCTGCCGCCTGAAGAGGAAGGGTAGCCCGATGGCAGCCAAAGGACATCGTCATCGCCTTGTCCTGTATACGTACATTCTCAACCGCTGGTGGCGGAAGACACTCTTCATCGGCTGTATCCTGTTGTCGCTGGTGGCGGCTTTGAGCCTGGCTGCCCGGCCTCCTGCCGCAATACGCTTCCGCCTCAATCGACAAAGTGGATGCTCTGGCTGACAGGCGGCATGGCGCATTTTTGCCGTCTGCTCTCGATCTTCCTGGTGGCAACATCCGCAAATCGGCCTACGTCCAACCATTCGAGCAGCTATTTGCGGCTGGTGACCCCTTTCATGCAGATGAATATCTCCTACCGCCGGTTCATTCGGACGTCCATCGACCGAGATGAGCCGGCTGTTCCCGTTGGAGAACTTCAAAGGCTCGAAAACTGGATTTCCTGCGCCCGATCGCCGGAGAAACAGCCATCGTCCTGGAATTGAAAGGCTGGCCCCTGCCGCGTAAATTCCTCAACCTGTTCCTTTCCCCTTACTTTTTCCCGGACAAGACTTCCCGCCTGGCGCTGCTCGTCCCGGACTGGATGCGGTTCAGCACTGAATTGGAAAGCTTCCGGAGCGCCTGGCTGATACCGTCATCCGCCCGGACAGCAATCCCCAGGTCCGAACTGCTGGCCAGCTTTCTCGGGAAAGGATGAACATTTACTTCGCCTGTTCCATCACCGGCGGGCGGGATTTCGAACCGATCTATCCAGTCATCACCATCCGCTTTACTGGCGGATGGTCACGAGGTTCCCACCGCCCACCTGGCCGATGCGAGCGTGAAAGTGCTCGAAGGGCAGGTCGACCCGGGAGATGTCTACGAGCGGGATACAGCCTGGATCCGCGCCTGCGATGCGCTGGTGGCCGAGGTCAGCACGCCCTCGCACGGGGTGGGCTACGAAGTGGCTTATGCGCTGAGCCTGGGCAAACCGGTGCTGTGCGTTTATCGCACAGGGGCAGCCGATTTCGAAGATGTTGAGCGGGAATTCGCATCCGGGCATTTCAGTCAGAAGCTATCGCGACCCTGAAGAGGCCTTGACGATCATCCGGCTCTTCCTGCACGGCAAAGTCCAATTGTGAAGTTAATCACGAATTTATATGACTTTCCACTCTAGCCCCTGTCAGACAAGTCGACTATCATTCTGGTTGGAGACGGAAGCATAACACCTCCAACCTTGCTGAACCACTGTCTCCTCCTTTGGCGAACGCCTCCGCAGATAGCTCCATCTGCGGAGGCTGTAATCTTAGTTAGACCAGAAAACGCAGAGAGCGAAATCATCTCTGCGTTCTTCAGGTTAAGAAGATTCCATCTAGACTGGCTGGGAGACGGTGCTGCTTATAGAGCGGCAGAACCACCGTAAAGGTGGAACCCTGTCCGAGCAGCGAATCAACCCAGATGCGGCCCTGGTGGTTGTCTACAATGGATTTGACGATCGCCAGGCCCAGCCCGGAGCCCCCCACCCCCTTGGGAACATTGCTGGCGCGATAGAATTTCTCAAAAATATGCGGCTGGTCGGCAGGTGGAATCCCGGGACCGGTATCGGAAATGCGCAAAATGACCTGATCGTTTTGCACTTCCACGTCAATGGTGATTTCGCCGCCTTCCGGGGTGTATTTGATCGCATTCCCGATCAGGTTATCGAGCATCTGGCGCAGGCGGATCGGGTTGCCGCGCATTTGGGGAATTTCCATCGGCAGGTTGAGATGAAGATTCAATTTTTTGTCGGAAATCATGCCCACCGAGGGTTTCCAGCGCATAGCGGATGATCCCTTCCAGAGGCACCACTTCCTTCTGGGTGTCAAAACCGGCTTCGATGCGGCCCAGTTCGAGCAGGTCGTTGACCAGCGCAGTGATGCTCTGCACGCTGTTCTGGACACGGTGGATGAATTCACGCTGCTGTTCATTGACCGGACCAACCCGGTCAAGCAGGTCCACATAACCGAGGATGGCTGTCAGCGGGGAACGCAGGTCGTGCGAGACGGTATGGACAAATTCGTTCTTCAAGCGGTCGATCTGCTTGAGATAGGTAATATCCTGCATGGTGATCGCCACCCCAATCCGTGGGATGGGCGTGCATTGAGCCGAAAGCACACGCCCGTCTTCAAAGGTGATCTCATTGTGCGGCATGGGATTGTTGATACTCTCGTTCAACAGGATCTTCAGATCCGGATGAGGCAGCACTTCGGTGATCGGTTTTCCTTTCACATTCGTCATCCTGCCAGAGGCCAAAAGCCCGCCGCGCCGCAGGATTGATCAGGAGCAGATTCGACTTTTCGTCAAGGATGATGACCCCGTCTTCGATATGCTCAACGATGGTATCGAGTTTTTGCAGCTCATCCACGCGCTGCTCGAGCGAGGCGGTCGTGCGTTTGACCTCACGCCGGGTCCAGTCGCCGATCCGGTCGGCGCGCTTGATGCTATTCTCCACAGCCTTCATGATCTCTTCGATATGCAGCGGAGCATACAAGACAGTCGCTTACGCCAATATGGATGGCCTTTCTGACAATTCGGGGAATCCTTCAGGAGCAGCAGCAGAACCGGCAGGGTGGGAAAACGTTCCAACATCCCGGCCGCGATCTCCAGTTCATCCGCCCCATCGAAATTCTGGCTGATGATCACCAGGGCAGGCGAGGATTCCTGCAAGGCCTTATCGAGCGCAGCACGATCCCGGGCAACGGCGACTTGATACGATACCGCGGATAACGCCCGGTCAAAGAGTTGCAGGATTTGCTCATCATCAAGCGCCAGTAAGACCAGATCAGATTTTGGCATGCACCAACCGTTCCCTGTTCTTCAGCTTACGCACGCGGCTGCGAGGATCGATCCACCGGACATCCGTGTCGACACACACGATTTCAAGTCAATCAGGCCTGCCTGCTTGCTCCGGGCATGCTAACCTGCACTCATTTTACCAGCAAGCGACAATCATGGGACAGGTCACCAGCTATGATAACAGATTAGCTGTTTATGAACCAGTTTTAGATCCACCAACCCAAGATGCTGAGCGTCCTTTGCTGCTCAACCGAGGATCCGGGACGAGACTGCCAGATGAGGGATTCATCCCAAACACAATCCGGAGTCAGGGTACAAGTCCGTCTACGGCTATTTTAGCAATCTGTCAAATAGCGTAAAGGAGGGCACTTCAATCGTAATAGTAAAAACGTACCTCTCAATCCTAAAATTGCTGAATGGATGAGTATCAGATGTAATGGACGACTTCCTGTGGTGGCGCGACGGCGTCATCTACCAGATCTACCCGCGCTCTTTCGCCGACAGCAACGGCGACGGCCTGGGCGACCTGCCCGGCATCACTGCCCGGCTGGATTACCTGGCCGACCTGGGCGTCGATGCCATCTGGCTTTCGCCCATCTTATCCCACCCCCGACAAGGACTTCGGCTACGACGTCAGCGACTACATGGACGTCGACCCGCGCTTCGGCACGCCTGGCGGACTTCGACCGGCTGGTGGCAGAAGCCCACCGGCGCGGCATCCGCATCGATCCTGGACCTGGTGCTCAACCACACCTCCGACCAGCATCCCTGGTTCCTTGAATCCCGCTCCAGCCCGACAACCCCAAGCGGGATTGGTACCTCTGGAGAGCCCTCACAGACGGGGTCCCAACAACTGGCAGGCCGCTTCGGCGGCCCAGGCCTGGGAGTTCGATCCGGCCACCGGCCAGTATTACCTGCACCTGTTCACCAAGGAGCAGCCGGATGTCAACTGGCGCAACCCGGAGGTGCGCCAGGCCCAGCTGGATGTTTTCCGCTTCTGGCTGGAGCGCGGCGTGGACGGTTTCCGCCTGGATGTGTTCAACGCCTATTTCAAGCACGCCGACCTGCCCGACAACCCGCCCAAATTCGGGCTGCGCGGCTTCGACCGCCAGCGCCATCATCTACGATATCGACCAGCCGGAGATGATGCCGTTCCTGAACGAAATGCGGCCGCCTGCTGGATTCCTACCCGGAACGCTACGCCGTCGGCGAGACCTATCTTCGCCACGCCGGAGAAAACCGTCTCGTACTGCGGACCCGACAGGCTGCACGCCGCCTTCAGTTTCGACTTTCACCTCCATGGACCTGGTCTACCCCTGGAACGCCGCCTGGGTGACTGGCACGAATCGACCGAACGGGAGCAGACCTTCAACGCGGCCGGGATCTGGCCGACCACGGTGATGAGCAACCACGACCTGCCACGGGCTGCCAGCCGCTACTCAGCCGCGGGAGAACGATTCGCAGGCCACGGCTCGCCATGGCCCTGCTGCTGACCCTGCGCGGCACCCCCTTCATGTATTACGGCGAAGAAATCGGCATGCGCGACATCCAACTGAAGCGGAGTGAGATCCTGGACCCGCCCGGCAAGAAGATACTGGCCGGTCTACAAGGGCCGGGAACTGGCTGCCGCTCCCCCATGCAGTGGGACGACTCGCCACAGGCCGGCTTTTCGACCGCCAAACCCTGGCTGCCGGTGCATCCGGACTACCTCCAGCGAAATGTCACCGCCCAGCAGAGCCGATCCGACTTCTCTTTCAACTTTACGAAGAAGTTACTCCGCCTGCGCAAAGACATCCCCGCCCTTTGCCAGGAGATTTCATCCCAATGAAAACTCCCCGAACGGAATGCTTGGATACCTGCGGCGCATTGGAAAGCAATCCGTGCTGGTGGCGATGAATTTCAGCAGCCGAAACGTGAAATTCCACCTGCCAAAGGGAAACTGGCAGGAGATGTTAACGAGCTCCAAAAGGTTCACCAGGGAAACTCTCCCCAGGGGAAATCCAAATCCTGCTCCTTGAGTGAACGCTGGAACCGAGACGAACCACACAGAATGGGGCAAGATCAACCCTGCCGCCATGAACAGGTCATGAATTGATAGACACTCCTGGGTAGTCGTCCTCATAATCAGGATTGCATTTTTCCCCCAAATCGTTATACTTACCGTAAATGGACGGATTCATACTCTGCCTGGCGATGAACCGGAAAATCCCGGTCCCCTGGCACGCTATCTTCCACCTGCCGCCGACGGGATCGCTGCCGCATTCCTGGCGCAGCATTCCAGGCCGGGCGATTGGGTGCTGGATCCGTTTGGAGCTGCCCGCGGGTCGACCTCGAAATGGCCCGCCTGGGCTACCGGGTGCTCGTGGCGGTCAACAACCCGGTGACGCGCTTCCTGCTCGAGACGATAGCGGAAGCCTCCCACGCAGGCCGATCTGCGCGCCGCCCTGGCAGAACTGGCTGCCGCCCGCAAAGGGGACGAGCGCCTGGAAACCCACCTGCAATCCCTGTACCTGACCGAATGCACCCGCTGCCAGCCGGCAGGTCCCGGCGGAGGCCTTCGTCTGGGACACGCAGAGGCGTCACTGACAGCCCGGATTTACCATTGCACATGCGGGGACAACGGTGAATATCCTGCCACCGAAGCGGACCAGGCCCGGGCAGCCAGCCTTGCATCCACGGACGGCCTGCACCGCTCGCGGCCCTCGAACGGGTTGCCTCCCCGATGATCCGGACCGGCACACGTGGAGGAAGCGCTGAAATGCTATCTCCCACGGGCCGTCTATGCGCTCGATCACCATCATCAACAAGCTGGATGGCCTGTCGCTGAACCTCCGAGCACCGCGGCGCCTGCTTGCGCTCGTCCTGACGGCCTGTGACGAGGCCAGTGCCCTCTGGCCGCATCCGGCCGAGCGCCCGCGCCCGAAGCAGTTGACCATCCCGACCCGCTTCCTGGAGAAAAATGTCTGGCTGGCACTCGAGCGCGGTGTGGAACCCTGGGCGGACGGCGGGCAACCCGTGGCAACGGTGAACTGGCCCGATTCCCGGGGAAGCCGGCGGCCTGTGCCTGTTCGACGGACCGATGCGCGATCTGGCACCGCGCCTGAAGGACAGTCCCCTCGGCGGTCGTCACGGTCCTGCCGCGTCCCAACCAGGCCTTCTGGACCCTTTCCGCCTTGTGGGCCGGCTGGTTGTGGGGCAAGGGAGACGGCCGCCCCGTTCAAGTCGGTCCTGCGCCGCCGCCGCTACGACTGGAACTGGCACGCCGCCGCCCTGTATGCCGCCCTGAAAAACCTGTCCGACCAGCCTGCCGCTCAACGCTCCGTTCTTCGCCATCATCCCCGAACCGGAACCGGCCTTTCTCTGCGCTGCGCTGCTGGCTGCAGCCGGAGCCGGGTTCGACCTGAGCGGCCTGGCCCTGCGCACCCGCCACGACCCTGCCCAAGTGCTCTGGCAGCGGCGCGCCTTCAGCCATGCGGATAAGGAACAAGCCGGGATAGAGGCCGAGGCCGTCAGCCAGGCCATGCAGGCATGCTTGCAGGAACGCGGCGAGCCTGTTCACCTGTTACACCTGCACGCCGCCGGGCTGACTGCCATGGCTGCCGACCACAGCCTGCGCTGGAGGCCCGAGGCACTGGCGGAGATCAATGCGCCCATCCAGGGCGCTCTGGCGGGTTCGGAATTCGTGCACCACGCTGAGAGCAAAAACCCGGAAACCGGGTGGTGGGGATTGGCGGACTGGAGCGCTGCCGAGTGATTCACTGCCCGATCGGGTCGAGATAAGCGTGGTCCGGTTTTTCCTGCAAAATCCCGGTACGACCCTGCGGGACATTGAAACCGCCGTGAATGCGGAACTTCCCGGCCTGCTGACCCCTTCGCAGGGGCTGCTGCGGGCCGTGCTGGCTTCCTATGCAATCGAGGTGGACGGGAACTGGAGTCTGCGCCCGGAAGACTCTCCCAGTGCACGCCGGGTGGACCTGGAAGCTGCCGGGCAAGTTCTCGCCGGGCTGGCTCCCAGGCTGGGATTTACCCTGCGAGCGCCAGGAAAGTCCCCAGCGGCTTATCCTGTGGCAGGAGTCCGGCGACCCAGTCTATGCCTTTTACCCTGCTGGCCTCCGCCGTGTCGGGCGCAATCCTGCGTCAGAACCTTATCCGCCTGAACGCAGCCTGCTGGTCCTTCCGGGCGGACGCGCCGGCCTGCTGGCCTACAAATTGGAGCGAGACCCGGTGCTGAGGTCGATGTCGGAGAACTGGCGGATAGTCAAAGTTCCGCGACCTGCGGCGACTGGCGGAGATCACCGATCTCACCCGGGAACGCTTCGAAAAGGAACTGGGCGGGGATCCGATCGAACCTCCCGAACAGATGAAACTGTTCTAGACCCGATTCCGTATGACCTGTATGTGTGTATTGCAGTACCATTTGCTTGCAATCCCGCACACAAATTCCCTATAATGGACCCATCATGTCGAGCCTCCACTTAAACGTGTCGGGACGGCAACAAAGGTTCTGGTCATCGCAGCCGCTCTGCTGGTCTTCGCCGGTTGGTTCTTCAACACTCCGCCGGGTTTGTTCGGCAAGCTGGATGCAATCGGTTACGCTGTCTGCCACCGCATCAGCGAACGGTCGTTCCACATTGGGAGCTACCAGTTGCCGCTTTGTGCCCGCTGTTCCGGAATGTACCTGGGTGCTGTGACCGGGCTGGTCTTCCAGACCATCCTCGGTTGGAAGAGAGTGAAGATACCGCCCTGGAGCATCATTGCTCCTGTTGATCCTTTTCGTCGCTGCCTTTGCGGTCGATGGCGCCAATTCGTACCTTTACTTGATGAAACAGGTTGTGCCCGGGATACTGCCGGATATTCCCAACCTGTACGTACCCAACAACACCTTGCGCCTGTTGACCGGTACCGGGATGGGATTGGGAATGGGACTGCTGCTTTTCCCGGCATTCAACCAGACGATCTGGGCGGATGCGCAAGAGAAAGCTTCCATCCCCGGTTGGAAAGCCTTCGGCGTGCTGCTGGTCATCCAGGTCGTTCTCGACCTGCTGGTGCTGACCGATAGCCCGTCTTTGTTTTATCCGTTGGCGATCATCAGCGCCCTGGGCGTCTGGCTGCTGCTGACCCTTGTTTACAGCATGGTCTGGGTGATGCTTATGAGCCAGGATAACCAGTTCACCCAACTGCGGCAGTTGTGGCTGGCACTGCTGGCAGGTTTGACGATCGCCATGATCCAGACGGCGGCGATTGACGCATTACGGTTCTGGTTGACCGGAACCTGGGGAGCTTTTCCACTCGGGAAGTAGCGGATTGGAGGTTCGTATGGATGCACTTTTCGGGATCATGACTGCTTTCGGACTGTCCGCCAGTGCCGGTCTGAACGCCTATATTCCGCTGCTGGTTGTGGGTGTAATTGCCCATTACACCGATTGGATCAACTTGAATCCACCTTATGACCTGCTGTCAAACCCGTGGGTGCTGATCGTGGTCGGCATGCTGCTGATCGTGGAAATGCTCGCCGATAAGATCCCGGCGGTCAACCATGTCAACGATCATCATCCAGACCGGCATTCGCCCGGCAGCCGGAGCGATCATCTTCGCCGCCAGCGCCCATGCCATCACCAATGTTCACCCGGTGATCGCGATCATCTGCGGTTTGCTGGTATCGGGGAGTGTCGCATGTCGTCAAATCCGCGGCGGTGCGCCCGGCGGTCACTGCCACGACCGGCGGCGCAGGCAATGTGCCGGTCAGCATCGCGGAAGATGTCTTCGCGACGGTTCTGTCCATTCTTTCGATCGTCATCCCGGTCCTGGTGGTCGTTTTCCTGATCATTTTGGTGGCACTGATTATCTGGCTGCTCTGGCGCCACGCCCAGCGGAATCGCCTGGCTGTATCATAAACTTTTTCTGGAGGGAATATATGGCATACCCAACACCCAATTATGTTCCACCTGCACCGGTTCCCCAAGATACCCGAATGATCCAGGAGTTCAGCCTTCCCATTTGGGAACAGCAGGCTACGCGGGGATGGATTCACGGTTCCTGGGTGTATTCAGGGGTAGTCGTCATTATTGGTGGGTGTGCCAACAGGGATTTTATCCATTGTAGGACGATTATCCATTGCTCCAGGCTTCCTATCTGGATGGCTATGGGTAATTGGTGTTCCGCGGCATGGTTCTTCAATCGACTCGGCCGGCCAGTTAGGAGATAATATTTGCCTTCCTGGCGTTCCCTGGGAAGCCTGAAAACCTATTTCGTGCTCCAGGGAGTCCTTACCTTGATCGGGATTTTTATCGGGCTGACGATGATCTGCATCATGGTCATCCTGCCCTTACTCGGGTTAACCATCGTTCCATGGCAGCAAATCTTCAATAACAGCGGCTATACTTTTTAAGCCCACCGATCGACATTATTTTGCCAAATATCTTAATCCATTCGTGAATTAATAGGAGAGAAATCGAAATGAACCAACCATATCAACAAATGCCACCCGGCTCCCGGACGAGCACTGCTGCAATCATCAGCTTGATTGCCGGTATCCTGGGATTTGTCCAAATTCTACCGGTCATCGGCCCAATCGCTGCGGTCATCGCCGGTCACATGGCCAAGAGCGAGATCAAAAAGAGCAGCGGCCTTGTTTCAGGCAATGGGATGGCGACAACCGGCCTCGTCCTGGGCTATGTGACCATCGCGATCGGCTTATGCCTAACTTGCATCTTCATCCTGGCATTCGCAGGTCTTATCACCCTTCCGTTTGCATTTCCAGGGATTACAACGCCCAGTTCAGGTTACTAATCGATGAGCGAGGCGACTGGCAGCCCCCTTCCCCCGCCTGCGATCCCCCCAAAAAAGACCAACCCATGGATCATCGTCATCCTGGTGATCGTGGTAGTCTGCTGCGGGTGTTTTGGAGTGACCGGGCTGATAATCGGCTTTTGGGGACCGATAAAGGATGCCTTCGGGCTGGCCACCCTGCTGCCGGCACTGACGATCCTGATATAACCATAAAGACCCCGGTTTCTTTATGAGAGACCGGGGTTCTTATTTTCCGTAAATACCTTCTGCAATTCCTTCAGGGTCGCCCTAGCTTTTTGGCGTGTTTTTGCATCCAGATCCAGGGCGATAAACTCTTCCTCGTCCAGCACCACCTGGGTTCCATCGGGAGCCACCCACAGGTCGAGCGCCAGATCAATGTATGAGAGGCGATCTTCGGCCTCAATTACGGCAGGTCTCCCGACATTGCAGTACCAGCCCTTGAGGCGATCATCGTCCCGATCGTGAATTTCGAAGATGTTATACCAACGATCGGTATAGAATATTTCCACAAAACGATCATCGTTCTTCAGGGTGGTATCCATGAAGGGGGTATCCGGTAGGTTGAAACGCGCTTCCAAAAGGACATAATCAGGGGCACGACGCAACACCTGCCCGGAATATTGCCATATCACCTCTCCAGCCAGATTTCGCTTTAAGATGGTGATGGTCGATTTCAAGCCAAGCATTTTATCCCCATTGCCGGAAGCGCGAGACGGAACGAATATTTTCCCCCACCCGAGGCACGTTGGGGAGAAAAAAATCCAAGCCGTTATCCAGCGTGACTTTGAATCCATCCTGCTTGAAAACAACATCCACCACCACACCGTTAACGTTTCCATCGGCAGCCTGCCAGACCCCGCGCCGGCTGAGGAGGATATTGACCTTTTCCCCGGATGAATGGGCATGTCCGTCCCGTGCGGGAACCGGGACACCCTCGCCCGTTGCGGGAACCGGGACTACCTCGCCCCGTGCTGGAACCGGGACTACTTCGCCCCGTGCTGGAACCGGGACTACTTCGCCCCGTGCTGGAACCGGGACTACTTCGCCCCGTGCTGGAACCGGGACTACTTCGCATTCAAGCTCAAACACTCCGACCGGTGTCTCAACCTTATACGGCCTGGTGTTCGACCTGACCACTCCCGGAACAACATTCCCAGCATCCAAAAATTGCGCTGCCCACACTGATCCCGGATCGGTCCAGACCTGCCCGGGAGTCCCGCTGCGAACTATGAGTTCATCGTGGAGCAGGAGCACACGGTCAGCCAGGGAAAAAGCCTCCTCCTGGTCGTGGGTGACGTAAATTGCAGGAACACCGCTCTCATGCAGGATGCGGCGCAATTCGTCCATCAACTGCTCGCGCAGGTTGCGATCCAGTGCACCCAGCGGCTCATCAAACATCAGCAGGCGCGGGTGTGGAGCCAGGGCACGCGCAAGGGCGACACGCTGCTGCTCGCCACCGGAGAGATCGGTGACACGGCGACCCCCAAAACCAACTAAATTAACCATTTCCAATATTTCGGCTACGCGCAGTTTGGTTACGGACTCCTCCAGTTTTTGAACCTTCAAACCAAAGGCTATGTTCTCTGCCACGGTCAAGTGGGGGAAAAGGGCGTAATCCTGGAAGACCAGCCCGAAACCGCGCCTGTGAACCGGGACGGGTGCCAAGTCCTGCCCCTCCCAAAGGACCTGGCCGCGCTCAGGGATCTCCAGCCCGGCGATGATCCGCAGGAGGTGGATTTCCCTGCGCCCGAAGGTCCAAGCAGGCTGACCGTCTCTCCCGCTGAGACAGTGGCAGAAATGCCGCGCAGGAGCGGCTGATCCAGGTAAGATTTATGAATGTCCATCAATTCGAGCATGGCACTCCAAGGGGAAAACAAATTCCAAAAATATTCGCATTCATGCGATCTAGAATTCTCCCCGCCCTGGCAACCGCAACCGTTCGATAAGCAAAATCCCGAGACCGCAAACCATCATCAACACGGTCGCCATAGCCATGGCCTGTCCGTAGTTCAACCCGCCGGGCTGGGAAAGAAAGCGGGCAATCGCGATGGGCAGGGTTGGGTATTCAGGGCGGACAACCAGCGAACTGGCCCCAAATTCTCCCAGCGAAACGGTGAATGCAAACACAGCCGCTGACAGGGTGGCACGGGCCACAATCGGCCAATCCACGGTAAACCAGACCCGGGACGAGGAGGCGCCCAGAGAAGCTGCCGCCTGCCGCAGCCGGTCAGGGATGGAGGCCAGCGCAGGCTGCAGACTGCGGATGACGAAAGGCAAGGCAATCAGGGTATGTGCAAGGGGGACGAGCAACGGCGATGTGACCAGAGCCAGGGGCGGCCGATTGAAGGTGACAATGAACCCCAACCCAAGGGTCACGGCAGAGGCACCCAGGGGGAGCATCAGGAGCGGGTCGAGCGTGCGCTCGAGGCGACCGGGGCGGGCAAGCGCGGACGCAACGGGAAAGCCAAGCACCAGGGAGAGGAGGACAGTGACCCCTGCATAGCCCAGCGAATTGGCAATCGCCTTAAAATGGCGGCACGTAAAAAATCGAGCCGCTGCGGTTGATAAACAGCTCAGCATAATAATCGACCGTAATGCCGTATTGAACCGGGCCTGGCTGGGCACGATCAGCTTCCAGGCGGGTCAGGGAAGCCAATGGCAGGGAGACCAATGGCAGGAGGAACAACCCCAATATCAACACGACCATCCCCACGAGGAAGAATTTTTGGCGAAAGGTATGCGCCTTCTGCAGGTTGGCTTCCGGCGGAGGCGCGGAGTGCTGGTGAGAGCTGTTCGTCTTACGATGCGGCTGTACAGGATGGAAAAGGCAAGCGTGCAAATGAACTGGATAAGGGACAGCAGACCCGCCAGGGGCAGGTTAAAAATCTGCACGGCCTGTTTATAGATCTCCACTTCCAAGGTGGAGAACCCCGGTCCTCCCAGCAAAAGGATGACGCCAAACGAGGTGAAATCGAAGATGAAAACCAGCACCGCTGCCGCCAAGATGGATGGACGCAGCAACGGAAATGTGATGCGGTTAAGGACCGCAGGCGGGTTCGCACCCAGAGTCCGGGCGGCCTGCTCCAGGCGGGGGTCAAGGTGTGAGAGAGCATTTCCGACCAGCCGAATGACGATGGTTGAATTATAAAATACGTGCGCCAGCAGAATTACGCCGAGGGTCCCCATGATGGATATGGGTGCAGACTGAAGATGGAACAAATCCATCAGGCCAAGGTTGACCCAGCCGTGCGGACCGAGGAGGGCGTTGAACCCGGCTGCAACCACCACCGTCGGCAACATGAAGGGGATGGCAGTGAGCACACGCAGGAAGGACTTGCCATGGAAATTATAACGAGCGAACAGAAAAGCAGCCGGCAGGCCCAGCAGGAGGGTCAGGAGGGTGGATAAGGCTGCCTGGTAGAAGGTAAACAGCAGCGAACGGACAGCAAGCAGGATGGAAGGAGGGTCGAGAGTTGAGAGCGCAGCGGGATTCAATCCCAGCCAAAGGATGCGGGACAGGGGGTAAAAGAAGAACAAGCCAAGGAATATGGAGACACCCGCCCAAGGCAGAACGGGCTTTATCCACGCAGGCATAACGACCCTGAATTTTGTGATTCCTTTTTCCTGACGGTCCGGGTGGTAGATCGACATATGGGAAATAATCTACTTTACCCTGCAACTAATGTAAAACGGCTGCAGTCCAGTCGGCAATCCATTTATCCCGGTTGGCGGCAATCACTGCGGGATCAAGCGCGGCAGGCTGAGGAGCGGTCTGGGCATACTGGGTGAATTCCTTTGGCAGGGCGGCATCCACATTGACCGGGTACACAAACATCTGGAGAGGAATGTCCTCCTGGAACCGCGGCCCAAGCATAAAGTCAACAAATTTTTGAGCCAGGGCAAGGTGCCTGGTACCTTTAAGGATGCCGACGAATTCAACCTGCCGGAAGCAGGTGTCCGGGTCCGAGAATGGAGGCGGTGGGAGCGGATGCCAGGGGAGAAGTTGCATAAATCACTTCGGCAGCCGGGCTAGTGCCATACGATACCACCAACGGCTGCGGGCCATGCCCGGATGAACCGCTGAAGTTGGTGTAATAAGCTGTTTCCCAGCCATCGACCACAACCACGCCGTTGGCACGCAGGGAGCGCCAGTAATCGAGGTAGCCATCCGGGCCAAAATGCTTGACGGTAGCCAACAGGAAGCCCAGACCTGGCGAAGAGGTGGCAGGGTTCTCGACGACCAGCAGGTCCTTGTACTCCGGGTTGAGCAAATCCTCCAGTGAAGCCGGGACCGGCGAGAGCATGCTCAGAAAAATAGGCCTTATCATAGTTGATGCAAATATCGCCATAATCGACCGGCAAGGCCAGGTCGCTTGGGTCGAGTTTGAATTCGGAAGGGATTTTCGACAGGAGCGGAGAGGCATAGGGTTGATAGATCCCGGCATTGAGGGCGCGGGAGAGGAAGGTGTTGTCAACACCATAAAACACATCTGCCAGGGGGGCATCCTTGGTGAGGATGGCCTTGTTGAGCGCCACCCCGGCGTCGCCGCTTTTCAGGAAAACAACCTTGACGTTGTTGGCCTGCTCGAATGCGGTGATGACGGATTGGCTGGCTGCAAAAGAGTCATGGGTCATGACCGTCAGTGTGACAAGACCGGATTGAGAACAAGCAGATATTATTAAGGCAGTAAGAAGGAAGACAACCAGAAGGAAGCGTTTCATAGGGACCTCCAACATTATGATCGACCCTGACGACTATGAACGACAAGCAGCAGACCAGTCTTCAGGAGGATGGATGCCGTTTGTCCGAGCATCTCATTACTGAGGCCGCGGGTTTTGTGCGGAAAGAGGGTCTCGCCTCGCAGCGGCCAGCGCAGCCCTTCAGTAACAATGCCGGTGACCTCCCCACCCCAGGGGATCAATGAGACGATATCACCCGGTTCCCCGTCGATATGGGCGTGGGAGCGAACAAAACAGGCTTGCTCCATGCCGTCGTCCACCCAGATGTCCACCCCAGCCAGGGACGGATCTGCAAGCAGGGCAAGGTTTCCCAAGGTCTGGTCCAGGCGGCGCCCAAGGGCGGCAATTACAAGGATTTCGCGGTACCCGGCTGCAATGGCATGGTGAAGAACCAGATCGAAATCAGTGTCGTTCTTGTCGCGGGAAACCTCGCGGATTTCGGTAAGCCGGCAACATCCAGCCTGCCGACGGTCCTCGTCAGCCAGCGAATCCAGGTCGCCGATCACGAGGGAGGGCACCAATCCAAGAGCGAGGACATGACGAGTGCCGCCGTCGGCTGCAGAAAATCTGTCCCGGGTTGGATCAGCGAGCGGAGCTTGTCGAGGTCAGGGATGTAACCGTTCACAAAGATGACTACACGAGACATAAAAAAACCATCCTCGCCGGGGAGGATGGTCGGGTGCAGACGTATATTCCCTCCGCCGGTATGATCCGGATCAGGTTCTGCGGGTCGAGGCTCCTGGCCTCCTCTCAGCCCGGAACACGGGCTCCCCGTTCAATTGTTAAAACGAGTATACGGCGGTGTAAACCGCCTGTCAAGACAAAAATCCGCTATTCGGCTTTTTCCCGCCGAAAGTCCACAAAACGGTAGCCGACGCCGCGCTCGGTCAGGATGTACTTGGGGTTGGCAGGGTCTTTCTCCAATTTTTGGCGCAGATAGTTGATGTAAAGGCGGACGTAATGCGGCTCGTCGCGGTATTCATAGCCCCAGACTTTGGAGAGCAACTGGTCGTGGGAAATCACCCAGCCGGCATTCTGCACCAGGTGATAGAGCAGGCGGTATTCGGTGGGGCGCAGTTTGACGATCTTGCCTTCCAGCCAGATCTCGCGGCGGTCAAAATCGATCTTCAGGCGTTCGTCGATCTCGATCAGACCGTGCATCCCGCCGCTGGCTCCTTCGGTGCGGCGCAAGACCGCCTTGATGCGGCTGACCAGTTCACGCGGGCTGAACGGCTTGGTAATGTAATCGTCCGCGCCCTTCTCCAGGCCATGCACACGGTCGTCTTCCTCGCCTTTGGCGGTCAGCATGATGACCGGCACGCTGCTGATCTCGCGGATCATCTCCAACACTTCAAAACCATCCAGGTCGGGCATCATCACATCGAGCAGGATCAGGTCGGGGGTGGCGTCGCGCAGGCGCTGAAGGGCCTGTTTTCCATTGAAGGCTTCGATCACCACAAAGCCATCGTGTTCCAGGTTCAGGCGGATGAAGCGCACCATGCGCTCTTCATCATCCACCACCAGGATCTTGCGCCGTTTCAGAGATTCCTCATCCATGTTCATTCTCTCACAAAGCCGATGATGCGTTCTTCGCCTTCGCTGGGCATGACTTCAATAAAGGAGATCTGGTTAATGGGCCAGATGACTGTGATAATATCATTGGACAAATAGTGGACATCTTTGCCATCACGACGGCGAGGGTTGTGAAGGGTGATAATCGTATCATTGGCGCGCCGGAAGTTGATCCACTTCACCGCAAACCGGATCTTCATTCGAAAGATGGATAATAACCGTATAAGCCATTCGAACCGACCTTTGCTAGTCTATCAGGACTTGGATTTTAAGCTTGCCCAGATAAGACAATATCCCCATGAGCCACTGGCGTTTCAACATACGGCGACAGGCGATTCCCATTCAAATACGTGCCGTTGGAAGAACCCAGGTCCATGACAACAATTATCGGTCCATGGATCAATTTACAGGACCGCGTGCAGGCGCGAAACACCATTGGCATAAGCATTATACGGCGACAGGTCCACATCCGGGACGATGGGCTGTCCTTCCGCCGAACGTCCCAGGGTAAACTCAGTGCGGTCAGCCAGCGGCAGGATTTGACCGCTTTCGATCATATTCAGCGAGATCCAGGATTGCAGAGTGTGCGGGCGGGGCGGATCTGGGTCTGGATCTGGTATCGCTGCTTAGCCTCCGAGCGAGTTTCAGCAGTGTGGATTTTATGGGTGGCGATGGTCATATCGATCAATTGTGCTCCGCATTTGCTGCAATAGATGGCGCCGCTCATCTCCTTGTGTTGACAATTCGGACAAATGATCATAGGTCTTCTGCACTCCTCCCAGATGTTAACAGGGCACGTGTCCCATATTTTATCTCTTTTCGGCCTTGTTGTGAAAAGGACTTATTCTGCTGGATGTGTTCGGCTTCCAACAGTGCCGTACGCGCCAGGCCGCGCTCACCCTGGGACAAGCAGATGGGTGGCGAGGCGGTGCAAATGCTCGGAAGCCTGTTCATAACTCCCCGGCTGTCACTTCCAAACGCGCCTGCTCCTGAAGACGATAAAGTTTCAAACGTGGAAAGCGCTTCGACGATCTCGGTGGAGGGGATATCCAAGCTCTGCTTCTTCCACAACCGGACGAATCAGGTGGATGGGGATCGGTCTCGCAGGGGAGAGTTCATTCGTCAAGGTAACCGATAATCTTTCCCTCAAGAAGTGTGACTGTACTTTTGCTGAACATTCTGAGGCTGAACCACAAATTCCATCAGGACCCTGAGGCTGGTATTCACGGACAATCGGTCCCAGCATCATCGGGCTTTCAAAGGAAAGCACACCGGCCTCCGGCTGAAGACGGAAAGCGTAGCGCAATTCAATCCCTTCCGGGATTTTAAAATCCAAGCGGGTTTCTTCGGCATAGGCACTGCCAAGCTGGGTGAATTTTTCCAGCAGGGTTTTCTGGATGTCCTGAGGGCGGGAAACATACATGCTGCTGCCCCCTGTGCAGGAAGCCAGCTCATCCAGGAAATTATCATTCCATTCAGAACCAATGCCCAGACCGCTAATCCCAACGCCCTGTTCGGAAGCACGCCGGGCAAGGTTGATGCATTTTTCTTCGTCACCATACGTGCGCCCATCGGTAAGCAAAATGATGTGGTTTACCTGGGCATGATTTATATTGCGGATAATTTCATTATAGCCCATTTCGAGACCGGAGAAAATTTCCGTCCCGCCCGAGGGCTGCAGCATATGGATGCGGGCTTCCTGTTTGCCCAGGTCGGCGCTGCGGCTGGCAGGAATGATCTGCTCTGCCCGGTCGCTGAAGGCAACCACCGAGAAGATATCCTTCGGCTTCATCTTGCGCATGATCTGGATGGCGGTGGCCTTGACCACATCCATGTTGGCACCCTGCATGGAAGTCGAGCGGTCAAGCACCAGGCATAAGTTCATGGATGGAGCTGGAGGCGCTTGTAAACTGGCGGGATGGGATAACTCCATCAAGACATAAATCAACTGCGGTTCCGCCAAACGGATCAAGCCCTGGCGGCTGAAAAGGACGCGCTGATCCAAAGGGATCATCCGCCGGTTTCTCGGGCGGCAGGGTTGCATCATACTTGGCGCGTTTCTTTGGATTCGAAAGGACTTCGTATGCCTCCTGAACATCGAGGAAGAATTCCGTTTCACCCGGAGCAGTGTTTTTATCGGGATGAAAACGGCGCGCAGCCATCGAAATATGCCTGGCGAATTTCTTCCGGCGAGGCATTGCGCACTAATCCAAGAAGTGCATAGAAATCCTGTTGATTGTCATTAACCTATCAATTGTAACCAATAACCGCACTGATGTTATCCGGTCCGCCCGGCATCATTCGCGGCAGCGACAAGGCTCTGACAGGCGATCCTGAAGGTTGGGGGCGGAAGTCGACCATGGTGCAATCAGGTTATCATCCGGAAGCACACTCCACAACCCATCGCTGCAAAGGAGCAAATATCCCGGCTGCGGGAATGGAGAAGTAAAGATATCCGGTTCAAGCACTTCGCCCTGACCAAGAGCACGATAGAGAACATTCCGCTGGGGATGGTTGGCAGCTTCTTCAGAAGAGATCTGACCAAGTTCCTCCAGGCGTTTGACCAGGGAATGGTCGCGCGTCAACACTTCCGCGCGTCCATCCAAATGAAGTGCATAGGCACGGCTGTCCCCGACATGACCGATCGTCATCTGCTGGCCGAGCACCAGGGCGGCAGTCAGGGTGGTACCGCTGCCGGGAGCGGCCTGGGTTACAGCCCGCTGGGCTTCGGTGATGGCAGCGCGCATCATTTCCTGGAGCGGTTCTTCCATGCCTTCAGAAGGATTAATCAGAGTAGGATGAAAACGTTTCAGAATGTAACTGCCATTGTCCGTACTGGCATGGCGAACTGGCTACTTCGCCATATTGATGCCCGCCCATGCCATCGGCCACAATGATACAATCCGAACGGGGCACTGTTTGTTTCACCCCCAATTGCGATCGAAAAGGCGAACATACAATCTTCATTATGCTCACGCTGCTTTCCGATTGATTGACCGCAACCAGAGATAAATTGCTGTGGTTCTATATGCTGACACTCGCCCAGTAGCCATCGTCAATTTGATCGACCTGACAAGGGCATCGTATTGACGTTGACTGGGTCGAGGCAGAGGCTTGGTTTTTTTACCGCGCAAGCGATTTAAAAAATTATTTCACAATAATCTCCTTGGACGGATGGGCTTTAGGCAAGCAGTGCGTAAAGGAAATGATCAGTGGAGCCAATATAAACGATATCATCATAAACCAGCGGGGAGCCGGTGATCGGTCCTTTGGTGGCAAATTTCCAGCGCAATCGACCTGTACGGGCTTCGAGGCAGTACAGATTTCCATCCGCTGACCCGCAATACAGGGCATCCTTGTAAACCACCGGCGAACTGCTTACCTGATGTTCGGTCTTGAAACGCCAGATTTCCTTGGAGGTGTGGATGTCGATGGCGTAGATATTGCCGTCAGCAGAGCCAATGAAAACCAAGACCATCCGCGATACGTAAGGCGAAGAGATCGAGCCTTTGCCCATGCGGAAACGCCAGATGACCCAGCCGGCACGTCGCATCCAGGGCATAAAAACTGCCATCGAGTGAACCAAAATAAACCACCCCGTCCGCTTCACAGGGGGAGGAGGTGACCGCCATTTTGGCCTTGTAATGCCACTTCATTTCACCGCGGAAATCCACACAGTAAAAATCGCCGTTCTCGCAACCGGCAAAGACGGTATCATGCGCCACAAACGGAGTGGAACGCACTGGCGCAGCCGTTTCAAATCGCCAGGCAGCCCGTCCGCTCGATCAGATTGACAGCATGAATGTGCTGGTCATCAGAACCAAAGAAAACATGCCCTTCAGCAATACGCGGGGAAGAATGCACCCGACCTTCGGTGTAATATGTCCAGTTCACTTTGCCGGTGCGGGCACTGACCACATGCAAGGACGCTTGATCTTCTGAGCCAATAAAAATATCTCCTTCAAAAACTGCCGGGCGGGTAACCACGCCGCCATCGGTGGCATACTTCCAGTTCAATTTTCCATCGGCAGCATTTAGGGAATAAAGGTTATGATCATAGGACCCAATATAAACGGCGCCATCATGGAATAGAGGGTGCACCGCGGATCTCATCCTCGCATTGAAAAACCCACAAGGGTTTGATCCCGCCGTTGAGTTGGATGCTGGCAGTTGGGCTGCTGGTGCGATTCAGGATCCCGGTCTTGCGCCCGGCAGCCATCAGGGCTTCCTTCATCGCTTCGCGCACTGTGGAAAGCGGTCCTCCGGGTTATATTGGAGGGCAGTATTAATGACAGCTTCCAATTCCGCGGAGACGGCCGGGTTAATCTTGCGCAGCGGGCGTTCGCCGAAGGAGAAGGGCGGCTCCAGGCGCGGGTCACGGCGGGAGAGGGCATGGTGAATGGTGGCGCCCAGGGCATAGATGTCGGCCAGAGGTCCGGCTTCGCCCCGGTATTGCTCCGGCGGAGAATATCCCTCCGTGCCGATCATCGTCCCTTTTTGCCCGACCTGGAATGGTTTGGCAATCCCAAAATCCACCAGGATGATATTGATCGGCCGGATTGACCATGACATTGGATGGCTTCATATCCCGGAAAATGATCGGGTCAGGCTTGTGGGCGTGCAGGAAGGAGAGCACGTCGCACAGCTCAATTGCCCAACCCAGGACACGTTCCTCTGTCAGAAAGCCGCCGGTTTCATTGATGATGGCTTCCAGGTCTTTGCCGTGGATGAATTCCAGCACCAGGTAGGAACGATTATCCTCACTGAAATAATCATAAATCCGCGGAATGGAAGGGTGGTTGAGGGTTGCCAGGATATTGGCTTCACGTTCAAAATTCTGGACAATGGTCTTTCTGACCAGCGGATCGGGGGCGCGGTTGATCATCTCTTTGACCGCCACCAGTTTCACCACACTGGGAAAATGCAGGTCACGGGCACGATAAACCGAACCCATGCCGCCCACGCCGATCACTTCCTGGATCACATAGCGATTGACAAGCGTTGCTCCCGAGGTCAGTTGTACATTGACCGCCCCCTCTTGTGCTTCGGTATCTTTTGTCTTTGCTCTCTTTTTGGTCTCCAGAGCAACCTCCTGAAAAGTGCAATCCTGAATGAATTATAGCCATCCCTGTCTGGATTGGCAACCTGTCTGGCAGGTGTTCCATTAGTTCCTCCCAATAATCCCGCGTGCCATCCCCAAAAATGTGAAGCTCCCGCAGGAAGCGCCTGGGTCCAACCAGCCGGGGCATTCCCGCAATATTGACCCGGGGGATTACCCCGCCAGCCAGAAGGGGAAAAGAGCGGAGCGACCAACCCTTTCCCGGAAGGAGAGGGGGTCGCTCCGTAAACATGAGGAGAGACAATCTGGTGTGTTCCTGGTTGTGAACTCTACGAAGAATATTCCATCAGATCATCAGAAGCAGGCACGCGACGGGTTTCTCCGCCGCGTGCCAGGCTGCGGCTTATTGACCGAACTTGAAGGAAGCCAGCATCTGCTGCGAGTATTGACCGACAAGAGTGAACTTGTAAATGTAATTGCCCCGGCTGCAGAAAACCCACTGGTTGGGTGCCTGCAAGGTCATCGTAGTAACCTGGGTGCATTGGACGCCATCGACCGTGATCCCCGACTGCGAGCCTGAAGGCATATTACCGCTGATCCAACTACTCAGAGGGGTAATGGACTGATTGGTGAAGATCTCAAGGCTGAAATCAGGGATCTCCTGGCTTGCAGACGGACCCTGCGCCAAAACTGCATCCATGAAGCGCAGGCGGAGAGCCAGATCCGGGGAAATGGCACTGAGCGTCTGAGGCTCACCGAGGATGGTCAAGTTCGTGGGATAGGAGAGTGAGAAGCCAAAATGTGGGTCGGTGTAGGTGGTCCAATCGCTTGGGATAACCACAGTTCCTCCTGGTTGACCGGATCCCGGTTGGCTCGATTCTGCCGAACCGACAGAATTTTCGCCCGGGACCGACGGGTACACAGTGCCGTTGGCATCGATCATGCTATCCCCAGCCACTGGAGCCTGGGGGGTACCGGGACCCACCCCTTCCTGGGGGATCGATCCGCTGCCAGACAGGAGATCGATGCCGGGATTGGGGCCGCCCGTACAGGCCGTCGCGATGACCAGGACGAGCAGTACAGAAGCGAGCGAGTAGAATATTCTGGTAGACATTGTGCCTCCTTCGTGAACAATAAATGGAACAGGAAACAAACTTCACGCATTAGACGCCAGCGGCCTGAAAATAGTTCCCAGCGAAAATGCATCCCTGCACCCTTGCAGAAGGCCTGCTCCAGTAAAAAAAAGTCAGCCGGAAACCCCGGCTGACTTTTTTTACATCTGATTCATTCCTGGAAGGTTGTCTACCAAGTGCGTGCTATATTCAACAAGGTGCTGACAGACGTGTCGAAATAGGGCGAGTTCAATTCCAGGGGCATATCGGTGTGGCGGGATTCATTCACGCCGTTGACGTAGTTCCCACCGCCAAAGCCCTTGATCCATGGACCGCCACTCGTGCCGCCGGTCTGGTCGCAACCGATGGACATCAGTGCCGGAGAAGCAGCGCCGCCATAGGTTTCGTCATAAGCCCAGGAGGAGGTGCAGAGGGTCATGAAGGCACCGGTGAAGGGGGCACCCTGAGGATAACCGAACGCCCACCAAGACTGGACCCTGGAGTAGTTCCAGGCATAGCCCAGGTAGCCGACCCGGTTTCCAATGCTTTGGCCCAAGGCGTTAAGATTTATTCTCGCAATCCCTACATCCCGGCCCCAGCCATTGGTGGTGCCACCGTAGTACCAGCCAGTGAATGTAGTCAGGTAGGCAAGGTTAATCGTCCACTGACCGAAAGGTGCGACACCAGATTTGTAGGCAGGAACGAAGACCATGTTGTAAGACCACCCGGAGCGCAGGCCGTTCCCGGCATGGACGCAGTGCCCGGCGGTGGAAATGCCCCTTAGGGCAATGACAGAGCCCGAGCAAACATAGTTCACACCAAGCTGGGTGAAGAAGAGTTTGCCGACCGTGCTGTATGGGTACCAGGTCTCGAGGGTAAAGTTTTAACGGCAAGCCGGGTGAAAGGCGCCGGGTAGGCATATCCCAGGAGGCCGGGAGTTGAGTTGAAATCGTAGCTCCCAAATGCCGCTGTGGCAGCCTTACCGGGTGCAGAACCGGTCACGAACCCGGCTGCGCCGGTGGCGGAACCCAAGGGGTCAACCGCAGTGGGGGCGCTCGCGATGTCGGTGGTATCCGGGTAGGGGATGGCAGCCAGCATTTCTGCAGCTGTCCATGGTCGACCTGCAAGCGTGGTAGGAACACCATCGTCAGCAGCGGTAATCATCCCATCCGGGGTCTGCTGCGGTGCAGAGGCCATCACGGGTCTTGATAACGAACCAAATCCGACTACAAACACAAACACAAGAATTAAATTGGTGATCATGCGAAACTTTTTCATAAATCTCTCTCCTTGGAGTTGGTAGCCCCATAAAAATAATAGAGCTTGGAAAATTCTACACGTACCGGATCCGATTTAATGCGATATTCCTCATTCTATGATTCCAGACTGCCTGATGCCTCACCTCCTTCTTGTGTCCAGATAAAACCAGACTTTTTGAATAGGTGCCAGTCGAGGGTGAAAAAATTTTTTGAGATGGGATCTTCACCAGGCACCCCCAAAGGGATCCTCCCATCAACCAACTGTTTGACTCCCTGAAACATGAGAATCAACTTAACACCATTCTATATTATTTCAGGGTTAAATACAAGAGGGTGTTTTCTTACCATGTTTGTGCGATTTATCCGGCGTGGGTGTTATACATATCTGCAGACATCCAGTCTTGCGTGGAAATAAAAAATGGGGCACAATACTGCCGGAGCAGCAGCATTGAAAATTCTGGCCGTAAGTGACGTGGTGGTGGACCGCCTGTACACCTCATCGATCGCAGAGCATTTCCCGGGTATCGACCTGATCCTCGGCTGCGGCGACCTGCCATACGAGTATCTTGAGTTCCTGGTCTCGGTATTGAACGTCCCCCTGCTATACGTACCGGGAAACCACGACCCGCAGTATGACCCGCACAACCCGGCTGCCCGGGCAGACGGCTGTGACATTCTGGATCTACGGGCGGCGAGGATCAAGGGCCTGAACCTGGCGGGCCTGGGCGGGAGCATCCGCTACAAGCCGGTGCCTCCCAACCAGTACACCCAGGCTCAAATGTATCTGCGCCTGGTTTCCCTGCTGCCCAGCCTGTTGAGGCAGCGGGTCCAAACCGGCGGCAGTTTGGACATTTTGATCGCCCATTCCCCGCCGCGCGGCATCCACGACGACAGCGATCCGGCCCATGTGGGATTTCGGGCTTTCCGCGATCTCATCAGGATATTCAAGCCGCGCTATTTCCTGCACGGACACACGCTGGTATATAAAAGCAATCTCCTGCCCACGGTGACACAGATGGGAACCACAACAGTGATCAACGTATACCCGTACCGGCTGCTGGAGGTCAATCCCAATGTTCGATAATATCGCCGGACGGGTAAAGAGCGATTTTGCGCACGCCCGTTTCAAAGCCTTCTGGAACCGTATCCTCAGCATCGTTGGCGGGCAGCCAACCACGCTGCTTTCTTACGATGATGTCAAAGAAAAACTACACATCGGCGGGCCAATCTACCGGGGTGTCCGGACGGTGGAAGTCAAAAAGATCGTCGGCAGCCTGAACCGCTACCACCAATTCGACCGGGCCTTCCTGCCGCTCGAAGACCAGATCGCCAACCGCTGGCAAAGCATCGATCGCGCTTTCTACCAGGAGGTCAACCTCCCGCCGGTCGTGCTTTACAAGGTAGGCGAGGTATATTTCGTGGTGGATGGACACCACCGGGTCTCGGTGGCGCGCGAGCAGGGGCAGATGGATATCGATGCCGAGGTGCGCGAGTGCTCAACCAAGGTCAACATCACTCCCGACCTCGTGCCGGAAGACCTGGAGATCCTGGGTGAAAAAGTGGACTTCCTTGAACGAACCGGACTGGACCGCATCCGCCCGAAGGCCAAAATAAAACTGACCATTCCAGACGGGTTCGACCGCATGCTCGAACACATTGCCGTCCACCGCTACTTCATGGGGCTGGATTTGAAGCGCGACATCAAGGATGAAGAAGCTGTTGCGCACTGGTATGATAAGGTATATAAGCCGATCATCAACAACATCCGGCGCAGCGGCATCCTTAAAGAGTTCCCCGGAAAGACCGAAGGGGACCTGTACTTGTGGGTGCTCGACCGGCAGCGCTACCTGCATGACGAGGGCCAAAAACTCGTCTCCCCCCAAAAAGCTGCCAAAGATTTTCTCGAAGAGGTTAAATAATGCATCCATTGGCTGGAGTGTATAGCGCGACTGTCACACCGTTGAAAGCAGACTTTTCTCCGGATCTGGAGGCAATCCCCTCCCTGCTTGGCTTTTTCGCCGGGCGGGGGTGTCATGGGGTGCTGCTCCTGGGATCGACGGGTGAAGGCCCGTCCTTTTCGCCGGAAGAACGAATCGGGATCATGCGCGCCGCGACCCAGGTCCGCGACACATACCCGCCCGTCCAGGGGGAGACTATAAAACTTCTCGCCGGCACCGGTACACCCAGTCTCACCGAAACCAGCTTTTTGACCCATTCCGCTTTCGACATGGGCTACGAGGGCGTGGTGGTCCTGCCTCCCTATTATTACCGCAAAGCTACAGATGAAGGCCTGTTTCGCTACTTCAGCGAACTCATCCACAAGGCTGTCCCAAAGGATGGATTCCTGCTCGGCTACCATTTCCCCGGTGCGGCCGGGATCGGCTTTTCAACCGATCTCCTGGAACGGCTCAAAGATGCCTTCCCGCACCAGTTTGCAGGGATCAAAGATTCCTCGCACGATGCAGATTTCGCACGCCAGTTGGGAGAACGTTTCGGGTCCGACCTGCTGGTGCTGACCGGAACCGACTCTTATCTGCAACTGGCGCTGGAACACCAGGCTGGAGGGTGCATCACCGCTCCAGCCAATTTGATCTCAGCGGACCTGCGCCAGGTGTGGGACACCTTCCAGGGCGGTGGAGATGTGAAGACACTGCAGGAGCGAGTAACTCAAATCCGCCAGCATGCTGGAGAAATATGCCCCCTTCCCGCCCACCCTGAAGGCACTGCTGGCAAAACTGCACGGCTTCCCGCTCTGGCCCGTCCGCCCGCCGTTGGAGGATACCCCGCCGGAAACTGTGGAGAAGGTGACAGAAGAATTCCTGGCGGTGTCCGGATGAACGATGCGTGGCGACTGCTCACCACGCCTCCCGCCCGCGGAGCATGGAACATGGCAGCCGATGAAGCCATCCTGGAAGCCGTTGGCCGCGGCGACAGCCTCCCCACCCTGCGATTGTATGCCTGGGATCCGGCCTGTCTCTCGCTCGGATATGCCCAACCCCTTTCCGATGTGGATATTCCCCGCCTGCAATCGCACGGCTGGGAGATGGTGCGCCGTCCCACCGGCGGACGGGCGATCCTGCACACGGACGAAATCACGTACTCCGTCATCGCTCCACTCGATGAGCCGCGTGTGGCCGGGACGGTACTCGAATCCTACAGCCGGCTGGCGGCGGCTTTGGTGGAGGCGCTGCACCTGCTCGACCTGCCGGTGGAGGTGCAGGAGCGCCCCGGAGAACAGCAAGGATCCCAACCCGGTGTGTTTCGAAGTCCCATCCACCTCTGAGATCACTTTGGAAGGAAAGAAATTGGTCGGCTCGGCACAGGCCCGCCGCAAGGAGGGCATCCTGCAGCACGGTTCCCTGCCGCTACACGGCGACCTGACCCGCATCCTGCAGGTGCTGTCCTTCCCAGACGAAGACGCCCGCTCTCGTGCGGCCAGCACCTGCTGGAACGGGCGACGACGGTGGAGACCGCCCTGGGCGGAGCCGTCTCCTGGAAGGAGGCCGCGCAGGCATTTATCAGCTGCTTTCCAGTCCATTCTGGACACTGCACTTCCAGCCGGACGAACTCAGCCTGCAGGAAAAAGCGCGTGCCGGGCAACTGGCGTCCGACCAAATACGCCTTCTCCGATTGGAATCAAAAAAAAAAAGTTGAAGGACATATGCCTTCAACTTTTATCTTATGGGGAAATATCCACTTATGGTGTGGGCGACACAAAGTGAATTTGTTTATACCCCAGGGTTTCGAAGAACCAGCGCAGATACACCTGGGCATTTGTCATCGCCTGGTCAAGAATGCCATCCTCCAGGGCGGCAGCCTTGAGGATTTCCGCCTGGGCCGCCTGGCGGGCGGTCGTCTCCATATTGGGATCGCGATGGGTCAACAGATACCCGTATCCGCTCATAAACATACGATCTTATCATTGTCGAGGGAAGCATCGAAAACCTCCGCGGCCGGCAGGCGCACGTTGAGCACTCCCCTGGTCCAACCACAAATCTTCCGGTTTGATCTTGCCCATGTCGATTCCAGCGGTGACCCAACCATGCGCCACGAGTAACAACCGGTCGCCGAAAAGCGAATCCCAGCCCGGTGCTCAGCCGTTATGATCTTTTCAACTGTATAGCGGATCGTTTCCAGCCGGGCGAGGGATTGAACATCATGGATAATCGTTACCGGGTCCGGAATGATCGTTGGTGTGGGGTTCAACAGGTTGGCAACCTGGGTGCCCAGTTCATGGTTCGCCTGTTGTAAAGGATCAAGGGTGTTGTTGATCCTGTTGTTCACCAGACTTACCAGGAACCAGATGGCTGCCAGCGCCAATCAGGATAAGGTGATCAGAGGATCGATTTGGAAGAAATCAAAGGATTTTTATTGGCCATCTTAAATTATATCGGAATAATGAGACCTGTCACTTGCAATTTTTGATAATTCGATATATCATATCTTATCGATGGGGATCCCCCCAAAACCCAATTCCCTTGAGAGGAGAAGAATATGAAGAAAGTGTTTGTGTTCTTTTCACTGGTTGCTGTCATAGCATGGCGCTGACCGCGTGCGGACCTGGCGAAGGCTGCCCTGGGCACGGCCGCCAAGCCGATCGTCCTGGCCTTTGCGCCATCCACAAGCTCCACGACACCTGATGACCGGTGGCCAGGCGATGGCCGACCAATTGAAGTCACTGACCGGTTATTAATTCATGGTCACTGTACCGACCAGCTATGCCGCCCTGATCGAAGCCATGGGCTCAGGCAATGCCCAGGTCGGCTTCCTGCCGCCCGTTGCTTACATCGTTGCTCATGCCAAGGGCTATGCGGACGTCGGCCTTGGTCACCCTGCGCAACGGCGCCGACCATTATGCCTTCGAGTATATTGCCAATGCAGACCATGGTACTTCAAGACCTATTACGACCCCGCCACCGGCAAAGATACCGGGGATGCCGCCACCGCCCTGGCGCAGTTCGCCGGCAAGCGACCCTGCTAGACCGACCCACTCTCCTCTTCCGGCTACCTGGTCCCGGCTGGCTTCCTGGCCAGCCAATGACATCAAGACCCTGGCAGGCGCCTGGGTACAGGGTCACCCGACGGTGGTCAAGTCGGTCTACCTGAGCCCCAAGGGCGAGATCTGCAACTTCGGCGCCACCTTCGTGCCGATGCCCGATATCACGGCTGTCAGCGGGTGCATTCCGGATGTACGCCACCAAGGTTGTCACCATCTGGGTTTCCGATCCGATCATCCCGAATGATACGGTCGCCATCGCCAAGGGCGTCCCGGCGGACATGCGCCGAAGATCAGCGATGCCTGGTGAAGATTGGCCTCGACGCCGGACGGCCTGGAACTGCTCAAGGGCGCCGGCTACAGCTCGAGCGGCGTGAAGATCGTCGATGATACTTTCTTCGATGACTTCCGCGTCTACCTGCAATCGATCAAGTTCGATTTCAACAACTTCAACGGATAAGCTTCACAACCAAGCGAGGGAGGGCATTGCCCTCCCTCTTTTTTTCCCACAGGTGAACCATGCTTCGCGTCGAACATCTCACCAAAGTCTACCCGGGTGGCACCCAGGCGCTGAAGGATGTCAGTTTCGAAGTCAAGGATGGCGAATTCCTGGTCGTCATCGGCCTCTCGGGCTCGGGAAAATCCACCCTGCTGCGCTGCATCAACCGCCTGATCGAACCCACGGAAGGGAAGATCATCTGGGATGACCAGGATATTACCGCGGCTTCCCCAGGACGACTTGCTGCACATTCGCCGCAACATCGGCATGGTGTTCCAGCAGTTCAACCTGGTCAAGCGTTCCAGCGTGATGACCAATGTCCTTTCCGGACGGCTGGGATATGCCAACCCCTGGCTTTCCCTGCTGGGGATCTGGTCTCCCGCAGACCGGGAAAGGGCGATGAAAGCCCTCGAACGGGTGGGCATTGCCGATAAGGCCATCAGCCGCGGCCGACGCCCTTTCAGGCGGACAGCAGCAGCGGGTGGGGATCGCCCGCGCCCTGATGCAGGAACCGCGCATCGTCCTGGCGGATGAACCGGTTGCCAGCCTGGACCCGGTCCTTTCGCATTCCATCCTCCAGTACCTGGAACAATTGAACAAGGAAGGCATGACCGTCCTGTGCAGCCTGCACTTTCTCGACCTTGTCCACCGTTATGCCACGCGGGTGATCGCCCTCAAGGACGGCATGAAGGTTTTCGAAGGACTGCCTGATGAAATCGACCGGGCCAAGTTCAAGGAAATCTACGGCGAGGAAGCCCAGGAAGTACGCGCGACTTCCTTTGAGGCGCCTGCATGACCGCCGCTCCAACAGCCCCGCGCTCTCCGGTCCTGGCCGCACTGCTCTCCACTCTTGTCCCGGGCCTGGGCCAGGGGTTTGTCCAGCCGCTGGTACCGCGGCGTGGCAATCCTGCTGGCGACCCTGGTGGTGGCTGGCATGGTCGCCTGGTATGGCACAACCAGTCTGGTATTTTGCACCTGTCGGGATCTGGCTATGGAATATTTGGGATGCGGTCAGCCTGGCAGAAGGGCGAGCGGGCTCGATCCTGATCCCGGTCGTGTTCGGACTGGCAGCCGCCTACGGCATCGGCTGGCAGGTGGTGGGAGTCAATTTCGCGGCCGCCAGTATGGACCGGGCCTTGGCCGTTGCGCCGACCATGCTCCAGCCCGGATATGTTCGAAGCGCCGCAGGAAACCAACCAATGTGGACGCCGGTCTATGTGCCCTGCTCGGTTACCGAGCATCGCCATCCAGTCGCCAGCGTGAGGATCAGGGCAGAGTCGCCTCGGTTACGCCTAGCTGCGGCGGACCCTGACGGATACGCTGACACGGTCAGTCTCCGGGATGTGGCCGGATACGGATACACCATCTGGTGGCAGACAGCTATCGGCGATACCAACCTGCTGCGGAGGGAACAATGGAGACAGCGATGCTGGTCGTCCGCACCGACGCGAACGGCTCCCTGACCACCACCATTCACGTGCCCATGCACCGTGCTGATCGCCCAACCCGATAAGACCCTTATCCTGGAGCATCAGGTCTATTTTGACCAGTACCGTCCCACTGGGCGGGATCGAATTTCCTCCAACGGGGGCTATCGTCGTGCAAAGGCATGCTCGAAACCGTGACCATGGCGCTGATGGCGACCCTTCTGGGATCTTCCTGGCCGTCCCGATCAGTTTCCTGGCAGCCCGCAACCTGATGGGCGGCAACCCGATCACCTTGGCCATCTATGTCATCGTCCGTACCCTGCTTGAACATCCTGCGCTCGATCGAAGCGCTGATCATCGCCATCGTCTTTGTCGTTATCATCGGCCTGGGACCTTTCGCGGGTGTCCTGGCGCTTGCGTTCCATTCCGTGGCAGCCCTGGCCAAGCTTGTATTCGGAAGTCATCGAAGGGATCGACCCCGGACCGATCGAGGCCATCCGCGCCACCGGCGCCAACTGGGTGCAGGTGGTGCGCTACGGGGTGATCCCGCAGATCATCCCGCCGTTTACCTCCTTCACGATCTACCGCTGGGACATCAATGTGCGCTCCTCCATCGTCATCGGCATGGTCGGCGGCGGCGGGATCGGCTTCTATCTGATCCAATGGATCCAGATCAATCAGATTCCGGGCCGTGAGCGCAGCCTTCATCGCCATCGCCATCGTGGTGATCATCCTGGATTACCTGAGCGCCAAGGTGCGGGAGAGGTTGGTGTAACGATGAAAAAAGCCGCCTCCGACTCTGACGATCCTGCTTGGCACCACCCTGGTCATTGCGATGCGGGTGTACCTATCACCGGGTCTTTCCGCCAGGGTCACCCAGGTCGATTTCTCGCGCCTGATAACCGATGCCCCCAAGGCGCAAGGCGCTGTTGTG
Organism: uncultured Chloroflexia bacterium; assembly: GCA_963817265.1. Lineage (GTDB taxonomy): Bacteria > Chloroflexota > Anaerolineae > Anaerolineales > Villigracilaceae > UBA877. The sequence goes on from CAWFNU010000018.1 coordinate 38,498, forward strand.
CTGGCCTTCATGACCCCGGACCTGATCACGCACGATTACAGCACCACCACCATCGAAATAACTTTCCCGATCCCATGTGGGTCAGCACCCAACGGCCACGCCGGTGACATCCGGCCCACGCCTGGTGACCAGCGTCGCCTGCGCGGCGGTCAAGGACAAGTTCACACTCGAAGGATTTAACCTGGCGCCCAATCCGAGATACGTCGTCCGCTGGCTGTTCCCGAATAAGGGCAAGTTCACCCTTCCCTATACCACTACAGACTGCGAGGGGCAATTTCAGACTGGAAGCGGATGCCAAGCAGATCGCAGCCTCCGTGAACGGCGTTGCCAGCCGCATCCAGGTGGATACGCTGCTCCCGGTCGGCGAGCTCGAAGCCCAGCCAGGCATTCAAAGATGTGTTCGCAGGCCATCTTGGTCACCATTTTCATGGCCACTGCTCTCGACCTCCATCGCCACTGTCATCGCCGCCCCGCTCAGTTTCCTGGCTGCCAGCAACATCACCAAGCGCGGTCCGCTGGGAACGACCGTGTATTACATCACGCGTTCCTTCTTCAACCTGACCCGTTCCTACGATCCGCTGGTGATGGCTACCGTTTTTGCCTTCTGGCTTGGGTTTGGTCCTTTCGCGGGCACCCTGGCCCTGACAGTGGTGACGATTGCTTCCCTGGGCAAGCTCTTCTCGGAAGCCGTGGAAGGCATCGATCCCGGACCGATCGAAGCCCTGCAGGCCACCGGCGCCAACCGGTTGCAGGTGGTGATCCACTCGGTCATCCCGCAGATCGTCCCGGATTTCGTGTCGTACATCGTTTATCATTGGGACATCAACGTGCGCATTTCGACCGTCATCGGCTTTGTGGGCGGCGGCGGGATCGGGTATTACCTCAGACCAGCAGATCAACTCCATGGTCGGTTACCACCAGGCCGGCACGGCCATTTGGGCGATCGTCGTGGTGGTCTGGGTTATGGATTTCCTGAGCGCAGAGATACGCAAGAAACTGACTATAGGCCCTTTCCCAGCGAGAATTATGAAAGTGCGGATGGCTCCCCATCCGCACTTTTTTGTTTTCGGGTACAATTCCCCCCTGTGTTCAAAAAAAGGATCAAACGTTTCTTTACCATGCTGATAAAACTCTTGCTCATCCTGTCCGGGACAGCCATTGCGGTGCTGCTGGTCGCGCGCCTGGTCACCGGCCTGTATGCACGCTCGAGGACCTATTCTGCCGCGGAGGTTCCCGCCCGGCGGGTGGCGATCGTCTTCGGCGCGGGCTGTGGCGCAACGGCACTGCCACCCCGGTGCTGCAGGACCGCGTCCAGACCGCCGCGGATCTGTATTTCGCCGGCAAGGTCGAGAAGCTGCTGATGAGCGGTGACAACCGTTCGTGGACTACAACGAACCGGCGGTGATGCGCACGCTGGCGCTCTCGCTGGGGGTGCCGGATGAGGCCATCGTGCTCGATTATGCCGGGCGGCGCACCTACGACACCTGCTACCGGGCAAAAGCCATTTTCGGCCTGAGCGAGGCCATCCTGGTAACGCAAGCCTTCCACCTGCCGCGCGCCATCTACGAGTGCAACCGTCTGGGGGTCGAACGGTGGGGGTGGCGGCCGATCAGCGTGTTTACCGCAAGTCATCCTTGCTGTACTGGAACATGCGCGAACTGCTCGCCACAACCGCGGCCCTGTGGGATGTGAACATCGGCCATCCCGTCCCCGTGCTGGGAGACCCGGAACCAATTTTTCCGTAAGTCGTTGAGGTGATCATGAATCGCGACGAAGCCCTTGCCATTGTCCATGAATATGTCAAGAACGACAACCTCGTCAAGCACATGCTCTCGGTGGAAGCCGCCATGCGCTTCTATGCCGAGAAATATGGCGAGGATGTGGAAAAGTGGGTCGTCACCGGCCTGCTGCACGACTTCGATTGGGAGATCCATCCCACCCTGGAAGGCCATCCGCAGGCAGGCGAACCCATCCTGCGCCAGCGCGGCGTGCCCGAGGAGGTCATCCGGGCAGTGATGAGCCACGCCGACCATACCGGTGTGCCGCGCCAGACCCGCATGGAGAAGGCGCTCTACGCCTGCGACGAAGTCACCGGCCTGGTCACCGCCGTGGCGCTGGTGCGCCCGTCGCGCTCCCTGCTCGACCTGGAGCCATCCTCCGTTAAAAAAGAAGTGGAAGGACAAGGCCTTCGCTGCCGGCGCCAACCGGGACGAGATCCAGAAAGCCGCCGCAGAGTTCGGCATCGAACTGTGGGAACATGTCGGCAATGTCATCACCGCCATGCGCCGCATCGCCCCCGAGTTGGGGCTGGTGGGAAATATTCAATGATCATCATGCCTTTATAGCATCTTCACCGTGCAGATGGTGACGACCATCGCCAGGCATTGAAGGATAACAGCTTATCGCCCATCGTACTCCCAGATGACCCCGTCACCGAAGGGGGAACCCTTTAGAAGATCGGACTTGGCTGCTGTTTTGCATTTCAACCCTTCAGGGCAATCGGTCGATTCCAGATTGACCTGCATTGGCAACTGACACGCCGGGCATTCATGTGGAATGTTGAGAAAACAAGTGCCCGGGATTGTGAAGCCGACCAGGTCTCACGGGAGGTTGGGATCCAGGAATATTGAGACCTGTGTTTATCTTGTTTAATAAATGTTATACTTTCGGGACACACTTCCAGGTTAAGGTCCACCGAGTGAGGGCTGATGAAGTCATCAAACGACAGCGAAGCAATTTGCAGCGCATTTCCAAAAAAACATAATTGTATGGATGCTTATGCCTAACAGAATAATGGATTTTTTTCCAGGCCGAAAAAAGCCAATCAAGGAAGAACCCCAGCGTGTGCTCGAAAATACCGGGCATTGCCCGACATGCGACACAGATGTTACACTTCGTTGCATATAATCCATGGCTAAGGGACTATTATGTCTGTACCAATTGCGGCAGTATCCCCAGGGAAAGGGCATTAATGGTTGTCATCGATACCTTTTTTCCCAATTGGCGGGATTTATCCATCCATGAATCATCCCCTGAGCAATAAAGGTGCGAGTGCGCGGCTGTCTGCGATGTGCAAACACTACATTCAATCACAGTATTTCCCGAATACACCCTACGGCAGCACAGTAAATGGATTTCGTTGTGAAAACCTGGAAGAAATGACGTTTGAAGATGAGAGCCTGGATTTACATGTGACTCAAGATGTAATGGAGCATGTGTTTTATCCATCCAAGGTATGGAAGGAAATCGCCCGCACGTTAAAACGAGGGGGAGCACATATTTTCACGGTGCCACTGGTAAATAAAACGGCGCCGTCCACTTTGCGGGCAAAGATCGACCAAAACGCCAAAATTTCTCATATTCTTCCGCCAGTCTATCATATGAGCCCCATTAGCGAAGAAGGCTCTTTAGTGACTGTTGACTGGGGGTTTGATATCTGCAAACACATCTTTGATTCATGCGGATTATTTACCCATATCCTCTCCATGGATGACATTACCAGGGGAATACGGGCAGAGTACATAGAAGTATTGATGACGATTAAACCCAAGCCTGCAACATCATCGCCAAACGATGGTATCCCGTAACCATAAAAGGGCACCCGCAAAACCACCCAGGGTAATATTTTTACCTTCCGGGAGGGCAGGCGAGAGAACGGATCTCGCCATACCCGGAATCAAGCGCCCCGCCTCATTCTCCATGATGCGGGGCGGATTTATTCCACCGATCCGACTCCTACTTCTTAGCGGAGGGTTTCTTCTTCTCTTCCTTCTTCACCAACTCGACATACCGCTCCACGGCCCAGGCCTCGGTCAAACCCAACAGCATATCCCCGGGTTTGACCTCCACCACCGTCTCGCCGCGCGTGGCGGAGCGCTTGCGCAGCGGGGCCTCGTCGAGCCGGGCCATTTTCGGGCGCGGCCTTGAGCAGGTGCAGGGTGACGATTGCGTTGCACTTGCCCATTCCCAACCCGACCAGCTTGACACCGGGCGGCAGTTCCCAAGCGATCACACCCTTGCCGTAGCGTCCCTGCGCCGGGAAGTCCTTCTGCTCCACCCGTTTGGCCTTGCCGTCGGAGGCGATCAGGAAGAGCTCACCCGTTCCAGGCAGGATTTGCATCCCGATGACTTCATCCCCCACCCCCAGCTTGACGCCGTTGACCCCCGCCGCCGCCAGTCCCATCGGGCGGACATCGTCCTCGTTGAAGCGGATGGCCATCCCCAGGGCGGTCGCCAGCAGGATTTCCTTGCTTCCATCCGTCAGCGCCACCCAGCCCAGCCTGTCACCATCGTTGACGTTGACCAGCTTGAAGGTCTGCGCCGAAGGACCGGGCAGTTCGCTGACCAGGCTCTTCTTGATCATCCCGCCGCGTGTGACCGTCAGGACGCAGGTTTCTTCGGGGAGTTCGGATTTCCTGGCAGGCAGGGCAAAGGCCGCCACCGGCATCTCATCCGCCTGGAGCGGGGATTGCTTGTTGAATGGAGTGCCATCGGCCAGCTTTTCGACCTCCGGCAGAGTATGGACCGCCACTGCCGCGGCAAGCCCGCGTTCGCAGACCAGGTAGATCGTGTCGGTGGCGTTGGCTTTCACCAGCAGCCTGGGCGCCTCGGTGCCGGAAAGACGCGGCGGCTTGTCGTCGTGGGTGCGCGCAAGGGTCCCATCGGCGGTCATGCCGATCCAGACCACCTGCTCCCGCACAAGTTCGGCGGCGGTCAGCGGTGCTTTTTTCGCCTTGCGGCCCTTCAGGCTGACGATCTGCGTCCGGCGCCGGTCGCCGTAGGCGTTCTTGACCTTGAGCAGTTCTTCAGCAGCCACGGCGCGCATCTTTTTGGGGGATTTGAGCAGCCCTTCCAGTTCTTTGATCAGAACGAGGGTTTCCTTGTATTCGGTCTCGATCTTCTTGCGTTCCAGCGCAGCCAGGCGGCGCAAGCTGCATTTCCAGGATGGCGTTGGCCTGCAGTTCCGTCAGCTTGTAGCGCTTCATCAATCGGGCGCGGGCAGTCTCCACATCCGGTGAGCCTTTGATCAGGGCAATGATTTCATCCAGATGTTTGAGGGCCACCATCAGGCCTTCGAGGATGTGCGCCCGCGCGCGCGCCTTTTGCAGGTCGAACTCGGTCGCGGCGCTTGATGACCACCAGGCGGTGTTCGAGATAGACGCGCAGGGCCTGCTTCAGGTTCAGCAGGCGCGGCTCGCCATCCACCAGCGCCAGCAGGTTGATGCTGAAGGTGGATTGCATGGGCGTGCGCTTGTAAAGGCCGCCAGCACCTTCTCCGGCTCGACGTTCTTGGTCAGCTCGATGACGATGCGCATGCCCTGGCGGTCGGATTCGTCGCGCAGGTCGGCGATGCCCTCCAGCTGACCGTCGCGCACCAGTTCGGCGATGCGCTCGATCAGGCTGGACTTGTTGACCTGGTAGGGCAGCTCGGTGACGATGATGCGGCTCTTGCCGCGCTCCATCTCTTCGATGTGGGCCTTGGCCTGGATGGTGACCCGGCCGCGGCCCTTGCCGTAGGCGGCCTCGATGCCCTCCTCGCCCTTCTGCTCGATGATGATGCCGCCGGTGGGGAAATCCGGTCCCTGGACGAACTCCATCAGGTCTTCCACGTCGATATCGTCGAGCTTTTCCCAGTTCTCGAGCATGTAGACACAGGCATCCACGATCTCGCCCAGGTTGTGCGGCGGGATGTTGGTGGCCATGCCGACGGCGATGCCGGTGGCGCCGTTGACCAGCAGGTTGGGGATGGCAGCCGGCAGCACGGTCGGCTCGGTCAGCGTGTCGTCGAAGTTGTCGGTGAAATCGACCGTATTCTTGTCGATGTCTGCCAGCAGGTCCAGCGCCGGCGGCGGCCAGGCGCGCTTCGGTGTAGCGCATGGCTGCCGGCGGATCGCCGTCCACCGAGCCGAAGTTGCCCTGCCCGTCCACCAGCAGGGTACGCATGGAGAAATCCTGCGCCATGCGCGCCATGGCTTCGTAGACAGACTGAGTCGCCGTGCGGGTGGTATTTGCCCAGCACTTCGCCGACGATACGGGCGGATTTCCTGTAGGGGCTGTCGGCGCGGATGCCCATGTCGTACATGGCGTACAGGATGCGGCGCTGGACGGGTTTGAGCCCATCGCGTGCATCCGGCAGGGCGCGCGCCACGATCACGCTCATGGCGTAATCGAGATACGCCTGCTGCATTTCCTGGTCGATATCGATCTTGCGGACGAGGCCGAGTTCCATAAAGGCTCCTGGATTCACCACGATTCACACAAAGGTCACAAAAAGGTCTTCGTGAACCATCCCATACGTTGTGGTGAAAGAATGTTCTAACTATGGGTTATCTTACGGGGAAAGAGGAAAAGCGTCAAGGAGAAAAAGAAAGGGGCGGCTGGTCAGCCGCCCCGGAAGGTTTTACGGATTGAATGAGAGTGTTTTTTCCAGGCAGGTGCCCCCCAGCCCATTTTCAGAACAAAGCCTGAAGACAGCAGTGAAACTATGGCCGGCCGGGTTATATCCGAGCTGACCGGGATTAACATTCGCCACCGGCCCGGTTTCCCCCGGCGTAAGATCGAGTTGATCAATTTCCATGATACAGCCATTATAGGACCGGAACGTATCGGATGTGTGATTAAAGATTGCCGCGGTGGTGTTATCTGTGATGGTTAATTTGATGGACTGCCAGGTGAGGCTCCCGTTGTTGGTTATATTAAACTTGAAGGCATACAGTGCGCCACAATTTATAGTCTCCACATAAACAACGGTGAATGTGATGGGAGGCGTCGGGGTCGGCGGCGGAGGGACGGCAGGCAGCCCGGCTGTATTCCCCACCACCGTGGCATACATTCCCCACAGCCAGCAGGTGATGGCCGGATTGGAGGGTAGCTTGATGATCCAGGTATCGTTGGCGGGAGTACCATCGTTATTGATATTGCGACCCACCACCTGAGCAGATTGTCCAACGGGCAAGACGCCGAGAAGGTCGTACACAGAGCCGGGTCCGGACCGGCAGTTGGTCTGCACCGAGACGCTGACCATGGGGACCTCGGAGGTCATCGTGAACGTCACCGAGGGGGTAAATGATGATGTAGGAGTAATGGATGATGTGGGAGTAATTGAGGTTGTGGGTGTATCGGATGGCGTAAAGGTAAACTCGGGGGTGCTGGTCGCCATGGCAGCCAGGGTGGCTGCCACCGCGTTGGCAAGGGCCGTCTCAGCTGCGGAAGTTGATTGGACAATCCCGGCAGCGGCTGTCTGGATGGCGATGGTCGAATCCAGGGTGGGTTCATTATCCACAACCTGCACTCCCGGAAAGCTGCATGCGGAAAGGAAAATGAGAAAGACCGACGTAAATATACCTATGAATTTTTTCCAGGACATGGCAACCTCTCACTGTAGTATAAGTTGATTTATACAATCATTTAAGGTGTGAAGGTTAATGTTTTTTCCAGGGAAGTCCCGGTCAATCCGACCCCTGAAAATAACTTTATGAGGGCCGAGAAATGATGACCAGAAGGATCGAAAGTGTAAAATACAGAGGTGGAATACCCGATTTCTCCCGGTTCCAGGTTATGGTCCGTTGCGGAGACTGTACACCCAACTAAATTTTGGAAATTATCATTAAAATAATCCCTGGAGATGCCTGCCGTCTCGTCTATAAGCCTGACCCAGATCCCTTCCCAGGTCAAATCGCCGTTATTGACGATCTTGAATTTGATATAGTAACCCCACGTGCTGCAGTAATCTAAACTATCATAGTTGACAAGGTAACTTACCGCCAGGGTGGGGGTATATTTGGGTGTGGGGGTGGAGGGTGGCGTGGCGACAGGCAGCCCGGTTGTATTCCCCACCAGCGTGGCATACTTTCCCCACAGCCAGCAGGTGATGGAAGGATTGGAAGACAGTTTGATGATCCAGTAGTCGCTCGAGGCGTTCCTGCCCACCACTTGGGCAGTTTCCCCAACGTTCATGATGCCGAGGACATTGTAGGCTGAGCCTGGACCAAACCGGCAGTTGGTCTGCACCGAGACGCTGACCGTCGGGAATTCAGGGGTAAGCGTGAAGGTCGGCGTGGGAGAAAGCGATGGGGTGTAAGTGAAGAGCGGTGTGAGAGTGATGGATGGCGTGAAGGTAGACTCAGGCGTAGCGGGTTGCATGGCAGCCAGGGTGGCTGCCACGGCGTTGGCAATGGCGGTCTGGGCTGCAAAAGTCGATGCAACGATCTCGGCGACGCGGGTCTGGATAGCAGCAGTCGGATCCTGACCCGTGCCCCCGTCCACAGCGGTCCCCGGTTGTGGACTACATCCAGGAAGCAAAAAGAGAAGAATGATAGTGAAAATTGAAATGGTTTTCATCCGGTACATGGCAGCCTCCCTTTGGCGTGTGGATTATGCTACCATCATACGGTTTTTTATCCCAAAAAACAATCCCCCCTATAAAAACGAGGCGGCCAGTTGGCCGCCTCGAAATCGCTCACATTACGTTGTTCAGAAAGTGCCCTAAGAGGGCAACTCTTTCAGGGAGGCTGGGGATCTAGTCCGATGCCCCGGCATCCGGGATCTCGGTCCACTGCGAAGAACCGGCCTGGGCAAGCGCTTTTTCGACCGCCAGGAAGCGTCCATGGACGAAACCCGGTCCCGGCCGGGAATCAGCTTGCCGATGATCACGTTCTCTTTCAACCCATAGAGCGGATCGGTGGAGGAACCGATGGCCGCGCCCGCCAGCACCTTGATGGTGTGCTGGAACGAGGAGGCTGAGAGGAACGAGTCGGTGCTCAGCGAGGCTTTGGTCACACCCAGCAGCAGTTCATGGAATTTTGCCGGGGTCTTCCCTTCGCCAGCAATTGTTCGTTCACCCTCTGGACTTCCAGCCGTTCCACCGCATCACCCGGCAGGTAACGGGTGTCACCCGGGCGCAGCACCTGCACCTTGCTCAACATCTTGCGGATGATGACTTCAAAGTGCTTGTCATGGATGTTCTGGCCCTGTGAGCGATACACCTTCTGGATCTCGGTCATCAGGTACATCTGGCAGGCTTCCCGTCCCTGGACTCGCAGAACCCGGTGCGGGTTCAACGAACCTTCGGTCAGCGGCTGACCATCTTCCACGTGATCGCCATCCTTGACCAGCAGGCGCAGGGTGGTGGGGATTTCATGTTCGATCTCTTCACGCTGTTCGTGGGAGACATACACCTTGCGCTTCTCGATCCGCACCTTGCCGCCATGCTCTGCGGCGATGGTGGCGTCTTCCAGGGTGGCGATGATGTCGCCAGCCTTGATCTCGGTTTCATCCTTGACCTGGATCTTCCATTCCTTCGGGCACATCGAACTCGTCATGGATCATTTCGCTTTGTTCGACGCGGACGATGACGCATGTCGGCATATTTGTCCGACTGGATGATGCGCACCGTGCCCTTGATCTCGGCAACGACCGCTTCACCCTTCGGTTGTTTGCGGGATTCGAAGAGTTCTTCAACGCGCGGCAGACCAGTGGTGATATCGCCTCCAGCCGCCACACCGCCGGTATGGAAGGTGCGCAGAGTCAACTGCGTGCCAGGCTCACCGATGGATTGGGCAGCCACAATACCCACTGCAGAGCCCATTTCGACCATCGTGCCGCGTGCCAGGTCGACACCGTAGCATTTGGCGCAGATGCCATGGGTCAGTTCGCAGGTCAGCGCGGAGCGGACTTTCACTTCCTCCACTTCCGCGGTGGCGATCTTGCGCGCCAGGTCGTGGTCGAGAACATCGTCCGGTTCAGCCAGCACTTCGCCCGTCTTCGGGTCGAGCACCCGCTCGGCAGCCAGGCGTCCGTACATGCGGGAAGCCATGGATTGACCTGCGACATCGTCCTTCCTGCGAATCCAGATGCCCTTGTGCGTGCCGCAGTCGGGTTCGTTGATGATGATGTCCTGTGCAATATCCACCAGGCGGCGGGTCAGATAACCGGCATCCGCTGTACGCAGGGCTGTATCCGCCAGACCTTTGCGCGCTCCATGCGTTGAGATGAAGTATTCCTGCGCTGTAAGTCCCTCGCGGAAGTTGGAACGGATCGGCATCGGGATGATACGCCCGGACGGATCAGCCATCAGACCGCGCATACCGGCCAACTGGGAAATGGGACCGAAACCGCCCTTGGTCGCGCCGGAGTTTGCCATGGTGGACAGGTTGCCATCCGGGTCCAGGGCGGCGCGGACCGCTTTGGCAACATCGTTGGTGGTCTCCTGCCAGATCTGGATGATGCGTTCGTTCTGTTCCTGCTCGGTAAGCAGACCGCGGCGGAAATCGCGCAGTACCACTTCCACATCCTTGAGCGCTTTTTCCACGATCACCTGTTTCTCCGGCGGAACGGTAATATCGGAAACTGCGATCGTGGTGCCGGACCGCATCGCGTATTCAAAACCGATGCGCTTGATTTCATCGGCAGTATCGGTCGTGACATCCTGTCCGTAGAGTTCATATACTTCAGCGATCAAGTCCTTCACGCCGCCTTTTTCCAACTTCCGGTTGATAAATTGAACTTTTTCGGGCAGGACACGGTTGAAGAGACACGCGCCCGACAGTTGTTTCGATCAGGCGAGTTTCAGCTTCGGGCAGACGATCTCCTTCGTCATCGTACCAGGTCTTAGCGCGGAACTTGATCTTGCTGTGGATTTCCACCTGCCCAATTGAAAGGCCAGATCGACTTCGTCCATATCCGAAAAGGCGCGGCCATCACCTTTATGCGGCTTGTCTGCAGCATGGTCAGGTAGTACACGCCCAGCACCATATCCTTGGACGGAGAAATGATCGGTTCACCATCGGCGGGTTTCAGCAGGTTCTTGGATGCCAGCATCAGCTCGGCGGGCTTCCTGAACAGCTTTATCTGATAGCGGAACATGGACAGCCATCTGGTCGCCGTCAAAGTCCGCGTTGAAAGCGGTAGCAGACCAGCGGATGCAATTGAATGGCAGAACCTTCGATCAGGATCGGCTCAAAGGCCTGGATACCCAGGCGGTGCAGGGTAGGCGCACGGTTGAGCAGACACCGGGCGGTCCTTGATGACTTCTTCGAGCGCTTCCCAGACCTCGGGGCGGTTGCGCTCGATCAAGCGGCGCGCACCTTTGACATTGGCGGCATAGTTATGGTTTACCAAGCCGCGCAATCACGAACGGGCGGATATAGTTCCAGCGCCATGCTCTTGGGCAGACCGCACTGATAGAGCTTCAACTGCGGACCAACCACGATCACGGAACGACCGGAATAATCCACGCGCTTGCCGAGCAGGTTGCGGCGGAAACGGCCTTTCTTGCCTTTGAGCATGTCGCTCAGGGAGTTCGGAGTTCGCGGCGACCACGGCGGCTGAGAGCTTTGCCGCGCTGGCTGTTGTCGATCAAAGTATCCACAGCCTCCTGCAACATGCGCTTTTCGTTGCGGACGATCACATCCGGCGCGCCGAGTTCGAGCAGTCGCTTGAGACGGTTGTTGCGGTTGATCACACGGCGGTAAAGATCGTTCAGATCGGATGTGGCAAAACGGCCGCCATCCAACTGCACCATCGGGCGCAGGTCCGGAGGAATGACCGGCAGGACGGTCAGGATCATCCACTCGGGGCGGTTGCCGGAACGGCGGAACGCCTCCACGACCTTCAAACGGGTGGTGGCTTTCTTGCGCTTCTGCTTGGATTTGGTGGTCCGGACTTCGTGCCAGAGTTCTTCAGAAAGTTTGTCCAGGTCAAGGCGTCGCAGGATGTCGTAGAAAGCCTCGGCGCCCATGTCGGCGCGGAAGACCTGGCCCCAGCGTTGTTTGAGTTCGCGATAGCGGGTCTCACCCAGGAATGTGAACGGACGCAGTTCCATCAGTTCGTCGCGTTGGCGGGCGTTGGCATCGTGACTGGTGGAGGTCTGGTCTTCCAGCTGGCTCGCGCAGTGCATTCATCTGCTCATCGGCTTCCGCCTTGATCGTTGCAGCTTCCGTTTTACTGCCTCCAGGGCGCGGACCTTCTCGTCCTTGAGTTCATTTTCGATGGCTTCCAAGCTTCTCCTGAACAAATTTTTGTACTTTGCCAATGTGCGTTGCGCCGACTTTTATGCCAGCATCGACGATCACCGTGCCAGTGCTGCCAAAGACGACGGCTTCTTTGAGCAGCCTCACCCTTATTTTCCTGGAGATAACGTTCCAGCCGTCTGGCCTTCCTGGATGATCGGTTCCAGCCTGGCGGCAATCTGCTCGTCATACTGGGCTCCAGTCTCGACCTTGCGTTGGCTTGGAGTTCGGCCTGTTTCTTATCGCGGGCTGTCTTGATCTCGGCAATCTTGGCATTAATGACAGCCGCCTGTTCACGTTCGGAGACGGAGATTTCGTCTTCCAGGCGCTTCAGGGCTTTCTGGCGGGCATCTTCGTCCACGTAAGTGACGATATATTGGGCAAAGTACAGCACCCGGTCCAGGTTGCGGCGGGAGATATCCAGCAGCATGCCCAGGTAGGATGGGATACGGCGGGTGTACCAGATGTGCGCAACGGGCGTCGCCAGCATGATGTGTCCCATGCGCTCGCGGCGCACCGACGAGCGGGTGACTTCCACGCCGCATTTATCGCAGGTGATGCCTTTATAACGGGGATTTTTATATTTGCCGCAGTAGCATTGCCAATCACGGGTCGGGCCAAAGATCGCCTCACAAAAAAGGCCGTCTTTTTCCGGGCGCAAGCGGCGGTAGTTGATGGTTTCGGGTTTCAGGACTTCGCCGTACGACCAGGAAAGAATGGTTTCCGGAGAAGCAAGACTGATGCGTAACGAAATCAGTCCCTTGGTTTCCACTCGACCGTCTCCTCATCTTTCAATTTAACACCTGCGACTGACCGCCCTCGCTCCAACATTCCAGTGATGCCAGAGACACGAAAAGCAAGCGCTTCGAAGCATTGAGCTTCAAGCGCTCGCTAAATGTCGCAGATAATGGTTATCTCTCAATGGAGGCAAATTATACTTGTATGGTCTGATTTGGTCAAGGGAGCAAGGCACAGAATCCCTTACCTGCTCATCCCGCCCAATCTTCATTCAAATTTCAACAATTGCAGGACATCCTGGATTGCAGCCTCAAAAACTTCCTGCATTATCTCGGCTGAGACCTGGTATGGCCCTCCAAAAGACCCGTCGCCATAGACTTTACGGGAAAGGCGGGCATCCAGGATATCGGAAGGCACATGCGGAGGAGTTTTCTCGCCTGCAGGCAGATCAGCAACAATGGTGAAGGGGAAAGCCTCCAGCCAGTTGGCATGGCTGGGTTTGAGCTGATGATGCGTGGCCACTTCCTCCACGCTGTGTGCCATCCACCAGGCATACCACTGGAATTTCACTTCTGGCAGTTCATTGGCAAGTTCTGTCAGGCGCACTTTCAAACCACTGTTGCCCCGTGACCGTTCAGAATGAGAATGCGTTTGAAGCCCTGTCCATGGGCAGAGCGGACAATATCCTCCACGCGCGTCCATCAATGTGGACAACCGCAGACTGAGCGTGCCTGGGTAGGTGAGAAAGTACGGACTGGCGCCATAATTAATCGGTGGCGCTACCAGCACGCCGGTCTGTTTCGAGGCAGCGTCCGCCAGAGCCAGCGGAATTTTAATATCGGATAGGAGGGAGAGATACCCGTGCTGTTCGCAGGCCCCCACCACCAGGATCAGCCGGTCGTCATGCTTGAGATATTCTTCCACATCCATCCAGTTTAAGTCTTCGATTCGCATAACGCCATTATAATCGCCTTGTGCCTGAGCCTATTCCAATCCCGACCCGGTTCCTCGAGCGCATGTCCCGCTTCCTGGGTGACGAGTATCCCGCCTTCGCCGAGGCCCTGAACCATGATCCCATGCATGGGCTGCGTGTCAACACCCTGAAACTTTCTGCGGACGAGTTTAAGAAAATATCCCCCTTCCGGCTGGGCGACAAAGTGGCGTGGTGCGACTTTGCCTTTTCCCTTCCCCCCAGCCCTCAACAAACGGGAGATGGACGAAATTCAATCGAGCCCGGAAAACACCCGTTTCACCTGGCGGGTCTTTACTACCTGCAGGACCCGTCAGCCATGTCAGCTGCGGAACTGCTTGGTCCCCGACCTGGCGAACGTGTCCTGGATCTGGCTGCCGCCCCGGGAGGCAAGACCACCCATATAGCCTCCCTGATGCAGGGAAAAGGCCTGCTGGTGGCCAATGAGATCAAGACGAAACGCCTGAACCATTTGGTGGTCAACGTGGAGCGATGGGGGGCCGCCAATGTAGTGGTTACCAATGAGACTCCCGAACGGCTGGCCGACCATTTCGGCGCATATTTCGATCGGGTGCTGGTGGATGCGCCCTGCTCGGGAGAAGGCATGTTCCGAAAGGATATGGGCGCGCGTCAAGACTGGTCTGAGGGTATGGTGGCAGGCTGCGCTGTACGCCAGACGAACATCCTGCGAGTGGCAGCCCATCTGGTCCGCCCGGGCGGATACCTGCTCTATTCCACCTGCACTTTTGCCCCGGAAGAAGACGAGGCAGTGGCAGACAGGTTTTTACAGGAACATCCCGATTTCGAAATAAAAGTCCTCCCGCAGTTGCCAGGTTTCATGCCTGGGCAGCCAGAATGGGTCAGGGCTGCAACGGGTTCACTCGAAAATAACACCGCAGTAAATGATGCATTACGCGGTGCAGCGCGGCTCTTCCCGCACCGGGTAGCTGGCGAGGGACATTTCGCCTGTCTCATGGTACGCAGGGACGGTCCAGCGGAGATGCTGACATTCCCCCTTCGCCAGGGGATAATCCCGGCCTCCCTATGGCGGATCTGGCAAGAGTTTCGGGAAGAGACTTCTTGCAGTGGATTTCCCTGCTGAGCGTCTCCGCCTGCAGGGCGATCGGCTGTATTTTGTTCCGGAAGATGTGCCTGATCTGAAAGGCCTGCGAGTGACCCTCCCGGGTATCTGGCTCGGAAATTTCAGGAAAGATCGCTTCGAGCCGGCCCACCCGCTGGCAGCTTTTGCATCCAGAGCAGGCACACAAGGTGTTGGATCTTCCCGCAGACAGCGCCGGGATGGCCGCCTATATACGCGGCGAAGTCTTACCGGTGAGGGCAACGGCTGGACGGTGATAACCGCAGATGGCTGGCCGCTCGGTTGGGGAAAACTTGTACAAGGGATGGTAAAGAATCATTTTCCGAGGGGCGTCAAATCCTTTCATGAGAAACGCCATGCACGAAAAACGTTTTGAAGGGGACATTTCTCGATTGCGTAACCCTGAGAGAATTGCGCGTCTCGAAGTCGACCGGGTGGTTGAGTTGTGTCTTGAAGAAACGAAAATAATGTCCGTGCTGGATGTCGGTACCGGGACCGGAGTATTTGCTGAAGCGTTTGCCAGGCGCGGACTGGCTGTCTCCGGCATTGACGTCAACCCTGAAATGCTTCCCGCAGCGCGAATCTATGTGCCGACCGGGAACTTCCGCGAGAGTAAGCCCGCAGAAAGCGTTACCCTTCGCGGATGCCAGCTTCGATTTGATATTCATGGGACTATTGCTGCATGAATCGGATGAACAGCTCCAGGTATTGAGCGAAGCCCGCCGGGTGGCCCGCAAACGGGTGGCAGTTCTGGAATGGGCCTTTCGCGAAGAAAACTTTGGGGCACCATTAGATATATCGTTTAGCTCCGGAAATTTTGGACGAATTGGCGAAGAGGCGCGGGTTCAGCCAGCTGGAGGAATTTCCCCTGACGAAGCTGGTTTTCTATCGGTTGACAATCTAGCAACCCATGCGAAAAAAGAAAAGAGTGGCGACTTTCAAGTCGCCACTATCGGATCTATACCACGATATTCACCAGTTTCTTCTGCGCCACGATCACTTTTTTCAGGGTCTTCCCTTCCAGGAATTTTTGGACGGCTTCGCTCGCCAGCGCAGCAGACTTTATATCTTCTTCGCTGGCATCTGCCTGGACGACCACCCGGTCGCGCAGTTTGCCATTGACCTGCACCGGGATGGTGATTTCTTCCTCACGGGCGGCCTCCTCGTCCACAGTCGGCCAGGGTTGGGTATGGATGGAGTATTTCCGGCCCGTCTGCGTCCATAATTCCTCGGCAATGTGCGGGCAAACCGGAGCCAGCATGCGCAGATAGATATCCACGGCTTCGTTCCATTCAGGCGTGCCCGCACCCCGGCTTCCTTGGCTTTGTTCATCTCGTTCAGCAATTCCATCAGGCCGGAGATAACCGTGTTGAACTCGAAATTCTCGAAGTCGTGAGTCACGTGCTTGAGGGTCTGGTGGAGTTTGCGGCGCAGGATTTGGATATTGCCCTGTTGATTCTCCCCGCTTGACAATCTGGTGCCTGCACTTCCTTTCGCTGGGACATCCGGGTTGATACCGCTCGCTGGGTGCTGGAAGGATTGTGACTGGGTTGTCGAAGTGACCAGCACCCAGACACGCCTCAGCCAGCGGTAGGTTCCCTCAATGCCGGAGGAATTCCACGGTGCACCCAAGTCCCATTTGGCAAAGAAGACCAGGTAGGAACGCACAGCGTCCGCTCCGTAGCGTTCAACCAGCTCATCAGGCGCGGAGACGTTGCCTTTGCTCTTGGACATCTTTTCGTGGTCTTCGCCCAGCACCATGCCCTGGTTGCGCAACTGGATCATCGGCTCGGGACCTTTGGTGATGCCCATATCGCGCAAGGCCTTGTGGAAGAAGCGTGTGTAGATCAGGTGCATGTTGGCATGCTCGATGCCGCCGGTATAGGTGTCGACGGGCATCCAGTAATCGTATTCTTTCGGGTCGAACGGACCTTTATCGTAATGCGGGGACAGGTAGCGCAGGTGGTACCACGACGAGCACATGAACGTGTCCATCGTGTCGGTCTCGCGCTCGGCCGGCCCACCGCATACCGGACATATAGCTTGTTTCCAGGTCGGATGCAGTTTCAATGGCGATTCACCAGTGGGTTTCCACGCCACATCTTCGGGCAACAGCACGGGCAGTTCGGCATCCGGGACCGGGTTCCAGCCATCCTTCTCGCAGTAGATCATCGGGATGGGCGCGCCCCAATAACGCTGGCGGGAGATCAGCCAATCGCGGAGTTTATAGTTTATGGAACCCTTACCAAAACCTTTTTCGGCAACAAACTTGATCGCCGCGTGAAAGGCTTCGTCGGCGGAGGTGCCGGTCAGGGGGCCGGAATTGACCATCGTACCAGAGGCTGGAACCGAGGCGGGCATGGTAGCGCCGTCCAGCGGATCCACATCCGTCAGGCTGGATCACCACCCGGACCTCGATCCCATATTTACGGGCAAACTCGAAATCGCGCTGGTCGTGTGCCGGGACAGCCATGATGGCACCCGTGCCGTAGGTCATCAGAACGTAGTCCGCGATCCAGATGGGGATCTTTTCACCGTTGACCGGGTTGATGGCATAGCCACCGGTGAAGACACCCGGTTTTTTCCTTGTCAACGGCTTCGCGGTCGATGTCAGACTGGCGGGCGGCCTGGGCTTTGTAGGCTTCAACCTCGGCCTTGTGCTCCGGGGTGGTAACTTTGTCCACCAGCGGATGCTCCGGGGAAAGCACCATAAAGGTGACACCCCACAGCGTGTCCGGTCGGGTGGTGAAGATCTCGAAGGATTCGCTGGTTTTATTCCCCCTCCGGAGTTTTGATCTTTGAAGCCAGTAGAAATTCACTTCGGCTCCTTCCGAACGACCAATCCAGTTGGTCTGCAGAACCTTCACACGCTCAGGCCAGTCCATGCCTTCGTAGTTCAGTAATTCTTCAGCGTAGGCAGTGGTCTTGAAGAACCATTGCGCCAGGTCTTTCTTGATGACCGGGGTACCGCAGCGTTCGCAGTGGCGGTCATCGCCCCAGACCTGTTCGCGTGCCAGGGTGGTGTTGCAGTGCGGACAGAAGTCCACCGGGGACATCTTGCGATAGGCCAGTCCGTGCTTTATAAAGCTGGCTGAAGAACCATTGCGTCCACTTGTAGTATTCCGGGTCTGCAGGAAACAGTCTCGCGCCGCCAATCGTACATCGAGCCCATCAAGCGCAGTTGCTGGCGCATTTTTTCAATGTTTTTGTATGTCCACTCTTTGGGGTGGATGCCGTGTTAATGGCTGCATTCTCGCCGGCAGGCCAAAGGCATCAAAACCGATGGGAAACAGAACGTTATAGCCATTCATGCGCATGAATCGGGCACGCGCATCGGGCGGAGTGTAGGCATACCAATGACCAATATGCAGGTCCCCGGATGGATAGGGCAGCATCATCAGCGCGTAATGCTTGGGCTTGCTCTTCGTCAATATCGGCATGGTACAACCCGTCTGCTTCCCATTTGGCCTGCCATTTTGGTTCGATTTCTTGTGGAATGTAGTCGCTCATTTTTACCTCGAAATTATCAAATCTTGGTTATGGATGCGGAAATTTCGACAGGATCTAGATGTTGACCTACCCGATTGGACGCAATGCGGAGGCGCGCGGAGAAGGCAGGGCTGGACCTCTCGTGTCTTTCTGATCGGTGACTCTCTCGCTTCCAATTTTACGCCTTCTTTCATAATACCAAACAAAAATCCCTTCATCCACTCAGGGACGAAGGGTTAATCTCCGCGGTACCACCCCGAATTGCCTATCAAGCTCCTGGTTTCACGCACAGAGCCTGGCAACGTCAGACCTGCAGGACGATGTAGACCACTCGTCTGCTATAACGGGCTTTCCCGGCGCTGACTACTGGATTCACCAGCGCAGTCTCTCTTGCGAGGGCAGGCGAGTTCAGTCTCGCAGTGGCGCTCCCGCTTGCACCGTGAAGGGCTTCCACCTCGCTCTCCCTTCTCGCTGACGGGATGACCTACTACTCCTGTCATGACCTTCAATATTTCAGCTATTATAGCACAATCGCGATCAGAGATCTAATCGCGATTGCCAGTGGACCCAGCGAGATTCGAACTCGCGACCTTCTCAATGCCATTGAGACGCGCTCCCAACTGCGCTATGGGCCCATATTTGTTTTCAAAATGGCAGTATGCAGAAGACAGGTTGTTGATGTTGCCATCCCGCAATCGAAAGTTCCGGCTCCTCCCTGCGTGGACCTGAGGGGATTCGAACCCCTGACCTCCTCAGTGCGATTGAGGCGCGCTCCCAACTGCGCTACAGGCCCATTCTTGGGCGAACGGTATTCTACCTGAGTGAGGTAGGAATGTCAAGGAAACATCCGCTCGTGCCGGCAGGGTTGGTCGGATGTCTGCGTGTGAGCACTCTCACAACCCTCCCTTTGTGGCAACACTGACTTTTATGCAAGCAACCAAGATGGAAGACTAGAGCTTCCCGTTCTCCATTTCGGACAGGATGCTGTAGAGCAGTTCAAGCAGGATTGCTTTTACCGATTCCCGATCGGTGGCAACGCATGAGAGCAATTTGACTTTGGGATCGAGGCGCAGGACGTGCCGCATATCTTCAATATCCCAGGCATCCTTCATATCCTGTTTATTGGCGGCTACCACATAGGGGGTCGGAGCGTAAGCATGGAAGGTTTCAAGGATGGAGCGGGCCTCGCGGAAAGTCTCCGGGCGGGTACTGTCCACCATGACGATGAAACCGAGCATGCCCTCGGAGAGGATCTCCCACATGAAGTCGAATCGCCGCTGGCCGGGCGTGCCGAACAGGTACAATACCAGGTCGTCGTCCACCGTGATCCGGCCAAAATCCATGGCAACGGTGGTCGCTTCCTTGACCGACTTTTCATTGGCTGAGGAAATCTTGCGTTCAGTGGAGACAACATCGATCTCGCTGACTGATCGGATGAACTCAGTTTTGCCAGCGTTAAAGGGACCCGTCACAACCATTTTAACCGTTTGCATAATGACAATCCTCGAGAAGGATCAGAGGGAACGAATTCTATTAATGAGGCGATTGACTAGCGATTTCTGCTCTTCTTTATCTTCCGTGGGGAAGACCCTGACAGTCGCGCGGCTGGAGCTACACGCGCCTTCGAGCCTGGTGAGTCTCGACCAGGCCGGCTTGCAGCAGGCCATAAACGATGCGCCGGATCTCCAGGTCGTTCATCTTGGTGGCGCTGGCGATCTGCCGGATTGTATTGCGAGGGTTGATATATGAAACAACCCGCCATTCTTCAACGCTCAAGTTGACATTCCGCAGATTGGCGCCGGGACGGTCCGTGAACTTGAGTGCCATATCCAGGCTGGGAATTTCATCCTGCAATTGCTCCCACTCGCGCATTTGGCGCGAACCCTTCGATGATTAGGTTTTCGAGATCCAGGTGGACGCTGATCCGGTCATCCGGCGGGAGTGCGTCATTGTCGAAGTGGAAAAAGCCCTCCACCCAGGTAAACAGACGCTGGATGATATCAGTAAAATGCTGCTGGAGATTGGTCAGGATGTCTTCCTGCGATAAATATCCGGCATTGATAAGTAGTAAACCCAGTTCCTTGTCGGGGATATGGGCAGCACGCTGCTGGATTGATCTGATACTGACCTGAGGATAACTTTTTGGCTTTATATAACACCGACGCCAGGCTGCTGTCTTCCTGGTCAATTTGGGCATAAGCCAGTTTCCCGTCTCGGAAGGCAACCTGGGCAGTCTCGCTGGGTCCTTCAACCACAAGAGTCCCGGTTTTATTGGCCAGGTTAATGAGATTCAATAATTGAGAGATGGTGAAGTCGCGCAGGTTGCCGCGCAGAGCCATGCTGGGCCTCGAAAAATATCATTTTGGGATTTGAGAACGTAAAATGATTATACATGTAAGGTTGTCATGCGTCAAAGGGTCGGAACTATCAAAACAGTTTGGACTACCATGCCCCTGAATCGCAACGGGAAGTTCACCGATTTATGCAAGAAGCAGTATAATTTTTGAATTATTATCTAAGGAGCTGACGCCTTGTTAAAAATATCCATCGTCTATTGCACAGTCTGACACTATACTGACCGGGCCGTTGGCCTGGCAAACGAACTGCTCAAAACCATACGAGCCGGAAATTGAGAGTATTACTCTCATTCCTTCCGAGGGAGGCCGTTACGAGGTCATCAGTGAACGATAACGCTGGTATACTCCAAACTCCAGACCGGACGGCATGCCAATCCGGGCGAAGTCATGGGACTGGTCGAAGAACTATTAAAAAAGTAGTACGGATCTTCAGTTTATACAAATCTGTTTTCTACGAGGCAACCATGACTAAAAAAGGCCGCGTCTTTTCAGGCATCCGCCCAACCGGGCGCGCCCACCTGGGCAATTACCTGGGCGCGTTCAAGAACTATGTCGCTTTGCAGGACGATTACGAGTGCGTCTATTGCATTGTGGACCTGCATGCCCTGACTACCGTTGAGGACACTCTAAACCTGAAACAGAACACCTACGACCTGGCCCTCGACCTGCTGGCTGTCGGCATCCGCCCGGAGGAGACCATCCTCTTCGTCCAGTCGCATGTCCCGCAGGTCACCGAACTGCACACCCTCCTTTCGATGGTCACGCCCCTCGGTAAACTGACCGACCTGCCGACCTTCAAGGAAAAGGTTCGCCAGAACCCAAACAATGTCAACTATGGGTTGGTCGGCTACCCGGTGCTGATGAGCGCGGATATCTTGCTCTATAAAACGGACCTCGTCCCGGTGGGCATTGACCAGGCTCCCCACATCGAGTTTGCCCGCGAGATCGTCCGCTCATTTAATTACCGACTACAATACCAACGTGCTTATCGAACCACAAATGAAAGCCGCCGAGGTGCAAAAAGTTCTCGGTATTGACGGCAAAGAGAAAATGGGCAAAAGCCTGAACAACCACATCGAACTGGCTGCCACACCCGAAGAAACCCGTCCAGCGCGTCATGATGATGGTCACCGACCCGCAGCGCATAAAACGCACCGATCCGGGCAACCCGGATGTGTGCAACGTTTTCACGCTCCACAAGGTCTTCACTTCCAAGGAAGATGTGGAAATGATCAACATCGAATGCCGCCGGGCTGGTATCGGCTGTGTGGATTGCAAGAAACGCTTTGCCGAGAGTTTGAACAATGCCCTTGAACCCTTCCGAGCCAAGCGCGCCGAGATTGCAGCCCAACCAGACCTGGTACCGGCCGTGCTTGCCGACGGCGCTGCCCGCGCCCGGGCCATCGCCGAAAAGACGATGCAGGAAGTTCGGGCAGCAGTGCAATTGCCGTAATCTACCTCACGGAAGGCTACATTGAACCTTCCTTACCATCAGCCATATGCGTGCCCTGATCCAGAGAGTCACTTCTGCTAAAGTCACCGTGGAAGGGAAAACTGTTGCCGAAATCGGCCACGGATTGGTCATCCTGCTTGGCATTGGGCAGGGGGATACCGAAGAACAGGCCAGATTCCTGGCAGAAAAAATCGCAACCCTCCGCATTTTTGAGGATGCCGCCGGCAAATTCAACCTGTCCCTTTTGGATGTAAGCGGAGAGGCGATCGTCGTTTCGCAGTTCACTCTCTATGGCGATACCCGCAAGGGGCGCCGTCCTTCCTTTTCGGAGGCAGCCCGGCCCGAGGTCGCCGCGCCGCTTGTGGAAAAATTTGCCGAATTTCTGTACGCGACCAGGGCATCCCATCACAGACCGGGATCTTTGGAGCCCATATGTTGGTCGAGATCGAAAATGATGGTCCGGTGACAATCTGGCTCGAAAAATAGCTAGAATGCCGTCCACCTGGTGACCACCTGCCTCCTTGCTTGACGATATAGAAAGGTTGTGCTAGTATCACTCTAGAATCCGTGAATATAACAGGAAGACCGTTTTGAGGAGGAGACCATGTTCAAGAAATTATCATTGATTTTCATACTTAGCTCTGGCAGCAATGTTGTTGCTTGTTTCCTGCCAGCGCTGCCGCTTCTCAAGCGCCACTGACATCCCTGGCTACACCGACCGGGCCCAAGCACCTGGACGGAACCCACCGGCATTGGTCAAGTGCAAATGATCGGTACCACACAGATGATACAAACGATGACAGCCATATACGGCCAAACAAACGCAGTACGGACGATTGCAACCCACCTCCACGCTGGTTGGCACATCGGCCACTCCCACCCCTTTACTCACTGGTACCACCGACCGGAGCTGCCACCACACCAGCCAGCCGGAATCACACCGGTTGTCATTGTTCCAACTTCCACACCCGGACGTCCTACAACATACACTCTCATGCAAGGCGAGTTCCCTTATTGCATTGCCCGCCGCTTCAATGTTAACCAGGATGAACTGATGTACCCTGAATGGCCTGAGTACCAACGCAAATGCTCTTGCAGCCCGGTTTGGTTTTAAAAATTCCACAGATCCGGCAATCCCTTCGTCGGCGACCGCGCCCTGCATCCTCATCCCGCTACATATACTGTCTCATCCTCAGACGATACCATCTATTCCAAGTAGCCTGCTACTTTGGCGATGTTGATCCCACTCAGATTATTGCAGCCAACAGTCTGATATCACCTTATACGCTGCACATCAACCAAACTCTAAACATTCCGTAGAATTGCGGCAACGCCATGCACCCAGGCAAGCTCCCGCCTGGGTGTTTTTTTGGAGACCAAATGGCATTCGAATTGCTGAAATCTGAAATTGTCTATCCAGGTCGCGCCTTCACCATCCGCCGCGATACGCTGCGCTTGCCGGATGGTCGGGAGACCAGGTTCGATATCGTGGAACATGTCGGATCGGTTGTTATCCTGCCCTTGGACGCCGATGGCCATTTGCTTTTCGTCCGCCAATACCGGCACGCAGCGGGTCTGGACCTGCTGGAATTGCCCGCCGGAACCCTGGATGAGGGCGAAGCCCCGGAGGCATGCGCCCGGCGCGAAGTCCGGGAAGAAACGGGCATGGCAGCGGGAAAATTGAAGCCTCTGGGTGGATTTTTCCTGGCCCCCGGTTACTCCACCGAATATATGCATGTCTACCTGGCAACCGACTTGCATTACGACCCATTGGAGGCCGACGCTGACGAGTTCCTTTCCGTGGAACGTGTCCCCTTAGCTGAGGTACTGGCAATGTGTGAACGCGGCGAAATCCCGGATGCGAAGTCACTGGCAGCATTCCTGCTTGCTCGCAAGTACCTGGAAAAGCAGATATAGTAGCTGTTTCTTATTGGTGACAAGTCGCAGTAGTATTTGTGTATAAAATAACTATCGCTGGTAAACCCGGGGGAATACACTCATACGTTGGAACATCAGACTTAGCACAGAATTTCCTGTGTGATCCTATTTGAAGGAGTAAAGCTATATGGAACGCCAAAAGGTTACGATTGATGGGAATGAAGCCACTGCTTCAGTCGCCCATCGCACCAATGAAATCTGCGCGATCTATCCCATCACGCCCTCTTCCAACATGGGGGAGTTTGCCGATGACTGGTCGGCAATCAAACGCAAGAACATCTGGGGCACTGTCCCGCTGGTGATTGAGATGCAATCCGAAGGCGGCGCCTCCGGCGCAGTCCACGGGGCACTCCAGACCGGTGCACTGACCACCACTTTCACAGCCAGCCAGGGCTTGCTGCTGATGATCCCCAACATGTTCAAGATCGCCGGGGAATTGACCAGCACGGTTTTCCACGTTTCGGCCCGGACAGTGGCAACCCATGCCCTCTCGATCTTCGGCGACCACTCCGATGTGATGGCTGTCCGCCAGACCGGTTGGGCAATGCTCCCCTCCGGATCGGTCCAGGAAGCGCACGATATGGCTTTGATCGCCCAGGCTGCCACGCTGGAAGCGCGTGTGCCGTTCCTGCACTTCTTCGATGGCTTCCGCACCTCGCATGAAGTGGCTAAAATCGAGCAGTTGACTGATGACGATCTGCGGGCAATGATTGATGATGAACTCGTCCGCGCCCATCGCGCCCGCGCCCTTTCGCCCGATCATCCCGTCCTGCGTGGTTCCGCCCAGAACCCGGATGTTTTCTTCCAGGCGCGCGAGACCATCAACCCGTTCTACACCAAAGTCCCTGGCATCGTCCAGAAAGCGATGGATAAGTTCGCCAAGCTGACCGGTCGTGCCTATCACCTGTTCGATTATGTAGGTGCTCCGGATGCTGAGCGCGTGATTATCATCATGGCCTCCGGCGGTGAGACAGCTGAAGCAACCGTGCACTACCTGGTCGGGAAGGGTGAAAAAGTCGGCGTCATCCGCGTGCGCCTGTACCGTCCGTTCGACACCGCGGCTTTCCTCAAGTCCCTGCCCAAGACCGTCAAATCCATTGCCGTACTCGACCGCACCAAGGAACCCGGCGCATCCGGCGAACCGCTCTATCTGGATGTGACCAGTACCCTGTTCGAGAATGGGATATCAGGGGATCAAGGTTATTGGTGGGCGCTATGGGCTGTCTTCCAAGGAATTCACCCCGGCCATGGTCAAAGCCGTCTTTGACGAACTCAAGAAGGCCGAGCCCAAAAATCATTTTGTGGTCGGCATCAATGAAGATGTGACCCACTCCAGCCTGGATTACGACCCGAATTTCTCGGTTGAACATCCTGAGACCGTGCGCTGCCTCTTCTTCGGTCTGGGTTCGGATGGCACTGTCGGTGCCAATAAGAACTCGATCAAGATCATCGGCGAAGAAACCAACAACAACGCCCAGGGCTATTTCTATCTACGACTCCAAGAAAGCCGGCACATTGACGGTTTCACACCTGCGCTTTGGCCCTAAACCGATCCAGGCTCCATACCTGATCACCCCCAACACCGCCAATTTCGTCGCCTGCCATCAGTTCACCTTCCTGGAACGCTTTGACTTCACCAAGTATGCCCAGCCTGGTGCAGTTTTCCTGGTGAACAGCCTGTATGGCCCGGAAGAAATCTGGGATAAGCTGCCACAGGAAGTCCAAAAAGACATCATCGAGAAGAAACTCAGGTTTTACACCATCAACGCTTATGATGTTGCCGAAAAGACCGGCATGGGCAGCCGCGTCAATACCATCATGCAGACCTGCTTCTTCGCCATTTCCGGCATCCTGCCGCGCGATGAAGCCATCGAGCAGATCAAGAAAGCCATCAAGAAGACCTACGGCAAACGCGGCGAAGCTGTCGTTCTGAAGAACTATGCGGCGGTGGATCAGACTCTGGTCAACCTGCATGAGGTCAAGCGTACCCAGATAAAGTAACCAGCACCTTCACCCGCCGCGCCCCGGTGGCGGCCGAAGCGCCAGCCTTTGTGCGCGATGTGCTTGGACCAATGATCGCCTTTGAAGGCGACAGCGTCCCGGTGTCTGCCATGCCCGTGGATGGCACCTTCCCGACCGGCACGACCAAGTGGGAAAAGCGCAATATCGCCCTGGAGATCCCGGTCTGGGAATCCGACCTTGTGCATCCAGTGCGGCAAGTGTGTCTTTGTTTGCCCGCATGCGGTTATCCGTCACAAGGTCTATGATAAGAAATTCCTTGATGAAAGCCCCGGAGACTTTCAAGTCCATGGACTCCAAGTTCAAGGAATTCCCCGGGATGGCTTATACCGTCCAGGTGGCACCTGAGGATTGCACTGGTTGTACGTTATGCGTGGAAGCCTGCCCAGCCAAGGATAAGACCAACCCGGCTCGCAAAGCCATCAACATGGCTCTCCAGCCGCCGTTGCGTGAAACCGAAGTCGGAAAATTGGGATTTCTTCCTGTCCTTGCCTGAAATTGACCGCACAGCCATCAACCTCGGCACCATCAAGAACTCGCAACTGCTCGAACCACTCTTCGAGTTTTCAGGAGCGTGCGCAGGTTGCGGTGAAACGCCCTATGTCAAACTAATGTCGCAGTTGTTTGGCGACCGCGCCATTATCGCCAATGCCACAGGTTGTTCCTCCATCTATGGCGGCAACCTGCCAACGACTCCTTACACATTCAACAAGGAAGGACGCGGCCCGGCCTGGTCGAACTCGCTGTTCGAAGACAATGCCGAGTTCGGCCTGGGCTTCCGCCTGACGCTGGACAAGCAACTTGAATATGCCAGCGATATCCTGCCACTCGTTCGTCAATGAACTCGGCCAGGACCTTGTGGACAGCCTGCTCAAGGCCGACCAGAGCTACCGACCTGGGCATCAAACAGCAGCGCGAGCGCGTCGAAGTTCTCAAGCAAAAACTTTCCCACTCCAAGAACCCGCAGGCCAAGAACCTGGCTGCGGTTGCTGATTCGTTCGTCAAGAAATCGGTCTGGATTGTCGGTGGTGATGGTTGGGCTTATGATATCGGCTATGGCGGTCTCGACCATGTTCTCTCCACCGGCCGCAACGTCAATTTGCTGGTGCTCGACACCGAGGTCTACTCGAATACCGGCGGCCAGGCTTCCAAGTCCACCCCGCGCGGTGCGGTAGCCCGCTTTGCAGCCTCAGGCAAGGGTCTATCAAAGAAAGACCTGGGCCTGATGGCCATTGCTTATGGATATGTCTATGTGGCGCGTGTTGCCATGGGTTACAGCGACCAGCACACGCTGAAAGCCTTTATCGAAGCCGAGGCTTATAACGGTCCATCCATCATTATCGCATACAGCCACTGCATTTCCCACGGCTATTGACATGGCCAAAGGTCTCGAACAGCAGAAACTGGCTGTCCAGTCCGGTCTTTGGCCGCTCTATCGCTTTGATCCACGACTGGCTGCAGAAGGCAAAAATCCACTGCAGATTGACTGCAAAGAGCCGACCGTTCCGGTGGAGCAATATATGTACAATGAAACCCGCTTCCGCATGTTGACCCAGAGTGACGAAGCGCGTGCCGAGACTCTGCTTAAACTGTCCGGCGAAGATGCCAAAGCCCGCTGGAATTTCTATTCCCAGTTGGCTGCCATGCACTACGGTAAAACAGCGGAACAGAAATAAGCTGTATATAATGGGACAGAGTAGAACCCTGTCCCATTATTAGTAATCAGGTAAAGGAGAGATTATGGTTGACCTTTCAACGACCTATCTGGGTCTCAAACTCAAGAACCCGCTGGTAGCTTCCGCCTCGCCGCTATCGGAAAAAGTGGATACCGTCAAAGAGCTGGAAGAGGCCGGGATTGCAGCCATCGTGATGTATTCGCTGTTTGAAGAACAAATCATCCACGAAAGCCTTGAGCTGGATCATTTCCTTTTTTATGGCTCAGAAATCTTCTGCTGAAATTGACTCATTCTATCCACAAAGCGGAAAATATACTCTCAAAGCAGATGCCTATGTTGAAAAGCTCAAGAAAATCAAGCAGGCAGTCAATATCCCCGTCATCGGCAGCTTGAACGGTGTTTCCACAGGCGGCTGGATCAAATATGCCAAAAAGATTGAAGAGGCAGGTGCGGATGCCCTGGAACTCAATCTCTATTTCCTTCCCACCAATCCGGCGCGTGACTGCCACCCAGATCGAAGAGAACTATCATCACCCTTGTCCACGATGTGCGCAGCAGCATTAAAATTCCCCTGGCGGTCAAACTCAGCCCGTTCTTCACCTGCCATCCCCAACATCGCCAAACGGCTGGTCGAAGCCGGTGCAAATGGTCTGGTGCTCTTCAACCGTTTCTACCAGCCTGATCTCGACCTGGAAAACCTGGAAGTTATCCCGAACCTGGTTTTAAGCACATCCAACGAACTACGCCTGCCCTTGCGCTGGATCGCCATTCTCTACGGACAAATCAAGGCCGACCTGGCGCTCACCAGCGGCATCCACACGGCAGAAGATGTCATTAAAGCCAGCATGGCAGGTGCCAGCGTGGCAATGATGGCTTCGGAATTGCTTGCAGAAGGGATCGGCCGTATACCCGTCATCCTGGCGGACATGGAAAAATGGATGACCGGGCACGAGTACGAGTCCATCAAGCAAATGAAAGGCAGCCTGAGCCAGAAGTCGGTTAAAGAACCGGCCGCCTTCGAACGTGCCAATTACATGAAAGTGTTAAATTCGTTCAAATCTCTGCCGTAAATCACTAGCCTATTAAAACAACACAGCCCCTGCAAATGCAGGGGCTGTCTTTTTCTATGAGTGCAGACGGAACCGGTTATTCAACCGCCTCAGGTTCTCCGCCGGACTTCTTCTGACGATAGGTGATACGTCCGCGGGTTAAATCGTAGGGGGACATCTCGACCTTGACATGATCCCCGAGCAGGATGCGAATGTAATACTTGCGCATCTTGCCCGAAAGATAAGCCAAAACCTCATGCCCGTTATCGAGCCGCACCCGGAACTGAGTCCCGGGTAAAGCCTCGACAACCAGCCCCTCAACCTGAATCTTATCTTCATTTGCCATAAAGCCTCCAGTTCCGTTCCGCTGGTTTACTCAAAATCTTTGTAAGAACGCCGCTTGTAACGCCGAATGGCCTTCTTTTGATCCATACGGCGTTGCTCACTCTTGGAAACAAACCAGCGCTTGCGGCGCACCGTGCTCAAGACACCGCTCTTAACAATCTTTTTGCGGAAACGCTTGAGCAATTGATCTTGTGACTCATTGTTGCGTAAATTTACGACCGTCAACTGCCTCACCTCCTTCCATTGGAGGAATAAACAAAAAACTCGGCTTATCACAGACACAGCCGAGGGCGCGTAATACCTGGATGAGAACATATCTATCATCAAGAATTTTGCGCTGCACACACTCCTTGACTGCCGGAGAAACCGATCAAAACGGCAATCGACACGGACTGGTCTGTGAACGAAAGGATTATACCTTATGAAAGAACTGATGAGAAGAGAAAAGAAAAGTCTCTTTGGCAATGACCTACTCTCCCAGGCAGTTACCCACCAAGTACCATCGGCGCTGACGAGCTTAACTTCCGGGTTCGGGATGGGACCGGGTGTACCCTCGTCGCTCAAATCACCAAAGAGACTTATTCTCTACAGTTGATACTGAATAGTTATTGTTATTAGTCGATGTAGGAACAATATCAAGTTCTCCGCACCACGCAAATAAGCCCTCGACCATTAGTACGGTTTAGCTCAACACATTACTGTGCTTACACACACCGCCTATCAAGCAGGTAGTCTACCTGCGGTCTTACTCCATTAAGGATACAGGGATCTAATCTTAGGGCAAGTTTCCCACTTAGATGCTTTCAGCGGTTATCTTTGCCAGACGTAGCTACCCAGCAATGCCGTTGGCACGACAACTGGCACACCAGAGGTCTGTCCACTCCGGTCCTCTCGTACTAGGAGCAGCTCCCTTCAAATCCCTTACGCCCACAGCGGATAGAGACCGACCTGTCTCACGACGGTCTGAACCCAGCTCGCGTACCGCTTTAACGGGCGAACAGCCCGACCCTTGGGACCTTGTCCAGCCCCAGGATGCGATGAGCCGACATCGAGGTGCCGAGCGAGATCGTCGATGTGAACTCTTGGATCTCACCAGCCTGTTATCCCCGGGGTAGCTTTTATCCGGTAGCCACGGCCCTTCCACTCGGATCCGTGGGATCACTAAGCCCGTCTTTCGACTCTGCTCGACGCGTTGGTCTTGCAGTCAAGCTCCCTTATGCCTTTACACTCTATGGGTGGTTTCCATTCACCCTGAGGGAACCTTTGGGCGCCTCCGTTACCTTTTAGGAGGCGACCGCCCCAGTCAAACTGCCCACCTGGCACGGTCCCCCGCCCGGATGACGGTGCGGGGTTAGGGTCTAAATGTAATCAGGGTGGTATTTCACCGATGGCTCCACCGAGGCTAGCGCCCCAGCTTCAAAGCCTCCCACCTATGCTACACAGATCACACCCAAACTCAATGCCAAGATACAGTAAAGCTCCACGGGGTCTTTTTGTCCTGCTGCGGGTAGGCCGCATCTTCACAGCCATTTCAATTTCACCGGGTCCCTCGTTGAGACACTACTCTAGTTGTTACGCGGTTCGTGCGGGTCGGAACTTACCCGACAAGGAATTTCGCTACCTTAGGACCGTTATAGTTACGGCCGCCGTTCACCGGGGCTTCAGTTCAAAGCTTC
Source organism: uncultured Chloroflexia bacterium (assembly GCA_963817265.1). GTDB lineage: Bacteria > Chloroflexota > Anaerolineae > Anaerolineales > Villigracilaceae > UBA877. The sequence continues at coordinate 69,315 of CAWFNU010000018.1, forward strand.
GACTTGCGTCTAACCTCTCCCTTTAACCTTCCGGCACTGGGCACACGTCAGCCCCTATACATCGCCTTACGGCTTAGCAGAGACCTGTGGTTTTGTTAACCAGTCACTAGAGCCATTTCACTGCGACCTGTCACCAGGTACCCCTTATCCCGAAGTTACGGGGTTAAATTGCCTAGTTCCTTAACGAGGGTTCTCCCGTTCGCCTTGGTATACTCTACCCATCTAC
>CAWFNU010000019.1:0-97116 GCA_963817265.1 uncultured Chloroflexia bacterium
CATCCCATGTATTGCTCTACGGCAACCCGGGTCGCCCTCGCCGCTCACCAACGGTTGACATAGAATTCATTCGAGGAGTTGCCATGCATTAGCTGCTCCAATGGGTCAAAGCCTTCGGAGAAATACGGGGTGGTGCTGATATGCCATTCGAGGCGGTCGAGGACGGCGGTGAGGGCATCGGCGAGGACGTAGTCGTCGTGGATGAGCTCACCATCGGGACCGCGGGTGCCGTCAGGGACACCCCAGCGGAGGGTCTTGGAGGGACCGGGGAGGATCTCGCTGATACAGTGGTCGTACTGGAGGCGGACCGGTTCGCAATCGTCGGGGGGAGTGGGGTCGGTGAAGCGTCCGGTCTCGATGATGGCGAGGAAGCGCCAGCCGATCTCGGATTTTTCCTGGGAGGTGAATTTGACGGGGATGACGCGAGTGGGAAAGGCACCGTCGAGCAGCGCCCAAAGCCCTTCGCCGACCCCGGTGGCGTCGATGACGATGTGCTGCGGGGAGCCATGCTCGGCAAGGTTCTTGATCTGACCGAAGACGGTGAGGTGGTTCTGCCCGGTCCAGGCGTGACGGGCGAGGACACGGTAGGTGGGATGATGGAGCTCGGCGAGGGTGGAGAGGTCGATGGCGACGATGGTGAGGGTGGTGGAGTCACGCCCGGGGTTGCCGAGGCCTTCGCTGAGGAGGGAGGAGGCGAGGGAGGTTTTGGATTCGTCCATGCCGGCGACGTCGATCAAGAAGGAGACGGGCCCAGCGTCAGCCCCGCCTCACCTCCCGTGAGTGATTCGGGACTTCGCCGACCCTCTCCAAATACCCAGTATTTGGAGAGGGAGCTTGCAAGGTTGAAGCATCGGAGTTCAGCCTCACCTCCGTGAGTAATTCGGGACTTCGCCGACCCTATCAGCGCTTCTTGGCGCCGAATCAGCCGACAGCGGCTCGGCCCGCCGACCTGTCTTCGCAGCCCAGCCTCGCCTCCGTGAGTGATTCGGGACTTCGCCGACCCTCTCCAAATCTAAACCCAGATTTGGAGAGGGGGCTTGCAAGGTTGAAGCATCGGAGTTCAGCCTCACCTCCCGTGAGTGATTCGGGACTTCGCCGACCCTCTCCGAATCTAGCCCAGATTTGGAGAGGGGCTTGCAAGGTCGACAGCTTCGGAGCTCAGCCTCACCTCCCGTGAGTGCTTTGGGACTTCGCCGACCCTATCAGCGCTTCTTCGCAAATCGCGCGCTCGGCCCCCGACCGTCTTCGCAGCCCTCGCCCCGACCCTCTCCAAATACTCCGTATTTGGAGAGGGAGCAAGCTTGGAAGCATCGGGCTCCCTTGAGCCCGATGCGAGTAGGGACGGCTCGAAGCCGTCCCTACTCGGGAACATCAGTGCAATCCGGGCGGGGGTGAACATGCCGGACTGGGCGTCCATGGTTTCGCAGAAGTACTGGGTGCGGACGAGGGGATGGTTGCGGCCGAGTTCGGATATGACCCGGTCAACATGCTGACCGTATTTGGGGGAACCAGGCGACGGACGTCATCGGCGGTGTAGAAAAAGACGCGCTGGATGCCGTCCGCTTCCTGGGCGGAGGGCAAGCGGCGCTGGCGCTCGAGGAGGGTGCCGGAAATCCAGGCGGTGCCCCAGAAGACGCGGGTGGCATTGACGGAGGCGGTCATGGGGTCGAAGTCCTTGTCGAACTTGGCGGGATCGATCAACTGGGCTTCATCGATGGAGAGGAGCAGGTTGGCGGTGGCACCCACGACCCTGGCGTGCTTGTCGCCGGAGAAGAACTGGAGGACGGCTTTGCCAAGCCTGAATTTATAGCCTTTTGAAGATCTCCAGCGGTGACGGGAGCCGACACAGGCATCGAGGGAAAGGCTGACACGTTCCATGTTATCGAGGGTCTGAGGCTTAAAGGTGGGGGAAACGGAAACGATGCGCCCGCCAGAGTGGGAGAAGCGGTAAAGGAGCCAGGAAAAGATATGGGCCTGGAGCTCGTTCTTGCCGGACTGGCGGGGGAAGATGACGACAAAGGTGAGACCCAACTGGTGAAGGATGGATTCTTGATGGCGAGGGCGATGCCGCGCTGGTAGGGACGGAGCAGTTGATACCGCTGGTGGATGCCCAACCGATGGGGTCGCGGCGGATGGTCTGGCGGACACGGAGGGAGAGGGGGGAACTGTACATGGGTATGTTGTTGGCAAGGGACAGCTCGCAATAAAAAAAGCAAGGGACCGTGATTTTGCGGCCGTCCCTTGCCTAGGTGTATTATAGAACAAATGTGCTAATTAGTCAAGAGGGGGTTTAAATTTTCCTTGAAACACTCTGCAAGGTTGGTAAAGTGGATAGATGGTTTTGATTATTCTTGGCAAAAGATTGAAAACGTGCAAGAATTGGCAAAGATAACGACAAAAGTGGATTTTATCTCTTGAAGATGGTAACCGCAGCGTTTCCTTTTAGCAAATATCATCAGACATTATATTTTGTTTGATTACCCAGACTATTTCTTTGGGGAGTTTGTGATTTTATTGAGTACGTGGAAGTTATGCGAGTTGGAGTCCATGTATTTGCTTTTTAGGAAAGGGATTGAAAAATTGAAAATCGCAAAATTCATAGAAGGTTGTAAATTGAACTGCTCGGTTTATATTATTTTTATTTGGGGGGGTGATGGGAATAACTGGCGAGTAATGGTTCAGTGGATTATACCGACCAATATTATTAATTAGAATCACGATTATATATCTGAAAACCGGAAATAAAATTAACTACATCCTTGCATTTTTGAATTTGTGCCTCGATGTCTGGAATTTCATCCGCTATTTCTGGGTGATTATCAAAGAGTTGTTCCAACAGCTTAAAGGCACGAAGATCTCTTGCCTCTATCAGCGTAGCTTTAAGATAGTTAAGTGCTGCTTGAGCATTTTGCCCCTGGCCGACCAACGAAATCCCAAGGTTTTTATAAGCATTATGGCGCTCAGGGTCAATTTTTATTGCGCTTCGGCAGTAACTTTCTGATTCCGTAAATCGATCGAATTGGTTAAGGCAATACCCCAGATTGTTATTTATCAAATACCAAGTGATCGTGTTTTCAGGTTCAAGAGAGAAACCCTGGGAATAGTAGAAAATTGCAGCATCATAGTTTTTCAGCCCTTCCATGTTTGCCCCCATTTTGAGAAAATATTCGGCGCGTTTCTCTGGATCGTCAGAATTTGCAACCAAGCGTTCAAGATACTTTAGAGCTTTCTCTTCTCGGCCAATTCTCCCATAAAAATATGCCAACTCCTGAAGAATGGTCTCGTTATCAGAAACAATGTTATCCAAGCCTTGGGTCTTACTATCAATTTCCGGATGTTCCACAACAAGATTCCCCAAAAGTCGCAAGGAACGCAAGTCTGTTGGTTCCAACTGGGTTGCCAGAATGAGATTTTCCGCAGCCTCCTCATACCTACCAAGACCTGCCAAAGAAATGCCTAGGTTTTTATAAGCATAATAGCAACCAGAATCAATTTTTATCGCACATTGACAATATCCTTCAGCTTCCTTAAATCGACCAACCTGGTTTAAACAATATCCCAGATTGTTGTTGATCAAACACCAATTTTTAATGTTTTTTGGTGCGAGAGAGAACGCTTTTAAATAGAAATATATCGCCGAATCAAATTTTTTCGGCTTGATCATGGTTTCCCCCATTTTAATATAATATCCAGCCAGTTTCTCGGGATCGCTTGTATTCGAAATTAAACGTTGATAATACTTAATAGCTGTCTGTTCACGACCAGTAAGACTATAAAAAAAAGCTAATTCCTGAATAACGGTCTCATCGTTAGGCCCAGCCTTTTCCAATTTCTCTAAAAGTAAACTTTCAGCCTCTTCTGCAGAGATGCGCTCGCCTTTTGACTGAATTGGTACAGTGGAAATGGACTCTTCATCCTCATTCATAATTTTTATACTCCCTTTTGAAAGAATCATGACACTTGCATTTATGCTGGCATTTACTCGTTAACTAATATTAATATTTTCTTTGATTTGGTTTCAAGCGATAACTATTTCTTTTCGTTATCCCAAGACAGTTGTGTTTTGGCCAAGGTTCGCCAAGATGATCAAAAAATACTCTACTTCCGCACGTACACTCCCAATAAAATACTTTTTCCCCACAAATCTTACATTTAGCGGGGAAGCATCTTTTCTTTTTGCAACCTGGACCGTGTGAGGGTACTGGCATATATGTTCTTGGTCTAAATGACGACAACTACTTTACGCAATACAAAGGTATCTTCCTTAAAATTATGGTTTGCGAATTTTCTGTAGTATAGCATTGCTCTAAGAAATAAAAGGAAGGACCAATATTGTTGATAACAACTTGTAAGGAAAATATGCGCGATAATAAGCGGACAGTGCAATAAATTTAACTTGCTCGGAATATCGATTGTAAAAGTGAGCACAACTCGCCAGGGACCCTTTGGCGGGAAGTATGGCTGATTTATCTTAGGTCATTTCTATTCTGTGCCAGTGTTGATGGTTAAAGGGTGGGAGTGATTCAAGCCGACGCTCATGAAGAAGTTTTATAGGAAAGGGTTTAGGTGTGGTGCTTGAGTTGTAAGGGGATTGGCATTTTCACAGATTCTATTAGGCCTATAATAAAATTTCTCATCTCGGATCAGTAAAATCAATTAATGCCTTCGGGAGGGACAAATGATGAAAATTGGTTTATCCGTATTGCGTTTGTACTGTATTTTTATACTAATAATTTTTCAAATTAGTATATTGCGTATCACGACTGCGACCGCGGCAGAATTCGCTACGCCAAACAGGAGGGCACGGGCGATTGCACCAGTTGGGTTACTGCCTGTTCACTTCAAACTGCTCTCACCACCGCCGTTAGCGGCGACGAGATCTGGGTTGAGGGCAGGTACATATAAACCAGTATCAAGCACGGACCGAAATGAGACCTTCCAACTCAAGGAAGGTGTTGAAGTATATGGAGGAATTCGCCGGAACAGAAACTGAGCGCGTTCAACGAAACTCTGCGACTAATATCACGATATTAAGCGGTGATATTGATAATAATGACAGCCAGACGCCAATTATCACCGACCTCACAAGCATAACAGGCAATTCTACTAACAGTTATCATGTTGTCACAGGTGCGGATGGGGCAATCCTAGATGGCTTTACTATTACTGCAGGTTATGCAGATGGCAGTGGTGGTGGAGGGATAGTGAACGTCTCTACCAGCCCTATATTGACGAACGTCATATTTAGTGGAAACATAGCAGCTAACGGTGGAGGTATATTTATTGAGGGAGGAAATCCGAAATTGACAAACGTCACAATCAGAAATAATTCAGCGAATCATGGCGGCGGATTATGGGGCCAAGGTGGAAACCCGGTGCTGACGGACGTGATCTTTATTGGTAACACAGCTATATTTGATGGCGGCGGGATTAACTACGGCGGTGGGCATACCACTTGGTCAAATCTTGCTTTCAGTGGAAACTCAGCTGGAAGCCACGGCGGTGGTATGTACAATCGGGGCACGTTGACATTAGTTAACGCCACTTTCTATGGAAATACTGCGGATTATGGGGGCGGAATGGAAAATGGTAATGGTAGCTTGACTCTAACGAACATTACCTTAAGCAACAACTCTGCGGACTTTGGTGGTGGATTGTATAATAATTCTGATTTTTGGATGTTCATCAAAAACACAATCTTCTGGGGCAATATCGCCAGTAATGAACATCAAATATACAATACCCATGGTATTATTAATTTGAGCGACAGTATCATGCAGGGGGGATGTCATGCGGGAATCAATTGCACGAATATCATTTCAACGGACCCCTTGCTGGGAGTTCTTGGGAATTATGGGGGGTTCGCACAGTCCATTCCGATTCTGGTAGGATCATCAGGGATCGATGCAGGGAATAATGACACTTGCGCTGCTACCGACCAGCGCGGTATTTCCCGACCCTCAAGGGGCAAAATGTGACATAGGTGCATTTCAATACAATGGCCCCATAACGTTAACCATCTCCGGCAATGCAGGTGTAGTAAATGCAACCATCACCTACAATGGTGGTACTACAACTTCAGACGATACGGGTGCTTACTCTTTCACTGTTCCGTACGATTGGTCTGGCACCGTCACTCCCTCCAGAGCCGGGATTACCTTCACACAGAGACCACATCGATTACACCAATGTCTTAACGGACTTGGTTGACCAGGATTACACCGCCGCTCCAATTACTTTTACCATTTCTGGCAATGCAGGGGTGGATGGTGCAATACTAAACTACAATGATGGCTCCCCGAAGACAGCAATAACGGATGGTAGCGGAAATTACTTCTTCACGGTGTCTTACAACTGGTCTGGTGTGATCACACCCTCCAAGACAGGGAGCAATTTTTCACCAGATCATGTGGATTACACCAATGTACTGGCAGACTTCATTGACCAGAATTACGACGCAAATCCGATTACATTTATCATTTCTGGGACTGCAGGAGTTGGGGGAGCAACAATAAGCTATACAGATGGCACTCCCAAGACGGCGACCACGGATGGAAGCGGAAATTACTCGCTCACCGTGCCTTACAACTGGTCTGGCACTGTATCCCTTCACTTTCTGACTATATTTTCTCCCCGTCCGAACGACTGTACACCGATGTTCTTGAAAACCAGATAGATCAGAACTATACAGCCTTACTCTTTCCTGGCGATTTCACCAAATTAAACCCTGCCAATGTCTCTTTGGATCAACCAACCAACCTATCCTTAAGCTGGGAAGCTGGCCCAGCGACGCGATATCGTATGAATACTGCGTCAGCTCCACCAGTTGTACGGAGGCGAGTACCTGGATATCCAACGGCAGTACCACCAGCGTGGCAATCAATGGTCTGATCTATGGCGTGCGATATTACTGGCAAGTACGCGCAGTCAACTTGGCAGGAATTACTTATTCCAATGAAGGAACCCCGTGGTCTTTCACTGTCACACTTAAACCCGGCGAGTTCAACAAATCCAGCCCAGCTAACGGCGCAATTAACCAACTTGCCATCCTGGCGCTTCCGATGGGAAAATAGTGAACTTGCAACATCATATGCCTACTGCATCAGCTCGACTGCAAGTTGTACCACCTGGATATCGACCGGCACAGCCACAAGCGTTACCCTTACCAGCCTAACCCCCGGCACACGTTACTGGCAAGTGCGCGCCATCAATGCAGACGGAACGACATATGGCGATGGGAGTAGTAATGACTGGTGGTCGTTCACTGTGCCTACGAAACCAGGAGCTTTCAACAAGCTTACCCCGGGCAATGGATTAGCAGGCTTGCTAACCAACGCTACAATTACCTGGGGAGCCAGTAGGAGCGTTTCTTATTACCAATATTGCGTAAACACGTCTGCCACGAATTGCGCTGCCTGGAGTAATACTGTCAGTACCAGCGCCAACCTCACCAACCTTAACCCCAGGAGTCAAATACTACTGGCAGGTGCGTGGGAGGAATAGCGCTGGAATCACCTTTGCCAACGGAGGGAGCCTTTCAACCGGATGGTACTCTTTCGCCGTCCTTCCATATCCAGGCGGAATTCAATAAGGCAAGCCCGACCCAATGGTGCTTTAGGGCAACCTACCAATCCCACGCTGCGATGGGGAACCAGCAGTAAAATGTCCTCATATGAGTACTGCCTGGATGTGTCAGCCAGTTGCAATAAATCTCCAGTTGGATCTCCACTGGCACTAATGCCAGTGTCTCTCTCAGCGGGTTAACCCCCAGGGGGAAAATACTACTGGCAAGTCCGCGCAAGAAATGCCATAGGTACCACATATTCCAATACCGGAACTTCATGGACTTTTACCAACCGTGCAATTCCTAGTAGTTTTACCAAAACCAGCCCACTCAATGAAGCAAATAACCAACCTGGTGTTCTCACCTTGCGTTGGGCAGCCAGCAGTGGAGCCGCCTCCTATGAATATTGTATTGATGTGGTCAATGACAATTCTTGCAATACATCATGGATCTCGACCGGTTCTGGAACGAGCATTGCTCTCAGCGGCCTATCCCCTACCACCCGTTATTGGCAGGTGCGTGCGACCAATACAGCAGGAACCACTTATGCCAACGGGAGCGCTGCTACCTGGTGGGCTTTCACTGTCCCCACAATTCCCCAATGCGTTCAATAAGATAAGCCAGCCCAATGCGGCTTCCGGTCTGCCTGCCAACCCCACAATAGGCTGGGATGCCAGCAGCAATGCCTATGATTACCAGTACTGCGTCAATACTGCTGCCACCAGTTGCACAACCTGGAGCACCGCGGTTGGTACAAGCGCAGCACTTAAACGGGTAACCCCGGGAGGCAAATATTACTGGCAGGTGCGTGCCCGGAATGCTACCGGGACAACCTACGCCAATGGTGGCAGCCTTACCAGCGGTTGGTTTTCCTTCACGGTCATCCAATATCCTGGTGCCTTCAACAAAACCAGCCCAGCAAATGGCGCAGTAGGGCAACCTATCACTCCCACCTTGAGTTGGGGAGCCAGCAATAAAGCATCATCCTACGAGTACTGCCTGGATGCGAACTCCAGCTGCAGCAATTCTTCCACCTGGGTTTCTACAGGCACTAGCATCAGTGTCACTCTCAGCGGGCTTGCTCCTGGAGTAACTTACTATTGGCATGTGCGCGCCAAAAATATGTTTGGCACAACGTATGCCAATAACGACATTTCATGGACGATTACCATCCTTCCATTACCGACCGATTTTGCAAAAATCAGCCCGACCAATAATGCTTTCAATCGGCCATCCGGTCTAACCTTGAGCTGGGCGACCAGCAGCGGAGCCACATCTTATGCTTATTGCATTGATACGGTAGATGACAATGCGTGCAACACCTCCTGGATCTCAACTGGCACGAGCAACAGCGTTGCTCTTCGCGGCTTGATCCCCAGCACCCGATACTGGCAGATCCGAGCCATCAATTCAGCCGGAACAACGTATGCAGATGGAGGAAGCAGCATTTGGTGGTCCTTCACTATTCCAACAATACCCGGAACATTCAACAAGCTCACTCCGATCTATGGAGCCATCAACCAAGCAACCAATCCCACCTTGATCTGGGAAACGAGCAGCATGGTCTCCTATTATCAATATTGCGTAAACACGTCTGCAACCAACTGCACAACCTGGAGTAATACTGTCAGCACCAGTGTAGTTCTCAGCGGTCTGAACCCGGGAGGTAAATATTTCTGGCATGTGCGCTCCAGGAATTCCACCGGGATAACTTATGCAGATGGTGGAAGTATGACCGGCTGGTTGGTCCTCATTTACAGTATTGCCTTGAGCAGGAGATAGGGTAACAATATTTCCTCTAAAGAGGATTACCTTGAAATGGATGAGATAATATCTTCTGGGAGGAATACCTAGGGTTGTCCCATCGCCCATCAAGTGTTACGAAGCAGTTGTATATCCGCCAGCGGAATAGAAGAGTTTTCTAACTACTCAAATAAAAATGGCCGTGACGGGTTTTCCGTCACGGCCATTCGATACTATTGGGAAGCAACTCGTTTACTTCACTTCGATCGAACCGATCAGAGCGTCCAGGACGTGCAGGTCCGGCGTGAAGCTGGAGACGGGCTGCCCATTCAGTATGTTAAGCGTATCTGACAGGTAAACCCGGTACTCCTCCAGGGAGTTGAACTGTTCCCCGCTGCCATTGGCATCAGCCGGCAGTTGCGGGTTGGTTACCGGAAGGATCGCGGCGATGTAGTATTTGCCGTCTTTGGTGAGACCCTGGAAGGTGTAGATCAACTCGTTATTGTTGATCGGGGTGACGCCCTGGCCCAACTGGGTGAGAAAGCGAACACCGCTGACACCCTTGAAATCCAGGAACTGCAGCTGGGCGTGCAGAGCCTGCGCGTCGGGCGTAAGCGGCAGGAAAGGCAGCTGGAGGCCGGTCTGCTTGGTTTGCAGCAGGGCCTGCAGGTCGGTGGGGATCTTTGCCATGTTTTCGTTGGCGACCGCCAGGTCAGCGACGGGGAAGAAATAAATCTCAGGTTTACGCAGGTGATCTGCAACCGGGTACCCTTGCAAGGTCATTCGGCGGTATTCGGGTGCAGCTTCCCAGAATGGTCCACCGGTGTTTGGCACAGCCGGCACAGTTTCGAGGCTGATATTTTGAGCCAGTGCGGAGGTGTCCACCGTAATATCGCCCGTCGAAACAGCCGTAGGCTGGGCAGGCGGCTGGACGGTAGGGGCGGGCGGCTGGGTAGGATCGGGTGTCGACGTTGGGAGGGCTGGCCCACAGGCAGAAGGCAGCAGGATGAGAACGGCGGACAATGCGAACAAAAGGGTGCGGGACGATCGAGTTATGTTCATTGTTTTTTTCTCTTTTTCCGGATATAGAATGGATGCATATCCAAACTCATTATAGGGGGGTGCCGGGGACTCCGCACCCACCGGTCGGCGGGTTATTAACTATCCAAACGGACAGGTTGGACCATCACGATCGGCGGAATTCCACCACCCGATTGACATCACCCGATAATATATCTATACTCAATATGGTTTAATTCTCCCCCATTCCCTTCACCAGGGATCCAGGAGGCCTCCCAGGAGAACACATGAAAATCGCCCCGTTGTACATTGTTTCCATCATCGCTTTTATTCTTCTCATCAGCCTCGCTTGTAACCTGACAAGTTCCGCCAACCCGGTGGCAGCCACCCAGATAGAACAGCCCGCGGTGGCGGTGGAGACTTCCATCCCTCCTGCACCCACATCACCCAGCGGAACAAATCCGTCAGCGGCACCTCCGACGGTAAAGAGTCCGCTGCGCTGGGGCAAATACTGGTGCATGAACGAATGCATTTCCGAGGAGTTCCTGGAAGGGTTCAAGGTGATCGGCGGCGTTCCCCCTCTCAGATGGTTGTATAACCAGATATCGGTCAGCGTGGACCGGGAGGGCAAGGTGACCGCGGGCGGCGCGGGATTCACCATCGAGACAAATTTTGGAGGCGGTGAAGCCTGCACACACGGCGAATATCAGTTCTATCAAAGCAGTTCGACCGGATCCTATGACATCACCAGCAATATTTTGACCCTGGAAATGACCGGGGATGAAAGCTACGGACCTGGGGGCGGGGGGGTCCATTGCGCTGGTACTTCCCTCTCCGGGCAGACAACCAAGACGTTCATCTTTGCGGTGAACGCCGACGGCAACCTGGTCCTGTGCAAATCCGGGGAAACCGGCGCGGCCTGCCTGGCAAACCCCATGGCGCTCTTAACCCCGTAGAGGTCCGGAATCTCATGGACCTTTCCATCTCCCCCTTTTTCAACCCGCGCGGCGTGGTCATCGTGGGCGCTTCCAGCGACCCCGCCAAGCTGGGCTGGTTTACCGCCCGCAACATCCTGCGCAGCGGTTACCCCGGCGCGGTCCATTTTGTCAACCTGAAAGGGGGAGAACTGAACGGGAGGACCATCCACCGCACCGTCATGGATATCCCCGACCCGGTTGACCTGGCGGTGCTGATCGTCCCGGCAGCTGCGGTCCCTGCCGCCTTGAGCGAGGTTGCCCGCAGGGGCATCCGGGCGGCGATCATCTCCTCGGGTGGGTTCCGCGAGGCCGGTCCCGCAGGCGCGGCACTGGAAGAAGAGTGCCTGAGGATCGCCAGGAATAGTCAGATGAGGTTGGTCGGTCCAAACTGTATAGGTCTTATCGATACGCATCTTCCCCTGGATACCTCGTTCATTTCCCAGCCCCCGCCTCCCCCGGGGGACCTGGCGTTGATCTCACAATCCGGGGCGGTGTGCGGGGTGATCATCGACTGGGCGCAGGGGCAGGGCTTTGGCTTCTCCCGCCTGCTCAGCCTGGGAAACCAGGCTGATGTAACCGAAACCGATGTGCTGCCCTTCATGGTGGAGGACAGGCATACGCGTGCCATAACGTTTTATATTGAAAGCATCCGGGACGGGCGCCGGTTTGTGCAGGAGGCGGAAAAGGCTTCCCGCCAAAAACCACTGGTAGCGCTTAAGGTGGGCAGGTCCGTGAGCGGACAGCGCGCCGCGGCGTCTCATACGGGGGCGCTGGCAGGTGCCGACTCGGCCTACCAGGCTGCCTTCCGCAGGGCGGGGGTGCAGCAGGCTGCCAGCATCGAAGAAATGTTCGACTGGGCTGTGGCGCTGGCGGAATGCCCGCTGCCGCGCGGCAGGCGGATCGCCATCCTGACCAATGCCGGCGGGCCGGGGGTGATCGCGGCCGATGCCCTGGAGGCCAACGGCCTCACCCTGGCTGAATTCACTCCCGAAACCATTTCCAGCCTGGCTGCCATGCTCCCGAGCGCGGCCGGCATCCACAACCCGGTTGATATTCTGGGAGGCGCCACCAGCGCTATGTACGCCGACTGCCTGCGCCTGCTGCTGGCTGACCCGGGCGTGGACGCAGCACTGGTCATTATCCCGCCGCCGCCCGTGGAGACCGCCGAGCTGGACGCCGAGGCGGTCATCCCGCTCATCCGGACCTCATCCAAACCGGTCGCGGCTGCCCTGATGGGCGGCGCGACGCTGGTTGGAGCGGTTGAGCTTTTCCGCCAGGCACGCATCCCGGCCTATCGTTTCGCCGAGCGGGCTGTTTCTGCCCTGGCTGCGCTGGCAAGGCGGGCGGAATTTTTACGGACGCCTAAAGAGGGTCCACGCGTTTTTAAGGATATCAATTCTGAATCGGCGAAAGCCGCATTGGCGAATGCACAGCCCGGTTCCTTCCTGGAGCCAGAGGCTGCCGAGCGTTTAATGATTGCCTATGGCATCCCCACTGCCCCCGTCAAGCTGGCGCGCACAAAGGAGGAAGCCGCCAAAATCGCAGCTCAACAAGGTTTTCCGGTCGTCTTGAAAATCGCCTCCCCCGATATATCCCACAAGTCCGATGTTGGCGGGGTTATGCTGAACATCAAGACCCCTGAAGAAGCCCGGGTTGGGTTTATCTCCATGATGGAAGCTGTCCGCCTGGCGAAACCGGAGGCCTATTTGGAAGGTGTCCAAGTGCAGCGGATGGTCCCCCAGGGGCAGGAAGTGATCGTGGGGGCGCAGCGCGACGCGCAGTTCGGTCCGCTGCTGATGTTCGGTTCGGGCGGTGTGGAAGTGGAAGGTTTGAAGGATGTGGCGTTTACCCTGGCTCCGCTGCTGTCCGCGGATACCGGTTGGCTGCTGGAGCACACCTGGGCCGGGAAAAAACTGGGAGGTTTCCGCAACATCCCCCCCGCGGATGAAGAGGCGGTTAAAGAGGTCCTGCAACGCCTGGGACAGCTGGTGGACGATCTCCCAGAAATTGCGGAGATCGAGATCAATCCCCTGCGGGCGCTGGCTCCGGGGGAGGGGGTGGTGGCGCTGGATGTAAGGGTGAAAATGGGGGAGCTAACGACTTCGCGGAGCACCCTTAATGGAAAGTCGTAAAAGAGATGGTGTAACGACTGAAGTCGTTACTACGAATCCTAAATACGAATCGTTACTACAAATCCTTACTGACGGGAATCCTGCCAGATGAGCTTTTCATTCGTGCGCTGCTCGAAAAAATCGGGGCACTTTCCATCCCCCCGACCGGTAAAGCCACCATCGGGAGCGCAGATCACGGTACCGCTCAGGTCATACAGCGTGCTGTATTGATCGCAGCATTGAGGCGGCTCATAATAAACGGTTTGCGACTTGTATTCATAGCGCCAGATCGACTGGGGCGGGTTCCCAACGGGAGCCTTCTCCCAGGTCTGCACCAGTCTCGTCACCCACCCGGGATCAACCTCACTTCCAGATGGCTGGGTGCAGCCGGCAAGGAGGATGGAGAGAAGGAGAAATAAAGTCAGGATGATCTTTATCATTCCGGTAAATATTCCTGACGGACGGGCGAAAACACCTCGATCAAAATGGAGTCCACCAGAGCCTCTGCACCGTGGATACTGCCGCCCTTGAGGCTCCATCCATAACCGGGTGTGACGACATTCTCGCCATCATCGCCAAAAAACCGCACCGAACCCTTGACCAGGTACCCAGTCTGTTCGTGGGGATGCTGGTGAGCTGGGATGACGGCTCCTTTGTTCAAGTGAAATTCACACAACAGCGAGTTTTCCCCCCAGGTTAATGGTTTCATGAAAACGCCGGGAACGAGCTCTTTGGAACCGGATGAGTCAGGTTTGTAAAGCATGAACAATCTCCTCACCTCGAATATATTAAGATCATTTACAGTATGCGATATTATACGGCAAATGGAAAAATCCCATTGTGACACCTTGTTGATGCTTGAGGGTTATATAAAAATAGTAATTCGCCAATTGAAGGAGTATCGATGAAGAAAAATGGAACGCGGTTCGTGGTCTGGCTGGTCAGCGTCCTGGTGGTGCTTGCCATCGTACTATCGGTGGTGGGGGTGATCAGTGCCCGGCAATCCTTCGCCCAGACCAGGAGGGGAGATCAAGCTCTCCGGGCTGAACGGTCCGGTGGATGTCTACCGTGACAGCATGGGCATCCCGCACATCTACGCCACCAGCCTGCACGACCTGTTCTTCGCCCAGGGCTACGTCCACGCCCAGGACCGCTTCTGGCAGATGGACTTCTGGCGGCACATCGGCTCGGGCCGGCTCTCGGAGATGTTCGGCAAGGGAAGTGGACACCGATATCTTCCTGCGCACGCATGGGCTGGGCGCCAGGTGGCCGCAGCAGGAGCTGGCGAGCTGGACCCCGAGCGCAGGCCATCCTGGAGGCCTACGCCGAGGGGGTCAACGCCTACCTGACGGACCACCAGGGCACGGCCCTCAGCCTGGAATACGGGGTGCTCAAGCTGCTCACCCCCGCTTACAAGCTCGAGCCCTGGACCCCGCTCAACTCGCTGACCTGGGCCAAGGCCATGGCCTGGGACCTGCGCGGCAACATGGACGAGGAGATCGAGCGCGCCATCCTGCTCAAGACGCTCACCCCGGAGCAGGTGGACGAGCTCTTCCCGCCTACCCGGCGACCATCCGCTGATCGTCCCCGGGATGGGCCAGCCCGCCGCAGGCCCACTGGCGCAATCGCCGCCAGCCTCCCGGACGTGGACTGCGCAGTCCATCCGCGCAGCGTTTCTCCAGCCTGGATGCGCTGCTGGGCCCGCCGGGGCGGGGATCGGCTCCAACTCCTGGGTTATTTCCGGCAAGCTGACCGCCACCGGCAAGCCCCTGCTGGCCAACGACCCGCACCTGGGCCTCCAGATGCCCTCCATCTGGTACCAGATCGGGCTGCACTGCCGCCCGGAGACGCCGCCTGCCCGTTCGAGGTGACCGGCTTCTCCTTCGCCGGCGCGCCGGGGGTGGTCATCGGGCACAACGACCGCATCGCCTGGGGCTTCACCAACACCGGCCCGGACGTGAAGGACCTTTATATCGAAAAGATCAACCCGGAGAACCCGAACCAGTACGAGGTCAACGGGCAGTGGGTGGATATGACTGTCCGCAGCGAGACCATGGAACGCGGCGGCAGGGAAATCCGCGACCTCACCGTGCGCTCCACCCGCCACGGGCCGATCCTCTCGGACGCCTATGCCGACCTCGTCAAAATTCCACACCACACTCGGGGGTGACGCTGCCCGAAAACTACGCCTCTCCCTGCGCTGGACGGCGCTCGAGCCTTCGCACGACCTTCCCGGCCATCTGGGGTTTCAACAAGGCAGCCAATTGGGACGAATTCCGCCAGGCGGCCAGCAAGTTCGACGTGCCGGCCCAGAACTTCGTCTACGCCGACGTGGACGGCAATATCGGCTACCAGATGCCGGGCAAGATCCCCATCCGCGCCCATGGCGACGGCCGGCTGCCCGTCCCCGGCTGGACGGATGAGTACGAATGGACCGGCTACATCCCCTTCGAGCAGCTGCCCATACGCCTTCAACCCAGCCGAGGGGCTACATCGCCACGGCCAACAACGCCGTGGTGGGATCCGGACTACCCCTACCTGATCACCACCGATTGGGATTACGGCTACCGCGCCAAGCGCATCGTCAGCCTGATCGAGACGCCCCGGCCCGATCGACATCGCCTACATCCAGAAGATGCAGGGCGACGATTATGACGCCAACGCTGCCACACTCGTGCCGTTCCTGGCAGCGCTAAACTTCCAGGCGGTGACGCCCAACCAGGCGGTAGCGCTAGACCTGCTCAAGAATTGGGACTACCAAGCCAAAATGGATTCCGCCCCGGCAGCCGTGTTCGAAGTTTTCTGGAAGAATCTGCTGAACGATACCTTCAACGACGACCTGCCCAAGGATTACTGGCCCACAGGCGGTTCCCGCTGGGATGAGGTAATTCGAAACCTGGTCACCCAGCCGCAGGCTTCCTGGTGGGATGATACGACGACAACGGACAAGGTGGAGACGCGCGACGATATCCTGCTGAGAGCCTTTACCGAGGCGGTGGCCGAGGTGGAGAAGCTGCAGGGCGGGAACCCTGTAAAATGGAACTGGGGCGACCTGCATACCGCCGTATTCACCAACCAGACCCTGGGCGTATCCGGGATTGGCCCGATCGAGGCCCTGTTCAACCGAGGACCATTCCGTGTGAGCGGAGGCGAGGCCATCGTCAACGCAACCGGCTGGAACGCCACCAAGGGTTATTCCGTGGACTGGCTGCCATCCATGCGCATGATCGTCGACCTGGGGAACCTGGACAATTCCATCACCGTTCATACCACCGGGCAGTCCGGCCATGCCTACAACCCGCATTACATCGACATGGCGAACCTTTGGCGGAATATCCAGTATTACCCGATGCTATGGAAGGAAGCCACGATCACGGTTGGAGCGGAAGCTCACTTGCAATTCAAGCCTTGAGTTTTTACAGAGAGACGCCGCCCAGTGAGGCGGCGTCTTTATGATTAAATTGGAGGATAATCTGCTTTTCGATCATCCTGGTTCGGCAAGCTCCGGCTGATATTTTTCAGCAAATAGGGCGGGACCTCCGCCTGTGTGCCAGAACAGGACGGTCTCGTCCTTGTTGAAATATCCCTTGCGGATCAAATCGATCAGACCTGCGGCAGCGCGCCCGGTATAGACCGGGTCGAGCAGGAGCCCCTCATATTTTGCGAACAGGGAAATCGCTTCCCGTTCCACTCCGGTGAGGACCCCGTAGCCTGGGGCGGCATATTCGGAGTTGACCAATACCTGGTCGGGGGTGAAAGTGATCGGCGGCCCCATCCTTGTGCTCGTCTCGGAAGCCAGTCCTGCCACGTGCTTTCGGAGGGCAAGCTCCGGCTCGTCAATACTGATGCCGAGCACACTGCCGTGGTAACCAAAGATGCGTTGACCGAGCACCAACCCAGCCTGAGTCCCGCCCGAGGAGGAAGCAAAAACGATCCAATCGGCGTGGGTTTTCTGCCCGATAAATTCTTCCAGCGCATATACATATCCGAGCGCGCCGGTGGGGCTGGAGCCTCCATAGGGGACGAGGTAAGGTCTTTTGCCGCGACCTGAGGTCTTATCAAAGGTTTCCTGCAAGACCGCATCGCGGCGGGACTTCTCCACCCAGACCAGCTCTGCCCCAAAAAGCTGGTCGAGCAGCAGGTTGGCGCTGGCTTGAGCGGGAGGCTCGCCAACCAACACAAGGATGCAGCCAAGGCCATATTTTGCGGCCGCGGCAGCTGTCTGCCGGCAGTGGTTGGACTGCAGCGCTCCAGCGGATATCAGGGTATCTGCACCCTGAGCCTGGGCTTCGGCGACCAGGAACTCCAGTTTACGGGTCTTGTTTCCGCCAAACGCGAGACCGGTCTGGTCATCGCGCTTCACCAGCAGACGCGGTCCGCCAAGGAATTCGGTGAGGCGCGGCATTGGTTCGATCGGGGTGGGGAGGTGAGCGAAACGGAGGCGAGGAATCATGGGTGATCCTTTATTTACAGCGCTCGCAAGGATACTTGGGCAGGCAATGAAAAAGAAGCAACGTTATTTCTTGAAACTTTATACGGCTAGGAGCCGCCTATGCTTTGTTTGGTTTTTACCTTCCCGCGAGAACGCATGATGTCCATCACGCGTGGCAGGACGCCAGTATACATCTTATATAACAATGGGTTCGGAGTGAAGTCCCAGGCCCCAAGGGTGCGAGAAACAAAACCGCCCAGGCCCTCTTTGAAGCGAAACACGCCCCACAACGCATCTCCCGAGTGAAATTCATCCGGAGCTCCCCACAGGTTATAGATCCTACAGCCAACCGATTTCGCCCGGCGCATGGCCTCCCACTGGAGCAAGTAATTCGGCATCTTTTCGCGATGGGCCTGGCGCGACATCCCGAACAGATAAATCGCCTGCCCGGCGAAATAAAACAGTGAGACCGCGCCAACCGGGTCACCGTCCACTTCCGCGATCAATGATTCGGTGAATGGTTGATGGGGATCCGCTGAGGGGGGAACAGCTCCAAACCCCTGCCAGACGGTCTGGTAGTAGCCCTGCTCCCGGATTAAAAACCCATCCCGGACCGAGGTCTCTGCGTACATACGGTACATCAACGGTAGGTCACCCACCGCCGCGGTCCGAACGGTAACACCTTTCTTCTGCGCCAGGCGGATGTTATAGCGCGTCTTCTGCTTCATGCGACCCAGCATCTCATCTTCTGAAGGGGTCAAGTCGACCAGCACAGTGTTGCGGAACTGGATCTGATCCTGTGAGAATCTCCACCCGCTGGTTTCAAGTCCGGAGCGAACAGCCTGCCCATTTTCAAACTCGATTGACTGGTCGGAAGCGGGGATCCCCGTCCCAAGCACCACATCCGGGTCAATTTTTATGAAAATGGCACCCTGGCGCTTGGCAAAGATGGATAAATCATCCAAAACGCGAGTTCGCAGCTCAACATCCGACCAGTCCATGAGCGGACCTTTGGGAATATAAAACACACACATCTTTTTTGCGAACCCAGCGACCGGAATACTGCGCTTTAACAGCATGGCTGCCGCGACAGGTTTTTCCTTTTTAAGTTCCCAAATAAACGGCAACCCCTGCCAGCCATATTTGATCTTCACCTGCGACCATTCCCAAGTCTGCAAAAGGTGGGCAAGAGGCAGGGAAGCAACGATATCGTTCCAATTGGAGGGGGAGCCAGTGAAGGGGAGCATGGTTTCAGTCCGCGTTGGAACCAGGGAACCTCCACAAATACAGCTTGTAGAGCAGTGGGATGTAAACCCGGTCAAGGGTAGGGATGGCGTGCTTGATCGACCCGCCGAAGCCACGCTTGAACCGATACACTCCCCATAACCCGTCCTCGCGCGCCTCGGCGTCATCTTCAGCAATATCCATTGCTTCATCAGGGATGCCCCACATATCGTATTCTTCGCAGCCCCGAGCATGGGCCCAGCGGATGGCTTCCCACTGGAGTGGATAGGTCGCCTTCCGATTGCGTTCTACATCCGATGAAGCGCCATAAAAATAGTAAGCCTGTTTAATGTTGGCAAAAACCATCAAAGTCGCCAGGGTGCAGCCCTGATAATCCGCAACAAAGAGTTCGCACATCCCCCTGGGATGGAAAAGTTCATACGCGCGGCGGTAATATTCCTTTGAGTGGACGTGAAATTCCTCACGCTGCCCGGTAACGGTCATGACCTTATAGAAATTCTCAATATCGTCCGATGGATGGACGATAACTTCCTTGCGACCTGCAAGGCGGATGTTATAACGAGTTTTGGGCTTCATACGGTTGAACACATCATCTTCACTGCCATTGAGGTCTATGACCAGGGTGTTGTGCGGCTGGATATGCTGATGGCTGGGAACAAATCCATCCCAATTGGAATTGGATGGTTGCTTCCCTTCATTCACCCAGCCATCCGGTTCGACCTTCAAAAAAATCGCCCTGCGAGCGTGGCAGGCACGATCTCACAGCATCCCAAAAGCCGGGAGAGGGAACCGTGTCAGTTACCGGTCCTTTAGGGAGATAGGCTAATGTATATCCTAGTGGAAGGTTTCGAAAAAGAACTTGCGCCCCGGTACCCCCCTCGATAATATGCACCGGCTCCCATCCAAAGGCAGATTTCAGTTGCCCCCATTCATCTGATTGAAGAAGATGGGCAGAAGTGTGATTATATAAAAAAGTATTCCATTCGGGAGAATTGATCTCGGGCACGGGAGAGACTCCAGAGATCAGACTATCGAGTCCATTTCCAAAGGTGGGTTGGACCGGATGGTTCCCTCTGGAATAGTCTCGTCCAACAAGGAAATGATGGCAGATGTTTCGCTCTCAAGAGAGAGGTGGTTCAATTCCTCCACCGTGCGTGAAAGATTTGGTGGGATGTTAGATTCTTCGGCCTCAACCCGGAAGATATCCGGATGAGTGGTTTTTTGGTACTCGGTCCCTTCTTCCCAAAGATCTTCACTCAATTTCTCACCAGGACGGATGCCGGTATAGACAATTTCTATATCCTTTCCGGGTTCAAGTCCAGAAAGACGAATAAGGTCCTCTGCCAGGTCCTGAATGCGCACCTGCTGACCCATATTGAGCAGGAAAACCTCGCCTCCCTTACCCATGGCAGAAGATTGGAGCACCAGGTAAACCGCTTCTGGAATTGTCATAAAATAGCGCTTCATATCCGGGTGCGTTATGGTAATCGGACCGCCATGAGCGATCTGCCGTTTGAATAGTGGTACGACGCTACCGCGACTACCCAGTACGTTGCCAAAGCGAACCACGGAGAAAGCCAGCCCAGAACGATGAGCAGCTTCCAATACAATCATTTCAGCAATGCGCTTTGTGGCTCCCATCACGTTTACGGGACGGACAGCCTTATCCGTGGATATCAATACCAGGCGTTCGGAGTTGGCTGCAATGGCTGCCTGACAAATGTTGCGAGTTCCGATTACGTTGTTGGAAATGGCTTCTTCCACGTTGCTTTCCATCAAGGGGACATGCTTATGAGCTGCAGTGTGGAAAACCACTTGAGGATGGAACGTATTGAATGTGCCGGTTAAACGTGGAACATCGCGAATATCGGCAATCACCAACTCGAGTGGCAGTTCCGGGAAATCTTCCTTCAACTCAAGCATGGCTTCGAAGATACTATTCTCACCATGTCCAAGCAGGATCAGCATCTGCGGACCCCAGCGTGCAATCTGGCGGCACAATTCACGTCCGATAGAACCCCCAGCACCTGTCACCAACACCCTTTTTCCGGTTAACGCCGCGCTCATTAGCTCATTTTGAATTTGGGCAGGTTCGCGGCGCAGCAGGTCGGTAATATCCACTTCACGCAAACGGTTAACGCTTACTTTTCCACCAATCAATTCATACAACCCCGGCATCGTGCGGAAGGGTACTCCTTTCAGGCGGCAAATATCCGTGACCATACGGATAATATTTCCACCGGTACTGGGGATGGCAATAATCACTTCATTAACTGGGCGGTTATTCAAGGCGCGCCCAAGGTCAGATAATTTCCCAATCACTGGTACGCCGTGAATTTGGTGTTTTTGTTTGGCCGGGTCATCATCAAGATAGCCGATTGGGTGCAGCCCAAGCTGGGGATTTCTCTGCATCTCGCGAACGACCAGGGCACCTGCATCCCCCGCGCCGATGACCAGAACCTTGTTGGCCTTTCGTGCCTGTGGTTTGGAACTGGCAGATCGATTTTCAGAAATCAGCCGCAGAGAGAAGCGAAAACCACCAACTCCTGTCAGCGAAAGCAACCAATCAATGAGAAGGACCATGCGTGGGAAATTTAGAATGCGGGTAATGAGCAGCGTCATCATGATAGCTGAAACCGCTATTGAAGCGGTTGTCACGGCCATCACAATCAGAAGCAGTTCATTTATGCTTGCATAAGCCCACAGGCGACGGTACAACCCAAAGAAATGGTAAATACTCAACCTAACAACCAGGCTGATCCCGATCATCCAATAAACAGCGGTAATGTATGAGTAAAAATAAACATCCAGCCGCAGCGCAAACGCCCCCACAACGGAAGCGATGGTGAGGAAAATATCAAACAGCAAAAGATAACGATTGCGAATCTGAACTTGAGGTTTGCCTTTCATCTTCCAATCATCCATTCCACAGTTTGTGCCAATCCTTCTGCAAGGGATGTTTTTGCGTGGAATCCCAGGGCTGCAGCTGCTTTTTCAGGGCTGCCTATTGACCGATAGATGTCCCCTGAGCGGGGGGCTTCAAATTGGACCTGTGGAGGGTGAGGCGCAATTACCCTCAATTCTTCCAACAGGTCAAGAATAGTTGTCTCATGCCCGGTGCATATATTATATGATTCACCCGCGGCATCCGCCTCCGCTGCAAGAAGATTTGCGTCCACCACATCCTTGACGAATATAAAATCCCGGCTTTGTTTTCCGTCGCCGAAAATGGTAATCGGTTCACCGATTGCCATTTTATGGACGAATATCGGTATTGCCGCTGCGTATGCGGAATCAGGGCTCTGGCGGGGGCCGAAGACATTATAGTAACGCAGGCAGACCACAGGGAGTCCCAAGATACGGGTATAGAGGCGTGCGTACTGTTCAGTCACTTGTTTTGACACCGCATAGGGGGAGAGTGGGCGAAGAGGAGTTTCCTCGGTGGTGGGAAATACATCTGTATCACCGTAAACAGCAGTACTCGAAGAAATGACGACTTTGCTGATCCCAGCCCGTCGAGCCGCCTCCAGCAGGGAGACCGTCCCCCCCACATTTATGGCAAAGCATGTTTCAGGATCTGACATGGAAAGAGGGACAGAAATAAATGCAGCCAGATGGAAGACCTGTTCCACTTCCCGAACTGCGGCTTTCACCGTCTCCACATCACGCAGGTCTCCTTCCAAGACTTCCAAATTCCCCTGGAGTCCCTTGATGTTTTCAGGTTTACCAGTGGAGAAATTATCCAACACACGCACGGTATGCCCGCGGCGCAGGAGCTCCTCCACGAGGTGTGAACCAATGAAACCAGCTCCTCCGGTAACAAGGATACGCATTTCCTACGTACCTCGGAAAGCAATAACCTGGGTAAATGTCCGAAACAGGATCAAAAGATCGGTCAAGAGATTGCGGTGCTTGATGTAATAAAGATCGTATTCGAGTTTGACCAGGGTTTGAGCGATGGTTGCGGAATAGCCATAATTGACTTGAGCCCAACCGGTAATGCCTGGTTTAACCAAAAGCCGCGCCCGGTAAAAAGGAATAACCTTCTGATATTCCGCGATCAACTCGGGACGTTCCGCGCGCGGTCCCACGATACTCATTTCTCCAATCAGAACATTCCAAAATTGGGGAAGTTCATCCACATGAGTACGACGAAGGAACACGCCTGCACGGGTTACGCGAGAAGTCATTCTGCTCGGCAACATGCGCCTTACCATCCTTCTCTGCATCCTGGAACATGGTACGAAATTTATAGATGTAATACGGCCTGTTTCCTTTGCCGGAACGAACTTGCTTGTAAAAAATGGGTAATCCACTATCAACCAGGATGAGAAGTGCAGTAAAAGGGGTTAGTACGATAAATATGCTTAAACCAAGTATCGCGACGAGAATGTCAATCACCCGCTTTGCCAATTCATAGAAACCCCCAACGCGAGCCTCATCCACGAAGGAGCGGATAAGCCATTCCGATTGCAGGTGGCGAACGGGAACCCGACCGAGCAATTCTTCATATACAGTGGGCATTGGCACAACTTCCACCCCGGCTTCCTGGGCATCCAGGATCGCTTGAAACGTGCCACCTCGAATTTCTCCGGAGATGGCGATAATGATTTCAGTGACCGCCTCAGTCTCAATTACCTCAAGGAGGTGATCATTTGGGGATAGGATAGGAAATCCATTTATCTTGTTCCCGATCTTGGACGAATTATCATCTGTGAACCCCACCAGGAAGAATGGCTGGGGGCGCAATTCTTTATACGCTTGAGTAATCGTATCCCCGGCTTTTCCGGCTCCAATAACCAAAACCCGGCGCAAGTATGCCTGGGCGGTGAAAATTTGAATATATACCAGCCTCCAAACCAGGGTCAAAACGGAAGCAAATACAAGGAAGAAACCAATCCCCAAACGCGGTAAAGATCCTTGAGGTGAGATCAGGTAAACCAGGGCGTAGAGGAGAAGACCAGCCAAGGCCGCGATGGCAATTCCGCCCACAGTCTGACGCAGGTTCTTAGCGCGGTGCAGGTCATATAATTCGACTAAAAACACCATCCAAATAAGCGGGAGCAAGAAGAACCAGGGTTCCACGCGTTGTTTTAAGAAGTCAAGCGAAAACTTCAACCAGTCATACTTTTGTCCCCAGAAATAAAGACCTCCAAAAAGAGCCAGTACCGAGACCACCAGATCACCCATCACCAGGATGGTGCGCTGCTCGCGTGGACGTACACGCCAATTGCTGGGTCTGGGATGCGAAAGCATTTGCATTAATTGATCTCCGGGACGGTTTTTGTGAATACTCCCCTAATCATACTCCATAAAAAGCCCATACCCCAGGAGAGGTGCATGAAGGAAATAGCCATTGGGAGACCAACTACCAAGGAAAGATCTTTCCTTTTTATTGCTGCAACAAGGCCGGCACCCAAGAGTGCGAGTGCGTAGATAATTATTTCTGCCAAAAATAGAACCCTGGAAAGAGGGAGAAAAATCCCTGTGATCCCCAAACCAACCAGGAGAAGCACGAAAAGTGGTGGGAGTCCCTGACGCAAGCGCAAGGTGGCGGGATACCGCTGAAGCATCCGCCATTTCCAAAACCCATAACGAAAGTATTGTTCAGCGAGGTCTGGCAAAGTTGCCCGGGAAATATAGATTGATTTTATGGAAGGATCAAGCCATACCTTGCCGCCAGATTTCCGAATTCGCGCGTTGAACTCGTAGTCCTCGTTTGTAAGAAGCGTTTCGTCGAAAAAGCCAATCAGCGCCAATAATTCACGCTTGAACGCCCCAAATGGGACCGTATCCACCGCCACAGGTTTTCCCCCGCGGCGATAGAGTGCGTCACCAACGCCCAAAGGATGAGCGGCTGCATATGCGATAGATCGAGCCACCCAGGTATCCGTCCTCGGACGGATTTCCCACACCCCGCCAACATTTTCTCCAAGACCAGCTTCCAAGTCTTCAACG
This sequence comes from uncultured Chloroflexia bacterium, assembly GCA_963817265.1. Classification (GTDB taxonomy): domain Bacteria; phylum Chloroflexota; class Anaerolineae; order Anaerolineales; family Villigracilaceae; genus UBA877. The sequence goes on from CAWFNU010000019.1 coordinate 25,051, forward strand.
CACCGCTCAATGTAGTCGGGATATGGCATGGAGTGAGCGTCCAGGCGGATGATAATTTCACCCGTGGTCTCTTTCAAGGCACAGTTTAGCCCGGCTGGAATGTTCCGTTTGATGTTATCCACCACTGCAACGCGCAGGTCAGGATGCGAGCTGGAAAATGCAGTAATCTGTGCCCGGGTTCCGTCGGTGGACATGCCATCGGCGATGATCAATTCAAGATCCGTCCGTGGAAAAGTTTGCGCGTTAATTGCCTCGAGCAGTTTGCATATCGTCGCTTGCTCATTAAAGCAGGGGATAATAATGGAGACAGAAGGCATAGCAGGTTCTTGAGTAACAACAAATTCGTTATTACTAATCCCGTTTCTTGACAACGCTAGTTGGCCCGGGTATGCTCAGCGGTAGATCGACTGAGAAGATACTACCCTTTCCCGACTCACTTTGGACGCTAATTTTACCACCATGCGCTTCCAATATTTCTTTAACGATAGCCAGGCCCAGACCAGCTCCATGCTTCCTGTCGCCAGTTCGGGATGGATCTGCCTGATAAAACCGAGTAAAGATGTAAGGTAGAACATCAGGAGAAATCCCTACCCCGGTATCTTCCACTTCCACGTGTATTTCTGAGGCAACCTGGGCAGCTCGGATCGTTATGGTGCCCCCCGAGGAATTGTACGTTCAGTGCGACGAAGGATGGCTTTGACACGCGCCACCAGCTCGCGCGGGTTGAAAGGTTTAGTGAGGTAATCGTCAGCTCCCAATTCGAGACCAAGGATCTTATCGATATCTTCGTCCCTCGCAGTCAACAAGATAATGGCGACCGGATTATGATCTGCGCGTAATTGCCGGCAGACTTAAAACCCGTCCAGTTTTGGGAGCATAATATCGAGGATGATCAAAGCAGGGTTCAGGGTTTTAACGGATTCCAACGCGGCGACACCGTCCAAAGCTTGCCCAACCCTGAAGTTCTCCCGTTCCAGGTACATGCGAGCAAGCTGGACGATGGGGAGTTCATCGTCAACCACCAGTACCAATTCGGAGGTCATTTCAAGGTGGCAATGGCTTCTATTTCTACGGCACCCCCTTTGGGCAATGCTGCAACCTGCACGGTGCTGCGAGCGGGCGGGTTGTTGGGAAAAAATTCAGCATAAACGGTATTCATTATCGAAAAATCAGCCATGTCTTTCAAGAAGACAATAGTTTTAACCACGCTCTCCATCCCAGACCCAGCATCTTTTAGAACATTATGGATATTGGTTAACGCCTGACGAGTCTCAGTTTCAATACCACCAGAAACTAAATTCCCAGTGGCAGGGTCAAGTCCAAGTTGACCAGAAGAGAAGATCAAATTGCCAGTTTGGATAGCCACGGAATATGGTCCGATGGCCTTTGGTGCGTTAACACTTTTAATAACTTTTCTATCCATTTTTACCTCTTTTTTATTTGGTTTGATTGATTCTACTGCAAAAGATCAGCAGAGACACGGCTGGTTGCCGTGTCTCTGCTGATCGGCAAAGATATATTTTACGGAGCGGAGGTTGCTGGTACCAGATGGTGGGCAATTCGGAAGGCTTTGATTGATGTGCGCAAGGCTAGTCTGGTGCCATTCATGGCGGAGCGAGTATTCCTGAGCACCTGGTCAAGAGCGTTGACGGTCCCCGCTGCGGCAAGCGGATCTGTCACTTTCCCGACTGCGTCGAATCCATTATGACTAGCGATGATAGCAGCACCTGGAGCATGTGCAGCCTGGGCAGTAGGGATTACGGAGGCAAAGGCATTCAGCGCGGCCTGAACGACAGAAGTATCCCAGCCTTTTAGACTGGCCTTATCAATCAGTGATCGTACCTTTGCGATAAATTCATCGGCTCTGGCGAGTCGGTCACCCTGACGCTTGTAGGCAGTTTGGGCTCGCGCCCATATATTTTCCAGGTGCGTGTTGCTTGAAAGCGGGATGGCGGGTGAGGTGCTCGCGTCCTGAGAACCGGCCGCATATGCACCAGCAGCTGGGAGAGCGACCAGTAAAAGTGCAATGACCAGAACCAACAGTGAAATTTTTTTAATGAAAAGGTTTATTTTGAACATGTTTTATTCTCCTAATTTGGTTGATTTTATGTTTTCATTGTACGCAAGTCATGTAAACGAGATATGGCAGGCATGTAAAAATTTTGTAAAACGTCTTTTGACCTTTGCTTGACAATCTCCCACTCAACGTGTAAAATCTCACCCGCTCAGTTGCAAGACCTATTCCAGGCCGAGATAGCTCAGTTGGTAGAGCACACGACTGAAAATTGTGGTGTCGCCAGTTCGATCCTGGCTCTCGGCACTCTCGGCCAAACTATCAGGCCACCTGCGGGCGTAGTACAGTGGTAGTACGTCTCCTTGCCAAGGAGAAGGTCGTGGGTTCGAATCCCATCGCCCGCTTTTAAGGTTGAGGATTGCGGATTGTCAATCAGCAATCCTCAATTTATAATCAATCAGCAAATGGCGTCGTGGCCAAGCGGCAAGGCAAGGGTCTGCAAAACCCTCATCACGGGTTCAAATCCCGTCGACGCCTCAGGAATTAATTGGGAATTAGCAAGAGTTGTTTTTATGATTTAGGGTGGATGGATTGATGAATATCGGTGTATTTATAATTAAAAATATGTAAGCACCTTTTTGGCATTGATTATTACGAGTCCGCAAGGACTCGTATTAGTTTACGAATTTGTAAGGGTACCCAAGCCTAAAAATCCGGCAGATTATTCTTGAATGACCTATAATTAATTTATGAGCGTAAAAACAATGGCAAGTTCCCGTACAGCAAAGAAGCCCGTCCATAAAAGATCCGGGAAAACAGGCTCGACTCCCAAAAAGCAGGAAAAGAGTCTCCAAAAACCAAGCGATATATATTTCGCAATGGTTGAAAATTTAAACGAGGTGGTTTTTAGTACGGATCTTAAAGGTTGCTTCACATTTATAAACCCAGTAATTGAAAAAATGACCGGGTATAAAGTAGCGCAAATTATTGGAAAGTCTTTTGCGAAATTTATTTACCCCGATGACTTACCTGGATTATTATCCAGTTTTTCGCGCACCCTGGATGGTCATTCGGATCCTTACGAATTCAGGATCCTTGATACCAGTGGCAAAATTCTGCACGTCCATACTTCCAGCCGATTGGTCCAGGAAGATGGAGTACCGATGGGTGTTACCGGTGTGATGGTAGAGATCACCGGGTTCAGGAAAACTGAACAGGCTTTATTGGATGCGGAAGAAAGATACCACTCGCTTATCGAACAGATCCCCGCTGCGGTTTATACAGATTCGATCGGAGACCACAACAGCAAGCTTTACGTCAGCCCCCAGATAGAGAAACTCTCAGGATATTCCCCCTTAGAGTGGGTCACCGACCCTGATTTGTGGAGCAACATCATTTCTCCGGAAGACCGGGCCCTCGTCACAGGTGAATATCAGAAAACCAACCGAACCGGAAAACGATTTCTTATCGAGTACCGGATAATTACCCGGGACGGTCGAATTGTTTGGGTTAGGGACGAAGCGAGCCTCCTGAACGATTCGAAGGGAAAGCCTGTGTGCCGTCAAGGGGTAATCCTGGATATTACGAACCAGAAGCAAGCTGAATTGGAATTACGCCAGAGGGTTGAGGAATTGGCGGCGTTTCAATCAATCGTACTCGATCTCGCGGTAATGCAAGACCTGCACTCCCTGCTGGGTACGATAATCGAACGTTCGATGGCTCTCCTGAAAGCCCCCAGCGGGTTTATCTATTTATATGATGAAACAACCAATGACCTGGTACTGGCAGTTGAAAAAGGCTTCCCAGTTGCTCCTGGCTTGCATTTAAAGATGGGCGAGGGAATGGCGGGGCGGGTGGCAGAAACACGCCAAACTCTAATCGTAGACAACTACAGTTCCTGGGAAGGACGTTCCCCCCTTTTCAAGGCAGTACCTTATCATGCCGTCATCGAGGTTCCAATGCTTTTTGGGGGACAGTTAATCGGAGTTCTTGGGGTAAACGATTCGGGGGAAACCCAGTGCAAGTTTAGTAAGGCTGATGCCCGTCTTTTGCTGTTATTCGCAGGGCAAGCTGCAAGCGTGGTCCATGACGCACGACTCGTCCAGGGACTCCAATCGGAACTGAGTGAACGGAAAAAAGTGGAGGATTCTCTGCGAGTGGCGGAGGCACGTTACCGTGCCCTGGTGGAACAAATCCCCGCTATTGTTTATACGGATTCTGCCGAACAAATCGGCCGAACTCAATACATCAGTCCACAAATAAAAACCATGTTGGGTTATGAACCAGACGATTGGTCGAAGAATAATGATTTATGGACCAAGGTTATCCACCCGGATGACCGCGAACGGGTGATGGAGGAATATAACCGAACATACAAATGCGGGGAAACATTCACTGCCGAATATCGGATGAGTACCAAATCCGGGCAAACCCTGTGGGTAAGAGATGAGGCGGTATTAAAAAGCGATCAATCTGGCAATCCATTATTCTGGCAAGGGATCATCGTTGACATTACAGAACGTAAAAAAGCCGAACTGGCTCTCGAGGAAAGCGAGGAACGGTACCACCAGTTATTTGACCTATCTCCAGATGCAATTGCTGTACATAGCGAAGGAAAGGTAATCCTTGCCAATACCGCAGCTATGAATCTTATGGGTGCGGACTCTTCGGAACAAATCATTGGCAGGCGGATGACCGACTTTGTCCACCCGGATTTTCGCCCGTTGGTGAAAGAACGCACGCGTCAACAGATCGCCGAGGGAAAAACAGTGCCTGTAAAGGAAGAAAAATTCCTTCGCGTGGACGGGACATCGATTGATGTGGAGGCAACTGCAGCACCCATCCATATTCAGGATAAGGTCGCATCCCTAGTCATATTTCGAGATATCACTGAGCGAAAGCGGGCGCAGGATCTCCAGGAAGCAGTGTACAGAATCGCGATTGCCACCGAGACCACGAGGTCATTAAACGACCTGTTTCCCCAAATCCACGCAATCATCACTTCGGTGATGCCCGCGGAAAACTTCTATATCATGCTTTATGACGAAGAACGAAATGTTTTGAAATTTAATTATTTCAAGGATGACCAGGACGAGCCATACCTGAAAGAAATTCAGCCCGGGCAAGGTTTAACCGCCTACGTATTAAGGACCGGCAAATCCTTGCTCTGCACCCAGGCGGTCCATGACGAATTGGAAAGACAGGGTGCGGTTAAGTTACTGGGGGTGCCTTCTGCGATCTGGTTGGGGGTACCCCTGGTAATTGAGGGGAAAACCATCGGGGCAATGGTCGTTCAGCATTATACCGATCCAAACGCGTATGGCGAACGCGATCAAGCCATGTTGGAATTTGTCTCCACGCAGGTGGCCATTGCGATCAATCGAAAACAGGCAGAAGACGAATTACAACGCCAATTAAAGGAGCTTACCGTTCTGCACAGTGTTTCATCAACAGCCGCACAGGCATCCAGCGTGGATCAGTTGATAGAACAGGTGACCAATATCATTGGTACGGCCGTATATGTTGATGATTTTGGGATTGCCTTGTTTGACCAGGCGCTTAATGTTTTGCGGCCTCATTCTTCATACCACGGGGAATCATTCGAAGCGATGGCGACAATTCCCCTTTCGGAAGGGATCATGGGGCATGTTGCCTCCACCTGCGAGCCATATTGTGCTCCAGATGTAAGGACCGATCCAAATTACCTGAACACAGTCCCAGAAACACTGTCTGAATTATGTGTGCCGATAAAAGTGGGAGATCACCTGCTGGGTGTGATCAATGCAGAAAGTCGTCAACTTGCCTTCTTCAGCGAAGATGACGAACGCCTGCTCACGACCATTGCTGGAACCTTGGCAACCGTTATTGAAAAACTACACCTGTTTGACCTGGAGCACCTGCGCCGGCAGGAAGCAGAAACACTGCGGCAGGTTGCCCAGGTTGTAACAGCCAGCCTGGATATCCGTGAAGTAATCCGATTAATGCTGGTTCAACTCAAACACTTGTTTACCTTTAATACAGCTTCAGTTTTACTTTTGAATGAATCCGGGCAACCAGATCTCCTGACAGCCATGGATTTCGATAATGAAAAATTGACTAGCAAGGTTCCGAATGGAGAACTCAAGGACAGTCTGGTCTTACGACAAATGGCGCAAGACTTAAAAGCCTCAGACCATCTCTGATCTGCCCGAGCATCCCGAATGGAACTGGGTACCAGGGATTGAACAAGTGTTGTCGATTTTAGCAGTACCACTCATCACCCATCAACGCATGATCGGTGTACTGGTTGCGGACAGCAATACATCCAATTTCTTTACCGAAGACGGAGTGCGGGTTGCACAGCTATTGGCACAACAGATGGCCATTGCCCTGGAGAATGCCCGCTTATACCAGGATGCTCTGCAGGCAGGTGAAAAACGCGCAATTCTGCATCGTGCCAGCCAGGAGATAGCACATGCAAGCCAGGATCCTGAACAGGTTTATAAGGCGGTACACCGGGCGGCGGTGGAATTAATGCCTGCCGAGGCATTTGTCATCACACTGTTGGATGAGCAAAACCAGGAGACCGTTGGAGTTTATCTAGTAGATAAGGGCGGACGATGGCAATCGGATCGCGCTCCCGCTGGTGCCGGGTTATCGGGACTGGTTACTTCCACCGGGAAGCCGGTGATCACCCATGATTTAACTGGTGGAACCAATTCCAGGAAGTGTACATTTTGGAGAAGAAGAAGAGGTCAGGTCTATCCTCGCGGTTCCTTTGCGACTGGGCGAAAAAGTGACCGGGATGTTGTCAGTTCAAAGCTACAAGCCATATGCCTATTCAGAGGACGACAAAACCTTACTGGAATTACTGGCGGCTCATGCCGCTGTCGCGATCGAAAATGCACGCCTTTACGCCGAAACCTTGCATCGCTTGAATGAACTGGAAGCAGTAAACCATATTTCAACTGCCTTGCGGACCGCCCAAACCGTGGACGATATGCTGCCCAGTCTACTCGATGAGACCTTGGAAGTGCTGGGAAGCACCTCTGGAGTAATCTGGCTGTTTGATCCCACCGGCGGCGTTTTAAAACAGAAAGTTGCCCGCGGCTGGTTCGCATCCATCCAGGAGATGCCAGTCAAACCGGGCGATGGGATTGCCGGGACCGTCTTCAAGACCGGGCAGGTAATCGTTTCAAAGGAATTTGCCACTGACCCCCTGACCCTTGACACCACGCGTGACCAGATCCCTGGTGGCTGGGGAGGGGCTTGCGTCCCGATTAGAACCATGCACGAGACCATCGGGGTCTTATTTGTCTCGGTGGAGTTACCGCGCCAACTTCAGGCAGACGCGGTCCACCTACTGGTTACGCTGAGCGAAATGGCTGGGAATGCCATCCGACGTGCTGACCTTCACCAACAAACAGAGCGCCAGTTACAGCGCCTGGCTTCCCTGCCGCGCAGTGGATATGGCAATAAATACCATCCTGGACTTGCGCGTGACTCTGGGGATCCTTATCGATCACATTGTCTCCCAGTTAAAAGTGGATGCGGTCAACATATTGCTCATCAATGCAAAGACCCAGACACTCTATCATGCAGCAAGTTCAGGGTTCCGCTCCGAAACGGTTAAAAACACACGACTATATATTGGCGACAGCCTGGCTGGCCAGGCGATCCGTTCACGAACTACAATTCACATCCCCGACCTACACGACACAAAAATGGTCCAAAGAACACAATTGCTAAACGAAGAAGGTTTCGTAACTTACTTTGGGGTGCCGCTCATTGCCAAGGGGCAAATTAAAGGTGTTTTGGAGACATTCCACCGGAGTGCGTTCGAACCGGATCCGGAATGGAAGAGTTTCCTGGAGACTCTGGCAGGGCAGGCAGCGATCGCGATCGATAACTCGGTCCTATTCGAGGAACTCCAACAAACAAACCTGAACCTGTCCCTGGCTTATGATGCGACCATCGAGGGCTGGTCAAAAGCTCTTGATCTGCGTGACCAGGAAACTGAAGGTCATACCCTGCGGGTGACTGAAATGACCATACAACTCGCCGATCAACTGGGAGTAAACGCCACGGACCTGGTTCACATCCGGAGAGGGGCTCTCCTGCATGATATCGGGAAAATGGGAGTTCCCGATAGTATCCTTTACAAGCCTGGTCCGCTAAGCGAGGAAGAATGGACGATCATGCGGCGTCACCCGGAATTCGCGCTGGATATGCTATCCCCCATTTCTTATCTGCGGCAGGCGCTTGATATCCCTTACGGTCATCATGAACGCTGGGATGGTTCCGGTTACCCGCGCCATCTCCCCGGGGAACAAATCCCAATTGCAGCACGGATATTTGCGGTGGTGGACGTGTGGGATGCCTTGATTTCCGACCGCCCCTACCGGAAGGCATTCACAAAGGATGATGCAGCAGAATTTATCCGGAAAAGCAGCGGACAACTCTTTGACCCCCGGGTGGTGGAGACATTTTTGCAAATGCTATCGAATGACCAGATCCGCCCAATGTTGTAAATGGATTCACAGATTATATTTTCCGGGTAACGGTGTAACATGCCAGGTCATATAATGCCTGGCGTTCGACCGTGTCTGGCATGTCCGCCAATGGCTGGAGCGCTTTGTTGATATACTCCTGGGCTTCTTCCAGCGATTTCTTGACCCCGGAGCTCTTGCCCACCGCAATAACCAAGCGCTCCATGCGCTCATGTTCGCTATAGCTTCCGCTGGTGAGGCAGATGACATCCGGGTCATCGGGATGGGCCTCGGCGTAATAAATGGCAGGAAGGGTGACCAGACCCTGCAACAGATCCGACCCGACGGGTTTCCCCACCTCAGCTTGTTCCCCCGTAAAATCGAGCACATCATCCACGATCTGGAAAGCCATGCCCAGGTTGTAACCATACTCGCGCATCGACTCGACGACCGATTCGTCGACCGGGCTGATCATGGCAGCGGTGCGGGTGGTCATCTCGATCAGGGATGCGGTTTTGGCATAGATCCGTTTATAGTAATTCTCGCGGCTGGTGAGCCCGCGGGCGGTGAACAACTGAGTCAATTCGCCGTTGACGATAACAGCCAGAGTCTCAGCGAAGAGTTTCATAAGGGGCAGGTGGTCCGTGTCGGCAGCCAGCTTGGCAGCCCGGGCAAAAATGAAATCACCGGTGAGAACAGTGGCAGGCGGCGACCAGCGGGCATTCAGCGTGGCATTGCCGCGGCGCAGCAAAGCGCCATCAATCAGGTCATCGTGAACGAGGGTGGCGTTGTGGAGCAATTCCACCGCAGCAGCCAGGGTGATGATTTTATCGTGGGGAGCACCCAGCATTTGCCCGGTAAGGAGCCCAAGGGCGGGGCGGATGCGTTTGCCACCGGAAGAAAGCAAATGTTCCAACGCAGCCCCAAGATCGGGGTGAGCGCCATTGGACTGGGAACATATCAGATCTTCGGTTTCCTGCAGTCCCTTTTGAACGGGCGTAAAAAATGAGACGTTATTCAAATCATTCTTCCCAATCAAACAGTCGCTGTGCATTCCTGCCAGTTGTTAAAATAACCTGGTCGGGAGTGTCAGAACGCACCACAGCAATTTTATCAGCAATCAGGCGGACATAGGCGGGTTCGTTCCGTTTTCCTCGATGAGGGTGCGGGGTCTGAAAAGGCGCATCGGTTTCAAGCAGAACGCGATCCATGGGTAAGGCGGCAACGAGCTTTTGCCGAGGCTGAGCGTTCTTGTACGTGACAGGCCCGCTTATACCAATAAAAAAACCAAGTTTGATCGCTGCCCGGGCAGTCTTGAGAGAGCCGGAATAGGAGTGAAGCACTCCCGGTCTTTCTGCCAGCGGATTATTTTCCTTTTTCATCCCGGAAGCCCATTTTTTTAAAATTCCTAGAAGGTCGGTTGCACAGTCTTCGGTGGTGTCATCTCCCTTTTCTCGGAAATGTATCACGACCGGGAGTTGAAGTTCGGCTGCCAGGGCCAGTTGACCCACCAAAATCTTCTGCTGCTGTTCCCGGGGAGAGGTGGCCCAATAATAATCCAAGCCTATTTCCCCGATGGCGATCACCTTGGGGTGCCGCGCCAGGTTTCGTAAGTCCTTCAACATGGAAGACTCAAAGTCAGCAACCTCGGTGGGGTGGATCCCAATGGCAGCAAACAACATTGGGTGGCTGTGCGCCACTTTGACGGCGGACAGGCTCGAGGTCAGATTGAGACCCGGAATTAATATCCTTGCGACCCCAGCCTGGACGGCACGTTCAAGCACCACCTGCCGATCAGCGTCGAAATTGGTCAAATCCAAATGGCAATGAGTGTCGGTAAGGGTCATGGGTTCGAATCATTCAATCCATTGATTTCCTGGACCGGCTCAAAAGAATTCGTTGATCCAAGAACGCCAATTACTTTAACCCTGCCACTTTCAGACCATCCTGTAAAATCTGCTGAACCAACTCCTTGTGTGTAGTCTCGCAGTAAACGCGCATGATGGGTTCGGTGCCGGAGAAGCGGATGAGCATCCAGCCGCCGTCTTCGAGCTTGAATTGGAAGCCATCCAGGGTAACCAGACTGGTGACTTTCAGTCCGCCAATGGTTTTTGGGTTTGCCTTCAGGATAGCGGCCTCGCGGTCTTTGCGGTTGCCGGTGAAAGGGGTGTCGATCCGATCATAGAAATGTTCGCCAACCTTAGCGAACAACATTTCAAGCAATTGGGTGGGTTTTTTGCCGGTGCGGACCATGAAATCGAGCATATACAGGCCTGCCAGGATGCCGTCCCGTTCGGGAACGTTGCCGCGGAAAGCATAACCACCGCTTTCCTCCCCACCAATGAGGGCGTTGGTCTCGATCATCTTGGGAGCCACATACTTGAAGCCCACCCCGGTTTCGATAACGGGGACGTTGTAGAGCGCGCCCAGTTTATTGAGCATGGTGGTGGTGGAAAGAGTCTTGACTATGGTGCCGCGCTCACCGCGAATCTCAAGCAGGTAATAAGCCAGGAGGGCGTAGACCCTCAACTGGTTAATGAATTCCCCGTTCTCATCGCCGATCCCGCAGCGGTCAGCATCGCCGTCGGTGATCAGCAGGACATCGGCGTGATTGTCAACAGTAGCCTTCAGTCCAACATTAATGTTCGGAGGAATGGGTTCGGGGCGAATCATTTCAGGGAAGGATGGGTTGCGCTGGTTATGAATCTCCAGCACCTTTGTCTTACCCCCTGCCAACAGGCGGGGGAAGTAACCGGCACCATTGCCCCACATGGAGTCCACCATAACGGTGAGACCGGCATCCTTGACGGGCTGCAGATCAATCAATTTATTGATATGTTCAATATAGGGCGTATGGGCATCGAATTTGACGATATCCCCACTTTTGGTGGCGGATGTGTAGGCTGGTGCGACGGACATCTGCGAGCTCATCGGGGATGAAGGACTTCGATCTTTAAAAAGGCCAGCGGGGTCAATGGCTCCTCCGGTGGCATCGCGCACCTTGAAGCCATTATCGGTGGGCGGGTTGTGCGAGGCGGTGATATTGAGCGCACCTGCGGCGTGCAAATTCACCACTGCATAGGCGATGACCGGGGTGGGGGTGGCGCCGTCAGTGAGATGGACTTTGAAGCCGTTGCCTGCCAACACTTCGGAGGCAGCAGCAGCGAAGAATTCGCTATCGAAGCGCTTGTCGTGCCCGACGACGATCCATTGACCTTTTTGCCCTTTTTCGAGCAGGTAAGAAGCAAAACCCTGGGTGCACCGGCGGACGTTATCGAAGGTGTAATCTTCCGCGATGACGCCGCGCCAGCCGTCTGTGCCGAAAGTGATCTTGAAGGTCATGAGGAATCTCCTGGAATAAAAGATGACGAAGGGATTATATCAGGTAGGGAGGGGGAGGGGCGAGAGAAGAGGGCACGTTGACGATGGGGAGGGGAAAAGATTTAACCACAAAGGCACGAAGACACAAAGAAAAGATAAGGATGGGGAAAGAAAGCGCTTTACCGCCGTTGACTCGTGTCAGCGGCATGGCAGATGGCGACACGAAGCCGCCTCGACTCGGACGATGGATCCTGGACGATGGACCATGGACAATGCCGCGAAAACCACCTCGCCCAATGGGAGGATGACTTCAGGGGAAGATGGATGATAGAAAAGGGGGTTTGAGAAGGGGGAGGGCAAGAGGATTAACCACCACCCGCAAACAGCGGGGGCGAGCGGCGCAAAGACACGAAGAAAAAATAATGTTAGGAAAGAATGCGCCCTGACGCTGCTGACTCGTCTTATGGGTGGCCCATCGGAACCCACCGGGGATGCTATCCCCATATAGTGGGGATGGGATCGTGAGAAAAGGGGTGCAAAGGCAGGGTTTCGCCGACGGGGACGGCGGCGAGAACATCTATTTTGGAAGAGGTCAGCACCTCGCCAAATACGCGGGCTCCGGCAGCGAGTGCACAAGATCAGCCCCCGGAAACACAGAAGGGCGGACGCCGTCCCCAAAGGACGGGGATGAAATCCGCTCCTACAAGACAAAACGTCGTGGATAATTATGTCTAAAACGAGGAAAAAAAGGGCGACCACAACCCCCCAAAGGGGGCGCTGCGCGGGGGTCGCCCCTACATGACCGACCGATGTGGATGATCACCCCACCTTCTGGTCATGAGCGGAGAGAAATCCATATCTGGGGGGGAGGAATACCCTTACAGGTGTAATCCCCCTGCGGGGATGATATACCTCACCCCGACGGAGGAAGTCGCAGCGATATTAAACACTCCCTTGCCCGAGGCGGACGTGGATGCCGCCATTGACCAATTCGAGAGAGGTATCGAGCTTGAGGCGCAACTGTCCGAGCAGGGCGGGATCGCTGCAAAGGACCGACACGTTCCAGCCGGGGCATTTTTCGCGTAATACATTCCCGAACTGGGCATACAGGTTGCGCAGGTCTTTGCCTTCGCTGATGCGCAGTCCGTAGGGTGGATTGGTAACCACCCAACCAGTCAAGGGAGGGGGGGCAATCGAGGACACTGCCTGACAATTGAATTCAATGTAATCTGCGACCCCGGCACGTTCGGCATTGGCGATGGAGCTTTTTATTGCGCCAGCGTCGCGGTCGGAGGCCTGGATGATGGGGTGCTCAGAGGGGAGGACGGAAGCGCTTGAAAGGATGGTCTGCCAAAGGGTTTTGTCGAAACCAGGCCAGTCCATGAAGGCGAACTTGCGGTTAATCCCTGGAGGGATTCCAAAAGCGAGCATGGCGGCTTCGATGGGAATGGTGCCCGAGCCGCAAAAGGGATCGAGCAGTGGGGAAGCCCGGTCCCAGCCGGAAGCGATGAGCAGAGCGGCGGCGAGAGTCTCGCGGCAGGGGAGCCTTGGCGACCGCCTGACGGTATCCGCGTTTATGCAACAGTACCCCGGAAGAATCCACGCTGACGGTGCATTTATCCTCCAATAGTCGAATAATGATCAACTGGGGGGACTGGTCTCTCTCTTCGTCCGGTTTTATTATTGGAGAAGGTTTCCCCAAGCGGTCTTCCAATGCGGCGGAGGCAGAACGGGCGACAGCATCAGAATGGTAGAGTTTTGATCTATGGCAGGTGACGCGCAAGGAAACCGGCTGACCGGGGGCCAGGAAGCGTTCCCAGGGCAGGCGGGAAAGGCGGTGTTGAAGCTGGGGAAAAGTGGTGGCGTAGAAAAAATTGCCCCAGGCGGGCAAGGATGCGGCTAGCGGTGCGCAGGTGGAGATTGGCGCGATAAAGGGAGGCGTGGTCGCCCTTAAAGAGGATACCGCCGGGTTCTTCGTCCACAGGGACGAGGTCCAGAAGGCGAAGTTCCTGGGCAGTGAAGGGTTCCAATCCAGAGGAGGTTACGACGAAGAAGGAGTCCAAATTTTATCCCTTTTTACCACGACCCCATCCCCAAAATTCGGGGACAACCTGGCGGGGGCAGGCGAACGCGATCCCCTTGGGACGGGGATACAAGGACACAAAGGATCACAATCCCCTTAGGACGGGGAACCATGGATAAAAAGGTGACAAAGGTTTTACAAACCTATTATTCATCGTGGTTCCTATCTTTATCACCTGTTATGCCAGCCAACGGCGGCGAGGACGCCGCCTGGAGCATGGTTGTTTTCATTGTATAAATCAGCTGCACCTGATTCTTCGATGCTCCCAAGGAGATGCTTCCCCTCACTTCCGTTCGGGGACGACGTCGCGAGGGACGCTGCCTGGTGCATGAATTTAGCAGGAATGAAGTTTCCCCTGCGTTAAACGCGTTACGAAAATTCCGTGGCGGGTTTACGGGTGAGGATATCCTTTTGATTTTCTTTGCGGCGGGGATCTTTTTCCACAAAGACCGGACGACGGGTGAAGGGATCGAGTTCGGTGTAGTACATCAGGCTCGCATAGGTGGAGGGGGTGGGGGTGAAGATCTGAACCTGTTCGGGGCTGACATGCAACTGCTCGCTGGTGAAGCGTTTCAAGCGCAGCATGTCAGACGTGCTGCAGCCAGGGTGGGCAGCGATCAGGTAGTAGGTAAGGAACTGAGGTTTACCAGCAAAACGGCTGAGGCGGTCAAACTTTTCTTTAAATCTCAGGAGGGCGTTCGTGCCAGGTTTGCCCATCAAGTCAAGGACGTTATTTTCGGAATGCTCGGGGGCCACCTTTAATTGTCCGGAAACATGGTGCTCAACGATCTCACGTAAATACTCTTCGCCACACAGCGCATCGCCGAGGATCATGTCATAGCGCAGACCGGAGGCGACGAAGACCTTCCTGACGCCTTTCAACTGCCGCACGGTGCGCAGTAATTCGAGTTGTGGGCGGTGATCCACCTCGAGCAGGGGGCAGATCCCAGGAAAGAGACAGCGTTTGGATGGGCAAGCGCCGTTCTTGAGCTTTTTATCGCACTCAAAGCCGTACATGTTAGCGGTGGGTCCGCCCAAGTCAGAGATGTAACCTTTGAAATCGGAATGATCAATCAGGCGGGTGGCTTCGTCCAGGATGGACTGCTGGCTGCGCCAACGGACAGTGCGACCCTCGTGGACGGCGATGGCGCAGAAGTTGCACTCGCCGTAGCAGCCGCGATGGGTGGAAATGGAGAAGCGAATGGTCTCAAGCGCTTTCACCTGACCCTGGGCTTCATAATAAGGGTGCTGAGCCAGCTCGAAATCGAGGGCGTAGACCGCATCCAACTCGGACTGGGACTGGTAGGGGGCGGGAGGATTCTGGACCAGGAACCGATCGGCATGCTTCTGGCAGAGCCCCCGCCCGCTGAAAGGATCGTTATTCTTGTAGAAAGTATGGAACATTTCTATGAAAACCAGCTTGTCCTGCGTGACTGCTTCAAAAGAAGGCAACTCAAGAAAACCATCCGGCTTTTCTTTGGCAATGTAGCACAGACCGCGTATTTGACGCGGGTCACCCCCGTCGCGCAGGGCGAGGGCGAATTCCAGGGTGGCATTTTCGGCCATCCCGTAGAGAATGTAGTCAGCCTTGGCATCGAACAGGACAGAGCGCCGGATGGCGTTATCCCAGAAATCATAGTGGGCCACACGCCGCAGACTGGCTTCGATACCCCCTAAAACGATCGGGCGGGAGGGCTGTCCGGGGTGGAGGCGCTTGGAAAAACGCCGAATGATGTTGGAATAGACAATCGTAGCCCGGTCAGGGCGACGGGTGTTTTCACCACCAGGGGTGTAATCGTCGGAGCGACGCGGCTTTTTCAGGGCGGTGTAGTTGGCGACCATCGAGTCGATACTGCCAGCGGTGACGCCCCAGAACAAACGCGGCTCCCCGAGACGGGAGATATCCGCATCCGTTTTCGGGTCGGGTTGGGCGATGACCCCGACGCGGTACCCAGCGCTGAGGAGCACTTTTCCGATGACTGCCGTACCAATAAAGGGGCTGTCAATATAGGAATCACCGGTCACCAGGATGATATCGAGCGCATCCCAGCCCAGGCGTTCCATTTCTGCGAGGGTGGTAGGGAGAAACATGGGGAGATTATAGTCTGAATGAGGGATATTTAAAGAAGAGCAACCACTAAGTCACGGAGACACGAAGAATGACGAGAACACCTGATTTCTAAAAGTGATATTAAAGACTTAAGCTAGAGCAACCACAAAGCCACAAAGGCACAAAGAATGATTAGAAACGTGATTAATAATACTGATTTCGTATATGTAGAATAAAGTATGATGCGGCTGGCGTTAATTATTTCTATAAAAAATTGTCCGGGCAGGTGCCCCGGCGGCACCCGAAGACACTTCCTTACCGCTGCTTCCTTTCGGACCTGACGGGCTTCGAAAGGCTCCGCCGCGCCGGACCCACCCGGACGGGGGAAGGATACCCCAAGGTGGGGGGCGTGTCAACCGGGAGGCACAGAATTATTAATGGGGGATATCATTTCAAGTACTCACCGTGCGGGGTTGCCAATCGATCAATCGGGAGGTATCAAAAGGCAAACTCACGCATCAAAGATGTTGAAGGAGATCCTGATGTCCCCATTGGAAGAGTTTCGTGCCCAAAAAGATGAATTCTTTGCGCAACACCCGCAAAGTCCGCTGACCCATGAACAGAGACATTCATTCGAAGGTCTTAAATATTTCCCAGAGAACCCGGCACTTCGACTGGAAGTGAGAGTGGAAGTTTTTCCCACCCAGGAGACCGTCTCGATCCAGACCACCGGCGGGGTACCGCAAAACTACCAAAGGTACGGTAGTTTTTTATTCAAGGTGGATGGTGAGACTGCCAAATTGACCGTATATTCAAGCGAGGATGGATATTTCCTGCCGTTCGTTGACAGCCTTGCAGGCAGGGAAACTTACCCGGCGGGACGATATATCGAGCCCGAGCTGCTGCCCGATGGAAAATTCCTGGTGGACTTCAACCTGGCTTATAACCCCTACTGCGCTTATAACGACAAGTGGTCCTGTCCCTTAACCCCAGCGGAGAACCGCGTGAAGGTGGCGATCCGGGCGGGGGAGAAGATCTTCCACAAAGAAGAAGTAAGCGTATAAATTAATAACCCCTCCAGAGTATTTTATGTAAATATTTTTGCCAAAAAATCAACAACGACCTGGACCCTGGTCGTTGTTGATCGGATTCGAGGAGGATGGAGGCGAGCTAGGGATCAGGTAACCACAAGGTTTGGTACGGTTCCAGTAAATGAATTCTATTGGGTAGATTCACAGTTTGGGTCACTGCAGTGACATTTTGCAGACACAGGACATGCTGGGATTCATCCGGGGAAGTGCGCTGTACAGCAAAAACTCCGCGACCACCATCCAGTATTTTTTGATGACCGTTGGGATGGAATGCAGCCGATCTGGAGCGCTGAGCAAGCAACCGGCGATAGCGCCCGAAGATCATGGAACGGAGCGAAGAAGGATCTGCAAGCTGGCGCTCCAAATCGTCACGGGAGAGTTTTTGACGGTTTATGAGGCGGTTATTTTGGTCCGGGTTCCCGGAGATGTTCCAATTTCGCGAACCAAATAAGCTGTGGAAGTAAATCCCCGGCACTCCCTGCAGCGACAGCATGATGGCCTGGGCTGCCATGAAGCGAGAGACCTGGATTTCAAGCGGTTCATCAGCGCAGGGATCGGACAAAGCATCAAAATAATTGATATTCAATTCGTAGGGACTCTGTGCTCCGCCCTGCCCCTGTTTGTATGAGATCCGTCCGCCATGTGCAAGGGTCTGATCGACCAGGGCGTCGATTGCAGCTGTGGATAAAATTCCTCGAACGGGGTTCAGCCCGATCCCATCGTGGGAGGCGAGGAAGTTGAAAAATGTTGTTTGAGCGGAGGGCAAGGTAAGCGCAGATGCCCAGGCTGAGAGATCGGCGGTACTGCCCGTGCGAAACGTGTGAAGCACAAGCGGCGGAAGGGCAAAGTTATACACAAGCTGGGCTTCGTTGGCGCCGTCACCAAAGTAGGAAAGGTTGTCCGCCTGCGGGATATTGGTCTCCGTGACAAGACGGACATGAGGCGCCACCTGATCCAAGACCATGCGCAGGAACTGGATGATGGCGTGAGTTTGCGGGAGGTGGATGCAGGATGTCCCCAACTCTTTCCACAGGTAGGCAATGGCATCGAGACGGATGAACTGCGCCCCGCGCTGGGCATAGGTTAACAGGATATCCATAAATTCGAACAGGACATCAGGGTTGTGGAAATTGAGGTCCACCTGGTCGGAGCTGAAGGTCGTCCAAACGCGGCGGATACCTGAGGCAGTATTGAAATTCAGTCATCAATGGATGGGCGCGCGGGCGAACAACCTGGGAGAGATCGGGGTCGCCCTCCACGGTCAAGAAGTAATCCCGGTAGGGGGCTTCATCCCTCAGAAAAGCCTGGAACCACTCCCCCTGCGCAGAAGCATGATTGATGACCACATCGACCATTAACCGGAAGGATTGTCCGAGCTGCATAATGTCCTGCCAGGAGCCGAGAGCAGGGTCGACGGCGCGGTAATCCTTGACCGAGAAACCATCGTCAGAAGAAGAGGGAAAAAAGGGTAATATGTGGATCCCGCTGATCACACCCTTTAAGTATAGATTACAGAATTCCGCGAGGGTTTGCAAAGGCGGACTGCCAGGCTCGCGAACCTGGTCGCCGTACGTGATCAGGATTGAATCGCGCTCCGACAAGGAAGAATCGGGGGGAATTGGCATTTGCCCACGGTATTTCTCAACCAGAGTCCTGTAAATGCGGAGCCAATTGGTTGGAGAGGTCCGCACCATAAATCCGGGCAAGTTGTGTGGTATAAAAAGAAACGCTCATCCGGGTAATTGTACTGTATCCAGAATTTCATCGACAGCAAGACGGTTCCGGGAATATCTTACTCGTAAGGAGACAGAGAAATGACACCCTCCCGGCATATTGGATTTGTTTCCACACGTTTCGCAGGGACAGATGGTGTCAGCCTCGAAACCAGCAAATGGGCGACTGTCCTGGAACGCATGGGACATGAGTGCTTCTACTTTTGCGGTGAGTGTGACCGTCCAAAGGAAAAAAGTTATGTTGTCCCAGAAGCGTTTTATCGTCATCCGGTAATCGACAGCATAAACCAGATCGTTTTCACCGGAGAGTGGGGGAAAATACACGCGGGGAACAAATTTCCAACCTGAAATCAAAAAACTGCACCAGGATTTTTTCTCTGTCTACATCCGCCCGGCAAGCGTCACCAAGCAAGTGGCAGGAATTAAAAGACAACTTAAAAAAGCATTTCTATGCATTTGCCACCCAGTTTCAGCTGGAAGCGATGATCGTTGAGAATGCCCTGACCATCCCGATCAATCTGCCGCTCGGGCTGGCATTGACCGAGTTCATTGCCGAGACAGGGTATCCGGTCATCGCGCATCATCACGATTTTTACTGGGAACGCCAGCGCTTTCTGAACAACTCGGTCAACGATTACCTGGCGGCTGCTTTTCCACCCAACCTGCCTTCCATCGCCATGTGGTGCTAAACTCGGTGCAGGCGTACCAGCTGGCATCAAGGACGGGAATGGCAGCCATGGTCATCCCGAATGTCATGGATTTTGATTCTCCACCGGGTCTGCTGGATGATTACGCCCGCTCAGCACGTGCAGATCTGGGGCTGGCTCCGGATCAATACCTGATCCTGCAACCAACCCGGATCATCCAGCGGAAAGGCATCGAGCATGCCATCGAATTGACCCGCCGTCTCGGATTGCCTGCCGAACTGGTGATCTCGCATGCGGCGGGTGACGAAGGGTCCGATTACGAAAAGCGGGTGCGCAAGTTCGCCGCTCTTCTGGATGTCACAGTCAATTTTGAATCGGCGATCGTCGGTCCGCAGCGAGGTCTTACCACGGATGGGCGGAAGATCTACTCCCTGGGAGATATCTACCCCCAGGCCGACCTGGTCACCTATCCATCCTCCATGGAAGGCTTTGGCAATGCCTTCCTGGAAGCCATCTATTACAAACGCCCATTGGTGGTAAATAATTATTCCATCTATGAAGCGGATATCAAGCCAAAGGGATTCCAGGTGATCGAATTTGACGGTTTCATCAGTGAGAAAACACTGGAGGAGGCACGGTACATCCTGACCCATCCCAAGCAAGCTGCCAACAATGTGAATACAACTATGAACTGGCGCGCCGTTATTACTCGTATTCCATGCTGGAACGCCGTTTAGGGACTCTTGCTATCCGATTGCTTTGGGGAAGTTGTATGAAAATTGCCATTTTGCATTACACCTCCCCGCCCATCGTTGGCGGTGTTGAAAGCGTGTTGGCTCACCATGCACGCCTGATGACCAAAGCAGGACATGCAGTAACCATCCTGGCAGGCCGAGGCAAGAGCTTTCGACGAGCACATCCCGGTACGTGTCCTGCCGCGCCTGGATTCGCGCCACCCGGAAGTGATGAAGGTAAAGAAAGACCTCGATACCGGTGGTTACACCCGGCTTTCGAAACCCTGTGCGACCAGATCAAAGCCGAACTGCTCAGCGAGTTAAAAGGATTCGACATCTTAATTGCACACAATGTTGCCTCCCTGCACAAGAACCTGCCGTTGACCGCGGCATTGAACCAGGCGTATCAGACCCCCGGTTTCCCGCACCTGATCTTGTGGCATCACGACCTGGCCTGGACCACCCGGCGCTACCGCCGAGAAATGCACGATGGTTATCCCTGGGACTTGCTGCGTTCGAAATGGAAAGGCGCCACCCACGTTACGATCTCGAAATTACGCCGCAGGGAACTGAGCGACCTGCTTGATATCCCACCAGAGTCCATCCGGGTGATCCCCAACGGAGTGGACCTGAATACATTCTTCAAGCTCGAACCGCAGACCGTCCATTTGGTGGAGCAACTAAACCTCAGCCAGGCAGACCCGTTGTTCCTGTTACCTGTGCGTCTCACCCCCCGGAAAAATATCGAACTGGCCCTGCGCGTCCTGGAAAAGATCCGGATCGAATTTCCCAACGCCATGCTCCTGGTCACCGGACCTGAAGGAGCCGCACAATCCTGCCAATGCAGCCTACAAGCAAAAACTGCTGCATTTGCGCAGAGGAACTGAACCTGCAGGGTGCGGCGCATTTCCTGGCCGAAGTGACCACTGAGATCATGACCTGATGCGGTCATAGCCGATTTCTACCGGCTGGCAGACGCGTTGATCTTCCCGAGCTGCGAAGAAGGTTTTGGGATCCCCATCATCGAGGCGGCCTTCAGTTCCATCCCGGTCTTTTGCACCGACATCCCTGTCCTGCGCGAACTGGGTGGAGAAGATGTCAGTTATTTTGGTCCGCATGCAGAACCGGGTTCCATTGCGAAACTAGATCGCAGACAGGCTGGAAAGCGAAGCCACATCGCGCTGGGCCCGGCGTGCCAAACACGGCTACGCCTGGGATTCCATTTATCGTTTCCATATCGAACCGTTGATCCAGGAGGTGATGATATGAGCAAACGTTTGCGAAAAATCAAAACCGTGCTCGTCCCAATCGGGACCGGAACAGCTGGACAAGTCTGCTCTAGCCATTGCACAGGCGATCGCCGAAGAAGTTGTCTTGGTGGGTGTTGTACCCATCGCGGCAGGAGAATCCGTCAGCGCGGGCGCGCAGGCAGCGAGGGTGGTGCGCAAGCGGCTGCTCAAGCTGAGTAATGCCACCACGCGTTTTAAGTCCACCGTGATCGTATCCGAATCGCCCTGGAAAGACCTCCAAAGTGTCATCTCCTTCGAGAAACCGGACCTCCTGATCGTCGAATGGGATGACGGGTTAATTTCGTGCTGTGTCTCGGTTGAAGACATCCTTTCCAACTCACTCTGCGATGTGGCCATCCTGCACGGGACATCCCCCCTTAAATTGGAACGAATCTTGATCGCAGTACGCGGCGGTCCATATGCAGAACTTTGCGCTCCAGGCAGGCATGAGCCTGCATCCATCCCAACTGGATGTGCTGCACCTTTCCTTGACCGGGTCGGAAAATGACACTCCTTTCAAGGGGATGAAGCACATCCTGCGCCAAATCCCCGAAGTCAACCTGCACTCGATCACGACGGACGACCCGGCACAGGCCATCCTGGAGGAATCAAAACATTACGACATGGTGATCCTGGGGGCGACCGGCAGCAAGAATTTGGGCGGCCCATCCATTGGACCGGTGGCTGAGAAAATGCTGCGCGAATCCCACTCCACGGTCATGGTGGTGAAGACCCGGCGGCCGATCACCGAGAATATGCTCGACGAACGATCCGGTGAACTGGCCATTTCCATCCTGGTGGATAAATGGTTTGCAGAAAACACTTTCCACGCCAATGAGTTTGCAGACCTGAAACAACTCATGGAACTCAAGGAGAAACAAGGGACAACCATCAGCCTGGCGCTGCCAGCACTGAACGAGGAGAAAACGGTCGGGAAAATTCTAACGATGATCAAAAAAGCGTTGATGGATGAAACGCCACTCCTGGATGAAATCGTGCTGATCGACTCCGACTCGACCGATCAAACGCGCGAGATCGCGGAAGAACTGGGAATCCCGGTCCATATCCACCAAAATCTACTGCCTGAAATGGGGGCGAGGGAGGGGAAAGGGGAAGCGCTCTGGAAGAGCCTGCTGGTGACAAAAGGCGACATCATTGCCTGGATCGACACCGACATCATCAACATCCACCCGCGTTTTGTCTATCGGGGTCATCGGACCCCTGCTGCTCAACCGCAACCTTCAACTGGTCAAAGGCTTTTACCGCCGCCCGCTCAGGGTGGG
Source organism: uncultured Chloroflexia bacterium (assembly GCA_963817265.1). GTDB lineage: Bacteria > Chloroflexota > Anaerolineae > Anaerolineales > Villigracilaceae > UBA877. The sequence continues at coordinate 47,763 of CAWFNU010000019.1, forward strand.
GAATAAAATACAAGCAGGCGGCGGCGGACGGGTCACCGAACTCACCGCGCGCCCATTGCTGAACCTGTTTTACCCCGAACTATCTGGGATCGTACAGCCGCTTTCAGGCGAATACGCCGGGCGGCGCGAATCGCTCGAAAAAGTGGCCTTCTTTTCGGGCTATGGAGTGGAAACCGGCCTGTTGATCGATGTATTCGAACAATTTGGGTTGCGTTCCATCGCGCAAGTGGACCTGCTGGAACGCATTCACCGAAACCAAGACCTGGTGGCATTGAGCAAAATGTCGTTTGCCATCATCCAGACCGTGCTGCGCAAAATCGAAAACCGCTACGAACGTGCCATCGTGGAGGATGTCAACAAGACCATGAAACTGATCCGTCACTCCCGGGAGGGATATTACCTGACGGTGGAGGATATCGCCGAGCACGAGCGCCCACCCATGATCGAGGTGCCTGCCTATTTGGAGCGCACAAAGAAATGAAGCGGTTTTGCCTGGTGCGTCACGGACAAACCGATTGGAACCTGGAAGGACGGCTGCAAGGTCAAAGCGATGTGCCACTCAACCAGACCGGCCGGGCTGAGGCCCGATCCCTGGCACAGCAATTGAGTGGTATCCCTTTTACGGCGATCTTTTCCAGTGACCTGAGCCGCGCGAGGGAGACCGCGGAAATCATTGCGGGAGTGCTGGAGCTGCCTGTTACCACCGAGCCGCGCTTACGTGAGATCAACCAGGGGGAATGGGAAGGACAGTTTGCAGAAGATATAAAAGCCCGCCACGACGAACATTGGGAGCAGCGAAATGTGGACCCGGTCCATTTTCGTCCACCCGGGGGGGAATCGGTTGCCGAAGTTGCTGATCGCACGCAAGCTGTGATGAGCTGATATTGCGCACAAGCACCCGGCTGGTTCCATATTGATCGTATCGCATGGGTTGGCTCTGGCGACGATCATCTGCCGGGAAAATGGTATTTCATTGGGAAAGGCATTTAGTCACATCCCCAACAATGCCTTCCCCGTCTGGGTGGACTGGAAGGAATGAGTGGATTAATCCAGCAAAGGATAATTTAGTGATGGTTTATGATCTGCGAGTATTATAAAAATAATATTCCTGGAATGAAAAATAATGCGAACTGAAAAATTAGACTGAAGGAAAGAAAGATCAAAAAGAGACCTTTTTTGACCGCCGCTGTTTGATAAAGGTTGTACAGAAAGGATAATCGATCATTCCAAAAGCCCCTGGGGGAAAAGTATGTTCGGGAATTAGGCAAATTGGAAATGAGTAATGAGTTTTGGCCGGTTGTTGTTTTGACCGATTCAGAGAAACAACGATCTTGAAATGCCCACCAGGATGTTGGCGGATTATTTTACCTGCCTGAGATTTTGCGCATCCTGGTCTGTATGGAATTCAAAAACCACCATTCCCTCCTGGACGCGGACTCGAAAGCCCGGGGTCACCACCTGTGCACACATTTCCTCCAGTGCAGGCAATCCAAGGCAGCTGTCCGGCCAGGCTACCGGGATGACATCCACCAGGGTGACCAACAATGGATCCACGCCCAGGTCTACAGCCAATTTCTCCCGGACAGTCTCGAAAGCGCGTTGGTCGGCAGGGATAGGCATATATATTTCGGGTGTGGTGGTTGGTTCAGTCGGTGTTTGTTCTGTGGCGGTGGTTGACCCGATCATAGGGAGCTCCGGGGAAGGAGTCAGCTCGTTCACAGGCTGCCCTTGGGAAAGAATAGTACAGGACGACAACCCCATGCAGATCAGTATTAATAATCGTATCACTGGCCTCATTTTGGGATCATTCTCCTATTGATAGAAATGAATTTAGGATCACCAGGGTATCTTCAGGAGAAGCGCTCTTGCAAATAAACCCGGCACCAGCTATGCGGGCAGCAGCTGCATCTTCTGGATTCACGCTAAGCAGGATAATCTTCAGGTTCGGATACGTATTTCTTAACAAGATGCAGGTTTCAGGGCCTGGGACTCCGTGTATTGACCAGTTAAGCAGTAACAGGTCCGGGCAGGTGTCTGACAATTTTTGGATCAGGGTACCTGTATCTGCAGCTTCCTCTGTGTGTTGAATATCCAGCTTCCTGGCGATCAGGAGGGCCAAGGCCTTTCTGAAAGCCGGATCTGGATCTGCAATTAATATGCGTTTCATTTATACCTCGCCTGAAGTTTACACTTTTCCAGGGGATAAAGCGCCTGCCGTAGGTCGAGGTTATGCCTAGCCGAATGGATAGGTAATAAAAAATGGAATGTGAGTCGCCGCCCAACGGATCAGATCGTTGGTGGTCAGATTATTTTTTGTTCGATACCCATTTTGACTGCTTCGACCCTGCTGTCGACCCCAAGTTTCTGGAAGATATTCGAAATGTGGAACTTAACGGTACCGAGGCTGATCACCAATTTCCCAGCAATTTCATTATTGTTCAACCCCTCCACCATACAGCGGAGGACATCGCGCTCCCGGTCGGTCAACCCATTACCAGGCAGGTGCGACTGGGTGACCGTCTGAGCAAGCGACTGTGCCGCCTCGGGGGAAAGAGTCATGCGACCTGCGTGAGCAGAACGGATCGCACTCCCCAATTCACCGGCGGTGACATTTTTTTGCAGGAATCCGATCGCTCCAGCCTGGAGAGCTCCCTGGACCATGTTTTGTTCTGAGAAACTGGTCAGGGCGATGATCTTCACCGATGGGTATTTCTGGTGGATCGCGCGTGTTGCAGTAATGCCATCCATACCGGGCATCATCAGATCCATCAGGATCACATCCGGCTTGTGCATGCCGGTCATCTGAATCGCTTCGGTACCATCCGACGCTTCCCCAACCAATTCCAGATCTTTGTTGACCATCAGGAACTTGCTCAACCCACTGCGAACGACGGCGTGGTCATCCACCAGGAGAATTCGGATGGCTGTCATTTTTCACCTCTCGTAATGATTTTGGAGATCGGGATTAACTCATCTTCGTTCCAATCCAGGCAGACCGCAGTTCCCTGCCCTGGACTGCTCTCAAACGTAAGGTGGGCATGGATTGCATCTGCACGTTCCCGCATGATACGCATACCCAGGCTGGTGGGTTTGACCGACGATGTGTCGAAGCCGGTCCCATTGTCTTTCACCACCAGGTGGACGTTGCAGCACTCCAATCGCAGCTTGATCTCGACCTGGGTTGCGCGTGCATACTTGACCACGTTATTCAGACTTTCCTGCGCAATCCGGTAGAAAGCTACTTTGACTTCAGGCGGCATTTCGTATTCACCAATTACGTCCAGGCGAATGGGGAGGCGGGCGCGCCCAATCACAGCTTCGCTGAGCTGCCTGAGTAAATCCGGGAAGCGCGCCTGGGTAAGAGCTGCAGGCCGTAATTCGAGAAGGAGAGTACGCATCTCAGCCAGGGCACCGCGGGTGAGCTGGCGGAGTTCTTCAGTGGAATTGCGCGCTTCGGCCTCGTCCATTGCCCACATCTCCGGCAACACCTCTGCGATCAGGCTGGCGGAAAATAAAGTCTGGGTGACAGCGTCGTGCAGGTCGCGGGCGAGGCGCGTCCTTTCGGAAGTAATCGCTTCTTCAACAGCCTTGGCAGCCAGGGCTTCCTCGGCCTTCTGGCGGTGTTCGATCTCGTTTACAAGGCGGAGGTTCGCTTTACTTAACTCGCGGGTGCGTTCTTCAACGCGCTGTTCGAGCGTACGCAGGTATTCTGCCTCCTGGACAGCCAACTTTTCGGACGCTAATTTTTGGTCGTTGATATCTTCTATCAAGCCGATCAGGTATTGCGGCTTTCGGTCCAGGCTGCGGACGAGGGAATAGGTGACCCGCCCCCAGAAGATTTCGCCATTCTTGCGCCTGTAGCGGCGTTCCACACTCATCGTTTCCCTCTTCCCGGCAATCATGTCAAGGAGGGTATCCTCGGCGATCAACCGGTCCTCCGGAAGAGCAAGATCAAATGGATTCATCTGCAGGAGTTCAGCAGTTGTGTACCCGGTGATTCGGGCAGCAGCTTCATTAACCTGAAGGATTTTCCGATCGAAGGAGGTTAATGCGATCCCTACCGACGTGTTATCGAACATGGCGCGAAAGCGCGCTTCGGATTCCTGTAATTCCAGAAGAGTACGCTTCTGGGCATCAATGTTCTCAACCATGCTTACCCAGTATAGAAACTTCCCCTTTGGATCGCATACCGAAGAGACCGTCTGGCGAACCCAGACTGGGTAACCATCCTGGTGGGCGAGTCGTTTCTCGACGTGGTAGGAGTTGATCTCACCATCTACAAGTTGACGAAATTCGCGCTGTCCAAGCGATTTATCATCAGGAAAGGTGGCATCCATTCCAGGAGTCAGCAACACCTCCCTGGGATACCCCAGCAAATCAGACATGGCTTCATTAATAGCGATGGGATGTTTTTCCACATCGCCAATCACGATCCCCAGGGAGGCATATTCGAACATGGCGCGGAAGCGCGCTTCGGATTCGCGCAGGTTGTCCTGGGCTTTTTTCTGTTCAGTGATATCTTCGATCATTCCCAGAATATAACGGACCTGCTTGTCTGCATCGCGGATGGCTGAAAACGTCAGATTTGCCAATTTTGGCTCTTCCCCCGGGCGTCGATAAATTCGCTCAGTTTCGTAGAAGTCCCGTTCTCCGTTCAGCAACTGGTCGAACAGTTCGCGTTCCGACTCCTGGTAGCGAACATGGATGAATTCATATACATCCTTGAGTTTCCGATCCAGATCAGGATCATCCAGGATTGCACGCGCGGCAGCGTTTGTTCGAAAGGTTAGATTGCTGACATCGAGGATCAGCAAGCCGATTTTTGAGTTCTCAAAAATTGCCCGTGAGCGGGATTCGGAAGTCTGCAATTCAGCCACAACTCGTTTTTGCTCATCAATATCGATGACCATGCCAACCAGGTAAAGCGGTTTTCCATCCTCATCCCGGACAACGCTCATGGTCACATGAGCCCAAAAGATCTCTCCATTGGGGCGCACATAGCGTCGTTCGTCCCAATAAAAACCCCGTTTTCCCTCAATAAGTTCCTGGAATTCTTTGGTTGATCTTGGATAATCCTCTGGGAGGGTGACTAATGCAGGTGTTTGGCCGATTAATTCTTCACGGGTGCGTCCGTACATGTGACATAAAGCCGGGTTGGCATCAATAACTCTGCGGTCCAGCCCCATGATCCCGATGCCGACCGCCGAGGTTTCGAATATTGCCCGGAAGGTAGCTTCGGATCTTTTAAATTCGTCGATGGTTTGAGCATGGAAATTGGCGTTGATTTTTTTGCGGGGCATTAATCACCTGGATGCTGTTATGGATTTTACCCTGTTGATTTTTCTTTCCCTCTGGAAAGCGGTTTTATTATCCAGCATTTATAACCCAAATGCAAGTGAAAAGCTTCCTGGTAATTTGATTATACCGTTATCAATTGGGACCTTTTTAAACCTATCCACCCGGATAGGAAAAAAACTCTCCTACTGGCAGGGGAAGACATTTGGTTTATTTGCTACACTATATATGAACAACTTATTTATTTACGTTTCGTATGCTAACTGGTGGAGCATTCATGAACAAAAAGCCTCAAACAATCCGTCCATTAATATGTTTTTTACACTTACTTACCTGCTGTCATGGGCGATCTGGATTCCCCTCGACCTGGCTCATTTTGGGATTGGTTCCATCCATATCCCTGAGGCGACCAGCAATATCGTCCGGTTGCTGGGTGTGCTGATGCCGGCAGTTTCTGCATTGATTCTCACAGCAATTTTTGGGGGGCGGAATGCGGTCAGGACTCTGCTTGGACGACTGGCTATCTGGAGGGTTGGATGGAGTTGGTGGGCTGCCGCGGTCCTTGTTCAACCGATCCTGCTCATCCTTGCTGGACTGATATATAACGTAATGTGGGGCAACCCATTGGTGACCATTGCTCCCTGTGGGTGTGACGTCATCCTTGGTCATAAATATAATCTTCCTGGCGATTGCCACCCTGGGGGAAGAGATCGGCTGGCGCGGGGTGGCTTTACCTTCCCTTCAATCCCGCCGAACAGCCGTAAACTCCAGTCTCATTCTGGGGTTTTTGTGGGCCACCTGGCATATTCCATTCTGGCTGCTTATGGACACCTTTGACCAGTATGGATGGACTTATATGCTGCTAAATTTCCTTTTTGTGCTGCCAGGCACATTCTATATTACCTGGTTCTTCAACCACAGCCGGTCGAGCCTGCTACTCCCGGTGGTTTTCCACTTGAGTTTCAATATTCTCAATACCGCCATATTCCCGGTAACAGCCAATCCGGGAGCTTTTGCGTTATTTATTGCCGTTGAGTGGCTCGTAACGATCCTGATCATTCGACGTCTGGAACCACCGCTGGAGAAGGGTATTTCCTAACCAGCCCGGTGGGATAACCACCCTAATAATCAACTTCAGGAAGGAAGGTAAAAATGAACGAAAATTCACCTCAAAGTAATTTCTCAGATCGCCGTGAGTATCGGCATGAACGTCGCATGGAACGTCGCGCATTACGCGGGAACGGAGGGTGGGTGTGGGGGATCATCCTCATCCTGCTGGCGGGTATCTTGCTTCTTCAGAATCTCAAGATCTATAGTCTCAACAATTGGTGGGCATTATTCATCCTGGTCCCGGCATTGGGCTCATTTGCAACTGCCTGGCGGGTTGCCCAAGCTGCCGGCGGAAGGTTTAACGTGCGCGCCCGCGGAGCCTTGATCGTTGGACTCGTATTGGTGCTTGTTACTGCCATGTTCCTGTTTGGCATGAATTGGACCATCCTGGGTCCTGTCTTGCTTGCCCTGGCAGGCATTGGCTTGATTGTCAATGTGCTGCTGCCTGATTAGATTTCATCCAATAAGGAGATCATATGAAAAAAACCACTGTTATTCTTTCTGTTTTACTGGCAGCCATCCTGGTGACCGGTTGCGGCATCTTCCAATTCACCGGAAATGGCAAGGTCATTACACCTTCGAATGTCATTATCAGCGAAACCCGTTCAGTGAGTAATATCATGGGCATCGATATGCGTACATTTGGCAAGATCATTCTCAGCCAGAGCTCCAGCGAATCGCTGACAGTCCAGGGGAGTGACAACATCGTCCCCCTGGTGACATCCTCTGTTGAAAATGGGATCCTCATCCTTGAATTGAAGGAGGATGTCAACGTCACCACCCTGAACAACAAAAACGTGTTGACTTTCACGATTTCAGTCAAGGACCTAACCTCCCTGACGGTCAGCGGGTTGAGCGAAGTTGGGATGGGTCCCCTCTCGACCTCCGCCCTGGCGATTACCATGAGCGGTGCCGGCCAGGTAAAGATCGACCAGGTTACAGCTGATTCCACCAATATCAACGTCAGCGGGCTGGGGAATGTCGAACTCGCCGGTGAAGTTTCGCAGGCAACCATTAATATCTCCGGTGCAGGAAGCGTGAACGCTCCCGATCTAAAGGTTAAAACTGCCAATATCACCATCCCCGGGTTGGGCAACGCCACCGTGTGGGTCACGGATCAATTGACCGGCAACATCAGTGGAGGTGGAAATATTGCATATTACGGGACCCCTCAGACCAGCACGACCACCACCGGTTTGGGAACCTACAAAGCGCTCGGATCCAAATAGGATTGCAGCGGCCCTATCCACTTGACCAGTATAAAAACTCCCCCTATGGCAGGGGGAGTTTTTAATCATTTGGAATAATATAAAGTCAGCAAGAAAAGCGAACAATACAAAAAGGAGAGACCCAAATGACTGCAACCACACCCTCCAATTCCTTTGAAGCGATTCAATCCCGCCTTGCCGAAGGGCGCATCCCGCGCTACGGCCCCATATTGATGCTGTTTGCTCGCTCGGCTTTCATTCTCCTTGCCCAGGGAATCACCTTCCTCTTATTCTTACAACTTAAAATTCCAAATGCTTCGGTCGTCATCCGCAACTGGTGGCCGGTGTACGGCACCCTGGTAGATTTTGGCTGCCTTGGGCTTTTAATTTGGTTGACTCGACGGGAAGGGATTCGCCTATCCGATCTGATTGGTCTCGTGAAAAGCAAACTAAAAACCGAGATCCCGCTTGGACTGTTATTATTTGTCCTCATTGCTCCCATAACCATCTTTGGCGGGGGGATGCTGGCCAAGTTGATCACATACGGCACAATCAATCCAATATTTCCCGAATATACATTCATGCGCATCCTGCCCTTGTTGGCGTTGCTTTACGCCCGCATTCTCTGGTGGCCGCTTTGGTCTGCCACCGAGGAGATGACCTACAACGGTTATGCCCTGCCGCGGCTGCTTGCCATGACCAATTCCCGTTGGAAGTCGGTGGCAGTGGTCTCTTTCTTCTTTGCGCTCCAGCACAGTTTCCTGATGCTGGCCGGTTTACAGTTCGGGTTCTACATGTTTCTTGCCTTCCTCCCCCTTTCCATCGCAATGGTGCTGGTCTATTTGCGCATCCGCCGGCTGCCGCCGTTTATCGTTGCGCATTGGTTGATGGACCTTTCGAATGTTTTATTCCTGTATCAAGTTGGATAAAGGAAAGATATGAATCCAACCATTATTATTACAGGCGTCAACAATGGCATTGGATTGGCTATGACAAACAGTTTGCTGGCAGGCAGAGACCGCGTCGATGCACTTGACCAGACAATTGGTCACATTGACCAAACAAATGAATATTTCCTTTGCCACGACGTTCCTCGCGAGGCATATTAAACCAAATGGAGATCACAATGAAATCTCACCGTCCCATCGCCCTCTGGTTGCTGATGTTCTTCCTTCTACTCCTTGGAATTGGTGGAATTTATGGTGGCAGTGTCTTTTTAAGAGACCCATCCGGCATTTTAATGGGCCTACCACCCGAATTCCTGCCACACCTGCCTGTTCCAGATTACACCCTTCCAGGTTTGTTCCTTTTGATCATAATGGGCATCGCCCCCATAATTCTTCTCTATGGCATGTTTACCCGCCCGCGCTGGAATTGGACGAAACCGTTTGTGCATTGGAGCGGCAGGCACTGGTCATGGGCGGGAACCTTGTACCTCGGCATCGGCTTGGCGATCTGGTTGGTTCTTGAGGGTATATTAATTGGATTCTCTGCACCGATGCAGTTTGTCACTGCTTTTATTGGAATTGCCATCTTGCTGCTCGTGCTCACCCCGCCTGTGCGACGGTATTACCGAATAGAAACCAACTGAGTTTCCTCCATTACACCGCTGAGTTCCGTGGAATCTGCAAATCTTGAAACCCTATGGAATGCATATTGCTGCCGGCTGCTTGCCTTTCTGCGCGCTCGCGTTTCAGATGATGCCGAGGCAGAAGATCTGCTTCAGGAAGTTTTCATTTGAGTCCACTACCACTGAATAGAGCTCTTCTTAATGCCGATTTAAGCGAGGGTGCAGCCATGAACTTCCTGATCTCTGGTTCGGAAACTTCCATTGGTGCCATCGCAGGGGCACTGGCGATTGCCCGTTGGCGCGTGATCGCGGTGGTGACCGGGGTGCTGTGGATTGGGGCAATTGGTTTCGGCTACCTTTATAACTTAATGATAGCCATGGGAGTGGGTTATTGTGTAAGTGTGCCCAACCCATCCATTCGGACAGAGAAAAACTCCCCCCTAGCCAGAGGTTGGTCGCAACCTAATGTTGGATCCCTTCAGTAGCCCTTTCCTGGTATGAAATACAAAACCACCTATGGAAGGTGGTTTATTAGATGCCCCTGGGCAGACTCGAACTGCCCTTTTTAGCTCCGGAGGCTAACGCTCTGTCCACTGAGCTACAGGGGCGGGTGACGAAAATTTTACCACACTAGCATTCAGTGTGAAGGTTGCCATTTTAGGCAAGAACGCCCTGTCAACCCTGAACCAAGGGGGCGAGTTGTACCATTTCAGCGCGCAGCTGCTGGACAATTGCCAGGTTCCCCCCCTCATCTCCCAGCAGGTCATACTGACGGCGTTTGTGAGCGTACTCCCCGCAGACCTGAAAAAAACGAGCTGTCTTGAGATATTTTCCCTTGAAAATGGAACCAACCCTTGCAAACATTTGGAGCCAGCCCGAAGAGACTGTGCGGAGTTGAGCAGGGGAGATCGTCCCGGCCCGGACTTCGGCGGCGATATATTTTTTCAGATTCTGCTGCTCGCGCCAGGTAGCCCAGACGATGATGCAGATCATAAAAAACCATCCGGTCCAATCAATGCCGGTGCCGATCAACAATCCGACAGGTCCATCCGGCAAGAGTGAAGCGATGGTGTTATGGAACCCGTGAGCAAACATTCCAACAGCTAATCCCAGCAGGGGGGCAAAGATCTTAACCCCCCAGTTCTTGTTCAGGCGGGCGACCGCGAGGCCGATACCAAAAAAAGCAGTATAAAAGGGATGCTGCCAGCCGACCAGGATGATCCGGACAAACGTGAGGGAAATCAATCCACTCCATCCGCCCTGTTGGAACCCGTAGGTATAAATATAATAGGTATTTTCAGTGGCAGCAAATCCCAGGGCAGCCACCCCGGCATAAATGATGCCATCAAGGATCGAGTCGAATTCACGACGGAAGACGAGGAATACGGACAGGACAGCCAAGCCTTTGAGGGTCTCTTCAACCAGTGGGGCAACGATGGATCCAGTGGCAAGATCGGTGAGTACGCTGGAATTGGTGAAAATGTAAATCCCAAGCCCAAGGAAGGTATTAATAATAAAGGCACTTCCAGCAGCGATCACAGCACCCCAAATAAAAACACCGCCCAGCAACAGGAGCGGTTCTTTCTCGTAGCGATCGAGCCAATAGAGAACATATGCGTATAGCAATGCAGTGAAAAAACCGATCAGTCCAGAAACAATCAGACCCATTGGATTCTCCGGCGAGAATAAATGATAAGTAATTCTATCCCGATCTTACTGTAAATGGGAATAAATCGATGGAGGTGGGAAAAAACTCATCTACCCTGACCATTAATTATAATCAGAGTCTTTCGTAAAAGGAATTATTCCAAAATCGATTCTCTTGAGATAATAAAACAAACGACTGGTGTCGATCCTACGAAGTTTTAAGAATCAGCCTGGTGCGTTCAATACGAGTGCTCTCGAATTCCAGCCCGAGGACATCCAGCACCTCCTCGGGACGCCCAGTGGCACCTTCGTGGGCTGCAAGCTGCATGCGGATGGCAGGTGAAGAAGCTCCTTCAGCGGGAATCAATTCAAGGTGCTCGATCAACGGGCGCAGGTCATACGATTTTCCGCGCCGTTCACGCGGGAGGGAAGGTGCCGCGAGCAAAGCAGCTATCCGTGATTTAAGATTGGGCACCACCTCCATTTCTAGAAAGGTGATTTCATATATTGCCGCAGCAACCTGCGTTTGGAGAGCGGGACCATGTTCGTCCACTGCCTCCACGGAGGAAATCACAAGGCCGGGAGGTGCAGAGGATTGGAGACTCTCCCGAATAGGGAGTTCCGGGGATCCTGGGGATTCATCGATCCAAAGGTCCACGATCTCGGCGCAACCAATAAACCCCAAGGGTAAGGCGGAGGCTAGCTGGATACGGGGACCAGGATGGAACCCCTGGGTATAGGATAATGGAAGCCCGGCACGCCTCACGGTCCGTTCCCAGAGGCTGTGCAAATCCAAATGGCCAATATAGCGTAATGCACCCGACTTGGAAAAGGTGATGCGCAATCTCATTCAGCAGGTTTTCCAGGCCCGGCTTTTGGGTCATCACGGAGATAGAGAAGGAGCCAGGCGCCAAGCAAGCTGAACCCTATAGAGATGAGCATTCCCAGCGGACCAAAGACCAGACCCATGCCAGCCCCTGAAGAAGTCGCCAGCCATAAGTAGAGGATGATCAAGGCTGCAATAACCCCTGAAGCAAGCGCAGTGCCATAAGCGTGGAAAGGACGCGTCAAGCGAGCTAAAATTCCGACAACGAGGGAAGTACAACACAAAAGGAACAATATTATCCACTGATCAGTGGGCATAAATATATTCCAGACGGCGTTGAACATGAGCATGCCCATAAAAATGAGCATTCCACCTGGTACGCCAACCAGGATATTGAAAAAGAGTCCGCGGCAGCTTCATGGGTTCTCCTCCTTGGCAGCGATCTGCTTACGAGCGGCAGGTGACTTGACTTCAGGACATTTCCAGTATATGCCGGGATATTCCCTGCGGGAAGAGGCGAACGTAGGCAGAATGCCACAGGCATCACAATCCGAGCGGCAATCCGGGCGAATCCCACCTTCCAGCGACCGCTGATAATCGGCATATAGGTATTTCTTTCGAATGGCTGTAGAGATATGCTCCCAGGGGAAAATTTCTTCGGCGCGTCGAGGACGATGGGTGTAAAAAGCCGGGTCTAGGTGTTGGGTGGTAAAAGCGGAGGTCCAGGCGCTGATGCGGCGCTGATCCTGCCAGGCGTCGAATTTCGTGCCATTCTTCCAGGCAGTGTAGACCACCTCAGACATGCGGCGATCTCCGCGCGAGAGCCATCCTTCGAGGAGGGTATCTTCTGGCGAAGTCCATGAAAGTTTATAAGCCGGGCCGCGTAATTCGTGCATCAGTAATTCCTGCTTGGCTCTGATCTGATCTGCTGTATCCAGAGAGACCCACTGGAAGGGAGTGTGGGGTTTGGGGATGAAGGTGCTCACCCCGGCGTGGACTTTGGCTTTTCCGCCCATGGTCTTGCGACCCTCGGCAAGGACGCGTTTACATAGATCCGCGATGGCTTGAACATCTTCGAGCGTTTCGGAGGGGTGGCCGATCATGAAATAGAGTTTAATATTCGTCCAGCCACGTGAATATATGGCGCTGGCTGTCTCGAGCAACTGGTCATCGGTGATGAACTTGTTGATAATGCGACGCATGCGTTCGGTGGCAGCTTCCGGCGCAAGGGTGAAACCCCCAGAGCGACGGTCCTTTAATTTCTCCATTAAGGCAACCGAGACAGTGTCAATGCGCAGGGAAGGCAGGGAGACCGTGAGATGTTTTCCTCCAAACCTTTCCCCGATGCGGGTGACCAGGTCGAGTATGTCGGTATAGTCGGACGAAGATAGTGATAGAAGCGCAAGCTCTTCAGCCCCAGTAGCATTCACGGCGTCTTCCGCAGCCTGAACCACTTCTTCCACACTTCGCTCGCGGACCGGGCGGGTAATCATGCCAGCCTGGCAGAAACGGCAGCCACGCGTGCAACCGCGCATCACCTCCACCGAAACGCGGTTATGAACCACGTCAATATTAGGGACGAGGAAGCGGGTGATGGGAGGTGGGAGCCTAGCAAGCATGCGTTTAACGATGGTTTTTGGCGCCTGGGATACCGTGGGGTTTATGGCGGCAGGCGTTCCGTCGGGGAGGTATGTCACATCGTAAAAACGAGGAACATAAACGCCCGGGATACCTGCCAATTCCAAAAGCAAATTACCCCGATCGACTGACAAGGATTGGAGATCACCTTCCGACTCTCGACTTTTAAATCTCGTGACAACATCAATGATCTCCAGGATGACTTCCTCACCCTCCCCGATGACAAAGGCGTCAATGAAGGCGTGCATTGGCTCAGGGTTGAAGCAGGCATGCCCGCCAGCGATGACCAGGGGGTGCGAGGCATTGCGATCAGCGGACCGGAGGGGAATTCCAGCCAGGTCGAGCAGGTTAAGAGTGTTGGTATAAAGTGTCTCGTACGGCAAGGAAAAACCCAGGATATCGAATGCTGCCAGGGGATGTTTTGTTTCGAGGGAATAGAGGGAAATCTCATTCAAGCGCATCTGCTCTTCCATGTCCACCCAGGGGGCATAAGCGCGTTCAGCCAGAGCGTCGGAACGCTGGTTGACCAGGTCGTACAGGATTTGTAGACCGAGGTTGGAGATACCGATATCGTATATGTCTGGGAAAATGAAGGCGACCTTGGTCTTGATCTTATCCCAATCTTTGATGACCGCGTTCAGTTCTCCGCCAACGTAACGACCAGGTTTCTGCACCTTTAAGAGAATCCGCTCAAGGCGGGTTTCGATTTGCTGTGGGGAAAGCATGGGCGACATTATAACCGACCGCGGGAGCTGGGAATGTTCGCCATGTTTGATGGCAAGTATTAAATCCTCCCTGATAACCCACCCACCAAGGGAAGCGACCAAGACTGAGGTTTAATCAGCCATTAGTGATCGTCGTCAGCTGGTTGTATCTTTTCAGCACCGGTCAATTTCCCAGCCAGCTTGGCTGGTGTGTGAATTAATGTCGGGAAACATTGAGAGCAGATAAAAGTCTGCGACCCCTGGTATTCAAGTGTTACCAGCGGGATCTCCTGCTCAGAGCGGTTGCAATTGAGACATGTTTTCATGTTGTTATAAGGTTCCTTTATACATCCCACCATCCACGGTCAGCATTACCCCGGTGATGTAACTGGCGGCGGGGGAGACGAGAAAGACTGCTGCATTGGCGAATTCTTCAGGTGTACCCATACGCCCCAAAGCGCTATCTTTGGCTTGTTTGGCAATTTCCGCCTTAACCGTTGTCTTGTTCTTTTTAGCTCTTGCCGTCAGCAGTTCAGCGATGCGTTTGGTATTTGTCCAGGCCGGTAAAATGGAATTGAAGCGAATACCTTCGCTGCCCAATTCGAGCGCCAACGACTTGGTCAGTCCAACGGTGGCGGCACGGATGCTGTTGGATAAAACCAGGTTGGGGATGGGCTGTTTAACCGAATAGGAAGTAATTGTCAGCACGCTGGCGGCTTTTGACTTGCGCAGGAATGGCAGTGCGGATTTAATTAATCTCACGTGACACATCAGCGTCAAGTCGATTGCCTTCTGCCAGGCGGATTCGTCGAATACGTCGAAGGCTCCGGGAGGGGGACCACCGGCGTTGGTGATCAAAATATCCAGCCCGCCTAACAGGCGGGCGGTCTCGTTGACCAGACGGGCGGGTACATCGGGATCTGTCAGATCTCCAACCAGCCCAAAAGCCTTCCCCCCGCTGTCTGCAGAGATCCTGGCAGCCGCATCGGTAATTTTCGCCTGGTCACGGCTGTTGATGACAACACAACACCCTTCTTTTGCCAACCCGAGAGCTGTCGAAAAGCCCAGACCCTGGCTTGAGCCGGTGACAAGAGCGCGTTTATCTTTAAGATTCAAATCCATGTTTCCTCCAAAATGTTGGGGATAATCAATACCAAGGGCAACCAGTGCAATTGCCCCTATAATAATTCGATTTTCGTATTCAGAATATCCCCATCTGGCCAATTGGCTTCCACCCATCTTCGCACTGTTTCCAATGCAGATTGCAGGTGGGCGGGATCGTTTCCGATCATTCCGCAAGAGATAATTGCCTCCTGCCACTTATCCTGAAGGTCCATTTCAGCAACGGAGATATTGAACTGGCGGTGAAGGCGTGCCAGCAAAGGTTTTAGCCTTCCGCGTTTTTCCTTCAGCGAAGCACAGACAGGTAGATGGAGGTGAATAGAGAGCAGGCCGATCATATCAAGGATTATGATTTACGAAATGAAGATTCCCATTTACAATACTTTCACCAATGGAACCTGACAACGCCTACAACCAGGCCCTGGATTACCTCTATTCGTTCGTAGATTATAGCCTTAAAAAAAGCTCTGAGCTTGCCAAGGCTGATTTTAACCTGGAGCGGATGAGAGAATTGATGGCTTTGCTTGGGAATCCAGAGCAGAAATACCCGATCCTGCATGTGGCTGGGACGAAAGGCAAAGGTTCCACCTCCGCGCTGAATGGCTTCGGCATTGACCGCGGCTGGATATAAGACCGGGCTGTATATCTCCCCGCATTTACAAGATTATGTGGAACGGATCCAGGTAGACGGAGAGCCGATCTCCCATCTCCAACTCATTGAATTAGTCGAGTTTGTCAAACCACATGTAGCGGCTGTCCCAAAATTGACCACTTTTGAAATCACGACAGCCATTGGTTTACTGTACTTTGCAAGAGCAAAGGTGGACGCGGCGGTGATAGAGGTTGGGCTGGGTGGACGGCTGGATGCCACCAACGTAGTCACCCCGCTTGTGGCGGTCATCACGTCGCTTTCTTACGATCATATGGCTGTTCTCGGCAATACCTTGACGCTAATCGCAGGAGAAAAAGCCGGCATCATCAAACCCGGCATCCCTGTGGTGTCATCCCCGCAGAAGGACGAGGCAAGGATTGTATTAGAACGTGTCGCAAAAGACCGTAATGCTCCAATGACCATTGTTGGGCGGGAGGTGCTTTTTACTGCCGGAGAACACAGCCTGGATGGACAAATGCTTTCAGTTTATTGGAATATGAAGCCAAGGGACAAAAACAAGGGCTCAAAAAATCTTCAAGAATCGGTTATACTTCGGCTCCCCTTGCTGGGACAGCACCAGGTTGTCAACGCTGCAACTGCTTACACCGCTCTCAAAACCAGCGGGCTGAAAATAAGTGACGAGGCCATTGTGCTTGGATTTAGCCGGGTAAAATGGCCTTGCAGGTTCGAGATTGTACGCATGGAACCGCCGGTAATCCTCGATTCAGCCCACAACCAGGATTCTTTCGAGAAACTGGCCCAAACCCTGGATGATTACCTGCCGGGCAGACCTGTCATCCTGATCTTCGGTTCATCTGAAGACAAAGATATAGCCGGAATGCTCACTGCCCTAAAAGGACGGCTGAAAATCGTACTGGCGACCAAAGCCGTTCACCCGCGTGCTCTCGAACCAGAGAAAATTGTTGAAACGGCACGCGAGTTGGGGATCCGGGTGGAGTTGGTGACACCCGTGGAGGAAGCATTCACCCGTGCCTTGGAACTGGCAGCGAACGGGATAGAGATCGTATTATCGGCAGGCAGCATGTTCGTCACTGCCGAAGTGAAAACTGCCTGGGAAAGAATAATCTAAATTCTTCTATCGATCCAGGTCATTACTGGACAGGGAAGTAATCAGGAATGTTATGAATCAAAACGATTGGTCTTTTCAAGAAGAAGATGCATTTAATGTAGCGCTTTCGCAGCGCACCGATGAACTATACCGGGTAGCCAATACCACTCCCGATGAGGATGGCTGCATCGAGGCTCTCGTCCTGCCCCTGCGGGATATCGTCGTTTTTCCGCACATGGTCACCCCGGTCTTTGTGGCTCGCGAGCCCAGCCTTTTGGCCATCCAGGAAGCCCACGATCACGACAGAACCATCATCGGGCTAACCCAGCGCGACTCGGATGTGGAAAACCCCGGACCGCAGGATTTCCTGCCGATTGGCGTAGAAATGGCGGTAGGACGGCTGCTATCCATGCCAGACGGTTCTTCCTCAGCGCTTGTCCAGGGACGTAAACGGGTGGAGGTGGTGGAGTTTACCCGCCTGACCCCGGTGCTGAGAGTGCGCGCACGGGTGATCGATGAACCGCCGACTGCTGACAAGACCACCCAAGCACTCATGCGCAATGCCCTGGACCTTTTCGATCGGTGCGTCCAGCTAGATCGAGCCATCCCCGAGGAAGCCCATCTGTTTGCTATGAACATCTCCGAACCGGGGTGGCTGGCGGACATGATCGCCACGGCAGTCTCCATCGCCCTGACAGAGCGCCAGCAATTGCTCCTGATGAAGGACCCACGCCAACGGCTGCAGCAAATCAACAAACTGCTTGCCCAGGAACTGGATGTGCTGGAGTTGGAAGATGAAATCCACAGCCGGGTCCAGGATGAAGTGGATAAGAGCCAGCGCGAGTTTTACCTGCGCGAACAAATGAAGCAGATACAGACCGAACTTGGCGAAGGCGACATTTTCACGCGCGACCTGATCGATATAAAAAAGAAAATCGACGCTGCTGAACTCCCGGAACAAGCCCGCACCACAGCAATCAAGGAACTCGAGCGACTTAACCAGATGCCGCCCATGGCTCCCGAAGTCGGCATTATCCGCACCTACCTGGACTGGATCACCGACCTGCCCTGGAAGCAAACCACCAAAGACAACCTGGACGTAAAACATGCCGCCCGGATCCTGGAGCGCGATCATTATGGGCTGAAGAAAGCCAAAGACCGCATCCTGGAATATATCGCTGTGCGCTCACTCAAGCCCAGGAAGGAACGCCAGCCGATCCTGTGCTTTGTAGGTCCCCCTGGAACCGGGAAAACCAGTCTAGGGCAATCCATTGCTGAATCACTGGGCCGTAAATTCGTACGTGTATCGCTGGGTGGGGTGAGAGACGAGGCAGAGATCCGCGGCCACCGCCGGACCTATATCGGTGCACTCCCCGGGCGCATCCTGCAAACGATGAAACGGGCTGGAACCGCGAACCCACTTTTTATGCTCGACGAGATCGATAAACTTGGGCAGGATTTTCGAGGCGACCCGTCCTCTGCGCTGCTGGAAGTCCTGGATCCCGAGCAGAATCATGCCTTTAGTGACCATTATTTGGAACTCGACTTTGACCTTTCCAAGGTCATGTTCATAACTACGGCGAATACCCTGATGACCATCCCGCCTGCCCTGCTGGACCGGTTGGAAGTCATCGAATTCCCGGGATATATTGAGGAAGAAAAACTCACGATTGCTGAGCGGTTCCTGATCCCTCGCCAGTTGGAAGAAAATGGGATCGAGAACCTCGGCATGAGTTTTACCACCGAAGCCCTTCAACGCATGGTGCGCGAGTATACCTACGAAGCGGGAGTGCGCAACCTGGAACGCGAGATCGGGCGCATCTGCCGCAAGGTGGCACGCTGGAAAGCTGAAGAGAAACGCTATCCCACTGTCATACTTCCTGAATTGATCGAGAAGTTCCTCGGCCCGCAGCAATTCTTCCAGACGGAAGCTGAACGCAAGGATGAAGTGGGAGTGGCCACGGGACTGGCCTGGACCGAAAATGGTGGGGAGATCATATCCATCGAGGTGGCTGTACTAGACGGGAAGGGCAACCTGCAGATGACCGGGCAGATCGGAGATGTGATGCAAGAATCGGGCCAGGCAGCGCTGACCTATGTCAAATCACGAGCGGCACTGCTGGGGATCGATTTTGATGTGTTCGAACGGATGGACATCCACGTGCATATGCCGGAGGGTGCCATCCCGAAGGATGGCCCTTCCGCAGGCATCACCCTGGCTACTGCGCTCGTTTCTGCACTAACCGGACGATCGGTGCACAAAGAAGTGGGTATGACCGGAGAAATTACCCTGCGTGGGCGTGTACTTCCCATTGGAGGCCTGCGGGAAAAGATTTTGGCCGGGCATCGGGCCGGGCTAAAAGTGGTGCTTGTGCCAGAGAAAAACATGAAAGACCTGGTGGATGTTCCCAAAAAAGTGCGCGAGGACCTGAAGATCATCCCCATCCAGCATATGGACCAGGTGCTCGAAATTGCGCTGGCAGCTAAAGGAAAAACTGATCCGCCCCACCCCAGGCGAAAACCGGAGGATGCGGGCGAGAATGCTGAGAATTAAATTAGTACAGTAAAAACCATGAATGACGCGAATAGGATACAATATTTGCGTCATTTATTTTTTTTTGAGGATAGACATGCCAGAATCCCTCATTGATAAAATTGTGCTCATCACCGGTGCTTCTTCTGGTTTTGGAGCGGATTGCGCAAGGCTGTTCACTAAAGAAGGCGCAATCGTTATCCTGGCTGCCCGGCGTATGGACCGACTAAATGCACTGGGCGAGGAGATCCGCATCGCGGGCGGGCAGAGTCATCCCATCCAGCTCGATATCGCTGACCGGACCCAAATCAATGCAGCAGTCCAGATGATAGAGGATAAATTTGGTCAGATAGACATCCTGCTAAATAACGCCGGCTTTGGCCGCCTTGACTGGCTGGAGAACCTTGATCCAGACACCGACATCGAGGCACAGATCGCCGTCAACCTGAGTGGGCTGATCCAGATGACACGTCGCGTGCTTCCCGGGATGCTGAAACGCCGCGCGGGAATCATCCTCAACATGTCATCCGTGGCCGGGTGGATTGCCCCGCCAATTTATTCCATTTACGCAGCAACAAAATTCGGTGTGAATGGGTTTACGGATGCGCTGCGACGTGAGACGGCTCCCTTTGGCGTCAAGGTGTGCTGCATTTACCCTGGAGGTGCAGACACTGAATTCGGACAGCATACCGGCAGTTCACCCTCCAAAAGTATTTTCAAAAAAGCCAGCTTCCTAAACATGAGTTCGGAATACGTTGCCCGCCGGACGGTAGCGCTTGCCAAGCATCCACGAAGGGCGATATTCCTTCCATGGTGGTATGCACTAATCGTCGTTTTCGAGCGCACATTCCCCGAATTGGTGGATTGGATCCTAAAGGTGGGATTTGTGAAGAAGTTGCACAAATTATGATGCAAAGGGCGAATGGCATTATTTAAATATTCTTCGAATAAATAATTATTGAAAGGATTTCCCATGAATCCCTCCAGAATTTCCAAGCTTTCTTCTGCATTGAAGGCCTCAGACCTGAACGCGCTGGCGCTGAACGCTGGTCCTAGCCTGGTTTATCTAACCGGGTTGCATTTTCATCTTTCAGAACGACCGGTTGTGGTCCTATTTTCAGCTGACCAGGAACCCGTCATCATCCTTCCGGAGCTTGAAATGCTCAAGCTAAGTGATGTATCATATGCGATTAAGTCGTTTCCGTATGGAGAGAACCCCGCTGACTGGGAGAAGGTCTTCCGCGACGCGGTGAAATTTCTTAAGCTGGACGGGAAGCGCATTGGGGTGGAGCCACGGCAAATGCGCCTGTTGGAATTTCGAAACATCCAATCGGGGGCACCAGGAGCGGAATTTCCGGATGGATCAGCAGTGGTCAACAGCCTTCGAGTTCGGAAGGATGCCGAGGAAGTAGCT
Source organism: uncultured Chloroflexia bacterium (assembly GCA_963817265.1). GTDB lineage: Bacteria > Chloroflexota > Anaerolineae > Anaerolineales > Villigracilaceae > UBA877. The sequence goes on from CAWFNU010000019.1 coordinate 68,551, forward strand.
GCCATACGCAAGGCAGTCAAGGTGGCCCAATCCGCACTGGAGGCGACCATCCCCTTGATCAAGGTTGGCATGACCGAAATGGAGCTGGCATCTGAATTGGTGGTCCAATTGCTACGAGGCGGGTCGCAATCGGAATTGCCGTTCGCTCCGATCATTTCCAGTGGATCCAATAGTGCCAATCCGCATGCCAGCCCCTCCGAACGGAAGCTTCATGCTGGCGACCTGCTGGTGGTGGATTGGGGTGCAACAGTGGACGGGTATGTTTCCGACCTGACGCGCACCTTTGCTGTGGGAGATGTAAATTACGAGTATCGCAAGATCCACAGGATCGCGATGGAAGCGAATGCGGCTGGTCGTGAAGCTGGGAGACCAGGGGTACCGTGTGCCAATGTGGATATAGCTGCAAGAACTGTAATTGAAAAGGCGGGTTATGGGAAATATTTCACTCACCGCACCGGGCACGGGATCGGGATGGAAGGTCATGAGGAGCCTTATATGCGCGGTGATAATTCGCAGTTGCTGGAGCCGGGTATGGTCTACACTGTGGAACCTGGGATCTACCTGCCGAAACGCAATGGTGTGCGGATCGAGGACAACCTCCTCATCACCCAAGATGGCGTGGAATGCTTAAGCGATATGGAGCGTGTACTGCAAGTGATAGGGTAGAGATTCTTGTTTTTTTTCCCGAAAAGCAAAGGAATACCATCTAATGCAACTATCCCCTTTTAAACTGGAACGTTACTTTGCCCGTTATGAATTCAACGCGAAGTATCTTCTGTGCAGCTCGGACTGCGAATCGATCTCGGTTGGTGACCTGCTGGCTTTCGAACCGGGAGCAGAGGAGGGTTTGAAAGAGACATGGCTGGGGTACACCGAGTCTCCTGGATCGCCATCCCTGCGGAAGGAAATCAGTCACATCTACAGCGGCATCGCACCAGAGCAGGTGTTGGTGCACAGCGGGGCGGAGGAGGCCATATTCCTATTCATGCACGCCTTGCTTAAACCTGGCGACCACATCATTGTGCATTGGCCATGCTACCAATCGTTGTTTGAAATTGCCCGGAGTATTGGCTGTGAAGTTTCCTTCTGGGAAGCCCGCCCGGAAAACAATTGGGCACTCGATATCGATGAACTCAGGACCAGCCTGCGGTCCAATACGCGCGCCATCATTATCAACACGCCGCACAACCCCACCGGTTATCTGATGCCTCTGTCAGATTTCCAGGCATTAAATACCCTGGCACAGGAACGCAGCATCATCTTGTTCTCTGATGAAGTCTATCGCGAACTGGAATATGACCCGGCAGACACACTTCCTTCGGCTTGTGATATTAACCCAAGCGCCATCGCCCTTGGGGTGATGTCCAAGGCATATGGGCTGGCAGGACTCCGCATCGGCTGGATTGCGACACAAAATGCCTCCATCCTGTCTAGCATGGCTGTGCTCAAGGATTACACCACCATCTGCAGCAGCGCTCCCAGTGAATATTTAGCCGAATTGGCTCTGCGGCAGCGTGCCCGGATCGTGAGGCGAAATTTACAGATCATCCGCGACAACCTTTCCCTGCTGGATTCATTCTTCACGAAATACACCAATCGTTTCGAGTGGGTGCGTCCAAAGGCTGGACCGATTGCGTTTCCGCGCCTGTCGGGGGAGAATATTGAACTTTTTTGCCGCGAATTGGTGGAAAACTCAGGCGTCCTGCTCCTACCTGGGACAATGTACGACCATCCGGGCAACCATTTCCGGCTAGGTTATGCGCGCAAGAATATGCCCCAAGCCCTGGAGCAGCTTGATCGCTTCCTGGATGCCCGTTATTTCAAGGGAGGTATTTCATGATGACCTATTGCCAATACTTGCGCGAGCACCCGGAAGATACTCTCAACAAGGAGTATCACGACAACGAATATGGGTTCCCCCTGGAAAGCGATGCAGCCCTGCTTGAACGCCTCGTACTTGAAATCAACCAGGCGGGATTATCGTGGGTCACCATCTTGAAGAAAAAATCAAACTTCCACCTTGCATACGACGGATTTGAAGTGGACAAAGTTGCGAATTATGGTGAGGCTGACAGATCACGTCTCCTCTCAGATGCGGGTATTATCCGCAACCGGCTCAAGGTGAATGCTGCCATTGAGAACGCGCGCGGCATCCAAGGGCTGCGTAAGGAATTTGGCTCATTCAAAGGTTGGCTGGATCGGCATTATCCGCTCAGCCTCGAGGAATGGACGAAATTGTTCAAACGGAACTTCGTGTTTACGGGCGGGGAGATCGTGAAGGAATTTCTTGTGTCGACCGGTTACCTGCCCGGCGCACACGACCCCGAGTGCCCGGTCTCCTGGCAGATCGCCCGTCTGCAGCCCGCCTGGACGAGGGGGATGAAGAATGTCACTTTGAACGGCCACAACGACAAAGCTACCCATGCGGTAGATCATCCCGATTGCTGAACCTTTCTTCTTCCCTGGCAAAGGCGACAACGCCAGAATTGGCTTTCTCGTCACGCACGGCTTTACAGGTGCACGCATAGTGATTTTGAGTTGAGTTGTCTTGCCTAAATCGGCGGCATATAAGCCAATCCGTTGGGCATCATTGACTTTATTGGAAACGAAACATGGGTGTGAAGAACTACTTAATCGACGGCGTTTCCTGCGCCGGTAAAACTACGGTCTGCGACGAACTGCAGCGGCGCGGCTACCACGCCATCCACGGCGACAGGGAGTTGGCCTATTGGGGCGATCTAAAAACCGGCGAGCCCGTGGATGGTAGCTCTGACGAGCATCGTACTTGGATATGGGACGTTGAGAAGGTCAGAGCTTTGGTGGCCGATCAAAACCATGCGGCAACATTCTTTTGCGGCGGTTCCAGGAATTCCGACCGCTTCATCGGTCTGTTCGATGAAGTTTTTGTTCTTGAGATCGATCTGGATACGCTGAACCGGCGTCTTGCCGCCCGACCTGAAAACGAGTGGGGAGGAACGGCAAGTGAAGGGGAATCCTTTGCGCGATTACAACATGAGACAAAAGAGGGTCTTCCCAAGAACGCAATCATAATCGATGCCACGGCACCCCTCTCAAGCGTCGTGGACACAATTCTTAAAAATGCCAACTGATGAATTGTGGAATAACGTTAGTATCAGAGTCCGTTCTAGATTATGTGACTGCCGTGATTTTTGCGGGATTTTTTAGCGGAACGATTTTTTGTAGTTTCTAACTTAGTTTCTACAAAAGGGTTTTTTCGTAAATGCTGCCCACCGATACATACAGTACCGAATGAAAGCAAAGATTAAACCGTCTCGCAAGACCTGCCCAACACTGCTTGCACTCGGACGGCCTAGGGCTTGCGCCTTGCCCGAGGGGATGCTTGTTTCGCGGCTTTTACCTACTTTTGGCGTGGTTCCGTCAAATTCCCCAGCCCGCCGGTGAAGCTCGCCGTTAGCCCGTTCTTTACACAACAAGGAATCAATGAACGCAAGTTTCCCAACATCAAATCCTGAGTTGAACACCGTGTTATATGAGTTTGTAAAAAGTGTTCAAGAAATATTGAAGGACAATTTTGTCTCTGCATACTTGCAGGGTTCTTTTGCCATTGGTGATTGGGATAATGACAGTGATGTTGATTTTACAATTGTCATTGAAAACGATATCTCCGATACAGATTTACAAGCACTGCAAATCATGCACGCACGAATCTACAATTTAGAATCTGTATGGGCTAAACATCTTGAAGGCTCTTATTTCCCAAAAAACATTCTAAAAAGTGGTAACTGTGCCAACAAGGGACTTTGGTATCTTGATAACACCTTCAAAGGACTTTGGTATCTTGGTAACACATTCGACAAATTAGCCTTGTCAAACCATGATAACACCTTGGTTGTTCGTTGGATTGTGCGTGAACACGGAATAACTTTAGCAGGAATCCCTGCGAAAGAGTTATTAGATTTCGTACCTGCTAATGATTTACGACAAGAAATATTATCCACAATGCAAGAATGGGGTGACGAAATTATTTCTGATGGATGGAAAATGGAGAATAAGTGGGCGCAACCTTTTGTGGTGCTAATGTACTGCCGCATGTTACATTCGCTCAATACAGGTAGAATAGCATCAAAATTATCTGGGACACAGTGGGCTAAAAACACTTTAGACAATCAGTGGAGTGTTCTTATTCAGCGAGCATGGGATGAACGCCCAAATCCATCTTTAAAGGTTCGTCAGCCTGTTGAAGCAAGTGAAGTAAAAAACACAATAGAGTTTGTTCGTTTTGCTCTTGAATTAGGTCAGTCCTATGAGTTTGGCAAGTGACGACAGAGTTTGGTGTTTTCTCAATCATGCACGGGCTAACAAAGCATGCAGGCGACTCGGCTACGCCTCCCGAATTCATGGGTGGCTGGCGCAATCCGCCGAGCGCCTGACGCAAACCGTTGGGCGTTTGAGAGTTATCCAAATTCCATGATTTGAGAGGAGACTTTATATATGAAACTGACAACTACCACTCAACTTTCGCTTGATGGTGTCATGCAGAGCCCCGGAGGTCCGGACGAGGACGACAGAGGCTTCAACCGTGGTGGGTGGGCTCACTTTGATAATGAATCAGGGGAGTTCGTCGACCAAGTCTTTCAACGCGCGGATGCTTTCCTGTTCGGACGCAAGACCTACGACATCTTTGCCTATACGTGGGGAGTGGCGCCCAAAACAAGCAAAAGTCCGATTGCCGCAGCACTGCACACAAAACCGAAATACGTGGTGTCAAGCACCTTGCGCGATCCAGAATGGGACAACACAAAAGTCTTATCAGCAGATTTCGCAGTTGCAATTGCCAATCTGCGAGCACAGGCGGGGGGTGAACTACAAGTTCATGGCAGTGGTCAGCTCATCCGTTGGTTGCTCCAAAACCGTCTGATCGATGAGATGAACCTGATTATCTTCCCTGTAATTTTGGGTCAAGGAATCCGATTGTTCCCTGATGTCGGCAATGATTTTGCGCTCCAGCTTGTCGAATCAAGCGTTAAGCCGAACGGAGTGACAATCCAAGTCTATCGACCCAAGGGGCACCCGGAGTATTCAACGATCACCAAGGAGGAAGCGCACAATATGTTCAAACAAAACTTCGGATAGGACAAAAGAACTGGAGTTTGGCGCGGTTTTGATGTGATCTGATATCTAGCATGAGTGCTTGCAGCCGAACGCCCAACAAAGCGTGCACTGGACGCTGGGGATTCTGCGCGCATTTTCAAGCATTTTTCTGGCTTCGAGTTTTTTCTGCTCCCAAACAGAGTCCACGCCCGCCCCAGCGCCAGTAACGCAAACCGTTGCCAGGTATCTACCTTGGTATTCGAAATGATCTCTACTTGCCTATTGAAGAATGATTTCCGTTGATAGTACGAAGCCTTTCTTGTAGTTATTGCGTTCAGATCTTGAAGCAGACCTTTGTATTTACGGGTGGGGAAATCGTCAAGGAATTCCTGGTTTCCACCGGTTACCTTCCAGGCGCACATGATACAACGTGTGCCGTGTACCGGAAGATCCTTAAACTTCAGCCCGCCTGGCGACAGGGTCTAGGGAACAGTGAATAGTTTTGGCAGCACCAGCATACGCGTTGGAAGTCTTGAATACAGTGGGTTAATGAAAATCTACTTGTCGAGCATCCTGCTCGGATAAGGCGGGGTTATAATTTACCAGCAGGGCGTTCATTATTCATTTTTATCCCGAGGAATTAATGTCCCAAATCATACAAACAGCAGAACCGTTCTTCTTTACCAGTGCGGGGGCAAAGGCAAAAATTGGCTGCCTGGTCACGCATGGTTTCACAGGTGCTCCAAAAGAGATGCGCTGGCTTGGCGAATACTTGAACAAGAAAGGATATACCGTTTGCGGCATCCGGCTGAACGGTCACGCCACCAAACCTGAGGACATGGTCCGTTCCCGCTACGAGGATTGGTTGCTCTCTATAGAGGACGGCTACAACCTCCTGAAATCCAGTACTGAGCAGGTTTTTCTTTTGGGACTATCCATGGGCGGTGTATTGTCCCTGATTTTAGCAAGCCGGCTTCCTGTGCAGGGCGTGGTCGCCATGTCCACGCCGTATAAACTTCCTGATCATCCATTGTTCCGCCTGGTAAACCAAATGTCCTGGTTTGTCCCGTTTTTGCCGAAAGGGAAAGGGTCACCCGATGAGGGTTGGTTCGACAAGGAGGCTTTCAAGCAACATGTTGCCTACCCTAAAAACCCGGTCCGCTCTGCGGGAGAACTAAATAAGTTATTAGGAATGATGAGGCAATCGCTGCCACTTGTAAAGGTTCCGACATTGCTGATCCATTCGCGGAATGATAATTACGTATTCCACGAAAGCATGGAAAAAATCCACGCCCAACTGGGCAGTTCCGACAAGCAAATGTTGTGGGTGGAAGGCGGCGGACATGTAATAACCGAAGAACCGACCCGCGAGGTGGTCTTCAAGGCTGCGGGGGATTTCATTGACCGGGTCACCTTTAAATGAGCGTTGACCTGGTCCTGCTGTTTGTTTCCCTCTTTACCTGGGGGATAGGTGAGGGAATGTTCATATATTTCCAGCCGATTTACTTACAGCAACTGGGGGCAAGCACAATGACCATTGCCACAGTCTTCAGTGCGTTCGGACTGGCAATGATGGTGGCACATATTCCAGCAGGCTACCTGGCAGATCGAATTGGGCGAAAACCAATCATTATTGCTGCCTGGACTTCGGGCTTGATCGCAACCTGGGTGATGGCAATTGCCAGGACTTTACCCGCATTCATCGTGGGGGTGCTGCTTTACGGGTTAACTGCTTTTGTCTCTTCGCCACTGAACTCTTATGTTACAGCCGCCGCGGGAAACTTACCCCGGTGCGCGCAATGACTTTAATGTCCGCAGCCTTCAACCTGGGGGCAATGCTCGGGCCAATCTCCGGCGGGTGGCTGGGGGAGCGATTCGGTCTGCGGACTGTATACCTGGTGGCAGCCTGCATCTTCATCGTTTCAACGGCAATGGTCCTGTTCATAAAATCCCAGTCGCTCGACCAGCACGATCCTGCTGCACCCCCGGTCAAACTTTGGGCCAACACCCGTTTTATTACGCTGGTCGGGATTGTCTTCCTAGCCATGTTTGTCATGTATTTACCCCAACCGTTGACACCCAAATTCCTACAAAATGAGCGCGGCCTGTCGCTGGCATCCATCGGTCTACTTGGATCGGTGGGAAGTTTGGGGAATGCAGCTCTGAACTTGATCCTGGGGCAATTTGCCGCCCGAAGCGGATTCCTGGTGGCTCAAATTCTCGTTGCTTTTTTCAGCGTATTTTTATGGAAAGGGGTGGGAGTACCCTGGTATGCGGTAGGCTATTTCCTATTGGGAGGATACCGGGCTGCCCGCTCATTCATTTATGCTCAAGCGCGCCCACTTGTCCATCCGGCACAAATGGGCCTTGCCTACGGGGTTGCCGAGACCTTCAACTCACTATCCATGACCCTGGCACCGCTGCTGGCAGGAATCGTCTATACCCGGTCTCCAGTTGGAGTGTATCCAGTCAGCCTGGGGTTAATGGGTGCAGCACTTCTTTTATCTTTCATATTCACCCCCCGTCAGCCGGTGAATGAGCCTGCGGCTGCCAATCAATCCCTGGAATTGTGAACATGCTTGGTATTCAGACTCTGGTATTAGGTCCCGTATCCACCAATTGCTACCTGATCGCCGACACCGACTCTGGTGAAGCTGCAGTCATCGACCCAGCCTGGGACGGGCAGTTTATCCTGGCAGAAGCCCAAAAGCTGGGTTGGAATATCCATCAACTCTGGTATACCCACGGCCATTTCGACCATTTTGGCGGCGCAGCCCAGATCGCGATCCATTTGAACCCTGCTCCGGTGGTTGCTTTACATCCATATGATCATGAGCTCTGGAAAAACGGGGGAGGAGGTCCGCTTTTTGGGATGCGGATCGAGCCTGGACCTGAACCGACCATTGAACTCGCTCACCAGCAAGTTTTGTGTTTGGGGAAAATCGAATTCGAAGTGCGGCATACGCCTGGCCATACTCCCGGCCACGTTGTTTACTACTGTGCAAAAGAATCAACCCTATTTTCCGGCGACCTGATATTTCAAGGAAGTGTTGGCCGCACTGACCTGCCAGGCGGGGATTGGGAGGCACTGACCAGGAGCATATTGGAGCAAATCTATTCGCTGCCAGTTGAAACCAACCTGCTCTCAGGCCATGGTGAAAAAACAACGGTGGGGGAGGAAAAAAGAACAAACCCATTTGTTAGCGCTTGAAATGCATAAGCAGATGGGGTGCCTATTAGAAAAAAAAAACGAAAGTGAGCCAAGGTATACCGGATACCTAAATTCCCAGAATTGCTTTAAATAATAATAAAGCGATCATTCCCGTCAGGATGGTCAGCACAACGTTCCTGGTCCGCCATGCCACCAGGATCGCGACTGCGCCTGCATAATACTGCGGGTTATGGAGGGAGATGTCGAGGACTGTATTACGGGTGGTAAGCTGGGGGAGTATGATTGCCGAAAGGACCGCCATGGGCACGAAACGCAGGCCGCGCATGAACCACCCAGGCAGCTTGATACGGTTAAGCAGGAGAATGAAGGAGAGCCGGGTGCCAAATGTGAGCAAACCTGCGAAAAGGATGACCAACCAGAGGGTCATTCAGGCTTCCTTTCCAGGAGGAGACCAACGAGAATACCTACAAATGCTGCCATCAGAAGTCCGGTCTTGAAAGGAAAACCCAATGTCAGCATTCCCACCAGCCCGGCTGAAACTGCAGCCGCGACACCAGCCTTGTCTTTAAGTGCCGGGACAACCAGAGCGATGAACGTTAGGGGGAGCACAAAATCGAGAGGCCAAGCCTGAGGAAGTTGAGCCCCGATAAAAATCCCCAACGCTGTGGTGACCTGCCAGGTCGACCACAAGGTCAAGCCTGACCCCAGGAAGTACCAGTGTTTTTTTGCCGGGTCGCCTCCTTTGTTGTAGTTGCTGATGGTAACCGCATATGCTTCATCGGTGAGAAGGTAAGCCAGAATCAGTTTCCACCCCAGGGAAAGGTGCTGCACATGTGGTGCGACTGAGGCGCTGTACAGGGCGTGCCGCAGATTTACGACAAATACCACCAGGACAATGACCAGTAAAGAGGCCCCTGCTCCGACCATCTGGGCAGCAATGATCTGGGAAGCTCCTGCAAAGATGATTGATGACATGGCCTGGGCAGCCGGGATAGAAATATTGGCATTGACCGCCAGCGCCCCAAAGATCAAACCAAAAGGCGCAACGCCAAGCAAGATGGGTGACTCGTCACGGACACCGCGCCAAAATTCGCGCCTGCGAGTGGAGGGTGGGAGGGATATTTCCATAATTTCAGGAGCAAGCTTGTTTGCCTGCTCCTGGTATTTTTCCTACTTGGCGTATTCAGTCGCCCACGTTTCGCGGATGACAGTCACCCGGATTTGACCAGGATATTGCATGGTCTCCTCGATCTTCTTGGCAATATCACGAGCCAGGCGGGTTGCTTCCAGATCGTCAATTTCATCCGGGCGAACGATGATGCGCACTTCTCGTCCGGCCTGGATGGCATAGGCCTGTGAGACACCCTTGAACGCGGTAGCCATGTCTTCCAGGGTGCGGATGCGCTTTATGTAGGCTTCCAAGTCCTCTCGGCGTGCCCCTGGTCGAGCTCCAGAAATGGCATCTGCGGACTCGGTAATGATGGCTTCAATGCTTTCCTGTTCCACCTCGTGATGATGACCAGCAATCGCATTAACGACAACCGGATTCACCCCGTATCGTTTGGCAAACTCAGCGCCCAGGAGAGCGTGCGTGCCTTCCTGGTTATGATCCATGGCTTTGCCCAGGTCATGCAGGAAGCCGCCCTGCCGGCACACATCCTCATTTGCACCCAGTTCCGCAGCAAGGATACCTGAAAGCTTAGCCACCTCCACTGCATGAGCCAGTTGGTTTTGCCCGTAAGAAGTACGGAATTTCAACCGACCCATCATGCGCAGGATCTCAGGATGCAAACCAGTCACACCGGCATCAAACGATGCCTGCTCGCCAGCCTCCGCGATCACCTTGTCAACCGCCTTTTGTTCTTCTTCCAACACTTTTTCAATGTGCGCCGGGTGGATGCGGCCATCCAGGATCAAGCGGGCAAGGGAACGACGGGCTACTTCACGGCGGACTGGTTCAAAACAAGAGATGGTCACAGCTTCAGGTGTATCATCCACGATCACATCCACACCGGCGGCCTGTTCAAAAGCGCGGATATTGCGGCCATTACGACCGACAATGCGACCCTTCATTTCTTCGTTGGGCAGCGGTACAAGGGAAGTTGTGAATTCCGCAACCTGGTCGGTGGCGACACGTTGGATTGAATCGGCAATTAATTTGCGGGCGCGCTTGTCACCTTCCTCGCGCGCTTCCGATTCGATCTGGCGGATGATGCGCGCCATATCATTGCGGGCATCCTTTTCCACCTCGGCCAGAAGGATTATCCGGGCTTCGTCAATGTTCATACTGGCGACGCGTTGGAGTTCCACCATTTCCTGTTCGTGCAACTTTTCAATTTCATTTGCCCGGCGGTCCACAGCACTTTGATGCTTGTTGACTGCCTGTTCGCGCTGTTCCAGGCGTTCCACCCGACTGTCCAGTTCAGCGCGGCGTTTCTGCAGCCGCTCGTCTTCATGGTTTAGTTCGGTGCGGAGGCGGGTGATCTCCCCTTCGGCAGCCTGGGAAATTTTCAGGGCGTTATCGCGAGCCTGGAGCTCGATGGTGCGCGCCTGCTCGCGAGTTTCCTGCAGGAATTTCTCGGTCTTGTCGCGCTGGGTGCGCTGCAGTTTTTCAGTTTGAGCGCGGCTGATATAAAAGCCGACCGCCAGACCCAGGAGCAGCGTCAGAACAGCAATCACAATTCCAACAATAGGTTCCATGATCAATCCTTATCATCAAGAGTTCCCTCTTCGTCCGCCATCTGGATTTCTTTCCAGACTTTAGAGACGACCGGGGATATTATGGTGTACGAGAAACCGCGGCGGGCAAGATACCCGCTTAATTTTTGGCGGAAATCAAGCCATTCCAAGCCAGCCAGGCGCGGCCCATACTTTCGGGCAGCTACATTTGCAAGCGCTTCCTCGTCCACATTTTCATCCAGCACTGACTGGATAACTTCGTCGCTGAGACCTTTGCGCCGTAATTCCATTCGCAGTGCAGACTTGCTACGCGGCCGGAAAGTGTTTCGGTTTTCGACCCAAGCCCTGGCAAATTCCTGGTCATTGACCAACCCGGCACGCTGCAAACGGGTGACCGTTTCCTCGACAAGCTGGGACGGGGTCCCGCGTTTCAAACAGATTCTTGCTCACTTCGGACGAAGAACGTGGGCGGTAGCTCAGGAAATGCAGCGCCTTTTGGTAGATCATTTCGTGCGCGTCATCGTCTTGCAGGGCAGCGATCTTCTCATCGCTCAATTCCAGTCCGACCTTCATCCAGCCAGCGGTAATGCGGGTCAACCCGAAGGCGAACGCCCCGTCCAGGTAAATGTTCACCCGTTGGGGATTTTTTTGCTGCGGTTCGATCGCTGTTATTCTGCCTGTCATTTCTAATTTCCCTGCCAAACGGGAAAACAATTCTTAAACAAGCACAGCCGCTGACCACCGGCATGCGGGTCACGGCTGTGGAAAATCTCCTGGATGTCCACCTGCAATATCACCTGCCAGTGGCAGGGAACCAGATGGTTTTATTGGGAACCGGTTACGGGTGCGGTACCGGAAAAGGATTGGGAAGGGAAATCCCTAATCCTTTCAGATACCCTGCCTGATTTCCTTTTGATATTCAATTCGTTCAGATTTCCCATAAAAATGCCCAAGTTTTGGGTCGAAGGGCATACCCGGGATTATCCAGGAGTTCCATTTTTAAGCCGTGACCGCTACCTTTAAAAAATATTCAATAGCGGATCGGAAAATTTTCAGATAGTACTATTATACATGATTAATTCTAGACCCCCCTGTCGGATTCCGACTTGGAATGGCATTTCTTTGTTGGAAAGGGGAAAGGCGTTTGGAATTATTGTGACAAAAGGAACTATCAGCCCTGTTTCAACTTGTGGGATAATGGAACTGTCTTCGAGACACAATTTCCTAATGGAGGATATATGGCCAAAATCACAGATCAAGATGCCCGTGATTATCATCGATTAAATGGAAAACCTGGCAAAATTGCTGTCGTCCCGACCAAACCCATGGATACCCAACGTGACCTTGGTTTGGCCTATACTCCCGGCGTGGCAGTACCAGTCCTGGATATCGAGAAGGATCCGGAAGCGGCATATGAGTACACCTCAAAGGGCAACCTGGTAGCCGTGATCAGTAATGGCACAGCCATTCTTGGGCTGGGGGACCGGGGTGCGCTGGCAAGCAAACCCGTCATGGAAGGCAAGGGTGTGCTGTTCAAGAAATTCGCTGATGTGGATGTATTTGATATTGAAGTAGACAGCCACGATCCAGATGAAGTTATCAATGTAGCGCGTGCGATTGCCCCAACCTTTGGCGGGATCAACCTGGAAGATATCAAAGCTCCTGAATGTTTCTATATCGAAGAGACCTTGAAGGGGATGCTCGACATCCCGGTTTTTCACGATGATCAGCATGGCACAGCCATTATTTCATCAGCTGCACTGGCAAACGTGCTTGAGCTGGTCGGCAAACAGCATAAAGACGTAAAAATGGTCATTTCTGGAGCAGGTGCTTCAGCAGTCTCCTGCGCTGAACTAGCGATCCGTTGGGGGATCCAGCGTTCCAATATTATGATGCTTGACAGCCGGGGGGTCATCTATAAAGGCCGGACTGAAGGAATGAATAAGTACAAGGACCGCTTTGTAGTGGACACCGATTGCCGCACCCTGGAAGATGCCGTACGTGGTGCAGATGTTTTCCTGGGGCTTTCCATTGCCAATGTGCTGACCCCCGAAATGGTTAAATCCATGGCGAAGGACCCGTTCATTTGCGCCATGGCAAACCCGGATCCGGAAATTCGATACGAATTAGCCAAGGAAGCCCGCCCGGATGCCATTGTAGCAACCGGCCGTTCAGATTATCCGAACCAGGTCAACAATGTCCTTGGTTTCCCGTTCATCTTCCGAGGCGCACTTGACGTGCGGCGCGCAGCGCTATTAACGAGGAAATGAAATTCGCGGCTTCACAAGCCCTGTATAACCTGACCCGTGAAGATGTGCCCGATTCTGTCCTGCGGGCATATGGCGTGGAGTCCATGAAATTTGGTCCGGAATATATCATCCCCAAACCGCTCGATCCGCGTGTCATGTTATGGGAATCTCCAGCAGTTGCAAAAGCAGCGATGGACACGGGCGTTGCCCGAAAACCCGTCGACCTCGACGAGTACCGCGAACAACTGGCATTCCGCCAGGGTCGGGGCGCACGCGTCCGCACTTTCTTCATGAATAAGGCGAAGTCTGCCAAACCAAAGAAGCGGATCGTGTTTGCTGAAGGGGAAGAACCCAAGATCATCCGCGCCGCAGTCCAAGTGCAGGAGGAGGGGATCGGAACCCCAATCCTGGTCGGACGGCCTGCAGTCATCCAGGGCAAAATCAAGGAACTGGCTCTTGACAGCAAATGCGAGATCCTCGATCCGGGCAATTTCTCAAAATATGAAAGCTATGTGAAAGCCTATTATGAGCTGCGTGCCCGCAAGGGTATGACTTTATCACACGCTCAAAAGCGCGTGCGCGAACCGAATATCCTCGGCCCATTGATGGTCAGAATGGGCGATGCGGACGCGTTTGTCTCAGGGCTTACCTACGAGTATCCGGATGTCATCCGACCTGCTTTGCAAATTAACCATGCCAAGGGCAACGGGCTGGTCGCCGGCGTTTACATCATGATCGTCGGGGAGCGGGTCTTCCTGTTCACCGATGCCACAGTCAATATCGATCCGTCTGCAGAGAATTTGGCCGAAATCGCCTGCCTCGCTGCCGATTTCGCCAAGCGGCTTGAAATCGATCCACCGCGTGGCATTCCTCTCCTTCTCCAACTTTGGTTCCACCCCCCACCCGCATTCAGACAAGGTGCGCAAGGCGGTTGAATTGCTCAAGAAGGATCGCCCCGACTTGAAAGTGGACGGCGAAATGCAAGCGGATACAGCAGTTGTGCCCGAGATCGTGGACGAGCGCTATCCATTCAGTACCGTCAAGGATGCCAACGTGCTGGTCTTCCCCTCGCTTAAATCAGCCAATATTGCCTACAAGTTGCTGGCTCGCCTGGGGAATGCCCATGCGATTGGACCGATCCTGCTCGGAACTGGTGCACCTGTTCATGTCCTGCAGACCGGCGATGAGGTGGATTCAATCGTTGAGATGGCAGCAGTGGCAGTAATGGATGCAATGACTCGCGAGTAAGAATATAAAAACCTGTCAGGTTTATCCAGGGTTTTTGACCTGTTGGTATACCTGGCTACCGGATACGCTGGGTGTGTTGGATCTAGGAACGCCGATCCAACACACCCTCTTCTTCTCTGCGATACCCAAATTGGATAAGGTTGGACATAAGAGGACATGTTTGGTCCTTATTTTGTGCTAAATCAACCCATGAACAATCCCAACTTGGGTGATCGACCGACGATCCAAGCACACAAGCGCCAATTTGCCTGGCAGATCCTGGTGCCGTTCCTGGTAGTGGCAGGCCTGATCATCAGTGGGGCAGTGCTGATCGTCACTGGCGGTGCAACCCGATCCAGTGTTTGGGCAGACATCTCCCTGATCTGGTTGCTGATCCCAGCCCTGATTATACGCGTTGATTTTTTTGGTACTGCTCGCAACCATCATCTATGGGATGATCAAATTTCTGCAAATCCTGCCGCTCTATGCTGGAAAAACCCAGGATGTTTTTTCCCGGATATCTGAAGGGACACGCAAAGTGGCAAATGGTTCTACGAAGCCTTTCTTTTGGATAAAGCAGGCCGGGGCAATTGTCAAATCCATTTTTAGAAGGTAACGACACTCAGTCCGGTGATGTGCTGGTAAAAAACATTCAGGTCACGAAAGGAATATTTTATGGAAAAAATCGAAGCTGTTGAAATCACCCACCTGGATAATTCATGGAAATATAAAACGATCCTTGTCGGTGGAGCAATAGGTGCGTTGGTTGGTGCGGGGGCGGCTTTCCTGCTGAGCAAACGAGCGGAACAGAAAGGCACATCATTGGCAATAACACCTGCCAAAGGGGTGCAATTAGGTGTATTACTTGCTGGATTGCTGCGTTCCGTTTTATCCCTGGGAGAGGATTAAATTGGGAGGAGTTTAAGTCTTTTATACTTTTATATTTATATTAAAATCTTACCTGGTTTTATTAGCCAGTATTTGATTCAAGACCTGAGGCTTGCACGCCTCCCGGGACAATAAATCGCAACAAAATCATAAGTGCAACAGGAGTTGAAATGCTCAAGAAATTCTTTGGGTTATTTGTTATGGCTTCAATTATCGGCGGCCTTCTTGCAGCCTGCGGAAGAACAACATCTTCCAGCGAGGCGAAGAAGCTTCTTCTCGATCTGACCTCCAAAGGAAGACTTTTAGTTAACCAGCCTGGCTGGGTGCATGTCACAGAAAAGATCGTATATGATACCGACCAGAAGGACCGCGGAACCCTGCCATCAGGGCAGAACGTCCCGCTGGTGCAGATGATAGATATTTGGTATCACATCAACGAAGAAAAACACGTTTACGAATATGTTTGGACCATGAACACGACCGATGGGCAGACCGTCGAGACCATCGTGTTTCGAAATAACCTTGCATACAACCTTACAACCAATATATCCAATCCAGTAAATCCATATCCCCTATCCCTGGACTTTGAATTTGCTGATGAGATGGACAACTTTATCTTAAACAGTGAGAACCATCCGATTGTAACAAATGGTCAGGTGGATGGAAAACAGGTCACCATTTTTACCCTGAACGAGAAGCTTGCAACGCCACGCACAACTGCGGATTATACGCAACCGGTTAATGCGGTTGGAAGCATTGCCTCCTTTGATTCGGAAAGTGGATTGCTGGTGAAATTGGAGCGGACTGTTATCCTGGCAGATGGATCAAAACGGACGTTTTATTCGGACACCCTTGCGGTTGAGACCGGAGTGCAGCCGCCATTGGAAGTGAAGGATTACGTAAACGGGATATGGTAATCCGCCTCCATTAGGAGAAGAAAAAAGCCCCTCCAAATTCTTGCTCCTGCAGAATATTCCATTTTCGGGCTGAGGATGCTTTCCTTCAAAGTGAATAGGCAGATAAAATGCTAAATTGAACGATGAGGCGGCCTTTTTGGTCGCCCTATCGTTTTAAGCACACCAGTCCCTTGAGATACACCCCTTCGGGGAAATTCAATGCAACCGGGTGGTCGGGTGCCTGCGATAAGTATTCCAGGATTTGAGCCTCAACACCCGCATCCAGGGCGGCAGAGGCAATGATCTTCTGGAAAAAGGCAGAATTCTATGCCTCCCGAGCAGGAGAACGTAACAAGAATTCCACCAGGACGCAAGAGTTTAAAAGCAAGCAGGTTAATATCCTTGTACCCGCGGGCGGCCTGCGCAGCCTGGGCAGCCGTGGGGGCGAACTTGGGCGGGTCAAGAATAACCAGGTCAAATGAGCGGGCTTCGTCGCGCAATTTTCGCAGGACCTGGAAAACATCGCCTTCCAGTGTGGTGTGTCGGTCGGGGGGAAGAGAGTTGAGCAAGATATTTTTCGCGGCACAGGGAGAGTGCATCTGCAGAAGAATCGACGGAAAGAACCGATTTTGCCCCGCCTGCAAGGGCGTTGACCGAGAACCCCCCGGTGTAGCAAAAACAGTCAAGCACGTCGCGACCTTGAGCCAACCCGCGCACACGTTTACGGTTTATCCGCTGGTCGAGGTAAAAACCGGTCTTGTGTCCGGTTTCGATATTTACTTTGAATTTTTGATCGTTTTCTGTGATGATGATTGGTTGGGGGTTGAACGTTCCCCGTAACAGACCAACACAGGGAACAAGACCTTCCAGAACGCGTACGTCTGCATCCGAACGTTCGAAGAGAGTAGTCAGTCCAACAGCTTCAAGCACCAAGCGGGCAAGCGTGTCCTTCCAATATTCCGAGCCCGCAGTGAGGGATTGCATGACGAGCATATCTTTATAGCGATCGACAATCAAACCTGGCAATCCATCCGATTCGGCGTGGATCATGCGATACGAATCCGTGGACATCATGGATTGCCAGGTCATGCGTGCCCGGATCGCTGCATCGATCCGCTGCCTGAAGAAATCCAAACCAACAAATTCGGCTGGATCAAAAGTCCAGACCCGCGCCCGGATCTGCGAGCTGGGGCTGAAAGCTGCACGAGCCAGGAACTGTCCATCCCAGGCATGCAGCTCCACGGTTTCACCTGGGGCAGGATTCCCTTCCACGCTGGCAACCGCGCCGGAGAAAACCCAGGGGTGCCTGCGAAGGACCGATTTTTCTCGTCCGGGTTTAAGGGTGAGCCTTGCGATTTCCTTTGTGGACATTAGAGTCGATGATTTTTATCCAACAATCAGGTTCACGGAGAAAAACAATTGTGAGAACAAAAGTCTTCTCTGCAAGGGATGTATCCCTGAGGCGATCAAGTGGTATCAGGATCGAATAACTCCATCCACCGTTCAGGATTCTGGAGTGAGGAAAAGCCAAATTTGCTGTAGAGTCCCCGAGCTGTGGTCGAGGCGAGAATCCAGCGGCGCAATCCCTGCAGGTCTGGGTGAGCAAGGATCTCCTTCATCAGCCACTTGCTAATCCCTTGGCCGCGATAATCCGGGTGGACGAAGACATCGCATAACCACGCAAAGGTGGCAAAATCGCTGACCACGCGTGCCAGGGCCACCTGGCTATCGCCATCATAAACTCCAAACACCAGCGAGTTCTTTAAGGAACGCTCGATGGTAGCACGGCTGCGAGTGTTTGCCCAATACGCCTGTCCCAAAAAATCGCAGATCGCATCGAGGTCCAGGCGTTTTGGATCCGTGCTGAGGGTGAAATTATCCTTTTTGGTTTCGATTATCGTTGGCATGGATATTTTGCTAACAAGGAAAAAGACCGGTCAGATCTCAATTGATCGGCAGGAAACCAATCAAATAATCCCGATTTTCGCGTCCGGCTTTTTCGATAACACCCAAAGCGTACTCGATTTCTTTGGGCTCGTGCGCAGCTGTTACAGTGGCGCGCAAGCGGGCCATGCCTTCCGGCACGGCAGGGGAAACCACCGGCAGGACGAACAAATCCCGGTGCTGGCAGACCTGGGTCAATTTGTAAGCCCGCTCATCACTGCCACACAATACGGGCACAATGGCTGTGGTGGTCAGCAATGTATCGAATCCAGAGTTCTTCAACCCCTGGATAAATTGTTCCCCATTGGCATTGACCTTTTCGATGCGCCACGGTTCATCGAGGATGACCTTGAAAGCTTCGTTTGCGGCAGCTGCCTGTGCTGGCGGCAGGGCGGCGGAGAAAATGTATGCGCGGCTGGCATGCCGCAGGTATTGGACTAGTTCTTTTTTGCCAGCCACGTACCCGCCCACCGAGGGGATTGTCTTGCTAAGGGTACCCATCTTGATATCCACGACATCAGGCATGCCAAAGTGTTCCTCGATGCCACGCCCAGTCTTGCCAAGCACTCCCACCGAGTGGGCTTCGTCGATCATCAACCAGGCATTATATTTCCTGCAGATTTCGACCGTCTTGGGCAGGTTGAGTACATCCCCGTCCATGCTGAAAACTGCGTCAGCGATCACCAGTTTTGCCACATCTCCGGGTGCCTGCTGCAGGCGGCGTTCCAATTCGTCCATATCATTGTGTTTGAAACGGCGAAATTCCGCCCCCGACATGAGACAACCATCCACAATGGAAGCGTGGTTAAGCTTGTCGGAAATGACGTTGTCCCCGCGGCCCATCAGGGTTGAAATTACGGTCAGGTTTGTGACATAACCGGATGAATAAGTGACAGCTGCTTCAGCATTCTTAAAAGCTGCAATGGTTTCTTCGAGTTCCTTGTGCACTGTGAGGGTGCCAGCCAGGAGGCGTACGCCGTTGGTGCCTGTGCCGAATTTATCAATGGCAGCCTTGGCTGCAGCATTGATGCGCGGGTGGCCGATCAAGCCGAGATAACTATATGAAGCATACATCCCCATTTCACGCCCCCCCACGATGACTCGCGAACCGCCCTTAAGCTCCTCCACCGGCTGGTTATAAAAATACAAGTCATCCTCACGCAGCTTCCTTACACGCTCGGTGAAGAAGTTGATGCGCCGGGTGACTGCATCATCGGTGGTATGGATATCCATGCGGGGCTCCTTAAGGAAAAAATCTGCGTAAGTATAGCACGAACCATCTCGGCCCGTGATTTGGAGTTGCCCTCTGAACTTTTCTTGAATCTAGAACATCACCCCGCAATCGTACGGGACAAGATTCTTTTTCTGCACGTCCTGGATGGTATGGGGCAGGGATTTGCTAATGAAGTAAGTCTCTTCATAAAATCCACCCCAACGGGTGAATGTCACCAGCTTTACTTGAACCGATTGTGTCCCGATATTGACAGTAGGGCTGACATTTTTCAGGAGAGCTGCCTTGATCCGGGAAGGGATCGATATCCGGTAACCGAAATTACCATCCAGGCTGGAAACAATATCGTTCACATCGATTTTTTCACACACGATTTGCGAGTCGTTGTAGTTCGAATGCCAGAATTGATAGAATTGGTCGCCCATGAACGATAAAACTATAAATTGGAAATAGCTTTCCAGTGTACCGTCCGTTTGGATGAAATCAAGGTAACTTGGGACGTCCCCAGCGGCGTATAATTCGGATTCGCTGGCATAGGGGAGCTGACCAATGGGATGTACGTAAAGGATTGGGGTGCCACCCATGCCATCGTAGTGGTAAACATAATCCAACGCATACCCCGGCAGCATTGTAAGATGATCAAGCACGCCAAAGTATTCCATCACATCGAATTCTTCTCCCGTTTTTACTGGATTTTGCTCCTGGAAATTACCTGGTAACTCGAGGGATCCCGTCAGGGCGGACATGGCATCTACAGTAGTGCGGCACGTGGAAATGGCTCTATTAACCTCCTGGGCTGGGCCGCAGGATGAGAGTAGAACAATTAATATTATCAAAGAGTTCAATTTCATCACAGCTGCCTCCAATTTAGTTTAATAAACCAAGGCCATTTTTCCATGAAAGTGGTGCCTTTAAGGGAGCGGTTCCATCACCACGATCGGGATGTGCCGCGTGGTCATTTCCTTGTAATGCAGAAAGGGTGGATGATGTTCAACAGCATATTGCCACAGCCGGTCGTACTCCGCACCCTGCGCAATCCATGATTTGACCTGGATCGTTTTTCCCCGCACCTCTATGGTGGTCAGCGGGTTTTCCAGCAGGTTGTAATACCAGGCAGCCTGGCGGGGCTTACCCCAGTTTGAACCGACGAGGAAATATATCCCATCTGCAAAAAAATAGGCAACCGGGGTCACAAATTTCCGACCAGAATGGCGTCCGGTGGTATGCAGTAACAGGATCGTCTGTGTACCGAGCTGACTGCCAATGCGTCCCCGGCTGACCCGGATGGCGAAGGTATTCATTGCCATGAAGACTTTGAGAGGGAATCCATCCATGCTATCCGATACCCATATACAGAACGATCAGCGCTCTTTTCCAGGTAGAAATAAGTGCCTGTTGAATACCGACCAGGTGATGAGGACCGATACCAATCAAACCCACGTCAAGTTTGCCTTGCTTGCAGGCAGGAATTCTATTTCTCCAGGTATTTTTTCATTAACACCCAGTAATTATCGATCCACCCTTGCTTAAACTCTTCCTCGGAACCCTCCGGGAGATGGGAATGGGTAAAATCCAACCGGGTGCCTTTCGGGACGGCGGTAAGTTTAAAGGTAACCCGAGAGAGAAAGCCCTCCGGCCAGTCAACAGCCCGCCAGTCCTGGACGATCTTCTTGTCGGGAACCAATTCAATGTTTGTTCCCGCACAATAGTTATCGTATGCCGAGAATTTTCCGCCAACCACCCGGCTGATGCTGGCTTTACCGCCCGTGAATGCAGAATGTTTTTTTGAATCCATCAAGGCCTCATATACTGCGTGCGGGGTGGCTTTGAAGGTGACTGTTTGCTTGATTAGCTTGGACATTGCAATCTCCTTGTAGATGAATCGTGTACTGTCAAACCACAAACAATATCATAGCATAATGATACAAAAAAACAATGAGAATTCAAAGAGTCTGATTCACCCGGGGTGGAAAACCCTGGGCTCGGAGGGGGATATAATCAAAATGCTCAATTCGAAAGCCGAGGAAAAATGACGAGAAAAACTTTCGCAGATAAGGTTGTGATTATCACCGGCGCCTCGAGCGGGATTGGCCGGGAACTGGCTCACCAACTTGCCAGCCAGGGTGCATTGCTGGTACTTGCAGCCAGGAACACTGTGCGGCTTGAAGAAGCCAAGGTGGAGTGTGAGCAGCGGGGTGGCAAAGCTGTAGTGATCCCCACGGATGTTAGCATCCAGGCCCAATGTGCCGAACTGATCGCGGGAACAATTAAGGAATTTAGACGTATCGATATGCTGGTTAATAATGCCGGCATCACCATGTGGGGAAAGTTTGAAGAGATCAGCGACCTGGGATTCCTGGAACATATCATGCGCGTAAATTACTTTGGGAGCATGTATTGCACGCATTATGCGCTCCCTCACCTCAAGCAGAGCAAAGGACTGATCGTTGGGATTTCCAGCCTGACCGGCAAAACCGGGGTGCCTACCCGCAGTGGGTATGCAGCCAGCAAACATGCCATGGCTGGGTTCTTCGACTCCCTGCGGATCGAATTGAAGCCATACGGAGTAGGTGTCACCATGATCTATCCGGGCTTCGTAGCCTCCGAAGTGCGCGTCCGTGCCCTTGGTCCGGATGGAAACCCACTGGTGACCAGCCCGGTGCGTGAAGGCGAAGTAATGACGGTGGAAACGTGCGCCCGTTTGATCGTTAAAATGATGACCCACCGCAGGCGGGAACTAGTGATGACCCTGCGTGGCAAGCTGGGGCAATGGATGAAATTGATCGCCCCTGGATTGGTGGACCAGATTGCCAGCCAGGCGATCAAGTCGGGACGGTAACAATAGCAGGAGGACAAATTTCAAATCCTCTTTTGGGTCAATATAATCAAATTATCCCTCATGGTCTATACGGAATGAAGATATATAATGGGATTTAGGAATTTCTTCACAATATGACGTTTCCATTGAGCAGTGAATCCCGCCACGTAAAAACGTTGGTAACCGGGCATGTCGTCCCGGAACCGGAACGCTGTATTCAATGCGGGATCTGCTCTTTTAACTGTCCGATCAGTATTGACGTCCGTTTCTATGCATGGTCGGGGGAATTTGTTGAAGATTCTTATTGCCTTACTTGTGGTGAATGTGTGGAGCGCTGCCCACGCGGGGTACTGCATTTTGAGAAAACGGAACTTTTTCTTGCGAGGGAAGAATGACCCGCCATGTCATTATTGGAATTGGCATTGCAGGGTATGCAGCTGCTGAAACCCTTCGGACTCTCGATCCCACCTCAGAAATCATTATCGTCAGCGATGATCCTCACGGTTTCTACTCACGTCCAGGCCTTGCTTATTACCTTTCAGGCGAAATCCCTGAAAAACAGTTGTTCCTGTTCTCAAAACAAGGCAGGCTAAACTTGGATGTGCAGCTTGTTAAAGGCCTGGTGACACGAATCGATCCTGCAGCGCACAAATTGGAAATAAATACGACTGGAAACCTGGATTATGACCGCCTGCTGCTTGCTACAGGTGCGAGTGGGGTATCGTTGGATGTTCCAGGGGCAAACCTGCAGGGCCTGGTCAAACTTGACGACCTGGAAGATACCCACAAGATACTTTCAATGATTCAAAGCACAAAAACTGCAGTCGTGGTGGGCGGAGGGGTGGTTGCTGTAGAGCTGGTGGAGGGATTGATTGCACGGGGAATTAAAGTCCACTACCTGCTTAGGGGTGATTGGTTTTGGCCCAATGTGCTTGGCGAAGTTGAATCTGCGATGATTGAGAAATATCTTACCCATGATGAGGTCACACTCCACCACCATACTGAAATCGCAGAGATCATTGGCAAGCGTGGCAAGATTACCGGCGTGCGCACTTCCAACGGGGACATCCTGCGTTGTGATATGGTGGGTGTGGGTATCGGTGTGAGACCGCGCATGGAGCTGACGCAAAGCGCAGGTTTGAAAACGGAGCGGGGCATCCTGGTGGATGAGTACCTGAAAACAAGTGCCCCCGACATTTTCGCGGCTGGCGATGTTGCCCAAATCTTCGACCCGGCAAGCGGTCGTTCGGCTATCGACAACCTCTGGTATCCTGCCCGAAAACAAGGCCGGATAGCAGCATTTAATATGACCGGGCAACAAGAAGTATACCGGCGAACGATCGCAACCAATGTTTTACGTCTCGCAGGGGTAATGACGACCATCATCGGTGCAATAGGAAGCGGGCGGGATGAGGGTCAGGGATATACATCCCGCGGCTCAAGCGAGACATGGCAACAATTGCCAAATACCTTAGCAGCAGAAAGCGGCACCGACGTAAACCACCTGCGCCTGGTTGTCGGTGAACAGAAATTGCTAGGTGCCCTGGTGATGGGAGATCAAAAGATATCCAAACCCATCCGGGATATGATCAATGCCCAGGTGGATATCACCCCCATCAGGAAGCAATTGATGCAATCGAACGCCAAACTGGGGCAGTTCGTAATGGATTACTGGATCAAGACCAAGGGTGGAGGAGATAAATGATGAACCGCGCCGGGAGGTTGCTCGGCGAGAGTCTCAGGTTGTTATTTATCGTACTGCGCTCGTTTAACAATAGCGTTGATGATTCGCAAATAGGGAAACGAAGGGAATGAGAGAAAAGAAGCCTTATGGCTGCCTGACATTATCCGGACTAATAACCGCCATTCTAAGTATTATCGTCGTGGTGGCGGTCGGACTTTTTCGCGGCGGCATTCTGTTCAACCCTGGACTACTCAACGCACAGGCTGGTTCACCGTTGGGGGGAGCCACTTCCCATGCGGATCTATCAAACAGGTGTTCCGCCTGTCACGTTGCTTTCTGGCAGACGACGACGATGGCTGATCGATGCATGATTTGCCATGCAGATGTGGCTGCCCAGAAGCTAGATCCGACCACGCTGCACGGAGACCAGTTGATAAATAAACCGGGAATGACATGTCGGGTCTGTCATCCCGATCACCGGGGTGCGAATGCTTCACTGACCGACCTGTCCAAGGTTGATCTTTCACACGATGCATTCGGATATGCTCTCACCGCCCACCAAAAACAAACAGATGGTTCTGCGTTTATTTGCAGCACTTGCCACATGAGCGGGTATTCCAAGTTTGACCAGACCATTTGCACCACCTGCCACCAGCAGATCAAGGCTGATTTCATGCAATCCCATTTGCAGGCTTATGGCGGAAACTGCCTGGCTTGTCACGACGGGATCGACACTTACGGTCATAATTTCAACCACAACAGCGTGGCCTTCCAATTGACCGGTAAACACGTTCCCTTGGATTGCGGAGCTTGCCATACTGGTGCCCGCAGCATCGCTGAACTGAAGGCGACATCCCCAGACTGCTCCTCCTGCCACAACAAAGATGATGCCCATAAGGGTCAGTTTGGTAAGGGATGTGGTACCTGTCATACCACCAGCGGCTGGCTTCCAGCAACGTTCGATCATGCGTTGACGAAATTTCCATTGACCGGTGCACATGCCGGAGTGGAGTGCACAAAATGCCATACCAATGCGGTTTTCACCGTCCTACCAACTACCTGCGTATCCTGTCATCCCGACCCTGCTTACCATGCCGGGCTGTTCGCAGGGATGACTTGCGATCAATGCCATACCACTGCTGCCTGGATCCCCGCCACTTTCAACCTTTCTCACGGAGGCAACTGCGGTGAAGGGGGTTGCATCAACCACGAAAGAGCCACCTGCCTGGACTGCCATCCGGCAAGCCTGTCAGCATTTGACTGCCTGAAATGCCACAATAGCAATACTCCCGGTGATGGGGGAGGTGGCGGTGGATAATTCGATTTTTCGGGTCATTTCCATAAATAAAAGCAGAATTTATTTCGCAGCCCCTGATTCTTGATCGGCAGAAGGTGTTGCGATTATTTGTATGCTACTTGTGCCCCAGGAGCAGGACTGCCGCGCCAACGGATGGATCAGTCTCGAATGTAAAGGTGTCCCAGTCGGCAAAGGCTTGCACATCGGGAATGATACCGGTTTTTTCCCAGTCAGCCGGGGAATGGAGGGGGACAAACCGTTCTTCAGCCAGCCACAAGAGCGACCCATCGCTCAGGTTGTGACCATGGAGGATCTCAACATTGCCCAAAGTGGTCTGCCCAATAATTTTTGCTCGGCCGATATCCTGTAAAACTCCCGAAAAGATTTCCCCAAAACTGACCGTGTCCGTGCCCACCAGAACCACCATCGGTACGGTTTGCGAGTTATTGATCGGGTCGGCATTTGCTTGCAGCGGGCGGGTTTCAGTGCGACTGGCAAAATTTCCGACGATGCCATCGGTGAAATAACTCAAAATTGGTTCGACTACATCACTGGAACCTCCACTGTTCATCCGGTTATCCAGGATCAGCCCATCCAACTGCCCAAATTGCTCCAAGGCTTGTTTTACCTGCCCTGGGAATGTCTCATCATAGAAGGAAGGCAGGAAGATATAGCCAATGCGGGAACCGTCCTGGGTGAGGACCAACCGTGCGATGATGGGAAGTGAAGAAGTGATCGCGGAACGAACCATAATAACGCTCCGAGGCAATTCCCCGGGGGATTGAACTGTAAATACGGCTACACTACATGCTGGACCACGCACACGTTGCGGATAAGAGATCCCATTTTCCACAAGTGGGATTCCGTCAACAGCCAGCAAGGAGTCATGAGGTTTCAAGCCGGCATGATCTGCGGATGAACCTGGAAAGACCAGGATGATAGAAAGCCGGCTTTTTTCCAGCACGGGTAAAATTACAACCCCAATACCCACATAATCATTTTTTCCTGCTAATTGTTCACTGGAAGCGGTCACTTCCACTGGCGATAAATATTGGGAATGCTCGTCTCCCAATTCGGTGATGAGGTTTTGCATCTCGGTATAAAATGTCTCGGTGTCCAGACCGCTCTCGATTTTTGTCCGGTATTTTGAAATGGTTGCAGGCCAGTCCAGCCCATTTAAGTCAGGATACACATACAAACCCGGGATCGGACTGGTGAGTTCATCAAAAATCCTCAGTTGGTCACTCTGCGAAAGGGGCGGATTGATCCCCAGGCCAAGGGTGGGTTCGGCAACTGTGGTTGCGGCTGGGAGGGTTGCCATTGGTTGCCCTGCACATGCAGGAGGAACATAAACAGGAATTGGAGTTGGAGGGACCGCAGTCGAGGTTAAGGTGGGCAGAATGGAAGTGGATGTGCTCACAGCAATCTGCGATGCCGGGATCCGGGAAACCAGGTTACAGGCAATCCCAAACAATAAAACAAAAATAATGAAAAATCTCTTGAAGTTCATTCGTCAAGTCCTTTTCCTAAACCGTCATTTTGTGAAATCCAAAATTCAGAAATATTTTGCTGTCATGGCTGTTAGGTAGAAACCCGCCTAATAAAAAGAGAAGGGAGATAATATCCGATCAATGCCCCGAACAGCGGATATACTGCTTTGACGAATTCAATTGGCGGTGTGGCCAACAAGACCAGCACTCCCACCATGCTGACAATTACCGTTGTCCCGAAGGCGTACCCACCGATGATTCCTTGTGGACCCAATCCCGCAGGCTGGCGAGGGTCCCAATGCCCCAAACGCCAAGACTGTATCCAACCACGAACACAACCAATTCCCAACCATTCCCCAATCCCAAGAGAAGTGCAGCGGCAAATCCGAGCATTGAACCTACGATCAATTGCAGGATGGCGATGAGCAGGACCATCAAAGCTTTCATGAAAAGTGCCTCCTGAAATTTGGACATATTTTATCCTATTAATTAAACTGGTTATAGTACCATTTTATGAAATATTCAAGGTGTAAAATGAATTCGATTTCGTCGGAAAACTTGAATGGCATGTGAACAAAACGAAGGAAACTATCTGACATATCAACCCTTGTGGTTTACGAAGGGTGTTTGTTTATGAAATTGCACTAATAATCTGATAAAACATATTGTGCGATATAATACAAGTTGTCAGACAACCTCCCCTTTCACTCAAAAGGAGCCTTCCCAGCATGACCACGATTGATCTCACCATCCAAAAAGACCAGGGGCACGCGCCATCCAGCGCGCTCGCGAGCGCAAGATCATTATTCCCACCTTTGCCCAGATGAAAGATCCTGCCTTGATTCCTGCCAAGGTTAAGGAAGCCTTGAAGGGTGTTGGGTTGTGGGATTTTGCACCTCGCAATTTGTTCCGCATCACCTGGCACAACGAACCGAAGCGCAAAGGGGGTGGATTTGGCGGAGTTAATACGCTCGAATTCCCTTCCAGCCTCACGGGAGCAAAAGCGCAGAGTAATCGTGTTGGTTGGAAAATGGTTCCCAACCGGTGCCCATAAAGTGGGTGCCGCATTTGGCTGCCTTGTTCCGCGGTTGGTAACAGGTCAATTTGACCCGACCTCCAGAAAGCAGTCTGGCCTTCCACGGGTAATTTCTGCCGCGGTGGAGCATATGATTCAAAACTGTTAGCCTGTGCATTCCATCGCCATTTTGCCGGAAGGAATGAGCAAGGAACGTTTCGAATGGCTGGCAAAGGTTTCTGGCGAGGTCATTGCCACCCCGGGCTCTGAATCCAATGTGAAAGAGATCTTCGATAAATGCTGGGAACTCCGCAAATCAGGGCAGGATCTGATGATCTTCAACCAGTTCGAGGAATTCGGTAATTACCTCTGGCATTATGAGGTTACCGGGCATGCCATGGAAGAAGTATTGAAGAAGTGGCATGGGTCCTAAAGACGAGTACGGGGATTTGCCTCAGCGACTGGTTCAGCTGGGACAATCGCAGCGGGTGATTACTTGAAACAGGTATTCCCCGGCAGAAAATTGTCGCCAGTGAAGCCCTGCAATGCCCAACCCTTCTGGAAAATGGTTTTGGTTCTCATCGTATTGAGGGAATTGGTGATAAGCATGTTCCGTGGATCCATAATTCCAAAAACACAGATATGGTGGTTGCCATCGATGATAATGCTGTCGTCAACATCTCCCGCTTGTTCAATGAACCGGAAGGAAGAAGTATCTGGCCAAGAAAGGTGTTCCACAAGCGATTATTTCCCAGTTGGATCTCATGGGATTTTCCGGAATCTCAAACGTTCTTTCAGCGATCAAGTTTGCCAAATATTATGAAATTGATGAGAATGATATCATGATCACCGTTCTTAAAGATCCATGGAAGCAATACGTAATCAGTCGAGGCCACATAGACA
>CAWFNU010000020.1:0-80278 GCA_963817265.1 uncultured Chloroflexia bacterium
AACTGAGATGGCCCCTTGAAGTGCCACTTTCCACCGGTTTCCAGGAGGTAATCAGGCGCGGCAGAGAGGAATTTGAGAACGCCCAATTCAGTGGCCCATGTGTCAGCATTAACCGCAGCCAGTGATGAAGCAAAAAGAACCCAAGTCCAGGAGACGGAGGGTAGAAAAAAGTGCAGACCGGCAAAAATTGAGGCGATGGCACCATTGGCTAGCACCTGACCAATATCCCGAGTACCCCCTTTATCAAATTTTTCATTCAGAGAGGTTTTCTTTTTTCCGAATAAGCGGGTGAGGGCGCTAGAAGAAACAAAAAAAGCCATCAGGAGGACTGCCCACCTCCAACCGCCAAGCCCGAAAATGATGGTCCCTTCCAGCAAAGCTCCCCAGGCGCCAGACCTGCTGAGACTGTGGGGGCGGTAAGCAGCAAAAGCGATCAATGCAGCAAATAGGAATCCGAGCAAAATTTGAATGAACATAATTCCACCAAAAAAAAACAGGAAGAATAATTCAGGGGGGAGCTACACAGGGGTGGTAACGATATACATTACTGCGATAAGAAACAATAACGTGGAAATAACACCACTGGCCCACACGATATATGCCAGCGGACGATGGTTTGGACGTCGATAGAAGTTCAGCCCTGCAATCCAGCCGGTAATGGAAAAAAAGAGGCTGACACCCGGGAGCAGGATCAACCCAGCCCCTGGAACCGGCTCGCCTACCTCCCCCGAAGGGAGGAATCCCAGCGGGATGCGTCCCAATGAGGGGATCAATATGGATACCCATACCAACAGTCCAATATTCAGGAACACCCCTGACAACCAAAGGTAGCGAACGGTCAGACTTTCCCAGGCTTGACTAACAACAAAGGTTGGATATATTGATTTCGGCACTGCGGGGGAAAGGCTGCCAAGCTCAATGGCTCGCTGGATATTTTGCATGAAACCTCCAACATCAAGGGGTGAAATTGCGTAAACCCTTCTGGCGGTAGCTACCAACAGCAGAGATTTTGGATTTGAAGCGAGAAATTCCACCAGTCCGAGATCCGGATTGCGTCGAACGCCTGTTATTGCCCCTGGCAGGTGAAACAACGGTAATGCAACCGGAGAGGCCTGGGCTTCATTTCGGCCGAACCCATTCCACCTCGGAAACTGGAATCTGTTCCGTTCGCAGACCCCAAGTGAGAATCAGATTTTTCACGGTCAAGGCTGTAATTAGCACGAAATAAGGAGTAAAGCCAATACGACAAAAACGGGAGAGGAAAAAACGCTAGTGCTGCCACCAGAACATAAATTGAAAAACGCAAACCGATTGGTTCCTGGGAGGCGAGCAAGGCAAATATCGTTACCAGGACCGCAGCCGCGATGATCATAGAAACCAGTAAAGTCTGCCCTCGACGGGGAGGTGGAAAATCAGTCATGGGTTATGAATACTTGCCGCGTTTCCACCTGGATCGCCCGGCAGACCTGATCGACCTGATCTTCGGTCATCACAGCTGAAAAGGGAAGGGCAAGCCCGCGACGACCAAGGTCTTCGGTGACAGGGAAATCCCCAGCCCGGTAGCCAAACCGTTCAACCATATAGGGTTGCAGATGAATGGGCAGGAAATACGGCCGAACCGGTATCCCACGACCTTCGAGACGTTTTGCCATGGCATCCCGGTCAATCATCGGGTTAAAACGCACAACATAAACAAACCACGACATACGGGTGGTAAATTTTTCAACGAAGGGTACTTCCACAAGAGGAATTTCAGCCAAGCGTTCTCCGTACCAAGCTGCCACCTGCTCACGTTTATGCAGGAGCTCTTCCACGCGGAGCATTTGTGCCACTCCCAATGCGGCCGACATTTCGTCAAGTCTATAGTTGTAACCCAGGTAGGTGTGTGAAAGCCAAGTGTCACCAGGGGCACGCCCCTGATTGCGCAAGGCGCGCATAAGCTCAGCAGCTAGCGGATCATTGGTAATGATTATTCCACCTCTCCGGTGGTGATTTGTTTGTTGGGGTAAAAGGCGAACACGCCGAAATCACCAACAGTGCCGACCTTCTGTTTCTTATACTCCGCACCCAGCGCCTCACAAGAATCTTCAATGACTTTCAAGCCAAATTCATTGGCAACTTTTCGGATGGGATCCCAGTCGGCAGACTGGCCAAATACGTCCACTCCAAGGATCGCCTTTAATGATCTGCGGGAAGCCGATCCTTTGCGGGATAACCATTTTTGGGCTCTTTCCCCACCAGCAGTCAGGTCGCGAGCAGCCTCGTCGAGCAAAGCCGGGTTTAGGTTACCGCTGTGCGGATCCACATCCACAAAAACCGGGACGGCATTTTCAAATAACAAGACATTCGTGGAAGCGACGAAGGAAAAGGGGGTGGTCAGGACCACGTCACCCGAAGTGATGCCTGCTGCCCGGACGCATAAGTGCAAACCAGCTGTACCTGAATTAACACCAATGGCATGAGGCATCCCAGTGTAATTGATAAAGGCTTTCTCGAAGGCCTGGATCTGAGGACCCATGCTGAGAAGCGGAGTGTTTAGCACGTTAAGGACAGCCTGGCGCTCATTATCCGTCAGGTCGGGGCTTGACATGGAAATTTTCGGAGGGATTCTTTTATTCAAGGGAATTTACACTTTGGCAGGCAGGTTTTGTTCCAAGGCTGGGGATGTTTCGTCCGGGCCATCCAAGCCAAGATCCACTGCATCTTCCATACGTATCTGTCCGCGCAGGAAAGCGCCTTCTTCTGTTGCGAATGCAGCAGTGACGATATTCCCCCAAACACGACCACTTGAACGAATTTCCACTTTCTGGGCTGTGATATTGCCTTTTACCGCCCCTGCTACAATTACATTGGCTGCGCGAACATTTTCGCAAGTAACTTTGCCGGTTTCCCCTACTACAAGCAGACCGTGCAGCGCAATTTGTCCTTCAAAGGTACCTTCTACGCGCACCCCTCCGGAACCGACAATGCTGCCTTGCCAGATGACACCTGCACCAAGGACCGAGGTTATACGTTCCACCGTTTGCACATTGACAGGCGGCGTTGATTGGTTGTTGTGTTTAAACATAGGTTTTCACCAGAATGAATCGTATTTTATCATCTTCGGCGTAATTGGAAACGCCAGGGCATTGATTTCCACGGCTCAGGCACAGTGTACAGGCCCACTCGCGGGCTGGTGATTATATCACTGGCTGCTCCAGGGACACCTGCTTCAATCCAGAGGCCTGAGAGGGGGCTACAAAGGGTGACACCGTTCAGGCTACCGTTAATTCCGAGCGCTTGGGTCAATTTGGCGGGGCCAATGGTATCGCGTCCCTGGCGACGTATTGATATAATTTCTGCACCTTCAACAACTTCTATGCTGCGAACTAGTACTGCTGCGGGAAATCCTTCAGATTCTGTCACAGCGTTCAACATCCAATGCTGACCATAGGTAAAGTAAACATACGCATTCCCCGGGGGACCAAACATGACAGAATTGCGTTTTGTCTTCCCGGACTTCGCATGGCACCCCAGGTCATCTTCCCCCACATAAGCTTCAGCCTCAATGATGGTGCCTGAGAGTCTTACCCCCTCCAGAATTCGAACCAGCCGCGTGCCCAGTAATTCACGTGCGACGGTCAGTGTGGGTCGATCGTAAAAGGATTCGGGAAGGATGGTGACCACAAATCAACGATTTATTGTAAAAAACCTAATTGTTAGCCCCGTTTATGGACAATTCTTTTGTGACCTTGTAGCGGGAGTCTTTTTGCAGAGACAAACGCAGACCTTCTTCAAGGGAAATAGATGGCTTGTAGTTCAATTTTTGGGCAGCCAAGGTCAGATCTGCACAGAGGCGCGAGACACCTCCGGAGGTTTGAGCGCTGAAAATGATATTCGTCTGGCTGTTGGTCACTTTCAATACCAGGTTTGCCAGAGCGCGAATGCTCGTTTCTTTCCCGGAACCGATGTTGATCACCAGCCCATTCAAGTTCGGAGCGGTGGCAGCTGCGACCATGGCTGAAACCACATCATTTACATAAACATAATCGCGCGTCTGTTTCCCGTTACCATTGATGACCAGGGTCCCATTCCGGACAGCCTGCCGAAGGAAATACGGCACAACCGGTGGGCTGGAGGCAGGCAGGTGCTGTCCTGGGCCGTAGGCATTAAAAATCCGCAGGCTGACGGTCTCTATTCCCCACAGCCCCCCAATGGTACGAATATAATATTCCGCTGCAAGTTTCGAGACAGCATAAGGCGAGTTCGGGCGAGGCGTTTGCCCCTCAGTCAGGGGTTGGATATCCTGGGTGCCGTAGATGGCACCTGAAGATCCGAAGACGACACGCCTGACACCCACATCCCTCATCGCCTCCATCAGGCTCACTGTTCCCCCAACATTGACAGCATTATATTCGCGCGGGTACAGGATGGATTCCGGAACCGATACCCGAGCTGCAAGGTGATAGACGCAGTCCACTTCCTGGAGAAGAGTCCAGAGCTTGGGGCGGTCATTTACATCCCCCCGTGTGAAATGGACATCCGGTGAAAGAGCCTGCGGGTCTCCGGTGGAAAGGTCGTCGATCCCACGTACTTGATGACCCTCCCGGGCAAGTTGGTTGGCCAGCGATGAACCAAGGAAACCGGCTGCACCTGTGATGAGGAAATTCATACGCTGGATTATACCCTCAAGCCCCACCAGATTTCCTGGTCCAGGACGCGGTGCCGGCGATAAAAAGACCCAGACCTCCAATCAATAAATCGCGACCACGCATGAGCAGGATAAGACTGATCGCTATCGCATTCCCGATCCCGAACCTGCTGAGAATGAAAACCTGGCTGGCCTCGAGTGCCCCCAGGCCGCCGGGCAGGGGCACAATGAAGGAAAGCCATCCAGCTGCCCAAGCCGCCACCGTTCTCCAAAAAGGCAGGTGGATTCCCAGGAAAGAAGCCATGAGAGCATATTCACCAACCATGCCCGCTCCCGCCAAAAGAGAAACGCCCAAAGCTGCCAATAGGTTGGGGAGATGGCGCCGGCAGAAATTACCTGCCAGCCATTCGGCTGCGCGCAGAAAGCGAGGTGCTTTTGCTTCTTTCTTAATAAACGGGAGTGCTCGAACCAACGCTGTCAGCGGATACCTGCGATGATATAGTAACCCAATGTGCACAGGGGGCCAAAGCATCAATAAAACCAACCCTACCAATTCCCAGGAAAAAACGGATTTACTTTCCGCCAACGCCCCCGCCCGGAAGATCGATGTCAGCCCGACACCCAGGAGAATAAAGTCGACCAGGAACTCAAGCAGCTTATCCATCAAGACCGAGGCCGTCGCCCGTGTAAATGTCAGTCCATTTTTACGCTGTAAAAACAGGACCTGCAAAGGTTCTCCCCCAACCTGCGGGCCAAGAGTAAAATAGCTCACTGCAAATACAGCCACACGCACTGCCAGGAGCGGTAAATAGGCGATATGCCTGGCGTCTGCGCGGGCAATGATCCACCAACGTAGTGTCACGAGCACGTAAAGAACGATATTGGCAGCCAAAAGAACAGCAATTTCCCATGCCTGCAGGGAGTGGATGGCAGCCCAGATCTCGGGGAGAGGTGCATTATTCA
This sequence comes from uncultured Chloroflexia bacterium, assembly GCA_963817265.1. Lineage (GTDB taxonomy): Bacteria > Chloroflexota > Anaerolineae > Anaerolineales > Villigracilaceae > UBA877. Next base: position 5,594 of record CAWFNU010000020.1, read on the forward strand.
GCACCCACCACAGAAGAAAGCCAATGATTACAAATAAAAGGATGCGTAACAGCCACTTTAACGATAAATGGTTGGCAACTTTTTTTTCCCGCTCCATGAAGAAGATTATAACGCGATTGACCGGGGCAAAGCCGATCGAGCCAAGTTACGGGGTGTTGAAGATAACAGGAGGAGGGGAAGAAAGGCATTAGCCGCAGGGTGGGTTCTGAATTACAATAATTTCTCGAATAGCGATTCCGTGTTTTTCATTAGTATGGAGCCAGTTGCATGATTAAAATGCTCTCCGGAAATGAAGCCGTTGCCCGCGGGATGTGGGAAGCGGGTGTAGTGGTGGCATCTGCATATCCTGGTACCCCCAGTACAGAAATCCTGGAAAACTTTGCCCTATTTCCGAACGTGTATGCTGAATGGGCACCAAACGAAAAAGTTGCCGTGGATGCAGCCGTAGGAGCGGCTTATGCCGGAAGGCGCGGCATGGCTGTCATGAAGCACGTTGGTCTAAATGTGGCAGCGGATTCTTTCATGTATGCGTCCATGACCGGATTGGAGGGAGGGCTGGTCATTGTCACTGCTGACGACCCAGCCATGCATTCCAGCCAGAACGAACAGGATAACCGAACCTTTGCCAAATTTGGGCGTGTCCCATGCCTTGAGCCTTCAGATAGCCAGGAGGCAAAGGACATGGTCTGCACTGCATTTGAATTGAGCGAGAAGTTTGACACCCCGGTGCTGCTGCGGCTGACCACCCGTATCTGTCATTCTGCCAGCGCGGTGGAACTGGGCGAAAGAATTCTTAATGACGAGGAAACCAAGAAGTTCCCTCGCAATCCTTCCAAATATGTGATGGTGCCAGGCAATGCGGTCAAGAGGCACCCGATCATCGAACAAAGGATGCGAGATATTGCCATCTTTGCAGAGAGTTTTCCTTATAACCATGTCGAACCTGGAAGCAATAAACTGGGGATCATCACATGCGGAGTGGCTTACCAGTACGCCAAGGAAGTCTTTCCGGAAGCTTCCATCCTGCGGCTGGGGCTGACCTGGCCCCTGCCAGAAAAGATGATCCGTACGTTCGCAGAATCGGTGGAACAGTTGATCGTGATAGAAGAACTCGACCCTTTCATCGAGGAGGCTGTTCGACTAATGGGAATCCCAGTGGAGGGCAAAAGCATATTTCCGATCACTGGTGAATTTGACCCGCGGCTGGTGAGGGAATTTGCCATCGAAGCAGGCCTGTTACCCCTATCCTCGCATATTCCCCTGGTGGACCTGGTAACTGGTCCATTACCCGGACGGCCTCCAGTGCTCTGTCCTGGTTGTCCACATCGCCCAACATTTTATATTCTGAACAAACTCAAAGTGCCGGTCAATGGGGATATTGGTTGTTACACCCTGGCATTGATCCCGCCTTTGAACGCAATCCATACCTGTGGTTGCATGGGGGCGGGAATCGGCGTAGCTCATGGAGCATCCAAGGCTGGCAGCCCGGAGCATCACGTGGCAGTGATTGGCGATTCAACTTTTTTCCACACTGGAATCCCGGCACTGGTCAACGTTGTTTACAACCGCAGCGCGGTTACTACCATCATCCTTGACAACCGCATCACCGGTATGACAGGCCACCAGGAGAACCCCGGAACCGGCCGCACCCTGCTCGGACAGGAAACGGTCCAGATTTTGCTCGAGCCGCTGGTGCGTGCCCTGGGTGTCACACACGTCCAATCCGTGGCAGGATACGATGTGAAAGCGATAGAAAAAGCGCTCAAGGAATACGTCAAACTGGATGAACCCTCGGTTTTGATCGTGGAAGAGCCCTGTGCTTTACTTCCTGATGTGCGCAAGCGCTGGATCCCCCTTGAGGTGGTGGCGGAAGATTGCAACGGCTGTACACTTTGTTTTCGCATCGGGTGTCCGGCCATTTTAAAAAGCGAAGAACTGGACGAGAAGACCCAACGACCCAAAGCCCTGATTGACGCCAGCATGTGTACCGGCTGCGAAGTTTGCGCACAGATCTGTCCCCGGCAGGCAATCCCCTTCCGCCCGATTAAGGTCGAGGCAGGTGAATTATGAAAGAACACATCGACTTTCTTCTGGCAGGCGTGGGTGGACAAGGGACGATCCTGGCAAGCGATGTACTTGTCAACGTGGGGCTTGCTGCGGGATTTCAAGCCAAGCAGGCTGAAGTGCACGGCATGTCGCAGCGCGGGGGCAGTGTCACCAGCCACGTGCGTTGGGGTGAGGTGGTCCATTCTCCGCTGATCGGCGCCGGTGAAGCGGATGTGCTGCTGGCGTTCGAAAAACTCGAAGCGCTGCGATGCGTGAACATCATGCGCCCAGGCGCCCTGGCTCTTATCAATATGCAGGCTATTGAACCACTTACTGCCATTTCGGGCGATCAGGCTTATCCTAGCGATGATACCCTCCATAAAGTCTTTGCAAAACTTACCCTGCATGCGGAATACATAAACGGGGAGGAGATCGCTGAATCGCTGGGAAACCTTAAGGTAGCGAATGTGGTTCTCCTGGGAGCACTTTCTGCTCTCCTGGAAAAGAACCAAGAGACCGAGACGGGAATCGCACCCGAACTCTGGGTGAAAGTCATTACTGAGCGCGTACCGCCCAAACATGTGGAGCTAAACCGAAAGGCTTTTAAAGCCGGGCGCGAAGCGGTGAGATAGAGCATATAACCATCCGATCGATGATAGAAAAAAAGAATAAAAAGACCGGAGGCCATGCTTGAATGGCTTCCGGTTGTCAATTTATTTCAACTCTTGAAATAAATTAATATGCTTTTTTCAGTTTCGCATCATATTACTTTGCTTTATGAACGTGTTGTTTAGCATATTCAGCACCGCGCTTTAAGGCTTCAACGTTCTTGGGCAGCAGATTCTTATGGCGACCCGGCATATGGGCGTTGAGAGCAGCCTCGATATCTTCCAGAGAGAGGACAGGCAGCAGAGCCAATAATGCACCTGTGGCGACGATATTCGCCATGCGTTTGTCACCAGCTTCTTCAGCAATCTCATTACATGGGAGGGATACCCAGGTTATGTCACGACGTGTAACATCCCGGTCCACCATCGAAGAATTAACAACCAGCACCCCTCCTGGTTTGATCATCGGCTCATATTTATCGAGAGAAGGAAGGTTCATAATAATGGCTGCGGGCGGATTTTGAACCAGAGGTGAACCGATCTCTTCATCGGCAATAACCACGGTACAGTTGGCAGTCCCCCCGCGCATTTCTGGTCCATATGATGGGATCCAGGTTACCTCTTTCCCAACATCCATGGCGGCGTAAGAAAGCACCTGACCAGCGAACATGACACCCTGTCCACCAAACCCTGCCAAAAAAACTTCAGTTTGCATGCTGATTCTCCATAGATTCAAATTTCTTTGCCAAGTAATTTAAGGTGACTGACATTCCAACCATTCCGCCTTTACTCCGGGGCAACCATGCAAAGGTTATTCATGCCTCGGGCAGGTTTTGGCTAGAATTTTAGTGCTGCAACTGATGGTGAAATTTTATAGTCGCCGAGGGGAAAAGCCGGGATCATATGCTCTTCGAGCCATTTTAGCGATTCGACTGGAGTGACACCCCAACCAGTATTGCATGTGGAGAGAAGTTCCACCATGGAAAAGCCAAGCCCGTGAACTTGTGTTTCGAATGCGGTACGGATCGCTTTCTTGGCAAGGCGGATATTCTTCGGGTCGTGCAAGCTGCGCCGGACGATGTACCCAGCTCCATCCAGTGTCGCCAGCATCTCGGACATACGGATGGGATAGCCCTGGGTCTCTACATCACGGCCATTTGGCGATGAGGTGGTCTTCATACCAGGCAGGGTGGTTGGAGCCATTTGACCCCCGGTCATCCCGTAAATGGCATTATTAATGAAAATTATCGTGATGTTTTCACCGCGAGCCGCAGCGTGGACAGTCTCTGCCATACCGATCGAAGCCAAATCACCATCTCCCTGATAGGAGAATACTATCCGATCAGGTAAAACGCGCTTGATGCCGGTGGCCATGGCCGGGGCACGCCCGTGAGCAGCCTCGACGAAATCAACATCAAAATAGTTATAAGCAAAAACAGCACAGCCAACCGGTGCGACCCCAATGGTATTGTCCAGAATGTTCATTTCTTCGAGCACTTCCGCCACCAGGCGATGAGCAGTACCATGCGTGCAACCAGGACAATAATGGGTGGGGGTGTCGGTGAACCCCTTGGGGCGGGCGTAAACCAGGTTTTCAGGATTAACCAGTGTAACAGCCATAGATACCTCTTATCCTACCGTGCCATCATTCGTTGATACCAAAGATCTGCGGGATCATCTTCCGGTTTGCCGGGATCCTTGATCATTTCCTGGATCTCGTGTACGAATTCATCCGGGAAGGGCATAACACCCCCCAAGCGACCATAGAAGCGTATCGGGATCCGGTTCCTGACAGCAGCCTGCACATCCTTGAGCATTTGCCCGGTATTCATTTCCACCACCAGGAAAGATTTAGCCTGCTTGCATAATTCCTCCACCCGCTTATACGGGTAGGGGTTGACGCTGATGGGACGGAACAGCCCTACTTTAAGGCCCATCGCACGGGCTGCGCGCACTGCAGAAAGGGCGATCCGACCAGCGGTACCAAACCCGATCAAGATATATTCAGCATCCTCAAGGTAGTATTCCTTGTAACGGATCTCGTTTGCCTGGGCTTCACGCCAGCGTCCGAGGAGGCGAAGGTTGATCTTTTCCTCGGTTGGGACGTCGAGGTAGATCGATGTCAGAAGATGGCGTTTGCGTCCTTTCGCGCCGCTGACAGCCCATTCGTACTCCTTGCGCACAACCGGCTGCATTTCCGGAAGTTGGACCGGTTCCATCATTTGACCGATGGAGCCGTCAATCAATATGGTGCAAATATTCAGGTATTTGTGAGCCAGTTCGAAAGCAACGGGCATCAAATCTACTGCCTCCTGGATCGAAGCTGGAGCCAGCACGATGGGATGGTAATCCCCATGTCCGCCACCCTTGCAAATCTGGTTGTAATCCCCTTGCGAAGGTGCGATGTTTCCCAAGCCGGGGCCACCGCGCATCACATTAACCAGAACCATGGGAACCTCAGTCCCGGCAATGTACGAAAGTCCTTCCTGCATCAAGCTGATACCCGGGCTCGACGAGGAGGTCATTACGCGTGCCCCGGTGCAAGCTGCACCATATACCATATTTATTACCGCCGGTTCACTCTCAGCCTGCACAAAAGCGCGTCCCAATTCGGGCATGCGATGGGAGAGGTATTCAAGGACTTCATTCTGAGGGGTAATGGGGTACCCAAAATAAGCCTCCAACCCAACCCGCACAGCAGCCTCGGCAATGGCTTCGTTGCCTTTCCACATTTCTCGGGCCATATCAATGCCCTCCTGCAATGGCAGGGGCGGGAACCCTGGTCACTTCACGGTAGACAGTGATGGCCGCATCCGGGCATACCAAGGCACAGATGGCACAACCTGTGCAACCATCCTTAAAGATATGCGTCGGATGGTAACCCTTTGAGGTTAACTTATCGTTATCCAATTCCAGGACTTTGGGTGGACAAGCTGCATTGCATAGCTCGCAGCCTTTACAATATAAATCATTGACTTCAATCCAACCTTTGGAAGGCATTGACCGAGTCTCCTTGATTCAGTATTAAGACAGTTATAGTCGATTTTCCGCCTGACTATTATGTCGGTTTCCGGGATTGTAGGGTAGTGCTATGCGTCATCCCGAATTAGAACAAACTTCCTCACCTTTTAGGTAGGTTTAAAAGTCTAATTACCAGAAGTCACCATGTTGACAGTGCTTCACAAGCTGTGTAGAATGAACAATGAACTTCGAAATAAATATACTGACAGTCTCAGCCAAGTTTTCTTGCATTCATGGAGGCAAAAACCGATGGTAGAAAGTTCGATCGATTACCAGATCGTAATATTTACATCCTGCCATTGCATCACGGGGGAACTGGTGCTAAAAGATAAGCGCTTATCAGACCATATTAATGAACGGGTGGACACCATGGTAAATTTGCGCAATGTGTCCATCGCCAGGCTGGAAAATCCTGCACACATTTTACATAAAATGACAACAGCCGTGGTTCCCAAATCAGGTATCGTCCTGATCTTCGAACCAGTTCAGAAGGCCATTCCCCCCTCCAACCGATTTTTTGGATACATAAAGAAAGAAAAACATGAAGTGTTTTTAGTTATGGACGGAATGGAGGTGCGCGGTGTTCTGCACACCCAGATCAATCCGGATTTCAGAGCTGTATTGGTCAACTCTCCGGATGCATTCCTGCCAATCACCCAAGCCACCATCCACCTTGAAGCCAAACCGGATATGGCCATTCATCAGGACGCGATCCTGATCAACACCCAGCGAGTGCGATTCCTTGGCAAGCTGGAGATTAAATCCCCCACCATTCCACTCCCACCCCAGGAAGCATCTACAACTTAATCCCCCGGAGGTCCACATGCCCATCCCTGTCATAATCGACGCCGTCAGGACTCCGATTGGTGCCCTGGGCGGTGTGTTGGCATCCATTCGCCCGGATGACCTGGCAGCACTCGTGCTCAGAGCAATCCTTGAGCGGAATCAACTCGACCCCGCGCTGGTCGAAGAAGTTTACCTGGGGTGCGCCAACCAGGCAGGAGAAGATAATCGAAACGTAGCCCGGATGGCATTGCTCCTGGCAGGGTTCCCCGTGGAAGTTGCAGGCGTGACCATCAACAGGTTATGCGCTTCCGGGCTGAATGCCGTTAACCAGGCTGCCAGGGCGATCAAGGCAGGGGAGGGAGATGTATTCATTGCCGGGGGAGTGGAGTCAATGAGCCGCGCCCCATATTCGCTGCCAAAGGGTGAATCTGGGTACCCATTTGGCAACCTGACCGCATACGACACCGCCCTGGGGTGGCGCTATCCCAATCCGAAAATGCAGGAAAAATACGGAACAGAACAAATGGGCGAAACAGCAGAAAATATTGCCCAGATGAAGCCCCACATCACCCGGCTGCTCCAAGATGAATTTTCTGTCCGCTCGCACCAGCGCGGCAATTGCCGCCATGGACTCCGGTAAATTTGCAAAAGAAATCATCCCGGTTATCATCCCACAGAGGAAGGGAGACCCGAAGGTGGTGGATGCTGACGAACGCCCGCGCCGAGATACCACCCTGGAAAGCCTTTCCAAACTCAAACCAGCTTTCCGAAAAGAGGGAGGGACAGTGACCGCCGGAAACTCTTCTGGCTTGAATGACGGGGCAGCCGCACTACTAATAATGAGCGAAACCAAAGCCGTTGAGCTGGGTATGAAGCCTCGGGCGCGAGTTTTATCTTCAGCAGCTGCCGGGGTGCCCCCGCAAGTCATGGGACTGGGACCGGTGACTGCGGTGCAGAAAGCACTTTCACGGGCAAGTCTGTTATTGAAAGATATCGGGCTGATCGAATTGAACGAGGCTTTTGCTGTCCAATCCCTGGCAGTTATAGAAGACTTGGGGCTTGACCCGAACCTGGTCAATGTGAACGGAGGAGCTGTGGCTCTTGGCCATCCATTGGGATGCTCGGGGGCCCGGATTCTGACAACTCTGCTATACGAAATGGAACGAAGAGTGCTTACGGAAAAACAACCATATTATGGTTTAGCGACCTTATGTGTGGGTGTTGGACAAGGAGAAGCAACGATTGTCGAATGGGTTGGATAATCTGAAACCAGAATGAATCACAGCGCCGTGGAACTTCCACGGCGCTTTTACGTCTAAAGAATAATTCTTCGATTCCCCCCTACCTTCAGAGCGAATCGAGGCGTAAAATTATTTAAATTACAAAATTCCGGAATGATTTAAAGGAGCATTGTATGCATCCCAAGATTTATATTTCGATTTCCCTTCTGGTAATGGTAATGCTCGCCTGCAACCTGGTAAAAGTCCCTGTAACTGGAACTCCTGTCGTCCCTACTGACACACCCAACCCCCCCATTAGCACCCAAACATCCAGCCCGACCATGACGGTTGGGATTGTTCCCGCCCCGACCACTTCAGGGATTGCAGTCGTACCTTCTCCTGCTCTCACCCATGTCGCTTTCCAGGATGCCAAAAACGGATGGGGAGTAGCAAGCAATGATAGCGGATATATCGTACGAACTGTAGATGGAGGTTCAACCTGGCTAAACGTTACCCCTCCCGGCCTGACTGGCCTCGGCTATTCGACTACTCTGAGTGTGCTGGATGTCAACACGGTCTGGGTGCTCGTCCCAAATGCCGACTTTTTTACCGGCAGGTTATTTAGCACCACGGATGGGGGAAATGCCTGGAATTCCTACGATGTTCCTTTCGGTGGAGGTGTCCTCCAATTCCTGAATGCAAGCACCGGGCGTGTCCTGGCTGATCGGGGGGCCGGCGCAGGATCGCAATCTGTGGAATTGTTCCAGACCTCTGACGGAGGTGCATCCTGGATGAGCGTATTCAATGACGATCCAACCCGGCCGGATTCGTCCGGAACCCTGCCGCTGAGTGGCATTAAAAATGGCATGACCTTTATCGATGCCAACACTGGATGGGTTACCGGTACCCGCCCGGTGGACGGGGAAGTCTACCTGTTCGTCACTCATGACGGAGGAGTTTCCTGGGAACAACAATTTATTCCCTTACCTTCCGGTTATGGAAGTTATCAGTACATGCCGCAATCTCCAATTTTCTTTGGAAACGATGGTTATCTACCATTGGTTATATATCTGACAGGATTAACCGAGTTCACTTTCTACACAACGCACGATGGCGGAAACACCTGGACCGGCGACCCGACCAATGCCAATATGGTAATCCAGCCAGGTCAATATTCTTTTGCTGATGCGACGCACGCCTGGGGCTGGGATGGCGGTTCAAACCTGTATTTCACATCGGATGGTGGTCAAACGTGGGGTGGATTGGCAACCAGTCTTGACCTGAGTGGACGATTGTCGCAGATCGTGTTCGTTCCAGGAACAGGAGGACAATTCATCGGGTGGGCGCTTACGGGTCCGGACGATGCAGGTCACTCACAATTATATAAAACCTCTGACAATGGCGGAACGTGGACTACACTGCTTCCATAAAATAAATCTTTCCGGTAGGGATTTCCATCCGGCTTGGGTTGGTTTCGGTAAAAAGGAGAATGACATGAATCGCAAATTACTATTCGCCGCGCTGGTGTTCCTGTTGGCATTGATGGGGTGCAATCTACAATTTAATTCCCCGGATACCTCCCCGCTACTAGTGACCGATACACCCATCCCTCCGGCAGAAAATACGAATACATTGATCCCGATTGCCACACATACTGCTATTCCAGGAATTACCGATACATTGGTACCATTCATCACCGACACTTACGAACCGTCTCTTCCCTTTACGCAGACACCGCTAGCTTCAACTCCCAGTACCACCCCTGTCCCAGCTTCAAGTCCCGAATTATCTGTGGATATCCTGAAGAACGCAACATATTACGCTCCTTACTTTAGCCGGACGATAAAATTGGTCAACGGAACCTATACGGAAGGGTCAGGTGCAACCTACTATTCAGTCCAGCTCCTGGGATTTTTCGCCTATGGAGATTTGAACGGAGACAAGAAAGCCGATGCAGCGGTTATCCTGGCTGAGAATCAAGGGGGAACCGGTGTTTTTGAATCTGTCGTGGCTGTTGTCGACCAGGGTGGGGTACCTCACCAGGTTGGCCAAATCGAGTTAGGCGACCGGGTGGTAATCAGAAGTGCCAATATTTCGCTGGGTGTGATCCATTTGAATATGATCGTGCATGGACCCAACGATCCGATGTGTTGTCCGTCCCAGTCTGAAGTTCAGTCCTTCTGGTTACTGGGAAACGATCTATGGCTAATGGAAGTCAGCTCTGGTCCAACGGGGATAGAACATTCGATCAACATTACATACCCAGGGAACTGGGTAAGTGTTACCAATCCCTTCACAGTCAGTGGAAATGTGGCCATTTCACCCTTCGAAAATACTTTAAATTCCGGGGTCTATAAACTGGATGGGACAAAAATCGACTCATCGTCCTTGCAGGTTTCCTCTATAGGAATGGGTTCCCCGGGAACATTTACAAAAACCTTCAACCTGAGCAGCGCAGGCCTCACAGGATTCCTGGTCATCCAGTTTAAAGACCTCAGCGCTGCAGATGGGTCCATCCTGGCATTAGATTCTGTGATCATTAATTTGCACTAACCAGGCTTAATGTCGAAAACAGGAATGGGAAATTTCCATCCCTGTTTTTATTATTGCCTGGTTCTTTTATCCTTTAATTTTCGTTCAGCTGGATTTGGGGGATCAAGGATGAATAATTCAAATTGCTCAAACAACCACGTAAGTCGATGGTCTGATGTTTGTTGACTTCCGTTTACTTTCCAGGAGGTAGGATCAGTTCTTATGATTTTTCTTTTCCTTGGCTGCGACCTTCCCCATGAATTTCGACTCGTCGATCAGAAACCGGTCGTGGGTGGCTTCGCCAATCAATTCAACTTCGTCCCAGGCTTGAACCTTGAAAGTTAGTTTTCGCCCATCTATGGTGACCAACTCCGCCCGGGCGTGGACCTCCATCCCCACCGGAGTGGCTGCCAGGTGACGCACATCAATATGCGCGCCGACGGTAGTCTGACCGGGTGGTAAATACGTGGTCAGGGCAATCACAGCCGTACTCTCCATAAGACCCACCAAGGCGGGGGTGGAGAAAACTTGCAGACCGCCGCTTCCCCAATGAGATGCAGTATCAATGTCAGTAACGGTGTGTGTGAATTCAGCAAAGAGACCGGGAGTAATATCAGGCATAAAACACCTCTGGAGGATTGATTTTCACCGATTATATCCTCACAATTTCTTAACACTGTATAAATATCGATGAATAAACTCTCCCCTGCAATTGCGTAAAAGACTACAATTCAGGGGTTAAAAACCGAAATCCTCTCATTTGTACCGATTGTTGGCATGAATTTTTTCCTGCCAGGATTTCGAAGGACCGAGATACCATGTGGATGATCTTCCTAGATTTAATTGATTTCTTGTATATATTTTCATTAGTCGGGATGGCGATTTATGGGTTGAATAATCTGGTCTCGGTTATTCTTTACCTGCGCACAAAAAATCGTCCAAACCACCCCCATCACCGGACGCCTCCCAGTAGCTGGCCGCGCGTAACTGTTCAATTGCCCACCTTTAATGAGAGGTATACCATCTCACGACTGATAACCGCGGTCGCAAAGTTTGATTATCCATGGGACAAGCTGCAAGTCCAGGTACTGGATGATTCCAGCGACGATACCACAACTCTGATTAACCAGCTCGTAGATAAATATGTTCACAAGGGTATGAATATCGAAATTATTCACCGTATAGATCAGAGCGGGTTCAAGGCAGGCGCTCTTGCTGAAGGATTGAAAGTTGCCACCGGTGAACTGGTTGCCATATTCGATGCTGATTTCGTTCCGCCTGTTGACTGGCTAAAAAAGACAGTCCCTGAATTTGAAAACATTCATTTGGGATGCGTCCAGACTCGCTGGGGTCACATGAACGATAAATATAATTCCCTGACGCTGGCACAATCATTAGGGATCGATGGACATTTCATCATCGAGCAGTCAGCCCGTTCACGGAACCATCTTTTCATGAACTTTAATGGCACTGCTGGAATTTGGCGAAAAGAATGCATTGAGGATGCGGGCGGTTGGCTTTCCGACACCCTGACGGAAGACCTGGATCTGAGTTACCGGGCGCAATTACGCGGCTGGCAGATCGATTACCTGCCCGACGTGGTGGTCCCAGCTGAATTACCAGCACAAATGGAGGCCTTTAAAAAACAACAATTCCGCTGGGCCAAAGGGAGTTTTCAGACTCTCAAAAAACTGGTCCCTTCCCTGATAGAGTTTGAAGAACCGTGGTACAAGAAAATACTCGGACTTATCCACCTCACCGGCTATTTGGTCCATCCGCTAATGCTGGGCGCTCTTTTGCTGATGTTGCCGGTTGGGATTTTCACTCCGCATGTATTTAAATTAATGTCGTGGATGATGGTGGCAGCTTTCGCACCACCCTTAATGTACCTGCTCTCCGCCACAGAACACTTGCCTCAATATCGCGATCGACTGCGCTTGATCCCAATCTTGACGCTGATCGGATTCGGGTTGTCACTCAATAATACCGTTGCAGCCATTGAAGGGTTATTCGGAAAAGATCGTGGGACATTTTTCCGAACCCCCAAATTCAACCTGACAAACAGCAAAGGAAACTTGGTTAGTAGCTCATATAATATGTCAATCAGCCCCATGATTTGGGTGGAATTGGGGCTGGGTATCTACGCACTCTTCACCGGCATCATCCTGGCAGCCCACCAGGGAATCCAACCCCTGCCCTGGCTGGTAGCCTACTCAGCCGGCTATTTTTATATTGCCGGGATGAACTTGGAGCAGAGTGGTCAGCTATCCAGGTTGCTAAAAAGAGTAACTGCCTCCGAAAAAGCTGGGTAACCCAGCTTATAACATTTAATATCACCAAACCGATATCTTAAAGGGGGAAGAAGATATTCGCACCTTTTGTTTGTTTGTCTGCTGCTACTGAAACATAATCTTCTTTGCCAGGAATAATTGGTCTGGTTGTTTACTAATTCGGGTAAGAGGAAGTATAATCCGGCGCGGAGTCATTCATGCCTGCAATTTACCCCTTCACTGCCATTGTTGGACAAGTCCGTATGCGGCGAGCGCTCATATTAAATGCTGTCGACCCGCGCATCGGAGGAGTGCTCATCCGTGGAGAACGAGGCACCGCCAAATCCACCGCAGCACGCGGCCTGGCTGCGTTGTTGCCCAAAGTTCGGGCGGTTCACGGCTGTCGTTTTGGATGCGACCCCGACCAACCTGCCTCTTGGTGCACTGAGTGCCGCGAAAGGGCCACCTCTGGTGAGCCGTTACCCGTGGAGGAAAAACCCATTCCATTCGTCAACCTACCCGTCTCAGCAACAGAAGATCGGGTTGTGGGGACACTCGATATTGAACAAGCCATTCAAAAAGGTGAACGACATTTCGAGCCGGGCGTACTGGCAGCTGCAAACCGCGGACTGCTCTACATCGACGAAGTGAACCTGCTCGACGATCATGTTGTGGATGTACTGCTCGACTTTGCTGCCATGGGCATGAACATCGTCGAACGTGAGGGAATATCCTTCACCCACCCAGCGCGTTTCATCCTGGTGGGGACAATGAATCCGGAAGAAGGCGACCTGCGTCCGCAATTGCTCGACCGTTTTGCATTGTCCGTGGATATAACCGGTATCCGCGATGCACGGGATCGGGTGACCATCATCGAAAATAACCTGGCTTTTGAGTCTGACTCTGAAGCTTTTCGCATCCTGTGGAAGCCACATGAAGAGAAGCTGAGCCGGATTATTGCCCAAGCGCGAACCATGGTTGATAAAGTTACATACACCCGCAGGGACCTGCTGTCCATTGCCGCGCTAACCGCATCCCTCAACGTGGACGGCCACCGTGCTGACCTGGTCATCCTGAAAGCAGCCCGTGCTCATGCAGCCTATGAAGGGCGCAGCTCGATCACGGACCGCGATATTGCACTAGCCGCTGAATTAGCCCTCCCCCATCGGATCAAACACGGTCCTTTCCACCAGACAGAAATATCGCCGGAGCAGTTACAAGAACGAATCCAACAATTACAAGGCACATCTACTGAAGGCGAACCATCAGAACCTGCAGAGAAAGAGCCTGACTCCGACACTATAAAAAAAAAATAATCTCTGAGGTGGAAGAGCAGGACAACCCCGATCAACCTCCGGGAGTCGAACCTTCACCGCAACAGGCAGTCTTTGGCCCCCAAGATGCTCATTGGTGGGATGGTGGGAAAAAGGTCAAGGTTGGGGAAGCTTTCGACCCACGCAAACTCGATACCCCTCTTGATAAATTAACCCGTCAGCATTCCGGACGCCGGTCGCGCACACACACAGAACGGAAGCGCGGTCGCTATATCCAATCTAGACCCGCAAATGGGAAAACAGATGATGTAGCGTTTGATGCTACCATCCGTGCAGCAGCACCATTCCAAAAACGGCGTACTGAGCAACGCAAGAAGGTGGCTTTTGCCATCCAAAAGGGGGATCTTCAGCGTAAGGTACGCGTCAAGAAGGCAGCCAACTTGATCCTTTTTTTGGTGGATGCTTCATGGTCCATGGCTGTGGCAGAACGGATGACTGCAACTAAAGGGGCGATATTATCACTCCTTACAGACGCATACCAACGTCGAGACCGCGTGGGTTTGATCGTCTTTCAAAAAGACCGCGCAACCCTGATCCTGCCCCCAACGAATTCCATTACACTTGCACAACGAGCCTTATCCGATATCCCGGTGGGCGGCAAGACCCCCCTGTCGGCAGGATTATTGATGACCTACCAAGTGCTCGCCCAAGAACAGGTACTCCACCCAGATGTGGAACCACTGCTGATCATCTTAACAGATGGAGCGGGGAATGTATCTGTTGGCGTTCTCCCGCCCCAGGAAGAAGCTTTTGGTTTTGCCGAACAGATTGCCGAGCGGGGGTATCGAACCGTGGTGATAAACATGGAACATGCATCCTTTGACCAGGGTCTCGCCCAGTCGTTGGCTGACCACCTTGAAGCTCCCTGCTACACTTTGAATGAACTCAAGGCCGAAAGCTTGTTAAGTACCGTCAGGCAGGAAATGGCCGAACCAAAGAAAAAATAAAAAAACGCCTGAAGGCGTTTTTTATTTTGCAGTGCGGGTGCAGTTTCTCCCGGCAAGCTTGGCAGCGTACATTGCCTGGTCTGCTGCGTGCAGAACTTTTTCCCAGGTATCACCATGATCGGGGTAAATTGCCACCCCAATCGATAACGTGGCTTTAAGTTTTACACCCAGGTGTTCAATATCCAATGATAGAAATGCAGTTCGTAAATGCTCGGCTCGTTCATGACCTTTTTCAAGCTGGGTTCCCGGCATGACAATGAGGAACTCTTCCCCCCCAAAACGGCAGGAAATATCGGAGCCGCGAACATCTGACTGCAATAATTCTCCCAATTTTTTTAGGAGTATGTCTCCAGCATCGTGCCCGTACGTATCGTTGAACGCCTTAAAACCATCGATATCCAACATAATCAGACAAACGGTGCTTTTTTCGCGTTCCGCACGTTGGAACTCGCGTATGAGCGATTCTTCGAGATAACGCCGATTAAACAAACCGGTTAGCGAATCACGGGTGGCTTGCTCCCTCAGTTGAGCGTGCAACATTTCAATTTCCACAAGCTGATTGCGTAGTTTTTGATTTGCCACCCTTAATACAACCTCATTTTGCTTGCGTTCAGAAATATCCCGGGCCACTGTCTGGATGTGAATGGGCACGCCGTTATCATCACATACCAGTTCGGTATTTACCTCAACAGTTACTCTCTCCCCACTTTTTTTTATATATTCACGTTCATAAAGCGGAATAATTTCCCCTTTCTTTAAGAATTCCATTATATTTTCGGCCTCTTGTGTTTGTGACGATATATCCATCATGGAAAGTTGGGATAATTCGGCAACCGTATAACCGAGAAGATCAGCAGCACGTTGATTGACCTCAAGGTGTTTTCCTTGAACATCAAGGATAAAAACAGCATCATGCGACTGCTCAAATAATGCCCGGTAGCGATGCTCGGCTTTTTCCCGCTGCTTTATCTCTAGCTGGGCTTTCTCGTAGAGACGACTATTTTCAATCGCCACGGCAGCCTGAGCAGAAATGGTTTCAAGCAAGCGGATTTGGGCTGGATCATAGGCATTCGGTTTATAACTTTGCATGGAAATGACGCCCACAACGCGATCTCCAACGATCATGGGTACCCCAACGTATGCGCGAGTGGGTGTTCCACTGGTGCGAAAAATTTGGAAAGTCTTGACGGTATCGGGGGAAGTAATATCCGGGATATAAAGCGTCTGGTGGTTATTTATCACATATCCACTTAAACCTGGGTTTTGCTGAATTTCCCGGGGTGGAATTTGCGGGTATTCACCTCTATCGTAGGCAAGTGGGTGGTGGATCAATCCGGTGTCCGGATCCAGGAGACCGATGTAGAAGGCCTCCACAGGGAGCACCTGTCGGCATTTTTCCAGCAAGGTTTTTAGAACCTGTTCCATATCGAGCCCAGAGGTGAGGGTGATGCCGATATCAAAGAGTGCAGTCATCTCTTCAACCCGTTTGTGCAGCTCTTCAAATAAGCGGGCGTTTTCGATAGCCCCTGCAGTCTGTGTGGCAATCGTTTCCAATAAACGAATCTGGTCTGGATGATAAGCATTCGGTTGGGAACATTGCATGGAGATAACGCCAACCACCCGGTCTCCAACCAACAGGGGAACACCGACATAAGAGCGGCTTGGGTCTCCTCCAAAATCAATGGCCTTGTATTTTCGGGCAGCCTCTTCTGCAAGGACATCCGGGATGTTTAGTATTTGTCGGGTTTGGATAACGTACCCGGTCAACCCAGGAGATTCCCGCATTTCGCTGGGAGGTAATTGAATTATTTCTCCCTTGTCATAAAACAGGGGAAAACCGATCATTTCGGTTTCATGATCGTAGGTGGCAATATAGAAAGCTTCAATGGGCAAGACGCGTTTACACTTCTCCAGGAGAGCCCTGAGAAGTTTATCCATCTCCAGGCCGGAATTAACAGCAAGGCCAATATCAAGCAGTGCGGACAATTGCCCTGCGCGCTGTTGGGCCTCTTCCAATAACCGGGCATTCTGAACTGCAATGGCGACCTGGTCAGCAAACACATTCAACCGATTTGCATGGCTTTGGTTATAGAAGTTAGGGGTCAGGCTGGCGAGATCCAGGAACCCGATCACTTCACCTTTCGCTTGCAGGGGAGCTCCGGCATAAGAATGGATCTTTTCCAATCCCTCAACTACAACCCATCTCTTGTTTTGGCGGGTATCTGGGATCACCAATGCCTGGCCAGTTTCCATCATCAAGCGATAGTTCCGGAGCTCATCCACCGAATAATCGGATCGCTTTACCTCCAACCCATGCTCACGATATCCATGCGAACGTGCGACGCGGGCAATGCTGCGATCTTCGAGTAAAAGGACTGTCGCCATATCGTAAGGGACCACTTGCCCGACATTCTCCAGCAGGCGATCGAGCACTTCTTCAAAAGAACGCGAACTGTTTAATGCCGCGGCCGTATCGCGCAAGGCTTCCGCCATCACACGCTGTTCGTATTCCGCCTGTTCAATCAAATGGAGTTCTGTAATTCTATCCATGGCTAATTATTGAAAAAAATATATCCAGCTGCAGTTGGCAACCGCACCCCGTGCTGGAAAATCTCTGCACCAGATGTGGTTTTCCTCTCCTAGTCCAATATACTATTATATATGCCAATTGTGGAAGAAACTACCTTAACAGTATTGTATGGCAAGTTCATTATCCTGTATTTAAATTGTATTGCATCCAGGAGATATTAAACAATGCAATTTCATGATGTTTTAATCTCGATGATACACGATGGTATGAGTATAAAAGTTTATGCTTATGTATCTAATGAATCGCCCTTGATTACTCTCTGCTATAATCTGTCCCGATGATTCTGCTCACTGGAGGCACCGGCTTCATTGGCCGGGTGCTAACCCGTCAATTGGTCGAAACCGGCCATCAGGTCCGCATATTATTGCAACCATCGCCGCGCACCCCACGCTTGCCAACCGGAGTTCCGGTTGAAGTTGCTGTCACAAGCATGAATGATGTGCAAGGATTACGTGCTGCCATGCGGGGGGTGGATACGATATACCATCTCGCCGGTGGTGAAGGACAGGGCGGGCGCGCCAACCTGCAATCACTGGATATTGATGGTACCCGGGCTTTGTGCCTGGCTGCGGCAGATGGACGCGTGGGGAGATTCTTTTATTTAAGCCATCTTGGCGCAGACCGTGCCGCTGGATTTCCAGTACTTAAAGCAAAAGGGATTGCTGAAGAATTTATCCGCAAATCAGGGGTACCCTATACAATTCTGCGTGCCTCGATCTTGTTTGGTCCGGGAGACGAGTTCACCACCGGTTTAGCCATGCTTCTGACTGCTGCGCCAGGTTTTCTGCCATTACCGGCGAAAGGCGAGACTCTTCTGCAACCATTATGGGTGGAGGATCTGGTCACTTGCTTAATCTGGTCACTGGACAACCTGGAAACACTTAATCAGACCTTTGAGGTTGGCGGCAGCGAGTACATCAGCCTGCGAAGCTTGACTACAACCATCATGGAAGTTATCAGGCGACAGCGCTGGTTGGTAAGTTGGCCAATGCAATCCATGCGTACTCTGACCATCATCATGGAATCGATTTACCCGCGTTTTCCTGCTTCAATATTCTGGCTGGACTATCTGGCGGTTAACCGCACCTGTCCACTGGACTCGATCCCGCGCAATTTTGGCCTCATGCCAGCCAGGTTTGCTTCTCGGTTGGATTATCTGCGCAATGTCCCATGGACCCAACAACTTCTCAGGAGGCTTTTTACCCCCCATGCCTGAGTGGACCATTAGAGTTCTTGAAACTCCCGATGAAATGAGCATGGTAGAGATGCTCCAACGCAAAGTCTGGACCGGTTCCGAGACAGATGTCATCCCAGCCCACATGCTCCTGGCAGCCGTCCATAACGGAGGACTGGCCTTGGGCGCATTTGTGGGTAGTGAATTGGTGGGAGTAGCATTTGGCTTTCCTGGAACCTATCCTACTCCCGACGGTCCACGTCTCAAACATCACTCCCACATACTGGGCGTCTTACCAAATTGGAATGGGAAAGGGATCGGCTTTGCCCTCAAGCGTGCGCAATGGCAGGTTATTCGAAACCAAGGTATTGACAGGATCACATGGACGTATGACCCGTTACTCAGCCGCAATGCTCATCTTAATATCAGCCGGCTGGGTGCTGTCAGTTGCACATACCTGCGTTCCGAATATGGTGATATGCGCGATGATTTGAATATCGGGTCGCCCTCTGACCGGTTCCAGGTGGACTGGTGGCTGAACTCCAAACGGGTGGAACGACGGCTCAGCCGGAGACCACGCCCATTCCTGTCGATTGACCACTATCGCACCGCTGAGTCGACGCTGCTCGAAGCGGATATGGACCAAAACTCAATTCCCCATCCGGGGACAACAATTCCCAAGTTGACAGGGACATTGCTGCTGGTTGAGATTCCCCACCGACATCCCGAAACTCAAAGCATCCTTCCAACCACTCGCACGCGAGTGGCGCTTTCATGCCCGCAGGATTTTCGAGGAGGCTTTTGAGGCGGGTTACCTGGTCACCGATTTTGTCCAGGATTTGGGGCACAGTTTTTACGTACTTACCCACGCGGATTCCACTCTCCAGGAAGATTAGCCAGGAGTATGATCAAGCAGCTATCATTAATAAAGCGGACGGCTTCTGCAAGCCGTCCGCTTTATCCATTGACCACCCTCCTATTTGACCGGATACAGAACCAATCCAACTGTACCCGGGCCAAAGTTGGCTGCAAGGGAAATGGCAAGGTCGATCAAATGCGTTTCCTTGCAATTAAACCGTTTTTTAGCTTCCTCCAGCAATGATTTTCCCGAAGAAATATCGCGGGCATGGACGATGCCCAGGTACAGCGGCTGATCGCCAAATTCCTCCTCGGCCATTGTGATCACACGTTCCAGGGCAGCTTTGCGGGTCCGAACCTTTTCCACCATGTCCACCACCCCATTCCTAAGCACAGCGATCGGCTTGACATTCAGAATTGACGCTAACGCAGCAGAAAGAGTACCCACGCGACCGCTCATGCGTGCATATTCAAGCGTATCCAGGGTTAGAATGATGCGGATCCTGGTGCGAATTTCCTCGAGGTAATAGATAATCTGCTCCAAACTTTTTCCAGCCTGATCCATTTTACGGACTTCCCGGCACATCAGCCCTAATCCCAAGGAACCTCCGGCAGAATCAAAGGGGATTATATTTAGATTGGTTTTCAATTCCTGCGCAGCAGTCACTGCCGAGCTATACGTTCCTGAAAGCTTGCTGGTCACATGCATGGAAAGAATGGTATCACCGGCTTGTGCGATCCGTTTATAGAATTCAATAAATTGATGCGGGGAAGGCTGGGAAGTCTTGGGGATTTTCCTTGTTTCGTCCACCATTTTATAAAAACCTTCATTGTCCAGGTCAACGTTCTGCAGGTAGGTCACCTCCCCAAACTGGATGTTGATGGGTATTACATCAATGCCAAATTCTTTTTCCCAACCATTGGGAATATCAGCTGCGCCATCGGTAACAATTCGTAACATATCTTCCTCCTTGGCAAAAGCGAATTATCATGCATTAGTGAATACTCCATGAAAATCATCGAAGTGTGCTCCAGCACTTCCACAAGAGTATTCGAATCCTGTGTTGAAATTTCTCAGCCGACCAGAATATACTAATTTAACCCCGCCTGGTTTTGGAAGTTCCACTATAATACCACTTCGCGCCAAAAGGGTATTGAATACTGATGAAACATTTGTGCTATAATAGGGACACTCCCCCATTACGAGGTATGTATGTCTGCTAACGTCATCCGCGTGGTTGGTGCACGCGAGCATAATCTAAAGAACATTACCGTCGAGATTCCGCGCGATAAGCTGGTCGTTATTACAGGTCTCTCCGGCTCCGGTAAATCTTCCCTGGCGTTTGATACCATCTTTGCAGAAGGTCAGCGCAGATATGTTGAGTCACTTTCTGCCTATGCCCGGCAGTTCCTCGGCCAAATGCAGAAACCCGACGTAGACTATATCGAGGGACTTTCCCCGGCGGTCTCCATTGACCAGAAAGGCACCTCCCATAACCCGCGCTCCACTGTTGGGACAGTCACCGAGATTTATGACTACCTGCGGCTTCTTTTTGCGCGGGTTGGGATCCCGCACTGCCCAATCTGCGGACGGGAGGTTGTCAAGCAATCCGCCCAGGAAATTGTGGACGCAGTTGGTGCGCTGCCGGATGGAACACGGATCCTGGTCTTGTCTCCGGTGGTACGCGGCCGCAAGGGTACTTACCAGGCGGTCTTCGAAGAGATCCGCAAAGCTGGGTTTGCGCGTGTCAGAGTGGACGGGACCGTATTTAATCTGGATGAAGAAATCAACCTCGACCGGTACAAGATCCATACCATCGAGGCAGTCGTGGACCGGTTGGTTGTGTCAGGTTCCGGAACAGATGACGACCAGAAAGCAAACACAACAAGGTTGACTGATTCTATCGAGACCGCACTTAAGTTTGGGGATGGATATCTCACAGCCCAAGTCCTCGCAGAAAAAGCAGAAGATAATCACGATCTGCATTTTTCCGAGCACCTGGCATGCCCGGAGCATGGGATCAGCATCCCGGAAATTGAACCGCGCACCTTTTCCTTCAATACCCCCCACGGAGCATGCCCGGATTGCCAGGGGCTTGGAAACAAGCTGGAAATCGATCCCGACCGGGTGATCGATCCTGAGAAATCGCTTGCGGATGGTGCCCTGATCGCCATGGAATGGAACAACGTCCGGGATGATGGGAATCCCGGATACTACTGGCAAATGCTGGAAGCAATGGCCGAGCATTATCATATCGACATGAATAAACCCATCAAGGATTTGCCTGCCAAACATCAGGATCTGGTTTTACACGGAACGCAAGGTGAAAAAGTCCGCATCCATTATCACAACCGCGACGGGCGGGAAGCGACGTTCGACACCGCCTTCGAAGGGGTGGTTGGCAACCTTGAAAGGCGTTATCGCGAGACCAACTCGGAATACATCCGGGAAAAGATTTCGGAATATATGAGTGACCGACCCTGCCCCACATGCCAGGGTAAGCGTCTGCGACCGGAAGCGTTGGCAGTCACCGTGGATGATGTCAATATCCTGCAGATAACGGAATGGCCCGTCCTTCGCTCGCTGGAATGGATCAAGCACCTGGCTGGAACGGGAACGCCACTTACTACCCGACAGAAAGCCATATCTGATCGAATCCTGAAAGAAATCATCTCCCGCCTGGGATTTCTTGTGAACGTGGGGCTGGATTATCTTACCTTGCATAGGTCGGCCGGGTCACTTTCAGGGGGGAAGCTCAAAGAATCAGGCTGGCAACCCAAGTGGGATCAAGGTTGGTAGGAGTACTTTACGTGCTCGATGAACCATCCATCGGGCTCCACCCGCGCGATAATGATCGGCTTTTAACGACTTTAAAGGGGCTGCGTGACATTGGGAACACCGTGCTGGTGGTGGAACACGACGACGATACTATCCGAACAGCTGATTGGGTCATAGACCTGGGTCCCGGCGCAGGCGTGCATGGGGGATACATCATCGCACAGGGAACCCCCGAACAGATCATTGCCCATCCCAAGTCACTTACCGGAGCTTATCTATCCGGTCGAAAGCACGTACCGGTGCCCAAGAAACGTCGAAAAGGGAATGGGAAAATCCTCACCGTTGTCGGCGCTTGTGCTAACAACCTGAAAGATATCACCGTCAGCATTCCGCTGGGCATGTTTGTTTGTATCACCGGTGTGTCGGGTTCTGGTAAATCATCCCTGATGAGCGATGTGCTTTATAATGCGCTTGCGGCAAAACTGAACCGGGCGCACACCCAGCCGGGGGAATTTGAGCGCATAGATGGGATTGAGCATCTTGATAAGATCGTCAACATCGACCAATCCCCCATCGGAAGAACGCCGCGCTCGAACCCTGGTACTTACACCAGTCTGTTCGAAGAAATCCGGAAACTCTTTGCAGAATTGCCAGAAAGTAAGGTGCGGGGATACAAACCCGGGCGTTTCTCCTTCAACGTTCATGGGGGACGCTGCGAAGCCTGCCAGGGGCAAGGTGAATTGCGCATTGAGATGCAATTCCTGCCAGATATCTACGTACCATGCGATGTTTGTCATGGCAGCCGGTTTAACCGCGAAACTCTGCAGGTGCATTTTAAGGGGCATAGCATCGCAGATGTGCTAGACATGACTGTGGACCAAGCACTGGAAATATTCTCTGCCTTTCCACATATGATGAACAAACTTAAACTCTTGCAGGAAGTGGGTCTGGGATACATTAAGATTGGTCAACCAGGGACGACATTATCCGGCGGCGAAGCGCAACGGGTCAAACTGGCGAAGGAACTGTCCAAGCGCGCTACCGGCTGCACCCTGTATGTACTCGATGAACCATCGGTGGGACTGCATGCGGCTGATGTTCACAAGCTTATCGAAGTGTTGCAGCGGCTTGTAGATACCGGAAACAGCGTGTTAATCATCGAACACAACCTGGAGATCATCAAGGTGGCAGACTGGATCATCGATTTAGGTCCCGAGGGAGGTGACCGGGGGGGAGAACTAGTGGCAGAAGGCACCCCTGAGCAGGTGGTTGCAGTCCCGGGGTCTTATACAGGTTCTTTCCTAAAGAACCATATCAAAAAACAAAATAAGCCTAAGCGTTAATCTATACGAAATTTTCCACACTCCCAAATTCGCATAAGTTCAGGTAGAATAAGGTCCTCTCCTCGCGCCGGATGAACAACGGGTGCGGGTGTACAATGGAAATGGACGGGAAAAACTATGACTATTTCAAATACTATTGACTCATATCGCAAACGACGCAAACAACCCCTACCGCTAATTTTGGGCGGAGCGGCAATTCTGCTGGTATTGGTTGGGATCATTATATTAATCGTTTCCTTGAGCCGGGGCGGTTTCACGCTCTTCCCCACCAAGACTCCCACCCCCACCATTACCCCCAGCCCCACGGTTACCTCCACTCCGACCCCAACACCAACCATCACTTCGACTCCAACAATAACAACAACTCCCACCCAATCCCAAATTTACCCATACGTTGTTAAGGATGGCGAGTATTTATCGACCATCATCACGGCGCAAGGATTGGGTGATACCCCCAATGCGCTCATCATAATATTTATGTTGAACCCCACCATTGACCCCATCTCGGGTTTCATCACGGTTGGACAGACAATCCTCCTGCCACCTCCCAATTATCCAATCCCGACGCC
Source organism: uncultured Chloroflexia bacterium (assembly GCA_963817265.1). GTDB lineage: Bacteria > Chloroflexota > Anaerolineae > Anaerolineales > Villigracilaceae > UBA877. Next base: position 29,671 of record CAWFNU010000020.1, read on the forward strand.
AACAGCCTTGCCGACAGGTCTGGCTCCCGGTGCAAAAATCAAGTATCGTGTTCTACCGGGTGACAGTCTCGGCAGTATTTCCACCAAGTTCAATAGTACCATTCCTCAACTTCTACTGGACAATAAAGCTGCTCTTACGAACGGTCAAGCTTCCATAATATACCCTGGTCAGTTATTGGTGGTTTCGATCAACCTGGTGACGCCCGTGCCAACGGTGCCAACAGCTACTGCGACACCCTAACAGGGAACTACAAGCCCCCGGCTTCCAAATGAAACCGGGGGCTTCTTTTTCACCAATCCCTTTGACATTCTGTGCTCCTCAGACTAAAATGATAACGACGGTCGCGTAAAAATATGAGGAACTGCATTGAGTCACTGGCCAGGTAAATTCGTTATTGGTCTCACGGGTAATATCGCCACGGGAAAGAGTGTCGTTCGACGCATGTTAGAGCACCTTGGCGCTTACACAATCGACGCTGACGCGTTATCGCACCGCGCCATCGCGAAAGGAGCTCCTGGCTACCAACCCGTGGTACAAACTTTTGGGAATTATATCCTCGACCAGCGTGGAGAAATCGATCGTGGAAAACTTGGCCGATTGGTCTTTAATGATCCAGAAGCACTTAAGAATCTCGAGGAAATTGTTCACCCGCTTGTAGAACAAGCCGTTGATTTAATGATCCGACGCGCCACCCAGCGTGTTGTTGTGATTGAGGCCATCAAGCTTCTGGAAGGGAAATTAGCCGGTCAATGTGATTCAATCTGGACAACCTACGCACCAGAAACCATCCAGAAAAACCGGTTGATAAAAAAGCGCGGCATGGACGAAGAGCAGTCGCTTCAGCGTATCAGATCCCAGCCGCGCCAGGAATTAAAAATAGCTGCGGCGAGTGTGGTCATCCAAAATTCGGGCACGTTCGAAGGCACCTGGAAGCAAGTGGTGGAAGCCTGGAAAGTAATTTCCCCAGTCACGGATACGGCTCCGCTGATTTCACAAAAAGCCGGGGCTGACGAACTGGCTGTCCAACGCGGGCGCCCGCGTGACTCAGCCAATATCGCCGAACTCATCACCCGGCTAAGCAGTGGAACACGCTCGCTTTCTCCAGATGATATCATGGCTGCATTTGGGGATAAGGCATTTCTGCTGCTCACTGCAAACAAACGATTGGTCGGATTGGCAGGCTGGCAGGTGGAAAACCTTGTGGCTCGTACCACGGACCTGTATCTCGATCCTGTCATCAAGGTGGACCAGGCACTAAAAACGCTGGTGAGCGAAGTAGAAGGTGCTTCGCAGGATTTGCAATGCGAGGCTTCCCTGCTCTTTTTGCCGCCCCAAATGGCGTCACAGGAAAAGATGTGGAAAGAATTGGGTTATTCTCGCCGCACCCCACAGACTCTGGGAGTGCAAGCTTGGCAGGATGCCGCCCTTGAATCACAACCGCTGAACACCATACTTTTTTTCAAGCAGCTCCGGCAGGACCGCGTTTTACGACCCATATAATAATGAGGACTTCACGTTTCTAGATAACCGGAATTGGGGTCGACAGGACCTGATCACTCTTAATTCACTTTTCAATCGCGCAGTGCTTTTACCGTGTTAAATAACTTCTTAATCAACGTCCTTTTCATTTTTCAACGTCTTGACTGGTTGGGTGTCATCGACATCTTTTTGGTCACGTTGATCTTTTTTGGCGTGCTGTATCTCGTTCGTGATACGCAAGCCATGACCCTGCTGCGCGGCATTATCCTGATCCTGGTATTGGTCACTCTTCTGACCAGCCTTGCAAATCTACCTGCATTCTCATGGCTTGTCCGCACAGCTCTGCCAGCCATGGTATTTGCCATCCCGGTTATTTTTGCCCCTGAAATTCGGCGGGCACTTGAACGTATCGGACGAGCAGGGACATTCTTCAGGGTTTCCGATAAAAATGCGAGCCGTGAAATGCAGCAAACCATTCAAGCCGTAGTGGCAGCAGCAGCTCGGCTGTCTGCTAGACAACATGGAGCCCTCATCGTTTTGGAGCAATTCGATAACCTCGACCAATACATCCACAGTGGCGTTATTCTCCAATCCGATGTCACCCCTGAAATGTTGATGCAAACCTTCTACCCCAATACTCCCCTGCATGATGGTGCGGTGATCATCTCAGGAAAGAAAATTGTGGCTGCCGCGTGCGTCATGCCGCTTTCGTCCAGTGGCATCCTAACCCGCTCCCCCGAGCGGCAAATGGGACTCCGCCACCGAGCGGCATTGGGTATTTCAGAAGTCAGCGATGCAATTGCGGTGGTTGTTTCAGAGGAGACAGGTGCCATTTCCATAGCCCATGCCGGTCGGATCATCCGCCGGCTGGATGTGGAACGGTTGGAAAACATCCTAATTGCCTTCTACAACCCGGAGAAATCCCGCCAGGAAAACTTCTTCCAACGACATTTCCCCTATTTGTTTTCCCGTAAGGATGAATGAACCATGTTCCACTGGCTGGCGACTAATTTTCGAACCCTTCTACTGGCTTTCGCGCTGGCTATAGCTGTCTGGGTGACAGCGGTTACTGCTGCCAACCCCGATGTGACCCAGGTATACCCCCATCCTGTGCCCATCGAAATTATCGGACAGGACCCTGGATTGATCATGACTGGCGGGGAAATACCTCAACAGGTGGAAGTTACTCTGCGTGCTCCTCAATCCGTGTGGAATAGGTTGATTTCCGGAGATGCCTCCATTCGCGCCGTTGTGGATTTATCCGGGCTGGGAGTGGGTACACACCAGGTAAATGTGCGAGTGCAAATTGGGATCACCCCTGTGCTCATCATCTCTGTAACTCCCCAGACATTTGACTTGTCGATGGAAAAGCAGGTAACCCGGCCCCTGCCGATCGACTTAACTCTTTCTGGAAATCCAGCTGTTGGGTTCCAAGCCGGTCCTGCGGAGTTGACACCGGGGAATGTGGTCGTCAGCGGTCCGGAGAGCCTCGTATCAAAGGTCGATCACATTAAGGCCACGCTCGACCTGACCAATGCCCGTCAAAACATTACCGCTTCAATCCAGCTCCAGGTGGAAGACGTGAATGGAAGCATAATCAGTGGAGTTGCAGTTCTCCCGGATATTGTGCAAGTCAGTGTCCCCATCATCCAGCAGGGCGGATACCGTGACATGGCTGTAAAAGTAATGACAGTAGGGAATCCTTCAAGCGGTTACAGCCTGACAAGTGTGGCTGCTTTCCCACCCATCGTAACGGTCTATTCTGCCAACTCAGATATCATAGATTCCATGCCGGGTTATGTGGAAACCACTTCGCTCGATCTTTCTGGAGCCCAATCAGATATTGAAAAACAGCTAGGGATCGTGCTGCCTCCCGGCGTTACCCTTATTGGTGACCAGTTTGTTACTGTCAGAGTGGGCATTGCCCCCATTGAAGGCAGTCGCCCCATGTCATATCTACCGGTGGAAATGAATGGGTTGACGAAAGGCTTGCAAGCTCATTTGTCACCTCAGACAGTGGATATCATCCTCTCCGGCCCAATATCCGTGCTCGATACCCTAGTATTCAGTGATGTTCACGTTCAAGTGGATTTGAGCGGTCTGATCCCAGGCACCTACCAGTTGACACCCACTATCTCTTTTGCCCAACAAAACCTGGTGGTCGAATCCATCCTGCCGGGAACTGTGGAAGTGGTTATCTCCAAGGCCGGCGCGACCACCCCAACACCGTAATTCTCTGTCCCCCTCAGGGGGCTGACTCCATATTCTTTCTCATTTGGTGGAATACTCATGAAACCAGTAGTTGCTTTGGTCGGACGCCCCAACGTGGGCAAAAGCACTTTATTCAATCGCCTGGCGGGGGAACGTCTGGCAATTGTAGATGATACCCCCGGAACCACACGTGACCGCATCGTCTCCGAAGGAGAATGGAATGGACGGCCCTTTGATGTTGTGGATACTGGTGGCATCGACCCTACTCATGGCGGCCGGACACCCCTGTCGGTGGATTCCGCAGATTTTATTCCTGAAATACGCGCCCAGGCCCTGATGGCTGTGCATGATGCCGATGCAGTCTTATTCCTTACCGATGGGACTTCCGGGGTCACTTCGCCTGATCGTGAGGTGGCGGAAATCCTGCGCAGGTATCAAAAAACAGTAAACGGACAATCCCAGCCTCCCATATTTGTAGTGGTCAATAAATGTGAGAATGCCAAACAACGCGATGCAGCTACGGAATTCTATGAATTGGGGTTAGGCGACCCATTTCCCGTATCCGCCATTCACGGCACCGGAACCGGAGATCTGCTGGACGCATTGGTAGCGTCATTTCCGACACAAGTTGAGGCAAAATCTGACGAATCGATCAAAATTGCGATCGTAGGAAAGCCAAATGCTGGGAAATCTTCCCTTTTAAACAAATTGGTGGGCGAAGAACGCGCCATTGTCTCGCCCATCCCTGGTACAACCCGTGATGCCATCGATACACATATCCAGGTGGAAGGCTTGCCAGTCACGCTGATCGATACCGCTGGTATCCGGCGGCGGGGGAAAATCGAACGAGGCGTGGAAAAATACAGTGTATTGCGTTCATTTAAGGCCATCGAGCGTGCCGATGTGGTCCTTTTGATCATCGATGCCGCAGATGGCATTACTGCACAGGATACTCATATAGCTGGATACATCCTCGACGCCTGGAAGAGCACAGTGGTATTGGTGAACAAGTGGGATACCATCCCCAAAGACAACCAGACCACCGAAGATTACACGTCGCACGTCCGCAGGGAACTCAATTTCATGGATTACGTCCCCATGCTGTTCATCTCCGCCAAGACCGGCCAGCGCGTAGACCAGGTACTTCCCACCGCCTTGCGCGTCCAGGAGGAAAGGATGGCGCGGATTTCCACCGCCATGCTCAACCGCGTCCTGCGGGATGCCCAGGATGCACACCCCGCTCCCTCGCATGCCGGACGCCAATTAAAGATCTATTACGGTTCCCAGGTGCGGGTGGATCCACCCACGTTCGTTCTGCATGTCAATGACACAAAATTATTCCATTTTTCGTACCGCCGCTACCTTGAGAACCAATTCCGGGAAGCGTACGGCTTCATCGGCACACCCATCAAGATCGTTGCCAAGGGTCACCGGGATATGGATGAATGATCTAGAACGGAATAAGCAACCAGGCTGCACAGATGTGCAGCCTGGTTTTGTTTATGAGATACCCGGAGCGGGATTGTTACGGGGTGTCAACATCCGTGGCAGTATTGTTTACTAAATTCGGATCCGGGATTGGATAGGGTAAAGTCTGAGCCGTGAGAGTTACCGTGTTGGTCATCGGCGTTAAGGGAAGTACCAACGGTGGGACAGCGTTTATGACGTACTGCACCGTGTAGGTTATGCTCCTTCCCGCTGGGATGGAAAAGGTTTCCGAGAACGGGGATGCGGTAGGAGTTGCGATGGGACACGTGGCTCCAAGATCCGGAGTACAAGTCCAACTCCAGCTCGCAATTTGGAGAGGCATGGTGTCAGAAATTGTGGCTGCGGCAACATTGGAAGGTCCGTAGTTGGTAACCACGATGGTATATGTGCCCTTACCACCGGTGCTGCAGCTCCCACAGCCAACTACGTAAGTTAGCACTCCGTCGGACATTGTGACTCCCAAGTCCACGGATGGGTGGGCATTCGTGTCTACGGCGGTGTTGTTGCCGAGGATTGGATCAACTACCACTCCAACAGGAGCCGTGACCGTCACTGTATTGGTTATTGAACCAGAGGCGAGAATATCGTTGGTAGCAACTACCGTGTAAGTGATCTTCTTGCCAGACGGGATATCGACATGGGCTGTGAAATCGGCAGCTGATGGAACCCCAAGTAACGGATCTCCCGGAGGAGTCGTGCAGGTAGCGCCACTGTCAGCCACACAGGTCCAGATCCAGCTGGTGATATCTGCCGGGATGAGGTCCTCTACCAACGCTCCGACAACCGGTACAGGCCCGTAGTTACTGACCACAATCGTGTATGTTGTCGTTCCTCCCGGTGTGTAGATCGAAATGCCGTCATTTTTGGTAATTGCCAGGTCAGCTGTAGGAGCTGCATCTATATCGGTGGCAGTATTGTTGCCTGGCACCAGGTCCAGGAAGGCTGGGGGTACAGAGATTGAGGCAGTGTTCACCAGGGTACCAGACGCCAATGGATCGATGGATGCATCCACAGTGTACGTTACGCCCTGACCAACTGGAATAGTGACCGTATCAGTGAAATTGCCCACGATCAATGTGGGACCTGCAGCACAAATCGAGCTGAAATCTGGTACGCAAGACCAGGTCCAATCGGTGATCTGGACAGGCATGTTGTCGGCAAAAGGCGCATTAATAACAGCCTGAGGGCCATTGTTAACTACCCGGATGGTGTAGGAGAGAGACCCACCAACAGTGTAGTATGTCAGGCCGTCACTCTTGGTTACCGACATGTCCGCGCTTGGGCCAAGATCGGTGTCCGTAGCGGTATTGTTGGACATGATCGGATCAGGAGTACCAATCGGAGGAGTAATAGTGACCGTATTTACCAAGTTCCCGGGGACGGAAGTGGTCATGGCAGCTACGATGGTATAGGTGACCTTCTTGCCGGACGGGATATTAACCGTGTCAGCTATGGTGCTGGTGATCGTGCCACCTGACCCGGCACCGCAGACGGCACCTGAATCTGGCGAGCAAGTCCAGCTCCAGCCGGTTACCTGGATCGGTTTGCTGTCATTGAATACTGCTCCAGTCACATTCAAAGGACCATTATTCGAGACAACGACCGTATAAGTGGTTGTGCCGCCAGGAACCCAGACGCTGATTCCATCATTAATGGTGATCGCCAGGTCAGCGCTTGGAGGAGAATCAGTATCGGAGGCTGAGTTGTTTGCCAGGTTCGGATCCGGGGTAGGCCCAGGATTTGTGATGGTAGCCGTTGTAACCATGTTGCCAACTGCTCCGCCACTAAGGGTAGCAACAATGGTATAGACAACATTCTTACCGACCGGGAGATCAACAGGATCAGTAAAGTTGCCGGCGGGCGAGACTGGGCCAGCAGTGCAGGTTGCTCCAGAATCTGGGACGCAGGTAACGGACCAGGAGGTAATTTGCACCGGTTTTGTAACCAATAAGCTCGCACCGGTGACATTGTTTGGTCCGCTGTTGTGAACCAGGACTGTGTAGGTGGCTGTGCCTCCTGGCGTGTAAGAACCCAGGCTGTCATTGATCGTGACATACAGGTCAGCGTTGGGTCCAATGATCACACCGGTGGGGGTTGCTACTGGAGTAGCTGTCGCACCCGGAATGGGTGTTGGGATTGAGCCACCACCACTGCGGTCGATCCGCGGAGACGACCAGACAGCCCGGTCACCACTTGCAGAACCAAAAGCCTCAACTCTAAGAATGAAGTTGACATTCTGGCCGGCCAGGGATGACAGGTCCACATCCATACGATACACCAGTCCGTCAAATCGCTCAGCGGCGGTTTTTAATGTGGTAACAGGACCACCACCAATTTGGTAAGCCAGTCTGAATATGACATAGCAATTGGAAGGTCCGCCATATTGGCAGCCGACATTGGACTGGAAATGATCGCCGTTTTGAACGGTAAAGGCAGGATAAATGCCCTGGATATAACCATCTGTCACGTATTGCGGGAAGGTCAACAGGCCTTCAGAAGCGCCGGTGCCGTCTTCCATTACGTGACTGCCCAGGGGCAATACAAATCCACGCGCATCCCCATCCGTACCCGGGAATGGCAGGGCACCCGCCCCACTGGTCCAGGTGGCAGATGCAGCATTATTCTTAAAACTGTAAACCGAAGAGAATGAACTCGCGACGTTAATTTTCACGAAGAAGTTGGTTGTGCCGCTTGGTCCCACCCCGAAATCAACTCCGGAGGCGTTCCGCAGTCTCCAGTAGCTGAAATAAGTTCCCGAGGAAAGGGGAGCGATCATATTTAAAGACAGGTCGATGGTACCGCCGGGGGCGACAGGTGTGGGCAGGTTTACTGCAGATGAAGTGACACCCATATAGTCCCCACCATCAAATACCAGCCGGTATGATGTAGTCCAGGTGCAGGTACCCACGTTCATCAACCGCCAGGTCTTAACAAAGGCGGTTCCGCCCGTCATTAAAGTTCCATCGGGAATGGTTACATCAGCGATAAACGCGCCCTTATCACATGCTGAAGACAAAGGCGGAAGTGGACCACCACCAGCATGAGCGATGCGCGGCCCAGACCAAACGGCCCGGTCTCCCGTGGGGGAACCGGTGGCAAGCACCTTAAGGATAAAATTGACATTCTGCCCGGCCAACCCGGAAAGGTCGACATCCAGGTTGTAAGACATGCCGTCAAGTTTTTCCTTGAAAGATTTGAGCGTATTGACGGGGCCAGAACCAACCTGGTATTGCAGCTGGAAGGTTACATAGCAGCCGGTGGCACCAAACGCGCAGTTGATGATCGACATGAAATGATCACCGCTCTGGACGGAGTAGGCAGGATAAACCCCCTGGATGTAACCGTCAGTGACGTTTTGCGGATTGGTAAGCAGACCATTCGGTCCAGTTGCCCCAGTTTCAAGTTTCGGACCCGTCACTTGCAGCAAAAAGCCTCTCGCATCGCCATCTGTCCCAGGGCATGATAAAGCTCCTGCCCCACTCGTCCAGACAGCTGCGCAGGCATTGGTCGTAAAGTCATATGCGAGTACGGGTGAACCGGAGGAAACAACGATGTCAACGAAAAACCACCATGTGCCAGATGGACCCACTCCAAATAGCACACTTGAGGCATTCCTCAGCATCCAATTTCCTCGATAATGACCAGGAGCAGATGGTGCCGTCATGTTTACGGTCACATCTACCGTGGCTCCCGGTGCAACGCTGGATGGCATATTCACTGCAGACGGAGCACCCATCTTGGCGCCGGATTGGAAAACAATGGCGTAAGATGTGCTCCAGGTGCAGGTGCCAACATTCTTAAAGCGCCAGGTTTTAACCATGGCAGCGCCGGGGGCAAAACTGGTGCCATCCGGGATTGTCACATCGGCTACAAACTCAGCCGCGTCACAAGCTGTGGCAGCTACCGCCCGGGGGCCAAAGACCGTTCCTGGCAGGAATTGCACCAGCAGAGTCACGATCATGGCAATTGGGATGATAATGCGTCGGAATTTCATTTCTTCCTCCTTATAAAGCAAAGGCACAGGCTGGAAAGTCCTGTGAACAAAATATAGACGGAAATTGGGCCATAAAAGTTCCTTTCCTGTCTAATAATAACGCAAATGTGCAAAAAAGGAGTACCCATTTTATAGGGTATTTTCTATCGGGTAAATAATCATCCTACCAGGAGGTGTGCTTGAGATTCCTGCCCGACCGTTGTACAATATTTTTAGAAATATGCTGAATAAAAACTGGCTGATCATATTGTTGACCCTGGGAGTCCTCTTGCAGGTTTCGCCTGCTTCATTGCGCGCCCTGCATTTGGGGTCAGAAGGCCTCTCTCCAATCTCTATCCCTTCAGAAGTAAAGTCTGTAATCCCGATTACCCAGGCTGACCTGGATGCAAACGACAACCCCGAAACTGTAATAGTGACGGATGGCCGATTATCCATCAATTCCAAGGACGGGATTGTTTGGCAAAGTCCACCGGAGTGGCAGGTCGTACAGGTTGCCATCAGCGATCTAAACCATGATGGGAATCCTGAGGTTGCCCTCCTGCTTTGGCGTCCCTTCCGACCCTGGCCTGTGGATCAATGGCTGCCAAATGGCGGACGGATTAGCGGATTCCATAACTCCCAGGGATTATCCTGCCATATCATTCTGGTCGGCTGGACCCGGGGAGGATATCACGAATTATGGGCGGGTTCTGCAATGGCAGATCCAATCACCTCATTTGCCACAGCAGATCTGGATGGCGACTCGATCCAGGAATTGGTAGCGCTGGAAGGCCGCTATTCGGACCCAAGATCCGCACCTGCCGGGACATTAAAGGTCTGGAAATGGAACGGATTTGGCTTCACTGTCGTCTCATCATTGGACGGGATTTTTAACAAAATGGGTCTTGTCCAGGCCAAAAATGGCGCTATTCTGATTCTTGTCCCTTAAGGAGGAGGCAATGAAAACGACGTTACGTAAATCTTTTTGGGTGTTTCTCGCCTTGATGATCATTCAATCAGCGTGCATCACCACAACCCTACAACCCACTCAACCCCAAGTTGCCACGCCCACCCAACCCTCGCTGGCAACACCCACGCAATCAACTTCCCCGGAGGGGATTTATCCTCCACCTTTTGCCACATATAGCGAGATAACCGCCCGCTTGCCACAATCATTCAGCGGAGGGGGATATACGCTGCCTCTCGACCTGAGCCAGGTGGAGAACCTTGTTTCACAAAACCTATCTGATGCTCAGAAAGCCCTTTTGGCACAAAACGGTTTCGCGGTGGCTACACCAGTGGCAGGGCAGTTCCGCGAGTTTTACCAGATATACGAACAGTGGCGCTATTCCCAGGTCCCGGTATTTATCTCGACAGACTCGGTCTACCATGTCTACCATCTCCTCTTTGATAAAATGCTGCGCGATCTCGAAACCGAGCATTTTATTGCTGACCTCAGTTCCCTGACAAGCGCCTTGTTGACTGCCACCTATCAACAATTTCAGGCTTTGACTGGCAGTGCACTTGAAGAACCAGCCCGCCGTAACGTGGCGACCTTTGCTGTCGCAGCCAAATTGCTTAATCTGCCAGACAGTGTTCCTGCCGAGGTAAACGACCTGGTCAGCGCCGAACTTGCTCTGATCAACGCGGCAGCTGGTTTTTCCGTTTCTCCAATCTGGGACCGCCCCGACCTGCCTCCCGACCAGAAATTGATGGAAGATTACAGCCAATATGTCCCGCGTGGCCACTATACTCGCAGCGAAGATCTTAAAAAGTATTTCAAAGCGATGATGTGGTACGGGCGTTTGACCTACCGTCTGAATGATGATTTCGAGACCCGTCGCGCTCTGCTTGTGACCCAGGCAGTGCGCACAGCTGTCACTTCAGATGGATCGGCTGCAGAAACATTGTGGGCAAATATATACGAACCAACCGTTTTCATCGTTGGCAAAGCCGATGATCTTGGTTACCTGGAATATGGAGCCCTTTCTGACCAGATCTTCGGTGCGAATCCCGAGCTGGGTAAATTCGCTGATGCGGGACTTTTTACTCAATTCAAAAAAGCCACTGAAACCCTCCCACCTCCCCAGGTTAATTCAATGTGGGTCTGGATCTGGCAGGATCAGGAACAGGTCACCAAAGGATTCCGCTTCATGGGTCAACGCTTCACCCTGGATGCGTTTGTCTTTGGTCAGGTGATTTGGCGTAAAGTGGGCTCATCAGAAGCCCCGCGCGGGCTGCCTAAGGCTCTGGATTTCTTTGCTGCAATGGGTTCCAGCGAGGCATATTCCATCCTGAACGATATGGGTGAGACGCATTACACCAATTATGATACCCAGTTGACCAAGGTCAAGACGGAAATTGCTGCGCTCGGGAGCGATTCATGGACTCAGAACCTTTATTGGACCTGGCTGTATTCATTCCAGCCCCTGATTGCCCCTAAAGGGACCGCTTTTCCACCATTCATGCAAACTCAAGCCTGGACGCGCAAGGATCTGCAGACTGCCCTGGGTTCCTGGACAGAACTAAAGCACGATACCATTTTGTATGCCAAGCAGGTGATGGCTGAAATGGGGGGCGGAGGCGAAACTCCTGCACCACCTCATGGGTATGTGGAACCCAATCCCGAGGCTTATGCCCGTCTGTTAGCCCTTGCCCAGATGACCTACGATGGCCTTCAATCCCGCGATCTTCTCACAGACCTGACGAGAGCCAACTTGGAGAATCTAATAAGTGAGCTTACCTTCTTGAAAAATATATCCGAGCGCGAGCTGGCAGGCAACGTCATAACGGATGAGGAATATTGGCACATCCAATATTGGGGTGGCACCCTGGAACAATTCACCCTGGCTGCGGCAGATACTACAGGTGACATGTCGAGGGACCTGAGCGACCAGAAAGCAGCCCTCGTGGCTGATGTGGCAACTGGCCTCGATCCCAACGGCAGCCTGGCTGTTCTCGAAGAAGGGGTTGGCCAGCCAACCATCATTTACGTTGTGCTGCCTGATTTACCCTGGCGGGTGGCTGCCGGAGCTGTTTACTCATATTATGAATTTACAGTGCCGCCCGCTGACCGCATGACCGACGAGACCTGGCAGGCTCTCGTTGAGGCAGGGACAAACCCCCCTCAGCCCGATTGGACGAAGATGTTCATCGCGCCATAAAAATGGAATATAAATCAGCGACCGTGGATAGGAGCTCCCAACCCTGTCCACGGTCCATCCTCCCTCGGCTGCCGTTTTTCGCCTGTTTTCTGGTATTTGTCCTTGCAGCCTGCCAGCCATCCTCCCCTAATGCTACGCTCGCCATCTTGGGAGACTTGATGCTCGGGCGTGGGGTGAACCCACAGATCGATTTACTTGCTGCCTTGGAACTTGACCTGTCCCGGGCAGACCTGGCTCTTGCCAACCTGGAGAGTCCGCTAGCTCCCGTGCTAACGGGCGCGGATTCTCCGTACAACCTATGTACCCTGTCAAGCAATGCCCAAATGCTCGACGATTGGGGTTTTGATTTGCTTTCCATCGCTAATAATCATAGCTTAGATTGTGGACCAGGTGGCCTGGGCGAAACACTCTCTGCACTTCAATCCGTAGGGATCACTCCCATCGACCCGGGTATGGTGCCGGTCTTTATGAAAGTAAACGGCCTACAGCTTGCCTTTCTCTCATTTGATGATATTTCTTCAACAATAGACACGATTACAGCCGTGAAGTCCATCCAATCGGCAAAACAAGCGGGAGCAATGGTGGTGGTATCCATCCACTGGGGGGCGGAATATCAGGGAGGCGCTTCGGATCGGCAGAAATTCCTGGCAGCGCAATTTGCCGAGGGCAGGGGCAAGCTTGATCTGGGGACACCATCCACACGTCCTCCAGCCTGCCGCGTGGATAGAAACCTCCCAAGGCAAAACACTGGTCCTTTTACAGCCTGGGAAATGCACTATTTGACCAGGATGGGATGGAAGATACCCGCCAATCGGCCATGGTGCTGGTCACCCTGAACACAAACGGCATTACATCCGTTCGTAGTTTCCCATTTTTGATCGATATCGGTGGCAGTCGTGTTGTTCAACCAGATCCTGAAAATGCTGCAAAAATAAAAGATAGGATAAATATTCCCTGAAATATGACCGTTCGCTATTTCCAACCTCTGCATCGTGATCACCAGGGGCACGCTGCTCAGATTGTTGAACGGAGCACAGCGTGGGTGAAAGAGTTTCGACTCTTTTTGGTGGGCGAGAAACCAAGGGATATAATAAATCGATGCCCCGCACCATCCTGCACCTCGACCTGGATGCCTTCTTTTGCGCAGTCGAAGAACTGAACGACCCGTCTCTGCGCGGAAAAGCTTTTGCCGTGGGCGGCAGCCCGCAGGGACGCGGGGTGGTGGCATCCTGTTCGTACGCCGCACGTCAATTCGGGGTCCACTCAGCGATGCCAATGAGCCAGGCGTTGCGCCTTTGTCCAGATCTATTGGTCATTTCGCACCACCACGGAAATTACGGGGAAATGTCTGAGAAAGTCATGCAGCGCTTGAATGACCTGTCTCCATTGGTTGAACAAATCTCAATCGATGAAGCCTTTGTGGATATCAGCGACCTGCATGAACCTCCGGAATTAATTGCCCGCCGCCTTCAAAAGCGTGTTAACGATGAAGTAGGGCTTCCTTGTTCAGTGGGAGTTGCAACCAACAAGCTGGTCGCCAAAATTGCCACCGAGGTCGGGAAAAAGACCGCCAAAAAGGATCTTCCACCCAATGCTGTGACAATCGTCCCCCCCGGCAAGGAATTCTGAGTTCCTTGAACCACTGGCTGCCACCATGCTGTGGGGAGTTGGACCCAAGACTGCCGCGAAGCTGGCCGCAGTGGGGATTAAAACAATTGGGGACATCGCCCACCATCCGCCTGAGGACCTCTTGCGCTGGTTTGGAGAGAATGGACGAGACCTGGTGCGGCGCGCCAACGGTGTGGATGACAGCCCGGTAATCACTGAGCATGAAGTCAAATCGGTAAGCCAGGAAACCACTTTCGCCCGTGACATGCGCGACGATAAACAGCTGGCTCAAACAATTCGGGAACTCTCTGCGCAGGTGGGCCGTCGGTTGCGAAAAGCTGGTATCGTCGGGGCAACCGTCAAAATCAAGCTGCGCTGGCCTGATTTCACCACCCTCACCCGCCAGGTGACCCTGTCTCAGTCCACCGACCAGGACGAGGAAATTTATCGAGTCGCGCTAAATCTTTTAGGAAAGGTGCGCCCTAAAGGTAAGGCGGTACGCCTGATCGGTGTGGGTGTCACCGGACTGGGCGCTCCCCTGCGACAACTGGGGTTGTGGGACGCCGAAGGAGAAAAATCCCGCCGCTTGCAGGAGGCGCTGGATAGCGTGCGAGCCAGGTTTGGCTCAAAAGCCATCGAGCGGGGAAAAAGAATAAAATAGGAGTTCAATATGCCTGTCACCACTGGAAGTATTTCCCTCAATTTACGCGGCAACAATGATATTCATGATATTACCGAGGAGCTTCAATCCCTCATTACAAAATCCGGATTAATAACCGGCATCCTGACGGTCTTTTGCCCCTCTTCCACCAGCGGATTGACCACCGTCGAGTTCGAACCGGGTGCAGTCGCTGACTTGAAGCGCATGTTCGAGGAACTTGTACCCTCGAATCGGGATTACGCTCACAATGCAACCTGGGATGACGGCAATGGCCATTCGCACATGCGTGCCGCGCTGCTTGGACCCTCGTTGACCATCCCTTTTGTTGGAAAGACCCTTACCCTTGGTACCTGGCAGCAAGTAGTTTACCTGGATTTTGATATCCGGGCACGCCACAGGGAATTGGTGGTGCAGATTATGGGGGAATAATTTAGTCGTTTACCACGGCAATCCACATAGATCAATTGCCCCCTCTGGCCATTCCTGCTTGCACACCGGCAGGATCATTACAGGATAACCTAGAGTCGTCTTTCCATCCGGTTGGTCGACCTGCATGGATTGGGCTGCCACCCTCCAGCCCATTTTCTCATAGCGGGCTACCATTGGTTCGGTCGCGATCATCATGCCGAAATCCACCTTCAGGGGGTCGCGCAGGAAATTCTGCGCGGTCTTTAGAGCTGACCTGGCATAACCACGTTTCCGCCACTCCACCTTGGTTGCCACGTTCCCGATCCCCCCCAACCTGATCTGCTGGTCGCCAACCTGGATAACCCGATCGACAATGTGAACATTAGTGACCAGGTCTTCATCCTCCCATACCATGACTGTCCAATCAGCTGCTGCCCATTTGGTTCCGGTCAGGAATGCATACAGTGAACTGGTCACCACGCAATCCTGGCGGGCTCTTTCAAAAGTACTCAATTCGCTCGCAGATTTAACTTCAATTCTCATCGTGACTGCTCCTCATCACGCAATTATTCTATCCCACCCTAATAAAGGGCGCAAGCGAGAATTGTCCGGTCCGGGTACCCCACTCGTGCCTGGGCAGCAGCAATGTCTTTTTATCCCTTCGCCAGGGATAAAAAGACATCCTCCAGCGTCGGTTCTCCCCGCTCGAGCAAGGAAACTTTTAGTCCGCTGGACTGCAATCCCAGGCGCAGGGCAGCCTCGGTCGTTCCTTTTTCGGTAATCATCCGTAAATGATCACCTGCAAGACCCACCCGCAATACCCCTGCGCAGGTCTCGCAGGCATTCAGGGCTAACTGCAGTGGCTCGGCATGCACCTCCCATACATCACCCGGAATGACCAGCTTTTTAAGGGCTGCAGGAGTGTCCAGCGCCAGGAGTTTGCCATCCCGCATCATGCCCACCCGTCCACAGTACTCGGCCTCGTCCATGTAATGGGTCGTGACCAGGACAGTTACTCCTTCCGCTGCCAGTGCATAGATCAAATCCCAGAAACTGCGTCGAGCAGTCGGGTCCACACCCGATGTAGGTTCATCGAGGAAAAGTAACTTCGGTCTGTGGACAAGGGCAATTGCCAGCGCCAGCCGCTGACGCCAGCCTGCTGAAAGCGATTTTGCCAGTTCTCCTTTATGCCCTGGCAACCCGACCAGGCTGAGCGTCTCCTCGATACGCGCTTTATCGCGGATCCCATATATACCGCCGTAGAAACTTAGATTTTCCCATACCGTCAGGTCATCGTACAATGAAAATTTCTGAGACATATACCCGGCTCGCGAACGGACTTGCTCAGACTGACTAAAAGCGTCGAATCCGAGAACAGTGGCCTTACCTTCCGACGGCTCGTAGAGACCCAGCAACATCCGGATGGTGGTGGTCTTCCCGGACCCGTTCGGTCCCAGATATCCGACGATCTCTCCTGCCTCCACCTTGAAGGATACATGATCCACGGCAACAAACTCACCAAATCGGCGGGTGAGGTTTTCTGTAATAACTACGGGGTCAGGCGTCGTGTTCATCTGGGAAAAAGCCGAACCCATCAAATAGACCCTGAAAGTAAAATGAAAACATCTTCCAGAGTGGGTAAGACTAAGCGGGCGTTCACTTGTGCACTTGAATCGGGTGGAAAAACCTGACCCAGGGCATCAAGAACAGAATGCGCATGACCGTGTCCGACACGCAGGTGTAATTTGTCACCAAAAGCACGCACATCTTCCACCTCTTTTAATTTGCTCACTGCGTGGCGCAGGGAAGGCAGCGAAGACCCCCGCAGCTCGATAATGCACCCTTCCAGAGTGGACCGCAGTTGGGAAGGAGTTCCCTCGGCAATCATTCGGCCATTCCGCATGAAGCCCACCCGGTGGCAGCGTGCGGCTTCATCCATGTATGGAGTTGAAAGGATCACGGCAACCCGTTCCCCATCATGCGTTTCCCCAGAAACAGACGATGTTGAGAATTCGGGAGCAGATACGAGCCGGATGAGCAATTGCCAGAAATCCTGCCGGGTAACCGGATCAACACCGGTCGTGGGTTCATCGAGCAGGAGCACCTTCGGGCGGGTGACAAGAGCTGAAGCCAGGCCGAGTTTTTGTTTCATCCCACCGGAGAGTTGCCCGGCACGGCGGTCTTTAAACGATGCCAAGCCGACAAAATTTAGAATCTCCATGCAGCGTGGCAACCATTCCCGCTGGGAAAGGCCGCGCACTTCGGCAAAGAACCGAATGTTTTCGAGAACGGTCAGATCTTCATAAAAAGAAAACCGCTGAGATAAGTACCCAAGTTGGGCGCGCACCTGCTCGGTCTGCCGACTGACGGAATATCCACAAATGGAGGCATCCCCAGAATCGGGTTTGAGGGCGCCTACAAGAAGACGCATGGTGGTGGTTTTGCCTGCCCCGTCTGAGCCAACCAACCCGTAAATTTCGCCGGAGTGGATATCCAGATTCATGTCGTCCACGGCATGGGTTGCACCGAATGCCTTCTGCAAATGTCGGGCAATGATCGATGGGGTCATGCCATTTTCCTAGCCTTAAGACAATTTTTATTCATAAACCCTTTACCGGTCGGATGATGACCATGGCCTCCGAGGCAGCGAGCCCAAGCAGTTGCTGCCGGCTGGGTTGTTTCGGCAGATTGTGCACTTTTTGCATCAGCAAGCCCATCATCACGGGGTGCCTCCCGAGACGGATTTCCAGGAAATCTGCGATCCTCTCAGGATCAGTGACAGTTTCGGCCCTGCCGATGAACGATATGCCCTTCACCCTTACTTCGACATTATCATCCGCCTGGATATTCCGAAACCAGTCCGATTTTACCCCTCGCGCTGAACCGAGGAAATATTCCCCTCCGATTTCTTCGTATTGCAGGGGCGTGATCCGCTTCTGCCCGGTTTTTCGGCCGGTGGTGGTCAGCAGGAGGATAATTTTCCCAACGAGCGGTCCAAGACCAATCGCATAAAAAAAACGATGGATGCCTTGAATGGTTTTCATCCTGGTCCAGAATGCATCCGAGATCACGGTTTTTCCATCCTGCCACACATTTCGCAAAAGCTTATTTTCCGAAGACTACATCCGCAGGCATTCCTGGCTTAAGCTTCCCAGCCGTATCCTGGACCTGGAGCTTAATGGCAAAAACGGTGGTGGATCGTCCTTCGGCTGTCTGAACGTTGCGGGGAGTGAATTCAGCCTGGTCTGCGATATGGGTGACCGTTGCGTTGAATGTCTCGCCGGGGAAAGAGTCCACCGACACACTGGCTGATTGACCCAGCGAAAGGCTGCCGTATAGATTTTCAGGGACATACACGGTAATGCTCAAGTCGTCTAGCTGACCCAGGGTCATGGCTGTAGCGCTCGGGGCAACGACTTCACCAGGTTGAATGGATCTCGTCAAAATAACTCCATTCACAGGGGCTGTGACGGTTAACTTTACGATCTGGGCCTCGATCAACGCCAGGCTGGCCTCAGCCTGCGTAATTGCCAAATGAGCCTGGTCTGAAACGGCCTGCGCCTGGGTGAGAACGGCCTTTGCGGCTGCAACCTGCGGCGAGTTCTCCCCGATTTGCAATGCTAAAAGGTGGTCATGAGCAGATTCAAACCGCTCCTGTACAGCCGACAGATCAGCCGCGGGCAGCGATGATTTTCCCGGCTGCTTCGGAACCCTTTAGATTGTCATATGCTGACTGGGCATCGTCCAGCTCGGTTCTTGCAGCGTCAACGGCAGTCTGAGCTGCATTGCGCAAGTCGGAATTATTGGACGCGGTTGCACGGGTCAGTACATCCTGGGCAGCAATGGAAGCAGCCCGCGCGTTGGAAAGTCGTTTCTCAACCGCCACGAACGTTGAATTCGCCGGGTCAGCCAGGAGGGCCTCGAGGCTATTAACTGCCGCATCCCTTGCGGACCCTGAAGCATCAACTTCAGCCTGGGCAGCACTAATCTGGTCAGCCAGGCTGAAATACCCTCCGGGAAGGTCGTAACCGGCTGGGCTGGCAGCACGCCAGTCCAGTGTTCGGGAAGGAGCGGAAGCCACGAGGGCATTGTCCAGGACCACCGTGTAATTTGCCTGGGCGGTTGCGAGGGAAGCATCTCCCGTGGCAGCAGCTGCCTGCGCAAGGTTCAAAGATGCCAGGGCAACAGCTCTCTGACCCTGGAGCAAGGTGTCATCCAGCCGGAAGAGGACCTCTCCCGCCTTAACAGGTGCGCCTTCATCAACCGGCACTTCCACAACTTTTCCACCAATTTCCGGGGAGATGGTAATCTCCACAGCTTCGATTGTGCCTGAGGCGGTCAAGGAAGTACTTCCCGGATTTAAAAGGGCTCGAATTCCCAAATAACCGCCAACAAGGACGACCAGTACAAGGAGGACAATCACAGGAATGGGCAGACGCTTATGTTTCATAAAAAACTCCTTAATCTAGACGTTTACGGAAGCGGAAAGAAGCCGCGCCCATAATGGCGATCCCGAACACAGTCAGGGCTAAGATTTCACTCCAAATGGGTCCTGCCCCGACCCCCTTGATAAGCAACGCACGGATGATGATCAGGTAGTAACGCAGCGGGATGATGTAAGACACCCATTGCAGAACCTGCGGCATGGCCTCCAGCGGGAAGAAAAACCCGGAGAGAAAAATACTCGGCAGGAGGGTCATCCAGACTGTCAGCATGGCTTCCTGCTGGGTATTGGCGATGGTACTGGCAAAGAGCCCGATCCCTAGACCGGATAAGACCAGCAATCCTGAACAAGCCAGGATGAGGCTCAGGTCTCCACGCACCGGCATGCCAAACCACCAATGACCGATGGCAAGCACTTCCAGGGTATCAATGAATGCCAGGATCGCGTACGGCAGGATCTTTCCGACAACCAATTCCCATGGGCGGATGGGGGTGACGATCAACTGCTCAATGGTGCCGCGTTCCCGCTCACGCACCACTGCCGTGGCGGTCAGGATGGAAGTAATCGCATACAAGATCATCCCGATCACACCCGGGATCATAAAATAGGAGCTGACCAGGTCAGGGTTGTACCAGACCCTGGTACGCACCTGCAGTGGTGGCTGGATATTAGTGGCATTCAATCCGCTGCGTTCCAAGCGCTGGACCATCAATTGGGTGGCTTGGGATTGACCAATTAGAGTGGCTGCCGAGAGTGCCGTGGAACCTGCAGTGGCATCCGAACCATCCAGGATGAAGGCCACTTCGGCGTTGCCATTTGCCAGCGAGGTGTTGTAATCCGGGGGTATGATGAGTCCAGCACGCACCTTCCCCTGCTCGATCAGGCTGCGGAGTTCAGCCTCCGATCCGGCCGTGAAGGCCAGCTGGAAGTAATCGGCGGCGCGATATGCATCCAGCAGAGAACGTGACTCTGCACAGCGGCATTGATCAAAAACCGCCAGGTGTACGTTGCGCACGTCGCTGGTCGCAGAATATCCCAGCAAAAATAACTGCATGATCGGAATGAGTAGAATGATCACCAGTGTGCGTTTGTCCCGCGTGATCTGGATGAACTCCTTGCGGAGAATGGAGAAAAGGCGAGAGTTCATTCTGGCTCCTTGGCAGCCATGACACCGTGAAGGAAGATCTCGATGAAGTGATCCAATGCATCGGTCGACAGCATGGCTGCTGGTGTGTTTGCGAGTAAAAGTTCGGTCATGTAATACGAGAAGAACAGGCCAAGGAATGCTCGAAAAAAAACAAATGGCGGTATGGAGCGCAGCAATTTTTTGTTGAATTTTTGGATTAATGGCAGGACCTGTGGCAGCACTTGTTTCAGGATACCCGTCATATTGCGCCCATTGAATTCAACCATCTCGATCAGCATCAGCTTGATAAAATCAGGTCGTTTACCCAGCTCATCGACCATCGTATGTGCCGCATTGCGAACAAAAGTTTCCATGTCGTCGGTAGGAGTATTAAGCATGATTGGCAGGATTTGTTTATAGGGGTGTCGATCAATGATGAGTTCGCTGAAGATGGCTTCCTTGCTGCTAAAGTGATTGTAGATGCCTCCCAGGGCCAACCCTGCCCGCCCGGCAATTTGGCGCATGGATGTGGCTGCATAACCCTGCTCAAGGAAAAGGGTATATGCGGAGTCAGTGATGCTCTGGCGGGTGCGCTCGCCTTTCGTGAGGTTTTCTTCAGACACAGGAAAACATCCTATTATGAACGAACGTTCGTTTAAATTTTACATCTTCTCACTTATTTGTCAAGCGATTGGGGACAGGATTTTGGGAATATCCTGATTATTATACGAAATTTGCGGGTGGTAAAATTGAAACATATGCCCACCCTGGAAGAGTCCGTCCGCACACACTTGAAATTTAACATCACCGTCAATCTGCTGGACGGTGCTTTTTATGGCTTGGGCTGGGGATTTGGTTCAGTTGGGACTATTGTCACCCTCTTCGTGAGTCGGATGACCCATTCGGCAGTATTGATCGGGTTGATCCCTGCTATCCACGCGGTTGGCTGGCAGTTGCCGCAGTTGTTCATGGCAAACTCAGTCTCGCGACTGCGACGTTACAAACCGATGGTAATGTGGATGACCATCCACGAACGCCTGCCTTTCCTGGGGCTTGCGGTCGTGGCTCTTTTTATGACCCGTTTAGAAAACAAGGCAGCCCTGGTTTTGACATTTATCATCCTTATTTGGCAGGGACTGGGAGCAGGGTTTACCGCCAATGGATGGCAAAGCATGATCGCCAAGATCATTCCCCCTGATTGGCGCGGCACCTTTTTCGGCGCCCAGGGAGCGTTGGCAAATGTGCTGATCAGCATAGCGGCAGTAGCAGCGGGATTTATCCTGATAAAAGTCCACGACCCTTACAATTTTGCCATCTGCTTTACCTTGACCATCGTTGGGATGGGACTCTCGATGCTATTCCTGGGTGTGACAAGGGAGCCGGTGGACAATGAGAAAGCGATACCGTTACGCCAGGCTTCTCCCTGGAAAGGCGGACTGGAGATTCTACGCAAAGACAGGAATTTCAGCAATTTCCTGGTTGTTCGTCTTTTATCGCAGTTCGCCACCATGGGTTTTGCTTTTTATATCGTTTACGGGCTGCAGCGATTTGGAATGAGCGATTTAACCGCCGGGTTGTTGACCGCCGCGGTGACCATCTCCTCCACGATCGCAAATGCCGTGATGGGTTGGCTTGGAGATCGCCTTGGACATCGTGCCATGCTCATCGCCGGGTCTGTGGCTGCCGTACTAAGTTCGTTGATTGCCTATGGCACTCCCTCTTTGAATTGGATGTTCCTGGTCTTTATCCTTTCAGGGTTGGCAAACGTGGCATACTGGACAATTGGGATGGCGATTACAACCGAGTTTGGGAATGAAGAGACCCGACCCACCTACATTGGTTTATCGAATACCCTGGTAGCTCCATTCACCATCATTGCCCCCTTACTGGGAGGCTGGATAGCTGATACGGCTGGTTTCCAGACCACATTTATGATATCAGCTGTCGGTGGGCTGGTGATCGTCGGGTTGCTGGTCTGGCTTGTGCGCGACCCGCGGCCGCGTCAATTTTAACTTCCGGATTTCTGCGGTTTGGTAAGATTGATAGTACCTGACAGAATCATCGGGTAAAATCCAACCATACCATTCAAGGATTCATCAATCTCCTTTTAATGTAGGGATGAGGAAACGAGGTTCTTTATGCGACCAGTGGCCATCATTGGCATCGGCCAGACAAAAATAGACGAGGCGTGGACAAAATCCATTCGCCAGATCGCCGTGGAAGCGATCCAAGCAGCATTAAAAGATGCGGGGCGCGAAAGCGCTGACGGTATCTTCCTCGGCAACATGATGTCTGGCGTGATTAACGCTCAGAATAACCTGGGTCCACTCGTGGCACACTGGGCTGGATTGAAAGTCCCAGCTGTCAAAATCGATGCAGCCTGTGGGTCTGGGGGTGCTGCTCTGCGGTCGGGACTGATGGCAGTAGGTTCCGGGGATCTTGAGTCGGCTCTCGTGGTAGGCGTAGAAAAGATGACCGACCGTTCCCCGCATGAAGTCACCGTTGCACTCGCCACAGCTGCGGACGCCGACTATGAAGTGGATATGGGAGTCTCATTTGTCGGCTTGAACGCTCTCATCATGCGTCGCTATATGCACGAATTCGGTTGGAAGCATGCTGATTTTGCCCCCTTTGCCATCAATGCCCACGCCAACGCCATGCACAATCCGTTCGCCCGCCTGCACCACAAGATATCGCTAGATGACTTTGAGAAATCAGCCATGATTGCTACACCGATCAACCTGCTGGATGCTTCACCGATAGGCGACGGAGCGGCAGCGCTATATATTGTCCCGGCTGATTCGGTAAAAGACGGGTCCCGTATCCTGATCGCAGGTTCTGCTTCTGCCACCGATACGATCGCCCTGCATGACCGCCGTGATCCATTATTTCTGGCAGCTGCTTATAAATCAGCACAGGCTGCCTACCGGCAGGCAGGCGTTGGACCAACCGATATTGACGTTTTCGAGCTTCACGATGCGTTCACCATCATGTCAGCTCTCTCGCTGGAAGCCTGTGGTTTTGCTGAACGCGGCCAGGGTCCTCGACTCGGCCTGGATGGGAATATCGCCCCTGGGGGGACTATCCCTGTGATGACACGCGGCGGGTTGAAAGCGCGCGGACACCCTGTTGGAGCAACAGGTGTTTATCAGGTGGTTGAAGTGGTGCAACAACTGCGGGGCGAATGTGGCGAGACGCAGGTCCCAGGAGCACAAATCGGAATGGCGCAAAACATCGGTGGTTCCGGGGCCACGATCATCACACATATCATTAAGCGCGAATAGCAAGGCACATGCTCGACTAGAGCCAAGATAGTATTGGTAAAATAATATATCCATGCGACTCAAATTCACCCGTTTCTTAATCCGATTCC
Organism: uncultured Chloroflexia bacterium; assembly: GCA_963817265.1. Lineage (GTDB taxonomy): Bacteria > Chloroflexota > Anaerolineae > Anaerolineales > Villigracilaceae > UBA877. Next base: position 53,607 of record CAWFNU010000020.1, read on the forward strand.
TCCTCCGCCTGTTCACGCGGGTCGATGTGCGCGGTCGTGAGAATATTCCCACAGACGATAATTTCATCATTGCAGCCAATCACATCGGCCTGGTCGATGCATTCCTTCCCTTTTACATCATCAATAATACCAACCTGGTCCTTTTGGTGGGTGAAAAATGGGAAAAGAACTGGATCACCCGCTGGCTTGGGCACGGCTTGAATTTCCTGTTCGTTGACCGGTACAACCCTGATCTGAAAGCCATCCGGGCTGTTATAGCCCGAATGAAAAAGGGGGAAGTGCTGGTCATTACACCGGAGGGGACGCGCTCAAAAGTCGGGTACTTGATCGAAGGCAAGCCGGGAGTTAGTTACCTGGCAGCCAAAATGGGTTATCCACTCGCACCCGTCGGGATAAGTGGGTCTTTTGATAAAATCTTTTTTGGACAATTAAAGCGGCTGCATCGCCCGCAAGTGATCGTCTCGATCGGTCCTGCATTTCGGCTGCCTTCCCTTCCTACCGATGCTCTGAGCCGCGAGCAGGCATTAATGGCGGATACGGATGAGATCATGTGCCGGATTGCCGCATTACTTCCGCAGGAACAGCGCGGGTTTTACTCTGATCATCCGCGCTTGAAAGAAATCCTGGCAATGCAATCATAAAAACCTGATAACCTACACATCCAACGGGGGTTCTATCACCAGGATATCCATGAAGAAATCAACCCACACAATTTTCCGGTTTATTGTTCGCCTCATTCTTGGTCTCATTGCCCGAGTGCAAATCACCGGTTTTGAGAATCTTCCGACTGGTGGTTTTGTGATTGCCGCCAACCATATCGGGCGCCTGGATGCTGCGCTGGCTTATTATGTCCTCAACCGACCCGACATCATAATGGTCGTTGCGGAAAAATATCAGAAATACGCCGTTTTCCGCTGGCTGGTTAAATTGACCAACGGGATGTTTGTAGACCGCTATAATTCCGACATTCACGCCATCCGCGAGACCCTGCGCCGGCTGGAACAAGGGCAGGTTTTCACCATCACCCCCGAGGGTACCCGCTCCAGGACTGGGAATTTGATCGAGGCAAAACCGGGCGGAATTTATCTCGCCTGGAAAGCGGGGGTGCCCGTATTACCCGTAGCGCTGACCGGTACGGAGGATGCAGTGGTGGTGGACCGACTGAAGCACTTCAAACGGCTGGACGTCAGGATTGTTGCTGGTAAACCCTTCTTCCTGCCGCCCGGTAAAGGGAAAAGATCGCGATGAAGCCATGCAAAAATACACCGATGAAGTCATGTGCCGCATAGCGGTCCTTCTACCCGCAGAGCGTCGCGGCATATACACGCAGCACCCGCGCCTGAAGGAATTGATTGATCAATAAGGCTTGGTGGGGGTGTTTATATTCCAGTGCACAGTTATAAAAATTCTCCCCGCCCACATTTTAAGAATTTTCCTCCCCCTCGTTTCCCTTTCCATTCTCCCCTGTCAACGACCAATCCCCCGCGCAGGAAAACCTTCTCGGGGTATCCGATTAAATCCCAGCCTTCATATAAGTTGTAATCCGTGCGTTGGTGTGCCTTGGCTACGCCGTATTTAACTTTTGTCTGTGGATCCCAAATGACAATATCCGCGTCTGAACCAGGTAACAGGGCACCCTTGTGCGGGAAAAGGCCAAAAATCTTCGCCGGGTTGGTGGAGGTGAGCGCTACGAATTGGTTGGCATTTATTCTTCCAGATCCTACACCGGTTGTCCATAGGATCGGCAGCCTGTCTTCCACTCCCGGCAAGCCGTTAGGGATCTTGGTGAAATCATCCTGCCCCGAGTTCCTTGCCAGGGATGGCAATCGGGTTTCCTTCATACAGGATCGCTTTGGTGCCATCGTAGAAAAATGGACAGTGGTCTGTGCCGATGGTCTGGATGGTGCCATCCGCCACCCTTCCCATAGGCGGGCATTGTCAGCGGCAGTGCGCACGGGCGGTGAGCATATCCATTTTGCTCCGTCCGGGCGGCGCAGGTCGTCCTCGGTGAAAAATAGATATTGGGGGCAGGTTTCACCCATCACTTTTACGCCTGCGCTCGCGCGCGATAGCGGAGCATATCCACTTCCCCTGCGGTGTTCATGTGGACCAGGTAAAGCGGTGCATCTGCGATGGCAGCCAGTGCAAATGCCCGCAGTGCCGACTCGACCGCTCCCCAGGCGGGTCGGGTTTTGGCGTGCCATTCGGGGGTGGTATGACCCGCAGCCAGCGCCTCGGCAGCCAGGATTTCGATCATGTCGCCGTTTTCGGCATGCAGCATCACCAGCATCCCATTGCTCTCGTGCAATCCGCAGAGCTTTGAAGATGCTGCCATCGTCCAGGCGCAGGCGGCCGTTGTAAGCGGTAAAGACCTTTAACGAGTTGATGCCCATTCCCATCAGGGAAGGGATTTCGTCTGCGATCTTCTCGTCGAAGCGGGTCAGGTTCATGTGGGCGGAATAGTCCACTGCGGCTTTTTCCGCCTTCCAATGCCATTGCTCGGACCGACTCCCGCAAAGTTGGGAAATCGAACGGACACAAAATCGATGACCGTTGTGGTTCCACCGAATGCCGCGGCCTTGGTGCCGGTGTAATGGTCGTCTGAGGAAACCGTCCCGAACATGGGCAGGTCAAGGTGGACATGCGGGTCCACACCGCCGGGGAGGATCAGCTTGCCGGTGGCATCCACGATCTCTGGCTTCCGGCAACTTGCAGGTCTTGACCAATTTGTAAAATCCTCTCACCTTCGATCAAAATACCAGCGGGGAAGGATTCTTCAGCAGTGACCAGCATGCCCCCTTTAATCAGGATCGCCATTTTCCTGTTCCTTTGTTCATAAGACGCATGAAGGTCTTTTATTCCAAGTAGACGCGATCAGCACTTCAGGGGGAATGTCCCTTCCGGCAGGTCGATTTATACAATTGATCATTCACTGCCCGTTCCCGCAGCGATTGCCAGAGCAGGTGGCGTTCGTCGCTTTGCACCACCAGGTCATTAAGGGTCTGTGCTTTGAGCAAATATTCCCCCGTGGTGTAAAGGAAGGTCAGCCGTTTCCATTTCTCTGCCACCACTGGGTGCGGCAGTCTCTCCAGCGGACCAAGTTGAATCTTGAAATATTCCTCACCCGCACGTGGATGGTCTGGTTCATCCCGCAGGAGTTCGGCACGTGTGGTCAGTTCGTGACCGCGCACCGGAGCCGTCCACTCGATCCTCCCTGACTCCATCGCCGAAACTCCCGGGCTGATAAAATGCCAGATTGGTCCACAGCCACGACCTTGGGTGCGTTCCGGAAAGGGATGCGGTACCAACCCAGCAGGCGGGCAATTTCCAGGTCACGCGGGGAGGGCAGCAGACAAACCAGGATAAGCGAGGAAGGAGACAGCATAAGCTAACTTTACACCAAAACCCGTATCTTGACAAACCATTTCATTACCCGGGACAATCACCGTATGTCAAATAAGCAACCCTTCCTGCCTGGAGGGCGGTACGCAGCTGTCTCAGCGTGGAAAAAACACTCGGTAATTGTCCCGGCCATTCGTTCGTTCCGCATTGAATATCTGCTTGAACACGGGTATATCGTGGATCAAGATCGCCCGACCTAGAATCTTAATTCACCTACACAATGGAGTATTGCCTGCCCGTCCGTTAAATCAGGTATATTTGGATCCCCAACGCAGGCTGAATAATATGAATAAGGTGCTGGAATCGCTGGTCCAGACCCTGCAGGTTTATGTCCCAATAAGGAATCTGAGTGCCATTTTCTCCTAATGGACTTTTTCCCGATCAAGCCAAAGTTCCCGGTACTTGCGGTTCCAGTCGATCAGGAACCGGAAAGCGACAACGCACCCCACCGCAGCACCAATCCAAAGCACCTGGCCTCGCAGCCCAGCCAGCCACAATAAGGGGGCAAACAAGATCCCGATGACCACACTGGCGCGTGCACTGTGGCGCAGGACCAGGGTCAGTAGGCCCAGCATGGCATAGATAATGAGTATGGCCACCGGGGCAGCGGCCATCATGCCGCCGTTGGCAGTTGCAAGCCCCATCCCACCGCGAAACCCGGCAAATACAGGCCAGCAGTGCCCCACGACCGCGAACGCCGCTGAGCCAATGGGACGATCCAGGCCGCCGGTGCGTATTGGATTGCCAGCCATGTTGGAGCAAAACCCTTGGCAACGTCAAGGATGAATACAAGCGCACCCGGCAGGAATCCCGCCTGGCGGATGGTGTTGGTGGTGGTTGCATGACCAGATCCGGCATCCCTAACATCAACTCCTTTGACAAGGCGCGTGATCCAGATGGCAAATGGGAGCGATCCGCACAGATATCCGAGCAAGCTAAAACCGAGCGCGTAAATTAAATTAGCATATTCATTACATATTTAAACAAATAGAGCAGAGTTTCGTTGCTCATATAAACAAGGAGTGCAGACATTTTATTCTGCACCCTGTTGGGATGGGTTTGATCCTCCCAAGAATTATGAGATCAGGTATGGGTCACAATCTTAGGATCTTCAAATGCTACCTTGGTTGGAAACGGTTGTTGGAACGATCCGATAGATTTCCAGTCTCACAGGCTTTGATAAACTGGCGCAAAGGTGAAAACTTCTGCCAGCCTAAGCAGCCTGACCAGTCCATCCATAACCACCGCGCCATGACCAGAGCAAATGATTCGAGCTTTAAGTGCCAGTTGTTTCAGTACCGAGGCATCAGCCTTCGCCTGGTCCCAGGTGACAGAGCCGTGCGAGCCCACAAGATGATCTTTCCTGGATAAGATCGAATCACCTGAAAAAAGGATACCGGTAGAAGGAATAAAAAAGGATAAATGACCCGGTGTATGACCTTTTGTATCCACCACAAACAGCCCGTCCAGTACTGGCAAGACCTGTCCATCAGATAAATGTTCATCCACGTGGGCAGGGGAAATTCTTCCCAGGCGTTCTGCCAGGGCAAAGACAGGTTTAAGGAAGAGATTATCTGTTTTTAGTGACCGCGGGAATTGACCTGTTGCCACTGCCCTGGCTTCATATAAGCTGGCATATACTCGAGCCCCAGTCGCTCTTTTAAGTGCAGCCAGAACTCCCCGCGTGATCGTAATCTGCATGCGTGAGCAGGATGCGGTTCAAATCTTTGCGTGCATAACCCGCACGTTTGATGTAATTCAGGATTTTGGAAGCACTCCCGGGAATACCAGTATCCATCAAGGTCAATCCATCCAAGTCAACCAGGAGATAAGAATTCCCGGTAACTCCGGGCAATTTGTGAATATTGGAGGTTATTTTCATTACTGTCGACCAATGCTCCTAAGAGAATTTAAGGGTAAAGCTGTGCCAGTATACCCAGGATAGGCGTGCGGGGGCTTAGAAGCGCATGAGTCTTTCCTTTCGCTTTTGATAACAGAAAACTGGAAACGAAAAGAGCCGAAGGGGGAATAAGGGTTCCTCCTCGGCTCTTTTTATAATGATTGTATTGCTTAGTCTAATCCGACTTCTTATAATTGGATGATTACTCTTTGCATATCATCGGTCGGCAAGCTGCCGCCTGAAGGATTATTACGAGCAAAATTTTGCAAAATCCCGGTTATGGCCTGAACTCCAGCTCCGTAATTGGGGTGCTGCGGAGAAATACCATTAAGATTGAGTATTTGTCCCGCGGCCTCTGCTTCTCGACCGGGGACCAGGTTCAATGGGCTTGGAAAAACCAACATGCCCCGCTGAGATGCATGTCTTGGAGTCATCCCTCCAGGAGGAGCCGCGCTCTGCGGTTGCGCGGAGGTGCCGGAGGTCTCTGCGCTGTAGCCGGCGGTCCCGGAGTGAACGGCCCTCCGGGCGGTGGTCCCATTGTCCCCGGAGCTGAAGGCGCAGCTCCTGAAACTCGAGGTGGTGTAGGACCAGGCGCAACAGTCGGCGGACGGACCCTCGGTCGGGGCGTCGGGCTCGGCGAGGTGACCTCTTCTTGATCGTCCGGCTTCGATTTCTGGTCCGCGCAGTGGTCCGGATTGCGAAAGCATTTCAGTCTACACTGTTCGCTGTAGTACTCATCCTGGCTCGAACTTCTGCAGCATTTTTCACATTGGTCTCTTGTCTGGGCGCTGAAGGCTGGCGGAACCGGCGAAAAAATAATCAGCGCAGATATGCACAAAAAAAATAAAGCCTTATGAAGTTATCTCAACAGAGAGAGTGTATTTCTTGTACAATTGATTACTTACATTGCTGGGCACTTCCGAACCTCCTGCTCTGAATAGCATCAAGTTACGTTCCCTCCGCTCTCGCCGATGCTGGAATTATAGCATATGAATTCCCGTAGTCATACGAATCCGCCAACTTATCGCCGCATTTTCTTAAGAACCTTACAGTCTTTTCCCGAGGATGAGTATTTGAGATGTTTTTCCATAGTTGAAATCGGCCTTTTGTCGGATACAAAAGATTTCTGCCATTTATCATCGATTTCATCCCAAACATAAGTTACAAATTTATATGTCTTTTCCTGAGTATAATAAAATGCGAGCGACCATTGATCAGTGATCAGGTCTTTGCAGATTGCGGCATAGTCAGATTCCTTATCCGAGTTGACCAGATCTACTGCCTTATTCTTTATAATTTCTAAATACTTACTATGATCATGGCGTTTGAACGGCTCTTTTGATTTCGCCTCCCCAGCGTCATCGGTTTCGGATGCGATAGGTGAAGTTTCGGCCTTTGCTGTTATTCTCCTGGCTGGATCAGATGCTTCGCTCTTTTCGGGAGATGAATCCGGATTGGATTTCGTATGCTCGGGTTTTGGCCGTTCCGGCTTAATCTGACTCGGTTGATTTTGTTTTTCGGATCCGGTTGAAGTATTTTCTGAAGCGTTTTGCGGCGAAGGTTTCTCACTGCCGGATTTTTTGGGATTTTCGTTCCGGGTTCCAGCAGCCTCATTCTCGGGAACTTCAGCAATTTTTGGCTTCACGAGTTCGGATTTCCGGTCAATCTTATTTTCAACCGGAGACTCGGATTGCCGTTGCAGAAGTGTAGACGCGCAGCCACAAACATGAACTGAAACAATTAGGCAGCAAATCGTTAGAATTCGTACCGCATTTGAAGCGGCAAGAAAGAACACGCATTTTGTGCAACGCGCGAAATTGACTGCAATACTCAATTCTAAGACCTTGCAAGCGGACAAATCAATAATCGACGCCGCTCTGTATCTGAATCGCGGCCCATTAGAGCACGAAAGAGGTATACATTTTAGCACTAAAAAGCAACAAATCTCGGGACGTCTTTCACAAGGATATGAGGTTATGAAAATTGACCGTTGCTTATCAATAAAAAGCGGAACGCTTCTTGCCGGAAACTTGGACACAGACAATATGGTTCGATATTAAATACGCACAAATCTGTGCCGCAATGGTTTGCTAACGGAGCGTGGCGTCAATTGACGGCGAACAGATTGCCGGTCGTGTGAGTATCCAGCCATATGGCAGTGAGAGACTCAGCCCGGCTATGAGAGGTCCGAATTCTATATTTTGTCCGCTCGGAGACGTTCTCCCAGATTCGCTGAGCTGATTACTCAAAACTTCCGGCAACCGGTCTCCAAATTGGTCGAAGTGCGTCTTAATCAGCGGTATCTCCTTGAGCCAGGCATCAATGTCCACCTCCAGTAGCTGATCAAGCACTTCAGATTTCACATCGAGGTCGGTGACGTCCAAAGATCCGGGAGACAGGAAGTCGACCGATCGGCGTATCTATGGCCTGAGCGGAGCCGTCTAGCCGTTCATGAATCCATTTAAGAACGCGACTGTTTTCTCCGTAACCAGGCCACAAGAAATTGCGATCCGGCTCCTTGCCGGAACCAATTCACGTAGTAGATCTTCGGCACTTTATCGGGGTCGGCCGCGGATCCGATTCTCAACCAGTGATTGAAAGTAATCCCCCATATGATAACCGCAAAATGGCAGCATAGCCATAGGGTCCCGGCGTAGCTTTCCAACCTGCCCGGCAGCAGCGGCAGTGGTTTCACTGCTCATTATCGATCCGAGAAATGTTCCGTGCTCCCAGTCAAAGGCTTCAGTCACCAACGGAACAACCGTGGAACGACGACCTCCGAAGAGCATCGCGCTGATTGGCACTCCGTTCGGGGCCCTCCATTCGGGCGCAATTACAGGGCATTGGCTGGCCGGAGTTGTGAATCTGGCATTCGGGTGAGCCGCTGTACGGCCACAGCCCGGCTGCCAAGGTCTTCTCAACCAGTCGGTAAGCTGGGCGGTTCTTCATCGGTCATGCCTTCCCACCAGACGTCGCAGTCAGTCGTTAAGGCGCAGTTGCTGAAGACAGTGTTCTTGTCCACCGTGCGAATCGCGTTGAGATTGGACTTCTCGCTGGTGCCCGGAGCGACGCCAAACATCCCGGCCTCGGGGTTAATAGCGTACAACCGGCCATCGGGCTCCGAACTTCATCCACGCAATGTCATCGCCTATAGTTTCCACTTTCCAGCCAGGGATCGTCGGGATAAGCATCGCTAGGTTGGTCTTGCCGCAAGACGACGGGAACGCGCCTGTTATGTAGTGCGTTCGCCCCTCGGGACTTGTAAGTTTCAGAATCAGCATGTGCTCCGCCAGCCAGCCTTCATCCCGCGCCAGAACCGAGGCAATACGCAACGCATGACATTTCTTTCCCAACAGCGCATTCCCACCGTAACCGGAGCCGAAAGACCAAATCTCGCGTGTTTCCGGAAAATGGCAGATGATACTTGTGACTCGGGATGACATGGCCACGGAGCGTCCGGTTGACCATCGTCCAAGGGCGCGCCGACGGAATGAAGACCGAATACGAATTCCTCATCTGCGCCGAGTCTATCGACAACCCTTGAGCCGATTCGAGTCATGATGCGCATATTGGCGACAACGTAAGGGGAGTCAGTCAGCTCAACTCCAATGTTGGCCATAGGTGATCTAACCGGCCCCAAACTGTAGGGAATCACATATCAGCGTGCGCCCTCTCATAGAACCTGAAAAGAGCTGAGTCAGCCTGTTTTTCATTTCCCCAGGCTCGGCCCAGTTGTTGGTTGGACCCGCATCTTCCTGACGCCTGGAACAGATAAACGTGCGATCCTCCACTCGAGCGACATCGACGGGATCGGACCGAACAAAGATGCTGTTGGGCCGCTTGCTGGGGTTCAAGCAAATAGCCATGCCACTATGGACCATTAGCCTCAACATTAATTGATATTCCTGCTCGGATCCGTCGCACCAATGAATGCTTTCCGGCTGACAGAGTCTGAGCAGTCCATTGCACTAATTCTTCGAGCCGTTTGTTTGCCATAACAATTCCTCGATTAATCAATTAATTCAGAAACGGACCGTTGTATGTCCTGTATATTGGCGCACAATTCAGAGACTGCCATAAATTTAATGATTGTCTTATCTTCCGGCATAGAACACTTGCACAAGCGCTCTCTTGAATGCCGTTCATATCTCCCCCCGACAACATTTCACTGCGCTTGATTCAAAATCTCAAAATGCCCTTCAAATTCTATCCCACATCTAATTACGAAGCGCCCTCAGGTTTCGGGGGCTCTTCGCTCGGAGTCGGTGAGGCGGAGGAGGAGGTTGCTCGGTGGCCACCGGTTCGCTGGGGACCGGGATCACCGTCTTGGTTTCCTCAACCGGGACCGCTGCTCCCTTGAGTCCCATCTTATCAAAGAACCCGAGCATGATGCCGCCGAACCACTCGTGCGGCAGAAGTTTTTCGGAAATCCAGACCAGCACAAAAACTATAGCCGCAATGATACCGGCCACAATGAGAAAGGCCACAAGAGCCGCAATGCCCCAAAGGAGCAAACCAAAATAGATCGGGAAGAAAAATCCGTAAATGAAGCCCCGGCCTAGCCGCGTCTCGACTTTTTCATCTTCTTCTCTCCCCAAAATGTCATCGAATACTTGTAGATAGTAGTTCTTTCTGTAAAAGCTGAGCGCCGCGCTCAATATGCCCAAAATTATCATTGCGATCAGATACCAGATGATCATAACTCCCCTCCATTTGATTATCAGTTCAGTGCATGTAACTCCACGCAAAAGCCTGTGGAACTATTATCGTTTTCGAGCCTTCTTTCTGGCCTGTTTTGCCAATTTACTTTTCTTCCTTTGTTTTTCAAGAGTCTTTTGAGAAGTGATCTTTCCCTTTTTGACCTCCGGGAGACCAAAAGGGTTCGCCGGATTATACGCGGAATCCGAACCCGGACCTGTCGACATACCGCCAAACATCTGCCGGAGTCCCTTCATCCCTTTCCAGCGCCCTCGTATTTTTCCCCCACCCATCGCGGACATCAGATCGCGCATGTCCTTAAATTTCGTGAGGAGGTCCTTCACCTCGGTTTCTTTTCGCCCGGCGCCCTGGGCAATCCGATCGATTCTGCTCTGATTCAATATATCCGGTCTTAGACGTTCCGTCGGTGTCATGGAATTTATTATGGATTCGATGCGCACCAATTCATAGTCATCGACTTGTGACGATGCAGGCAAGCCACCAGGAAAAAATGGGAGTTTCTCGACAAGATCTTGAAGCGGCCCCATCTTCTTGATCGCCTTTATTTGCCCCAAGAAATCAGTCAAGCGAAAATTGGCCCATAAGAATCCGCGCAGCATCTTCTTCGGCTTGTTTCTCGTCCACCGCCTCTTCAAAATCTTTTACCAGACCGACAATATCGCCAAATCCGAGTATCCTTGAAGCCAGTCCCTCGGGCCGAAATTCTTCCAGCCTATCCATACCTTCGCCCATACCGACAAACTTGATGGGCACTCCGGTTGCTTCTTTTATCGAAAGGGCCGCGCCGCCTCGAGCATCGCCATCGAGCTTCGTCAGAATAAAACCGGTCAATGGAATGCGTTCGTTAAAGGATTTAGCAATATTTACGGAATCCTGGCCTATCATCGCGTCGCAAACCAAAAGAATGTCGTCCGGGGCAGTAAGCTCTCTTATGCTGCGAAGTTCCTCCATGAGAGCTTCATCTACGGTCAATCGCCCGGCTGTATCAAAGATGGCGACATCGCAGCCATTCGTTGCTGCTTCGCGCAAAGATTTCCTGCAGATCTCGGGCGGTTCAGCTCCGCCGTCCGAAAAAACGGGAATGTTCAGATCTGAGCCCAATTTCCTAAGTTGTTCCACAGCGGCCGGACGGTAAACGTCCGCGGCCACAAGCATGGGCTTCTTTCCGCTTTTTGTTAATAAACGAGCCAGCTTTGCGGCTGTGGTGGTTTTGCCGGAACCCTGGAGCCCGATCATCATCAGGCTGCTTACAGGTTTGGTCTGCAAATTGAGCGAGGAATCCGCGGGTCCCATCAGGCGGATCAGTTCTTTGTGGCAGAGGTTTATGAAATACTGGCCTGGAGCGATGCTTAGCTTTTTGTCCTTGTGCTTGACCTTGACCTGAACGACTTGGCCCAAGGCCTGTTCCTTGACGCGGTCCATGAATGATCGGGCCACATGGAATTCGACATCAGCTTCCAGTAGCGACATGCGAATCATCTTCAAGGCTTCCGCAAGGTTCTCCTCATTGAGGGTGCGCATGCCTTGAAGATATTGTTGAGCGTCTCGAAAACCCTTGGTAAGGATCTCCAGCACTGAAGGATTCTCCTAATTATATACTTTGTCTCTAAAACTCTTTTACATATCATAAGGCCGACCAATACGTAAGAGTTTTCTTCACTTGCCCACGAGCGGGTTTTTTGCTATAAACTGACCCTTCCAAGTAGGATGACACTCTTGGACGGGCGAGGTTCAAATGGCTGACAATCTCTGGAATTTTCATATCCGGACAAACATCCATTTCGGACAGAGGTTCAGTTTCGAGTTTGGGTGAACTTGCTCGGGAAAGCGGTGGGACAAGATTTCTTCTTGTGGCCGACCCTGCGTTGGAAGCTCATGGCCTGCTGGAACTCGGCAACAAACACGTTAAATCAATCCGGGCTTGTCGGAGAGGTTTTTCAAAGAGTGGATCCGGAACCTTATCTGGATAATGCCGATGAAGCCGCGAATCAGGGACGAGGACTTAAGGCTGATATCGTGATCGGAATGGGTGGCGGATCCGCGATGGATACGGCAAAAGCCGCGGCAATACTGATAACCAATGAAGGCAACGCGGAGCAATTCGTCGGTCTAAATCGTGTCGAAGTGCCGGGAACCCCCACCATAATGATACCGACGACAGCGGGGACCGGATCAGAAGTCACTTTCACCGCTGTTTTCACCAATAGAGAGACGGGAGTCAAGGGGGGCATTAATAGCCCTTATTTGTTTCCGGATCAAGCCATTTTGGACCCTGAACTTACCGTGTCGCTTCCACCCGATATTACCGCGTTTACGGGGATGGACGCTCTTACTCATGCGATAGAATCTGTAACCGGTAGATCGTCGACTGTTTTCACAGAGGCACTCGCGTTGAGAGCGGTGAATCTTATCGCAGGCAATCTGCGACAAGCCGTTTTTCATGGGTATGATATTGAGGCCAGAGAGAAGATGTTATTGGGCAGTATTCTTGGAGGAATGGCCTTGGCTGATGCCGGGGTAGGGGCAGCTCATGCTTTGGCCTATCCGTTGGGAGGAAACTATAGGATCCCCCACGGATTGGCAAATGCGGTGCTACTACCGCATGTTATGGAATTTAATTTGCCGGCTGCTCAAACGCACTTTGCCATGATAGCCCAAAGCATGGGCGAAACGGTGGAAGGCACACCTCTTTGGCGCGCTGCCGATGCCGCGATCGAAGCCGTCCAAACGCTTGGTTGGGATATTGGGGTACCCTCTAATTTGTCAGCCCTGGGGATTCCCAGAGCCGATATTCCGATGCTTGCCGAGAGCGCTCTTAAAGTAACTCGACCCGTTGAGAATAACCCCAGGACCTTGGGACTTGAAGATGCTCAAAAGATTTATGAGCGTGCATTCGGGTGATTCAGTATCTACCAATAAGAACTAATCACTGCTGCCGGACGGATTCAACTCCGAAATAAAATTGAGGAGAATTCAATGCCTGGATACGAATGGCTGGGTGAAGCTGAAAAAGAACAAATAACCGAAGTGTTGGATACGGGTGTTCTTTTTCGTTATGAGTTCAAGAATGAGCGCAAGGGCGTCTATAAGGTTAAAGAATTCGAAGATAAATTCGCCCAGTACAACGGCGCTGCATATGCGCACGCGGTCACATCCGGCACTACAGCCCTTATGGCGTCCCTTGCGGCTCTTGGGATACGGGCCGGGGACGAGGTGATTACACAGGGGTTTACTTTCATAGCGACCTTTGAGGCTATAATTGAGTCGGGTGCCGTACCTGTGCCGGCCGAGATCGATGACACCCTTAACTTGGATCCCGCTGATTTTGAAAGAAAGATTACCGAAAAAACCAAAGCAGTGATGCCGGTCCATATGCTTGGTTCACCTGCTCGCATCCAGGAGATTATCGAAATAGCCCGCAAACATAACCTTAAGGTTATTGAAGACACGGCTCAGGGGATAGGAGCTGCCGTGGGCGGCAAGAAAGTCGGTACCTGGGGAGATGTCGGCACCTTCTCCTTTGATTCATATAAAACGCTGACAACCGGCGAAGGCGGTATGGTGGTAACCAATGATCGGGACCTGTATGTCAGGATTTCGGAATATGCCGATCACGGACACGATCATAATCCTAACGTGGGCAGAGCCCTTGAGGGCAGGAGCTTTCTTGGCGTCAATTATCGCATGGCCGAACTTCAAGGCGCTCTTGGAATTGCTCAATTGAGCAAGCTGGACGATATGATACAGCGCCAGCAAGAAAACCAAAAATTGATCCGTGAAACCTTGGAAAGTTTCGATGCCATAACCATGAGAGCGCTTCCGGAAAACGGCAAAGATACCTGTACCCACGTCTGCTTCAGTCTTCCTGACGCCGATAAAGCAAGAGCGTTTCAAAGGTACATGGCCGGGAAGGGTCTAAGTGCTATATATTTCAGGGATAACTTCTGGCATTTTCTGCCGAATTGGGAACATCTTATTGGGAGGAAAACAGCCTGGGGCGGTGATTTCCCCTTTGCCGGCCCTCCGTATGGAGGGGATTTTCGATATTCTCCGGATATGCTGCCGGCCAGCACCGCAATCATTGAGAAGCTGGTGGTCATTCCAATATCGTTGCAGATGGATGAAGACCTTATAAGACGAATAGTGATGGAACTGCAAGCTGCTGCGGAAGAGATACTGTAGGTTTCGCCCCAAACACTCCTAATCATCACAATTTGTTGTGAAGACACATGTCATTCCGGTTTGCGTTCGATTATGCTTGAATCACCCGTTAAGATCATAGGTTTCATTCCGGCGAGGGCCCAATCGACGCGTTTCCCGGGAAAACCACTGGCTGATATCCTTGGACGTCCAATGATAATGAGAGTGTTCGAAAGGGCTATTAAATCCTCACTCTTGAACCAGGTATATGTGGCCACTGATTCACGGGAGATTCTGGAGGCAGTCGAAAAGCCATGGTGGCAGGGCCATTTTGACTTCGCGAGATCATGTTTCGGGGACTGACAGAATCGCTGAAGCGGCCCGCGAAGTCGGTTTATCGAGAGATGATATTGCGGTAAATGTGCAAGGCGATCAGCCCTTATTTGACCCAATCATGGTGGAACAAGTTGTAAGACCTCTTCTGGATAATCCGGAAATTCCCATGAGTACGCTAATTTATAAGATAGTGAGAGACGAAGAGATAACCCATCCTAATGCAGTCAAAACAGTAATGGACCATCAAAATTTCGCAATTTATTTTTCGCGGGCGACAATTCCATATTTCGGGGATTCGAGCGTTGAAGCAGTGTATTATAAGCATCATGGAATTTACGCATATCGCAACGATTTCCTTCAAGTTTTTGCCAAGCTGCCTCAGGGTAATCTGGAAAAAGCCGAACGGCTCGAGCAGTTGAGGGCTCTGGAAAACGGATACAGGATAAAATTAGTAATAACTGAGAAGGATTCCGTTGAGGTGGATACGCCCGCTGATTTGGAGCGTGTGCGAGAAACTTATGCAATGATGGTTTGACAAATAAGAAAGATAGATGTTACTTGCTATCTAGTACTTGCAGATATGTAACTGCGCGTCCATCAGTGGTAATCACAGCGGGCTCTCGGATCGTTGATGGGAACAGAATTGGAGGAAAATCTCTTACGTGAGCAGAGAAGATAATGTAAAAATTGAAGGAACAGTTGTAAAGGTCCATTCAGGTGGAATGTATCAGGTAGAAACGGACGACGGAAGAAGCATCAGAACAAAGCTTTCGGGCAGAATGTCGAGATATCGAATAAAAGTGCTTTTAGGCGACCGGGTTACTGTTGCCCTTTCCCCCTATGACCTCTCCCACGGCCTCATTGTCTATAGAGGTAAGTGACTTTACATAACTCTTTTCCTGGGAATTATTCTCAACACTTCCAGATTGCAAACGGATATTCAGTTAGTCGTCTGAAGAATTGCGGGATATTGTGTGAGGTTATGCCCGGAACGTTCCGGCATTTCTTGAAGTATCTTCAGTAGATGCGAAGATCGTCATGCCTCTCATCACGACCTCGACTCCGGTACGGTCATTCCGGGGCGGCCCCCACAACCAACACAGACAAGATCGATTTTCACATTGGGGAAAAAGGTCTTGGGCTTACGGAATGACAGATTGGGGCCCACCATTGCGACTGAATAACCCGAGAGCTGTCATTGCGAGCGGAGCGAAGCATCTTCGATGGTCAGTCGCCGGCGTCCCTGCCGGCAGAATCGAAAAACTGATTCCGGCACGGAGGCCGGTCACGACCGAGTATCTTGCATTCCTCGAAGTCGGACAAGGACAAATCCAGGCCCCTCCTAACTGAGGAATTACTCAAGCAGAATGTTGATAGTGGACGCCCTTGTCGGATATGATATCGGGGTGAATCTCGTGTGCAAGATTCCGGATCACGTACTTAGTATTGGGGGTATTTATGGGTGATGACGTTAAAGAGAAAACCGCAGAGGTTGCCAAACTCTATTTCAGCGACTTCCCCGATGAAAGACCTTTTGATCTCTGGCGTGCGTTTGACAAAGGGATGGCACGCGAACTTTCCCTGTTCGTAACAGGAAAGATGTACGTCGCGTGAACGCATCCCACACCAGACTCGCCAAATGATCACTGTCGCGGCATTAACGGTGCTGAGCAGAACCGAAGAACTGAAACTTCATATTTATGGCGCTTTAAATGTTGGCTGTAGTCCCGAGCAAGTGGCGGAAGTGATTTTTCAGTGTGGGATTTATGGTGGAATGCCTGTGGTTAATCAGGCTTTGAAAGGTGCTCAGGGAGGTGCTCAACGAGAAAGGACTGCTGGCCGTTGGAGGCACAAGTCGTAGAATTGGATGACATTCATGCGATTGAATGATGTGTCAGAATGATCGGAAAAAATCATTAATTAGATGGGATGGCTCAGTCGTCCAGCGTGAATTCAAATTCGTCGCCCATGTCTTCAAGATCGAGTTCCGCTTCTCCCATAGCGTCAAGATCCAGTTCGGATTCCGGAGCGCTCAGCAGACTCCTTGGTCCGGTAAGCGCCTGATGTTCCTGAGAAGAATTCATCAAAGTCCGTTTCCGGAGGTTCCTGATGGATTCCGAGTTTATTGCGAACAGGTGATAAATCCTTGTTGCATTGCGGACACATGACATTGTACTCAAAGCTTATATAACCGCATTTTTCACATTTCAATGCTCACCTCCGAAACGGACCGAACGCCTAAGATGCAAGATTAACATGAACTACTTGATAAATCAAGCGATGTCCAGCGCTATAACACGAAAAAGCCTTCATCAGGATGTGGCGGTTGAGCTTGGTCTTTATAGCTTATTGTCGGTGCTTATCAGCTGCGCAACCGTTCCCCATACGGGACGCCGGCAATTCAACATGGTGTCCTGATAATCGGCTCGACGGATTGGGATCACAGGCATTTAATGAAATAGTGGTCCATGAGCCGGAATCCAAGGACAAACGCTTAGTCGAAATTGTGGGAAAAGTAACGGACCGTGTGGTCAAGGCAGCGGAAGCCATCGACAAACCTGGGTTCAAGTGGGATGTGCGGGTGGTCGACCGGGATAGTCCAAATGCGGTCTGCCTTCCGGGCGGAAAGATAATCGTGCATTCGGGAATAGCGTCGTATGCGAAGAACGAGGCAGGTTTGGCGGCAATTATCGGACATGAAGTCGCCCACGCTGTCGCCAGACACAGCGGAGAACGGCTGAGCCAGCAGGTGGCTCTCCATGGCGTCATCGATGTTGGTCGAGAAATGTTGAAACAAAAGGAAGGAAAGTTGGACAATAAAACCAGAGCATTGCTGGGGGCTCTGGGATTCGGCGCCACGTTGGGCATAGTCTTGCCGTACAGCAGGGTCCATGAATTTGAGGCTGATAAAATAGGACAACTGTACATGGCGCGGGCCGGTTATGACCCCGCGGAGGCCGCTAGATTGTGGGAAAGAATGTCGAAGATCAGGAAACCTCCCATTCCGGTTTGGCTGTCAACGCACCCTGCTGATGAGGAACACGTTCGGAAGATGCGGGAATCGCTGCCCGAAGCGCAAAAAATGTATTCCGCAGCTCAGGTCAAATATGGTATTGGAACCCCGCTTTAAGGGAATAGGGTGAGGTCATGAAGGCCGAAGCAAAGAAGATCAGGACCTTTGTCGCCATAGAATTGCCCGATAGTGTGAAGGAATTCCTGGAAGGCGTTTCTTCCCGACTGAAAAAGTGTGGGGCAGATGTGAAATGGGTAAGAATCAATGGAATCCATCTGACTTTAAAATTTCTTGGGTATGTGGACACCGATCTTGTTCCGATCATTGAACGTGATTTGCGACTCGATTTTCGCGGAACAGAGACCATTCCCTTTGGGTGTGCTTCAGGGCTTGGCGCGTTTCCGGATTGGCAAGACCGCGCGTCATCTGGGCGGGACTTGACGATCCCGAGAGTATGGCGGCGCGCCTGGCGTCCAAGGTGGATGAAATTCTTGAACCTCTTGGTTTTCAGCGCGAGAAGCGACCGCTCACTCCTCATCTCACGCTAGGACGAGTTCGCTCGAGCAAGAATTGCGGTGACCTTATTGAAGCCGTACGCCAAAGCATGGATATTTCCGGGCCGACATTTGTAGCTGATCACGCTGTTTTATTCGAGAGCATTCTGAAACCGACCGGAGCGGAATACTCTGTTCTTGGCAGTTTCGATTTTTCCGGGAAGTAAACTCATGAAACCCCGTGTTGCCATAGCCGGATTCTGCCTATTCACATTGTTCCTGTCGGCCCATGCGGTGGCCGTCGGCTCCTCAGAGGGCTTCCTTGTGCCGGCCGCCGTCGGCGAACCAATAAAATACAGCCCCGAGTTCGGCTACATCACAATCCCTGGCGCTCTGCCTGATTTGTCTATATCAGTCCAGGACCTGATTTCCGGACAAAAGCTCCCAAAGCCTCCCGACGATCCCTGCCTTCCTCCACTGTACAAGGATTGGCACGAATTGAGCCTGGATTATATGGACAGGACTTCAGGACAAAGCCGACTTGGGTTAAAGATCATAATAGACAGATCCACCTTTCGATTAACCATGGAATCAGAAGGAGCCGGATGGGGCGATTGATAACGTCTATGAAACGGAGGTCGGCCTCGGCGATATTAATTCCCCCACGCCTGCGGGCGACTTTGTCATTAATCACATTTATTGCTATCCGGATGTCGTATTTTTCGGGTCAAAAAATGAGCGTGTCCCGGCCCTGTACAATGGCTTCTTTGCGCCGCTGCTTTTGTGCGAAGGGGTAGGGCGGTGCCGGCGTTATCATGAACTTGGTATTCACGGCTTTCAGGCGTCAGCGTATCCCCATCCTTCGGGCATTAATCCGGAGACCACGGGCGCAGTCTCTGCCGGCTGCATCCGCTTGCCGGACCCGTGCCGACTGAAGCGCACGCTAATCAGTCAAGTGGGAATCGGGGACTTGCACAAGGATGACAGGGGCTTTTATTACTGGCTCAATCGACCGGTGCCAGTTCAAATCATTGGTGATTACCCCGGACAGGAAGAATATTTGAATCTCGTAACTGTGTTTGAAAAGAGCTTATCTCAGGTTCAAGAAGGTGTGAGAGGCCTTCTCGATCTGTTCAGTCGTGAAGGGAACAGATGAATAACTTCGGTCTCGTCTCCCTATCTCCCACAGACTGCCACACCTGCCATCTAATCAGTAGGACCAGCATTTTGCCGGGTCTGGGAATCGAATCGACTGACCGGATCCCGGCGGTGCTGACGCGCCAGCGGCGGCCGAAGTAGTGACCGCCGCTGACAGGAGGAAGAAGATTGGGCTTAAGTAGAAGCCCGATAATTCAAATGACCTCGTCCCTGGATGGGGGGGTTATGGGGGAGGGAGGGTGTCCATCCAGGGGAGAGGCCTCAGCATAGAACCTTCGGCTTTTGGCCGAATGTCGTTCTCACAGTTCAGGAATATAGAAGAGTCACAGCTAAAAGTCAATATATTACTTTAATAAATGACTCCATCAAGCCATAATAATTGATTATATATTTCAAAACTGATCTCAAGTCACTCGCCGCTTATCAGCCAACTCACCCCCAGCTCGGCCGGCAATCACCTGCTTCGGCATTTCCAGTGGCATCCGCGCTGGCTCCTGCTCTAGCCAACTTGGTCACCCCCGTCACCGGATTCTGATATTCCGGACTCAAGTTTCTTACGGTCAGGAGAATAGATCTCTGATAGTAAATGCGACAGTCACCACAGCTCAGCAGTGTCAGCACCAGCACCGTTGCCCAGCATATAACGTTCTAGCACCGGTCCGTTCCTGTGTTCTCTCATCACCTGAGCATCGTTAATCAGCAGCAACATAAAGAACAGAACTATGGGCAGGACGAGACCGTTTATGTACCTGCGAGACAAACATGATGGTTATTAAAGGTGCGCTGGGGATGAGAATGATCAAGCCTGAGAAAAAGATTATAAAACAATACAGGCCATAGAATTGGGGTGCTTCCGAGAATTTCTTGTCCAGACTGGATTCCCAACCAAATGCTTCGCAGACCGTATAAGCAGTGGATAGACGGAAGGATGGCGGCAGCGAACATTGACGCGTTAAACAGACCGAATGCAAAAAGCCAGGTGCAGTATGGCTCCGGCCAAGGGACGCAATGCCAGTGCGGCTTCCTCGGCCTTTTCCACCTGAACTCCCGCTTTGAAAAGGGTCGCTGCGCAGGTCAGGATTATGAAGAATGCCACCACACTAACCACAATGGATCCTATTATTACATCCAGCCTCGCTGCGCCCAGATCTTTTGCTCCCAGACCTTTGTCCACGACAGCGGATTGCAAATAAAACTGCATCCAGGGAGCGATAGTCGTCCCCACCAATCCCGCCAACATCACCAGAAATGGGGTCTCAATCTTAATGGTCGGTGTGGTGGTCGCCTGCACTACCTCGACCCAATCAGGTCGCGCCAGGAACCCGGTAACAACATATGCCACATAGAAATACGCACGCTGTGAGGAAGACCTTTTCAACAGATCTATAAGTTCCTTTTACCGCAAGCCACATGAGAAAGAGGATACTTAATGGAACAGCAAAGTATCTGGATATTCCAAATATTTCGAGGGATGCTGCAATCCCGGCAAAATCCGACAAGGAGTTCCCCAAATTGGTGAGTATCAGCACTATCATCAGATAGAAGGTAATCTTAACTCCGAAACGCTCTCGAATCAGATCAGATAGTCCCTTGCCTGAAACCACACCCATTCTGGCGTTCATCTCCTGGACAATTATAAGCATCAGGGTTATTGGGACCATGGACCAGAGCATTGTCAGACCAAAACGGGCGCCGGCCAGGGAATAGGTGGTGATTCCACCGGCGTCGTTGTCCACGTTCGACGTTATGAGACCTGGGCCCATAATGACCATGATCCCCCAGAAGACTACCCAACGTCTCCTGATCGCTCCTTTGAGAGCCGTCGATTCAAGCCATTTATCGGCTGCTGGACATTATCTACTCTCCAACACTTATTTCCCAAGATGCGGCGCAAGGATTTCCTGAAGGGCCTTAAATCTGATCACACCTTTGAGGCGGTTTTCTTCGTCAACGACCGGTATCGCCCGAAACCCATATTTTGCAAACAGGTCGGCCAGATCTTTCGCCTCATCGTCAACTTTGGCTGTCATTAGCCGTGTTGTCATGATCCTTTCCAATGGAGTGAATATCTGGCTTGCGCAAGGAGTTCTCGCAGAGTTACAATGCCCAGAAGGTGCGAATCCTGGTCTACAACGTAGGTGTAGTATATGGCGTCAATTTTATCCACGTTTTGCTCTTATGTAAGCTAAAGCATCAAGTACAGTCGTGATCGGGCGACAGGGCAATGAACTGGGTGGTCATGAGGCCACCGGCTTCATCCTCCTCATGGGCCAACAAGTCTTTGACTTGTTCTTCATATTCCGGCTCCATCTCGCGCAGAATGCCGCTTGCGGTCTCTTCCGGCAAGTCAGCTATCAAATCCGCGGCCTCGTCCGGGGACATCTCTTCAATAACATCCGCTGCGGTTTCCGGCTCCATTCCTTCTATAATCGACACCAGGATCTTCGGATCCATTTCTTCAAGCGCGTCGGCCAGGACCTCTCTGCTCAGAGCGGCTACCACTGCGGCTCGTTCATGGACATCCATGTCTTCGATTATGTCTGCCAAATCCGCAGGATGGAGTTCAGCCAGTCTGCTTTGCGGCACTTGCAGTCTCAATCTGTTCGGGTCGGCCAGAGGTTGGACGTAATTCCACGAAATGAATTTCTCCTTGATGGAATAATCGAAAAACCATTCCCACCTGCAAGGAGGCGGGGATCGACATTCAGTATCATATGCTGCGCGCCTACTTCTTGCCGTCCGGAACCACCAAGGAGCAGGTCGCCTTTTACGCCGAGCTGTTGAAGAAGGTGGTTGCCACCCCGGAGTGGAACGAATACGCGGAGAAAAACGCCCTCAAGAACAACTATGTCACCGGGCCGGAGTTCGTCCAGTTTCTGGAAAAGGATGAGGCATTCCACAACAAGCTGATGCAGGAAGCAGGGTTTGGCACCAAGAAATAAGCATTTGTACCGGCCGGCAGCTGGGGCCTTTCGGCCTCGTTCGCCGGCCGGTGTGATGTTCCGTTGTTCGTTGAGCGGAGGCAGTGCATGGAACAAAACAGAACGGAGGATCGCATTCAACGGGGTTTGTCGTACAACGCCGTGGAAGCGATCACAGCGGTCGTCATCTTCTGCATCGGTGCCGTAATGATGATCAGCACTTATAGACTCGGGGCGGGCTGGGCCTTCGACGGGCCGGAGTCGGGATACTTCCCTTTTCGCATCGGGGCCATCTCCTGTATTGCGAGCCTTGTGGTATTTCTAAGAACACGGTTCGGCAAGAGCCGGAGTCATAAGGTCTTTGTTTCGTGGGAACGGTTCAAGCAGGTGCTTTGGGTGCTCGTGCCGACCACGGCCTATGTGCTGGCTACCCAGCTGATCGGCATCTATGTCGCCTCCATCCTGTTCATCGCCGTATTCATGCGGATGGTGGACAAGTTCAGCTGGCTCAAAACCGTGTTGGTCAGCGTCGGAGTCAGCGTCGTGTTATTCTGGATGTTCGAAATCCAGTTCATGGTGCCGCTGCCCAAGGGACCGCTGGAAGCCCTGTTCGGATACTGAGCTGGAAAGCGTTACCGTTTAGGAGGATTGCCAGGTGGAGGATGTCTTAAGTCTGTTCCACGGTTTTGTGGTCATCTTTTCATGGTACAACCTTGGCATGATGGCGATCGGCCTTGTCCTCGGGGTCATTGTCGGTGTCCTGCCCGGCCTTGGGGGGCCGAACGGGGTAGCGATCCTGCTGCCGCTGACCTTCACCATGCCGCCCACCTCGGCAATCGTCATGTTATCGTGTATCTATTGGGGGTCGCTGTTCGCCGGGGCCATCACTTCGGTTCTCTTCAACATCCCCGGCGAGTCCCATTCGGTGGCGACCACTTTCGACGGCTACCCCCTGGCCCAGCAGGGGCGGGCCGGCGAGGCGCTCACCGCGTGTTTCACCGGATCGTTCGTCGGCGCCCTGTTTTCGGTGTTGCTGATCACCTTTCTGGCGCCGCTCGTGGCCAAATTCGCGTTGAAGTTCGGCCCTCCCGAATTCTTTGCCGTCTATCTGCTCACCTTCTGCAGTTTCGTCGGTACGGGCAAGGATACCTCCAAAACGATCATTGCCCTGATGCTGGGCTTTGGTTTGGCGGCGATCGGCATGGATACCGTCAGCGGCCGGCTGCGTCTGACCTTCGGATTGATGGAACTGCTCCGGGGCGTCGACTTCCTGATCGTCGTCATCGGTCTTTTCGGCGTCGGCGAAATCCTGATCAGCATGGAAGAGGGGCTCAAGTTCGAAGGCAAAAGTGCCAAGATCAACGCGAAGGTGGTGTGGGAAACCTGGAAACAACTTCCCCGGTACTGGATGACGCTGATCCGCAGCTGTCTCATCGGCGCCTGGATGGGAATCACCCCTGGGGGGGCCACATCCGCGTCCTTCATGGGCTACGGCATAGCCAAGCGCTTCTCGAAGAATGGTGACAAGTTCGGCACCGGCGAACTGGAAGGCGTTCTCGCCCCCGAGACCGCTGCCCATGGATCCGGATGTGCGGCGCTGCTGCCGATGATGGCGCTGGGGATTCCCGGTTCGGCCACCGCGGCGGTCCTGTTGGGTGGCCTCATGATCTGGGGACTGCAGCCGGGACCGTTGCTGTTCGTCGAGCAGAAGGACTTCGTCTGGGGCCTGATTGCCAGCATGTACCTCTCCAATATCGTCGGTCTGGTCATCGTTCTGTCCACGGTGCCCCTATTCGCGGCGATCTTGCGCGTCCCGTTTGCCATCATCGCCCCGATCATCATCGTCGTCTGCGCGATCGGTGCCTACTCCGTTCACAGCGCGATGCTCGACATCTGGTTGATGTTGGGATTCGGGGTGATCGGGTATGTGATGAAAAAGCTGAACTATCCCCTGGCGCCGCTGGTACTGGCCGTGGTCCTTGGAGACCGGGCCGAAATTTCGTTCCGCCAGGCCTTGATGGGTTCCCAGGGTTCGATGGCTATTTTTTATTCGAACTGGCTTGTCGGTTCGATTACGACCCTGGCGCTTCTCTTGTTGTTTTGGCCGGCGATTTCGATTGCGTGGGACAAAGTCCGCCGAACCTTATCCTCGTAGTTCAGGGAGTGGGGGTGGCACCTTATTAGGGAAGAGAATGATTGTAGAAGTGTGGCATGCTGATTCATTGGCTGGCCCGATGAACGAAATGAAAAAAGCGTTTGAGGGAAAAAACACCGATACAATGGTGAACCTGACCTCCGGTCGTTCCAAAGAACTGGCCGAGCGTATCCTCCAAGGGGATGTCTGCGACGTCTTTGCACCCTCCGATCCGGCGGTGGTTAAGAATATGTTCGGCAAGAAGGAAGGCGGCAAGGACGCCGCATCCTGGTACGTCGTATTTTCGGCTAATGAGCTGGTGATGATTACCAAGAAAGGAAACCCCCTTGGGGTGAAACAAATAACCGATTTGGTCAAGGCCGGGATTAAACTGGCGCGGGTCACCGGTGAAAAAGACATGGCCACCAACCGGACGATTGAATTTATCAAAAGAGCGGCGGCCGCCGAAGGCAAGCCGGATGTATCGCAAGAGATCATAGACAGGGCTGTAAGGGAAAACACCATTCCTGACGTTTTGACGGCCGTCAAAAGCGGTAAGGCCGATGCCGGTATCGTCTATCTGTCAGCCGCGGTGACGGTTGCCGATGAAACGGAACTCATTTCATTTCCTGCAAAGGTAAACTTGAGTGAAAATATCCGGAACGTAGTGACAATTCCGGGGACTGCAAAGAATATCAACGCAGCGAATCACTTCATCGCGTTGATCCTCTCTGCAGAAGGGCGGCAGATTTTGAAGAAGACGGGGCAACCCCCCATCGTTCCGCCGATCAGGGAAGGCAATGTGCCCGTAGATATTCCTATGGAATGAGTATTGATCCAACTGTTGGATTCCCGGCCTGTCTTTCAACAAAGGCGCCGGAGGATCTGTCATCGTTTGGTGCCGAGCTCTTTTGGGTTGATGATGCGGAGGGAGAACACCCGAATGAAAATCTCAGTGATCTATCATAGTGAAACCGGGAATACGCAAAGAATCGCCGAAATGATTGCCGAAGGCGCCAAGCTCGGGGGCGAAGTCGAGGTCAAAGGCATGAGCATAGACGAAATTGACCCCACTTTTGCCGAGAGTTCAAAAGCAGTTATTGTAGGGTGTCCTACCCATCGGGGGGCCTTTTCATGGCAGATGAAGAAGTGGATCGGTACCACCAAACTGAAGTTTGCCGGCAAGATCGGTAGTGTCTTTGCGACGGAAGGCTATCTCGGAGGGGGCGCCGATTGCGCAGAGATGGGATTGATTGCACACCTCCTCGTCATGGGAATGCTGGTCTACTCGGGCGGGACATCCTTGGGCCAGCCTTTCATCCATTATGGTGCCGTCGCAATCAAAGACGGCGATGAAGCCCAGAGAGAAAGAGCGAAAATCTTCGGAGAACGCATCGCCAGAAAGGCGATCGA
The DNA here is from genome assembly GCA_963817265.1 of uncultured Chloroflexia bacterium. Classification (GTDB taxonomy): domain Bacteria; phylum Chloroflexota; class Anaerolineae; order Anaerolineales; family Villigracilaceae; genus UBA877. The sequence continues at coordinate 79,237 of CAWFNU010000020.1, forward strand.
GCTGTTCGGCAGCGATCGTTAACGTGATCCGACTCCCCAAGGATCTGGGGTCACCCAGAGGTTAGGAAGCGTTGACTCCCCCTCGCCCGCAGACGTTTCCTTAATCTCCATCGAAGTCAACCCATCAGCTCCCCGGCATAAATGCCGGGGCTTGCTGAGGGTAGACCCTGAGCGGCGCTTCCTATCCCCGCCTTCAAAGGCGGGGCTTAGCGCCGTCGAACGGGTCAAAGAAGAGAGACTCCTTCACCGTTCGAAAAATAACGGGGCAGACTTTTCCCAATTACTTGCCGGAATGTTCAAGATACTTGAAGAAATCGCCTTTCGTTGATAGAACCAACCAGTCCCTTTCCGATAGGGTGGTTTTGTAAGTGTCCATCGTTTTCACGAATCGGTAGAAGGATCTCGACTCCGAACTCTGGTTGTAGGCCGAGGCATAGATCGTTGTGGCCTCGGCGTCCGCTTTTCCTTTGATCTCCTGCGCGGTTCGGTAGGCTTCTGACTGGATCTTCTTCAGATCCCGTTCTTTATCCCCTATGATCTTGGCCGCTTCTCCCTGGCCCTCGGATCTGAACTGGTCTGCAATTCGCTTCCGTTCCGTAATCATGCGTTCATATATTTTCTTCTGAACCTCCTCAACATAGTTAATCCTTTTAAGCCGAAGATCCAGCAATTCGATGCCCAGAGCTTTGAGCCGCGGAGCTGCGGCTTCAATAATGAGACGGGTCATTTTCTCCCGTCCCAGTTCGATGCGAGCTTTGGCCTCTGAATCGTCAACGCCTCCGATCTCTGCCGAGGCTTCAAATTTTCTGTTCGTTGTACGGATAATTTCCACCAGATCATTGTTGGCAATCACGTTCCGCGTTTCGCCGTCCAGGATGTCATCCAATCGTGTGTGTGCTCCGCGCTCATCTCGGACCCGTTGAAAATAGAGAAGAGGATCGTGAATCCGCCAGCGAGCATACGTGTCTACCCAGATGAATCTCTTATCTTTGGTCGGGATCTGATTGGGGGCGCCATCCCACTCCAGGAATCGCTTGTCAAA
>CAWFNU010000021.1:0-51902 GCA_963817265.1 uncultured Chloroflexia bacterium
CATCTGCACCTGCATCCTCGATGCTTTTTGCATATTTTATCCAACCGCCGGAAGAGACGCCATTCAAGCTGCCAATAACAGGGATTTTTACCGCCTGCTTGATCTTTTTCAACCTTTCGATATAGGCATCTGCTTTGAGGGTGTACTTTCCACTCTCGGGATAAAATGAGTTTATTTCCGGGGAAATTTCCGTGCCGTTGAAAAGGAAATGATCCAACTCAAGGCTTTCGTGAATGATCTGTTCTTCAAAAAGCGAGTACATCACGATCGCCCCGATACCGGCTCCTTCCAGCTCTTTGACGGTTTCCACCTGCTCGGATAGCGGCGAGGCAGAAGCGATGAGAGGATTCTTGAGATTTAGACCAAGATAGGTCGTAGACAGGTCAACCATATGTTCTCCTTTGCCAATAGTAAAAAAAGGACAGAGGAAAACTCTGTCCCTTTAGAACGCCTTATTTCTGCTCGGTAGATTTTCCGTAATGCATGGCAGCCAGCTGGGAATAGAAGCTCCAACGCGCCTTGGCATCTTCGCCTGACAATTTGAGCAACTTCTCAGCACGCTCTTCGTCACTCTGCGTCAACATGCGGAATTGGGTTTCGTTATACATATATTGCTCAACCGACACAGTCGGTTCTTTACAGTCGATTTGCAGTGGATTTTTATCTTCCGCAGCGAGGCGCGGTCGTAGCGGTAGAGCGGCCAAAGACCGGATTGGACAGCCAGTTTCTGTTGTTCAAGGCCTTTAGACATGTCATATCCGTGGGAGATGCAGTGGCTGTAAGCGATTATGATAGATGGGCCGTTATAGGCCTCAGCTTCAATGAAGGCTTTCAGCGTGTGCTGGTCACTATATCCCATGGCCACCCGTGCCACATAGACATAGCCGTAAGCAATGGCCATCAGCCCAAGGTCTTTCTTAGAAAGACCCTTGCCTGATGCTGCGAAGCGTGCCACCGCACCGCGCGGGGTGGACTTTGATGCCTGGCCCCCCGTATTCGAATAGACTTCGGTATCGAGCACGAGCAAATTGACATTGCGACCGGTTGACAGGACATGATCCAGTCCGCCATATCCAATATCATATGCCCATCCATCGCCACCAACGATCCAGACAGATTTCTTGACGAAAGAATCAGCTACAGCTGTCAGGTTCTTAGCCTGGGCATTCCTGGAATGGGCAAGTTTCTGCTTAAGTATTTCTACGCGCTCACGTTGCTGCTTGATACCCAGGTCAGTTGTTTGGTCAGCCTTTAGAAGGCTGTCCACAAGGTCCTGACCAAGTTCGTTCACGAAGGTAGGCAGGATATCGCTGGCATATTCGAGCTGCTTATCCAGTGTAAGCCGGAATCCCAAACCAAATTCGGCATTATCTTCAAACAAGGAATTGGACCAGGCTGGGCCGCGCCCTTCCTTGTTGAATGTATAGGGGGTGGTGGGCAGGTTCCCGCCGTAGATGGACGAGCAACCTGTGGCGTTGGCAATTATGGACCGGTCACCGAACAACTGCGAAAGGAGTTTAACGTAAGGTGTTTCACCGCATCCGGCGCATGCGCCTGAGAACTCGAATAACGGTTCCAATAGCTGAGAGTTCTTGATTGTGCCAAGATTAATCGCAGTGCGGTCAATCTCCGGAAGGGTTAGGAAGAATTCCCAATTTTTAGCTTCGGGTTCACGCAGGGGTGGTTGCGGAGCCATGTTGATTGCCTTGCGGGCCGGGTTGGTCTTATCCTTGGCGGGACAGGCTTCAACGCATAAAGTGCACCCGGTGCAATCCTCCGGTGCCACCTGGACGGTATAAGCCATGCCGGGGTATTCCTTGAACTTTGAGTTCATGAACCTGAACGATCCGGGCATTTTTTCAAGAAATTTCTTGTCATATACTTTGTGACGGATGACGGCGTGCGGGCAGACAAAGACGCATTTGCCGCACTGGATGCATAAGTCAGATTCCCAAACCGGGATCTCCAGGGCGATATTGCGTTTCTCCCACTTGGTTGTACCGGTGGGGAAGGTTCCATCCACAGGCATGGAGGATACCGGGATGCTGTCGCCTTCGAAGGCGATCATAGGTCCCAGCACATTGCGGACAAAATCAGGAGCTTCTGCAGCCACTGGCGGGCGACGGGTGAAAGTGCTGGTTACCTTATCGGGAACCTTAACCTCGTGCAGGTTCACCAGGGTCTGGTCCACCGCAGCATAATTCTTCGCAACGACAGCTTCGCCGCGTTTACCGTAAGTCTTCTGGATGGCTTTCTTGATTTGCTCGATCGCTTCATCGCGCGGCAGGATTCCAGAAATGGCGAAGAAACAGGTCTGCATGATGGTATTGACCCGACTGCCCATGCCAGTTTTTTCAGCGACATCATACGCGTTAATGGTGTAGAACTTGAGTTTCTTCGCGATGATGTCTTTTTGAACTTCCTGCGGCAGCTTGTCCCAGATTTCTTCTGGACCGAATAAACTGTTCACCAAAAAGACAGCTCCAGGCTGGGCGAACTTCGTGAAATCAAAGCGCTCGAGGAAGTTGAACTGGTGACAGGCGACAAAATTAGCGGTATTGGGGGTGATCAAGTAGGGAGCCTGGATCGGTTTGGGACCAAAGCGCAAGTGGGAGACCGTCAATGTGCCAGCCTTCTTCGAGTCATAGTAGAAATATCCCTGTGCATTGTTATTGGTTTCTTCCCCGATGATTTTGATGGAATTCTTGTTGGCACCAACTGTGCCATCCGAACCCAGCCCAAAGAACAGGCATCGCACCGTCTCAGGATGTTCAACGGAGAAATTCAGATCATAATCCAGGCTGGTGTGGGTAACGTCTTCATTGATCCCAACGACAAAATGATTTTTGGGGGTCGCTTTCTTGAGCTCGTCAAATACAGCCTTGACCATGGCGGGAGTAAATTCTTTCGATGACAGCCCGTAACGTCCGCCAATAACCTTAATATTTTGACGACCATTTTCAAACAAGGTGCTGGTCACATCCAGGTAGAGCGGTTCGCCGGATGCGCCTGGTTCCTTGGTGCGATCCAATACAGCGATCGATTTTACGTTCTTGGGAAGGGATTGAATGAAGGCAGCTGTGTCGAACGGGCGGTAGAGCCGCACGCGGATGACACCCACTTTTTCACCTTTCTCGATCATGTAACGCGCAGTGGCTTCGGCAGTCTCGCCACCGGAAGCCATGATGATGATCACACGTTCTGCATCCGGAGCACCAATGTAATCAAACAGGTGGTAGGCGCGGCCGGTGAGCTTGGCAAATTTATCCATCGCCTTCTGGACAATGCCAGGGACCCTGGTATAGAACGGGTTGATAGTCTCGCGAGCCTGGAAGAAAACATCCGGGTTCTGGGCGGAACCGCGCAGGACAGGATGATCGGGTGAAAGAGCGTGTGCCCGGTGAGCTCGTACGAGTTCATCGTCGATCATCGCCCGTAAATCATCATCGGTCAACTGCTCGATTTTTGCCACTTCGTGGGAGGTCCGGAAGCCATCAAAGAAATGCAGGAAGGGAACCCGGGCTTCCAGGGTGGCGGCCTGGGCAATCAAAGCCATGTCGTGAGCTTCCTGGACTGAGCCGGAAGGCAGCATTGCCCAGCCAGTCTGGCGGACGGCCATCACATCAGAGTGGTCCCCAAAGATAGAGAGTGCGTGCGTAGCCACGGAGCGTGCTGACACGTGAAAAACAGTGCTAGTCAATTCCCCGGCGATCTTGAACATGTTGGGGATCATTAACAACAGGCCCTGGCTGGCTGTGAATGTGGTGGTCAAGGCTCCCGTTTGGAGTGCGCCATGCACTGAGCCAGAAGCCCCACCTTCGGATTGCATCTCGATCACAAGCGGGACGGTACCCCATATATTTTTCCGTTTTATCGCTGACCAATCATCAGCAAATTCCCCCATATTGGAAGAGGGTGTAATCGGGTAGATCGCGCAGATTTCATTGGTGCGATGGGCGACTGAAGCCGTGGCTTCATTCCCGTCAATCGTGACCTTTTGGCGTTCCATATATCTTTACTCCTTCACTTAGATTAACACAGAAAAACCTGTGCAAGGTTTAATTACCAATTGATGAGTTTATTCCCCCGGGTGCCCCAGCGATAGTAATATTCCACACAAATACTACTGCGACTTGTCACCAATAATAATTGTGATAAATTTCATTTTTCCAGGTGTTTACGAGCCAGCAGGATCGCTGCCAATGATTTCCCGTCCTCAATTTCCCCGCTTTCAAACATTGCCAAGGCCTTTGCCCATGGGTGGCGCTCAACCGTAAGGAATTCATCCGCATCAGCCTCCAGGGGGTCATAACGCAGATCAGTTGCCAGGTAAACATGCATGTATTCGGTGGAATATCCTGGTGCCAGATAGAATCCACCGAGATGAGCTAAATTCCCTGCTGCCATACCCGTCTCCTCGCGAATTTCACGGCTGGCACATGCTAGGGGGGCTTCTTTTTCGTCCAACGTCCCGGCTGGCAGCTCTAAAAGATCCAGACCGGCAGCATGCCGATATTGGCGGACGAATAGTAAATTCCCATCCGCATCCATGGGCACGATGATCACCGAGCCAACATGTTCCACAATATCCAACCTGGTCTCCCGACCGCCTGGCAGTCTTATAGTGTCGCGGCGGATTGTGAATGCGTGCCCTGGGTAAACTACTTCAGATTTCAATAATTCGAATGACATCGTGTCTCCATAAAAAACACCCAGGCTGGATCTGCCTGGGTGTTTGAAGTTTAAAATACTCTATGGAATATTCAATGCCTGGTTCATGTGTAGCACATAAGGGGATACCAGGTTGTTGGCTGCGATTATCTGGGTGGGATCAACATCTCCAAAATAGCATGCCACACCATAAATGGTCTCATTAGAAGATGAGACCGTAAAGACGCTAGGATGAGAATGCAGGGACCGTTGTCCCACGAAAGGATTGCCGCTTTGAGGGATCTTTAAGACCACTCCCGCCTGCAAGACTTGTGACTCGCTAAGTCCGTTGGCAGATAAAAGCTCCTGCTGGTTAACATTGAAGCGGCGGGCAATGCAATAAGGATATTCGCCCTGCATGAGCGTGTAAGTTGTGGGTCGGCCCGGGGTGGCTGTAGCCACAACGATAATTGGCGTTGTCCCCGCTACCGGCGTGGAGGCAACTCCGGTGGGAGGAATGATGGAAGCTGGGGTGCCAAAAGGCGTTGAAGTGGGGTTTGTTGTCCCAGGGACAGGGGTCTGTGCCCCCTGTGTTTGGGCAACCGCCGTCATCGTCCGCAACATCATCGTTGTACCAATCATTTGTACCTGGCCGATGTCGGTTGGGAGGGTCTTCGTGGCAGCTGAAAGCCCGGTGGGTGTTGACAGGGAAATCTGCGGCGATTGAGAAGCAGCGCGCTGACATGAAACCAGCAACAACACAACTATCACCCCCATTACGAAGATCACCGAAAATTTCTTGGCCATGCTCTCCTCCTTAAAACAGACTAACCTTAATTATTATGTTCTAATGTGATACTAGCACAACCTTTCTATATCGTCAAGCTGATGATTTCGATTGGTTACCACATCAGTCCCTTTTTTCGAGCCACATGGTCACCGGGCCGTCGTTTTGAATCTCGACCAGCATATGAGCGCCGAAAATGCCGGTTTGTACCGGGATTCCCTGGATGCGCAAGTAGCCAACGAATAGATCCACCAGCGGTTCTGCCACCAATGGGCTTGCAGCCTCCGAAAAGGAAGGGCGCCGTCCTTTGCGAGTATCGCCGTAGAGAGTAAACTGCGAAATAACTAGCGACGCTCCTTTTATATCCAAAAGAGATAGGTTGAATTTCCCGCTTGGATCTTCAAAAATACGCAGAGATGCAATCTTCTCTGCCAGGTACCTGGCTTGTTGGGCAGTATCCCCTTGTCCAATTCCAACCAGGATGACCAGCCCCGGACCGATTTCCCCAACGGTTATCCCCTCAACAGAGACTTTGCCGGAGGTTACTCTTTGTATCAAAGCGCGCATATTACGATGAAGGGGGAAAATGCATCCAATTATTGATCCCTAAGGCAACTGCACTGCTTCACGAACTTCCTGCATCGTTTTTTCGGCGATGGTTCTGGCGCGGGCTGCGCCATCGGAAAGTATCGATGGGATCATGTTTGGCTTGGCTGCTATCTCGGCACGCCTGGCGCGGAAGGGTTCTAGATTTCTGTTTAAACTCTCAGCCAGTCGCTTCTTACAATCCACACAACCAATTCCAGCCCGACGGCATTCTATGTTGATCATTTCCACATCTTCTTTGGATGTAAAGACTTTGTGGAGCGTGAAAACGTTGCATATGTCCGGGTTGCCGGGATCGGTGCGCTTTATTCGGTGCGGGTCAGTTACCATCATCATCACCCGCTGGAGGGTTTCCTCGGGGGTGGCAGCCAATTCGATTTGGTTATTCAGACTTTTCCCCATTTTCTCTTTGCCATCAATGCCGAGTACTTTCTGCACTTCGGCAGCTTTCATCTGCGGTTCCACCAGAACGCTGGTTTTGAAATGATAATTAAACGACCGCACGACTTCGCGGGCGAATTCAAGGTGGGGGGCCTGGTCGATACCCACTGGGACGAGGTCAGTTTTATAAAGAAGGATATCCGCGCTCATCAGGACCGGATACCCGACCAACCCATAGTTGACGTTGTTTGGATTCTGACGTACCTTTTCCTTGAAGGTCGGCAGATCGGTCAGTTTCCCCAACGGGGTGACCATCGATAACAGGGTGTGTAACTCTGTGACCTGGGGGACATGTGACTGGACGAAGAGAATGGTCTCTTCCGGGCGAATGCCAACTGCCAACAGGTCCAGTGCCAGGTCGTAAGTATTTTGTTTCAGGTTGAGTGTGTCTTCCACGGTGGTTAAAGCATGCAGATCCACGATGCAATACACGCACTCGTACTCATCCTGTAATGCAACATAGTTTTTGAAAGCGCCCAGGTAATTTCCCAGGTGAGCGCGACCGGTTGGACGGATGCCGGAAAAGACACGGCCTTTTTTTGTCATAGTACCCTCGAGAAAACAGATTTGATAATCGGCTTCACTATTTCTTACTTAAGAACTCTGAAACCAGCCCCAGCACTTCGCCCGGATTGGCGTGCCGTCCCGTCTTGAGCTTGGAATAAAGAAGCGTGTTGTTAACGCTCACCTCAAACCGGCTGCCATCGGAAGGGATAAGGGAAATACTCTCAATTTCCGGTTCAATATGATTCAGCAGTTCGTGTGCCAGGCTCACGGCCCGGTCGGTAAAGTGTCAGACAGTGCAGTAAACGATAGAAATTTTAATCACAATGCCAACTCCTCATATAATTTTCAAAAATTATACTGCTTCTTGCATATATCTGTGGATTTTCCCACCCCAATTCTGGACTTCCCCCCACATATGGTCATTGAATCCGCCCTTTGACGCATGCCAGCCTTACATGTATAATCATTTAATATTCTCAGACCCGGACTGGATAATATTAGAGGCTTTGCATGGCTCTGCGCGGCAATTTGCGTGACTTCACCATCACTCAATTATTGAACCTGATTAAACTGGCCAGCAAAACCGGGACTCTTGTGGTCGAAGGTCCCAGCGAAACGGCCAAGGTTGCCTTCCGCGCTGGAAAATTAGCTTATGCTCAAATAGACCAGGAAGATGGCAGCCTGGCTCTTATCTTATATAAAGCAAAAAAACTCACCCCAGGGCAGTATAAATCAATCCAACAACGAGGGGCGCATATAACCGATAAAGAGCTCGGTTTATTGTTGATCAATGCTGGATACCTTTCGCAGGAAGATATCCTGACTAATCTCCAACAGCATTTTACGAATATCACGCAACGGCTGTTTACGTGGGTGGAAGGTTTCTTCCACTTCGATAATGACACTTTACCGCCGGAAGACCGTATCAGCGTCAGGCTCGACCTTGACAACCTGATCATCGAAGGTTCCCGGCATATGCGGGAGTGGGAGCAATTGCAGGATGAAATCCCCAGCCTGGAAATGGCACTTAAATTTAAGGCTCACCCCGGGACCAACCTGCGAAATGTCAACTTGAGCGTTGAGGAATGGCGGGTGGTTTCATATATTAAACCGAACAACACCATCAAGCAAATTGCCTTGGCCACCCACATGAATGACCTGGAGATCAGGCGGATCGTCTATGGGTTACTTGAAGCCGGGTTGATTGAGACCAGCCGGCTTGATGATGGGATGAATAAGGTCTCCTCGATGCGAGTTTTCCCCACAAAGGATAAAGAAGAGCAGAAATCATTGATTAATCGCCTTATTGACAGGATTCGTTCCCTTTAATCTGTAACGAGGAATGTTTTGATGCAAACGGTAAAAATGGTTGTCACGGGTCCGTTTAATGCCGGAAAGACCCAATTTATTCGCTCGGTAAGTGAGATTGACGTTGTCTCTACAGAACGGAGTATTTCGTCAGCCTCGGAAAAAACGGTCAAAGAATCAACCACAGTTGCGATGGATTTTGGCCGGATCACTGTGGACGATGCCCTTGTTCTATATTTGTTCGGCACCCCGGGGCAGCGGCGGTTCGACTTTATGTGGGAGATTCTCTCCGAGGGCATGCTCGGATTTGTCGTCATGGTGGATAGTACCCGACCGGAAACTTTCCGCGAAGCGCGGTCAATCCTGGAAACCTTTCATGCCTATGCACCAACCCCGTACGTGGTGGCTGCCAACAAGCAGGACATGAAAGATGCCTGGGACGTTGGAGACATGCGCCACGTCTTGCGTCTCGATTCAAAGGTTAAACTAATCTCCTGCGTAGCCACCGATCGTAATTCTGTCAAGGCGATCCTGCTTGAGTTACTTTATACAATCCTGGCAGAAATGGAAATGGAAAAGAAATAGGCTTGTATATCCATTTTGCTTTTTGGAATTATTCCCAAATAATGAGCCTGGAAAATCGATTTCGCACGTTACGATTTTGGACAATCGGAATGTCGATTTCTCATCTGTTCGGAGTGGGGGGGAAGAGGTATTCGAATGAATGCTCAAAATTATCCCGAGAAAAATGAAACCCCTTGATGAAACCGAACCCGAATAAAATCAACCTCGATCGAATGGGGCTGGTATTTATGCTGGCGATGGTAGAGATCCTGGGAAAAGATGAGACAAATCACATCCTGAATCTCGCTCAGCTTCAAATTCGGTTGGACCCGGATACCCTTGGCGACCAGGATTTTATCCTTCCCATTAAAAGCCTGAGTCAAATCCAGGATGCCCTTGAAAATACATACGGTTCCCGTGCAGGTTGCGGTATCTCGATGCGCGTGGGAAGAGCTTGTTTGAAATATGCCTTGCGGGAATACGGGTCTGCCCTAGGGGTGACTGACCTTTCCTTCCGCCTGCTCCCGTTACACTCCCGGATAAAGTCCGGGTGTGAAGCACTCGCCGGGTTGATCAACGGATCAACCGACCAGCATGTCACACTTGAGGTAAATGGGAGTAATATTTCCTGGCATTTCGGGGCTTGTCCAATGTGTTGGAACAGGGTGTCTGATGGTCCGTGTTGTACCCTGGCAGTTGGATTCCTTCAAGAGGTGTTTTCCTGGATGAGCGGGGGGAAATATTACATAGTGGAAGAGAAAACCTGTATTGCTAAGGGTGATGAAACCTGCACCATAATAATTGACCGAAACCCGATTAGAGAATGACATGGCATAGATCTCTTTATGCAGCAAGAACTCCCGGTGTATGGTCACCCACTCCTGTTTTTTTCGGAGGCACGATGACGAAAATTCTTATAGCAGAAGATGAACGCGTATCTGCGTGACTTGCTGGTATTCTCCCTTCGCTTTGCCAACTATGAAGTCATCGCGGCCAGCAACGGCGAAGAAGCTGTGACACTGGCCCGGCAGGAAATTCCCGATTTGATCCTGATGGATGTCCGCATGCCGCGCATGACCGGTTATGAAGCCTGTGCCGCCATCAAGTCCGAAAAGATCCTGCAAGACATCCCCATCATTTTCCTGTCAGCCCGGGGCCAGGATTCTGAAATCAAAGCCGGCCTGGATGCAGGAGCAGTGGAATATCTTTTAAAGCCAATTGCCCCCGACAAGCTATCCGCACGCATCCACGCTGTCCTAGCAAGGTATGGATAATGATATTCAATGAGGAAGTATTTTTCCAATATATTGCGAATTTGATGTATCATGGCAGGCGTCTTCTAGACAGTTCAAGTTAAATTCGACATTTCAGTGACGAAAATCAAAGTCGGTGCCAAGGTGGAGAACTGGATGGCATGGTTATCCTGAGTGGTATTGCATTGTCTTCTGAGCAGCAGAATGCCAAGACAAGGTCAGGTATATTCTCTTTGGGTGCTTCCTTGACATTCCTTCCTCACTCAGGTAGAATACCGTTCGCCCAAGAATGGGCCTGTAGCGCAGTTGGGAGCGCGCCTCAATCGCACTGAGGAGGCCAGGGGTTCGAATCCCCTCAGGTCCACAGCCAGTGGGCAGCAGACAAATTGCAGCAAGCAATCCCGCCGCCTGCCTTCTGCTTACTGCCAAATACATTCATAATTATGGGCCCATAGCGCAGTTGGGAGCGCGTCTCAATGGCATTGAGAAGGTCGCGAGTTCGAATCTCGCTGGGTCCACAGGCAATCGCGATGAAAGACCTTATCGCGATTGTGCTATAATCAGCGAAATATTTAAGGTCAAGACAGGAGTAGTAGGTCATCCCGTCAGCGAGAAGGGAGACGCGAGGTGGAAGCCCTTCACAGTGCATGCGGGAGCACTTCTAGACCGAACTCGCCTGTCCTCGCAAGAGGGACTGCGCTGGTGAATCCAGTAGTCAGCGCCGGGACAGCCCGTTACAGCAGACGAGTGATGTTATCGAATTCGCAAGTTGAGATATTCGCAACTTCCAATTTGAATTGTTGACTTGTAAATGAGGTAACGTAAACTGGGTGGTACCGCGGAGAATGAACCCTTCGTCCCTGAGTGGATGAAGGGATTTTTATTTAGAATATTAAAGGAGGCATGTTATGTTTGAGAACATCAAGAGTAGACTTGGGATCCAAACCTGCCTTCTCGCGCGCCTCCTTGGGAATTCAAGAATCCAAATATCCCATTGAGAGTTTGAATTTCCGGTACTTTCAAGTGTATTTGCATCGAGGTAGAAATGAGCGACTATATTCCTTCTCAAATTGAATCTAAATGGCAGGCGAAATGGGAAGCCGATGGTTTATACAATGCCGACATTGACGAGAGCAAGAAAAAACATTATGCCCTGACCATGCTGCCATATCCTTCCGGAGACCTGCATATTGGTCACTGGTATGCCTTTACCCCATCTGATGCGCATGCCCGATATATGCGCATGAATGGATTTAATGTGATGCTGCCCATTGGCTTTGATGCCTTTGGTCTGCCCGCGGAAAATGCCGCCATCAAAGACGGCATCCACCCAATGAAGCGAACCTATGAAAACATCGAGCGGATGCGCAAGCAGTTGCGTTCGATGGGCGCCATGTGGGATTGGCGACGTGAGGCAATTTCGTCCAACCCGGAATTCTATAAGTGGACCCAATGGTTTTTCATCCAGTTGTTCAAGCACGGACTGGCTTACCGCAAGCTGTCGCCGGTGGACTTTTGTCCACACGATAACACCACCCTGGCACGCGAACAGGTCTGGGGTGAAGATAGGCACTGCGAGCGCTGCGGTACGCCGGTTATTAAGAAAAACCTTTCCCAATGGTTCTTTAGGACGACTGCCTACGCGGATGAGCTACTGAATTACGAAGGGATGGACTGGCCGGAGCGGGTAAAAGTATTGCAGACCAATTGGATTGGACGATCAGAAGGCGCTGAAGTAACCTTTCCGCTGGCTGATCAATGGTCTGGGAATGACTTCAAGGCAGCCCAACCCTCTGGCTCCCCGTCAGGGATCACGGTTTTCACTACCCGTCCAGACACGCTGTGGGGAGTTACCTTCATGGTACTCTCTCCCGAGCACCCTCTGGTGGACAAGATCACCACGCGGGAACATCAACCCGCAGTGGAAGCTTATAAGGTCCAAGCTGCCCGCCAATCAGATATCGATCGCGAAGCCGTGGACAAGGAAAAGACAGGGGTGTTCACCGGCGGATATGCCATAAACCCGGTCAATGGCGAACAAACCCCCATTTGGATTGCAGACTATGTCTTGATGACATATGGTACGGGTGCAATCATGGCTGTCCCGGCCCATGATCAGCGCGACTTCGAATTTGCCCGAAAACACGGGATCGAGATCCGGGTGGTGATCCAGCCTGATGACATGGCCCCGCTGGATGGAGCGAGCATGCCCGCCTCGGTTCCAGCCTCGGGAAAAATGGTTAATTCAGGACCCCTGACCGGAACTTCTGCTGACGAGGCATTTCATGCCGCCGTGAAATTTATCACCGAAAAAGGCATTGGGAAAGGTTCCATAAATTATAAATTGCGTGACTGGCTGATCTCGCGCCAGCGTTATTGGGGCGCGCCCATCCCGATGATTTACTGTGAAAAGGACGGCTGGAATCCAGTACCAGAGGCGGAGCTGCCCGTACTGTTGCCGGAAGACGTTGCGTGGAGGCCCACCGGTGAATCGCCGCTTAAACTGCATCCCACCTGGAAGCAGGCAAAATGCCCGGTTTGCGGTGATCCTGCCGAGCGGGAGACCGATACGATGGACACATTCATGTGCTCATCATGGTATCACCTGCGCTACCTGTCCCCGCATTATGACAAGGCCCCGTTCGACCCGAAAGAGTATGACTATTGGATGCCGGTGGATACCTATACGGGTGGTATTGAGCATGCCAACATGCATCTGATCTACACGCGCTTTTTCCACAAGGCGCTGCGCGATATGGGTATCACCGAAGGCCCCGAGCCGATGATCCAATTGCGCAACCAGGGCATGGTGCTGGGGGAAGACAATGAAAAGATGTCCAAGAGCCGCGGCAATATCGTGGCTCCCGATGAACTGGTGGAACGCTACGGGGCAGATGCTGTCCGCGCTTTCCTGATGTTCTTTGCCCGCTGGGATATGGGCGCGCCGTGAAATCCTTCCGGGATAGACGGGACCGTCCGGTGGCTGCGGCGGGTCTGGGCACTGGTCACAGATTCAACCCATGCGGGGTACGGAGACACTTCCGATGAAACCAGGCGGATGCTGCGCCGTCGCGTCCATCAAATGTTAAAAAGAGTCACCCGCGATTTTAAGCAGTTCGAGTTCAACACGATCGTTTCCGGACTGATGGAACTATTTAATGAAATGACCAAAGCCAGGGAATCCGGAGCTTATGGAACGCCGGAATGGAATGAAGCAGTGGATATCTACCTGCGCATGCTGGCTCCCGTATGCCCACACATCGCAGAGGAATTATGGGAGCAAACCGGGCGGAAATACTCCATACATGACCAGCCCTGGCCCACCGTGGATGAGGAAGCTGCCCGTGAGGTGGAGGTCACCATCCCAGTCCAGGTCAACGGTAAATTACGCGATCGGGTGATCCTCCCGGCGGATGCCAGTGAGGAAGATATCAAGTCTGCAGCACTGGCGAGCGAGGTTATCAAGAAATACCTGGAAGGGAAGCAGCCGAAAAAAGTGATCGTGGCTCAGAAGAAATTGGTAAATATTGTTGTGTAAGGAAAAGACGTGGCGACCAGCTGGTCGCCACGTCTTTGAAAAATCTCAATTAACCAAGCACTTATAATTTTATTTGGTAAAGTACGAGAGTGGTTAGGGGAAATACCTCCAATTTTTTGAACCCAGCTTCCTCTGCCAATTTTTCAAGGGTTTCCGGAGCCAGGCGGTGGATGAGGGGTGCGCCAATATCTTCCTGGCGATATGCCCATTCAAGTATCCCCACCTGCAGGCGTGCCAAGCGGCGGGCTTCTTTTAGCACCTGAACCTGCTCGTCCGATTCATGCAGGAGCAAGCCCATGAAGATCAGGTCAAAGCTGGCATTCATAAAGGGCAGCATCTCAGCCTCTGCTTCGCAGAAGTTGGCTGTGGGTGCATAAGTTCTGGCTGCTGGAAGCATTTCTGGATTTACGTCTACACCGCAGACAGATTTCTTACGCCTGGTAAACCCTTCAGCAAACACCCCGGTCCCAGTGCCAACATCCAGGACGGTTTTAATTTGTGTGTCTTGCATACAAATAGCTACCACCCGATCTACTTCGAGTCGAGTAATTCTATCTGGATTGCGCAAGCGGGAAATATCACCATCGAACCGTTTTTCGTGCATCTTGCCTCTCAGGAATAGATGAGCCAGCCTCTTGGAAAGTGATTCTTTACCACTCCCTGTACACGCTTGCCCCATCCGAGAGGCCAGCCATTTGCAGTGATAAGAGTCCATCCAGGCGTACCCTCCGCCTGCAGGCTTTCACCTCGCAGGTAAGCAGCCATCTCGCGACTGTCTGGCAAAAGGTCGATTACGTTTTGTCCCTGACCCGGCTGCAGATATGCTGCCAGTGGATGGGCTGGTTCGAAGCGTTCTTTTTTTACGTTTCCCAGCCATATGCCAGGGATGGTCACTCGCAATCCTTTTAGGTCGGGAACGTCTTCCGGTACGAAATACAACCGGTCTCCTTGCAAGCGCAATCGCTCGGATATAAATTCCACACCCAGCGTCTCCTCACGGAATGCCTGCCAGATCCTCCATTCAGGGTTAGGGATTCTTTTATAACGCGAGGAGAAGGTTAACTCGCCTGCAGGTCCTCCCCGCGCTTCATCAGGCAGGCGAAATGTCCCTCCCCGCTCACCCGGTGGGGGAAAAGTCGCACCGCACCGCGCAGGGAATCCATCTCACTGGAGTCATTACTTTCGGTTTTTGACCTGATCCATTCCGGGTACCCAGGCAAAAAACCTGGCAATTGCGGCAGAGTTTCCACCTTGAAATCTGGGTGGTCTTTAATAAATCGGGCTATGACAGCTTCATCTTCTTCGGGGGCGAATGTGCAGGTGGAGTAGAGCAAGGTACCGCCCGGGCGTACCAGGTGGGCTGCCACGCGCAGGATATTCGTTTGACGGATTGCGCAGCCAGCGATCATTTCTTCAGACCAATCGAGGCGCGCTCCCATGTCCTTGCGAAACATTCCTTCTCCAGAACAGGGTGCATCCACGAGAACCTTGTCGAAATAAGCTCCGAAATGGTCAGCAATCCGTTCGGGAGTCTCATTGGTTACCACAACATTCGATGCACCCCAGCGTTCCACATTGACCACCAGGTGGTTTAATCGTTTGGTCTTGATCTCGTTAGCAATTAGCAGACCTTTTCCCTGCATCAGTGCGGCAATGTGGGTGGTTTTGCCTCCAGGGGCAGCAGCCAGGTCCAGGATGTGCTCGCCGGGTTGTGGGTTAAGGAGTTCAGCAGCTGACATGGCTGATGGATCCTGCAGGTAGTACAGTCCCGCTGTGTGGAACGGGTGCTTGCCTACCTCGATTAATTCATTTTTCCCTTTCACGGCAACCGGCGCTGCAGGTAACGAAAAAGCCGAATCACACCATGCCACCTTGTCTCCGAGTGGAAAGGGTGAAATTTCCTGAAACTCAGCAGCCGAAAGTTTTAGCGTGTTCACCCTCAGCCCGCGGACGGGTTCCTGGGTCAAGGACTCGGCGAATGCGGGATAATCGTTTTCCAGGAAACGGGACATTCTTTCGAGGAAAAGGGCTGGAATTGGAATTTGCTCGTTCACATGCAGATTATAATAGGGATATGCGAATCGAAGAATTAAACTGGATGGATGTGGAAACATATCTAAAACGTGACGACCGTTTGATGATTGTCGTGGGAGCCTGTGAGCAGCACGGCTATCTTTCCCTGCTATCCGATGTAAAGATCCCGCTGGCGCTGGCAGATGCTGCCTCCAATCAGACCGGGGTGCTGGTAGCGCCAACGATCAACTTTGGAGCCAGCCCTTATTTCCTCAGTTTCCCGGGCACTCTCAGCTTGCGCCTGTCCACATTAATGGATGCAGTGGAGGACATTGTCCGTTCAGGGTATGGGCAGGGTTTCAAGCGCATGCTCTTCCTGAATGGTCATGGCGGCAATAATGGATTGAAGATTCGCCTAACCGAACTCGCCAATGACCTGCCGGGTTTAAAAATGCAGTGGTATTCATGGTGGATGGCCCACAGTGTGGAACAGGTGGCCTTGCACCACGAACTAAAACCCAGTCACGCCAACTGGCTGGAGGCATTTTCATTTACTGTCGTATCCGATCTTCCGGAAGGAGAAAAAATCCCGCCGCATGTCCCATCTGATATCCTGGACGCGCAAACTGCCCGGGAAGTTTATGGTGACGGGTCTTTTGGGGGTCAGTATCAGGTACCTCAGGATACGATGCAGGAGGTTTTTGACACCGCTTTGCAGGATGTGCTTCAATTGTTAAAATTTGATTAAATTTGGACCCTGGAGTCAATAATTGACTCCAGGAAGGCTCCTCTTGACCAAATCAGACCATACAAGTATAATTCGGCTCCATTGAGATATAACCATTATCTGCGACATTTAGCGAGCGCTTGAAGCAAAGGCTTCGAAGCGCTTGCTTTTGTGTGTCTCTGGCATCACTTGAATGTTGGAGCGAGGGTGGTCAGTCGCAGGTTTCATTTTAACAAGATGAGGAGACGGCCTAGTGGAAACCAAGGGATTAATTTCATTACGTATCAGTCTTGCTTCTCCGGAAACCATCCTTACCTGGTCTTACGGCGAAGTTCTGAAACCCGAAACCATCAACTACCGCCGACTGCGCCCGGAGAAAGATGGCCTGTTCTGTGAGGCTATTTTTGGCCCGACACGTGACTGGCAATGCTATTGCGGCAAATATAAAAACCCCCGTTACAAAGGAATTACATGCGATAAGTGCGGCGTTGAAGTGACCCGCTCCTCCGTGCGCCGCGAGCGCATGGGTCATATCATGCTGGCGACGCCTGTAGCCCATATCTGGTACACGCGGCGGATTCCCTCATACCTTGGGATGTTGCTGGACATCTCCCGCCGCAATCTGGACCGGGTGTTGTACTTCGCTCAATATATTGTCAGTTATGTTGACGAGGATGCCCGCCAGAAGGCCCTCAAGCGGCTTGAAGATGAGATTTCCGTTTCCGAACGTGAGCAGGCAGCTGTTATTAATTCCAAGATCGCCGAGATCAAGACAGGCCGTGATAAAAAACAAGCTGAGCTCCAGACCCGTCGGGTTGAGATGGAGCACCAATATGACGAGCAAATTGCCGCCAAGCTGGAACCGATCATTCAGGAAGGTCAGCGGCTGGAAGCCTATCTCCAGGAAAATAAAGGCAAAGTCCTTAAAGAAGCCGTCGTATTTGGAAGCACCGCCACGGTGATCGTGGATGTAGGCATCAAGGTTGGTGCCACACACCTTGGCAAGGTTCAAAAATTTGTCCAGGGTCGGCTGGAAGCGATCGAAAACGAACTCAAGGATGAAAAATCGCGCGCCCTGGATGCAGTAAAAACAGAAGCTGCGACGATCAAGGCTACCGCCGATGAGCAGATGAACGAATTGCGCAGCCAACTGGAAGACCAGACCTCGACCAGTCATGATGCCAATGCCCGTCAACGCGATGAGTTGATGGAACTTCGCCCATTTACCTTCCTGGGTGAAACCCGTTATCGCGAACTTAAACAACGCTGGGGGCAGGTCTTCCGCGCTGACATGGGCGCTGAGGCTTTCTACGATATCTTGCGCCGCCTCGACCTTGATAAACTCTCAGAAGAACTCTGGCACGAAGTAAAAACAACGAAATCCAAGCAAAAGCGCAAGAAGGCAACTTCCCGTCTGAAGGTTGTTGAAGCATTCCGCCGTTCCGGCAATCGACCGGAATGGATGATCCTGACCGTCCTGCCAGTCATCCCACCCGATCTGCGCCCCATGGTGCAACTGGATGGCGGTCGTTTTGCCACGTCTGATTTGAACGATCTATACCGCCGTGTGATTAACCGCAATAATCGCCTGAAGCGGCTGCTCGAACTTGGCGCTCCAGATGTGATTGTTCGTAATGAAAAGCGCATGTTACAGGAAGCAGTTGATTCCCTGATCGACAACAGCCAGCGCGGCAAAGCACTCAGTCGCCGCGGCCGGCGTGAACTGCGCTCCTTGAGCGATATGCTCAAGGGCAAGAAAGGCCGCTTCCGCCGCAACCTGCTGGGCAAGCGTGTGGATTATTCCGGCCGCTCCGTGATCGTGGTAGGTCCGCAGTTAAAACTCTACCAGTGCGGTCTCCCCAAAAGCATGGCGCTGGAACTCTTCCGCCCGTTTGTGATTTCCCGGCTGGTGTCTCATAACTATGCCGCCAACGTCAAGGGAGCGCGGAGATTCATCGAACGCAACCGCCCCGAGGTCTATGAAGCATTAGAGGAAGTAATCAAGGATCGTCCGGTCCTGTTGAACCGTGCACCAACCTTGCACCGCCTTGGTATCCAGGCATTTGAGCCGATCCTGATCGAAGGTTCGGCGATCCAGTTGCATCCGCTGGTCTGTACCGCTTTTAACGCAGACTTCGACGGTGACCAGATGGCTGTCCATGTGCCCCTTTCTGACAAGGCCGTTCAGGAAGCCCGCCGCTTAATGCTGGCATCCAAGAACCTGCTCAAGCCTGCCGATGGCGAACCGATCATTGGTCCATCCAAAGACATGGTGCTGGGCGTGTACTATATGACCATGCTGCATTCAAAACCGCACAAGGGTGATGGACGTGTCTTTTCAGATATGGATGATGTAGATCTGGCCTACCAGCTGGATCAGGTGGATATTCACAGCAAGATCAAGGCACGTTTAACCACCTGGTACGATGAGGAGGAAAATCGCCTTCCGGAAGCGGAAACTCGGATCATCGAAACCACCGTTGGGCGCGTCATCTTCAACCGCATCCTGCCGGAAAAAGTCCAATTTATTAACCGGCAGTTGGAAAAGGGTGGGGTGAAAGACCTCATTGCCGAGGTGTATGAGCTTTACGGCCAGGATGTTACGACAGAAACCGCAGATGGGATCAAACGCATTGGCTTTGAATATGCCATGCGTTCCGGTACCACCATTGCGGTCTCCGATATCACAGTTCCTCCTCTGAAACAGGAGATCATCGAGAAAGCCCTCAAGGATGTCGAACTGGTGCAGAGGGACTTCCGGCGTGGTCTGCTGACCGAGCAGGAACAAAATGAACGTATTATCCAGATCTGGCAGCAAACCACCACGGATGTTGCCAAATCGGTCCGTGATGCCTTGGACCCGGATGGCAACCTATCCACCATGGCCAATTCAGGTGCTACCAAGGGTGGTTTTGGTCCAATTTCGCAATTGGCGGGTATGCGTGGTCTGATGGCTGACCCATCCGGACGCATTATTCCAATGCCCATCCGCTCCAACTTCCGCGAGGGTCTTACGGCCCAGGAGTACTTCATTTCCACGCACGGCGCACGCAAGGGCCTGGCTGATACCGCCCTGCGAACAGCAGACGCTGGTTACCTCACCCGCCGCCTGGTGGATATTGCCCAGGATATCATCATCAACGAACCCGACTGCGGCACGCACAATGGAGTTTGGATCCGCAGGAAGGACGATGTGGCCGGACAATCCATGGCCTCACGCTTATATGGACGCCTGGCTGCAGAACGTGTACTTGACCCGAAAACGGGTGAAGTGCTGGCAGAACCGGACGACATTCTCGATCGAGACCTGGCCCGCAAGATTTCTGTGGCCGATGTTGTTGAAGTGAAGGTCCGTTCAGCGCTTACCTGCGAATTAACCCACGGGATTTGTGCCAAATGCTATGGTGTTGACCTGGCACGCGGCACCATGGTCGAGATGGGATCGGCAGTCGGTATTGTGGCTGCCCAGTCCATCGGCGAACCTGGTACGCAGTTGACTTTGCGCACCTTCCATACCGGCGGTGTTGCTGCCGGCGGCGATATCACCACCGGTCTACCCCGCGTGGAAGAACTTTTCGAGTCTCCGCAAACAACCGAAGGGTGAAGCAGTCGTCGCCGAGATCAAGGGCACGGTTCGCATTATCCAGTCGGACAAATATGCTGACATGCGCCTTGTCCGCGTCGAACAGAGTGAAATGATCCACGATGAGTTCGATGTGCCAAAAGAATGGAAGATCCAGGTTAAAGATGAAACCGAGATCAAAGCCGGTGAAATTATCGCTACCTTGGATGACGCAACCATCGCGGCCGAGCATGGCGGTAAAGTCCGCATCGAGAAGCGCAAGGTGTACGTCTCAAGGGAACAGCGTGAGGAGATCGAACATGAAATCCCCACCACGCTGCGCTTGCTGGTCAAGGATGGCGATCATGTCGAAGATGGTCAGCCGTTGACCGAAGGATCGCTCAACCCCCACCGGGTGTTCCGCGTCCAGGGGCGGGAAGCCTGTCAAATGTACCTGATGACCGAGATCCAGAAGGTCTATCGCTCGCAAGGTCAGAATATCCATGACAAGCACTTCGAAGTCATCATCCGCAAGATGTTGAGCAAAGTACAGGTTATTCGTCCAGGTGACACGCGTTATCTGCCTGGCGATGCTGTCGAACGATTGGAAGTCCAGAGAGTCAACGAGCAACTGCTCGCCGAAGGGAAAACTCCAGCAAAATTCCACGAATTGCTGCTGGGAGTTACCAAAGCCTCCCTTAGCACCAATTCCTTCCTTTCAGCCTCTTCGTTCCAGCATACCATCAAGGTTTTGGCTGGCGCCGCCATCGGATCTTCCACCGACCCGCTTTACGGATTGAAAGAGAACGTCATTATTGGGAAGCTCATCCCAGCCGGCACCGGTTTTGTGCATGGACGCTTCGCCGCGGTTGAGAAAGCGCTTGCCCAGGCTGGTTCCTCCCAATGGACTGAAATCCCAGACGCAGGAGCGTCAGACTAGATTAGTTTGGACGATTAACTTTTTCATATCCACCCTATAATTAAGAGGCAGCTGACATGCTGCCTCTTTTATTTATATTTTTTTTGGGGAGGGAGCTTGTCTTTGGGGATAAATAATTGTATGATAATTGTGTAACACACTTGTCGTAAAGAGAGGGCACCATGACCTGGAAAAAATATTTGGCGGTTTTCGCCTCTTCGTTCTTGATTTTCACATCGGGCTGCAATATGCCCGAGACGATCCCGGTGATTGGAGGCAATAATGAAGATCCGGTCATTGCTGCTCAGACGCAGGTGGCAATAATCGTTGCCTCCACATATGCCGCCCAGACTGCCCTGGCCTTTTCTATAAACTCGACACTGCAAGCGCTGGCGACCTTCACGCCGGAAAATACTTCCACTCCATCCCTGACACCAACAGCTACCTTCACAATTACCCCAACGGTTCCCATGGTCAGCGTCTCGGTTCAAACCAACTGTCGTTCCGGCCCGGGCACAGCATATGACAAAATTGGCATTGTAAATGTTGGGCAGACAGCTGAAGTGGTGGGACGCAGCCTGTATAACGATTACTGGATCATCAAGCTGCCATCCAACCCAGCCATTACCTGCTGGCTGTGGGGGCAGTATGCAACGGTTGTTGGGAATATTTCCGGTCTCCCCTCCATCAACCCTCCGCCAACTCCCACCCCAAAAGCGACATTAACCCCGGCTCCAAATTTCACCGTGTCGTTTATCGATAATACTTCCTGCGCACCTCAACATGCTTTCCAGTTCCAGGTGGATAATACCGGCCAAATCACCTGGGAATCCATCAGGATAATTATCACGGATAATACAACCTCAACCACTACCACCCATACCCTGGATAGTTTCCGCAGCTACGAAGCATGTACATTGGAAAGCAACCAGCTGAACCTTGAACCGGGGGAAGGCGGACATGTGGCAAATTTCAATCCGGGCCAGCTCGCATATGATCCTTCTGGTCATCATTTCACTGCCGTTTTCTCCCTTTGTTCGCTGGACGGCTTGGCTGGAATTTGTATGGATAAAACGATCACGTTCAACCCATAAATCTCCAAGGGAGGCCAATTGGCCTCCCTTGTCTTATTCTCCTTGACGCTTTCCCCCTTTCCCCGTAAGATAAGAACGATTTTTAGAACAAGTTTTTCACCACGGAGTGCACCGAAGCAACAGTAATCATTTCATTCTCTGTGAATTCAGTGCTCCCTGGGGTGATTTTTATGGAGTGATTTATGGAACTCGGACTCGTCCGTAAAATTGACATTAACAAGGAAATGCAGCAGGCGTATCTTGACTATGCCATGAGCGTTATCGTAGCGCGTGCCCTCCCGGATGCGCGCGATGGCCTCAAGCCCGTCCAACGCCGCATCCTGTATGCCATGTTCGATATGGGCATCCGCACCGACAGCCCCTACCGCAAGTCTGCCCGTATTGTTGGCGAGGTGCTTGGTAAATATCACCCCCATGGGGACCAATCTGTATATGAAGCCATGGCACGCATGGCCCAGGATTTCTCCATGCGTACGCTCTTGGTGGATGGACAGGGTAACTTTGGATCAGTGGACGGCGACCCGCCAGCTGCCATGCGTTATACCGAGGCCCGCCTTGCCCCCCCGGCGCTGGACCTGCTGGCGGATATCGGCAAAGACACGGTGGACTACACAGAAAATTTTGATGGCACTCTCACCGAACCGACCGTGCTCCCGTCTGCCATCCCCAACCTGTTGGTCAATGGCGCTACGGGCATTGCTGTTGGCATGGCCACCAATATTCCACCCCACAACCTGGGCGAGATCGCGGATGCCTGCATCTACATGCTCGAAAAGTGGGAAAAGCTCGACGATGTCAACGTGGAAGATTTGATGGAGTTTGTGGAAGGCCCGGATTTTCCCACCGGCGGTATCATTATCGAGCAGAAGGGGGAGGAAGGCATAGAAGCTGCCTACGGCAAAGGCCGGGGAAAAGTCACGATCCAGGCCAACGCCCATATAGAGGAGATGGAGCGCGGTAAAAGCCGCATCATCGTCACCGAACTACCCTACCAAGTCAACAAGTCCAGCTTGATCGAGCGCATCGCAGAACTGGTACGTGATGGACAATTGGAAGGGATCACTGACCTGCGAGACGAATCCGACCGCCAGGGTCTCCGCATTGTCATCGAACTGACCAAGAACGTTGAGCCTGAGAAGGTCCTGGCTGCCCTGTATAAACGGACTCCAATGCAGTCCACGTTCAGCATCAACCTGCTTGCCCTGGTGGATAACGAGCCGCGCCTGCTAAACCTGAAACAAGCCTTGCGAGTGTACCTAGATCATCGCCTGACAGTCATCAAAAGGCGTACCGAGTACGATTTGCATAAAGCGCGCGCCCGTGCGCACATCCTGGAAGGCCTCACGATCGCTCTCAAACACCTGGATGAGATCATTGCCCTCGTTAAGGGTTCACCTGACGTGGATTCTGCCCGCACGCGCATGATGAAGCGTTTCAAACTTTCGGAACTCCAGGCCAATGCCATTCTGGAAATGCAGTTGCGGCGGCTGGCAGCATTGGAGCGAAAGAAGATCGAGACCGAGTACAAGGAAACGCTTGTATTGATTAAGGAACTGGAAGGGTTGCTGAAGTCACCTAAAAAAATGCGCACGGTGGCAGCAGAAGAATTGCTAAAGGTCAAGGCTGCTTATGGGGATCGGCGCAGGACGCAGATCGTCAGCATGAAAGGCCGCAAGGCTAAAAAAGCTCCACTTACCGCCGCGGAACTGGTCGTGGAGCAGGTACTCTGGATAGGCATGACTGCTGATGGGATCATCTCCCGCACTCGCGATGACAAGCCGCCGCGGCTTTCCGGCACGGAGGCACCGAAATTGCTGGTTAAAGCAAATGCAACGGATACTCTTTACCTGGTCACTGGGCACGGGCTCGCGGCAGCGGTGGCTGTCCATACCCTGCCTGAGACCGAAAAGCTTTCTGAGGGTAATCCATTCAACAAACAATCTCCTCTCCAGGTGGATGAGATCCCGGCGGCGGCATTCTCCCTGCCTGCCAGGCGGTCTGAACTCTCCGAAGAAACCACGCTGTTGACTGTCACTCGCGGCGGGATGATAAAAAAGAGCCTGGTCAGCGACCTGCCCGGTCCCTCGGCACAGACGTTCCGGCTGGTAAACGTAAATGATGGCGACAGCCTGGGTTGGGTGGCTTTAACCGATGGAAAAAAAGAGGTGTTGCTGGCAACCGCCCAGGGCATGGCGATCCGTTTCAACGAGGAGGATGTCCGCCCGATGGGGCTGGCAGCGGCGGGAGTTAATGGGATCAAATTGGGGGTAGGTGACGAAGTGGTTGGTATGCAGGTCCTTCCTGGCACAGGCGACCTGTTCCTGGTGGGTTCGGACGGCAAGGGGAAACGCGTGGCAGTTAAAGACTTCCCGACGCAGGGGCGATATGGAAAAGGTGTCATTGCCTGGGAATTGGCACGCGGTATCAAATTGGCCGGGATGGCGATGGGAAAACCAAACGCAGTCATCACCCTGCATCTCATCAAAGCAGCTGCGAAAATGGCACGCCTGGACGAGGCTTCGTTGCGCAAGCGCTCTGCCACGCGCGGTGATACCGTGGTGGATGTGAAACCAGGAGATGGGTTAATGGGATTAACAGAGGGCTGGGCTGTGGATCGGTTTGTTGAATTGGTGAAGAAGGAAGAGAAAAAGAAACCACCGGCAAAAAAGAAGTAAACCGAAGGGATAAAAAAATCCCCCGCATCCATTAATTTGATGCGGGGTTTTTGAACCGATGGATATTCAATTGGATTTCTTGTGTGCAGAAAGTGAAAATGGGAGTTTGTGGAAGGTTTCTTGGAAAGAATAAATTGAATCAATGACCTTATCTTTGAATGTTTCCCACCAAACCCAATTCGGGGGCTATTTTGCGCATGGCTGTGATGACGTTCCCTACATGTTCCCATAGGTCAATGCCGAACTCAGCAGCAGCTTTTTGGATTTCGTCCCGGTTGGCGCCGGCGGCGAACGCTTTGTCTTTCCATTTCTTTTTGACTGAGCTCGGCTCCAGGTCCAACAGGGAACGGGAAGGACGTACCAAGGCCACGGCAGTGATCAGCCCGGTCACTTCATCGCAGGCGTAGAGACCTTTTTCCATTCGGGATTGGCGCGGTACACCGGTATGGTCAGCGTGACTCATCACGGCCCGAATGATATCCTCGGGCACTCCCCGCTGGCGCAGGATGGGTTCGCCTGCCAGCGGATGATCTTCGAGAGTGGGGTGGATCTCCCAATCGAAATCGTGCAGCAGACCGGTTACTGCCCATTTTTCCACATCTTCACCAAATTTTTCTGCGTAGAAGCGCATGGCAGCTTCCACCGCCAGCATATGCTTTACGAGGTTGTCGTTTTTAACATATTCGCGAACGAGGGCAAGGGCTTCATCTCGGGTCATAATTTTCTTCGCCTCATGGAAAGATTTTTACAGGGTCACCCAGTACGGGGATCGGGTGGCTGATGTTCACATCCCAAAGGGCAGCCACGGTGGCAAACAATTCACGCGTATTCCAAAACAGTTGGGAAGAAACCCTGTACTCACGCAAATCGGCGTCGACTCCTATAGAGGCAACCCCCAGAAAGTTGCATTCGTAAATCGCGCGCGGCAGGTGAAAGCTTTGTGTCACCAGGATGGCCTCGGAGAGGCCGAAAATGGCTTTGGCGCGGTAGCAGGTATCATACGTGCGGCGCCCTGCATAATCAAGCACAATGGCATCATTTGGGACTCCGAGTGACAGCGCAACATCACGCATTACCGCTGGTTCGTTGTATTCCACAAAACGGTTATCGCCGCTCATCAAGAGCTTCTCGACCTTCCCGGCGAAATATAAATTGGCAGCCGTTTGGACGCGATCATGTAGGACCGGTGTGGCGGTCCCGTTTCGCCATAAACCTGCGCCGAAAACGATCGCAACCTGGCGGGGCGGGACGTCCGAGAGTGAAAATGTCCTTGAACGCGCATATATGCCGGTTACGAGCCGGGAGACGACCAGGAGAAGAAATCCGATAAGGAACAAAACGATTAGAACCTTGATTACCATTTTGACAACCCGTCTAAACATGGGCAGGATTGTACCATGCGAGAATACCGTTGACTGTAATCAGGTTTGAAAGCGATTTATGGGACTTGCTCAATGAGATTCTGGGGCAGCCTTAAACCAGCGTCTGCCTTAGTTTTGCACTTGCGAAATCCATTAAAGCCACGATGATGATGATAAAGAACACTACCGTCCCTGCTTTGTGATATTGCAGGGAGCCGAAGTAAGTGGTCAGGGTTTAGCCTATTCCGCCACCGCCTGCAAAGCCAATAATCGTTGCCATGCGGATATTTATATCCCACTGGTAGAGCAGATAGGAGATGAAAGGGGGTGTTATTTGGGGCAGGATTGCATAAACGATCATTTGCAGACGGTTGGCGCCGGTTGCAGTAACGGCCTCGATTGAGCCGGTCTCGATATTCTCAATGGCTTCTGAAAACAATTTTCCTATCAGGGCGAAGGAAGTGACAGCCAGTGCCAGCATCCCGGCAAATGGGCCGACACCAACCCAAAAATGAAAAGCACCACATAAAGAAGTGCTTCGATCGATCGCAGGAAGTTAAAGATCGACCGTGCCAGATAATAGATCCAGACAGAGAGCCGGCTGCGACCGGTAAGATTCTTAGCCGCCAGGAAACTAAAAGGCAAGGCGAATATTGCACCAATCGTTGTGGCAAGAAATGCTTGGAATATCGTGACGATCAATTGCTGGATGATGGGCTGCAATACACCCGGGGATAGATCGATCATCACGAAAGCTTTGATAAGGTCGCCAAAGTTTGATCCGGGGCTGAATAAATTCTGGATATTGATTTCGCTCAGATTCCAACAATAAATCAATGCCAGTAATCCCAGGATGATATAAAAAACCAACCGTATTGTTTTCAAGACGGGGTATTTCTTTTTATCTTCCGGTGGTGGTTGATCTTTTAAAATGCTTTCGCGCCATTTTCCGCTTATATAATCCACCAGGATGATGACGACAACCACAGCCCACAATGCGGTTGCATACTGCTGATAACCACCCATGCGGACATTTTCAATTACAAAAAACCCAATGCCGCCACCGGCAACAAAGCCGATGACCGTCGCTGAGCGCATATTGATATCCCAGCGCAGCAGAGAAAAGGATAGGAAAGACGGAATAATCTGGGGGATGACTGCATACCGAATAATCTGGATCAGGTTGGCACCTGTGGCAGTGACAGCGCTCGATCGGACCGGTATCAATATGCTCGATCTCCTCGGAAAATAATTTGCCCAATGCCGCCGCCGAGTGGATGGTTAAAGCGATTACACCAGCGAATGGTCCCAGACCCACCCAGACAACAACGATCAGGCCCCACACGATCGTGTCAATGGCGCGCACAACATTTAGAAAGCCGCGTGCAGCATAATAAATAATTGTTCCCCCAGGGAAACGGGACATGATATTGCGAGCTGCCAAAAAGCTGATCGGCACTGCCAGGAACGTTGACAATAGAGTTGCCATCAGTCCCATGGCAATGGTTTGGATCATTGAACCGGCGACAAATGTCTTGATTTTCCCCCCCGTGTCTGCCAGTCCCAGATTAACCTGCCAATTTGAAGCTGGCACAAGTTTAATCGTGCCGATTATTTGAAGCAGGTTGTCGCTCACCCGGATCTGGCCCGACAACCGGACGCCCTGCCAGCTTGTCTCCGATGTATGTATACATGCAGGTCCAGGCACAGATCTTATCTTGTCCGTTGACATTCATTGTGATCATGTCTGGATTAATAATGTTGGTTGCAACAGTTCGCGGCATCGTTAAACCGCTCGATCAGCCGGTTAAACTTAACCGTGGTGACGTTCCACGCGATCACGTAAAGGATAATGCTCACAAACAAGATTCCCGGCAGGAAGCTGAATGCATGTGACCTTGCCTGAGCGTGGGCATCCAGCACATTCCAGATCCAAAACAGGATGAGAGGCAGCCACAGCCAACTTGTAGTCCAACCGTTGAGGGCGATCTTCCCGATATTCTGGTGAGCCAGTGACCAATTAACCAGGAAAGCCAGGATCGAGGTTGTGATTAATATCAACCCCCCGCGTGTGCGCTTTTTGGATAGAAATTGCCCAGACCCGGGAATGATCAGGGAAGCCAATGCGACCAGAATTATTGTTGTTGACGTTTTTGTGGTGGTTTCTGGTTTTGCCATGGATGTATATTTTTATCTTGGAAATTTAATAAATGGTGGCTAATGGTATGCCCAGATTCAAAGGATCGAGACACGTTCAGCTTCCTGCCCATAGATGGCTTTAAATTCTGCGTCATCAATTTGCTTGGGCAATCCCCGGAAGACGACTTCCCCGTCTTTGAGTGCAATTGCGCTGGTGGCATAACGATGAACCAGGTCAAGGAAATGCAGGCTGCAAATGACAGTGATGCCTTTTTCTTTATTGAGTTGTTCAAGATATTTCATGATGGAATGTGATAACACCGGGTCTAACGAAGCAACTGGTTCATCGGCGAGGATAATCTTTGGATCCTGCATCAGGGCTCGCGCGATCCTAACCCGTTGCTGCTGACCACCTGAAAGGGAGTCGGCGCGCACATGTGGTTTATCTGCAAGTCCAACCTGATCGAGGCTGGCGAGCGCTTTCCGGTTGTCTTCTTCAGAAAAAATGTGCAGAGCGCTTGAAAACGTGTTGACGTACCCAAGCCGCCCGCAAAGAACATTGGTCATAACAGAAGACCGTTTCACCAGGTTAAATTGCTGAAAAACCATCCCTATTTGGCGGCGGATCTTGCGAATATCCTTGGAAGAAGCCGAGGTGATATCCTGATCGTCCCAAATTATTTTTCCAGAGGTTGGCTCGATAAGACGATTGATGCATCGCAACAACGTCGATTTCCCGGATCCGCTTAACCCAATCACAGCCAGAAAGTCGCCGTCTTTGACTTCAAAACTGACGTTTTTTAATGCCTGGGTGCCGTTTGGATAGACTTTGGTTAGGTTTTCGATTTTCAACATGGCGAATTTTACCCATCCTGATCCAAATGCTGGTAAAGAAAAGCCTGGCAGGTTTTGGACCCTGCCAGGCTGACAAGCAGTGTTATTTAACCAGTGATGCTGGATCGACACCAGCCGCCACGAGGACTTTATTAAAGTCAGAATACAGCGTAAACTTCGAGTCGATTTTCTGGAAGGCATTGATGGTGTAAAGCTTAGCCAGCACGGCCTTACCGCCCGGGTCAGCGGCCATCGCCAGCAGTGCTTCGGTAGTGATCGCCTGGAGTTTGGGGTCCAACGTCTTGATATACTGGACGCCGTCGTTCGGGATGCGATCCGACACTGCAAAGACCACCAGTTTCGTTTGAATGTCTGGATAGGTGGCATTCAGGGTCGCGTCGGTCAGCACGTTGATGAAGGTCACACCAGCATCGCAGTCTCCCTTGTACACTGCGGCAGCAACATTTTGGTGGGAACCGGCGTTTACGGTTGCAGCAAAGTCGGTGTCAGGATTAACGCCATTCGCCGCGAGGATGATCCGCGGGACGATATAACCCGATGTGGAAAGCGGATCCACGAAGCAGAAAGTCTTGCCTTTCAAATCTGCGTAGGTCTTGATTCCGGAATCGGCCTTTGTAATGAATTGAGCTTTGTAGAATGGCTCCAACTGTCCGCCGAGCGCTTTGTCGGGATCAAGGTCATTGGTTTGATATTTCCGGAGGTTGATCAAAGCCGGGATGATCTGGTATTTTGCCTCGGCAATCAGGATCGAGAAGGTGTTTAAGAAGCCGACCTGGGCTTTTCCAGCACCCATCGCCTCAATGGCGGCAGCATAGCTGGTACCGGTCTGGACTGTATAAGAAAGACCGGTCATCTGGTTCAAGCAGTCTGCAATGGCGCTGCTCGCTGTTGCAATAACACCCGATTCACCAGAGGGAACAAAAGCCATGGTGATCGGTTTATCCGCAGCGCCAAGCTGGCCGGCTGCAGGAGCAGCGGGAGCATCAGTGAGTTTGGTGCAAATAGGTGGGATCGGGGTGGGAACGGCAGTGGGTGCTGATGTTGGAGTAACCGGGACTTCAGTCGGGGGGACAGCAGTGGGTGGTACTGCGGTCGGTGGAACCGAGGTCGGGGGTACTGCGGTCGGCGGTTCGACAGTTGCGGCAGGTCCGCAAGCAGTTAGCAGCATGACGACCGCTACCATTAATGACACAAACGCAAAAACTCTTTTCATATTTCTTCTCCTTTCAAGAGAATAGGGTTACGGGGAAATCCCCAGCGATTTAGCGATGATATATCTTAACAGGAAAATATGCAAGAGAAAGGTTTTTTTCAGATATAATGATTAAATGACTGATAAAAAGTCGACGAATTCATTTAAAATCATCCTCTCGATCATTCTCATCCTGGTGAGTATTGCAGTCGTTATGATCGTGGTAAGCCTGGTAATTAACAACATAAATCGCACCCTGAATCCTTTGCAGCAGGCCAACCGTGAATTGGGCACCCAGGTAGCCAACCTGCTGCACCCAACCCCCACGATAATCCCGGATCCGGTAACGATTATTAACGAAGTTCAATCACTTGCCCGGCTGGAAACAATTCGCTACACGGTTGAGAAAGTGGTTACGGCTGAAGTCAACCAGGGAGTATTGGGTCCCCTTTTTGGGGACCGGTTGCTGTTCGTGGCGCACGGATATGTTATCGCCGGGATCGACATGAGCAAGATCAAACCGGAAGACTTGTGGCTGACAGGCGAATTGCTCAACGTCCGTTTGCCGGCAACAGAAATCCTGGTTGCCACCCTTGACAATGACAAGTCGTATATTTATGACCGGGAGACGGGACTATTCACCCGTGGAGATCCAACCCTGGAGACCCAGGTTCGCTTGGTGGCAGAACAGGAGATTCTCAAAGCCGCCACACAGGAAGATATCCTTAGCCAGGCAGCTACCAATGCCCAAACCTATTTACGCTGGTTCTTTGAATCCATGGGATATAAATCTATTCGCTTTGTCCCACCAAAACCATAATTGATTGGTCAGGAAAATCAAAATAGTTGAAGGTGATAAGCCTTCAACTATTTTTTTCTCCGGGTCCAGTCGGGGGAACTATATTTTTGTTCAGCCAATTGCCCAGCCCTTTCTTTTTCCAGTGGCTCTAGTTCTCCCGTTTGGAGGGCCAATCCAAGCTCGGTCTTGAACGCAGAGGTTAAGGCCTGTGCCGCCTCATCCCAGGAAACAATTCGCCCTAGTGCCGATTCAACGGTTGTAGCCCGTTCCAACAGTCGGTTTGCAGCACTAGTGCGCGTTTCTTCGTTGGTGAAAACCAGGACCTGCAAAATGCGGGTCAGGTCACCGGTTAGAGGTAGGGACCCATGCTGGAGGATGCCCTCTTTGCGCCGAGCCTGGGCTGAGCCCACCAACTTCTTGCCTCCCACGGTGATCTCAGAAGTAGATGGCACTTCAAAACAGACCGGATTGGGTGTTTCCCGGTTCCCTGGGCTCCGCTCCTGTATTTCCACTGGAAGGTTAAGCAGAAGTAAAGCCTTCATCAACGCGGATGCCAGGCGCCCATAGGTTTCTAATACCGTCCCGGTCACCCGCGGCTCATCGAGAGGCGCGATCACGGAGTATGTAATTTCGTCGGTGTGGAGGATTGCCCTCCCGCCTGTCAGACGACGGACCAATTCCCAGCCCCGCGCTTGTAAGCGGGAAATGTCCACATCTTCCAGGGGTTGGGCATAACCTAGGGAGAGGCAGGCAGGTTCCCAGGCATACAGGCGCAGGGTGGCTGGAGATTCCCCGCGCCCTACCGCTTCGAGAATGGCTTCGTCCACGGCCATGTTCCATGCGCCGCGAGCAGGTGGGGTGGTGACCAGTCGCCAAAGATCTTTCATTTTATCGCAGCGGAATATTCTAACGACAGCTTTTCCATCATGTCAGGTGAAGTTTCCACCAGCGGAGGACGGACAGGCCAATGCGGGAAACCATACAGTTTTGCCAGCAGCATCTTCATCGCTGGTGTGAAGGGCGGGTATTTCTCCAAAACTCTTCGTATTTCTGTCACACGGTTTTGGAGCTTCGACACATCCTCACCTTTCTGATATGCGTCCCAAATCTGACGTAATTCGCGTGAGATCAAGTTGGCGGGTGCGGTTATACACCCCCCTGCGTGATTTTCTCGAGCGCCAGTTGCAGGTATGAATCGGTCCCGGTCAGAACCAGCAGATCTGCGCCAAATCGTTTTCCCACCTGACGTGCAAATTCCTCATCGTGTGATGAATCCTTTATCCCTGCGAATTGGTTAGGGAAGGCGTCTTTAAGCCGTGCAAGCAGGTCTGTGGAAAAGCCAATCCCGGCTGTTCCTGGGAAGTGGTATCCAAGCAGATACCCGCCTGCTGGAACTGCCTTATGAATTACTTCACGAAAATAGCGGAATAAACCCTCATCACTGGCTTTTCGATAATAGTATGGGGGCAGCACAACAACAGCTTCGCAACCAAGGTCAAAAGCGGAATGGGTGAGAGCGATCGTTTCAGAAAGGCTGGGCGTCCCGGTACCTGCAAGAAGTCGGAAGTTCTCACCTTTAATACTCTTTTGCATAGTCCGGGTCTGGCAGGCAGTTCTTATAATCGCAAGTCGCTCTTCTGGCGAAAAGGAAGGTCCTTCGCCAGTGGTTCCCAGGAACAAAATGCCATGGCAACCTCGCCCGATGAAAAACTCCACCAGGGAGGGGATTGCCTCCAGGTCGGGAGAAAAATCCTGTTTAACGGGGTGACAGCCGCGGAATACACTCCAGCTAAAGGATGCATCTAATAACCTCTTTATTGGATTTTCTTCTGCTAACCAGCGCAGACGGAATGGC
Source organism: uncultured Chloroflexia bacterium (assembly GCA_963817265.1). Taxonomy (GTDB): domain Bacteria; phylum Chloroflexota; class Anaerolineae; order Anaerolineales; family Villigracilaceae; genus UBA877. Next base: position 32,846 of record CAWFNU010000021.1, read on the forward strand.
AAGTATATTTGCCTTCTGCATAACAATATATATTGAAATGAATGACGATATACCACCGGCGAAAAAATAATTGCGATATTTTGAACTGCATGGTACTGTGGTTATTGTGCCCTAGAATTTCATTCCTCGCAAGGTTGGATTGGTGTCTGAACCCTGGGAGTAAGGTAATTTCCATTTTCTGTTTTTCCTTTTCAAGTTCGTATGTGACCTGGTGGGGAAAGAGACAGGACCAATGTGGGAGAATCCACCAAAGCGATGTTAGTATAGTCTCCCTGGAGATTTTGTCCTGCAGGTGATAACGGTTGGGTTCCAATCCACAACCTGTCTGTCTGGTAGGTTGCCAATCCTGACAGGGACAACTATAATTCACCCAGGTTATTTCTTCTCAGGAGGATTCCCTGGAGACAAAGAAAAAGAATACCAAGCCAAAAGAGACCGAGGTCGGTTCCGGATCATTGAACCCTCAACTAACTTCTGGCGTGACCCTGGTTAGCCGATACGTGATCCAGGAAGTCATTGGTGTGGGAGGCATGGGTTCGGTTTATCGCGCCCGCGACCTGCATTTCCCCAGCGTGGTTAAATTGGTCGCTGTGAAGGAAATGATTAACCGTGCTGCCGACCCGTTGGTAAGAAAGAACATCGTCCAGAACTTCGAACGGGAAGCAAACATCCTGGCAACCCTCAACCATCCATCCATCCCTCGAATTTACGATTATTTCACCGCGGACAATCGATCCTACCTTGTCCTAGAATTCATTCATGGCCATGACCTGGAAGCAATTATCAATGACACACCCGGCTTCCTGGCTGAATCCCGCGTCCTGGGTTGGGCGATCGAGTTGTGCGATGTAATCTCTTCTCTTCATGCCCATAAGCCAGATCCGATTATTTTCCGGGATATGAAACCCTCCAATGTCATGGTCAATCCGGCAGACCATATTATCCTGGTGGATTTCGGCATCGCCAAACCTTTCCAGGTTGGTCAAAAAGGGACCATGATTGGAACGGAGGGATATTCTCCGCCTGAGCAGTATCGCGGTGAAGCAGGACCTTTGGCTGACATATATGCCCTGGGAGCCACGATCCACCACGCCCTCTCCCGTCGTGACCCGCGCCTGGAGCCGCCGTTTTCCTTTGGAGAACGTCCGATCCGCAAGATAAATCCAGCGATCTCCGTAGAATTGGAAGCGGTCATTGAAACTGCCTTGCAATACAATCCTGAAGACAGGTTCCATAGTGCTGAATCGATGAAAGAAGCCCTGGTGGCAGCTGGTCGCAAGACTGGATTATTGAATCGCACCAGCCTTCCAACCGCCAGCATCCAAACAACGGAGGGGATCAAACCCATATGGGTCTTTCAATGCGAGGATGAGATCCGGGGCGCTCCCTTATATCATGAAGGTTCCGTATATATCGGCTCGTATGACCATAATCTATACTCCCTAAATGCAGCCGATGGCAAATTAAATTGGAAGTATGCCACCGATGGTGGGGTGGTTACCCGTCCGGCCGCCTTCGAGGGCGATATTTTTGTTGGATCTGAAGATCAGCGTTTGCATGTGATCAGTGCCCGCACCGGGAAAGTGAATTGGACATATTACACGGAAGGCCGGGTACATTCTTCACCCCGCATCGCAGAAGGGCATGTTTTCTTTGGTTCTGATGACCAGCATATCCATGCCGTGAATTTGTTGAGCGGTCGAGCGGCATGGAAGTTCGAAACCGCTGCACCAGTGCGCTCCACTCCTTTCGTGGCTCACGATACTGTCTTTGCTGGATGTGAGAACGGGGATTTTTATTGTGTTGATTTCCGCGGCGATATGAAGTGGCATTACAAGGCTAAAATGGCGGTTACATCTTCCCCTTGTGAAGCAGATGGAGTTGTTTATTTTGGATCGCTTGACAGCAGTTTTTATGCCCTGGATGCGAAGGCTGGTTGGGTAATCTGGCGCTTCCGCATGGGCAAAGGGTCAGTTGCGTCGCCATGCGCTTCTGATGGACTGGTATATATCGGGTCTGCCGACGGAAATATCTATGCCATTGATGCCCATACCTCCAAAGAAGTATGGCGTTTCAAGACCGAGCACCAAGTGAGCAGTTCGCCGGTCGTTTACAAAGATGCCCTATACTGTGGATCGGCGGATGGCAACGTATATTGCATCGAAGCCCGCTCCGGGCGATTGCGCTGGAAATTTGCCACCAAGGGGCCAATCACCGGCTCTCCCCTGGTTTATGATGATATTGTATATATCGGCTCCACAGACCATTTTTTATACACCCTGCTGGCATGATGCTGGTTGTTCAAGGAGATCATTGTGAAATCATTTTTCGACAGGTTACGTGGTAAAAAGACCAGGCCCATTTATGTACAGGAAAACGTGAGTACCAATCCCTTGCCAGGTGAGCCAACCGGGACAAACTCCAAGGGTATTGTACGCTTTGAACCTCAACAATTGATCTCAGGTTGCGGTCAGTCGATAGGCAAGCAGCGGGACCATAACGAAGATTGCCTGTTTTCTTTTACAGTCGCAACGGGGGGCGAGGCTAACAGTGCGCCACTGGGATTGTATATTGTGGCAGATGGGATGGGTGGGCATCAATATGGCGAAGTGGCCAGTTCGACTGCCGTGCGAACAATGGCAAATTACATGTTGAAGCGTTTTCATGCCTACTTGATCAATCCGTCTGAAGGCATGGAAGAACCTCTTCAGGAAATGATGCGCGCTGCCATCACGGAGGCGCAGAAAGCTGTGACTATGGCAGCTCCTGGGAGTGGTACCACCCTTACCGCTGCCCTGGTTCTTGGCCAACAAATGACCATTGGGCATGTTGGTGACAGCCGGGCATATGCGCTTCGCACGGACGGGCGCATAGAAGTACTGACCCGCGACCATTCCCTTGTGAAACGCCTGGAAGAACTTGGTCAAATTTCCCTGGAAGAAGCAGCTGCTCACCCGCAGCGCAATGTTCTCTATCGGGCCCTCGGTCAGGGGGATGTGCTTGAACCGGATATCTTCACAACTCCCTTTCCACAACCAGGGTATTTACTGATATGCAGCGACGGATTATGGAGCGTTCTTCCTGATCAAAACCTGAGTAAATTGGTAACCTCGGCACCCAGTCTTCAAGTCGCGTGTCAAAGTCTGGTTGCCGCTGCCAATGATGCCGGGGGACCGGATAACATCAGTGCGATTTTGGTACAATTGATAGGTTAATGACCATTCCACAAGACTTCTACACCGTTTTAGGATTGCCCCGTAACGCCTCCGCGGATGATATTCGCGAGGCGTATTTCTCAGCTGCAAGGAGACTTCACCCCGATAAGAATACAACTCCGGGGGATACTGAATTCTTCCTTGATATACAAGAAGCATATGAAGTCCTGTCGAATCCCAAAAAACGTTCCAAATACGATTTAACATTACCCCCCGAGAAACCGGTGGATAACCCGTTGGAGCAGCGCGTGCTTTTTAGCCGCAACACTATGGTGCGCCTTTCGGAACCGCAACTGATCTATGCCTTTATGGAGTTTTCTCCTCCAGTAAGTTTACAGGCTCCTCCAGCACCCTCCCTGAATTTATGTCTCGTCCTGGACCGTTCGACCTCCATGCAGGGTGGCAATATGGATGTGGTCAAGGCGACCGCGATCCAGATCATGCGCAAAATGAAGCCGAAGGATATATTCTCGGTGGTTGCCTTCAGTGATCGGGCAGAAGAGATCATCCCTGCCAGCCGCAGCGCTGATTTGAGTAAACAGGAGGCGCGCATCCATATGCTGCAGCCTTCCGGTGGCACGGAAATATTCTCTGGTCTGGAAATGGGCTACAATGAAATTATTCGCAACGTCAATTATGCCCAGGTAAACCATATCATTTTACTTACCGATGGGCGCACGTATGGTGACGAAGAAAAATGCATGAATCTTGCCCGCCGCGCTTCAGAACAGGGGGTTGGGATAAGCGGCTTGGGCATTGGTTCTGAGTGGAATGATAATTTCCTGGACGAACTGGCTTCCAGTACTGGGGGCAGCAGCATGTACGTCTCTCGCCCCCAGGATATCCAGAAAACCCTTCTCGACAAATTTAACCAGCTTGGCAGTTCGTATGCAGAAGAAACTCGCATTGATTTTAATATGCCAGAAGGGATTGAATTGCGGTATGCTTTTCGTATTCAGCCGGAAGCTGGCGTGCTTTCATATCAAACTCCCATGTATTTGGGACCCATCGTCCGGGAGACGCCTTTGAGGGTTTTGATGGAATTTGTAGTCCAGCCTCAGAATGTTCACCAGGATTTTGTAAAACTATTTGACGGTAAAATTTCGGTCACTTTGATGGATGAACGCTTACCGGTAAGACCGATTCAAATTCACTTGGGTCGTCCGGTTCTGGAAGTGGCAGGCGCGGACATTCCCCCCGCCGAAATTGTCGAAGCGCTCTCACACTTGAAACTTTATCGTCTACAGGAACAGGCGCGCTTGGAGGTTTCTGCCGGTGAATTCGACCAGGCTTCAGAGCATTTGCATCGTTTGGCAACCCATCTGCTTTCGCAAGGCGAGCGTGGTTTGGCGCGTACAGCGCTGCTGGAAGCGGAACACATTCAACAAAACAAATCCTTTTCCCAGCAAGGTGGAAAAGAGATAAAATATGGAACACGCGCCCTGTTGACTTCAGGGAAAGGTACGGAAGACTAATGATTATTTGTCCGAACTGTCAGAATAAAGAGATGAGTGGCGCGATATATTGCACAAAATGTGGAGCACAACTCATAGATATGACCATTGCCACCCATAAAATTCATACAGCAGAAACCCGTCAGGAAGCACTCCGCGATCCTGCTCGAAATCAGCCCGCACCGCTCCCGCCCGTGCATTTACAGTCATGGATTTCCTTGAATATGATCGATAGCGGGCAGATTTTACCGCTGGCAGACCGCACCGAATTTACCTTGGGACGTTCCGCCGAAGGGCAGCCAATTGTTCCGGATGTGGATCTTTCGTCTCATAATGCATATGCCAATGGCGTCTCACGCCTCCACGCTGTCCTGAAATTGATCCAGGATCAAATTGTGATCATGGATTTGGGTTCTTCCAATGGCACCTACTTAAACGGGGTCAGGCTGGCGCCCTATATTGAGACACCGGTGGCTCATGGGGATGTTGTTTACCTGGGTAAGCTAAAAATACAGGTGCTGATTGAATAGTAAAGGTCAGGTCGAATGGCATATACCGTGGTTGTTCATATTTCAAACGAAGATCCCATTTGTGGAGAGTTGGATCAGCTGCCCTCCCCTGGCGATAATATGATTACCATCCACAACCCTCGTCGCCGGGATGGAAAGGATATCCACTATTTATCAAATGACATCATTACCGTCATCTGGCCCATGAATCAAATTTCCTTTATCGAAGTTATGCCCAGCGAGGGCGAAGAACGCATCATTGGATTTGTAAGGGAATAAGCATGGACGAGGATTCTTTAAAAAGACGCAAGATCCTGGTGGTGGACGATGAAGAGCGCATGGTGCGCTTTATCCGCTTGAACCTTGAACACGACGGGTTTGTGGTTGTCGAAGCTTTCAATGGCAAGCAAGCCCTCCAGCGCCTGCGCGATGCCACCCCCGACCTGATCCTGCTTGATGTAATGATGCCGGATTTGAACGGTTTTGAAGTCCTGGAGATGGTGCCGCGAGATCAGCAGCGTTCCAGTAATAATGCTCACCGCCAAAGGTGAAGAAGATGACCGTGTCCACGGCTTGGAAAAGGGGGCCGACGACTATATTACCAAGCCGTTCAGTCCGCGCGAATTGGTCAGCCGTATCAAGGCAGTTTTGCGCCGGACTGAAGGCGCTAGCGGCGGGATGCACGGCCTGATTGAGGTTGACGAAAGACTGAAGATCGATTTTGACCGGCGTGAAATCTGGTTAGAAGGGAAAATTGTAAAATTACGCCCTACCGAGTATCGCCTGCTTTACCACTTGGTTCAGAATGCCGGTTGGGTCATCTCCCACGACCAGTTGCTTTCGAAAGTTTGGGGATATGAATACCGTGATGAGCCGCATTATGTCCGTCTGTATATCAATTATCTCCGTCAAAAACTGGAAAAAGACCCTGCTGATCCCAAGTACATCCTCACCGAGCGTGGCGTCGGCTATCGATTTGTTGATTTCCGCCGCGAAAAAACTGAATAGATTAAATTTGTCTTGACAGGTGGCATTCACCGCCGTATACTAACCGCTACAATTGAACGGGGAGCCCGTGTTCCGGGCTGAGAGGAGGCCATCGAGCCTCGACCCGCAGAACCTGATCCGGATCATACCGGCGGAGGGAAATTATTGTGCACCCAACCATCCTCCCCGGCGAGGATGGTTTTTTTATGCCACGTGTGGTTATTTTTGTTAACGGCCATCTTCCCGGCCTTGAGCAGGTCCACCGGTTGTTTCGTGCTGGCGACACATTTATTGCTGCTGATGGGGGCACTCGTCATGCCCTGTCGCTTGGGATTCTCCCCTCCCTGGTCATTGGCGACCTTGATTCCCTGCCTGAAAATGATCTGCACATGTTGGAGGCGGCCGGCACCGAAATCCTCCGGTTTCCTTCTGACAAGAACGAGACTGATTTCGAACTGGCGCTGGAGTATGCGGTGTCAAAAAGGTTTGACGACTATCCTCATTATCGCTGCACTTGGTGACCGCCTGGACCAGACGCTGGGTAATCTGTCATTATTGACATCCCCAGCGTTGGTGGGACTGGATATCCGGATGGATGACGGGTGGGAACGAGCCTGGTTTGTCCGCACATCGCACCCAGGTGGAAGGGAACCCTGGTGATATTGTCTCCTTGATTCCATGGGGAGCTGAAGTGACAGGGATTTCCACCTCCGGGTTGCGCTGGCCGTTGCGGGAAGAGACTCTCCATCCTCATAAAACACGCGGCCTCAGCAATGTGTTGCTTGGAGAAGAGGCCACCATCTCCCTGAAATCAGGTTTACTTCTGATCGTCCAAAGTCATCCTCGCCAGGTGGAATAAATTGGAGGTGGTATGAAACGAACCCTGCTTGCAGTATTACTCTTGAGTACCACAATAATCGCTGCTTGCTCTTCAAGAGACAGCTTCTATTTGACTATTCCAAGACCCTGATCTTCGCGTTCCTCCTCATGGCCACCATTCGGGGCTCCAGGAGCTCTATCTCTACATCTGGGCCTACGTGGCGGCCACCGCGCTGCTGGTGTGGCTGTCGCTGTTCGTTTTCGGAATGTCCAAGGCGGGGCCGGATGGCATCATGCGGATCAGTGGAGGATACAAGTACGACGCCAACGATCTCTGCGTCGTTGTCCTCGTGGGCCTGGCCCTCTGCCTGCTCACCTTCCAGACTTCAAAGGTCACGGGGAAGCTGTTCAGCCTCCTGGTGCTGGTGGGCATTGGAATGACCATCGCCAAGAGCGGATCGCGGGGCGGGTTCGTGGGCCTTGCGGCCGAAGGGCTGGCGCTCCTGATCTGCCTGCACACTGTTCCGCTGGTGAAACGCGTGGCCTTCATCGCGGTCGTCATCGCGGGCCTCTTCCTCTCCGCCCCTCCGGGGTATTGGAATCAGATGTCCTCGATCCTCAGTCCGAAGAAGGACTACAACTGGGACAGCTACGGTGGCAGGCGCAAGGTCGCCAAGCGCGGAATCGGGTACATGATGATGTATCCCGTGTTCGGCATCGGAACGAACAACTTCCCGATGGCGGAAGGCACGATCTCGGAGCGCGCGAAGCAATTTCGCCCGGGCGATCCGGGTATCAGGTGGATGGCGCCGCACAATTCCTACCTCGAGGCCGGGGCCGAGATGGGGATTCCCGGGGGCCTGCTCTGGGCCGGGCTGGTGCTCGGTGGCATCGTTGCGATGTACCGGCTGAGCCGGCGGCTGCCCAGGTCATGGCTGCATGGCGACACGGAGGAACGCTTTCTGTACCAGGCGGCAATGTACCTGCCGGTCGGGATCACCGGATTTGCGTTCAGCGCATTCTTCGTGTCCTTCACCTATCTCGACCCGGTCTATATTCTTGCGGCCCTCATGGTCGGGGTGTACCTGAGCGTTGATCGGAAGCTCAGAGAATCACCTGCCGGGAGCGTCAGGGTTCTTCACCGCGGTGCGGCGGCTCGGGAAGCGCGGCCAGGCCGCTACCCTGCCACCACACCACCTTCAGGTACGCTTCAACCACCCTCAACGGCGCGAGGGGCGTGACCTCCTCACACCGGCTCAGTTCCCCAACACCGGGACTGGGACTGCTTGAGCAAGTCTTCGGACGTGGCGGCATCGTCGCCTATCATGATATCAGGGAAGGGTCACTGCTTCCTACGACCCACATCACGCCCGCGGCGATTCAGGCTCAGTTCGAGTTCCTGGCCGGATCGTACCGTGTCCTTTCGCTGGCCGAGTTCGTGGCGCGGCGAAACGCCGGCAAGTCCCTTCGGGGCTGCGTCGCGATCACCTTTGACGACGCCTATGCCGGCATCCTGACCCACGTGCTGCCGCTCCTGGAGCGGCTGGGGATGGGTGCGACGGTCTTCGTGGCCTCGGGCTTCTGTGGGCGGGAGAGGCGCTTCTGGTGGGACCGCTTCGAGTGGGTCCTCCAACGGCTCGAGCCCGCGGCCAGAGCTCGCCTACTGCAGCGACACCGGTTTCGGCGACCACGCGGCTGATCACGAGGTGCGAGACAGGATCCTCACTCACTACTGCGGCGCGTTGCCCCGAGGCCCTCGACCTCGCGCTGCAAGGGGCCGAGCACCTGGTCGGCGTGGTTCCTGAACGCGCCATGACCACGGAAGAGCTTCTCCGGCTCGCGCAGCTCCGGCCTTGTGGACTTCGGGTGCCACACGGTGCACCACTACGCCCTGCCCTGGCTGGCCGCGCCCAAGGCGGAGAAGGAGATCCGCCTGAACCACGATTGGCTGCGGGAACGTCTTCCACGAGTCAGACCATACCTCGCGTACCCCTACGGACTCCATACCCCGGCCACGGCCGAGGCCGCGCGGCACAGCGGCATGGAGGCGGCATTTTCCATCGCAGGCCGCGCGGCCACGTCGCGATTCCCGACTCTACGTCGTGTCCGCGAATCGGCATGGCCGACGTCAGCACGCTCAGGGGTCTCCGGCTGCGGCTGGCCTGGGCCACGATTCCCGTCGTGGCGGCGCGGGACAGGGACTGGATCGCGACGCGGACGCCGTGATGTGTTGGCTGCCGGCGAGCCGTGGTGCGGTTGCGGGATGGCAGGCGAGCTAGAGCACGGTCGCTTACGCCTCGGCATGCCAGTGCCGGCGCCAACTTTCGAACATCACGAGGCTCCAGATCAGGTGGCGATCCCCTCCCCCGTCAAGCGCGAAGCGGTGCCAGGCGGCGGCAACTGCGTGGCGGTCGAACACCGCCTCGCCCCCGAAGTCGGCTGAGGTCAGGAGGTCGGCGGCCCATTCCCGGAGCGGGCCACGCAACCACTCGGCAAGGGGGATTTCGAAACCCATCTTGGGACGATCGAAAAGGGACAAGGGCAGGTACTTTGCGAGCAGTCGCTTCAGGAGCCTCTTGTTGCTGCGAAGCTCGAGGGGCAGCCGCCAGGCGAATTCCACGATACGGTGGTCCAGCAGGGGCACACGCCCTTCCAGGCTCACCGCCATCGAGGCGCGATCGAGCTTGGTGAGCAAGTCGTCGGGCAGATACACCCGCGTGTCGGCGAACATGAAACGCGCCGCCAGGGGCAGGGATGCTGAGCGGGCAACCAGCTGTCGGATTGCCCCGTCATCCACAGCCGCCGCGGGCAGGAAGGCCGCGGTGTCTGGGCTCATGACAACGAGGCGCTCGTACATGGCCTCCGGGCTGGCGGCGCCGAGCCAGTCAGCCACCTTGTCGAGGCGCCTGCGGAGGTCGGCACCTCCGGCGAATCCGCCAGCCCTCACGCCCCGCGCGAGGACACGGCGCACCGAGGGAGACATCCAACCCAGCGCCTGCCAGGCGCGCTGCGTCTGGCCATATCGCGCATAACCTCCGAACAACTCGTCACCGCCGTCACCGGAGAGGGAGACGGTGACATGGCGCCGGGCCAGCTCGCTGACGAGATACGTCGGTATTTGCGTCGAGTCGGCGAAAGGTTCATCAAACATTTCCGGCAGGCGCGGTATCACGGCCAGCGCGTCTGCCGGGGTCACCAGAAGTTCGGTGTGGTCCGTCCCGAGGTGTCGCGCAACGCCTCGGGCGAAGGGCGCCTCGTCAAAGCGGGCCTCCGTGAATCCGATGGTGAAGGTGCGCACCGGCCGAGGGGATAGCGCCTGCATCATCGCCACCACCAGGGAAGAATCGATCCCCCCGGACAGGAACGCCCCGAGCGGCACGTCGGCGATCATCCGGAGCCGGACCGCGTCCTTCACCAGGTTTTCGAGTTCGGCCAGCGCATCCTGCTCATCGCCCGGGAATGGCGACTCGGCGCCGCGCCGAGCGACCTCCTCGAGACTCCAGTAGGGGGTCGCGGCTGCCAATCCCCGCTCGGAGACGAAAGGGTGAGCATATGTCCCGGTTCCAGCTTCACGGCAGCCTGGTAGATGCTGAGCGGAGCGGGCACATACCCGTGCCTCAGAAACTGCCCGGCGGCTTCCAGACTGATCCGACGGCTGAATGCCGGGTGTGCGGCGAGTGCCTTGAGTTCGGAGGCGAACAGCAGGTCACCGTCCTGCGTGCGGCCAACGTATAACGGCTTGATGCCGAGGCGGTCACGGACGAGGTGAAGCACCTGCTCCCGCCGATCCCAGACGGCGAAGGCGAACATCCCGACGAACCGGCACACTGCTTCCCGGACACCCCAGGCGCTGAAGGCGGCGAGCATCACCTCGGTGTCGGAGTGCCCGCTGAACCGGTGGCCGAGCCCTTCCAGTTCCTGTCGGAGGCCGCCGAAATTGAAGATCTCGCCGTTGAAGGTGATGACGAAGCGTCGGTCGGCGCTCTCCATTGGCTGGTGCCCGAGTGGACTGAGGTCGACGATGGACAGGCGCCGGTGTCCAAACCCGAGGGGTCCCTCGCACCAGAGGCCGGCATCGTCGGGGCCCCGGTATGCCAGGGTATCGCGCATCCGCTCCACGACCGCCGCATTCGCGGCCGCGCTGCGGCACCAGATGCCGACAATGCCGCACATGTGCGCTCAGTTCCTCCGAATTGTGTGGCTTGACAGGGTGTCCCCGTACGGCATGATTCGTGCTAGCAAGGCCCGACTGCGCTTCGGCTTGAGGCGGCTCTTCCCCTCGGCGTGCCCGAGGTTCAATGGACACGAGCCGACAATGGTAGCGGCTTGGCGAAGCCAGCTGCAAGTGAGCAATGGCGTTGGCCAATCGCCAGGTTCTTCTCGAAGGGAATCCGACTTGTGATGGTGCTCTACGTCTACGACGGACACTGGCCCCGCAATGCCACGCGGGTGGGCAAGCACGTGACGCGCTTCTCCGGGCCGGTCACCGGTACGGATCGTCTCTCGCAGCCTGCAGGAACTGCCCCGGCGGGAGCAGGATGGCAACCTGTCGGTGGCCCGCATGCCGTTTCTTTCGTCCCCGACGTTCAACCGCCTCGTCAATTATCCGCTCTTCCTGAATCCGGCCTGGCTCTGGCATATCTGGAAGCACGCGCGCGAGGCGAGGCCTGATTGCATCATCGTGCGCGACCTGCCGCTGGCGCCTGCGGCCCTCTTGGTGGGGCGGCTGATCGGCGTGCCGGTGCACTACGATATGGCCGAGGTCTACCCGCTCGCCATGCTGTCGATCTCCCCGTACGAGATGACCGTCGCCATTCGCGTCGTGCGTTCCACTCGGGCAGCCTACGCTGGTCGAGCGCCTGGTCCTGCACGGAGCGGCCACCACCTTCGTCGTCTCGGAAGAGTCGCGGGTGCGTTGTCACGGGCTCGGAGTGCCGGCGGACAAAGTCGTGCTCGTGGGCAACACGCCGGCCGACGCGGGCGAGCTCGGGGCGTCCTGGCCGGTTCCGGACGACGTGCGGGACCTGGCGGGGAAGCCCGTCGCCATTTTCACCGGCAACCTGTTTGGGGACCGCGGGCTCGAAATGGCGATCGAGGCCATGGCCACGGTCGTCAGGGAACTGCCCTCGGCCACGCTCGTGGTCTTCGGCGAGGGACGGGATCGCGCGCGGCTGGAGTCGCAGGTTACAAGGCTTGGGCTCCAGGAGCGGGTGCGGTTTCTGGGGTGGAAGCACCACCGGGAACAGCCCGCCTATCTCCGTCACTCCCAGGTCGGCGTGCTCCCCTATCCGAGCACCCCGCACACCTGTACCACACTTCCGAACAAGCTCTTCGACTACATGGCCGCGGGCCTGCCTGTGGTCGCGACGGACATTCCGCCGATTCGCCGGATCGTGCAGGAGACCGACGTCGGCCTCCTGACTCCGCCGGGCGATGTCGCGGCATTTGCGCAGGGGCCTGCTGCGACTGTTTCGTGACCCCGGGATGCGCGCGAGGTTCGGCCGCAACGGCGTGGCGGCCATAGCCGGACGCTATTCGTGGAAGGAGGACGAACGCCGATTCGTGCAGGCCATCGAGCGATTCGAGCCGGCTCACGAGCCGTCGGGAGTGTCCTACGGGGAGGCGTCCTCCTGATCCGCCCATGCACCCGGTCGGCCGGCTCCCCCGCGCCTCGTGGCGCCGTGCCGGACTGCAGGTGCTTCCGCGTTGAGGATCGCCTGGCTCTCACAGTTCGTTCCGTATCCGCCCACCAGCGGTGCGCTGGAACGGTCGTACCACCTGCTGCGCGAGGCGGCGCAGCGCCACGAAGTGCATCTCCTGGCGCTCGATCAGCGGCGCCTGTCGGATGGCGGCCCGTCGACGGCGGAGAGTGTTGCCGCGCTCCAGGCCTTCTGCGCATCCGTCCGGGTCTGTGCGATGCCGTTCGAGCGCTCCGCTTCCGTCGCGCCTCGCGAAGGGACTCAGCGTCCTCGCGCCGCTTCCCTTCGACAGGATCTGGCTCCACAGCCGGGCCATGCACCGGGCCGCGGAAGGCCTTGCCGGGCGCGAGGCCGGTGGAGCTGCTCCATGTGGACACCATCGGACTGATGCCGTACGCACGCCACTTTCCGCGGCGTGCCGGTCGTCCTGAATCACCACAACCTGGAATCGGCGCTCACCGCCCGGCGTGCCGGCCGCGAGGCGTCACGCTGGCAGGCCCTGCTGCTGCGGCGCGAGGCCCGGAAAGCAGGAGCGCGCCGAGCGAGAGGTCTGCCCCGGCGTCGGCACCAATCTCGTGGTGTCCTCCCTCGACGGCGCGCGCCTGCGCTGGTGGCACCCGGATGCCGGGTCCGCGTCGTGGAAAACGGCGTGGACACGACGTACTTCGCCCCGGCGGCGGATCCGGGGCCCGCGGGCGGTCTCGTCTTCGCCGGCACCCTGGGCTGGTACGCCAACCGCGAGGCGGCGCGCTTCCTCGCGACCGAGGTGCTGCCGGCGCTCAATGCCGGCGGCACAGCCGCGGCGTCTCACCCTCGTCGGCCGTGATCCTCAGCGCGGCGACTGGGGTGCCACGCGGCGTTCCCGTGACCGCCACTGGATACGTGCCCGACGTCAGGCCGTACCTGCGCCAGGCCTGCATCTATGTGTGTCCGATCCGGGATGGCGGCGGAACACGGTTAAAGGTGCTGGTGGCGCTCGCGATGGCAAAGCCGCTGGTGGCCACCGCCCTCGCGGTGGAGGGGCTGCGCCTGGTCCGAACGAGCACTACCTGCCGGCCGAGTCGGCTGTAGAGTTTGTCGCTCAGATTCGGCGCCTGGAAGACGATCCCGGGCTGCGCCAGCGACTCGGGAGCCGCGGGCCGTGCACTGGTGGAGCGCGAGTACGACTGGTCCGTCGTGGGTCGGCAGCTCGACTCTGCCTACGCCGAGGCGGCGGTGGAAGGCCGGGCGGCATGGTAATCCTCCATCTCCTCGCGCCGACCACGGCAGGCGGGCTGGAGCGCGTAGTGCATTCGCTCGCGCTGGGGCAGCAGGCCCGGGGGCACCATGTGGAGGTGGCCGCTGTCCTCGACGCCGAAGTGGACGGGCACCCGTTCTTTCCACCCTTGGAGCGGGCCGGAGTCCCCGTGCATCGCCTGATCGTCCCGCCCCGGGCCTACGCCAGGGAGCGGAAGGCCATTGCCTCGCTGGTGCGAACGCTGGCGCCCGACGTGGTGCACAGCCATGGCTACCGGACCGACGTGGTGGACGGTGCGGTGATCCGCCGGCTGGGTGTGGCGACGGTCGCCACAGCGCACGGCTTCACGACCGGATCGTGGCGGAATCGGTTGTACGAGTACCTCCAGAGGCGTGCCCTTCGGCGCTTTGACGGCGTCATCGCCGTTTCGCAACAGCTGTGCGACGCGCTGAGTCGGGCGGGCGTGTCCGCCGCGCGGCTGCATCTTGTCCCCAATGCGTGGTCACAAATCGTTGAGCCCCTGGATCGGGCCGCCGCCCGCGCGGCGCTCGGGCTCCCCGCGGGTGGATTCGTGGTCGGATGGGTGGGGCGCATATCGCGGGAGAAGGGCCTCGATGTGCTGGTCGACGCACTCCCGGCCCTCGGCGATCTTCAGCTGACGGTGTGCGCGATTGGGGCGGGCAGCGAGCGTCCAGCGGTGGAGGCGCGCGCCCGGGAGCTCGCCGTGGGAGAGCGCATGCACTGGGCCGGGCTCGTGGCCGAGGCGGCGCGCTACTTCAGGGCCTTCGACGTCTTCGTGCTCAGTTCGCGTACCGAGGGCGTTCCCATCGCGCTGCTGGAAGCCATCGCGGCAGACGCGCCGGTCGTGGCGACCAGGGTCGGCGGGGTGCCGACCGTCGTGGATGAAACGCAGGCGCTGCTGGTGGATCCGGAGCAGCCTGCGGCGCTGGCCGGCGCCATCCGGCCGGTCACGACGACCGCACCGCTGCGACTGCGCGTGCGGGCGCCGCGAGGGCGCGCCTGTCGGGCGGGTTCGGCCCGATGCCTGGCTCGAACGCCACGACGAGGTGTACCGGTCAGCCATGCAGAACAGGATCGGTCGTCCACCGCCGGCTGAGGGCGGTCACGGCCGCCGCCAAGTCTAGACGAGCGCCACGCGGGAGTGGGGCCGCGTGAGCATAGGCGCGTGCCCGCTGAAGTGCTCAGAGGCATCGGGTTCTTTTTCCCCCATGAGTCGTCGTATCATCCGCTCGAGTCATCGTCTCGCCGACCGAGGATCTCGCGGGGCTCTTGCTACACTAGAAAGGAAAGTAGGCACCACTCGGACACCAACTGGAAATGCGGGCAAGAGTCGCTTGATTGACGCAGCTTCATGTGTCCATGATGTCTTCGTGCGGTTGCAGATAAGTCTTTGCGCGTCTCTTCGGTCCGGCACCCAGCAGTCCTCCCTTTGAGTGTGCTACTCAATTGCGCGAGGGTGGATGGCAGACGCCATGCTATCATCAAGGGAGACTCAGTTCATGCCAAAGTCGATACGGGCGGTGGCTAGCCGATTGCTTACTGTATACGGGATTCGTCTCCCGCCACACCCTGGTAAATGGAGGGTTGTGGACTGGTTTGTCTCGGTCTTTCACTTGCAGGATCTTCTAGATAGCACGGTTATCGTCGAGCGCCGAGGAATCCGTTTCGCCCTCGAACCGAAGCACTACATTGACCGGTGCCTGTACTACCTCGGCACCTACGAGTCGCGCGACACGGAAGTCGTGCGCAAGATGATCCGCCCAGGCTGGGTTGTCTGCGATATTGGCGCGAACATTGGCTGGTATACTCTCCTCGCTGCGCAACAAATGAAGGGTCTGGGGGTGATTCACGCGTTGACCCGCGGCAGAGGAGGATCTTGCGAGATTGAGACGAAACCTGGCATTGAATTCAGTCGTCAACGTGAGGGCACATCAGGCAGCAATCGGGGAGGCCCCGGGGGACGTGTGGATGACCGACACGTGGGATGCGGGCACTACTAGAATTGCAACGGCCGCGGACCAACCGAAACACTTGGTGAAGATGACCAGCCTGGATTCGTTCATTGCAGAAAACGGTCTTACGCGACTTGACTTCGTGAAAGTCGACATAGAAGGTGCCGAACACCGCTTTCTTGATGGGGCTGCTGCTTCCTTGAAACGCTACCGGCGAATCCTGATGATCGAAATTCAAGAGGCGACCCTGGAGGCCTTCGGATCAAGCACACGTGCGCTGATGCAGCGAATCGATGAGTTGGGTTACGCGATCTTTCGATCGAGTCGGACCGGCCTCGTTCCACTAGTCACCGCACTTCCGAGGGGACATTTCCTGAATGGCATCGCAATCCCCAAGGAATCGTGTCCTGTCGGCCCTTTGGGATGGGCCGATCTGGCCTGGATTGCGGAGCAAAGGTCGCCTTCAACCGCGGTATACCTGTTTTCCGCGCCCTGCGGAGATCCTTGTAAGCGAGCTCAAAGCATTGGAGCACGTGGCCCGGGTCGCGTGGTGGCAATATCAGTGTCGGTCCCCGCGCGTTTAATGAAGGCCCGAGGGAATGCACTTCGACGCTGATCTCGAGGAAGTGGGTCGCTGCCTCAAGTGCCAGAGGAATGCTCAATACCGAGGAGCTGCCCAGGCTCTCGGCTTGTCACCTGCAATTGCATCCACAGGTGTCACTCGTTGAGTGAGTCTCGAATCCCTCTCACGATACGTCGCGCGACCCGATCCCACGTGAACAGCTCGAGGGCGCGCGCCCGCCCGCACTGACCCATGGCGAACGAGGCGTCGCGATTCGTGAGCGCGGTGATCAGGCGGCTGCTGAGCGCAGGGACATCGTCCTTCCGCGACCAGCCAACCGGATTCGCCTTCGGCGATGATTTCCGGCATCGCAAACCGGTTGGTCCCGATGCAGGGGAGGCCGTGCAGCATCGCCTCCACGAAGACGATGCCGAACGGCTCGAACCGGGATGGCATGCAGAACACATCCGAGGTCTGGTAGAGGGCCGCCAGCCGGTCCTCCCCTCCGCTGACATCCTTCTGGATTCTGCCGAGGACCTCGACGCCGGGCACATCGCCGACCTCGGGCGTGCACCCCACGATTCTCAGCCGTGCCTCCGGAATCGCCTTCCGCACCTCGCGGAAGGCCTCGACGACATCCGGTCCGCCCTTTCTCTCCCACTGCCGGCCTACGAAGAGGATCGTTGGCGGACCCTCGGGGATTGAAGAGCGCGGGACAATCCTGGTGAGGTCGAGATTGGCCCCGGCGTAGACAGTCTCCACCCGCTGAGAGGGGAGGCCGAAGTCCTTCAGGAACGACTCGCGAAGGTGGTCGCTGAAGGTGAAGATCCGTGCCGCGCGGTCGTAGACCTGCTGCTCCCGCCTTGCCATGAGGCCCAGTTCCCGGGCGCTCAGGTGATTCACGTCCGCGTACGGGCCGCCACGCCTGGCGAATTCGACGTTCGCATCGCAGTACACATACGTCGGAACTCCGGGCAGGCCTGTCGCGTCGAACGTCGCTCCCATTTGAAGTATTGCGTCGGGTGGAGGCTGGAGTGCCGCGGCCTGGGCCAGGGCGCGGGATGTCCGGGCGCGAAACCCCCGCAGGCCGAAATGGAAGCGGGCAGCCCACCGGGGCCGGGACGGCGACCAGCTGGCTGCAATGCCAATCCAGCGGGCCCAATTCGATTCGGTGACGTCTCTCCCACGATCGTGTGTCCCCGACTCCCGAACAGCAAGCAGGAGACTTCGGGAGACTTCCGACCATGAATCGCGGGTTTCGGGATCCCCCTCGGCCAACATCAAGATTCTCATGGGTCTAGACCCCATTTGACAGCGGCCGGGAATACCCTTTGCGCGACCCGGGGCACGGCCCCTTCACGCAAGATACTTACCCTTCGCCGTCGGATGTACCTTATAAGTGAATCCTGGCTGCGGGACCATCAATGAAGGGCGATGTGGGTATTGCGCCATAGGCAATGAGACAGGAGAACGGCGTCGTCAATGCTAGAGGTCGTGGCTTCTCCCTCGCCGCGGTCGGAGATCTGCAACTCGGCGACTCCTCAATCTGCGCGGACCTCGGCTTCAACAGCAGGTCCTCGACTGCGGGCCTCGCCTGGGTGTTCGAGGAAACCGAGCGCCCTTCGGCAGTGCCGACATTGTGTTTGACAACCTGGAGAGCAACCTGTCGGCAATCGGCCTGGGCAAGCAATGCTGGCATTCGGCCCAGATGAGGGGAAGCCCATCCTTCGCGCGGCCACTGAGCGAAGCGGGGATCACGGTACTGAACGTCGCCAACGATCACGCCGTGCAGCACGGTATCGCCAGCTTCACGGATACTCTCGCCGTTCTCGGTTCGGTGGGCATTGGGCCCTTGGGGGTGAAAGGGAACGATGGGTGGTGCTCGCACGCAGCCGGTGGTCGTCCCGGTCGCGTCGGGAGGCCAGGTTCGCATCCTCGGCTACTGCCACCGCCCCCGGCAGTATGCGAAGGAAGTTCCGTCGTACGCCGAGGGCACCCTTCGCGATATGCTGGCTGACGTGGCCCGGCTCGGGTCGATGGTGGATCACATCGTAATCTCCCTGCACGGGGGCGAGGAGTCTGTGCCTCTGCCATCGCAGGCCGAGGTGCGGCAGGCGCGGTCGCTCGTCGCAGCAGGTGCATCTCTCATCCTGGGGCGCCACCATCACCCGCTACGGCCCGTGGAGCGATATCGGCAAGGGCTGATCGCCAGCGGCCTGGGAAACATCGTGGCGGACGTGATCTGGCATGAGCCGTTACGGCAAGAAGCCGTCCTGAATTGCACGATTGGCGGAAACGGAGTGGGGCAGGCCGAGGTGATCCGGACCAGGATCGATCCCGGCTTCGTGCGCTTACGTCGGATAGGCCCCCCCCAGTTCGTCGGCGCCGGTCTGCCGGAGGTCGAGGGACTGGAGGAGGCCGCCTGCCAGGGAGCCATCGCGCGTACGATCGGTGCGCAGCGGTGCGCGGCCTTCGTCGGCTTGGCACGGCGGCTACCTGTACCGCTTCCCGCCTCGGAGGCTGGCCCGGCTGGCGGGAGTTAGCGCTGCGAAACAAGGTCAGTGCCCTCCTGCCCCTGACGGGCGAACGGGCCCGATGACGG
>CAWFNU010000022.1:0-205472 GCA_963817265.1 uncultured Chloroflexia bacterium
TGATGATGTGGTCGCGATATTTTCCCGCACCATAGCAAAATCGGCACCCATCCCGAATATGCCTGCATCTAAAATCAATAGCGTGCAGAAACATTATTTAGCATTGCAAAATATTATTGCCGATGCAGGCTATGCAAATACAGATAGACGCTTCCAAACAGCCCTACGAGGAGGATCTGTGCGCAAACAAAGGAAATCGTTGATTTCCCCACAAAATAGGGAACATCTCGGTGGAAGGCGAGAATGGGGCACTGTCAGTGAAGTGGATCTTTGGGTCAAAATACTCAAGACTAATTCAACTGGCCAACCCAAAACAAGCTGTCTCATTCGTAGAGCGAACCGGACTGGACATATTCGCTCCAGCCATTGGTACTGCCCATGGAGTGTATAAACCAAAAATCCCAAAGTTGATTTTGAGCGCTTGGGCCAGATCAACCAAATGATGAATGGCAAGAGTATCAAGACGCCACTGGTAGTACATCGCGGAACCGGATACGCAAAGATTGCGTCAGAAATTGATTGCAATGGGTGGTGCGAAGGTGAACATTTTGCACCGAATTAAAAGCGCACCATGATCGATGCTGAATTCGATTACATCGCTGCGCACCGGGGAAGAATATGATCCTGGCAAAGTCGATGGAGCTGTCAGAGCTGCCATCCGAACAGCTGTAGTAATTGGATCGACATGCTTGGAAGTGCAGGCAAGGCATAAGAGTGTTTTAGTTATTTTGGGGAATAGTGAGGAACGTGAATACGTCCTATAAATTTCCCTTTGTTCATGATTCAGAAAAAGGAGTTTCACATGAAGAAGATTGAAGAATATTTTGTTCCCTGGGTAAAAGGCATTCCGATGTATATTTCCGGGCATATCGAACTGGCCTGGAAAAAATCCAAATTACACCCACGACGTCCAACGAAAACCCAAACCAACCATCCGAGAGAAGTGCTGGAAGCGATTATTAAGATATGCCAAGATGTCAAACCGCTATCCGGATCAGGGCTTGGTGGTTCGCGGGGAAGATCGCCGAGATCAATGGGCTGGATGGTGCAGAGAACGTGATGCTGGGAAATGGTTCCAGTGAAGTGTATGACAATATCTTCCGTTGCTTTCTGGCAGCCGGAGAAGAAGTGATCCAGCATACCCCATGCTTCGGCATTTATAAGCTGCGCGGTACCATCCTGGGTGGCAAGATGGTCTCTGTACCAATGATCTACAAGGATAAGTACCTACATTATGATGCTGCGGGAATCCTCAAAGCAATAACTGACAAGACCAAGATCATCGTCATTGCCAATCCAAACAATCCAACTGGCAACTTTATGGATGCCAAGGATTTTGTGCGCATTGCTGAAACAGGCATCCCGTTCATTGTGGATGAGGCTTATGTCGAATACGCCGGTCTGGGCATGTCCCAGGTTGCCCTTACCAAAAAATTCAAGAATGTGATCGTTACACGTACGCTCTCCAAAGCTTACGGTCTCGCCGGCTTGCGCTTTGGCTATGCCATGGGCGATAAGGATGTGATCGGACAGATCTCAGCTGCCCTGCTACCCTGGAATGTGGGCACGATCCCCATGTGGGCGGCACTGGCTGCGCTGGAAGATACAGAAGCATTGGCATTCAGAGTTAAGTTCAACAATAGCGAAATCGATTTCATCACCGAGGCACTTAGTGAAGTCCCCCACCTGGTAGTGTTTCCTTCCAAAGCCAACTACATACTTTTTGATTGCGGCGAAACAGGAAGAAGGGTAAGGATATGGTAGCCTACGCCGAGCAGAAAGGTTTGATCTTTCGCCCGGAAACGGAAAAATACGGCAGCGATGGTTGGTTCCGAATCACCATTGGTACAAAAGAGGAAAACCGCATGGCTGTGGATGTCGTGCGTGAGTTTCTTACGAAAAAGTGATCCGCATACCCTGGAGGTTGAAATGACCTCCAGGGTTATCTAAGAGAGGAGGCAAAGAATGGGAAAAATCAAAGCAGTTTTTTTTGATCAGGACGGTGTGATTATAGACACGGAAAGGGACGGCCATCGCGTCTCCTTCAACATGACTTTTAAAGAATTTGGTTTTACAGATGAATGGAGTGTGGACTACTACCATGAACTTCTTCAGATCGCTGGTGGTAAAGAACGGATGAAGCATCACCTGCAAACCAAGGGCTTTAGCAAGGCAATCCCCGCAGAAAAAGTGGACGATCTCATCAAGGAAATGCACAAACGCAAGACAGCTCTTTTCGTTGAGTTGATCGAGAGTGGGAAGCTGCCGCTGAGACCTGGGATCCACCGGTTCATGAAAGAGTCCATGGAGGCTGGGTTAAAGATCGGCGTGTGCACCACTTCCAATGAACAGGCTGCCAAGGCGATTACCGAGAAAATCCTTAAAGATATCAAATTCGACATTGTGCTGGCGGGGGATGTGGTCAGTAAGAAAAAGCCCGACCCGGAGATCTATAACCTGGCCCTTTCCAAGACTGGATTGAAAGCGAATGAAGTCATCGTAGTGGAAGATTCAAAGAACGGGGTTCTGGCTGGAAAGGCTGCTGGCGCGAACGTAGTGGTGACGACCAATTACTACACCGCGAAAGAGGATGTCAGCAGCGGGGATATCATCGTCACCAGCCTGGGCGATCCGGATGGTGAGAAAGGTCAACTGACCAAAGGTGGGAAAAACCTGAATTATGATGGTATTCTAAGGGTAAAGCAGGTTATTGATTATTTCACCAATTAAATAAACCTGCATCACCAGGGTACCAGACTCAGATGGGCGCAAAGATTTTATCTTTGCGCTTTTTTTCGCATACTGCTCGGTAAGTTGAATTGAATTAAATCGCGATTTCTGTATGGGAATGACGGCACAAGCTGGAAATTCGAACAGGGATCAATTAAGGCACAAACCTATTTAAGAGCTGGTAGATCAATGCTGCCAACAGAGCTGCAGCGGGGATGGTCAGTATCCAAGCTGTGATGATTTCCTGGACAATTGCCCAGCGAACCTTGTTGGGTCTTTCGGCAGCACCAACACCCATGATCGTGGAACTGTTGACGTGGGAAGTGCTTACCGGGCCTCCAGTCAGTGAAGCAGTTAATACGACAACCGTAGAAGACAGTTGGGCACAAAATGCATCGATTGGTTCGATTTTATAAAATTTCCGTCCTACGGTACGGATTAGTCTTTGCCCCCCCACTGCTGTCCCAGCTGCGATTGCAAATGCAGAAATAAAAATGACCCAGATTGGAACGACAAATGCATTTAGATATTTTTCAGTGATGAGTGCAAGTGTTATCATGCCCATGGTTTTTGGTGCGTCGTTGCTGCTATGGCTCAATCCCAGGGCAATGACGGTAAAAATTTGGATGCGTTTAAAGGTTTGGTTAATTCGGGGGGATGCATCCTGGCACAACCTCATGACAGTTTTTAGAATAATATACCCTATGCCAAATCCGACTACAGGAGAGACAAAGAGGAATATCAGGATTTTTCCAAGTCCGACCATCTGGATTGCCTGCCACCCCGCTCCCATGATCACGGCACCGATCAAACCTCCGATAAGGGCATGGGAGGAGCTGCTTGGAAGTCCCAGGAATGATGTCAACATGATCCACAAAACTGCGGTGAGCATGGCAGCCAGGATTACATGGGTGTTTATGGCGGCTGCACTCACTACCCCTTTGCCTATTGTCTTCGCCACTGCAATCCCAAATATAAATGGCCCCAGGAATTCTGCAATAGCCGTCATCGCTAAAGCCGCACGTGGAGCCATGGCGCGCGAAGATATCATCGTAGCCACGATGCCGCTCGAATCATTCAAGCCATTCATAAAAGCATATAGGATCGCGAGGATGATAACGGTAACAATGACCGGTGACACGAAAGTCCTCTGCTCAGGTTATCTTGACAATAATATCGGCGATTACGTTGGCTGCCTCGTCTCCGCGGTCAGCCGCATTGCTCAAATGGCGATATACCTCGCGCGACTTTAGCATTCTAATCACATGCTGGATATCTTCTGCGCCACCGAAAAGGTCAGCCAGGGCTTCTCGATAAACCTCTTCCACCCGGTTTTCAAGAGATTTGGCACGCTGGGCATGATCGTTGGCAACCCCGGGATGGTTTTCAAGGCGATCAACCGCCATCAATAGTTCATATGCCGCATCCCTAAGGATGGATGCCATGCTCTGCATATAATTCGTAGGCTCAACCTTCAGGATCTCCATCTCGCTGACAGTACTGTAGGCGTAATCCAGGACATCGTCGATTGTTCTGGAAAGTAAAAATATATCCTCCCGATCAAAAGGTGTGATGAACGTTTTATTTAATTCATCGATCAAGATCCTGCGGGCTTCGTCAGCCTCCTTTTCTTTTGTGGAAAGCAGGGTCGAGGCAGCCGGGTCCTGTGAGCTCATGAAAGACTTGAGTGCCTCCAAGCCATCCAGGGTAAGAGATGCCTGGTCATGGATCAGCTTCAGGAATACATTCTGCTTTTTCTTAAATATGCGGAACATGGTAATCGGACCTCCTTGAGTTGATGATTTTTCCTTGCTTGCGCTGGAATAATTGGATAAATGATTAAGCCGCCTTTTACCAGTCTCACCAGGTGGGGACCGTCAGCGACAACAATTTATTAACCTTACATCAAAATATCGTGGCAATCGAAGAAACGTAGTTGCATTAATTAATGTGAGAATGGTGTATTACACAACATTAAAGGAATAATAACATAAAACATCTGGTAGGCCTTTTCGCCGAAATCGGAAGGCCAGGAATGGAAATTATTTCATTGCTTCAATGACGGAAGCAATCACCGCCTCAATTTTCAAGAAGTTTGGGTGCCATTGAAAGCCCCCAGACTCCTTTAGCGCCTGAACCCTTGGACCAACGCCAATAAACCTGTAACCCAGGGTGCGTGAAGCCTGGAGATCCCACGGGCCATCACCCAGGTAGACAACCCGTTCAAACGTGGAGCAACCGTAAAATTTTAGTGCCCGTTCAAGAGCAATTTCCATGATCCTTTGGCGGTTTCGATCGTCGTCAGAAGTCGCGATTGGGATGCCATCTACATCCAAACCGCTTGCCTGCAACTTGAAAATGGCTTCGCGTCTCCAACAACCGGTGGCAATGGCAACCCCCACTCCCTTCAGGTTTCGCAGCCGTTCCAGGAAGATCGATGCTCCCGGGACTTCGCAGAATGTCCCAGGAGTTTCCATATACATTTTCTCAAAGTATTGGAGCACTTTGCTTTTTACTTCTTCAATCTGCCTTGCCTTGGGAATCTTTCCTGTAATACGTTGGATCGCCTCCATTGTTACACCCAGGGACGTCTTATCGATATATCCGTTCAAATCTGCATTAACCGGCGGACAATCTAATACCTCGGCAATGGTAATGCCAAAGATCTCCCGATCATACTCATAAGATTGGGTCAGCGTCCCGTCGATATCAAGCATAACCAAATTCATGATCATCATCCTCTGGATACATTCAGCCAGCAGCAGCAATAATACTACATTCCCAATTGTGCGCATTTTGTGACTTTGGAGATCTGCAGGTAAGCAAGTAACATCCTTAATTGATTGGTATTGGGTAAATCTCTCGATATTGCGGAAATCGATGCATTTTATTTCAACCTCCCTTTTCGAAAATTGATTTTGTCACAGTAATTATTTCTGATTTTCCCCCAACATTCGACCTTGGAATAAGAAGTAAAACGATGAATACAAGGTTGGGCCGGAGAAATGGGCGTGGAGGCAGAAGCTGTTTAATAGGTGAAATATCGAGCGTTAAGCTTTGAGTAGTTTCGATACACAATAAATTATCGGGGTTATGTATAAAAAGAATTCGCTGGGATTCCTTTTTGGTCGTAATTGTTAATAATTCCTTTTCTCGGGGTTGATTATATCGATGGAATATTTGACTTATAATTGGCTAGTTGCATCGTCGCAGGTTATGGCTGGATCATATCCACCCTACAGTGTAGTCCAAATCTTGATCCAATTTCCAAATTTTACCTAATGTAATTTACCATTATTGACGGAGAGAATTGCATCTTATGATTCACTCGGAAATACTTGAAAATAACAGGACTCATTTCTCAGGCGTACGCATGCAAGATGGCAGTTTGATATGGATCTAAAAACCAATCTCTCCAGCATCCTGCCCGAAGACCGCATCCTGACGCGTCCGCTCGAGCGCTATGCGTATGCCAACGACGCCTCCTATTTCCGACTCATCCCACAAGCAGTTGTGCAGCCTACCTCGATCGATGAGATCCGCGGCCTGTTCCAATTTTCGCAGCAGAACCACATTCCCCTCACCTTCCGCGCCGCCGGTACCAGCCTTTCCGGACAATCCGTCAGCAACGGCATCTTGGTCGTTCTTTCACGGTACTGGGGAAATGTTCAGGTGGAAGACGGCGGTGCCCTGGTGCGCGCCCAGCCCGGTGTGGTGGGAAGCTTCATCAATAATGTTCTCAAGCCCTACGGACGCCGCATCGGTCCCGACCCTGCTTCCATTGATGCGGCCATGCTGGGGGGTATTTTGGCCAACAACTCCAGCGGGATGTGCTGCGGAGTGGTGGAGAATGCCTATCACACCCTCCACTCGCTGACCCTGGTTCTGCCCAACGGCCTGGTGCTGGATACAGGCTGCCCCGGATGCAGCTGCCCGCTTCCAGGAGGGCGCGCCTGAGATAGCCAATGGCCTGCTCGATTTGCGCCAACGCCTGCTGGCGGATTCCCCACTGGCCGAACGCGTGCGCCTCCGCTACCAGACCAAGAATACTGACGGCTATTCGCTGAATGCCTTGCTCGATTTCGATAATCCGATCGACATCCTGACCCACCTGATGATCGGCTCGGAAGGCACACTGGGCTTCATCGCCGAGGCAGTGCTGCACACCCTGCCCGATTACACGCGCAAGTACACCGGGCAGCTGTACTTCAGGAACATCCAGGACGCGGCGCGTGCCATAGCACCCCTGCGCGATTCAGGGGCGCGTGCGGCCGAGATCATGGAGCGTGCCGCCCTGCGCTCGGTGGAGAACCTGGCCGGGGCACCGGTCATCCTGCGCCAGTTGCCCGATTCAGCTGCCGCCATCCTGGTGGAATACCAGGGCAACACAGCGGAGGATATCGCCAATCTGCGGCAGATCTCTGCCCGCACAGTGCGGGAGATGCAACCTGCTGTACGACCCCGAGTTTACTGAAGACCCGGTCGTCCAGGCAAACCTATGGAAATTACGCAAGGGATTGTTCCCCACCATGGGTGCCATGCGACCCAGGGGATATTCTGTGATGACCGAAGACCTGGTGTTCCCGGTACCGCGCCTGGCTGAAGCCATTATCGACTTGAAGTCCAGATTCCAAGGTCATGGCTACGAGGATGCCATTATCTTCGGACATGCCAAGGATGGCAACCTGCACTGTCAACTTCAGCTGCCTGCTCAACAGCCAGGAGGAAATCCTGCGCCTGGAGCGATTCCTGGACGATATGCTTGCGATGGTGAGGAACAAGTATGATGGTGCGCTGAAAGGGGAACATGGGACTGGGCGTGCCGTGAGCCCATACCTGGAAGCTGAGTGGGGACGCAACGGCCTTGCCATTATGCGGGATATCAAGTCACTGTTCGACCCATCCGGCATGCTCAACCCGGACGTGATCATCAACCCCAACCTCCGCTCGCACGTCTCGGACATCAAGGATATGCCCCCGGTGGAAGAGGAAGTGGACAAGTGCATCGAGTGCGGGTTTTGCGAACCGCGCTGTCCCAGCCGACGCCTGACCCTAACCCCCCGCCAGCGCATTGTCATCCGGCGCGAGATCGCCCGGCAGCACAATTCAGGAACGGATGCCTCACTGCTGGCTTCTCTTTTGGACGATTTCAACTATGCCGGCCTGGATACCTGCGCGGTGGACGGGTTGTGTGCCTCGGCCTGCCCGGTAAATATTAACACCGGCGACCTGACCAAGCATTTGCGCGCCGGGATGGTGACTACCGCGTGGTGAAAAGAACGCACAATGGCTTGTGGAACATTTCGCCGGAATGGAAAAAACTCTGGCGCTTGGCGTTCAACTCGGGCATGTGACTGAATCCGTTATCGGGGCGAAGGCTATTACAGGGCTGACGCGTTTTGGTGAAAAACTGACCGGGTTGACCCTGCCCAAGTGGAATACATGCAGTCCCATATGTCCCAACCCGGCGTCCCGCCACCCACCAAACAGACGCAGATTATGTTTACTTTCCATCCTGCATCTCACGGCGTTTGGGTGTTCCAAAACCAGGCATGGCCTCCCTGGCCGAAACCCTCGTCACGGTTGCCAAACGGGCAGGAATTGCTCTTTGGATCCCGCAGGATGTGGAACGGCAACTGCTGCGGCATGCCGTTCGGTTCCAAGGGATACACTGCCGCATACCAGGCCATCCGCCGGCGCACCCTGGAGCGCTTCTGGGAATGGTCCGAACAGGGACGCCTGCCGATCGTGATCGACACCACCTCCTGCACCTACACCCTGCGCCAGTATGCCGGAAACCCGTCCGATCTGACACCAGAAGAGCGCCTCATCTTTGAGAAGCTCACCCTGCTGGATGGACTGGAGTTGATGCATGATGTACTGCTGCCTGCACTGGAGGTACACCAGGTGGCGGAAGCAGTCGTTCTGCACCCCAACTGCTCAAGCCGCAAGCTGAACCTGCAGGACAAGATGACTGCCATTGCCAGCCGGTGTGCAAAAACAGTGACAGTGCCGCTCAACCTGGATTGCTGCGCTTTTGCCGGTGACCGCGGGTTGCTCTTTCCCGAATTGACCGCCTCGGCCACATCCCTGGAAAGCGCTGAAGTGAATGCCCGCTCCTACGATGGGTACTATTCCTCCAACATCACCTGCGAGATGGGCATGACTCTTGCCACCCAACACAATTACCACTCCATCATCTACCTGCTGGAGCAGGCTTCGCGCGGTAACTTCTTAGTGAACCGGGGAGAAGCTGCCCGGGCAGCATTTCTGAAAATAATAAACCGGGCAGGGTTTGAAACCCTGCCCGATCGAGTTTAAAATTACAATCAGCGAAATTTCACCTTTTAGCGTGCCAATTCAAGACCTTTGAAAGCTTCAACCTGCCCACGGATGGCACGTTCGGTCGGCAGGCGTTCAATGGAGGATGCACCAAAGAAACCAACGATGCCGGGCATCTTCTTCAATGCCTTGCCCACATTCTCAGGCTCGTCAAACGGCCCTCCGTGGCAGATCACCATCAAATCCTTGCGTACTGTCCAACCCTGCCTCTGCCATGATCATCACCTTTTCGATGGCTTCGTCAAGGGTGAAGGCCACAGCCGCCCCAATGCTGCCGGCGGTGGTCAGGCCAACATGGCACACCAGCAGGTCGGCTCCCGCTTTTGTCATGGCTCTTGCCTCGTCTGCGGTGAAGGCATAAGGCGTGGTAAAAAGATCCATCTCATGCGCCAGGCTGGATCATTTCGACCTCTTTATCATAGCCCATGCCGGTGGCTTCCAAATTGGCGCGGAACTTGCCGTCGAACAAGCCAACGGTCGGGAAATTTTGCACACCTGAAAAGCCGATCTCTTTCAACTGCTTCAAAAAGACGGGCATCAGGCGAAACGGATCGGTGCCGCAAACGCCAGCCTGAACCGGGGTATCCTTTACGACCGGCAGCACCTCGGCTGCCATTTCGACCACGATGCCATTGGCATCGCCATAGGGGAGCAACCCTGCCAGCGAGCCGCGCCCGGCCATGCGATAGCGTCCCGAGTTGTAGATGATGATGACGTCGGCGCCACCGGCTTCGGCGAACTTGGCCGAAATGCCAGTCCCCGCCCCGCACCCAACGATCGGTTTTCCAGCCTTTACCTGGGCCTGCAGGCGTTTGATGATCTCTTTGCGTGGAATTGCCATTGCGAATATCTCCTATTTTTCCAGCATGTCCAACAAGGTTTGAGCCGCCTTGTCGGCGAATTCGGGATCATTGACATTGTTGTCCATCTCGATGACCGGGATGTCCGGCCTGAGATTCTTTTTGATGGCCTCGAAGCAGGCGCGATCTGCCTGCGGATCCCAAAACGCACCACCGGGACTATCCAGTTGCGAAACTCCCCGGAGGGGAATCAGGATGACAACCGGGGCAGTGGCTGCGTTGGCAGCCGCGGCGATCATCTCCCCGATGCGTTGTTTTCTTCAACATTGGTGCGCAGCAGGGTGATATTGGGATTCCATTGATAAAGCTTGCGGGACCTGTACTTTTCAGGGACAGTATCCATTCCCCAAAAGTTGGCCATATCCACGCAGCCAGGAACCAGCACTGCCGGGATGCCGCGGCGCGAGGCAGCCAGGCAGCGTTCGGGGCCGGCACTCAACACTCCACCGCAGACTTCATCGGCAAGCTCGGTGGTGGTGATGTCCAACGAGGCCGTAATAAATCCATCGGCAGATCAAGCTTTCCATTGTCCTGCCACCGGTGCCAGTGGCATGGAAGACCAGGACTTCATATCCGTGCGCTCTCCAATACGCCACGCGCCCGATCCACGGCAAGAGTGGTATTGCCAAACATCGAGGCTGCGATGAGATGGCTTTTCTTCATCTCCTTTGGATGCTTTCATTTTCACCATGCCGGCAATTGCCCCCGCGGCATTGGTATAGATGGGGCGGCTGATCCGATTGAAGCCAGCCACATCCACGATGGATGGCATGAAGGTGATATCCCGGGTTCCAACGTAGGCGCTGACATCCCCGCCGCCCAGCGTGGAAACCATCACTTTGGGAACGCCCACCGGCAGGAGCGCGCATGGCCGCGGTTGAGAGCGATGTCCCTCCACCACCACCCATCCCGATGATCCCATCCAGCCTGCCCTCATCGAAAAGCCGGCGCACCATCACAGCCAGGCCAGCCGCCATGACCCGCATGGCTTCGTCCTTGTGCTCGCCGGAAGCCAGGATGGCCAGATCTCCGCCACCTGCTTTTGCCACTTCCTGGCGGGTGATGTCCGGGTGAAAGGCCGGTTCCCCCATCACGCCAAAGTCAATCACCAGGGTTTCGAGGCCTTCCTTCTCAATCAACTCCTTTAGGAAAGCAAATTCCTTACCTTTTGTATCCAATGATCCTGTTATGACAATGGTTTTTCCCATAGGCTTTCTCCTGCGTCTAGCCGAAGATCAGCAACAGGGCTGTGATCACCAACAGAACCAGAATGATGTTGTCAAAATATTCTTCGAAACCTTGGTCACCAACCAGCGTCCAATCCAAACGCCAAAGGGGACGATCGGGAACACCCACGCAATCTGCCAGAGCTGTTGGAAGTCGAACATCCCGGTAAAGTAGTAATAAGGAACTTTGACCCAGTTGAGAATGGCATAGAACAAAACGGAGGTTGCAACGAATACTGTCGGAGTTACATTCATGCAGCATGAGATAAATACTGATGGGAGGCACGCCGCTATGGGCCATTGCCGATGTAAAGCCTGCCGTGGTACCAGCCAACCAGCCATGCCAGTTTTGTCTCCTGGTATTTCAACCGAACCAAGGATGCGCTTTTCAAGGAGCTTGTAAACCACAAACAGCAATGCGATGATGGCCAGCCCGATCTTGAGTACCTGAGTCGAGACATTGGTAATGAAATATGTACCGATCGTCACTCCCACCACTGCGCCGGGGATCAACAACCAAACCAACCGCCCGTTCCAGCGTTTCCAGTGGAAAGCAATTGAGAACACATCCGCGAGCAGCATGATGGGCAGCAGCAAGCCGAGAACCTGGTTGACAGGCATCACCAGCGCCATCAGCGGCGTTGACAATGTCCCCGCCATTCCGCCCAATCCGCCTTTCGACAGGCTGATCAAAAACGTTACAGCTGCCAGCATTATTAAAAATACTGTCGGATTATTTGTCATTTTTAAAAGCTCCAAGCGTATCCAATATTCCAAGCTCTTTCAATCGCTCCGAGTTGGGACACCATTCGTGTCCCAGCCCATGATGCGATAGTATTCATCCAGCATCGGTTCCAGATCGACCACCTGACCACCGGCAGAACCAACCGTCAAGGGTTGCGTCAGGTTGCGCACCGGCAGGGTATCCGCGGCGCGGGAAAAGCCTTCGCGCACATTAAAGAGACGCGCCAGGGTCGAGATGCGCTCGCCAAGGCGCTCCAAATCCGACACCTTGGGATAGTCGAAACCCGTGGCAGCCTTAACCAACTGCCACAATTCCTTGAGGGTCATCCCGTATCCCGGGAAGGCGCACAAACAGGCGCTGTCCCAAACGGCCTTTTCGGCCTGGTGATCGCGGAACAGTTGCGGTTTTCCTTCAATCATCAGCGGATTGGCGGCCCCGCTGAATATCTCACCCAGCGGTGCACCGCGCAGGTGACAGGCGCCTCGTTCAGAAATGGCATAAGCCAGCGCGGTGCCTTTGGCGGCGTTCGGATGATAGGCAGGCATTTCCAGCCCTTTGACATGCATGGCAAATGCCTTTGTTTCGGGGAAGCGTTCTGCGATGGCAGCCACGCCCTGTGCCAACCACTCGCCGCAGCCCTCACCCCTGGCCATTTTCTCCACCAGGGCAATGGCCGCCTCGGCATTTCCCCAGGTTGGCGAAATTCCATCCAATGCATTCGCATTCACCATGCCGCGTTCGAACATCTCCATCACGAAGCCGACCACCCCGCCCACGCTGATCGTGTCCAAACCATATTCGTCGCACAGCCAGTTGAGCCGGATGATGGTCTCACGGCTGCCGATGGCACAGTTCGAGCCCAGGGCATAGATGCTCTCATACTCCGGCCCTTCGATGACCTTGCCATCTTCCAGGGGTGTGGTCCATTTGCCGCAGCCGATCGGGCAGCCAAAACAGGCATACTCGTTTTTCCAGTTATTCTGCCGGAAGGCGTAGCCAGAAATCTCATCCGACTTTTCGAACTGTCCCTGCTGGAAGTTGCGGGTGGGCAGCGCCCCCATCACGTTGATAACTTCCAGGATGTTAGCCGTCCCCTCCTTGCGGAGCATGCTGATCGGGCCCGACATGCGCACCGCCCGGAAGGCCAACTGCAGGGCACGCTCGTATTGCTTTTTATCATGGACGTGCACGCCCCCGCTGCCGCGTACGGCGATGGCTTTGAGTTTCTTCGAACCCATCACCGCGCCAACCCCGCCGCGTGCCAAGGCCCGGCTCTCGTTGAAAATCCCGGCCAGATTGCGCTGTGCTTCTCCGGGCGGGCCGATCACCAGGGATTGCCAATCGTGGCCCAATTCAGCTTTGATTTGTTCTGTGGCCGCGGAGATGGTCGTGCCCCATAGGTTTTCTGCTGGACGGATTTCCACCCGATCCCCATCGATGACCAGCATGACCGGATTTTGGGCGGCACCGGTTAATCACCAGGGCATCATAACCGGCATATTTGAGCATGTTGCCCCAGTAGCCGCCGCAGTAAGCATCGAAATAGGTGCCGGTGGCCGGGCTTTTGGTGGTCAGGCCGAAACGCCCGGCGGTGGGCGCAGTGGTGCCGGTCAGCGGACCGGTGTGGAAGATCATGTGGTTTTCCGGAGAGAGCGGATCCACGCCCGCGGATTGTTCGGTATACAGCAGCCAGGCCCCCAGTCCTTTGCCGCCCAGAATCAGCGGCATCACTTCTGCGGGTAGCGGTGTGGTTTCAATGGATCCTGTGGACAAATTGACGCGCAAGATGCGGTCGCAGTATGCTCGTTGAGTCAAGTCCATGTTGATCTCCTACTCCAGCACCGGGGTGAAATCCGGGCGTTCGGCGATGAAGATCGCCCCGGTGGGGCAGATGCGGGCGCATTCCGGTGCGCCGCCACACAGGTCACAGATCACCGGGTACCAATCCAGCGATGCGTCCATCTTCGAAGGTGAGGCCCGCTTCCGAATGAATGATCACCTTCGTCGGGCAGATGTCCACACATTTGGCAGCAATTGTCACAGCGTTCGGGGATCAGTTCCACTGCACCGTTCTCGAGGTGCCAGCGCAGGGCCTTGGTTGGGCAAACATCGATGCATTTTTTACAGATGGTGCAGAACATGACCTTGTGCTGCCCGGGTTGGTTTCCTGGTTCAATCCGCAGACGCGCCTGATCGATGCCGTAGTCACCATTGCCATGGCTGGCCACACAAGCTCCCACGCACAGGTCGCAGCCAGTGCACAAGGGTGGTTTGGCCTTCAGGCGCACGAAATCCCAGGTTTCGCCGCGCAAGGCTTCATCCACCGTCCAGCCGTGATGACCAATGTGGCAGAGTTGTTCGATCATCGCTTTGGGGTCCGGTGATTTGGTCACGTTGCGGCCCATCAAGCAGCCGGAAGCCCCGGCTTCATGGGCTTCAGCATACAGTTCCAGGGCGTCACGCTCGTGGTCGGAACGGGCACCGCCCAGGACCAGGGTCGGCACTCCGCTGACCTCGATCAGGTTTCGGAACGAATCCACATCCCCGGTGTAGGGGATCTTGAGAGCATCGGCTCCGATCTCCACCGCCATGCGCGCGCCCAGGGTAAGAATCTCGACAATATTTGCTCCGGTCACCTGTCCGCCATAAGCCAGCGGCTCGATGATACACGGCAACCCGGCCCGACGGCACTCATTGACAAACTTGGCGCATTTGTCGATGCCGATGGCTTCCACTTTGTCGCTGTAACCCAGGAACAAATAGATCGTGATGGCAGTGGCACCCAGGGATAAGGCCTGTTCGGCAGTGATGACTTTCTCATTGACCAGCAGGCGTTGGGGTACAGCGTTGGATACATTGGAGGTGCCCAGACGGGGCATATTCATCCAGTCAGCACGCACGATCAGGGCCGGGCCATCCCGGCCTTTGAAGAGAGGCGCCAGCCGCAGAGCCTGACCGGGAGCCAGCAAAATGCCATCCACGCCGCCAGCAATCACGGCCTCGACGGTCGATCGCAGGTTGACCACGTTAGGGGTGACATCACTCATATAGCCATGGTCAGCGGCCACGCAAATGGCGCGACCGTCGCCATGGCGGTTGAACAGGCGGTCCATGCGGTTTTGCAGTCCGGTTTTCATATCACACGACCACCGGGGCATGCACCAGGAGCTTCAAAGCCTGCAGGATCGGCAGCCGGATCGTCGACCGCGAAGATGTGCTCATCGAGCCAGAAACCGGCAGCGCCCAGTTGCAGGGCTTCAGCCAGTTCGGGGTGTATCCGGTTCCAGGCTGACCGGTTCTGACCCACACCGGCAGGCCATTGCACATAGCCCTGGATGGTCTTAAAGGATTGTGTTCCCGGCCAGGGTACGATGATGCCATCCGCGCCGCCTTCAAGGGCATAGGAAACACCCAGTTCGATGGCTTTATTCAGCAGGACCACCCGCGGGCCGATAGGCTGTACATCCACAAGCAACGGCATGCCCAGGTTGAGCCCTTCCAGAGCCAAATTGACCACCCGCTGCATACACCGGGCTTCGATCTCCTCTTCGTGCCCAAGGATGAAGTACATCACCAGGGCGTTAGCGCCCAGGTCCAGGGCATCCGCGGGATTCAGGAGGGGAATATATTGGATCGTTTCAGGTGGCAGCACAAAGTCTCGCCCACGCAGGGCGTTGGTCCAGTCAGCCCGTATCAGACAGGGCGGCTTCCTGGCGAGTGCGTGGTCCCAGTCTGCGCGCCTGCCCGGGACTGGTGACGATCCCGTCCAATAACGGCAGCAACGGGCTGGACGGCTTCTTCAAAATGCTCCAATCCTGGAAGCGCCCCCAGGACCAGGCCATTGCTGGTGTCAATCACCAGGCTGTGCCCATCGGCAGGATTGAGCAATTCACTCATGCGGTATTGTTTGCTATTCATACTTCTCCTCGCAAATAGGGGATCGTTTGCGGTCCTTCGGGAATGACACAGATACGTGCCTGGGAACCATATTTCTCCTGCAATTGCGAGACGGTTTGCTCGATGTTTCGGCACGGGATGAACAATGCCCGTTCGATCTGCTCGTCAGTAAGGCCGTCGCTGTAAACGTACACATCAGCACGGCGTTGAATCTGAGCCTGGATTTGCACCTGCCACTGGTCTTGGGCACAGAAGCCAGGCTTTGAGATCATGTCGATCACACCTTGAGGTGAGCCGGCCTCTGCCAGCAAGGCTGCATACCGCCCATGATTGGGCAGACCATCCTCGCAGGCCGCAGCGATGAGGATACTTCCTCCCTGCCTGTACGATCTGGTTGGCAGCGCTCATGCCTTTCACCGACTGGTACAGGTTCTGGTCAAGGGGATAACCACTATTGGTGGTAATCACGATATCGTAGGGCTTGTCCACTGCACGCATGGCATTCTCTTTCACAAAGGCGCAACCCTTTGCATGAGCAGAAAGCATATCGCCAGCAAAGATGCCGGTGATCTCGCGCTTGACATTGAGGGACACGTTCAACAGGAAGGTTGGATTGGTACGCAAGGCAACCTCGCGCATTTCCTCCCAGATGGGATTCCCTTCAATGAACTCCCCAGGTCGCTTTGGGATGGGCGATCATTTCAAGCCCGTGATTGGTAAAGACGCTCTCTGCCCCAGCCAGCGAAGGGAGGACTGCCTTGGGTCCACCGCTGAAACCTGCAAAAAAATGAGGTTCAATGAAGCCAGTCAGGATGCGCACATCGGCTTCGAGATATGAGCGATTGATGCGCACCGGATGTCCCAAAGAAGTGTCACCCAGGGAAACCAGGTTGGCTTCATCGTTGCAATCGTGTTGGAGGCAGCGGTAATTTTCCACGATGCGGTCGCCGAGCATGGCGCGCAACTCGGCTTCGGTTTGCGGGCGGTGCGTTCCCAGACCGTTTAGCAGGGTGATATTTTCCCGTGCAATTCCCGCCGACTCCAATTCGTCCAGCAGCACGGGCAGGATACGGTCATTGGGAGTGGCACGGGTGATGTCAGTGTGGACCACCACGACACTATCGCCAGGCTTGACAAGTTCAGCCAGCGGAGCCGATCCGATCGGATTGCGCAAAGCCCCCCGCAGTGCCTCAATCTCATCGGGCAGGCCGGGCAGGAAGCGCGGCGACAATACATCCACTGTGTCAGGTAATGTTACGGTCAGGCCATTGCGGCCATAAGCCAGTTTAATATGCATTGCTATTAAATGGGACACGGATTGGCACGGACAATCTTCGTGCAATCCGTGTCCAGTCTTTCCAAGAACTAAAGTGCCCGGTCAATAAACTCGCGGGTATGAACGTTGACAGGCACCTTCATCAATTCGAGGACGCCGCGGGCAGTATGCTCCGAAAGACGGCGAAAAGCTTCTTCGCCTTTCTCCTTGGTGGCACGCAGCGGGTTGCCAATCACACCGCTCTCGATGAATTCGTGGTGATCCATCGGGAAAGCAAAGTATTTATAGCCATCAAATTCCACGTCGGGCATGCCGTCTTTCTTCTCGAACGACCGGGGCAGGAATTCAGGGACATGCGCCTTGGTGAAATTGGCGCGTTCCATACGAACGAACTTCTCATTCCAGGCCAGATCCTGGGAGGTCTCCAGTTCGCTCGAGTGCCAGCCGGGTGTCTCCTCAGGAGGATTTTCCATCAATCCAGCCAGGATGCCAACATAATTCTCCATATAAGGCTTGACAAAACCGATCAACGCGCCGGTCTCGTAGCGCAGCTTGCGCAGGACCGGGTCAACCACTTTGACATTGGAACCATGACCATTGACAAAGATGATGCGGTTGAAGCCGTGATGGATCAGGCTGCGCCCAACATCATACAGCAGGTTTAGCAGGGTGCTGCTGCGCAGGGTGATGGTGCCGCGCCCCATACCGGGCCTGTGCATGTGCTGCGGTGAATAGCCCGTCCAGATGGGCGGGGAATGCAATACGCCGATCATCTCCGATACCCGGCAGGAAATTTCGATGGCAGTGATGGTGTCGGTGTAGATCGGGAGGTGTTGACCATGCTGCTCGAAGCTGGCCATCGGCACCAGGATCGTATCCTTGGTTTTGAGATATTCCTGGATATCAACATAGGTCAGGTCGCCCAATTCCCAGGAGATGAATTTCTTGCGAAATTCTTCATCTCCTTCGGTCAGGTGGGGAATATCTTTATAATCACGTCCATTTCCAGTTAACATTTTTCACTCCTTGCTCATCAGATCAATGAACAGGTCAGCGACCTCGACGCCAAATTTGGGATCGTTGACATGTCGTTCGTAGGTAAGAATGGGGATGTCTTTCCTGATCCCGCCGCGCAGGGTTTCCAGGAAGGCTGCGTCGGCTTCAGGGTTCCAGAAGGGACCGCCCGGTACATTAGGGATGGAGAGACCCTGGGTCGGGACGGCAATACGAAGCGGTCCTTTGGCCAGGTTCAAGCGTTCAGCAAAAAGGTGGCCCAGCGCAACCATCTCAGCGTGGGTGGCACGCACGAGCGTGTACTCGGGATTGTGATCATACACCGGGCGTCCCTGTAACGCGGGGGGAATGGCGCCAGCATGGAATGCAGCAGAAATCAATACAGCCAGGGACAACGACCTGCGGCAATCCCAGCAAGCCAATCCGCTTGAGACGGTCGGGACCGCCATCGTGAATGCCACCGATCATGGGATCGAATGTTTCGTTGGTGGTAAAGTCTATCACCCCGACAAAATGACCGGTTTCGGCCAGTTCTTCCATGGCCCGACCACCAACACCGTTCGAGTGGAAGATGACCGCCTCGTAGCCATGTTCGGCCAGCCGGTCCTTGAGAGCCATCACAGCCTTGGTGGTGTTGCCCAGCATGGTCACGGCCACATACTTTTCTCCGGGAACAGGCTCTGGCAGCTTGTGACCGTGTTCGACCATCCCCTTGAGGGCTGCAGCAACATTGTCAAAGATCGTGGTCGCGATCGGATTCAATCCCAGGATATCCACAATGGAGTGAACGACCATAATGTCGCTGGTGCCGACCATCGGGTCAAAGTAGTGCTTTCCAGAAGCAATCGGGGAAACCAGTACTTTGGGCACACCGACTGGCAATTGCATCATGGCCGCCGCGCCCATTACAGCCCCTGCGCCGCCCATGCAAACGATGGCATCCAGTTTGCCCTGGGAGAAGAACTCCAGGGTCAATTTCTTGAGGGCAGTGCGCATCCCATCCACTGCCTTGCCGCGGCTGCCAGCATTGCGCAGTGCTTCGATCGTTGTGCCGGCATAACGAGCAGCCTCGGCATGGCTGATATCGCGACCGGCTTCAAGGGTGATGCCGATCGGCTCGCCCAGGATACCCGAATCGACCACGGTTGTTTCCAGGCCGAGGGCCTGCAAGCGGTCGCGCAGGTAGGCAATCTCTGGCCCTTTGGTGTCCAGAGTGCCGATGATCACAACTCTTTTGCCCATGGAATACCTCGAAGAGGCAGGAGTGGAAAACATCCACCCCTGCCTCTGAATTGCAGTAACTATTTAATTAATGGAAGGAGAGTTTCCGAGGTCTTGGCGACCAGCCAATCATAGAACTCTTCGGACAACAGGTTGGATCCGTGTTCCTTGATGAACTTTAACTGTTCGGGGCTGATGTCGACCGGGTTCTTCTCGATGGCATTCGGGTATTGGTTGGCCGGGGTGCGATCAATCGGAGCAACGAACTCAACGGTCAGTGCACCATCATAGCCGATCGTCTTCAGCGTGCCAACCAGCTTCAGCCAATCCCAATGACCCATGCCGGGTGCCATGCGGTTGTTATCGGCAACGTGAAAGTCAACCAACCGACCCTTTGCCGACCGGATCGCCGCGTAGGGGTCCGCTTCCTCAATATTGAGATGGAAGGCATCCAGGCAGACACCGCACTCCGGACCAACCGCTTTCGCCAGGGCAAGTGCCTGGGCAGCGCGGGAGCATGAAGTATGTCTCGAAGCGGTTGAGCGGTTCAAGAGCCAGTTTCACGCCTGCCTTGGAGGCATGATTCCTGCACTTCCTTCAAACTCTCCACGGCCCATTTCCATTCTTCTTCGGGCGTGGCTTCAGGATTGATCTTGCCGACCGTGCAGGGGACGATGGTCAGTTCATAACCGTCCATGTCCTTTACCAGGGTCACGCAGTCCTTGGTATATTTCACTGAGTTCGCCCGCTGGGCTGGATCCTTGGCAAGCAGGTTGCGGTCTTTGAGCATCAACGTCACTGCGCCCCAGCAGCGAATGCCGTTGTCTTTGAGGGTCTTTCGCAGTTCTTTGGCGTTATAGATTTCCGGCTCACCGCTGATCTCGATGCTCTCGTAACCATATTTCTTGAGCCTGCGAATGGTGACCTCGGGCGATTCAGCCCTCATCCAGTTGTGCATTGAGAGATGCATTTCGTACCTCCTTTAAAAAGAATGGATTTGGATTAGATGAAACAAAACTCTGGATTACTCCAAAAACATGATGATTACGAGGCCTCCAAAAAATATGGAGTACCTCGCTTACATCCTAAACCAGGTGATCAGCCAACAATTCATAGAGACCCTGGACGTGCAACCCAAACGATCCGCATGGCGGTTAAGGTGACTCAAGCAGCCCGGGTCTTCGGTGACGATAATCTGGGCACCAGCCTGTTGCGCGTCAGCCAGGCGCGCATAAGTGCAGGTGATCGGAAATGTGCGGGTTGGTGAACTGCAAAGCACCATTTCCACACGGATGGGTGCGCTCCTTGCGCCAGAAACAGTTCGCGACCAGCGGTGGACATGACACCTGCCAGCAAACGGCGCGGAGCGTCATAGCGCGCTGGAATGCGCAACGAATGAGTTGGATCAATATACGCGTAAGGTCTCTTATCGTCAGAGGG
Source organism: uncultured Chloroflexia bacterium (assembly GCA_963817265.1). Lineage (GTDB taxonomy): Bacteria > Chloroflexota > Anaerolineae > Anaerolineales > Villigracilaceae > UBA877. The sequence goes on from CAWFNU010000022.1 coordinate 20,752, forward strand.
TTTGAACTTTAGCCTGCCGGCTGCTAAATTTTTCGTCCAGCAGTGACATGACTTCCTGGAGTTCTACGCCAGCAGGCCATTCGACCTCCAATCGTTCAGTCAGCAAACGTTGTGAAAGCATAATAATCACCTGGTGTGAGCACCAGCATGCGCCGGGCACCACTGGCTTTCAATTCATTGAGGGTGGCCTGAACCAGCATTTTGGCTGTCTCAGGGAAACCAAGCGAAGAAGCCAGGTAACCATTGCTGCGCCCGATCCCAATCAGCACCGGTTTGACACCAACAGCTTCAAGCAATTTGAGCGCACTTTCCAGCGCGGCAGGCCAGAGATATTTGGCATCATCTCCAACAAACAAGGCGATTTCTGCCTTGTCCTTTGACTGTTTCCGGCACGTGCTTTTCGTACGGATTGCTCCATTCCTGAAGTGCCTTGTGAACTTCATAAGCAGCAGCCGGAGCCAGGCTTTGAGCAGCGACTTCGGCACGGGTGGCTGCGATTGCATCCGGCAGGGCCTGGTCGGTGACACAGTGGGCGCGGCAGGTGCCGCAATCAGCGCAGGAATAGAGCACATCCACCGTATCCGGATTCCAGGTCAATAAACCGCGCTGGACCGAAGCAATGGTCAATCCCCAGCCGTGCGGCGTCAGCGTTTCCTTGCGGGTGACGTGACCAACCGGGCAGACATGGCGGCACATCAGGCAGTAGCGACAATTTTCGATGATGGCGGTTACATTTTGTGATTGCATGATATTTTCTTCATTCATCCTAGAAACCAAAGCCGGTCTTTCCTGGGTTCATGATACCGTTAGGGTCGATCGTTTTCTTGATCTTCAGCAGCAGCGGCCAGGCTTCGCCGTATTGCTTGCGCATGTACCGGGAAAGTTTGAGCCCGACACCATGATGTTCATTGATCATGCCGCCATTGGCCATGACGGCCTGCATGGCTGCATTCCAGACCCGGTTGTGCAGGCGCAGCGCCTCCTGGGCATCCTGCGGCGGTTCTTCAATGATGAAGCGCGAGTAGACCATCACACCCCAGTGGAACCAGTGCGAGAAATGGGCGATGAACTTCACATTCCAGTCGGCGAAGCCTTCCTCGACCGCTTTCTTTTCAGCCCAGTAGAGATTCGCGATCTTGTCAAAGGTGGTTACCGTCTCGGTCGTACCATACATCCAGGGCAGCTTGAGGCTCTTGGGCGGATAATAGAAATCGTAGCGGTGATCCCACCAGGCATCACCCGGATCGCGGCCCAGGTCGCGACCTCCCAGTTGTTGCAATACTCCAGTGCTTTCTTTTCTTGCAGGGCAGCAATTTCCGGGTCACCATCGAAACCCATCACCATGTAGGCGCCGTCGTATTCGTAACCCAGCACCTTCTTGACCTGCGAGACGGTTGATTCGCGATCATACAGGCGGATGACGAGCGGGTTAAGGCGGTGGGTCATGATGAGTCGCCCGACTTCCAGCGCCTTATTCAGGTCATCAAACAGGACAGCCCGCATCAGGCGTGCTTCCGGCAAATAGTCGAGCTGCATGGTGGCTTCGGTGATGATGCCGAAATTACCTTCCGCACCCAGGAAGAGACGGAACCAATCCGGACCTGCAGCATGTTTCGGGACTGGAGGCGTGCGGATGATCTCGCCGGTCGGCAGCACGATCTGCATGCTGAGCACCATATCCTCAGCCTTGCCATACTTGGTGCTGAGGGTGCCGGTGCCGCGCGGAGCCAGCGCCCCACCCAGGGTGGCGCAGTTGCTGGAAGCCGCGTAGTGGGGCAGCATGAACCCCTTTTCGTTCAATGCCCATTCAAGCTGGGCGATAATGATGCCTGCCTGGGCTGTCACTGTCAGCGATTTCTCATCAATGGCAATGATCTTGTCCATCCGTTTCGTGTCGATCAGGATGCCGCCGAAAATGGGCAATGCGCCTCCTTGCGTGCCTGATCCGCCTCCCCAGGGGATGACCGGGATGCGATACTTGTTGGCAATCTCCAAAATCTCGGAGATCTCTTCAGCCGAACCCGGATGGACAATGTAATCCGGGGGTCTGAGCTGCATGCCTCGATCCAACCACATTTGAGGCATCCAGGCCCAGTCGGTGGAGTAAATGAACTTATCGCTTTCTGCAACCGATACAAAATCCGGGCCGACGATCTCGCTCAGTTCACTGCGGATCATCTCTGACAGGAACAGGTTATTTTCCATGATCACCGGGTACCCATCAGGCTGTTAAGGATGAACCAGTCAAGTTCTTCATAATCACGGGCAGAGATCAATTCTTTATACTTCGCCTGATCCAGGGAGCGTACAATTTCAACCAGGCGCAGGAAGATTTGCAGGCTATTACGCAGGTGCTTGGTGGCAACTTCAGCCGGCTGCGTGCGAATGGCCTTCACATCCATGCCGACCATGCCTTTTTCGTAGAACCGGTTGCCGTCCAGAACGCGGACTTCGTTGAATGCCCGTCGCAGGTCCACCGAACCAAAGGAACGATCCTGGTCGTATTTCAGGCCGTTCTGGTCGTTCAGGTGGACACTCCACAACTTATCAAATGCCAGGCCAAAAGCCATTTCGTCGGACGGATCCAACCCGGCCAGGATCGCATGGGCCGATTCGACCAGGCAACCGACACGCTCCGGATGATCCGACTGGGAGCCGAGAGCCAGGGCATGCCCAATGGTGGGAAGATAGGCCATATCCATGGGTTCATTCGGTTTGGTTTCGATGGCGATGCGCAAATCTTTATCGTAATCCAACAGAGCATTGACAGCTTCCAGCAAGTGGTGGGTGGCACGCGCGGCATCTTTTGCCTCGCGCATGTAGGTTCCTTCGCGCGCCAGCCAGAGAACCATCAGGTTACAGCCCAACTCATGGGCGATGTCCGCAGCCTTTTTGGAACGATCGATGGCATACTTGCGCATCTTGGGATCATTGGCAGTATAAGCGCCGTCCACAGTCATCGGAGATTCCCACAAGCGGGGCGCAACGAACTCTGCGACCAGGCCATGTTCCTCCAGCTTGGCGCGTATCGCCCGGGCCTGCTTGCTGATCTCCGCCGAGGATAACTTGTCGAGATCGGGCACGACATCGTCGTCATGAAATTGCATGGCGTCGTAGCCCAATCCCTTGAGGATTTCCACTTTTTTATCAAAGGGAACAGCAGACCGGACGGTCGGCCCAAAGGGGTCAGCGCCCTCATGGATGTTCCACGGTCCAAATGAGAAACGATATCCAAATTTTTCCATGTCAGCTCCTAATCCGGAATTTCGGAAATAAAGATGAATTCAATATATAAAAGACGCTCCACAGGCAACTTATGCCATTAAGGGTGCATTCTCCATGAACGATAATGTTTCAGAAAGCGAACGTACACCACCTGAAGCGCCGAGGCCGGTCACGCACAGGGCACCAACCGCGTTGGCAAAGCGCGCGGTCTTCTCCAGCTGCCAACCCTGCCATACCCCGGCGATGAAGCCAGCGGCAAAGGCATCCCCTGCACCGGTAGCATCCACCACATCCACCTGGAAGGCCGGGAGGCGTAGCAACTGACCTTCAGCAGACATCACCAGGCAGCCATCCACGCCCATTTTAAGACCCACTGTCTTTACGCCACGCTCCAGCAAGGCATGTGCAACTTCTACTGGGTCATCCAGTCCAGTCAGGGCCTGGCCTTCAGGCAAGACTGGGAACGAAGTAATCAATATAAGGCGAGGCAAGGTGCCAGAATATCCATCCAGCGACCGGTGTCATCCCAGACAGTATCCAGAAAGGTGGTTACACCTGCAGCGCGGGCATGCCGCAGCAATTCAGCGGTCGGTTGACCATCAATGCCGGGCATGACCAACGATCCGGCAATGTGCAGAATAGAACCTGCTTCCACCATCGAGAGGTCAATATCATCCAGTGTCAGGTGGGCATTGGCTCCGATATAGTGCACAAAACGCCGTTCACCATCCGGCGCAACCATCACCATCGTGGCTGAGGTGCCCACTTCATTATCACGCGTGATGCCCTCGTCCCGATACTGCGCTCTGTAAGGGCATTAAGCACAAAGTCACCGAACGAGTCTGAACCGATCTTTCCGATCACTTCCACTGGCAGACCAAGCCGCGCCAGCGCAGTTGCCGTATTGATGGCACAACCACCGGTATGCAAGCTCATTTCATCCACCAAGACCAGCCTGCCCGGATCCGGAACGGCTCGTAGAGGGCGTCCGACGATATCGGCTACCAGGATGCCAAGACAAATGATGGGCTTATTCATTGTCATTTATAGTGCAATATTCGGAAAAAAACTTCAAACGAACGAATGAAGGAAAATAATCCAGCTGATAATCTAAGCTTCTACCTGTCATTTTCGAGGGAATAAGTCTGCAGATTATTCGATTACGCCAGCCATTGCTTTATATTCCGGCGCCAGGGCAGGATACAGGGCACGGTAATGGGGATAATACTCCTGATACATGCGGGTGGCCTGGGTGGGACTGGTACGTCCGGTGATCTGGATGGTGGCGTCACAGGCGGCCGGAACATTCTCATAGACACCTGCGCCAACCCCGGCCAACAGCGCAGCACCGAAGGCCGCGCCTTCAGTGGTATTGACCGTCACCAGTTCGACACCCAGCACATCCGCCATGATCTGCCGCCAAAGAATACTTTTGGCACCACCACCCGATATGCGTACCTGCTCTATCGATCCCAACCCGGCCTGTAAAATCAGCCTGAAGCTGTCTTTAATCCCAAAGGCTACACCTTCCAGCACCGCCCGCGTCATGTGCGCCCGGGTATGGCGAACGGTCAACCCGACCCAGGCGGCACGCACCAGGGGATCGGGGTAGGGAGTGCGTTCACCGGTCAGATAGGGCAGAAAAAACAATCCTTCGCTGCCCGCTTTAATATCGCCTGCTTCATTCACCAAGGTATCGAAACTTATACCGGGGGCCAGGGTGTCACGGTACCATTGCAGGCTACCTGCAGCGCTGAGCATGACGCCCATGAAATGCCAGCGATCGGGTACTGCATGACAAAAGGCATGCAGGCGACCCTCCGGCTCAATCAACGGCGACTCGGTGGAAGCGAACACCACTCCGGATGTACCCAGCGTGAGAGCGATAATGCCCGGTTGCACTGCGCCTACACCAACCGCCTGGGCTGCGCAGTCGCCACTACCTCCAACGACAGGAGTACCCTGCGCCAGACCGGTTTCGGTAGCTGCCAATGCGCTGACACAGCCAGTCACTTCGGGACCTTCAAAAGTGGGCGGCAGCCAATTGGCCGGGATTTCAAGGGCAGATAATACTTCAGGAGACCAATTGCGGGTCTTTAGATCAAAAAGGATGGTTCCGGAGCCATCGGCTTTGTCCATGGCATAGTCGCCGGTCAGCCGGTAGCGGATGTAATCCTTGGGCAGCAGGATGTGCCGTGCTTCTGGCATATATTTCCGGTTCGTTTTGTTGCACCCACAGGATTTTGGGCGCGGTGAAACCAGTCAGAGCATCATTACCTGTAATCTGGATCAGGTGTTCCTTGCCCAGGCGGGAGCGCATTTCGTCGCATTGAGCGCCGGTGCGCTGGTCGTTCCACAGGATAGCAGGACGCAACACTTCACCCAGCTCATCGAGCAAAACCAAACCGTGCATCTGGCCTGTCAGGCCGATGGCAGTCACGGCTGAACCTGACACCCCTGCCCATTCCAGCGCCTGACGGATGCTTTTCGCCATGCCGATCCACCAATCGCGCGGGTCTTGTTCTGACCAGAGCGGGTGTGGCGTGGAAAGCGTCAGAGGCGTAGTAGCACTGCTGACCACGCTTCCCTTCTCGTCGATCAATAGTGCCTTGGCACCGGTAGTAGAGATATCAAGGCCTAGAAAGAGTTTCATGGTTCAAGTTCCAACCACCCGTAATGATTGAAATGGGAGACTTTAAGTGAAACAAAGTGCTTATCGCACCCCAAGCAATAACTCTACAGTCAATTGGTCAAGGCGCTCATAGGAAAGGCCACGGGCACCCAGTGCCTCCCGGTCAAAGATCTTTGCCTTGAGGCTGGCTGCTCTCTCCGAACTGTAATCACCCAGCAGAGGCGAGACCTTCTCCCGATCGGAGTTGATCTCAGCCAGCAGGGCCTGGATTTCTTTGTCTTGCTTCCATTGTTTAGCCTTCTCTTTGAGGATCAGGTATGTCCGCATGCAGCCGCGGGCGAAATCTTTTACGCCTTCGTAATCCTCAGTGCGGTAAGCATGGGCGTCGAAATGGCGGCTTCCTTTGTATCCGTGCTCTTCCAATAACTTGACCAGGAAAAAAGCACTCTTCAGGTTGACTGCCCCAAAGCGGAAGTCCTGATCATAACGCCCGAACGCTTGATCATTGAGGTCAATGTGGAAAAGCTTACCGGCATCCAAGGCTTGAGCAACTGCATGAGTAAAATTCAACCCCGCCATTTGCTCGTGGGCAACTTCAGGGTTAACACCCACCATTTCAGGGTGATCCAGGGTTGAGATGAAGGCCAGCATGTGCCCGGTGGTGGCATTATACATATCACCACGCGGTTCGTTGGCCTTGGCCTCCAGGGCAAATTTCAGTTTATAGCCCTGACGGATGGAATATTCACACAGGAAATTCATTGCCTCGCGGGTGCGCTTGATTGCGGTGACTGGGTCTTTGGAAGCGTCAGTTTCTGTACCTTCGCGCCCGCCCCAGAAGACATATATCTTTGCGCCCAACTCCACACCCAGATCCATGGCATTCATGGTTTTCTGCAAAGCATAAGCTCGCACACGAGGGTCATTGGAGGTAAAAGCACCATCCTTGAAAGCCGGATCGTAGAACAAGTTCGTGGTCGCCATCGGGACAACAAGGCCGGTTTCCTTTAGGGCTTTTTTGAAATCCTTTACAATCTGGTCCCGTTCAGCCGGGGTGGCATCGATCGGGACAAGGTCATTATCATGGAAATTTAAGCCATATGCACCGACTTCCGCCAGCAAGTGGACGAGTTCTACTGGTGTTTTTGACTTCACGCACCGGACCACCAAACGGATCGCGACCAATCGAGCCAACGGTCCACAGACCGAAGGTGAATTTGTGTTCAGGCTTGGGTTGATAGAGGTCAGACATTGAAAACCCTTTCAATTGATGTATTCTTGTAGGTAAATTAAAATGGAGCCGGATACTTCATTTTCAAAGTATATGTGCTTAACAGGTCACTCTACTTCATATCCTGATTGGCAGTGTTGCCAGCTTCTTTCTGGCGGCGTTCTCCTTTTGGTTTTATATGGCTCCACCATATGAAACCAAGTGTGGAAAAAAGCAGAACAATGAATCCAACTTTATAGAATATTATCAGCCATGGTTGGAACATCCCAAATATGCCCAGGACAATCCCCGCAATGAGTACCCTTTCAATAAAGAGGAATAGACGCTTCGAGATGTTACCGTTGAGCAAACTGGCTGACATTCTAATCAAAGAGATGAAAGCCAGCAGAATGGCAACAAAAATAAGGATGAAGGGAATTGCTGAAAGAAGTACATTCGTGGCTCTTTGTTTTTCGGTTGTCAATGCCTTGATAGCAGGGCTAGCAACCAAACCAAGAACCAAGGTCACAACGATCGCAATAAAGAGACCAACCGGTAAACGAAAACGACTTTTCGCCATAATTACTCCTAAAATCATCTAATAGGGAGTGTCGGGGCGAGACAGGTTCTGTCTCGCCCCCGGACAGGTGACTAATATTTAATATCGACTTGCTTCTTAATTTCTGCTGATTTCAATATCGCATCGCAGATGACTGCTGCACGATATCCATCTTCGAAAGTTGCGCCGTGTGGACCGACTTCTTTCTTGTTGACGATGCAATCCAGCAAGTGCGTGATCTCGTGAACAAAAGTATGTTCCCAACCAATGATATGCCCATGCGGCCACCAGTTTGCCCACCAGGGATGGTAGCCCTCGGTGACCAGGACCGTTGTCCAACCGCCAGTCTCTTTTGGCTCATGATCCCGGTAGAAGATATCGAACTCGTTGAAACGCTCCAGGTTGAAACGGACACTTGCCTTTTCGCCGTTGATCTCGAAACTATTGTAATTCTTGCGACCCAGTGCAAAACGAGTTGACTCAAAGGTGCCCAATGCGCCGTTTTCAAATTCGCATATGGAAACAAAGGCATCGTCCACATCAACTGTGCCCATCTTGCTCGGATTGTCGGGCAGGGGACGTTCCGTGATGAAGGTCTTCGCCATCGCAGAGACGGTTTTGACGCCGCCGACCAGATAGTGTGCGAGGTCAATGATATGCGCTCCCAGGTCCCCCAATGCACCACTGCCAGCAATTGATTTATCCAGGCGCCAGATCTTGGGTGTGTTATAGTGCGGGAGGATCCATTCCTGGAGGTAAACTGCCCGCCAGTGATAAATTTTTCCCAATGCGCCACTATCGATCAGGTTTCGGATCTGCCGGATTGCTGGGACAAAACGGTAGTTGAAGCCCACCATATTCTTGACACCAGTTGTTTTGGCAACTTCGACCATCTGTTTGGCTTCTTCGGCGGTACGGGCGATCGGCTTTTCACACAGGACATGCTTGCCGAGTTTCATGGCATAGATGGTCGGATCCATGTGAATGTTATTGGGACCGCAATTGTCGAACAGATCTATTGTTTTCGCACACCCATCCAACATGCCCTTCCAGTCATCCGGGCAGCCTTCGCGGAACCCATAGCGCTTGACAGCTTCTTCGACAGCTTCCTTTCCTAGGCCACAAATTACATCCAGGCGGGGAATCGCCGGCGGGGGATACATCATGTAGGGGATCTTCTTGTAGGCGTTGGTGTGCGCTTTCCCCATGAAAGAATAACCAAGCATGCCAACCCCGATCTCCGGGATTTCGCCTTTGGCCTTGGCTGCAGCCATCGTGGTAAAACCAGTTTCCTCACTCATGCTACCCTCCTTATTTTTTTGCTGCAAAAGCAGCATCGAAAGCAACATTTGAGGGGGTGAAGTCCTGCTTGCGGATCATCTCCAATGCCTCAGGAGCGCCCCATTCGCGATCCATTCCGCTATCTTCCCATTCGATGGAGAGCGGGCCTTTGTACCCCACGCGGTTGAGAGCACGCACGATTTGATCCCATTTGACATCTCCCCGACCTGGAGACACAAAATCCCACCCGCGGCGGCTGTCACCGAAATCCAGGTGAGAGGAGAGGATGCTGTTGCGACCAGTCAGTTGCAGCCGCGAGTCCTTCACGTGTACATGCAAGATGCGGTCGCCAAAATCGTTGACGAACTCGACCGGGTTGATGAATTGGTGGATGAAGTGACTTGGGTCGAAATTGAAACCAAAGGCAGGATGGTTGCCAATGGCCTCCAGCGCACGCCTGGCAGTGACCAGATCGTACGCGATTTCAGTCGGGTGAACCTCCAGGGCAAACTTGACGCCATTCTTGGCAAATACATCCATGATCGGCATCCAGCGGGCCGCGAAATCTGCATAGCCTTTATTGATATCATCCTGGTTCGTTGGAGGGAAGAAATAAAGGTTCTTCCAAACCGGGCTGCCAGTAAAACCGTTGACAATACTTACACCGAATTTCTTGGCGGCAATCGCTGTATTTTTCACTTCTTCTGCACAGCGCTGGCGGACACCCTCTGGGTCGCCGTCGCCCCAAAGACGAGGCGAAAGGACACGTTTGTGTCGTTCGTCAATGGGATCATCAGCCACACATTGACCAACCAGGTGCGTGCTGATGGCAAAGCATTTCAGCTTGTATTTATTGAGGATGTCCCAGCGACTTTTAACATAGCCGTCATTTGCCAGGGCTTTGTCCACTTCAAAGTGGTCTCCCCAGCAAGCCAATTCCAACCCATCGAAGCCCCAGGCGCTGGCTTTTTTGGCCACATCGTCCAATGTCAGATCTGCCCATTGGCCGGTGAAGAGGGTGATCGGTTTACTCATTTGATATTCTCCTTTTGTAATTGGCTATTTATAGTCAGGCAAGTGGATCAATTTTCCACCTTGCATGGCAAATTCATGTGCCAGGATGCCCACAGAAGTCCAGTTTGCGGATTCAAACACATTCGGGAATGGCTCGCGGTCTTCCACAATGGCTAGAAGGAACTCATTCGCAAGATGCGGATGTGAACCGCCATGCCCAGAACCTTGAATGAAGGAAAGGTGTTTGTTCTCGGCCATGTCGTAAACGCACTTGGTCGTGAATTCACGGATTCCTTCCGGAAGAAGATGGGCATAATCCTTGATCGCTGCGTGTTTTGCATCTTCGCCGCCAAGGTGAACAACTGGTTCTTCATTGGAAACCAGTTGCCACTCGAAACTCATTTCGCTGCCATAAACATCAAAACTCTCAATGTATTGGCGGGCGACATCAAATAATGACCTGGTAACTTCAGCAGACAGGTCTGAACCTTTCAACTTGATATGCGCAGTTTCAACAGCGAAAGGAGAACCATATTTTGGAATGAGAAAGTCAGCTATCTTGCCAGACCCAAAGCATGAAACATACTCCGCCATCGCACCACCCATTGCCAGACAAGGGCTTACCACGTGGGTGGCATAATGCATGGGCGGAAGACCTTCCCAATACCCCGGCCAACCGTACATATTCTGCTGGTGAGCTGCACGCAGGAATTGGATTTTGCCCAGCTTTCCGGTATCACGCAATTCTTTGACAAACAGATATTCGCGTGAATAGATGACCGTTTCCATCATCATATACTTCTTGCCGGAAGCTTTCTGTGCTTCAATGATCTGCCAGCACTCATCCACCGAAGTTGCCATGGGCACCGTACAGGCCACATGTTTCCCAGCTTTGAGTGCTGCGACGCTCATGCGGGCATGCTCATGGATGGGAGAGTTGATATGAACCACATCCACTTTTGGATCCTCGATGAGTTTGTCAAAGCTTGAGAAGCGTGCCTTGATACCAAATGCATCACCGATCTGGTTCAGCTTTTGCTCATTGCGCTGGCAGATCGCATACATGTTTGCGTTCGGATGACGCTGGTAAATGGGAATGAACTCTGCACCAAATCCCAAACCTACAATCGCAATATTCAATTTATTGGTCATATTGCCTCCGTAGATTCAAATGCGGTTCGGTTATTTCATCAACTCATGCAGGAAAACCACACCATCTGCAGCCAAAGCATCTTGTGATGATGCCAATGGTCGCCAGATTGCTGCTGCGCGTGCAATACTTTTCACCTTGCTGGTAAAGGATTCAATAACCAGCACACCATCAAATTTGATATCTTTCAATGCCTGGGCTACTTCTTTCCAGGGCACATGTCCGGCGCCAGGAGTGCCACGGTTATTCTCGTTGCTATGGACCTGGAGCAGGCGGGACCCAACCTTCCGGATGGCATCGCCCATGGAATTCTCTTCAATATTCATATGGAAGGTATCCAGCATGATCTTGCAAGCCGGGTGATTCACCCGATCGACAAGCTCGATGGCTTGATCGGCTGTGGTAATAAAACTGGTCTCAAAACGGTTTAGCGGTTCCAGCCCGAGGACAACGCCTTTCTTACTGGCATATTCCGCAAGATCCCTTAATATTTCAACCAGGATCTTCATATCGTGTTCTCGTTCTTCAGCCGATTGCTGCCAGGTGCGCCCCACTGCAGAGTAGAAAGGTCCAACGAGATTCTTTCCCCCGATCAGCGCCAATCCATCAATACTGGCCTTCACATAATCCACCCCGTTTTGGCGAACTTTGGGATCGGGGTCGATCAGATCGCGGTCGGGACCCATCGCAACGCAGCAACTGATACTGGTAATTCCCGCCTTGTTGATGATCTCAAGACATTTCTTGAAATCAAGGGTTTTGGGATCATCGATGGGAATCTCAATGTGGTTAAAACCCATTTTGGCGATCTTGGGCGCCAAGACTTCCAATTCCTCCGTGGTCAGCGGAGCGGTCCAGACCCAGGTATTTACGCCGAATTTCATTGTGAACTCTCCTTTCCGGGATTAGGCCTGAAGGCGGTCACCGTTCAGTCCAAAATAGTGGATATGTTCATATGGCAATATTAAACTTCATCACATCACCGAGATGGTATGTGGTTATTCCTGGAACCAGGCTTAGCAAGGTACGTTGACCAGACTGAATATGGAGGATTGTTTCAACACCGAGCGGTTCGGCAAGGACAAGTTGACCGGTAAATTTTCCATTTGGATCAGGCTTGACATTCTCAGGGCGGATGCCCAACAGGAATTCTGAAGGCAAGTTGGCTCCCGTTTGGAGCAGGCATGCGCACATCACTATCACTGATGGAAATGATCTCATTCTCCCGCCGGGCATTATACAGATTGATGCGAGGCGAACCAACCAGTTGAGCAACAAAGGTCGAGGCTGGTCGGTCGTAGATGTCTTCAGGTGTGCCAACCTGGATGATCCGCCCATCGTTCAAAACAGCGATACGGTCTGCCATGGTCAGTGCTTCGATCTGGTCATGGGTCACGAACAGCGTGGTGCTGCCCTGGGTCTTCTGTAAATGCTGCAATTCAACTCGCAAGTGCTTCGCGCAACTTCGCATCCAGGTTGGAAAGCGGTTCGTCCATCAGGAAGATACGCGGCGAGCGAACAATAGCCCGTCCAATGGAGACACGCTGCATTTCGCCACCCGAGAGATGAGCCGTCTTGCGCTTCAGAAGGTGGGTAATGCGCAACTTCTCGGCAGTTTCTTCCACTTTTTTCCGGATCTCCTCTGCAGAGGTTCGCCGCAAAGGGGAACGCAGCGGAAAAGCCAGGTTGTCAAAGACAGACATGGTCGGATAAAGCGAGTATTGCTGGAACACGAGGGCAACATCGCGATCGGAGGGGACAAGGTTATCCATGGTCTCGCCATCAAAGAGGACGGCGCCCGCATCCTGTTGTTCCAGGCCGGCGATCACCCGCAATGTGGTCGTTTTTCCTGCACCGGTGGGACCCAACAGTACAAAGAATTCACCATCTTTGACATCAAAGGAAATATCGTCCAGTGCGGTTACACTTGGAAAGTTTTTAGTGATGTGCTGAAGTTCTACGTGACTCATTGGGTCACCTCTGGTTTGATGGCTGCTTCCGTCTTGGGATTGAAGAAGCGTACCATTTGGGGGTTGATATCAAAATGGACCAAGGTATCAATGGGATAGGGGATCAAACGGTCTGTGCGGATATGGATAATATCGTTCTCGTTGATCGTCAGGTGGAGGACAGCGGATGAACCCTGCATCTCGCTGGCATAAACTTTCCCAACCAATTTCCCACCATCATTGATCTGGGCAGCCTCGGGGCGAAAACCGATGACGATCTCGCTCCCGTCATCCAGACCTTTTTTCAATGCACTTTGCCATGCTTGCGGCACAGCATAACGATTATCCAGGCCTGCCATCTGAACAATCCCATCGGCATACTTGCCGGTGATCAGGTTCATGCCTGGGCTGCCGATAAAACGTGCCACGAACAGGTTGGATGGGTTATTGTAGACTTCAGCCGGAGTGCCAATTTGCTGGATCGCGGCTGCGGACATGACTACAATGCGATCGCCCATCGCCATGGCTTCAATCTGGTCATGGGTAACGTAGACCGTGGTGGCATGTTGAAGAACATGCAGGCGTTTAATTTCAGAGCGCATCGAACTCGCGGAAGTCGGCGTCGAGGGCTCCCAGAGGTTCATCCATCAAGAAGGCTGCCGGCCTGCGCACCAGGGCACGCGCCAGTGCCACGCGCTGTTGGTCACCGCCGCTTAACTGACCGGGGTGTGCACTTGAGCACATGCTCGATCCGCAGTAATTTCACAACTTCATTGACGCGCTTTTCAACCGTCTCGCGCGATTCACCTTGCGCCTGGAGAGGAAAAGCAATGTTCCTCCAGGCTGTCAGGTGCGGGTAAAGCGCATAGAATTGAAAAACAAAGGCGATATCCCGCTCACTGGGATGCAACCAGGTTACATTGCGCCCATTCAGCCAGATCGTCCCACCCGAGACTGTCTCCAGCCCGGAGATCATGCGCAAGGTGGTGGTCTTGCCGCACCCGGATGGACCAAGCAGGACGATAAACTCTCCATCCTGGATGGTCAGATCCAGCGGCTTTACCGCGTGGAGATCGCCAAATTTCTTTTCGACTTGCCGGAGTTCAATCGTGGACATAATTGGTTTCCATTTTTTTGAAATATTTACTTGCGGACAGCGCCGAAGGTGACGCCGCGCAGCAAGTAATCCCGCAGCGCGAATGTAACGATCGCCACGGGGATCAGGAAGCCCAGGCTTCCAGCCGCGATTGCCGACCATTCCAGGCCGCCGCTTCCAAGCATGGTGGCAATACTGGGCGGAGCAGTGCGGGCTTTCTCGCTGGTGAGCATGAGCGCAAAGGCATACTCATTCCAGGCAAAGATCAGGCAAAAGACCGTCGTGGCGGCGATACCGTTCACTGCCTGGGGCAGGACAATCTTGAAGAATGCCTGCAGGCGGGAATAGCCGTCCACCAGGGCAGCTTCTTCGTACTCGACCGGGATCTCGTCAATGAAACCTTTAAGCAACCAGACCGAGAAGGAGAGGTTAAAAACAGTATAAAGAATGATCATCCCTATATGGGTATCATTCCAGCCCAACTGTTTATACAACAGGAAAAGCGGAATGGTCACAACCACTCCTGGCAGCATGCGGGTGCTGAGAATAAAGAACAACAGGTCGTCTTTCCCTGCAACTTTAAATCGACTGAAGGCATAGGCAGCAAACAATCCCAGGATCACCGAAAGGATCGTCGAAGTCCCGGCAATGATCACCGAGTTTTTCAAGCGGCCCACATAGTCACTGGGTCCATTGATTTTCTGCCCTACATCAAGAGCGAGTTTTTGCCAGTAATTTAATTCCCCGGGATTGGCTCGTGCAGCTTCCAGGTTGGCCGGAGAAAACAAGGAACGATCTGTAAACAGGTAAAGGAATCCCTCCAGGGTGGGCTTGAAGAACACCTTGGGGGGTGGGGTGACGATATCAGCGCGGGATTTAAAGGCTGTCATGATCATCACCAGGACCGGGATCAGCATAATGAAGGTCACGATCACGGTAAGGATCACCCGGATGGATTTTCCCAATTTGGCACGCGGATGTACCTTGTCAACCCGGGTGGGTTCGACAACAGGAATGCGGGGACCAGTTTCTTCAAAAGTAGCCATGGGTTAACCCTCCCCTTTGCTTTGATTGAGGTATTTGATATACAGGTTGCTGATCGCAATAATGATGATCAGGATAATATATGCCAGCGCACTTCCGTAGACCAGTGCGGAATTGTCCCAGGAAAGCGATCCGGTAGAGGTCGACTGAGATCAGCTCAGTCTGGACACCAGGTCCACCTCCGGTCATGCCCATCACCAGGTCAAACGATTTAAATGCTTCAATGGTACGAAACAACACAGCAATCATCAATAAGGGTGCCACCTGCGGCAAGGTGATGCGCCAGAATTGGAACCACGAACTGGCCCGGTCAACGGCCGCGGCTTCGTACAGGTAGTCAGGAATTGCCTTTCAAGCCGGAAAGGACCAGCAACATCACGAACGGTGCCCACATCCATACATCCACGATCACCACGGCTAAAAGTGCCAGACCAGGCACCGGATGACCGCCAATACGGCTGGCCAGCCAATCAGGGGATTTGGATGGGTCACTCAAACCCAAGCAGGAAATTAAAAAAACCAAAGGTGGGGTTGTACATCAGTTTCCAGAACAAACCCACCACCACCGGTGAGATCATCATCGGGATCAGGATCAGCGTGGTCAGGATGCCGCCGCCCTTGAATTTTTCACGCACCAGCATGGCCAGGCCAAAACCCACCAGAACCTGCAGGCTGACCGACATCAGGGCATAACGCCCTGTGGTGGCAAAATATTGCCATAAATTCTTATCATTCAGGATCTTACTGAAGTTTTGAAAGGCAACCCATACCGGCGCCTTTTGCGCAATTGCGGAGTAATTGGTGAAGCCAAGATACAGGCTGTAAAACAAGGGAAAGACATTCATTGCGATCAGGAGCAACAGCGTCGGCCAGATGAACAGGTTGACGATCGCACGGTTGCTGAGATGACGCTGGCGAATTTTGGTGCTTGGACCTCTAAGTTGCGTTTCACTTGCTGTCATAATCCTGCCTCTTTCTTGGCATCTTTTGGTTGGGGAGGCGGCAGAAACCGCCTCCCCAATATATGGTTATGGAAGAAGTTTTACTTTAGCAGCAATGTTGGTTTAGGGGATGACACCATCTGCCTTCAAAGCAGCCGTCTGCTCTGCTGCAATCGCATCCAAGGCTTCCTTGGCTGTGCCTTGTCCACCAACGACAAAAGCGCTCAGGTAGTTCTGTGAGAGAGGGTAAGCAGTGCAGCGTAGGTCGGGATGTTCCAGAAGTCCATGACGAAGGTCATGGTCTCAGAGAAGGCCGGGTTGTACGGGGTTGCATTCATGAACGTGTCGCTCTTGAGCACGTTCGAGTTGCAGGTATAGCCGCCCAACTTGGCCCATTCCAACTGGATATTTTCCTGTGCAAACCACTTGATGAAGTCCAGGGAAGCCTGCTGGCGTTCCGGGCTGATGAAGGAAATAACGCTCAAGCCCTGACCACCGAGAGCCGCAGCGCGTTTTCCGGTCGGGCCGGCGGGATTGGCGAAGAAACCGGTGCCAGCTGCAAAGGGGTTGGTGCCCGAATTGGCCAGCGCCGGCAGGAAGGCGAAGTAGTTCATGGTCATTGCCACCTGGCCGCCAATGAAGGCGTCATTGGTTTCAGTGTAGAAGGCGTTATTCAGGCCGGGTGCCTGGCAGCAATCATACAGGTCGCGATAGTACTGCAAAGCATCGATGGCTTCAGGCGAGTTGATCAGCACCTTCGACGGTATTGTCCGCAGTCCTGCCACTTAGCGCCCCAGGAGAACATGACGTTCTCGTAACCCATCGTGATGGCATCATAGTCCTTCTGGGTGTAGATCGCCACACCGTTCATGCTTCTGTCCGTTTTGGTGAAGAACTTGGCGATGTCCATCAGTTGAGCCCAGGTGGTGGGCACGGCGAGGTCATAGCCATACTGGGTCTTGAAGGCAGCCATATTGGCGGGATCCTCGAAGAGGTCCTTGCGGTAAGCCCAGCCATCAGCATCACCTTCGGTCGGGTAAGCCCCAGTATTTGCCTAGAGCCAGCAGGATATTCACCGTAGTACTGCAGGGTGGCAGGGGTGACGGACGTGTCGATCCCATTGGTCTTCATGAAGTCGGTCAGGTTCAACATAGTATCCTGCGGTCGCGCCCTGGCCGAGTCCACTGGCTGTCGCCAACGACCATATCCCATTCGGTGCCGCCAGCAGCCATGGCAACATTGAAGCGGTCACCAAAGGAACCCCATGGTTCCTGTACAACGGAAACCTTGATGCCGGTTTCTGCTTCGTACATGGCGCCGATCTGCTGCAGGTAGTCTGCAGGAGCCCACTGCGCCCACAGGATGGTCAATTCCGTTGGACCAGCTCCAAGGGGGTACTACTGTGTCAGCGGCAGGTGGTTGTGTCGCACCAGCCAGCGGGCGGAACGGTTGGACTGGGTGCAACGGTTGTTGCTGCCGGACCGCAGGCAGACAAGACCATTACCAGGACGAGCGTCAGTGCAAATGCAAATTTCTTAAACATGATTTTATTTTCTCCTTCTTGAATTGTGAAAGGGGTTACAGAACACGAATTGGTGATCTATGTAGTTTATTTTTTCGTTCACCTCCTTATAGGTAGAACATCTGACAACCTGATTTGTAGTTGCAACCAACTAATTTGGCGCATAAAAAGAAGAAAATGGCTCACGTAACAAGCGCACCCACAATATCGGGTTGGGCCAGGATCGCCTGGTAGACCGCCGCCACGCCTCCCATCACGCAGGCATCAGAGGCATGGCGGGCCAATACCAATTGCATGGCTTCACGATTCCATTTCAAGGCACGCTGCTCCACTTCCTTTTCTATGACAGGCATCAAAAATTCACCCGCCAGGCTGAGGATCCCGCCAAACACGACCAGTTCAGGATTCAGGGCATTCACCAGGGACGCAATGCCAATCCCGAGGTGACGTCCGATGATCTCCAATGCTTCCAGGGCAACAGCATCGCCTGCACGGGCAGCATCCACAACAAATGGAACTGTCAGAGAATTTCGGCTTCCGCCGGACATTTCATACAACCTGCTGGTCTCGCCTTGATCGATCCGTCTCCAGATGTGGCGAAAAAGCACCTGCTGGCTCACCTGGGTTTCCCAACAACCCTGGTTGCCGCACTTACAGATCTCTCCATCCGGATCCAGTGTCATGTGCCCAAACTCTGCGCTGACGCCGGTCACGCCGCTGAACATACGGCCGCCATGCACAATTCCCCCACCCAAGCCGACACCTGCGCTAATGTAAAGCACCTCATCATAACCCTGTGCTGCACCAAAGTAGTGCTCGCCCAGGGCAGCAATATTGGCTTCGTTGTCTACAAACAAGGGCACATTAAATGATTTCTGGATAATGGCACGTATGGGAAGATCCTTCCAGCCCAGGTTGGGGGCAAACAACAACGCTCCGGTCGCCTGGTCGACCAGGCCAGGGACTCCAACGGTGATACCCAACAGCGGACCACATGAAGAGCAGCCAGCCTCAATCGCCTGATTCAAAATAGCCAGCATGCGATCGAGGATCGCATGCTGGCCTAGGGTTCGATCAAATTGCTCCTGGTAGCGCCAAATGATCTTGGGGGAAAAATCCGTGCAAATTACAAGAATAAAATATGTCCCGATTTCACAACTGACAATAAACCCCGCAGTTGGATTTAATTTCAGCAGCGATGGCGGGCGCCCCGAACTGGGTGATGCCAGCCCAATTTCTTCCACAAATTGTCGCTCAATCAATTCATTTACCAGGCTTGAAACCGTGGTCTTGTTCAACCCGGTGGTTTCGGCAAGCGCAGCCCGCGAGATGGGCGCGTACGTGCGCAGGTGATTTATGATCACCGAAAGGTTGATTTCGCGAACAAGGGCTTGATCACCGGTGCGATATTGAGTTTGAGTAACCATGTTGGTTGCTGGAATGAATGTATTTTATTCAATAATGGTGGGGGATAGTTGGTTGTACCAACAAACTAATTGTACAAGAGAATAGAAAAAAGTCAAGTGGCAATTTCACAAACCGTAACATTATTCAGTATTGTTTGTGACAAATAGCAGAGGAGAACTGAAACCCCTTTCGCAATGATGAGCCAATACCTACCCCGGGTTCATAAAGCTGAAGGGTCGTTGGGTGAAGAGAAAGTTTTTTTACACATGGCAAAGGTTGATTTCGCTAATTGGTCTAAACTTTAATTAATGTTGTCGTGAAGATTGACACCTTTCAGATAGGATGGTATTGTAGCAAATGGTAAGCAATTCCCATTTGAGGACTGCACCTTAACCTGATCGTCTTCATGTTTCAAGAGAGCAGTCCGCCCCAGATTCTCTTCCCCCTGAAAGGAGATGAAACCATGATCAAGATCGGCATCAATACTGACAACTGGCGTCACGCGGACAAACCGGTTGAATATTGTTTTGAGAAGATCGTCCAACAAGGTGTGGAGTATTGCGAACTGGAGGCTGTCGGTGGCACGGAGTTCTTCACCGGCCTCGGCTTTGCGCCCTTCATCCCATTGGACAGCG
This sequence comes from uncultured Chloroflexia bacterium, assembly GCA_963817265.1. Lineage (GTDB taxonomy): Bacteria > Chloroflexota > Anaerolineae > Anaerolineales > Villigracilaceae > UBA877. The sequence continues at coordinate 40,417 of CAWFNU010000022.1, forward strand.
ATCCTCTCGAACTGCGCAAGAAACTTGAAAAACATGGCCTGAAAGTTTCAGAATTCGATGTTTCCTTTCCCATCAACCGCTGGGAATGTATTGACTTCATCCGTCGGGGTATTATTTTTGCAGGCCTGCTTGGTTGCCATAAAGTGGATACCACCGATGGCGCACAAAAACTCCCCGGACTCTCAGACAAAGAACAGCTCGACCGCATCCGCTATCACCTGTCCCAATGTGTTTCGGTTGCAGAGAATCACAAAGTGATCATCAACGTGGAACCGCACGGCCCTTTCACCAATAACATCGAGACTCTGTTGGGAATCGTCGAGCCGTTCCAGTCTGAATACATGCAGATCAACTTCGATACCGGCAACACTTTCATTGCCGGCAATGACCCGCTCACCTTCCTGAAAGGCGTGCGCAAGTATGTAAATCATGTGCATTGTAAGGATGTTAGCAAGGGGTTGGCTGATGCTGCACGGGGCAAGGAGACCGGCATCTCGGCTTCAGTGGTACCCATCGGGCAGGGAGTCAATGCCCCCAATATTGCCGCCTGCATCCAATATCTTAAGGAAACGAACTGGGATGGTGTCTTCTCCATCGAGAGCGACGGCGAAGAGAACATCAAACCCTCGGTTGAGTGGCTGAGGAAACAGATCGGGTAAGGAGGGTCGAGCCATGAGTGGAAAAACCATTGTTGTTCTGGCAACCCTGGACACAAAAGGGCGCGAAGCACAGTTTCTTCGCGAGCAGATTGAAAAATATGGCGACAAGGCCCTGGTGGTGGACACAGGCGTGACAGGCACGCCCGGTACACACCCGGATATCACCCGCGAGGAAGTTGCCGAAGCAGGTGGGTTGTCGCTTGCCAAAATCCTGGAACACCCGTCACGCGATGTTGCCGCCCCCGTAATGGCTGAAGGTGCGACGAAAATCGTCACCAGGTTGGCAGAAGAAGGCAAGGCTCACGGTATCGTGGCGATGGGTGGGACGCAGGGGACAACTTTAAGCACGCGGGTGATGCCGCGCACTCCCATACGGTTTCCCCAAAGTGATGGTGTCCACCATGGCTTCCGGCAACGTCGCCCCGTGGGTGGACATCCGGGATATCACCATGATGTTCTCGGTAACCGATATCATGGGTTTGAATCCGGTGATGCGCAAGATCCTTGCGAACGCTGCCGGAGCGGTGTGCGGTATGGCTGGCGTGGAGGTGACACTTGAGCGTAAAGAGAAGCCCCTTGTCGCCATTACTACGGTAGGCATCACCACCCAGGGTGCGATGAAAGCTGCCGAAGTGCTGGAAGCTGCCGGTTTTGAGACCATCACATTCCATGCTATCGGCCCTGGCGGACGAGCCATGGAGCAAATGATGAAGGAGGGTCTCATCAGCGCAGTGCTGGACTATTCCACCATCGAGGTGTCCAATGAGATGTACCATGCCCTCCTGGCAGGTGGCCCCGACCGACTGACCACGGCTGGCAAACTCGGCCTGCCGCAGGTAATATGCCCTGGCGCGATTGAGGTGCTGGTATACAACGAGCCGGAGACCGTGCCTGCGCCTTTCAACACTCGCACACTGATCCGGCATAGCCCGCAGATCACCGATGTGCGCTTGAATGAAGAGGAGATGGGAGAAGTGGGTAAGGAAGTAGCCCGTCGGTTGAAATACACCAAAGGCAATGCTGTGTTTTTGATCCCAACCGCCGGCTACGACAGTTATGCTGTTAAAGGGATGGGGTTTTATGACCCCCAAGCTGACAAGGCGTTCGTGGACGCGCTGAAGCGGGACCTGCCGAAAAATATACGTTATATCGAGCGGGACACGCACATTGAAGATCCGGCGTTTGCGGTCGAAGCTGCAAATTTGCTGATTGATTTAATCCGGGCCAAGGGTTAGGAGGGCTTAATGGCAAAACAATACACTCGCCAACAATTTCTCGACCGCCTTTGGTCTGAGATTAAACGTGGCAAGCCGTTGGTAATGACTGGGGCGGGTAACGGCATAGGTGCCAAGTTCATCGAGCGTGGAGGCGTGGACATTCTGGGCGTGTACAACACAGGTTACTTCCGCATGCAGGGCTATGGATCACTCGCTGGCATGTTGCCCATGGCCGACGCCAATGAGATGGTATATCAGATTGGCAAGCGGGAGGTCCTGCCGCAGGTTAAAGAAACACCAGTGATCGCCGGGCTAAATGGTGTGGACGTCCTGCGCGACATGCGATTGTTCCTCGAAGATATCCGACATATCGGCTATTCAGGCGTGCATAACTTCCCCACTGTTGCGTGGTTCGACGGCGACTTCCGCAAAACGCTGGAAGGCACAGGGTTGGGTTATCAGCATGAGATTGACATGCTCAACTACGCCCACGAGTTGGACCTTTTAACAATTGGCTACGCTTTCAACGAAGTGGATGCCGAAAGGTTAATCGCGCGATGCTGCGCCCGATATATTCATCTATCACGCCGGCATTACGCGCGGCGGCTCCACTGGTTATAGCGCCAGCCAGGGATTGGAAGACATGGCGAAGCGCAGCCAGTCGCATTATGAGCTTGCCCGGAAATTGAAACCTGATGTGATCCTGCTGGCGCACGGTGCAGCGCTGGTAAATCCTGAGGACGCACAATATATGCTCGATCATACGGACTGCCACGGGATTCAGTTGGGGTCGAGCATCGAGCGTATGGCAGTGGAAGTTCCTCTGCAAGAGCGCGCGGCCTCTTTCAAGGGCGTGCACTATCCTGAAGGGGCGAAACGCTGGTGAGTTCGAACCTGCGCGTCGTTTTTTTTGGTAACTCGCAGAGCTTTTTCAGTAACCGGTTCTTCACTCCTTTGCTTGACGCACCCTGCGATCTGGTGGGGGTGGTGGATGTGCCTCCCACAAAACGGCAATCCACCAACCCCATGACCGCGACCCGCCAATTTAGTTTCGTTGATACTGCGCATGCGCGCGGAACACCAGTCTTCGAGCCGCTCAATCCCAATACTCCTGAATTCATAGGAGCGCTGGCTGCCAATTCCCCCGACTTGTTCATTGCAGCTGGCTACATGTTTCTGCTTAAACCATCGCTGCTTTCCATTGCGCGCATGGTCGCGGTCAACTTCCACGCCTCTCTTCTGCCAGCATATCGCGGCAAGCACCCGGTATTCTGGGCATTGCGAAACGGGGAGCGTGAGGCTGGTCTCACCGCACATGTGATGGATCCTCGTTTCGATACCGGCGACATTCTGTATCAAGTCCGGGTACGCACTCGTAAACGGGACACCGTAAGCACGTTGTATGACCGCATCATCGAGAAAAGCTGTATCGCTCGTTCCCCGCCTGATCGGAGACGTGTCACAAGGGACGCTGGAGCACACTCCACAGCCGGAGGCCGGTGCCTCGTATTTCTCCTCGATAAACGACGAACACTTCCACCTCGATTGGACTCGATCAGCGGAGAGTTTGCGCCGCTGGATACAGACCTCTCCGGGAGAATGTTGGGGGATGATGGGTGGCCAGCGCATTTATTTTATGGACGTGAAGGTCATCCCGTATAAAGGCGCAGCGACTCCCGGCCAGTTACTCAAGCTCGGTAGTTATTCCGTCACCCTGGCGACTGGCGAAGACGCTCTGGTTATTCGTTGGGTACGACGAGAAGGCGAAGGGAAACGTCCGCTTTCTCAACTGTGCGAGGAATTGGGGTTGAAGCTGGGAGATGTGGTGTGACGTATGGAGGAGCATGCCACCGGTCTCGTTTATTGAGTTGATGACCGATGCGGAGCAGGGGGGCTACGCGGTCGGTTACTTTGAAAGCTGGAATCTGGAATCACTGCTGGCGGTTTGCGATGCCGCGGAAGCGACGCATTCGCCGGTCCTGCTGGGGTTCAGCGGCATATATCTGCCCCATCCAGAGCGGGTGAGGCACGATCCGCTCAGCCTGTATGCAGCGCTTGGTCTTGAAGCCATCCGGGGGCTTTCAGTTCCAGCCTGTCTTGTGTTCAACGAGTCTCCAAACATCAAATGGGTGCTGGAAGCCATAGACCATGGCTTCGGCCTGGTGATGTTCAGCGATGAAACGCTCAGATTCGAAAGGCAGGTCGAGCAGGTGCGACATGTGGTCGATATAGCTCACAAAACCGGAGTGGCGGTGGAAGGAGAAGCCGAAGCACTACCCGGTGTTGGAGGTGAACTGTCAACCATGCCCGATGACCTGCACCTGACCGATCCCGACCGGGCACTCGACTTCGTTAAGCGGACCGGTGTAGACGCATTTGCTGTGAACGTGGGACAGGCGCATCTTCATGGACGGAGGCGGGTGAGGTTGAATTTCACACGCCTTGCCGAACTCAAGGAAGCACTCAAGGTCCCGCTGGTTCTGCATGGGGCCAGTTCGGTGGACCAGGCTGATTTACGCGAGGCGATCCGACTGGGTATCCGGAAGATTAATGTGGGCAGTGCACTAAAGCGCACTTACTTCGAGGCAATGCGCCTAGCCGCCGCGCAAGCCGGAGACGATTACAATCCATACGATGTAGTCGGCTCAGGGTTGGCGAAGGATGTTCTCACCGCCGGGAGGGTTGCTTTGCAGAAAACGGTGGAAGATTTGATGAGCGTGTTTGGTGGCGAAAGGAAAAACCTTTGATCTACAACATTGTTATTCCAGCTCTCGGTGCGACGGGCGGCGACGTGGTGCTGGAGGAATGGCGGGTACAGCCGGGCCAGTTCGTGAAAAATGGATCAGCGTTATTCGTGGTGACGACGGATAAAGCCACAGTGGAGGTTGAAGCATTTCATGATGGTTATTTACGGGAAATGTTGATTTCCCCGGGAGCCACGGTTCCCGTGAAAACGGTCATTGGTCGGATGGCAGACACGCTTGAGGAACCTCTGACCATTGACTCACCGGGAATGGAGGTCAGGACGGAAGAACGGATCATCAAAACGAATGAACCTCCAGTTACCAGAAACGAGGTTTCCAGGCGCAGACTGGCCTCCCCACTGGCAATCCGGATGGCACAGGAACTTGGTCTCGATCTATCTGCCATCACAGCCAGCGGCTCGCAGGGGCAGATCCTCAAACGCGATATTGTGAGTGCCATGGAGCAAACGCCCATGGAAGGCAAGGTGAGACACATACCCCTCTCGCCGATGCGGCGGGCTATTGCTCAACGCACGCAACTGAGCAATGCTGAAGTGCCACATTTCCATGGGTCGATGGTGATTGACATGACCGATGCAAAGGTCATGCTCAAGCAGATTGCTTCCAAGGCTGAAATTAACGGCTGGGCTGTGCCGACAATCACCGATCTCTGCGTCCGCGCAGCCGCCCTTGCCTTACGGCAAACACCTGCCCTCAACGCTTCGTTTCGCGGCGAGGAGATCTTATACTTTGACGATATTCACATCGGGGTGGTGATCGGGCTGGCAGAGGGTATGTTGATCCCGGTGGTGCATCATGCTGACCGGTTGAATTTGTTCACACTTGCCGCGACCACTCGCCAGTTGCGCACAGGCGCCGAGAATGGACAACTGTCGAGTTCACAGTTGAGCGGGGCAACGTTTACTGTTTCCAACTTGGGCATGTACGGGCTGGATAGTTTCAGCGCCGTGATCAATCCACCAGAAGCAGGCATCCTGGCGCTCGGTGCAGCAAAGGAACAACCGGCGGCGTGGCAGGGAAATTCTGCCCTGCGCTGGCAGATGACAGCAACGCTCGCAGTGGACCATCGTGCCGTGGATGGAATCACCTTGGCAAAATTTCTGAACGAATTTAAACGACTACTGGAGAACCCTCTAGGCCTGGCACTCGAACCCCACCAGGAGATCAGCGAATGACGGAGATAACAGGCTTGCCGTTGGAAATCGCTCGCGAAATGTACCGACGGATGGTATTAATTCGCCGCTTCGAGGATCATCTTTACGCGCTCTTCCTGCAAGGAGCAGTGCCTGGCACGCTGCATCAATATCAGGGGCAGGAGGCGGTGGCGGTGGGGGTTTGCATTGCACTTCGTCCGGATGACGTGATCTTCAGCACCCACCGACCCGTGGGACATTTCCTTGCGCGCGGCAGTTCTGCACGGGGCATCGCTGCCGAGATCATGGGCAAAGCCACCGGATGCGCAGGAGGCAAAGGTGGACAAATGCATCTCACCGATGTATCGATAGGTGCCATGCCCTCCAACGCCATCGTGGGTGCAAATATTCCCATCGCAACCGGCGCGGCGCTGGGTTTTCAATTACGCGGGCAGGATCGCGTGGCAGTGAGTTTCTTCGGCGATGGCGCATCAAATACTGGCGCGTTTCACGAAGGCATCAACCTCGCAGCTGTGAAAGACGCGCCAGTAATTTTTGTATGCGAGAACAACCAGTACGGTGCGTCAACCGCCATCTCGTCGATGTTACGGATAACAGACATCGCCGACCGGGCAGCTGCATACGGCATTCCCGGCCAGGTGGTGGATGGGATGGATGTTATTGCTGTCTATCAAGCGACGCTGGAGGCAGTGACAAGAGCCCGGCAGGGAAATGGCCCGACTCTGTTGGAATGCAAGACATACCGTTACGCAGGCCACTCGCGCGGCGACCCGGGAGGCTACCGGGCACCCGAGGAAGTGAAGCTCTGGCGGGCTCGCGACCCAATTCCGCATATGCGGACATTACTGATCAAGGACTTCGGGCTGACTGAAGAGGTGGTGAAGTCCATCGAAGATGCCTGCAAGTCGGAGGTTGAAGAGGCGGTCGATTTCGCCAGCAATAGCCCGGAGCCAGGAATAGAAGAGACATATCGGCATGTATTTGCGGAGGGCAAATGAGCACCCGCGAAATGACCATGGTCGAGGCTCTGCGAGATGGGTTGCGCGTTGCATTGCGCAGCGACCCGGCGGTTTTCCTCATCGGTGAGGACCTTGGAGTAACAGGAGGATTTGGCGGCGGTTTCACAGTCACCCTCGGGCTGGCGGATGAATTCGGCCATGCGCGCGTGATGGACACGCCCATCTCCGAGATTGCCATCATCGGTGCATCCGTCGGGGCAGCGCTGGTCGGGATGCGCCCAGTGGCCGAGATGCAATATGGCGACTTCGTCTTCTGCGGCATGGATCAGGTGGTCAACCAGGCTGCGAAGATGCATTACATGAGCAACGGGCAGGTTTCCGTGCCGCTGGTCCTGCGCCTGCCAGTGGGTGCCTCGGCGCGGGGCGCACAACATGCCCAGAGTAGTGAAGCGTGGTTCATGCACACGCCTGGTTTGAAAGTCGTGTGTCCATCCAATCCATACGATGCCAAAGGACTCCTGCTTGCCGCCATTCGCGACAACAACCCGGTCGTCTTTCTGGAGCACAAATTGCTTTACGGCGGGAAAGGTGGGCGAAAGGAATCATCTTCGGCCGCGCGTGTAGTCGGTGTCCCTGAGGAGGACTACGAAGTTTCTCTCGGAACTGTGGCTGTCAAACGCGAGGGAAACGACCTGACAATTCTTGCCAACATGCTCATGCTGCACCGGGCAATGGAAGCAGCGGAAGAACTTGGGCGCCGAGGCATCCGCGCAGAGGTGATTGACCTGCGCTGTCTCGTCCCACTGGACATGGAACCGCTCATCGCTTCTGCAAAGAAAACGGGGCGCGTACTGATTGTGGAAGAAGACAACCTGACCGGCGGATGGGGAGCAGAGGTGGCTGCCCGGCTTTCAGAGGCGGCCTTCTTCCATCTGGATGCACCCATTACCCGCGTGGCTGCGCCCGACACCCCCGCTCCGACCGCTCCTGTGCTGGAGCGGGAATACGTCCCATCGGTGGAGCGCGTGGTCGAGGCGGCGCTGCGGATCGTGGCGGGGTAACTCAACGCATTTGAAAACTCACTTTTGAGAAGATGCAATAAAATCTTACTTCACCATCCCGCGTTGCATGAGTGTTGGTCAATTAGCCAGCAAATGCTTGCCTGGAACACATTTATAGACCTGCCTGAAGATGAAATGGCAGGTCTTTGAATATCATGAACCTTCATATCATAAGGTTTTGCTCCTTTTGTTTTCCTTCGTCCTCATACCCTTCCGAATCGCCATTCGCGTGAGCTGACGGTGGTATATAATCTAGCATTTGCACTCGTAAAGAGGCATAATGACCACTCACATTGGAGAATAATGAGCTCCTCCCACACTCTTTTTGACCGCCTTCTGCCAACCCTGCCAAATGGAAAAATCTTAAGCGTCTACATTGGCCTGCACTGGACAGCTGTCCTGGCTGAGGTGGATGGTGAGACCCGTTGCGGGTTGGCTGCCACCGTGGGCACCGAAGTGCACCACTATAATACCAAACCTGACATCTCCTGCGCCGGCAAGTTGAACGATCTTCCTGTCCGTACATTGGCGAACTTCGTCTACTCTCCCAGCCTGCCCGAAGTCTCATTGGGACTTGCAACTGTAAACGCCCTGCTGCCGCGCCTGCCACACCTTTGGCAGAATTTGCATTCAAAGGAAGTACTCGCCCGTCTTGGGGTGGGGAAAACAGTGGTAATGGTGGGACACTTCCCCTACGCATCAGAACTGCGCTCGTGTGTAGGGAAGCTCATCGTCTTGGAACAGAATCCCCAGGAGGACGATCTGCCTGCTTCTGCTGCCCCGGAGATCATCCCCCAGGCTGATGTATTGGCGATTACCGCCATGACTCTGCTCAACCGTACCTTCGCAGACCTGATGACCCTGCGCCGCCCTGGTACACCAACCCTCATTGTGGGACCTACCACCCCGCTCTCGCCGGTGATGTTCGAGATGGGTGCCACGATCCTTTCCGGTGCAATTGTAGAAAACCCCGAATCCGTCCTGCGTGGCCTCACGCAAGGGGCCAATTTCCATCAACTACGTTCACTGGGCGTGCGCCTCGTCTCAATGACATCCAGCCCCATCCCCATTTAGCCTCCTCATTTTTCACCAAATTTCAGCTATTAACTTCTAGGGATAGGACCCGTACGAAAAATTCGCGGGAAAACACAATTCAAAAATCCGGCCTTGTATTGCTTTAAAGAAAATTAATCGGGATAATCTATCTCAGGGTACGTAGAGCATTAGTAAAATGGGGAATTCGCAATAGTTTCTTGACACCAGTTTTTTATCACTATATAATAAATCAAAGTGGTCAGGTCACTTGACCACATTCGGTGCAAGGCACGTTTGTTCTTCAGGAAACCCTCTCATGACCGAACTACCTGCTGACTTATGGGTATTTGGCATCTTCAACCGGGACTTGCTCCCGGATCGCATCGCGGAACGTTTGGTTTCGTTGATCGCTGAGCGCAAGCTTCGCCCAGGCGATAAACTCCCTTCGGAACGCGATCTCGCTGCCATGATGCAGGTGAGCCGTCCCTCGCTACGCGAGGCATTGCGAGCGCTGGATATGATGAAGATTGTTGAGATCAGGCATGGCTCGGGAACTTTTGTAGCCTCTCTCAAACCTGAACGGCTGGTCGAACACTTCGATTTCGTTTTCTCCCTGGATGATTCAACCTTTGCTAATGTATTGGATGCCCGTGCCATGCTCGAGCCCAGTCTGGCAGCCGCAGCAGCCCAAAATGCAACAGAGGCTGAGCTTGCCAAAATCGGCACTTGTATGGAACGCCTTGTAATGTCTGTCCCCGATCCAAAACTATTCCTCGAGGCCGATCTTGAGCTGCACCAGTTGATTACAGCCGCCGTTCACAACCAAATCATTGCTCGCTTCATGAGCACCCTGGGGCGGTTGGGATTGGCCAGCCGTATGCGGACTGTCGCCCTTAAAGGCGTCCGTGAAAAGTCACTGCAGGACCACCAGGCGATCGTTGACGCGCTGTTTCGCCGCGATCCGGAAGCAGCTGCCAGCATCATGCGAAAGCATATCAAGAATATCAGCAAAAGCTTGAATGATAGTGTCGTTCAAGAAAGTAGTGATTTTATTCCAAGTGAGGACGAATATGTCGCAAATCACAACGTGGGATGAGTTCCCAGCTCGTGAATATGTGCCAAACGTTTTCCTTCAGGCTGTCGCTGGTCAGAAGGTGATGATGACCCGCATTACCTACAAAGGTCAGGTGACCATCCCGGCACATCAACACGAAGCGGAACAAATAATGTTGATGGTTCAGGGAAGGCTGTGGGCCAGGGTCGGCGAAGAGGAACAAGAGGTTGGACCAGGTGCACTGCTCATTGTCAACTCAAACGTTATCCACTCCTTCCGAAAACTCAGCGAAGAGGATGTTATCTTCCATGAATGTTTTGCGCCAATTCGGTTGGAATATCTTCCTGGCTATAAGGGACCCGACCCTGCCTTGGCCATGATCAAGCAGGGGTTGGTCAGGACAGAAAAATAACATGTATCGACAATATGGGTTTCTAGCTCCGGTCGAAAAACTGGCCATCAGCGCTGATGATGCCGTTCGGCTGGCTGGGGAAATTGGTTTCCCGGTCGTTCTAAAGATTGCTTCCCCCGACATCTTGCATAAAACGGATATGGGAGGCGTGGTGCTCAACCTCCGCAATGACGATGAAGTCCGGCAGGGTTTTCAAGACATCCTGACCGCGGCGCAAACCGCCCAGCCGGGAGCCCGGATCGATGGTGTCCAGGTGCAGGAGATGGTAAAGGGAGGTGTCGAAGTCATTATCGGCTTGCTCGACGATCCCCAATTTGGACCGGTGATCATGTTCGGGCTCGGAGGTGTGCTCACCGAGGTCCTGGAAGACGTGAGTTTCCGCGTGCTGCCCATCGATCGCGTAGATGCCCGGCAAATGGTTCATGAGATCAAGGGGTACAAAGTCCTTCAGGGATATCGCGGTCAGCCGGCTGTTTCGGAAGAAATGCTGGTCGAGTTGTTACTGAATGCCAGCCGGATGGGTATGGATCACGCCGGCGCACTGGAGGCAGTTGATCTCAACCCCGTTGTTGTTTGGGGTAACAATCACCGAGTCCTCGACGCAAAAGTGATCTGGCGTCAGATCCCCAAACCTGTCATCGCCCCCGCCCCCGCCCGCACGCAATACCTGGAGAGGTTCTTCAAAGGCCAGGCGGTGGCGGTCGTCGGCGCTTCGGCCACACCAGGTAAAGTGGGTTACTTTGTGCTCGATAGTCTGGTCCACTACGACTATGCCGGCAAGGTGTACCCGATAAACCCCAGCCGGACGGAGATCATGGGTGTGAAATGTTTCCCCACGCTTTCAGCGGTACCTGATCCATTGGAGGTCGTGGTTGTAGCTGTCGCCCTGAATATGGTCCCTCAACTGATCGAAGAATGCGCCACCTTGGGCGTGCACAATATGGTCATCGTCTCTGGCGGAGGCAAGGAATTGGGGGGTGACCTGGTGGCTCTGGAGCGGCAGATCCGGGAGACGGCGGTGGCGCATGATGTCCGCCTCATCGGCCCCAACTGCATCGGGGTCTTCGACGGTCACTCACGCATGGATACATTCTTCCAGGTGCAGGAACGGTTACAGCGGCCCGTCGCTGGCTCCATTGCCATGATCACCCAGTCCGGCACGGTGGGATGTATCTTCCTGGAACAAGCAGCAGAACTTGGCCTTAGCAAGTTCGTTTCTTATGGCAACCGCACCGATGTGGATGAGGCTGATCTGTTAGCCTATCTGGCCGATGACCCGGAAACTGACATCATCGCTATGTATGTGGAGGGGTTGGAGGATGGCCGCCGTTTGTTGGAAACAGCCAAACAGGTGACGCAGAAGAAGCCGGTCGTTGTGCTCAAGGTCGGCCGGACCGCGCGTGGAGCCCGCGCCTCCATGTCACACACCGGCTTTTTCGGTGGATCTTACGGTGTTGTTCAGGGTGCGTTCCGCCAGGGTGGCATGATCCCGGTTAACAGCATGGAAGAATTGATGGCAGTGTGCAAAGCGCTGAAGATGCAGCCGAAGGCTCCAGGCAACCGGGTAGCCATGATAAGCAACGGTGCGGGATCCATGGTGCAGGGTATGGACCTCCTCAATATTTATGAACTGGATATGCCCGACCTGGATTCTGACACGCTGCGGACATTGAAGGGCTGTTATCCGCCATACTACATCATCCAGAACCCGATCGATGTGACTGGCTCTGGTACCAGCAGCGATTATGAAGCTGGGATTGAAGCTCTGTTGCGAGATCCTAACATTGACATCGTCATGCCTTGGTTTGTCTTTCCCGACACACCCCTGGAGGAAGATATCGTCCAGAAATTGGGCGGGCTTAACCGCAAGTATGGCAAGCCCATTATAGTAGGCGCGATGGGCGGTCCCTATACCCAACGCATGGCAAAGGCGATCGAAGCAGTAGGCGTGCCGGTGTTCCAGTCCATTGGCGATTGGATCGGGGCTGCGCGTGGCCTGGCTTTTAATACAATTAAGCCATCCGTCTGAACAGTGTAACTGGCATATTTTAAACTAATGCCTGATCAACTAATAAAAAGGATATCACTTATGACTACTCCGTGGAAAACCGACAAGTATTTCGTTAGCCCGTTGAACTATCTTCCGGAAGTGACCAAAGATTATCATCTGCCTGCCAAGATCAAGATCCATGATATCACCCTGCGTGACGGGGAACAGGAGACTGGCATAGCCTTACAAAAGGATGATAAGGTCGCCATAGCCGAAGCGCTTGCAGAAGCTGGCGTCCACCGCATCGAAGCTGGCATGCCTGCCGTATCAAAACAGGACGAAAATGCCATTCGCGAGATCGTAAAGCGCAACCTGGGACCCGAGATCTTTGCCTTTTGCCGCTGCATCCTCGACGACGTCCGTCTGGCGGCTGACTGCGGCGTATCGGGCGTCATCGTCGAGATCCCCAGCAGTGAACATATCATTGAATATGGTTATCAGTGGACGCTCTCGAAGGCGATCCAGGCCTCAGTGGACGCCACCCACTTGGCTCATGAGTTGGGCCTCTATACTGTATTCTTCACAATTGATGCCACCCGGGCTGACTTTAATACACTATTCCAGATCATCGAAACCGTGGCCGCAGACGGTCACATGGATTCCCTGACCCTGGTGGACACGATGGGCGTATCGACCCCAGCTGCCATCCGCCACTATGTGCGCACAATGCGCGCCCGGCTGCAGCGTCCGCTGGAGGCTCACTTCCACAACGATTTTGGCCTTGCCAATGCAAACAGTCTGGCAGCCATTGAAGAAGGCGCTGAAGTGGTGCATTCCACCGTACTCGGCATGGGGGAACGCGCTGGTCAGGCTTCGACCGAGCAATTGGCGCTGGCCCTTGAACTGATGTATGGCGTCAAGACCGGCATTAAGCTCGACCGGCTCTACCACTTGACCCAGGTCGTGCAGAAGCTAACTGGCCGCGTGACGCCACTCAATCAACCGGTGGCAGGTGCTGACATGTATAAGCTTGAATCCGGTATTCCCGCCAACTGGTGGCTTAAGTGCAAGGATGCACATCCCACCGAGGTCTTCCCAGTTTTGCCCTCGCTAATCGGGCAGAGCGATGTGGAGGTCGTGCTGGGTAAGGGCAGCGGGACCGACTCCGTGGCTTACTGGCTTGGCCGCATTGGCCAGCCAGTTCCCCCTCTCGATCAGCTCCTGAAATTGACGATGGAGGTCAAGGAGATTTCGATGGCAAAGCATGGCCTGGTCACGGAAGCCGAGTTCCGCGCGTTGGTGGATCGTTTCCAGGCAGCGCAGGCCTGAGACCCACTCAACCAGATTGATTGAAAAAACAAACAATGCCCGCTGCGGCTCCGGATGAGAGTCGGGCACGCCTTTCGACCTATTCTCACACTATTCGAGGAGGTGTTAATGTGACTACACAGGCGTATTTCCGGCCAAAGTCATTGGCCGAAGCGCTGGGCTTGCTTGACGAGCACAGCCCGGCGATGCTGGTAATGGCCGGCGGCACCCTGGCAATGCCGCTGATCAATAAGGGCGTCTCGCGCCCCGCAAAGGTAATGGGCTTGCGCCAGGCGGGCCTCGATTATGTGCGCCAGGTGGACGGTGGGGTCCACATTGGCGCAGCAGCCCCGCTCTCGCGCGTGCGCACCAACTCAAGCATCCCCTTGTTGGCTGAGGCAGTCAAGAATGTGGCTGGCTGGGCGGTGCAGAACATGGGTACGGCGGGCGGGAACCTGTTTGCACCGCCCCCAGCTGGCGATTTGGCTGTGGCGCTGCTGGCGCTCGACGCTCAGGTCAAAGTGGCCAGTCCGCAGCCGGGGCGAGCGCTTGATCCCCCTCGCTGAGTTTTTCACGGGCTTTCTCACGACCTGCCTGGCGCCCGACGAGTTGTTGGTGGAGATCCAGGTGCCCAAGCCCACTGGCAAAAACGTGCTGCTCAAGTATGGCCGGCTCTACACCAACACGCCAGCGATCGTGAGTGTGGCAGTGCATGTGGTGACCGAGAGTGGCCGCGTCAAAGACGTACGTGTGGCTCTCAACGCGGTTGGCCCGCATCCGTTCCGCGCTCGCCAGGCCGAAGCTGTCCTCACCGGTTCCCTGCTGGACACTGCCGCCATCCAGGCTGCCGCCAGCGCTGCAGCTGCCGAATGTGAACCGTTCACCGACCCCATCGCCAGCGCTGATTATCGGCGCAGGATGACGGGCGTCTTTGTCCAGCGCGCGCTGGTAGCAGGCGGCTGCCTAGGAGGCATCATATGGCATCCACAATTGTCACCTTTACGCTCAACGGTCGCGAGACCGAAGTGATGGTGAAGCCGCTGACCACGCTGGCCAAAGCCCTGCGCGAGAAGCTGGGCTTCACTGCCACCAAGTGCGGCTGCTACGAAGGCAACTGTGGCTCGTGCACCGTCATAGTAAATGGCGAGCCGGTACTGTCGTGCATTCTGCCCGTCGAAGAAGTGGAAGGACAGAATGTGCTGACGCTGGAAGGGATCACGCCCGCCGAAGGGCTGCACCCGCTCCAGCAGGCCTTCCACGAAAACTTTGCCACACAATGCGGCTTCTGCACACCCGGCATGCTGATGATCAGCAAGGCGCTGCTGGATAAAAACCCGCACCCCACCCAGGCCGAGATCGCCGAAGCGCTCAGTGGCAACCTGTGCCGCTGCACTGGCTATGATCCGATCATTGCCGCTGTGCAGCAGGTCGCTGCGGGTTCCAAGGCAACCAAGGAGGCATCCATGAGTGACCAACCGCTCAACGTTGTCGGGAAGTCGAGCTGCGTCGTGACGGGCTCAGCCACGTCACCGGCAAGACGCAGTACGTCGATGACATTCAGTTTCCAGACATGCTCTACCTCAAGATGGTGCGCAGCCCGCTGCACCACGCCCGCATCCTCGGTATTGACTTCTCGGAGGCAGAGAAGGTGCCGGGGTTTGTCCGCGCTTTTACATACAAGGATGTGCCCAAGAACATCTACACGATCCTGTGTCTGATCGGCGTCGGTCCGGACGAAGAGCCGGTGCTGGCCGAGAAGGAAGTGCTCTTCAAGGGCGAGCAGATCGCGGCCATTGTAGCGCAGAGCGAAGAGGCCGCCGATCGAAGCCGCCGCCCGGGTGAAACTCGACCTGGAGGAACTACCGGCTGTCTTTGATGTCGAAGAGGCCCTCAAGCCGGGTGCGCCCATCCTCAAGCCCTGGGGCACAAATTACTTTGTCTACGAGGGTCACCACTGCCGCCGCGTCCGCTTTGGCAATATCGAGCAGGGCTTTGCCCAGGCCGACTATATCGTGGAAGGCTGCTACGAGCCAAAACCCATCGAGCACGCTCCGCTGGAGACCACCGGCTGTGTAGCCAAGCCCGAGGCCAATGGACGCATCACGGTCTACACCAACACCCAGGCGCTTTATTTCTCGATGGATAATACCGCCCTGATCCTGAATGTGCCGTTCAACAAGCTGCACTTTGTGGGTGGCACCGTGGGTGGCGGCTTCGGCGGTAAGGTGGACGTGATCGTGGAGCCCATCGCTGCTCTGGCCGCCATGCACACCGGGCACCCGGTCAAATACCTTTACACTCGCGAAGAAGAGTTCCATGTCTCGTCCACGCGCGTGGCCTATCGTATCTACTTCAAAGACGGCGTCACCAAAGACGGCCATATTGTGGCCCGCCAGGTGACCAGTTACGCCGACTCGGGCGCCTACAACCGCCACACACCTTACGCGGTGACCAAGCATGCTGCCAATATCTCCGGCCCCTATGCCATCCCGAATGTCCATATCGACGCCCACTGCGTTTACACCAACCGGGTGCCCACCAGCGCCATGCGCGGCTTTGGCGTGACATCGGCCTCCTTCGCCACCGAGTTGCAGATCGACAAGATTGCACGCACGGTGGGGATGGATCCCTACGAAATCCGCCTGCTGAATGCTTACCGCAATGGCGACATGCGCCCCTATCAGAAGGTCGTCAGCGATGCCACCCTGGTGGAAGTGATCCAGAGCGCGGCCGAGATGGTGCACCATCCGCTGGGCGAACGCTTCCAGGCGATGAACTCCTGGGACCGGGCCAACTCGCCGGCGAGGCCGGAACCCGTTTCTGCAGAGAATAGGAGCTGAAATGGCTAAGCTAAAAGGTACGGGCATTTCGTCCGTCAACTATCCCACCGGCATGAACCTGGGCGGTGATCCCACCCAGGCGCTCATCCATATGACCACCACCGGCACGTTCGTCATCAGCCTGGCCAGCTGCGACCTGGGCCAGGGTCTGAAGACGGTGCTGGCGCAGATCGGCGCCGAATCATTGGGTGTGCCCTTTGAGAACGTCCTGATCGACACCGGCGACACAGATACCGGGCCGCACTGCATGGGCACTTTTGCCAGCCGCACCACGCACCGCGCCGGCAACGCCATCATCATGGCGGCGCAAGAAGCCAAGAAGACCATGCTCGAGATCGCGGCCGATGAGCTGGAAGCGCGTCCCGAAGACATGGAGACCGACGGCCAGGGCTTCGTGCGCGTCAAGGGTTCGCCTGACCGCAAGATCCACCTGGTGAACCTGGCGCTGGCCGGTCACTTCAAGTACGGCAAGACCGTTGCCGGGCGCGGCATTTTCTTCAAACCCAACCTGGGCATTGACCCTGAGACCGGCAAGATGGACCCCGACTCCACCGAAGCCCACGCCTGCGTGGTGGCTGAAGTGGAAGTGGACACCGAGACCGGCGACGTGAAGGTGCTAAAACTGCAAAGCGTCTACGAGATCGGCCGGCAGGTGAACCCCAAGCTCGTCGAAGGGCAGATCAAAGGCGGCTCGGTGATGGGCATGGGACACGCGCTGTACGAGAGTACCGAACCCTATTACCCCAGCCCCGAACACAGGCCGGGCGGCTTCTTTGAGTACATCCTGCCGCTGGCGCCCGATATTCCCCAAATGGAGACCCGGGTTCTGGAATTTCCGTCTGAGAACGGGCCGTTTGGCGTGAAGGGCTTTGGCGAAATGACTGCCAACGCGCCCATCCCCGCCATCGTCAACGCGATCAACAATGCGTTGGGCACCGAGATCGCCACGCACCCGGTGACGCCGGAAGTGGTACTGCGGGCACTGGACGCCAAGAAATCCAAAACATAATCACGGAAAAGGAAACGATATGCTCAAGAATTTTTCACTATTGAAGCGCAAGGAAGGTATGAGTTTGGACGATTTCCGCCATTGGGCATTGCACGAACATCCCGAACTGGCCAAGAAACTGCCCGGCCTGCGGCACTATCACATGAGCGTGCTCCTGGATGGCCAGACCGAACTTCCGGCCGATGCAGTCTCAGAGATGTGGTTTGACAACCTGGAGGCCCGTGCAGCTGCTTTCGCCACGGAAGCCGGCAAGGCAGCCGCGGCTGATGCCATCGCGCATTGCTCCAACCGCACCCACCTGCTCACCGAAGAAAAGGTGTTCATCGAGTAACTAATTTCGTCTTTCACAACCATTGGCTACTTCTTTTGCCATTCTGGCAGTGTACATGCCTGCCAGACTGGCAACATTGAAAAGAGGACGGAAAATCCTTGCCTGGTAAATACCCCAATTCACATTATTCTTATTAAAGGTGCCGGAGATCTGGCGACTGGTGTGGCTGCGCGCCTCCATCGCTGCGGTTTTGAGGTGGTGATGACCGAAATAGCGAACCCTTTGATGGTCCGTCGATCGGTTTCATTCGGTGAGGCCGTTTACGCGACGCAAATTGAGGTGGAAGGAATCCTGGCTCGGCTGGCAAGCGATATGAGTGAAGTACACCTATCACTCAGCCTGGGGATAATCCCGGTTCTGGTGGATCCGCAGGCGGATTGCCGGGCGGAACTCCTGCCAATCGCAGTGGTGGATGCCATCATGGCGAAGAGCAACCTTAACACCCGGATCACCGATGCACCCTGCGTCGTCGCCCTGGGTCCTGGTTTTACCGCGGGGGTCGACTGTCATGTGGTCATTGAGACCAATCGCGGGCACAACCTGGGTCAGGGCAATTTATGCTGGAAGTGCCGAGCCGGACACTGGTCAACCAGGCAGTATCGATGGGAAGACCGAGGAGCGGATTCTCCGCTCTCCAGTTCCAGGGCGTGGTCGAAGGTCAGGCAACCATCGGCGATCAGGCTGACTGAAGGGCAAACTGTGGCGCTTGGTGAATGGACAGCCGGTCAACACCCAAATCGCAGGGATACTGCGCGGGTTGATTCACAGCGGTATTTGTGTTCCAGCCGGGACAAAGATCGGCGACGTGGATCCGCGAGCTGAACCGGCCCACTGCCAGCAGATCTCGGATAAAGCCTACGCCATCGCTGGAGGCGTATTGGAAGCAGTATTACGCGCTGGAATTTTTCCCACCCGCATCTCGCCATTCCCAGGAAGCCTGACTGATTATGGGAAAATCACTCCAATGCCTAGTCATGAGCAGGATTAATTCCGAGGTTTGGATTTTGCTGCGATGGGCGGAGGAGAGAATACTACCAAATGAAAATTTCCGGAAAAGCCAGTGTAAATGCCCCCTGCGAGGCGATCTGGAAACTGATCTTCGACCCAAGCGCACTCTTGCAGCTCGTGCCGGGTTGCGATCAGGTGGAAGCAAGTGGCTCCCGATCAATATCGAGGCTAACCTGACCATGCGCGTGCCAGCGCTGGCCGGCAGCTATGAAATTCTTATCAAGGATCTGTAAATAGCGAAGCACCCCGGTTTTGCAGATCTGGCGGGAAACGCCCGCGGACCTAGCGGCGTCGTGCAGGGAACCGGCACCTTTACCCTGCTGCCCCAAGGCAAGAAAACACACATTGATTATGACAGCGAGATCCAGATTAGCGGGCCGCTGGCCGGCATGCACCCGCGTTTTAGCGAAGGGGTGGCACAGACGCTCATTCGGCAGGGGTTGAGCAAGCTGGCTGAACTGGCACGTGACCGCGAAGAACTGAAACCCTGATCCACCTTGATTACCTCGTTTTCGACAAAGACCGCCGTCCCGACGCTGGGAAATGATCAGCAGGATCTGAAGCTGGGCCAGGCTGGGAGCATATACCAGACATCTTAGGGTTATACTCACATTGCAAAGGAAATACTGGGCTTCTATGTCAAATCCACAGATCAACCTCGTACCTGATTCGGTGGAGCGCTGGCAGGCAACGCTGGCCGACCACCAGTATATTGCTGAACGCAGCCTGGCCACCGCCATTTACCTCGCCGTCAAATTGAGCAAACCCTTGTTCGTGGAGGGCGAGGCCGGGGTAGGCAAGACCGAGATCGCCAAGGTGCTGACTGAAGTGCTGGAGCGCCCGCTGATTCGGTTGCAGTGCTATGAAGGGCTGGACGTGGCCTCGGCGTTGTACGAGTGGAACTATGCCCAACAGATTTTGCAGATCAGGATCTGGGAGGCGGCAGGCCAATTAGCCGCTCCCGACTGTGACCAACCGGCTCTGCACACGGTCAAGGATATCTTCACCCCTCAATTTCTGCTCAAGCGGCCGCTCTTGCAGGCCATTGATCAGGTCGGACGGCCCACCCGTACTGCTGATCGATGAGCTGGATCGTGCCGACGACGAGTTCGAAGCCTTTCTGCTGGAGTTGCTGGCCGAGTTCCAGATCACCGTGCCCGAACTGGGCACTCTGCGCGCCCCGCAGCCGCCCGTGGTCATCATCACTTCCAACCGCACCCGTGAGATCCACGATGCTCTCAAGCGGCGCTGCCTTTACCACTGGATCGATTACCCCTCACTGGAAAAAGAGTATCGCATCGTCCGGGCTCGGGTGCCCGCCGCGCCCGAATTTCTGGCTCAGCAGGTGGTGGCCTTTGTGCAGGCGTTGCGCAACGAAGATCTCTACAAGCCGCCGGGCGTAGCTGAGACCATGGACTGGCTTAATGCGTTGCTTGCGCTCGACCAGCGTGAGCTGGATGAGGCCACGGTCAATGACACCCTCGGCGCTCTGCTGAAGTATCATGATGATGTGCGCCAGGTGCAGGGTGGTCTGGCCAGCAAATTGGTCAAGAAAATCACCCTTTAAGCTTTTCCAGCCATGATTGTCGACTCGTTTCGGATTCGCTCCCATGGCCACCTGCTGCGGCATCTGGTGCTTTTTACCCGGTTGCTGCGCTTGGTGGGTGTGCCCGCCACTCCCGATCAACTGGTAGACCTGGTGCAGGCGCTGCCCCTGCTGGATTTGCGGCGCCGCGAAGAATTCAAGGATGCCGCTCGAGCCATGTTGGTCACCAGCCGCGAGCAGGCCACGCTGTTTGACAGTGCTTTTGATCTGTTTTGGCAGGCCTGGACCACCGATGATCAACCGGCAGGCGCCGAGAAAATACGGGAAGCGCCCCCAGCCGAAGGGGATCCCTGAGGCACGTGGCCAGGAGCAAGAGCGCATCCCCGAGCCGGAAGTCGGGACTGATACCCAAAACGAGCCCGAGAGTGAGACCCTGGCAGCCTACAGTGCCGAAGAGATTCTCCGGCACAAAGATTTCGCTGAGCTAACGGAAGCGGAGGTGCAAAGCGTTACCCGGCTCATCCGCCATTCCCAGTGGCACCCCGAACAGCACCCCGCCCGGCGCAAGCGGCCCGCCCCACATGGCACTCATCCCGACCTGCGCCGGGTGCTGCGGCAGGGGTTGCGCTATGGCGGCGAGGTGATGAAATTTGCCTGGCAGACCCCCAAGCTCAAACGCCGGCCCCTCATCGTCCTGTGTGACATCAGCGGGTCGATGGAACGGTATGCGCGCTTTTTGCTTCGGTTTCTCTATGTGGTGACGAACGGGCTGGAGCGCGCGGAGGTGTTTGCTTTTGGCACCCGCCTGACCCGGTTGACGCGACCCTTGCGGCAATCCGACATGGATATGGCCTTGCAGCAGGCGGCCGAAGCTGTCAACGATTGGGGCGGAGGTACGCGGATTGGCGAGGCGCTCAAGGTAGTTCAACTTCGTGTGGGCTCGCCGGGTAATGAGTCATGGGCCGACAGTTCTCATCATCAGCGACGGCTGGGACCGGGGCGACCTGGACTTGTTGCGCCGTGAGATGCTGCGTCTGCAGCTCAATTGCCGCCGATTGATCTGGCTCAATCCGCTGCTGGGCGCAGACGGTTATGAGCCCCTTGCGCAGGGCATTCAGACGGCATTGCCTTTTGTGGATGATTTTTTACCAGTACACAACCTGGCCAGCCTCGAGCAGTTGGCCTCACATCTGGAGACAGCTCACCCACCGACGGGCTGCTCGTCGGCGTGGTCATCTCGACTTGCCAGTCTGAGCGGTTTCCTTCGTCCTCCTCCGTGAGCTGTGAATTATTTTCCACGGGCTTGGGATAATCCGTGGTCCATCTTCATCATGTAATATCATTTAGAAAAGCAACCCTGCAGCAAAAAAGCTCAGGGTTGCAATCGGTTTTTTATGAAACTATTCTTCAAACAATAATTGTTGACCTGCCATTACCTTTACAATTTATCGGCTTTTTTAAATCTCCACATCATAAACCTGGACTCTGGTCCATTTGGCTGAATTTTTCTCGACAAATGCCAGGTGAATTGGATCAGCCTGGTAAAGGTTATGATCATCTGTATCTTTGAATATCAATGCAAGACTGTAAGAATAAGTATTGTCGACCACAGCTCGATTTGTGTTTGCTGGTTTACCGTAATAACCGTTGTTGACCAGTGGGGTCATTGTGAGGGAATCCAGCCCTTGTTCAAATTCAAGCAGAGCGGAATTGGTTAATCCTTCTTTTAGCCAAAAATATACATTATGACCGTGCATGTTGTCTTCCTCCTGGGAAATTAATATGGGTGGAATAAATTTGCCATGGATTATTCCAAACGGCGAAAGTTTGCTCCGTGCACTTCTTTTTGCAGCCAATCTTTATTGTGCACCGATATATAAGCGTCTATCAACAGTTTTTTGTGGATGCAATAACCCACATTCTTTAAGCGAATGAGAAGCGTAATCCCCTGATCATCCGCGGTACACAATTTTACCTTATCTTCCTCCCTATCGATGAGTTACTCCAGTTTGAATGGAATATAATAGGTTGGGTCTGTAAATAAACTTCAAACCTGCATAGATCAATACCTGCCCTCGTGGACATTCATTCATCGGAGACCTTCATTGAACAATCCAACCCCCGCGTCGTTCAAACCATTGACCACCACCATCGCTTACTATGCTACTTTCATTACCCTCGGCGCGACCATGGCTATCTCCGGACCAGCGTTGCCCTGGCTGGCCGGACATACTACCAGCCGTCTTGACCAGATCAGCATTATTTTCATTGCTAGCTCACTAGGGTATATGGCCGGCTCCCAACTCGGTGGGCGTGCGTATGATCGTTTCCCTGGGCATCGCATCCAGGCAATGGCCCTGCTTCTGATTTCTTTAAGTGCCGCCCTTGTACCAGTGCTTCATTCGCTCTGGTTCCTTGTTGCGGTGCTTTTTCTGCTGGGGACATTCCAGGGTGCTCTGGATGTAGGCTGTAACACCCTGCTGACCTGGATCCACGGAGAAAAAGTGGGACCTTTCATGAATGGCTTACATGCATTTTTTGGAGTGGGTTCCTTTCTCGCACCGTTGCTCTTTGCAAGAGTGGTCCTGGCCTCACATGAAATTCACTGGGCGTATTGGATCTTCTCCTTGCTGACGGTGCCGTTGGCCGCCTGGTTCTGGTTCCTGCCCAGTCCGCCGATCCGTAGGAAAATTGAGAGCCCAACCAGCCGTAGATCGGTCAACGGCATGTTCCTCGTATTTGTTTTGTTCTTTATATTTTCAGTGGGGGTTGAACTTGGCTATGGAAATTGGATTTATACATTTTCTTCGCGCCTCCACCTGGCAACTGATACTGGTGCAGCATACTTAACCTCGGCATTCTGGGGCGCCTTCACGATCAGCAGGCTGCTTGGCATCGTCATCTCCTCCCGCTTTCGCCCACAAACCATCTTGGTCGCCGACCTGACCGGATGCCTGGTCGCTTTTGCCATCCTCCTGCTCTG
Organism: uncultured Chloroflexia bacterium; assembly: GCA_963817265.1. Classification (GTDB taxonomy): domain Bacteria; phylum Chloroflexota; class Anaerolineae; order Anaerolineales; family Villigracilaceae; genus UBA877. The sequence continues at coordinate 63,748 of CAWFNU010000022.1, forward strand.
GCCGACTTCCACCCTCGCTCTCTGGGCTGGTACAATCGTAATGGGTCTTTCAATTGCCTCCGTCTTCGCTACTGGTATGGCTTTCGCCGAACAACGTTTGAGCCTCACCGGGGTTATGACCGGCTGGATCCTGGTCGGCGGCGGTTTTGGCGGGATGGTATTCCCCTGGCTGATTGGGCAGATGTTCGAGAGCATCAGCCCGCGGATCACCATGCCCGTCCTGCTTGCAAGCAACCTGGTTGCATTCGGCCTCCTGCTCGCATTGATCCTTCCCAAGCTGAAAAAAGAAACCGTCAAATAATTCTGGGGGTGATGAATATCATTTTCATCCGGTATGGATTATCTTTGATCTATTTAAAAAAACAAAATTACGATTGGACCCCGTAAATTAAAATCCCCTTTCGGGGATTTTTTGATAAGGTGGGCCCGGCAGGATTCGGACCTGCGGCCAAGCGATTATGAGTCGCCTGCGCTAACCACTGCGCCACGGGCCCGCGCACGGGATTATAGCATGCTTAATATCCCATCACTGGTGATGAGATTATTATACCGATATTTATAATGAACTGAATGGAAAAAAACAGGATCGGAATGCCCCACAAAACCTTCCGTGCAAACGGCCTGGCAAGGAATGCCGGAGTTTTTAGATTCGGGTTAAATTCTGTTGGCGCTGGGAAAAGTAGAGCTCCCAGGAATAGCGGCATCATGAGAGGCAGCATATACTGAAAGGCCTTCATTGCTGCAAAATTAAAAAGGAAAATTGCCACCACCACGCTCCATGCCAGGACCAGCCGGCTGAGGATTTTCCGTGATCCCCATAAAGAACTGATCAGAAGGGAAATAACAGCAAAGAAAAAGAAGAACGGCTTCATAAAATAATACCCAAAAAATTTCAACCAATTACTCATGCCTGTTGCATATGCGCCGGTTGGATCAGGCTCGTTATATCCGTGTAAAAGGGAGTTTTGCTGTGTTGCCCACCCTTGCAGAGCTCCATTTCTGATATAGGGAGCCAAAAGCCCCGGGCTGGTAATAATAATTGTTCCCATCATTACCAGGATAAAACCTATGCCCGAGATCGCTGCCGTTTTTATGCTTATCTTTTTTTCAAGATTCCTGCCAGCAGATAACCGCCAATTGCCAGCACGAAGAACAAGCCCCAAAGTTTGATGGCAGTTGCCAAACCGCAAGTCACAGCTGCAATGAAAAACATTCGCCCGAATTTCAATCGATCTTTTTCCAGGAAAAAGAGGGTTAATAAAATCAACAGAACTATGATGCTGTCAGGATGCCAAAATCGGTAGTTGAATTTCACCACCCCTGGCACTAGTGCAAGGAAAGCAAATACCGCAGCGGACTGCCATAACGATTTGTACCGATTTGCCAAATATATAATCAACATGATTGATAGCAGCATTGGCAAAACACCGACAAATTGCCGCAATAGGAAGATGTTCAATTGGATGTTGCTAGCAAAATCAATTCCCAGTATAAGTCGGGGTGCGATTAGCACCGCTGCAGAGATTGGCAGGTAAGGGTAGCCATACCACCATGGCCAGCTTTCTAAGACAACATGAACCATATCCGAAAAAGTCCCTTGCCAAACCAATACCTTGGCAACGTCCGGATAAATAATGGCCTCATCAGAATGTGTATAAAACCTACCTTCGGTATCCAGTCTGTAATTGGAGGGCATGAACCCGATGAAATAAACTAGGCTCATAAAAGCCAGTACCATAAACGTTTTCTGTTGGACTGGGATCCATTCCTTCCACTTCCCCCTTAGCCAGCCTACTATTGACAACCGCGCTTTATACTCCGGTGCATAAACCAGCCGAAGAACCAACCAAAACTGGAAAATGGTCAGAGTTGCCCATGCCAGGATGGGTCTTGTTGGGACAGGGATCGCCAGGTAAGTCAGGAGGAAACACTCAGCCAGGAATATTGTGAGCAGGATCAGTATTCCCTGGACAAGGAACAACCGGTTTTTACTACCAAGGAGGCGACCATCTAAAACCGCGAAAATGGTTGGCGCAATATTATCCCTTCGAAACATAACAAACAGGAAGCCGATCAAAAAAACCAGGACGATACCGCTGAATGTTGTCAGGACCAAACGCAGGATGGGATAATTTACGATCTGTCCCCGGCCTGAATCAAATCGCATATTCCACAGCAGGAAGTTTGCTGCAATCCCTTCGAGGATGACGATTATTGTAAAGAAGGTGAGATACGTTCGTTTCATGCTAGAAAACATAACCTGCGATTGATTCGATGACCCGTTCTTGTTCCTCCCTGCCTAGAACATTGTAGAAAGGCAGGCGTAACAATTGGTCGCTGACCCGTTCGGTCACGGGGCAGTCTCCCCGCTTGCCGCCAAAACGCACACCCATTTCTGAAAGGTGGAGAGGTAAATAGTGGAACACGCTGTTGATGCCATTCTTTTTAAGGTGAGCAATTAATCCCTGGCGAAGTTCGAGATTCGGCATCAGCAGGTAGAACATATGATAAGACTGCTGACAGGTCTCTGGTACATATGGCAACTGTACCCCATGGGTGGAAGACCACTCTTTCAAACCGGTAAAATACATTTCCCAGATCCTGCAACGTTGGGCCTGGATTGTGTTCCGGTTCTCTAACTGGGCGTAAAGGAATGCCGCCAGGATATCGGAAGGGAGATAACTGGAACCAAGATCCACCCAGGTATACTTGTCAACCTGACCGCGGAAGAAACGGCTGCGATTGGTTCCCTTCTCCCGGATAATTTCAGCCCGTTCAACGTAATTTGGGCCATTTATTACCAATGCCCCCCCCTCTCCGCAGGTAAAATTCTTGGTCTCATGGAAGGACTGGGATGCCAGGACACCAAACGTCCCCAATAGTTTCCCTTTGTACCTGCCAAACAGACCGTGAGCATTGTCCTCCAAAACCGGAACCCCATGCCGGGCAGCGATCTCGAGAATGGCATCCATCTCACAACCAACACCGGCATAATGCATTGCGACCAGGGCACGGGTGCGGGGGGTGATCGCTGCTTCAAGGAGTGATTCATCAAGATTAAGGGTATCAGGCCGGATGTCCAGGAAGACTGGCTTGGCACCCCGTAAAACGAAAGCATTCACGGTTGAGACAAAGGTAAAGGAGGGGAAGATGACTTCGTCTCCTGGTTGGATATCCAAAAGGAGGGCCATCATTTCCAGGGCGTGTGTGCAGGAAGTGGTTAGCAGGACCTTTGGTACCCCCAATTCCGCTTCCAATAAAGCGCTGACTTTTTTGGTGAAAGGACCATCTCCGGATATATGCGCGTTGTGTACCGCCTCGGAGATGTATTCAAGTTCCCTGCCCATCATGGCAAGGCGATTGAAATCTATATAGTCCATATCAATCCTTGCGAACGATCAAGGTGAAGTCATATAAATGGTAATCATGCAGGATGGCTACATTCTTGCTGAACGTGCGCTTGCAGTAATCGAAAAGAAAACAGGGATCAGCATAATACAGATCCGGGCGCATCCGATCAGCATCAGAATACATTGTCAGGAAGTTACTGGCAAACCCTTTTCGACTTAAGGCATTAAATTGTTGGAGGACGCTAAGCACATAATCGCTCCAGCGTTTGGATGATTGGTCACCGCGCATATTAAAGGTCCCGCTGGCAACTGTGTAATCCACTTCAACTAATTTTTCCGGCTCATATAAATATACCTGCCCCGGCTTTCCTTCATGTGCCTGGCGAGCTAGTTTTATGGCATTCTCGAGGATATCAAACCCGTAATAATCCGCCTGAAATCCTTTCTCCGCCAAATAGTCTGCCAACGCTCCATACCCGCAGCCATAATCCAGAATGGAAAATTTCTTCCCTTCCACCAATTTTAGCAATTGATCGAAACGCACATTTTGCGCTGCTACGGAATTCCAATCTGCGCCCCGTGGAGAAGCGCCATGCTTTTGCAGGCGCTCGTCGAAATAGGTTTTCACCCGTTCAAGATCGGGGATTTTAGTCATGCGTCACCTGTAATATAGTGAAGAGCATCCGGTCCGGTCATAAAAAGTAAATCGAGGATGCTGAGTTGAGGGGCAAATGGCGGGTAGAGCTGTGGATATTCCGGGTAATTGTATCCCATATATTCGAGACGAATCCCGGCCTGAACAAATTTTTCCGGGTCGATATAATCCTGCGCAGAGGGACCGCTGATGTAGTGATCTGCACCGATCCCCTTGAGTACAGAGATCAACCGGTCTGTTTTCGCGCCTGCTGTTTGGAGACTGGAAGCGCGCAGGAAGCGGGTATTTAGGACACCCAATTGGCGCGCTAAGGCAATGGTCAGGTCAATGGTGAAATCGGCAAGCAACTCATCATGCCGCTCATAAAATTCGAGTAGGAAACTTGCATACCTTTGGAAATAGGGGGATTTACGGTAAGAAGCCTGAAGCATGTTCCAGTGATCATCATTCCACGCCGAATCCCATGAAATTTTAATCTGGTTGATGGGGATGTGGTCTGTTTGAGCCCCTTTACTGTGGACGGGGATGGTCAGCCACTGTTTCCCCCGGGGTGTCTTGATCAGGTTGCGATTTCGCCAACCGCGCTTGTCATATTGCACATCGTCAAAAAACACAAACACATCGGCGCGGGATATTTGGTCAAAATACCCGCGCCAGGGAATGTATGATGGCTGCAGGATGACTGCCTTCACGGAACTGTTTCACCGATCTGAGCGGTAATGACATAGGGAGGCCGGTCCATAATGCGCTCAAACATGCGTGCCAGGTATTCACCCATGATCCCCAGAGCGAACAACTGTGCGCCTCCAAAAATCGAAATTAAGGATGCCAGGAATGGAAACCCCGGTAAACTGCCGGCGATGAAATAAATGATTATTACGTAAACAAAAACACCCAACCCAAACAAAGTCATCAGGAATCCGATCCAGCTTGCGAGACGGAGAGGCGCAGTGCTGTACCCGGTTAAAATCAGCAGGGCCGCCCGAACCAGCATGAGGAAATGATAATTTGAACGCCTTTCGGGAGTATCGATATCGATCAGCACGGAAGTAAAGCGCGTTGTTCCCCATGAAAGCAAAACATCAAGGGTCAACGTAGGGCTGGAGAAATTTGTAAACGCCTGCCGCAGTTGCGTTCTGAACGCGCGAAAAGCGGAAATGTTGCGTACTGATGGCACACCCATGACTCTCGCAAGTAACACTTTGGTCAACCGGGTCAACAAATTGCGGATGAAACCCTGCGGGAGTTTGCGCGGCGCACCATAAACCACGTCATACCCCTTCTCCAATTCTGCCAGGAGGATGGGGATCTCCTCAGGTGGGTGCTGCAAATCATCGTCCATGGTGACAATGATCTCAAAGCGCGCCTCCCGCACTCCGCACAAGGTGGCATTGTGCTGGCCATAATTGCGCATCAGGTTCACTCCCCGCACCCGGGGATATTTCACGACAAGTTGGTTGATGACTTCCCAACTGGCGTCAGGACTGCAATCGTTAACCAGGATGATCTCATACTCCCCCGAAGATTTGGAGAGGACTACATCCAGCCTGAAAACCAAGTCTGGCAGGGTTTCTGCACCGCGATAAACTGGAATGACCACAGAACAATTCATGCTACGCCTATTGTACTTCTTCTTTTTTTATCTTTGTATTTTTTCTTATCCCCAAAATAAAAAAGGTCGGCAACCTTGCCGGCCTTAATTATGCCTGAGCGGGCGATCGGATTCGAACCGACGATATCTTGCTTGGAGGGCAAGCGTTCTACCACTGAACTACGCCCGCAATGGACTGTTATTCTACCGTGAGGGACGCAGACGGTCAACCCGTCATTTAACCATTTTTGCCACAGTTGCCTGCAATTCTTCGACTGCAAGAAGATACAACCGTTCGGCTTCGTCTTTTGCTGAAATAGGTTGCTCCGCATCGGGGTCAGCCAGGACATCCAGGATCTCCAATTGGACTTCCTGTGTAAATCCCTCCACTGCGGGTGCGCTGCGGATCCGTCCTACCCATGCTTTTGGCCGGCCATAGGAAGCCAGGTTACCCTGGATCCCACTTTTATCCAGATTTACTTTGGTATGGGAAAATACCACCCCACCTTGTATAAAGCTGCAGGTCCAGGTTAGATCTGTAAGGGAGTTCTCGAGTTTTTTTAGCACTTCCTGTTTACGCTGGAGCCATTGGTCATCGGGGCCTGGGGTCTGGGGTTTTTCCTCCCGCTGCTTTCGCCCCAGTTTATCCCGGGTGGTCACAATTTGCATCCAGGTTCCATCCTGTTTAACCATGGTTCCGTTCCAGTTTACCACCCTGAAGATCCAAATTCCCGACGTCCCCAGCAGAATTGCGTCGGAATCGGAGAAAAACCGGAAAGAATAATCATCCGTAAGAGAATGGGAGAGCAAAGAATGAAAATCCCTTTTATCTTCCCTGCTGGATTTAACATCCACAAGTTCGTGAGAGGAGAGATTTTCCCACCAGCGCTCTTCAAGATTCACCAAAAGACTTTCAGCGGTCTGAGGAACCGGCTTGCCGTTTACCATCTCGCGGATGTACTGCCGACCCGCAACTGCAAGCGTGACCAGAATAATCACTACCAGGATTGCCCAATAAACGATAACACAGGCAACCTCCCTGAAATAATTGGCGGTCAGGCATAGAGTGATAATGGAAAGCGGAGCTGCTGCAGCCAGTGCAAAAAAGACCCGGCGCTTTTTTTGCCATTCGGTCAACTCCTTCCGATACAGGAGTTTATGACCCACCCTCACCGCCCGGCCAAATTCAGCCGTCAGCTTCGTTTTATAGGATTGTATATCCTGATACCCGGCGTACAGGTCTACCCATTTTCGGTCAATGCTGCGCATGACGGGAGTATAGTCGAAAGCAGCCGGGTGGACAAGCAAATGCAATATTCAGAGATATAATCATTTTTCTACAGGAATAAATATGAAAATTCCGCGTTTATTGTTGATTTGTTTTGGCCTGACCCTATTCCTCGTTCAGCCAATCCTCGCAGCAGCGGCTGGACCGGTAGCTTTGGTGTTGACCGTTGACGGAGCCATTACCCCTGCCACTCAGGAGTACTTATCGCGTGGCATCAAAACGGCCGAACAGACCGGTGCAGAGGTGATAATCTTGCAGCTCAATACTCCCGGCGGCAGTCTTGGCCCGATGCAAAATATGGCCCAGGATATCCGTGCCAGCAGCGTGCCGGTGGTGGTCTACGTCAGCCCGAACGGAGCGTGGGCAGCCAGTGCCGGGACGGTGATAACACTGGCGGGACACGCGGCCGCCATGGCTCCTGAGACTGCCATTGGCGCAGCCAGTCCGGTAGGGTCGCAGGGCGCCGACCTTCCCACCACTGAGCAGACCAAGGTAAAGGAAGCGATGAAAGCCCTGGTGCGTTCGTACACCGAAGCGCGGGGAGCCGAGGCTACCGCCCTGGCCGAATCCACCATCGAGAGTGCTGTCGCTGTGTCCGCCCGGGAGGCTCTGAAAGCCCACCTGGTGGATTTCATCGCCAGTGACCTGAACGACCTGCTCAGCCAGTTGGATGGCTATATCGTCCAGATGTCAAACGGTCCGCGCACATTGCATACTGCTGCAATCCCAACTCAGCCCCTGGAAATGTCGTTGATCGAAAACCTGCTGCAATTGCTGGTGGACCCGAATTTTGTTTTTATTTTACTAAGTATCGGAGTTCAAGCCATCCTGATTGAACTCTCCAGCCCGGGCGGCTGGGTGGCCGGCTTCTTTGGAGTCGTGTGCCTGGCTCTGGCAGCATACGGGTTAGGCATCCTGCCGGTCAACTGGTTTGGGCTGGCCTTCCTGATCATTGCGTTTATTTTATTCATCGTGGACATCAAGGCCGTCACCCACGGCGGGCTGACTGCCGCGGGAATTGGCTCGTTCATCGTTGGGGCGCTGGTATTATTCAACAGCCCGGGAACGCCCCAGTTCCAGCAGGTTTCTCCCACGCTGGTAATATTGGTTGCCATCGTCATCGGCATCAGTTTCGCCATCATCGTCGGCTTTGCGCTGCGGGCGCAGAAGAGACCGGTGATCACCGGGCAGGAAGGTATGCGCGGCCAGACCGGCATCGCTCGAACCAATATCGACCCAACCGGGCAGGTCCAATCGGGAGCCGAGTTATGGACAGCTGAACTGGCAGAGGGTCAGGGCAGGATCCTGCAGGGGGAAAAAGTGGAAGTGATCAGAGTGGATGGGTTGAAAGTGATAGTTAGAAAAACATAAATCCTGCCGGGGCAGACCAACTCCCCGTATCTATATGTGATAAAATTTATACGATTTAGTGGTTAATATTAACGGTTCAAAGAGGACCTGATGCCTGTCATTCCCACCCGAGATCGAGTTACCCCCGTTGACACAGACAATACCCCGCTTCGCCGACCTGAGTGGATAAAAGTACGCGCTCCTTCGGGTGAGACATATGAGCATTTGCAAACCCTGATGCGTTCAAAAGCCCTGCATACAGTTTGCGAAGAAGCCATGTGTCCAAACATGGGCGAATGCTGGGGTACGGGGACGGCTACCTTCCTGATGTTAGGCGACGTCTGCACACGTACCTGCGGCTTCTGCGATATCAAACACGGCCGCCCTGCTGCCATCGACTGGCTGGAGCCGGAACGCGTGGCGCAGGCGGTCAAATCCATGAACTTGAAGCATGCGGTCATCACCTCCGTTAATCGCGATGAGCGGAAGGACGGCGGTGCGCCGATTTTTGCCATGGTCATCCGGCGAATCCGCGAATTACTCCCCGGCTGCTCGGTGGAAGTGCTCATCCCGGATTTCAAGGGATCGCTGGAAGCCCTGAAAATCGTGCTGGATGCCCGCCCGGAAATCCTGAACCATAACGTCGAAACTGTACCGCGGTTGTTCAAGCAGGTTCAACCGCAGGATCATTATGAATGGAGTGCGGCAATCCTTTCAGGTGCTAAAAAGATCGATCCTGAAGTGCTGACAAAGTCAGGCATCATGGTGGGGCTGGGAGAGGAGCTGGAAGAAGTGAAAGCCGTGATGCGCGATCAGCGCAGCTGGGACGTGGACATCCTGACCATCGGTCAATACCTTCAACCGAGCAAGAAACACCTGCCCATCGCGCGCTATTACACCCTGGAGGAATTCAAGGAATTACGGGATTACGGCCGGGAAATCGGCTTCAAATGGGTGGAGTCTGCCCCGCTTGTCAGGTCATCGTACCATGCTGCAGAGCAGGTGCGAGCGCTGAGCATCGTGCACCGGAAGTTGTACGGAGAACCAGTAAAGATCATTTTGGGGTGACCTCAATCTGCTTCCCTTTCAATTGGAGAAGGAGAATTATGAAACTAGTAACCGTCACTCAAACCTGTGGGCGAGTTCCCGTGACAGTTTTCCAACTTGGAGACCGGCTCAATATGGGAAATTCAGAGGAATTTGAACAGGCAGCCAAAGGGGCCTACGCCGCTGGTGGGCGAAACATGATCCTTGACCTATCCAAGGTGCCTTCGCTCACCAGCGCCGGGATTCGCACCATCCTGGTCATCCATAAAATGCTCGCGGAAGCGAAAGATACAGCCAGTCATCTAAAGCTGGTCAACCCAATGCCTGCGGTGCGCAAGGTGCTTGATATCGCTGGTCTCCTTAATTTCATTGAGATCTACAGCAGCGTGGACGAGGCAGTGGCTTCGTTCTAATTGGTTTTAATCAGAGATCATTTGAAATGGATTTGCTCAAGGCCGGTCTATCGACCGGCATTTGATTTAAGGGTGCTTCACCTGGTACGAATCGATCAATTTACCGGTGCGGTTGGTAAACTCGAACAACAGGTCAGTTTCGCTGGCAGTGACCAGCATGGCACCGTAATTGGCGTTGTATCGGACCTGGGATTGGGGGAGAGGTGTTCCAAAGTTGTAGAGACCTCCACCGCCCGACCCATCCGTAAAGTAGGGAATGCCATCCACCAACAGGCGCTCGTAAAGATGGTCGTGACCTGCAAGCAGGGCATCTGCTCCCCAGGCAGCAAACGGCCACTGCATCCAGTCGGTGGAGCCATGCATACCGGATGAGAAGGGCGGGTAATGGGTGTAGACGATATTCCAGGGTGAGGTGGAGGCAGCCAGACCCTGCTTGAGCCAGTCTGCCTGCAGCGAGCCTGCATTAATGCCATCCGGTTCGTGCTCGTCACTGTCGAGGGCAAAGAAGTGGAGCGGACCCCAGGTAAAATCGTAATAGCGCTCGTTGCCAGGCAGGGTGAAATAATCCAGGTATGGTTGGGCGTTCGTGGTGTACCAGTCGTGATTCCCCAGGGTTGGGAAGAATCGGTTCACTTCTGCACCAGAGCCATAAGAGCCAACATAAGGGGAAATATAAGAGTGAAAGTATTTCCCAATATTGGCATCCATTGTACTCGCGGCACCATCAGGATAATTGTTATCGCCGGTGGTAATGATGAAATCGGGCGCCCAACCCAGCATGAGAGCAGCAACATCCGCTTCGGCGGAATTGTCCATGCCAAAATCGCCGATGACCGCGAACTTTACAGACAGAGGCTGTGGTGTGAGACTCGCAGCCTGTGTTTCGATCGGGAGGGGCGTGCCAGTGGGGACAGAAGTTAGGGAGGGCTGCGCGGTGAAGGTGGGCGGAATAACCGTTGCGGGGACTGGTTGTTGCGTTGTTAACGGAGCCGGAGTTGTGCAAGCTGCCAGGAATATGACAAGTCCCACGAGATGATATATAGTGCGTTTCATATCGAGCTCCTTTAGAGGTCGGCTTCTGCAAACTCCGGGATGTATTTCACATGACCGTGAACACCCGCCAGCGCCGCGGGGAGAAGTTCCAACGCCTGGAAGGCATCTCCGTCTCCGTAATCGCTGGAAAGGCCGAGGAGGCGTCCGGGTTTGAACCCAAAGCGGGAATAATAAGCCGGGTCGTCCAAGCAGTACGACGAAATCATAACCGAGACGGTAAACATGATCCAACCCGGCGCGCATCAGGCGGGACCCGATGCCCAAGCGCTGGAATTTTGGGTGGACGGCAATCGGCCCGATCCCCAGCCCGCGCAATCCAGGGACAGGGGGGTCAAGGGTAATGGGCGTGAACAGCACATGACCAAGCAAAGCTCCATCCTGGACTGCAACCATGGAAAGCGTGGATTTCCCGCGGGCGCGGGCCAGGTCCACCAGGATTGCTTCGGCGGGGCGGGAAAAGGCGGTTTGCTCCACTTCATAAATGGAAGGGAGATCATAAAGAGATTCCGGGCGGAGGACGAGGGTATCCCCAAAGTGTGCCAGCACACCTGCCAAAGGCAGGTCGGTAAGTGAGGCAAGGGTCATGTCTGCAGGCAGCGGACCGAGCCGGGAGGTAATGGAATTCGGCACGCCCACCACGCGCAGCCCAGCTGCCTTGGCAGCAATGACGCCGTTGGGGGAATCTTCAAAAGCGAGCGCCTGGTCCGGGCGCAGGTGGAGCGCAGCCAGGGCGGCAAGGAAAAGGTCAGGGGCAGGTTTGAGGCGGGGGGCATCTTCGCGACAAATACCTACGTCGATAAGGCTCCAAAATCCCAGGCGTTTCAGATAAGCATCCACCCAGGCGTGAGGGGAACTGGAAGCCACTGCCAGGCGCAGACCCAGGCGGCGGGCTGCAACCAGGTATCCTGCCACCCCCGGCATGGGCGGTAGGACGGATTGCCATTCGAGGCGGGAGCTATCGGCCTGGGCACGGATGACGGGGTGGTCGAGAGACAAACCCAGACGTTTTTCGAGCTCAGCAACCGGGTCAAAATTGGCAACCGTTGACCCCACCACGGTGCGCACCCATTCATCGAGAGGAAACTCCTGCCCGTAACGGGAATACAGGTCCTGCCAGATTTGAACCTCGGGTGTTTCCGTGTCAACAATGAGACCATCGAAATCAAAAATGAGGGCTTGAAGCATGAGTCTCCTGAGATCATGGGGTAGCAGACTGACCCATTATACTTCCCGGAGGAAGGAACCCCAAACCAAGGGTCAGACGGAAATAAAATTAAGGCGGATCGTCAGCAATTGGTTGCGGCGCCCTTTAACCATTGATTTGTTGTATACTGGCAACCATGGAAATTACCAAAACCACGACTGCTGTCAACCGTGCTGAGTGGCGGACCTGGCTCGATAAATACCATGCCACCGAGAAGGAAGTGTGGCTGGTCTATTACAAAAAGGGCAGCGGCCAAGCGTGTGTATCCTACGAGGAATTCGCTCGAAGAGGCATTGTGCTTCGGGTGGATCGACAGCATCATCCAGAAGATCGACGAGGAAAGGTACGCCCGAAAATTCAACCCGCGGCGGGCCGGCAGCAAATGGTCTGACCTGAACAAGCACCTGGTAGCGAAACTGGTCAAAGAAGGGCGCATGACCGAAGCCGGACTTGCCAGGGTGGATTTTAATCTGCCTGCAGCCGTGGGGGAGCGCCCAAAACGCTCACCCCTGCCCCTGCCGGATTGGCTGAAAACGGGACTGATGACCAGCCCAAAAGCGTGGGAAAATTTCAACGCCCTGCCCGCCAGCCACAAGAGGAATTACATCAGCTGGATCTCGGATGCCAAGAGGGAAGAGACCCGGCAGCGGCGCATCCGGGAGGCCATCCGAATGCTGGAAAAGAACCGGAGATTGGGAATATAGGAGCGGACATGACCACGCCCGGAAACTTTGGTGAATACGCCTCGATTGCAGAACTGTACGATTACGTGGTGCCCTATCAGAAGCGGGCGGACGTACTTTTTTTTGTTGAAGCAGCCACACAGGCTGGTGGACCCGTGCTGGAATTGGGCTGCGGTACGGGGCGCATCCTGATCCCAACGGCACGAGCCGGGGTCGAGATCACCGGCCTGGACCTCTCGCCACACATGCTGGCGGTTTGCCGGGAACACGTCAAGGCTGAACCCAAATCCGTTCGCTCCAGGATCCGACTAGTGGAAGGGGATATGCGCCATTTCGAGCTTGGGCAACCCTTCAGCCTGATAACCCTGCCCTTCCGCCCCTTCCAGCATCTGACAACGGTGGAGGACCAACTCGCCTGCCTGTCTTGCATCCATACCCATCTCGAAGCTGGTGGAAAACTCATCCTGGACCTTTTCAACCCGTCATTGGAAGCCCTGGCGGTGCAGAAAATTGGGGAGGAGATGGCTGATGAGCCCGAGTTCAGCATGCCGGACGGTAGGCGCGTCATCCGCCGCCATAAGGTGGCTGCCAGGGATGTGTTCAACCAGATCATCCACACGGAATTGATCTATTACGTTAGCCATCCGGACGGACGCAAGGAGCGGCTGGTGCAGGCCTTTCCGATGAGATACCTGTTCAAGTTCGAAGCCGAGCATCTGCTGGCACGCAGTGGATTCGAGGTGGAGCAGCTTTATGCCGATTACGACAAGAACCCATACGGGTCGAAATATCCCGGAGAGCTTCTCTTTTTAGCGAGGAAATCCTAATCATCATGTCCAACATTACAGCCAATAAATCCCATCTCACGCGCGGCTACACTATTGCGTTGATCAGCGCAGGGTTCCTATCCACCACGGCGATCTTCATCCGCTTCCTCACCCAGACCTACCAGATGCCCGCCCTGATCCTGGCCTGCTGGCGGGATTTGTTTGTCTTCCTGACCCTGCTACCCATCCTGCTGTTAAGGCACCGGACATCGTTAAAAGTAAGCCGGGCGGACCTGGGTTACCTGGTGCTGTTCGGCCTGATGCTTGCCATTTTCAATTCCCTGTGGACTCTTTCGGTGTCCCTTAATGGGGCAGCGGTTTCCACCGTGCTGGCTTACTGCTCGGCCGGGTTCACCGCCTTGCTGGGGTGGTGGTTCCTCAAGGAACGGCTGGACTGGGGGAAGTGGCTGGCAGTGGCCCTCAGCCTGGCGGGATGTGTGCTGGTTTCGGGTGCGCTGGACCCGGCAGCCTGGCGCCTCAACCTGGTTGGGAATCATTACCGGGATCCTCTCCGGCCTGTGGTACGCGATCTACACCTTGATGGGGCGCTCCGCTTCGAAGCGGGGACTAAACCCATGGACTGCCCTGGTTTACACCTTTGGGATCGCAGCGGTTTTCCTGCTGGCTTTCAACCTGCTTTCGGGCGGGCACATCCCGGGGGCAGCTTCTCATCCAGCGGATTTCTTCTGGCTGGGGAAAGCCTGGCTTGGATGGGGCATGCTGTTCCTGCTGGCGGCGGGACCAACCCTGGCAGGGTACGGGTTATACAACGTCAGCCTGACCTACCTACCCTCCAGCGTGGCGAACCTGGTGGTCACGCTTGAACCCGCGTTCACTGCCGTGATCGCCTACCTGCTGCTGGGGGAACGCTACAGCTTGATCCAAATTGCGGGCAGCCTATTGATCCTGGGCGGGGTGGTGTTCCTGCGGATCTATGAGGGCTGGATCGCAAATGGGGCAAAAAACCTGGCGGAGCCGCCTGTCCAAGCATAGGAATGTTATATCGAATAATCGCTAGCTTCAAGACACAAAGGCACGAAGAAACCTATTAAAAAGATATAAATTTGCATTTGTAGAGCAAGCCCAGAGAAAAATGATTCGCATGGATGACCCGATTATCCAACGGCTCGAGAAAGCGTTTGCAGAAAGGGAAGCGTCTTTCGACGAGAGGCATAGGAGCGCCTTACGCCTGTTCAACGGCTTCACCGAGGGCTGCCCCGACCTGGTAGTGGACCTGTATGCGACCACTGCCGTCCTGTATAACTACGCCGAGGAACCGGAAAAAGGAATGGAGCTGGTGCAGGCAGCGGAGGCTTTCCTAAGGGAGCGAATCCCCTGGCTGAAAGCCGGGATCGTAAAGTCCCGCAACAGCCCGACCGAGGGGGAGAAACGGGGGAAGCTCCTGTTCGGCGAGGCCACCGACCGCAAGGTGGAGGAAAATGGCACCTGGTATGCCCTGGACCTGTGCATGAACCAGGACGCCAGCCTGTACCTGGATACACGGAATCTGCGCAAGTGGCTGCGCGAGTACATGGGCGGCAAGAGCCTGCTGAACACCTTCGCCTACACGGGCAGCCTGGGGGTTGCTGCCTGCGCTGGGGGTGCAACCCGGGTTGTCCAGCTGGACCTAAACCGGGAATTCCTTAACCTGGCAAAGACCTCGTACACCCTGAACGGGTTCCCGATCCGCAAGGCGGACTTCATCGTGGGGGATTTCTGGGCGGAGGTGAAGCATTTCAAACGCAGGGGGGAACTCTTCGACTGCGTGGTGCTGGATCCCCCTTTTTATTCAATAACCGGAAAGGGAACGCTGGACCTTAACCAGGATAGCGCCCGGCTGATCAACAAGGTGCGCCCGCTGGTCAATGACGGCGGCTGGCTGGTCTCGGTGAACAACGCGCTGTACGTGAGCGGGAAGGAATACCTGCGGGAACTGGAGGCACTGTGCGAGGACGGGTACCTGAAAATTGCGGAACTGATCCCGGTGCCGGAGGATTTTATCGGGTATGGTGGAGGCGGGGGAGGCATCACGGACCCGAGTCCGTTCAACCATTCGACGAAGATCGCGGTACTGGAGGTGAGCAGGAAGAAGTAGATTGGGGGGATTGGATATTGAGGATTTAGGATTGTTGAATCCCAACGAGGACGAAGTCCCTTTACGGGGACAAAATCCGCCATTAGAGGATGGGTGGGGGAAACCAGTGCGGTTTTATTCGTTTGTTTTGCCTAATAAAGAGGAACAATCGAATGCTTCCTGAAACTCTTTTCCACAACGAGAGGTTCTTCATTGCTATTGTCATCTGGAGGGGTATAAATTCCCGACCGATTGGATTTTTGCCATTCAATCGAATAATGGCTGGAAAACACAGAGATCCTGGATCATGGTCCCCGACTCCCAAATAGGGCACGAAGTTCCCATAAGTGGATGGCATCCCCAATACGCGGAGACAAATTATCGCATGGGAATGCATACCCGGTAAAACCGCCAGATGTGGGGGTGTGGAGATTGGGGAGGCCAGGGGTGGAGGAACAAATGAGGAACAATTATTTTCCTTTGATCATTGGTGTCCGCGCAAGGTTGACCATCACGAACATTTAAGGGTCAAGAGCCCAGAATGGTATCAGTTGTTAACGTCCAGAACAATAAGCGGCAGGGATGCATATCGAAAGTTCCGTGTCACATTTTGATAATAGTACACTTGTTCTAGTTTGTCAACTAGGGGGACTTTCCTGCCGTCAATGGGATCGATTGGCATGGAGATTCGCCGCCGCGGACGGCGTCGAGAACCCTGGTAGGCGCGTAAGTGACCTGCGGACGGCGGCGAGCATTAACTGCGTGTGACCATCCCTGAAAACAGCAAAAAAGCCGAGTTTTTCAAAGATACCAACTGGGGCCGTAAAGGAGCATTTTACCCGTAACCCAGTAGCCCATTGGTACCAAAAAAGTCCTTTTTAACAGTTTTGATAATGCCCGGATGATTCCGGGTGCTATACTGTGAATCGGGGTACATCAATTTCGCCAAAAGGCGGAACTCTTCCTCTCCGCCCAAGTCGAAGGAAATATCGAAAGGAGATCAAAAATGATCAGAAACAAATTCTTATCGCTTGTATTGGCCGTGGCACTGTTCGCGGCGCTTCCAGCAGGCATAGCCCTGGCTGCAAAAAGCGGAAGCACATTGGGCAGCGGAACCATCCTGAGCATCAGCCTGGATACGGACCCTGTTACCAAGATCACCACCGGGCTGGTTACGCTCCTGGATGAAACAGGCATGGTCCAAAAGTTAACCATCAGCCTGGAAAGCGCTGTTACCATGGGGCTGGTGCTCCCCAATACTGAGATGATCGGGAAAGACCTGGTTATCCTGGATCCCGTGGATCCCACGATCGTGGTGGCGAGCGGAACCATAGAGACCCTGGCCTTTGTGACCGATGATGTAACCAAGATCACCTCGCTGACCGTAACGCTGACCGATCACGATACTAGTTGAGCAGACGGTCAGTTTGGACCTTGAAAAAGCCCTTGCGCTAGGCTTGATCGCGACCGATCCGGTCAAGATCGGCACACCGGTCGTTATCGATCCGACGCTCATCCTGGATTCGACCACGTATGTGAAGGGTGTTAATACGCTGGATAACTTTTTCGGGACCACTCTGGGCGTGAGCGCAGACGAACTGGCGGCTTATAAAGCGGATGGATTCGGATTCGGCGAAATCGCACAGGCTGCCTGGATGGCCACGAATTTGGGTGGCGACGCGACCCTGCTTGACCAGATCCTGACCGCCAAGCAGACGGGTGATTTCAGCACGATCGTCCTACCGGACAGCAAGGTTGTCACCAACTGGGGACAATTGCGCAAGGCGGTGCTGACGGACCCGCACCAGAACCTGGGACAGATCATGTCGGGGCATGCAGACCCGCTGGTTGTTGCCCCGCCCGCTACCCTGCCCATTGACCCATTGACGATGCAAGGAAATGGGCACGGTCATGGGAATAGTCACGGGAACGGGCATGGAAATGGGAAATAAGTAAGAAGCTTTGAAATTTCGATCAATAAAAGAGGCAGGTCAATTGACCTGCCTTTTTTAATACATTTATTTACACCCTGTTAAAATCGTCGCTGTCTTTGGCGGCAAGAGAATAAAACTACAACCCTCAAAACCAGGTGTATTGGAAATAGATGTCCCACAATTCCGGGAAAAAACCGATGGAGCCAGGCAGCGATTTTCACTAAACATGCATGTGTATTTTGACACTATTGCGCGATAATTGAGTGAAGATTTTCTCCGGTAGGTCATGACCGCCCTGCAGTCGATTCTTAAGATCACGAGCAAGCCGGGATAAGAAATATTAATGTTGGGAATATTATTAGCAAAATTATTTCCTTTCAAGAAAATCTAACCTTAAAAGGATGGAAGCATGGCTCACCTGATCGAACTTGATATGGCCGATGAGCTCTCCAAACTGGTACTGGACATTATGACATTGGGCAAGCCGCCACAAATACCGGAGCGGTATGCCTCCATCAGTTCCATGCAGACCCTCTATGCCACTCTCCTATCCTTGCGGGAGAATTTATATGCGACCTCCAATGGGGACTTGTCGAGAGAGGTGGCTCTCAAAGGGTTTGTGGGAGGCGCACTCAAGACGCTGCAGGCAAACCTGAAACACATGACATGGCAAACCAAGTTGGTGGCTTCAGGAGATTTTTCCCAACGGATGGAGTTTATGGGGGAATTCTCGCAATCGTTCAATGCGATGGTCATTCAGCTTGACCAGACGCTAAAGGAGATCACGAAAAAAGATGCGGAATTGAGCAAGGTCAACGATAACCTGGTGAAGGAAAATGCCATCCGCACAGAGACTGAGGCAGCCCTGAAAAGGGTCAACACGGACCTGGTCAAGGAGGTTACCATCCGCAAAGAGGCAGAGTTGGCCCTGAGAAAAAGCCAAGAGGACTTCAGGAAATTATCCATCACCGATCCGCTAACCGGCCTGTTTAACCGAAGGAAATTCAACGACGAGGCTGAACGTGAGATCCGCAGGGCGATCCGATATGGACATCCCCTGGCGGCGATCATGCTGGATATCGACTTCTTCAAACACATCAATGATACTTTCGGCCATACCTGCGGAGACATGGTTCTCAAACTGGTGGCGAAAACCACCAAGGAGATGCTCAGGGCACACGATATCCCGGCCCGGTACGGGGGCGAGGAGTTTATCGTCCTGTTTCCCGAAACCCCGGTTGAAGCTGCAGCCAATATCGCCGAAAGGCTGAGAAGGCGAATCCAAGAGTCAATCACGCAGACCGAAAGGGGGCCGATCACCATTACTGCCAGCTTTGGAGTAAGCGAATTCCTGGGTAAGGGCGACAATAAACCAAGCGGGAAAATCCTCTCAGATTTCATCAGCCAGGCTGAACAGGCCCTGAATGCTTCGAAGAATGCCGGAAGGAACAAGGTGACTGTCTATCATCCGGTCGTAGAAGGGTTGGGATGAGGATGGTTTTAAACCCGCAATGATTGAAAGAAGGGGAAATCGAAAGCGGTTATCTCCTGGAGCCAGGAGATTGCTTTCTGGATAAGTATTGGAGCGCTGTCGACCGGTAAATTTGCCAGGTTCCCTGGCGGGAGCCAGGTCTTCGCGCAGGAATGTTATTGCAGTTTTATAGGGCGGGCGGCGGTCAGAATGGCGGGATTAAAAAAGGCAGCAATTTATGCGTCCAAGGAGATCCTTCCGGGGCTGATAGGAAAATAATAAGGATAAAACCCTGCTGGAGAGGGATTGTTTTCGAATCCAGACGGCCTATAATTTTTCTTGTGAATGAACACAAATCCATGCCTTGGAGGGCAGAATGTCAACACAAGATCCGAGTTACCTGGATGTGCAAGCCGAAGTGGGTATTACCAAACACCTTGGAGGCTATCCTGCCACCAATGAGCTGCTGGCACTCTGCCATGTATCCAATGCAAAGGAAGTGTTATATGTTGGCGCCGGGATTGGAGTCGGCCCGGCATATATTGCTAAAAAGTTTGGCTGCCAGGTTGTGGCCGCGGATATTTCGGAAAAAATGCTTGCCTGGACTTCACAGCGCGCTGCCGAGGAAGGCGTGACTGACAAAATTGAACTGCGGCAGGCAAATATTCTCCACCTGCCTTTCGAAACCGACAGGTTCGAGGCGGTGATCGTGGAGTTTGTCGCAGCTTTTGTGGAAGATAAAGCCAGGGCCATCGAGGAATGTCGGAAGGTGACCCGACCCGGTGGTTATGTGGGGCTGAACGAGGTCTTCTGGGCAGAACAACCAACCCCAGAAATGGTCGAAGCAAATAAACGCATCCAAATGGGGGTGGAACTTCCCCTTCTCAAGGAATGGCAGGCCTTGTGGGACTCTTCCGGTTTACAGGAACGCACAATCAAGGTATACGAAATTGACCTGCGCAGGGAACTCAGAGATCGTGTTGAGTGGGTGGGAAGACGCTGGTCCATGCGGGCAGTCGGGAGATTGGTCCGTCTGTATCTCACCAACCCTGCTGCCCGCCAAGCCATTCGAGGGCAGTCGAAAGAAACCTCCGAGGCATACCGGTTAATGGGATATGGCTTGTTCACAGGGAAAAAATAGCACGACTGCTGGAAGCGGGGTAGTGTTGTTGCTGCTGCCAGTACGTCACTTGAGAGGAGAGAAATGAACAGGAAGTTGGCTGTATTCATATTTCTGGATATTTGCGTGATACTGGCAATCCTGCTGCTTTTAAGAAGCATTCCGCCTCTGCTAAGCGGGATCGTCTTTGCAGTTTCCTTGGTTGTGCTGGGAATTTTATCCGGCGGGTTCCGAAAATAAGAAACACCAACCATTTCAAACGAACTCATCTATTAAATCCAGGCGGGAACTTAAACCCTGGCCCAGGTAGGTAGACAGAAAACAGGACAGCATTGAGCTGTTCTGTTTTTATCCATCAAGTTGAAGTGCTTTGATAAACCTTAGACAGGTAATGTTATAATTGGATAAACATGGTATTTATTAGGTGGTATTGAAGGAGACGATATGAACAACACAGCAGGGAAAAGTAAACGCACAGGTTTAAAGCCGATTGCTCTTAAGAAAATTATGCCCCAGGGCCATTTCAACGCGAAGGTGCAGGACCAGCAGGAGGTATTCCATGTCTGCTGATAAACCTTTGTCCTCATCAGCTCCGCGGGTTCCATTGGGAGGGGATTATTGGGAAGCCGATCCGGGGGCAGCCTTATGGGGGTTTGCCGACCTGCATGCCCATTTGATGGCTCACCTGGCCTTCGGCGGGGAAGCGTTTTGGGGCAAGCCTTACGATCCCGAGCACCCGGGACCGGAGGGGATCGAATTCGCTCTTGGTTCCTGCGAGCCGATCCACGGGGGTTTGATCAACATCAACCCGGAATTCGGACACCCCGCAGGCGGCGGCTGGCCGGAATTCATCATCTGGCCGCGATTTACCACCCTCGTCCACCAGCAAGCCTATATCGACTGGCTGTACCGCGCCTACCAGGGCGGGCTGCGCCTGGTCACCTGCCTGGCAGTCAATAACGAATTACTGGCGATCAAGACCAGCCCGAACCTGCCTCACGATGACAAGAACGCCATCGAGGTGCAAATTGCAGCCATGAAAGAAATGGCTGCATTCATTGATGCACAAAGCGGAGGCCCGGGGAAGGGCTGGCTGCAAATCGCCTATTCGCCGGAAGAAGCCCGCAAGATTATCAGCGAAAACCACCTGGCTGTCATCCTGGGAATCGAGGTGGAACTCGCTGGGCAACTGGCATAATTTCGACGAATTGGATAAGCTGAGCCACGGGGATATCGACCAGGCCCGGCAGTTGATCTCTCAGGAATTGGACTGGCTGCATGGACTGGGGGTGCGCCAGGTCACGCCCATCCACCTGACCAACAATGCCTTCGGCGGCACAGCGATCTACATGCGGTTCCTGGAGACGGTGAACTTATTCCTGAACGGCGAGCGCTGGTCGGTGGAGGATCGCTGGGAGACAGGGGTGCGCTACCGGATGGACCAGGACGGCGAAGACGCAGTGGACGATTTCGAACGCACGGCGGCAATCTCCGGACGGCGTCTGCACACCATGCACCGGGGGACGCTGATCGATCAAATCCCAGGCATCCGCAACCTGTACGAAGCAATCGATGCGCCCAAGCTCCGGGGAGGCCACGCCAACACACTCGGCCTCAACCAGTACGGTACCGTCGTGCTGGAGGAACTGATGAAGCGGGGCATGATCATCGACGTCGATCACATGTCGGAAAAATCCACGGATGCTGCACTGGCACTGGCGGAAGAACATCATTACCCGGTGATCTGTTCGCATACCTGGTTCCGCGACCTGCTGTTCAGCGGGGAGGTCGAATTTGACCGGCTAAAGCACGAGCAATACGGGACGAGCGATGTCCACAAGGTGGCCCATGAAGCCGGCAAGCGCGGGGACCAGATCGAGCGCATCGGCCGCCTGGGAGGGGTGGTGGCACCGATCATCAACCAGGGGGATATCGCCGGGCTGCGCCGCTGCCTGCCCGAACTGGCCGACAAAATACCCCACGCCGTGCGCAGGATCCAGCACCTCCTGGGGGCAGGCATACCTTTACGCAGTGAACAAAATGGACGGGCGGGGCGTGGCGATCGGCACCGACATCAACGGAGCGGCTGCCCTGCCGGGGCCGCGCTTTGGCTCCTTCGCTGCCTTCGGCACCCACCGGGATGCCCGGCGCGAGGCTGAACGACGGGAAGAAATCGACCAGCAGACCAACGGCGTTGCTTACGACACCCCGCTGCGGGACCACCGCTGGTACCGGTTCGACCCGAGCGGAACCAGCGGTTACGACGAAGAAGAAGGGAGAATCTGGCAGGCGATCGCCCAATACAAGGCCGGTTTCAACCCGGCGGTGCAAGACGCATCTCCCCAGCGATTTTCCGGAACCCAACCTGCACCAGTTTTTGGAGAGTCATCGAGGCGCACCAGGACCAACCCTGGGTTGACCACATGACCGAGGGATTTTGGGCTGCCGACGAGGAAAAACCCGTGGATGACAATGAACTTGGATGGTGGCCGGAAGAAAAAAAGGCAGGATATTTCGTCAAGGAAGGCATCACAGGAACCGGGGCAGTTTCATGACGATCACACCCTAAACTGATCGGCAAGAGTCAAGGCTATTTGGGAAAAGTGGGAGCAGATGCACGGGGATAACCGCCCCCTGGTCCGCTCCACGGCCGGAGCGCACCGGGATTTTGACATCAACCTGGATGGGATGGCCCATTACGGGATGCTGCCCGATTTTCTGCAGGACCTGCGCAACAGCGGGCTGACCGCTGAAGATCTTGCGCCCCTGTTCCGCTCTGCTCACGACTACGTGCAGATGTGGGAAACCTGCGTGCAGAGGTCGACAGGAATCAATAAATAATAACGAGAGCAGGCTTCCTGTGGCGGAAATCCTATAGTGCATTTGGAGTTCGAACAATAAATTCAGAGTTCAACTGCCCCCTCAGCAAAGCCTGAGGGGGCAGTATGAATTTGTGAGAATTCCGTCCCAATGAAATCAACCGAAAATGGAAGATCAACTTTCCCTCCAGAGAGTTCTTAGCTGGATCTACGATAAAGCTATTCCGAGGTCATTGTTGTAATGTGGCTCTTTTCGCTGTATAGTAATAACAGACCCAGAGAGTTGAAACACATCGTCACCCGGTTTTGCGTTTGCACATCGCCGACCTCCAAAGGATGATTCCCCATCGGGAACGGGGATGTAAACGCAAATGACAACGTTCTCATCGAGCCAGATCCTCTCATTGATATCCCAGAGGAGGCGAAAATGAACGCAAAACCATGGTTAAAGCACTACGATCAGGGGGTTCCACACTCTTTACAGCCTTATCCTCAAAAAACCCTGCTCGACATTGTCAGCGAAACAACTTCCCAGCGCCCAGATCATCCGGCCCTGCTTTTCAAAGGTTCCGTAATGACCTACGCCCAATTGGAGCAATTGAGCAACGACTTTGCCCATGCCCTGATCCAAATGGGCGTAAAAAAGAAGGACCGGGTGGCATTGGTCACTGCCAAATACACCGCAACTCGTCCTGACCATGCTCGGCACCTGGAAGGCAGGCGGGATTGCCGTCCCGATGAACGCGCTCTACACCGAGCATGAGCTTGAATTGGCATTTCCAGGAATGCGGGGCAGAAACCGTGGTGGTGATGACGCGTTATTACAGCAAGATCAAGGCGGTCCAGGCGCGGTACAAAGATCCGCAACGTCATCGCCACGAACATCAAGGAATACCTGCCGCCTGCCCTGCGCATTTTATTCACCCTGCTCAAAGAGAAAAAGGAAGGGGACCGCATTCAGCCTGCAACCCGGGGACCTGTGGCTGGCGGACTTGCTCCATAAGCATGCTGGCGCAGTCCCGTCCGCAGGTGATCGTCCAGCCAGACGATCCGGCCATCATGCTGTTCTCCGGCGGCACCACCGGGACGCCAAAAATTGCCGTCGGCACTCATCACTCCCTTTTGATGTCAGGCATGCAAATCCACGCCTGGTTCGCGAAGATCACTGAAAGATTGGGACGACCTCATCATGCTCAACATGCCTCTGTTCCATGTCTACGGAATGGCCGGCGTATTTCCGACCGGCCTGGTGTCGCGCGCACCCCTGGCGGTCGTGCCCAATCCACGCGACATGGACGATATGCTGGCAACCATCAAAAAGACCAAACCGGCATTTCTTCCCGGTGTTCCAACTCTTTTCAATGCCCTGCTCAACCATCCCAAGGTGAAGGCAGGCAAGGTGAGTTTGAAATCGTCTAAAGTTGAACATCTCCGGGGCAGCGCCCTGCTGGATAGAGACCAAGACAACGCTTCGAGAAGGCGACGGGAGGGCGGATTGTCGAGGGGTTTGGCATGACCGAATTGATGATGGCCACAATCACGACACCCACGCTGGGATTGTACAAACCCGGCGCAGTGGGCATTCCGGTCCCGGATGTGGAACTGCGCGTGGTGGATGCAGATAACGGGGAAAAATGACCTGCCTCCCAACCAGGTGGGCGAATTCATCCTGCGCGCTCCGCAGTTGATGAAAGGCTACTGGGGCAAGCCGGCAGAAACGGCCAACACCATCCGCAACGGCTGGTTGTATACCGGTGACCTGGGATACCTGGATGAAGATGGCTATATGTTCATTGTTGACCGGAAAAAGGATGTGATCAAGCCCAGCGGATTCCAGGTCTGGCCGCGCGAAGTGGAGGAGGTGATCGCCACTCATCCTGCAGTTGCCGAGGTCAGCGTGGCTGGCATCCCGGATCCCCACCAGAGCGAGGCTGTCAAGGCGTGGGTGGTTCTGCGACCGGGACAAACTGCATGTGCAGATGAACTGCGGGAATATTGCCGCCAAAAACTGACTGCTTACAAAGTGCCAAAACATATCCAGTTCCTGGACAGCCTACCGAAATCCCATATCGGGAAAACATTGAGGCGCGAACTTGTGGCAAGAGAAAAGACACCTTCCATCAATAATCATTAAACTCTGCTTTGGAGAGAAGGGGTGGAAAACCCCTTGCATTGAAATAACCTTGGTCAACCGAATATCAGGATAGCTTCTGGCTATCCTGATATTCGTTCCATCTGAGGGAGGTTCATTTTGGATTTCCCCAAGGGAATGATATAATTGGATGAATTTGATGTTAATTGGATTATTGTAAGGAGATAAAATGATGAGCACATCAACCGTTGGAAATGGGACACGCGATCACCCGTGGATGCTCAAGACACCCAGTGGGTCATCGGAATACCAGATGTACAGGGATGAAACCACCAACCCACCCTCCCTGGTGTGCACCGTGGGGAAGACCGAACTGCGCTACCAGCTGCGCTGCCTGGACGATCTGCACGCCATGCTCAAGGCACACGGGGATTGGATGCTGCTGGGCAGCGCCGATGAGCAAAAACCAGCGGCGGAGGGGACGGTGGAAGCCTGGGGGCGCTCGCCGAAGAACCCGGTGGGCGGCTGGTA
Organism: uncultured Chloroflexia bacterium; assembly: GCA_963817265.1. Taxonomy (GTDB): domain Bacteria; phylum Chloroflexota; class Anaerolineae; order Anaerolineales; family Villigracilaceae; genus UBA877. The sequence continues at coordinate 89,250 of CAWFNU010000022.1, forward strand.
TGGGTTGAAGAAGGGGCTGCGCGGCCGGTTTGGGATGTACATCCCACCGCTGATGGAAGCGTTGAACCTGGCGGAGGTGGAGCACAATCCGAGGAACAACCGAGATGCGGGCGAAATAAGAAATATGTGAATGGAGAAATATAAAGCGGGACGGTGATGAGCCGTCCCGTTGGATTAACAAGAGGGGATGATGACGAATCGTCGGAGGAGTTAGAACAATTTCAACACGGCTCCACTGGCCCAGGCAAAAAGGGCAGCTGGCAGAAAACTGAGAATGACCGTGGCAAGGGCAGTGAGACCCCAGGTGAGATCCAGCCAGGGTTCGCTGGAGGTTTCGGGGTCGCCTTCATGCATGTACATCATCACCACCACCCGCAGGTAGTAGTAAGCCGAGATGAGCGAGGTGAGCACGCCGATGATCGCCAGCCCGATAAAACCACCCTGGATGGCGGTGCGGAACAGGTAGAACTTGCCCACCAGCCCCAGCGTGGGCGGCATGCCAGTGAGGGAGAGCATGAAGATGGTCATGGCGGCAGCCAGCAGGGGGCGTTTGCGTCCCAGACCGGCGAAATCGCTGATCTCCAGGCCCTTGCCGTCGACCTTTTCCAGGGCGATGACGACTGCCCAGGCGCCGAAGGAGGTGATGGCATAGGTAAGCAGGTAGAATAGTGCCGAAGCGACCGCATCCGGAGAAACTTTCGGATTCCCAAACGAGACAAAAGCCATCAGGATATAACCGGCGTGGGCAATGCTGGAGTAAGCCAGCAGGCGCTTGATATTGGTCTGCGAGATGGCGACCACGTTGCCCACCGACCATGGTCAGGGCAGCCAGACCCCACAAGACCGGCACCAGGTCAACGTCAAGGGATGGGAGGGCGGTAACGAAAATGCGCAGGAGGGCAGCGAACCCGGCAGCCTTGGCACCAACCGCCATGAAACCGGTCACCGAGGTGGGAGCTCCCTGGTAGACATCCGGCGTCCACATGTGGAACGGGACGGCAGCGACCTTGAACCCAAAGCCGACCAGGATCAGGGCCGCACCGATGGTGAGCAGGAGGGGCGAGTACACCCCCGCGAAGGAACCCGAAAGGTTGATGACCGAGATAATTCCGGCGAGGGAGGTGTTGCCCGTGGCGCCGAAGACCAGTGCGATGCCGTAGACAACGAAACCGGTGGCAAAAGCTCCCAGCAGGAAATACTTGACCCCGGCTTCTTCCGACTCTATCCGCGGGCGGGCGAAGGCTGAAAGAACGTAAAGAGGAATGGAGAGCAATTCAAGAGACAGGAATACGATGATCAGGTCAGCGGCGTGAGCCATGAGGAGCATGCCGGAGATGGAGAAAAGCATCAGCGTGTAATACTCGCCGCGCTCCAGGTTCATGCGCTTGAGGTAACCATAGGCGATGGCGATGGCACCGATCCCACTGGCGAGGAAAAGGACGCTCAGGAAAGAAGAGAAGCCATCCAGCACGACCATCCCGCCGAAAGCGGAAAGCTCCTGCCCGGCCTGGGCGAGGGTCACGCCCAGCGCAGCAGCCAGTCCGACGGCTGCCAGGAGTGCCGTCCAGCCCTTGCGACTCTTGGGGATGAACAAGTCGACCAGCAGGAGGATGCAGGCCCAGGCGACGATGATGATGATCGGGAGAATTGTGGTGAGATCGGATTGCGTCATAATTTCTTCCTATGCGTCAGCCAATGAGGAGACGATATCATTAGGCTGGACGACCACGACGGTCGCCCAACTTGACGGCTGGAATGAAGAATGATTAATGAAACACCGTTAGAAGTTTATCCACGGCGGGGGCTATGAGCTCAAAGAATGGGCGGGGATACAAGCCGATCCAGAAGATGAGCACCAGCAGCGGGACGATGGTGGCAATCTCGCGCCAATTCAGATCGCGCAAGGCATGTCCGTGTTTTTTGACTTCCTCCACGATCGACCCTTCGGGGCCGAGGAATATCTTCTGGAACATATACAGGATGTAGACAGCAGCCATGATGACACCCAGCGCGGCCAGCCCGGCGAACCAGGGGGAGCCAATGGCTTTGGACCCAAATGCGCCCAGCAAAATGGCAAATTCACCGATAAAGCCGTTCAAACCCGGAAGCCCCATGGAGGAGAGGGAAACAATGAGCATCACCGTCCCAAAGATGGGCATGACCTTCCACAGGCCGCCGTAAACGCTGAACTCGCGGGTGTGGGTCTGTTCGTAAACCATGCCGACCAGGAGGAACAAGGCACCCGTGCTCAAACCGTGGTTGATCATTTGCAGGATGCCGCCTTCAATACCCTGCGGGTTGAGGGCAAAGAGACCCAGCATGACGAAACCGAGGTGGCTGACCGATGAGTAGGCGACCAGCTTCTTGATGTCTTTCTGTGCATAGGAGACCGCGGCGCCGTAAATGATACCGATGACCGCCAGCAACGCCATCCAGGGAGCAGCCTTGACGGCAGCCTCCGGGAACATGGGCAGGTTGAAACGCAGGAAACCGTAGGTACCCATCTTGAGCAAGACACCCGCCAGGATGACGGAACCGGCCGTGGGAGCTTCCACGTGCGCATCCGGCAGCCAGGAGTGGAGAGGCCACATGGGGACCTTGATGGCAAACGCGGCAGCAAACGCCAGGAACAGCCAGAGCTGGATGCTGGCAGGAATGCCACCCTTGGCGATCAGGTCAGGCACACTGAAGGTGCCCTGGTAGATGCCCAGCCACAGGATGGCGAGCAGCATCAGGATGGAACCGGCCATGGTGTACAGGAAGAACTTGATGGCGGCATAGATACGGCGCGGTCCGCCCCAGATACCGATCAGGAAGTACATCGGTACCAGGGTGAATTCCCAGAAGATATAGAACAGGAACAGGTCCTGGGCGAGGAAGACACCCAGCATGCCCACTTCCAGCAGCAGGAAGAAGATCATGAAATCCTTGACGCGCTCCTCGACCGCCGTCCAGGTGGAAAGGATGGAAATCGGGGTCAGGAAGGTGGTCAGCAGGACCAGCAGGATGCTCAGGCCGTCGACGCCCATGGCGAAGCTGATGTTCCAGCCGGCAACCTGGATCCAGGGCAGGGTGAAGCCTAGCTGCAGATCCGGGTTGGACTTGTCGAACAGGGTCAGCATCCAGATGGACAGGCCAAAGGTGACCAGCGAGGCAACCAGGGTCGTCCAGCGCAGAGGCATTCTTCCTCTCTGCCGGGATAAAGAGCAGGACCAGCACGCCCACCAGGGGGAAGAAGGTCACAAGGATAAGAGGATTGGTGATTAAGTTCATGTTTACTCCTCGGTTTTCAGGTCAAAGTAAACGTCAAAAGTCAAAGATCAGACGCAGGATGTTCGAACTTTTGGGATTATTTCAGCAAAGATCCAGCCAATAATGATGACCACACCAAACAAGACCGCCAGGGCGTAGCTGCGCACAAAACCGTTCTGCAGGCGGCGCAAGCCGCCGGAAATGCTGCGGGTCAGATTACCCAGGCCGTTGGCGATGGCGTCGATGAACTGCTGGTCGACGCGCAAGTCCAGGACGATGCGGGAGATCCAGTTGTAGGTGCCGGCGATGACCTTCTCGTGGAACCAGTCGTGCCAGAAACGGCCGTCGATCACGTTCGCCAGGAAGCGGGAAATGTCCACATAGCGGTTGAGGATAGCCGCCCAGTAGAATTCGTCCACCCAGTACTTGCGTTCGAAGACGGTGAACAGCGGACCGAGCATCTTCTTGAGCGGATCCTTCTGACCTTCGACCAGCGGGCTGGCGTCCGTAAAGCAGCCAGGAGAGAACGATCGCCAGCAGCGCCAGCCCGGTGGACAGAGCCGGCACACCAGGAAGTTGAACTCCCCCGCCTCAACGCCTGCAATGGAATGTTCCAAGCCAGAGAGTAAGCATGTGAAACCCGGGCAGGTTGAGAGCTCCGCCGAGGATCGCCAGGGCAGCCAAAATCATCAAGGGGATGGTGATGACCTTTGGACTCTCCTCGGCATGTTCAGCAGCAGCATGGCGGGACTTGCCAAAGAAGACCATCCAGACCTGGCGGCCCATGTAGAAGGCGGTCAGGAAGGCGGCAATGGTGAGCAGCCAGTAGACAGCCGGGAAATTGTGGAAGGCATCAGCCAGGATCTCGTCCTTCGACCAGAACCCAGCCAGGGGGAAGATTCCCGCCAGCGCCAGTGCACCGATCAGGTACACCCAGAAGGTGACAGGCATCTGCTTGCGCAGCCCGCCCATGTTGCGCATATCGCCGGGGTCAAAGACCTCTTCCTGGTGGTCAGCATGCTTGTCATGCGGGAGGTGATGATGGCCGCGTTCCAGGCCAAGGATTACCGAACCAGCAGAGAGGAATAGGAGAGCCTTGAAGAAGGCGTGGGTGACGAGGTGGAACATGCCAGCCACGAAAGCTCCCATCCCCACCGCGGCCACCATGAAGCCAAGCTGGGAGATGGTGGAATAGGCCAGCACTTTTTTGATATCGTACTGCCCGACCGCGATCGTGGCGGCAAACAGGGCTGTGATGCCTCCCACCAGCGCGACGGTAGTCTGCGCTTGGGGTACGAGCGTGTAGAGAGGCGCAGAGCGGGCCACCAGGTAGACACCAGCGGTGACCATGGTGGCGGCATGGATGAGGGCCGAGACCGGGGTGGGGCCGGCCATGGCATCCGGCAGCCAGACGTAGAGCGGGAATCTGGGCTGACTTGCCCGCCACACCGACCAGCAGGAAGAGGGTGATAAAGAGAATGACGCTCGAAGGAATGGTCGCTGCCTGTGTAAAGACATCACCGAAGTTCAAACTCTTAAACCACCAGAACATCGTGAAGGCAGCGACGAGGAAACCAAAGTCGCCGATGCGGTTGGCGATCATTGCTTTCTTGGCTGCGTTCGAGTTGGCGAACGAAGGCCGCCCGAGGGTATCCATCTCGTACCAGAAACCGATCAGCAGGAAGGAGCACAGGCCCACACCTTCCCATCCAACGAACAGCATCAGGTACGAGTCGCCGCTGACCAGGATCATCATCATGGCGATGAACAGGTTCAGGAAAACGAAGAAGCGGCGGTAACGGGGAATGTCGTTCTTGAAGCGCACGTCCTCGTGCATGTAACCAATGGCGTAGATGTGGATGAGCGTGCCAACGCCGGAAACGACCAGCATCATCAAGACCGAGAGGGTATCCACCCGGAAATTCCAGGCAACATTCAAATCACCGATGTGGATCCAGTCGGCGAAGGGAACAACCACCGCTTCACCGGTACCGGTCCACAGGGCAAAGCCAAGCAGAACGGCGACCACAAAGGCGAGCCCGGAGGCTGCGCTGGCGACCGCGCCGATGGCTTTTTCGCTCATCCGCCCGCCGAAAATGATGTTGATCAGCAGACCAGCGGTTGGCAGGAAGACGATGAGGGGAACGAGGGAGAACAGTCCAGAAGATTCCATTATGGCGTTATCCTTTCAGGGGCTATCCTTTCAGACTGTTCATCAGGTCGACGTCAATGCTGTGCTTGTTACGGAAGATGATGATGATCAATGCCAGTCCAACCGCCACTTCGGCGGCGGAGACGGTCATGACGAAGAAAACGAAAATCTGACCGGTGAGCACACCAAAGGAACGGGCAAATGCCACAAAGGCCAGGTTGGCGGCGTTCAGCATCAATTCGATCGACATGAAATATGATCAGCGGGTTGCGGCGGATGAGAACGCCCAGCGCGCCCATGGCAAACAACACTGCTGAAATTGCCAGGTACCAGGTGAGGGGAATTGTCTGGGGCATTAGCCTGGTTCTCCTTTCTCTTTTTTCGTCAGGACGATGACACCCACCATCGCCACAAGCAGCAGGACGGAGGTCACTTCAAATGGCAGGAGATACTGGCTGAAGAGCGACATGCCCAGGGTCTGGAGGGACTGGGTGGTATTGACCGATGCCTCCGGGTTGGAGAGACCGGCTGTCAATTGCAGGCGCTGGAAGAGCAGAAAGCCCGCTTCAACCAGCAGGATGGCAGCCAGGACGATCGCCAGGGGACGCTGCCAGGGCAGGACCTGCCCGCGGGGGAGTTTTTCCGAGCCCAGGAGCATGATGACAAACAGGAAGAGCACCATGATGGCGCCAGCATAAATGGTGACCTGCGCCAATGCAATGAAGGGAGCTCCCAAAAGAAGGTAAAAAACAGCCACCGTGGCGAAATTCAGCACAAGGTACAAGGCGGCATAAACCGTATTGCGGCTGATCAACAATCCGGATGCCGATGCGACTGCCACAGCCGCCAATATAATGAAGAGGATGAGGGTCAAGTTCATGGGCGTCTCAATCCTGCGGATCTTTCATTTCGGGGACCGAGCGGGTATAGACCCCCGGTTCGGTTTTCTGCGGGGTGGGCTTTCCATCCGCAGGGACGGGTTCGATCAGCATTTCTTTTGGATAAATCGACTGGCGTCGGTCGGTGAAGGATAGTTCGTACTGATCCCCCAGGACAATCGCCTCGGTTGGACAGGCATCTTCGCAAAAACCGCAGAAAATGCAGCGCAGCATGTTGATCTCATAGGTGCTGGCATAACGGTCACCGGGGGAGTAACGCTGCTCATCGGTATTCTCGGAAGACTCAACGAAGATGGCATCCGCCGGGCAGGCTGCAGCACACAAGGCACAGCCGATGCATTTTTCCAACCCGTTATCGTAGCGCTTGAGGACGTGCCGGCCCGCGGAAGCGTGCCTTGACAGGCTTCTTCTCTTCCGGATACTGGATGGTGACCGGCTTGTCGAACATCATGCGGAGCGTCGTCCAAAGACCACGCGCCAGTTCGACGACAGGCTCAACGACGCGCATAATCTTCCTCCTTAAGGTGCGGTCAATCATGGCAACCGCCACTCCTGCAACCAATAAAGAAGCCAGGGGGATGACAGCAATGAGTTGCGAATTCACCTGCTGGGCAAGGATGATGCCAACCGCAGTAATAAAGACCAATGCCAGCGAAAGCGGCAGGAGCACCTTCCAGCCGAAAGCCATCAGGCGGTCATAGCGAATGCGCGGGAAGGTGGCCCGCACCCAGATCATACCAAACAGCAGGATGATGATCTTGACGAAGACGTAGACAGGCCCAAGCCAGGGGAAGCGGTCCACAAACGGACCATTGTAACCGCCAAAGAAAAGGGTGGCTCCGATGGCGCTGATGGCGATCATCTTGGTGTATTCAGCCATGAACAACAGGGCGAATTTCATGCCCGAGTACTCGGTGTGATAACCGGCGGTCAGTTCCTGCTCCGCTTCAGGCATATCGAACGGGGCGCGGTTGACCTCCGCCAGGGTGGCAATCAGGAAGATGGCAGTCCCGACTGGTTGGAGGACAACGAACCATTTCGGGATGAAGGTGAACCAATAGCCACCCTGTGCCGAAACGATATCGAGCATGCGCATCGAACCGGCGAGCAGGATGGCGGAGACAAAGGAAAGTCCCAGCGCAATTTCATAGCTGATCATCTGGGCAGTGGAACGCAGGCCGCCCATCATGGCATACTTATTGTTCGACGACCAGCCCGCCAGCACGATGCCGTACACTGCGATCGAGGCGATGGACATGATGTACAACACGCCCACATTGATGTCGGCAATATACAGGTTGAGGTGATACCCAAAAATATTGAAGCTCGGACCCCATGGGACAACCGCCGTGATCACCACCGCAGGAACCACTGTGATAATGGGTGCCAGGGTAAGATCAATTTATCCGCATTGGCGGGGGTCAATTCTTCTTAATATTAATTTCACCGCGTCAGCAATGGGCTGAAGAATTCCCCAGGACCGGCGCGGTTCGGCCCTATGCGTGACTGCATGCGGGCCAAGGCCTTGCGCTCGTAGAGCGTAAGATAGGCAAAGCCGCCCAGCAGGACCATCGCCCAGACGAACCCTTTAATCAGCCATTCCAAAACAAGAAGAAAGTTCATGATTCCTTCCTTACGCTTTCTTCAACCCGGCGATGACCGGAGCGTTGATCGGGAAGCCCATACTGCGCGGCAGGAGCACCACCGAGGCTGGTACCGTGTCATCGAGGCGGACCTCGGCCTGGAACCCGTTTATGTTGACTTGTTCCCCGGCAGCGACGTTCAGATTTTTCGCTGCATCAGGGTGGAGGAGCACTGCGGCAGCGCCTATGTGGGCGCGGAGCAATTCAGAGGTGGTGACTGTAATGCCTCGGTCGTAGAGACGCGTGACCGGCACCGCCAGCCATTGGTCCTCGCCGGGGCGAAGGAATTCAGCAGATACGGTGGGGATCGGTACGGGGGCATTCAATGCCAGATGCACTCCCAGTCCCTGCCTGTTCTCATAGGTGGTTCCACCATAATAGAGGTCACGACGGCCGACGATGGGCCACTGTTCGACAGTCTCAGCCAGCCGGCGGTAGGAGATCCCGGCAAAGGCTTTTACTACGGAAGCCAGCCGGTCCATGACCAGGGAGGGTGAGCCCCCTTCCAGTTCAATGCCAAGTTCCTTTGCGATGGAAGCTGTGATGGCATAGTCCGCCCGGGTTTCGCTGCGCGGCGGGACAGCCGGATAAAAGCGCTGCACACGTCGTTCACCGGTAGTGAATGAGCCTTCCCGTTCGGTGTAAGCCTGGACGGGAAGAACCACATCCGCCAGGCGGGCAGTCTCGGTCAGGAAAAGTTCCTGCACGGCCACGAACCTGGCACCTTTCAGCGCGGCTGCCATTTGCGGGTCGTCCCCCACCGGGTCAGCCGCCAGGATGTAGACGGTCTTGCCCGCGAATGCCTTGACCAGGTCTTGGGCAGGGCGGAAGCCAAGTTCCCAGGCGCCCTGGTCATTGGCACGCGGCCATACCCCGATCAGGCCATTATTCGGTTTACCGAGGCGGTCTTTGACCAATTCTGCGCAGGCTGCCGCGAGCGCCGATGAACCGTCAAGACCCAGGCCGTCCGAGCCATAAAGAACCACCAGATTTTCAGCACCTGTAAGGGCCGCACCGATCTTGTCTTTCTTCGGTAGTGCCGGCGACCGTTTCAACCTCGTCACCATAGGAATACCGAACCGCGAATTTCGAAAAGCGGTCAAGTTTTGTGGCGCGGGCATTTACAACAATCAGCGTGGCGCCTCGTTCGGCAGCCTGCTTGACACGCAGGAACCATACCGGGGCTTCGTTATAAAGATCAGATGCGACCACCAGGATGGTGGTGCCCGTGCCCATAGCGGAGAAATTCGTACCTGCCGAAACGCCAAAGGAGGTGGTCAATTCGCCGCCACCCAGGTGCGTATAGAACAGCGCTTCACCGCCCAGGCCATCAGCCAATTGCTTCAGATTGAACAAATCTTCGTTGGAAAGCCGCCCGCTGGCGAGGATAACGGAATTCTTCCTGGCTGCGGATAAAGCCTGCGAAACGGCGTGCAGACTCTCGGTCCAGGAAGCCGAAGATAGACTGGCATCCTTTTTGACCAGCGGTTGAGCCAGCCGGTCGGCAGCTTCGGTATAGTGATAGGCAAAGCGGCCCTTGTCGCACATCCAGATCTCGTTGACGGCTTCGTTCTGTCGGGGCATGACGCGCTTGATGGCTACCTTGCCATCCGACTTGGCCTCACGGCGGGTATTGAAGGTCAGGTTACAACCCACCGGGCACTGCGCACAGATGGAGGCGGCAGCTTTCATTTCCCAGGGGCGCGCCCCAAAGCGGAAGTCTGCCGTGGTGAGAGCTCCGACCGGGCAGATGTCGGAGGTGTTGCCGGAAAAGACCGAGTCAAAGCCCGGCTCGGAGTTGGTGATGATGTCGGTGGCACGGGCGCGCTGGTAAAAGGCAAGCACCGGCTCCCCGGCGATTTCTTCCTGGAAACGAATGCAGCGGGCACATTGGATGCAGCGTTCACGATCCAGCCAGATGAGGTCGCCCAGGGGGACGTGCTTCCCGGCGTGGGACTTCTCATCGTAGATGTAGCGGCTTTGCGGCGAGGCGTGCGCCATGGTGAGATTCTGGAGCGGACATTCACCACCCTTGTCGCACACCGGGCAATCAAGAGGATGTGAGGTGAGCAGGAACTCGAGGATTTCCTTCTGCGAGGCACGGGCCTTGTCGGATTTGGTAAGCACAAGCATCCCCTCGGAAACCGGGGTGGTGCAGGCAGTTTCAAGCTTGGGACCGAATGAGATCTTGGGCTTGCCGTCTTCCAGCACAGGTTGACCGGTGGCGCGGTCCATGACCGGGCGGCCAACTTCAACCAGGCACTGGCGGCACATGCCCACCGGCTCCATCTTGGGGTGATAGCAGAAGACCGGGATGTCAATGCCGATCTTTTTGGCAGCGTTAACAATCAGCGTACCATTCGGAACGGTGATGGACTGTCCATCGATCGTAAGGGAGACCGGATTAGCCATGCTTGCCTCCTGCCGTGGAGGGTGCGAAGTCTACCGGGAAACGTTCGATGGCGGTCGTGACCGCCATGGTGGAGAACTCGCCCAGCGGGCAGAGGCATTTATTCTGCATCTGTTTTGCCACTGAATGGAGGAGTTCAACATTTTCCTTGGTGGCTTCGCCATGTTCGATGTGGTCGATAAGGTGTTTCATCCAGTAGGTGCCTTCACGACAGGGTGTGCATTTTCCGCACAACTCATGTGTGAAAAAATGGATGGTCTTGTTGATGACCCATTCCAGGCTTACGGTATCGTCTATGACGATCACGGATGCCGACCCCAGGTCCGCGCCAAGAGTGCGAACCGAGGCGTAGTCCATGGGCGTGTCGAGAGCCTTGTCGTCCGCGACGATCATTGTTGAGGAAGCCCCGGCTGCCATGATGGCTTTGACCGGGCGGTCGTCCGGCACGCCGCCGCCAATATCGTAAATCAACTGGCGGAACGTGGTACCGAAAGGCAGTTCATAGTTGCCAGGGCGGTTGATGCGCCCCGAGAGCGAAAATATCTTAACCCCGGCGCTATCGGGGGTGCCGAGGGATTTAAACCAGTCGGCTCCTTTTTCCACGATGAGGGGGACATTGGTGAGCGTCTCGACGTTGTTAACGACCGTCGGTTTGCCATACAAGCCGAAAACCGCCGGGAAGGGCGGGCGGATGCGCGGCTGACCGCGCTTCCCTTCGATGGACTCGAGCAGGGCTGTTTCTTCCCCGCAAATGTACGCGCCCGCGCCGAGGTGGGTGTAGATGCGCAGGGAATATTCCGAACCAAAAAGCTTGTCGCCCAGCAGGTTGTCTTTTTCCAGCTCGGCGATCTTCTCATCGAGCAGGGCGGCAACCGTCCAGAACTCGCCACGCAGATAGATGTAGGCCGCGTTTGCTCCGGTGGCATACGCCGCAATTGCCACACCTTCCAGGAACTGGAAGGGATTGCTTTCCATGATCTCGCGGTCCTTAAAGGTACCGGGCTCAGACTCGTCAGCATTGGCAACCACATAATGGGGCCAGATGTTGTTGGGGATGAAGCTCCATTTGACACCGGTGGGGAAACCCGCACCGCCGCGACCGCGCAAGCCGGAAGCCTTGACAACATCGGTCACTTCCTGCGGTTTCATGCCGGTAACCGCTTTTTTGAAAGCTTCAAAGCCGCCGTTCTTCTTATATACGTCCAGCTTGTCGAAACCGGGAATATCACGGTGACGGAGTAGGAGGTGGGACATTACTTCACCTCCCTGCCCGACTTACGCAGGGCTGCGACGAGTTCCATGGTTTTATCCAAGGTCATATTCTCGTGGTATTCGATCCCATCACCGCTTTGCAACTGGAACATGGGAGCCTTATCGCACCCGGCCAGGCACATGACCGCTTCGACCGTAATCATGCCATCCGAGGTAGTCTCGCCAACCTTGACGCCCAGGTTACCGCACAGGTCCTCCAGGAATTTGTCGGCACCCCGCAGGGCGCAGGGCAGGTCAGTGCAGACCTGCATGCGGTACTTCCCGGCTTGCCTGTCATGGTAAAGGGTGTAGAAGCCAACGATCTCAGCCACATCCGTGGAGGTGATATCCAGAATCCCGGCGATGTCTTCCAGGGCAGCCTTGGTGATGAAACCCTCGTCCCGCTGTGCCAGGTATAACAACGGCATGACCGCCGAGCGTCTTTGCTCCGGGGGATATTTAGCAAAAATCTTTTTTATTTCCTCAGGATATTTGTCAGCAAGCATACAACCTCACACCGGATTGAGACACAAAACGTGAAGGACCTAGCGGTCCACATCTCCCAGGACAATATCGACCGAGCCGATGATGGCGACCAGGTCGGCGACCAACACACCTTTGGACATCAACGGCATGGATTGCAAGTTATCGAACGAAGGCGTGCGCCAATGGATGCGGTAGGGCTTGGGACCGCCATCCGACTCCAAATAAACACCCAGTTCGCCGCGCGGCGACTCGACCGCCGAATAGATCGACCCTTTGGGAGCATCGAACCCTTCGGTCCAGAGCTTGAAGTGGTGGATGAGCGCCTCCATGCTAACGCCGATCTCGGAACGCGGGGGCGGGACGAATTTGTAGTTGGTGGAGCGCACCGGACCCATCGGCAGCTTGTTCAACGCCTGCTCGACAATGCGGAGCGACTGCCGCATCTCTTCCAAGCGGACCAGGAAGCGGGCGTACACGTCACCTTCGGTGCGGGTGGGGATTTCGAATTCATACTGTTCGTAACCGGAGTATGGGCGGGTCTTGCGCAGGTCCCACTTGACTCCGCTGGCGCGCAACATGGGACCGGTAACGCCAAAGTTCAGACATTCTTCGCCGGTCAATTTGCCAATGCCGTAGGTGCGGTCGAGCATGAGCGGGTTGCGGGTAAGGAGCGCTTCATATTCGTCGACCCGGCGGGGAAATGTCTTGAGAATGTTGCGGACGGCCGCTTCGAACTCAACCGGCACATCCCGCCAAATTCCACCGGGGCGGATGTAAGTGGTCATCATGCGCTGACCAGAGCACATCTCCATGACATCCAGGATGTACTCGCGTTCCCGAAAGCAATACAGGAACATGGACATGGCTGCCAGGTCAAGGGCGGAAGTGCCGAGCCAGACCAGGTGGGATTGGAAACGGGTGAGTTCCGCCAGGATGACACGGATGGCCTGGGCGCGGGCGGGTACATCCAGGTCGACCAGTTTCTCGACCGCCAGCGAATACGCCAGGGTGTTGCCTACCGTATTCAGGTAATCCAGGCGGTCAGACATGACCTCCGCCTTTTGATAGGTCTTGGCTTCCATATTCTTTTCGATGCCGGTATGAAGGAAACCGATATCAGGGATGCAGTTGATCACGGTCTCCCCGTCCAGTTCAAGCAGGAGACGCAGCACGCCATGGGTGGAAGGGTGCTGCGGTCCCATGTTCAACAGCACTGTATCGCCCTGGATGGCACGGTCAGAGACCAGGTGTTTTAATTCATCTACAGTGATTTCTTGAATATCAGGCATGGCCGCTATTCCTTGGCATAGGGCTTGCGCAGGTTGATCTCTTCAAAATTGAAGGTGAACTGCGGTTCCTCGTACCCCAGAGGGTAATCCTTGCGGAGAGGGTGACCTTCCCAGTCGGCGGGCATGAGAATGCGGCGCAGGTCAGGGTGACCCTCGAATTTAATTCCGAACATATCCCACAACTCGCGCTCACGCCAGTTGGCGTTGCGATAAATGTGAGAGACGGTGGGCAGGGAAGGGTTGATCCCTGCTACCGGCACGCGCAGGGTGAGAACCAGGTTCCCGGCCACCGAGGTGAACTGGTAAATGACATGGAAACGGGGTTCTGCCTGGGGCCAGTAATCCACGGCCGTCAGGGCCGAAAGCAGTTCAAAGCCAAGTTCATGCACCTGGTTGCAGGCTGCGACGATTTTATCTGGCGGTATCACCAGGCTGACGTCCCCGCGATACTCGGAAGCAGCAGCCCCGAGCTTTTCTTCCAATTTCGCTACAATGGGTTCCAGTTTCTTCTCCATGAGCAGCCTCTATTTTTTGACTTCGGCGAATTTCATGCCGCGCACTTTTTCATAGAGCGTGAGCACGCCATGGATGAGCGCCTCGGGGCGCGGCGGGCAGCCCGCAACATACACATCCACCGGCACCACCTCGTCCACGCCCTGCATGATGGCGTAGTTATTGAAGACCCCGCCGCAGGAAGCGCAGTCACCCATGGAAATGACCCATTTTGGCTCGGGCATCTGGTCGTACAAGCGGCGCAGAACGGGGGCCATTTTCCGCGAAACGCGTCCGGCCACGATCATCAGGTCGGATTGGCGCGGCGATGGGCGCATCAATTCCATCCCAAAACGGGACATATCATAATGAGCCGCCTGTGCGGACATCATTTCGATGGCACAGCAGGCCAGCCCAAAAAGCATCGGCCACATGGCATTCGTCCTGGACCAGGCGACAGCCTGTTCCAGCGTTGTGGTGGCGATGCCCATATTTCCGAGTTTTTGTTCTACTCCCATTCCAAAGCTCCTTTCTTCCACGCGTAAAAGTAACCTACCAATAAGATGGCAATGAAGAGGAACATTTCCACCAAACCAAAAAGGCCCAGCTGGCGGAAGACGAGTGCCCAGGGCAGGAAGAAAACAGTTTCAATGTCGAACAGGATGAAGAGGACGGCGATCAGGTAAAACCGGACCGGCATGCGGCGCGTACCGGGCCGATGGGATTCATGCCCAATTCATAGGGCATGGCCTTTTTTTCAGTCGCATGTTTTGGACCAAAAAGAATGCCTAAAACAATGGCAATGACACCGATCAGGATGGTGACAAAGATGAAAGCTGCGATGGCGGCGTATTCGAGAAGCATGGATTCTCCTCAGGTTTACCTGGAGTTCTTACCGGCGGGAAAGTATAACATAAGACATTCGAAAAGGTGGGTAGGCGTACCAATTTTCACGATGTGCTTCGTGACCCGGTAATGCAACACCGGATTGTGAAGAAAGGTATGAATTAAAACTCTCGTCTTTTCATGCAAAAACAACGACTTTGGCTATCCCAAATAATCCCTCAAATGCCGGCTGCGGGTTGGATGCCTCAGCTTGCGTAAGGCCTTGGCTTCGATCTGGCGGATGCGTTCGCGGGTCACATTGAAGTAGCGGCTGACCTCTTCGAGGGTGTGATCCTTTCCGTCCACCAGGCCAAAACGCAGTTCCAGCACCTGGCGTTCGCGCTCGGTGAGAGCGGACAGGGCATGCTGGACCTGCTCGCGAAGCATCTCTCGTGAGGCGGCGTCCAACGGCTCCAGCGCGTCCACATCTTCAATAAAATCGCCCAGTTGACTGGAATCTTCATCCCCGCTGACAGGCCCATCGAGCGAGATTGGCTCTTCCGCGGAACACAGGATGCGATCCACCTTGGTGGTTGCCAATTCCCAGCGGTGCTGGAGGTCGGGGGCAAGGGGAGTTTCCTCGGCACGGGCACGCAGGACGGTCTGCACATCCACCGGGGAAAGGAAACCGGATTCGAGGGCGATCTCATTGTTGGTGGGATCGCGTCCCAGCTGCTGCGTGAGAGAGCGCTGGATGCGTAAAATGCGGGTGATTGACTCGAACAGGTGCACCGGGATGCGGATGGTGCGGGCCTGCTCGGCGATGGAACGATTGATGGATTGACGGATCCACCAGGTGGCGTAGGTGCTGAACTTGTAGCCCGCGGCGCGGATCGAACTTGTTCACCGCCCTTAGCAAGCCGAGGTTGCCCTCCTGGATCAAATCCACGAACTGGATGCCACGGCCCAGGTAGCGCTTGGCCACGCTGACCACCAACCGCAGGTTGGCGCGGATAATGGCGGCGTTTGCCTCGTCGGCGCGGGCGCGAATAATCTCCACTTCACGGGCCAGGTCGGGTTCAGGAGGCAGGTTGCGGAATAGGGTGCGCTGGGCAGGCAGGTCATGGTGAACCTGGAGATATTTCAACAACCAACCGGCATAGTCTTCGGGCAGAATGTAAAAAATCACGTAGACAATGTAGGCCTGGCTCACCAGGCTGTCCCAAAGCGGATCCTTGCCCCACAGTTCGCGTTCAATGTAGGCATGCAGGTAGGCAGGTGCAACATTGTTTTCCCATCCACGATGCAGGCTGTGAGCCTCAGCCAGCAACATGGCGGCATCGGGAACTTCCACACCCAGGCGACCGGCATCCTCTCCCAGGCGCGTCCAGGCGGTCTGCAGATCCTTCAGGAGGTTATGGTAGGCAGTGGTAGTGGGGGCAGCGGCGACCTTTGTTCCGATACGGCGGCGCAGGGTGAGCAGGATAACCCGGCGGCCTTCGATCATGGCAGCCAGGCGAAACTCGCGGGCAGCATCTAAAAGTTTAACCTGCCCGATCTCGCGCAAATACAAGCGGACCGGGTCTTCTGAAAGCTCGGCAGCCAATTCGACCCGATTTAATTCAAAGGGATCTTCGACCCCCAGGTTGCCCGGCTCCTCTTCTGCCGAAAGACCTTCTTCCGGTTCGCCAGCCAGTTCGAGCTCTTCTTCGGGCTCTGAATCGGCTGTCTCCGGCAGCGGCACTGCCAGCTTTTGGGCAGCGTGTCTTGCGGATCCGTTCAGGCTTACGTTCAAGCTTTGGGGGGACCGTGGGGGTGGGACGGCGAGGGGAGTGTGGCTTGGATTTTACGATGCGGGTCATTATCCTTCTTTACGGCGTCCGTTTTGATTTAACTGCGCCTGGTCGAGGCCGCGCAGGAGGCTGGAATATTGCTGAACCATTTCACGATAGGAGGCAATCCGGAGGTCGCCGGATTGCTGGGCATCCTCCTGTAAAAAGCGCAACTGGGTGATGTTTTCGCTCAGAGCAGTACGGCGGATTTTTACCACCGCCCTGAACAGATCTTCGATCAAACGGTCGTCCAGCGGGTCAAGTTCACCTGGTTTGGCTGCAAGTTCATCCACCAGGGTTTCCAGGGAGGGTGGCAGGTTCTGACGCAGGTAGTCGCCGGCGTCATGGGCATCCTGCTCGAGCGACTGGCGCACCAGCCGGAAGAGCACCTGGTGGTCAGTATACCCGAAATCTTCGGGAGTCATCCGGCCCAGGCTGGCTTCCTGCAGCCCCCGGTCAAGCCGGTAGAGCAGGTCGGGGCGGCGGATGAGCAGACCCAGGATGTGTGCTTCGCTTTTATGGGAAGGGGATAACGCCGGGGTGAGATCCGCAGGGGGTTTTCATGCCCGGTGGAGGTCTCAACCGTGGATCGAGGCCTGCGCATTTTGGGCCCCTGGGCTCCCCTGCCGCTGATCGATCGTTCATCCACCTTAAGGAAGCGTGCCAGGCGCTGGCGGTAGGTATCGCGCTCGACCGGGTTGGGCAGGTCTTCTATCAACGGTAAAACCTGGGCGACGATTTCAGATTTTACCTTGGCATCATCGAGATCCCGTCCAACCGCCAAGGCACCCATCACGTGCACCACGATGGGCTGGGCATCCTCTATTAGTTTTTTCCATTGGTTTGGGTCGCGCTGAACGATCTCATCCGGATCGAGTTCATCAGGCATGCTTGCCACACGCAGGTCAGCCTGCAGGCGGGCTTCGTGGTGCAACAGGCCGCGGGCGTCAAAACCGATCTCATCCTGACGGTCGAGGGTCTGGCGCGCAGCCTCCA
Organism: uncultured Chloroflexia bacterium; assembly: GCA_963817265.1. Classification (GTDB taxonomy): domain Bacteria; phylum Chloroflexota; class Anaerolineae; order Anaerolineales; family Villigracilaceae; genus UBA877. The sequence goes on from CAWFNU010000022.1 coordinate 106,777, forward strand.
ACCCGCGCAGCACGGCTTTCTGACCGGCGGCATCCGGGTCGAGAGCCAGGACAATGCTGCGGGTAAATTTCTTGAGCAACCGCAACTGGTCCTCGGTGAGAGAGGTGCCCATGGGAGAGACCACATTGGCAAACCCGGCCTGGTGGAGGGCGATCACATCCAAATAGCCTTCCACGATGACTGCCTGGTCGGCAGTGCGGATGGGTTTGCGTGCCCGGTCCAGCCCGTAGAGCAAGCGGCTCTTGCTGAACAGGGGGGTTTCGGGCGAGTTCATGAACTTGGGGACATCGTTGGGGTCGAGAATGCGGGCTCCGAAGCCGGTCATCTTTCCATTCTCATCGCGGATGGGGATCATCAGGCGGTTGTGGAAGCGGTCTTTGATTTCACCGGATTCGCGCTGGGAGACAAGCCCCACATCGAGCAGTTCCTGGGTGGAATAGCCCTTATCGCCAAAATGCTTGAGAGCGTTCTCCCACCCTTGCGGTGCATAACCCAGCCCAAAGGTCTCGATGGTCTCGTCGGTCAGGTGGCGCTTGTCATGAATGTAGTCCAGGACAAATTTTCCAGCAGGCGTGGACAGGTGATAGCGGTAAAAAGTGACTGCTTCATCCAGGAGAGTGCGCAGGCGTTCATGGGCTTCTTTTTCCTCGGGCGCCTGAGCCTTGTAGGTCTCCAGTTTGATACCAGCCCGGTCTGCCAGGTAACGCAATGCTTCCTTGAAATCCCAGCCTTCCTTCTTCATCACGAACTTGAAAATATCGCCGCCTTCTCCGCATTGGCCAAAGCAATGCCAGGTCTGACGGTCGGGGGAGACGATGAATGAGGGCGTTTTCTCGTTGTGGAATGGGCACAGGCCGGAAAAGTTCTTTCCGGCGTGTCGCAATTTCACGGTCTCCCCGACCAGGTCTACGATATCGATGCGGGATTTGATCTCATCAAGCTGTGACATGCGTGGATGAATTATAGACGCAGTTAAGAAGCCGCGCAAGTTGGATTAAAAATGCCCCTTTTCGGGAACCAAAACCGGGATCAGGCAGGGAAAAATTATTAGATGTGACGATGCGTTCAATGAGCATTTGGATAAGTGGTCCCCCTTTGAAAGGATTTTCTCCAATTTTGTAAAACAAATCGGCTAATCCGTCCTGGCTTTCAACAGCGCATCCACCATCTCATCAGGGACCTGGACTGCAACGACCTCCCCGCGCACGGTGATGATCCCGTTGGCAAGGATCCATTCCTCGATGACAACTTTCCTTCCCTTCACTTCCTTCACCTTCCCGCGGATTTCCAATTCAGTCCCCAAGGGAGTGGGCTTGAGATAATCCACGTGCAACGAGGCGGTGAGAAAACGAAATGAGGGTTCCGTATCCATGGCGCGGCCGGCCGCGCGGTAGGCGGCCGCGGCGGATGTCCCGGTGCCGTGACAGTCGATCAGGGAGGCAAGCAGCCCGCCGTAAACATACCCGGGGATGGCGATATGGTAAGGCTTGGGCATGAAACGACAGACAGATTCTTCCCCGTCCCAATAGCTCTTGATCTGGTGCCCGTGTTCATTAAGCGTGCCGCAGCCGTAGCAGTGAGCCAGGACATCAGGGTAATAGGTTTGGAACGCATTTTGAGTCATGGAGGCACATCCTATCTGAGACGGGGGAAAAAGTTTGCACGGGTGACGATGAATATTTGATCAATAGCACCAGATAAGGAGGGAGAATTTTTCCGTCCCTGTTTATTCCAATCTGAAGACCGGTTTTCCTTCGGTGGTGGATCAAAAGGCCAAACTGAACCGGGAGCGCTTTTACACTGATCCAATCTGGGTTTAGGGGGTGGGAGTTGGAGGCTTTTGCAAAATCACATTCGCCCGGACGTTGATTTCTTCCAGGGTCATTTCTCCTTTTACAATGGCATCGATCCTGCCGCTTGAATCGATAAAGAAATGAAGAGGAATGAAATCGAGATTAATTTTATAGGCCGTTTTAAAGAGGGAATTGGGGTCAAGCAGGATGGGGACTGTGAGGGTCCGTTTGGAAAGATAAAGGTTTAATGTGGGGATGGTATCTGCCGCGTTGATCGTCAACGTCTTCAAACCGGTGTCTTTATAGGTCTGTGAAATGGTTTCAATGACAGCCATCTCGTTGTTGCAGTGGTTGCACCATGTAGCCCAGAAGAAAATGAAACACTGGTTGTCCATCAAATTGGCTGAGTGTCACCTGCTGACCAGTCGCCAGGTCGGTCAGGTTAAAATCGGGGGCGTACTGACCCACCCCCGGACCTATCAGGTTGGCGGGGCGCGGTGTCCGTGTGGGTGTAAATTCCAGGGTGGGAGTATAAGTTGCGGTTCCGGTTAAAGTGGCAGTCGCCAAGCTGGTGCTGGTCGGAGAGGAAGTCCAGGTCGGGATCAAAGTCGGGAATGGCAGGTTTGTCAGGGTCTGGGCAATACTGAGTGTCTCCTGGAGTAATTGCGCCTGCGACATTGCCGTCGCCTGTTGCTGCGCCTTGCGTTGGATGGAGATATATCCGGCGATGGTCACCACTGCAAGGATGACAAACGCGGCCATCAAAATGTACACCATTTCCCATCTCGAACCGGGATTATCGGAAGGGGGCACCTTCCCCGTGGGTTTAATGGTGATGGGCGGTACAGTGGAAGAAGACTCGAGTTGGGATGCCGTTTTTGAAGGTTTAGATATGACAGGCTGCCTGGCAATGATCAGTGGATTTACCAGGGACGATTCGTCCTCGACCATTGCAGGAGCAGACTTTGGTGTTGCCGGCTGCTGGATCGTGCCGGGGTGAACGGTGGAGAAGGCATGCGGTTGGGTTGGGGAGGATGGCAATGCGGAAGGTGACTTCTGCCCGCTTGACGCAGGCGAAGGATTGGGTGCTGCTGTCTCCACAACGGGCTCGGACAACTTGGAGGAGATTGTCTCCGCCTCTCCAGGAGTGATTTTCGCTGGAGGCTCACCATGCATGCTTGGAGCAGGTGGTTCTGGTGTGGATGCCTCCCCCTTGCTGGGGTCAGGGGAGATGGGTGAAAAACTCTCTGGCTCGATGAACGCGGGTGGTATTATGGAGGGAACAACTGCTTCGATAGGTGTGGGTGGCAGGGGGGACAGTTCTTCCGGTAAAACGGAGACGGGCAACACTATGGATGGTGGCTCTGTCGTGCCAGGTGTAGGCGCAAGGGGGGAAGGTTCTTCTGGCAGGCTGGAGACAGGTGGTATTATGGAAGGCGCCTCTGATTCAACTAGTGCAGGTGTCACGGGGGAGGCGGGTTCCAGGTCGCTGAAAACCGAAGGCGCGAGGGAAATTGGTCCAGGTTCGTTTATTGTGGATGGTAAGGCAGGGGCTGCCTCTGGTTCGCCGGGAGCAGGGGTGACTAGTTGAGAAGGCTCCATCTCGAATGGTGCGGGAGGAACGGTGGGGGCAGACTCGGGCTCGCTGGGAACCGGTGTTGTGACGGGGAAAATTCCCATTTCCACTGGCTCTGATGGAAAAACGGAGGCTACCTGTGGTTCGCTGGTGACCGGTGTTGTTGCAGGGATAGTCCCGGTTTCGACATGGTCCGACGGCAAGGTGGAGGCTGCTTCAGGCTCGCTGGGTGCGGGAGTTGTTCCAGAGGGAATCTCAACATCGGGGGGCGGGAATGGTTCAGGGAAGGTTGCCTCCGGTAAAACGGCCCCAGAACCAATTGAAGGGGATAACTCTGGCTCGTTGGAAATCGGCGGTATGGTGGAAGGAGTTTCCAGTCCACCAGGGGTGGGCATTGTGACAGGAAATATCTCTGGCTCGCTGGCAGCGGGAGGGATTTCAGAAGGCTCCCCAGATGTGCTTGATGCAGGTGATGAAACGGAAGGTACCACTTGTTCAACCGCAGCTTCCAGCCTTGAAGAGGATTCCGTCGTATTCACCTGGGATTGTGGAGGTTTGCTCTCCCCCTTACCGCCCGAAGGCTGTGCCCAATCAGGCACAAGCGATAAATCGTCTGCAATCTCTTCTGTCTCACCCAAGTACGATGATGTGAATGGGCTGACAGAACGGGAATTTGGAATCTGCTTGATAAGCGTATTCAATCTATCTTGTGCTGGCCTGTTCTCGGGATCCAGGCGGAGAACGCGCTGCAGGCATGCCACCTGGCGGTTGACGTCCGTGAGGGTGAGGCTGAGCAGCCACCAACCACGCGCCGAAGTTGGATTTTGCTGGAGGTAATCCACAAGTAACCTGCGGGCTTCCTGCTGCTTGTCTGCATTCAAGAGCTGCTCAATGCGGAGCAAAATGTTGGCGAGTGGTTGTGTCATCGAATCTCCACTTATCAAACAGAAACAAACAGGACAAAAGATTTACCAGCGTGACAGGCGACCTAAAAACCATCCAACTTGCTAATATCTGCAATACCATCTGCCAGCGAAGAAATCCGCTGCAGCATTCCGAGGCGGTTTTCTTTTACTGACCTTATTTCAGCCATAACCAGGACTTTTTCGAAGAACTCGCTGACAGCCGGGATCATGGGCATAAAAGCATTCAGAAAATCATCCACCGATCCTGGAGCCCGCTTCCGTTTTTCGGCTTTCTCCAGGGCGGTAAATAATTTCTTCTCAGAAGCCTCAATGAATGCCTCCGGTTTGACCGCAAATATTTCCTTTTGGTCGCGGGTAATGCGCACACAGCGGGCATATTCCGGCAGGATTGAAGTCCAATCCGGGCGGGAAACCCAGTCGGTCAATTGCCTGACGGCACTTATTGCGCCTGCAGGGTCATCCGACTGTACCGCCAGGACAGCTTCCACAACATCATGTTTGAATCCCATTTCCACCAAAACGACACGCAGACGACCTGTGATAAACTCCAGCACTTGCGCCTGGACCTCGTCGGGTACTGGGATCGGTTGAAAGGCTGCAGCGGATTTAATTGCGGCGCGCAGGTTAAAGTTTATCCGGTGTTCGAGCAATGGCTGGACCACCCCAAGGGCCGCTCGCCGCAGACCAAACGGGTCCCTGGTTCCCGAGGGAGCCAAACCAGCTGCAAAAAGCCCAACAAGAGAATCCAACCGATCGGCCAATGCCACCGTCACCCCGGGCGTGGTCCCTGGGACGGGCAAGTATTGCTCGCCGATCGCCTCAGCAACTGGCAACGCCTCGCCGTCCCGGTTGGCATATTCACGCCCCATAATTCCCTGGAGCGAAGTCATTTCAACCACCATTCTGCTGACAAGGTCTGCCTTGAGCAAATGGGCAGCGCGGCGGGCAAAGACAGCCTGGTCGGCTTCCAAGCCGATCATTTGGATCAACTCCCCGGTCAGTTTTTCGATGCGCTCATTTTTATCGAGCATCGAGCCGAGTTTCTTTTGGAACATCAGCGTTCCCAGGCGAGGGCGGAAGTCTTCCAGCTTGTGCTTCAAGTCTTCGCGCACGAAGAAGTTTGCATCTGCAAAACGGGCACGAACGACGTGTTCATTTCCCTGTCTGACCAAATCCAACCCTTGTGAGTCACCATTCCTGACCACCACGAAATACGGCAACAGCGTCGGAGGCTGAACTTCCCGTTTTCCCCCTGTTCCTTCCACTTTTTGACGTTCGACTGGGAAGTAGCGCTGATGTTTTTTCATCACAGAAATGAGAACATCTTTTGGCAGGGATAGGAATTCTTCCCCGAAACTGCCCAGGAAGGGCATGGGGTGCTCGACCAGGTTGGCTACTTCAGCCAGGAGTTCGGGCGGCATGATCACCTGCCCCTTTACTGAGGTTGCCAGTTCTTTGGCTCCGGCCTCGATGAGGGCCTTGCGCTCTTCCACATCCAATACAATATCGTTCTTGCGAATGATCTTAAGATATTTTGCAGCATCCGGGATTTCGATTTCCGGGGAGTTGTACGGACGAAGTCCGCGCGTGGTTCTCCCGGCAGCGAGACCGGCATATTCAAACGGGATGATCGTTTCACCCAACAAGGCAACCAGCCAGCGAATGGGACGTGAGAACGCAATATTGGCTGCTTTATCCTCAGCGCGGGATGCTGGCAGCCAGCGCATGGACTTGTCGAACTTGATGCCCGCCAGCAGGACCGGCAGCGCCTCGAGCAGGACTTCAGATGTTGAACGACCGGCCTGTTTGACAACCGCAACAACATACCGGCCACCGTCCATCTCACGGATCTCGAGGTCTTTTGGCTGAACTCCTTTGCTCCTGGCAAAACCGATCGCTGCCGGGGTTGGAACACCGTCCGTTCCAAAGGCGCGTTCTGCAGACGGGCCGCGGACCAGATCAGAGCGATCGGGCTGACGTTGAGAGAGAGAGTTCTACGATCACCGCCAACCGGCGCGGGGTCCCGAAAACACTGATGGCCCCGTGTTCAAGATGCAGGTCGTATAATGCCCTGGGAACATTGATTTTCAGCTGCTCTACCGCCGAATCCAGGTCTGAGGCAGGTAGCTCCTCCACCCCAATTTCAAGGACAAAAGGGGCAGGCCCCAAGTCAATTGAAGGTGGTTTGGCGGGTGGAACTCCCTGACCTTTTGTTGATGATTCCGGGCTTTCTTTCAGAAGGGGGTACTCCAATTCCTTGCGCTGTTCCAACCAGGACTCAGCGACACGTCTTGCCATGTCGCGCATTTGTCCGAAAAATGCCTGCCGCTCGGTAACTCCAATGGCACCGCGTGTGTCCAGAATATTGAAGGTGTGTGAGCATTTGAGGACATAATCATGCGCCGGACCAACCAATCCTTGAGCCAGGCAGGCTTCAGCTTCGGCCTTGTAAAGTTCGTACAACTGGCGCAAGCGATTTACGTCGGCAGTCTCAAATGCATATTTGCTCTGCTCGAACTCGTCATGGCGGCGGACTTCACCATAAGTGACGCCAGCACCCCAGGGTTCGTCCCAGATGGCGGGCGCGTTATTGAGAGCAATCAGAATCCGCTCGAGACCGTAGGTGATCTCAACCGAGACCGGGTCGAGACTCTGCCCACCGACCTGCTGGAAATAGGTGAATTGGGTGATCTCCTGACCGTCCAGCCAAATTTCCCAGCCCAATCCCCAGGCCGAGATGGCAGGCTGTTCCCAGTTATCCTCCACCAGGCGGATGTCGTGCTGGCGTGGGTTGACCCCAATAGCTTCAAGTGACTGGAAATAAAGTTCCACCGGGTTGCCTGGATCGGGCTTTAAGATGACCTGGAATTGAGTGTGTTGCTGGAAGCGGTTTGGGTTTTCCCCATAGCGCCCATCGTCTGGGCGGACGGAAGGTTCAACGTATCCGACTCTCCAGGGTTCCGGACCCAGCACGCGGCAGGAAGGTGGCAGGATTTATCGTCCCGGCGCCAACCTGGGTGTAATAAGGCTGGCCGATAAGACATCCATGCGCCGCCCAGAATTCCTGTAATTGGAGGATGATTGTTTGAAGGGTTGATTTGGGCATTTTTTGATTTCGAACCTAAGATTTTTTATTTACGATTCCGCTCTGAGGATTATACCGTTAATAATTTCAGTCCCATTGCTATGATATTCATTCTCCTTTGCCTGCAGGGTTCACGCATCCAACCTTCCCCAGTTTGTCATCCTTGCCTACATGTGACTTCTCACATAAAATCAAAATGCAATGAAAGACGCCAACCAAAACATCACGCCAAAGCACGACATCATCATCGTGGGTGCGGGTCCAGCTGGATTGTCCACCGCGCTCCACCTGGCCAAATTGGCTCCTGCGCTTGTCTCCCGAACATTGATCCTCGAAAAAGCCCATCACCCGCGCCCCAAATTGTGCGGTGGGGGCATCTTGCCGGACGCTGAACTGGTTTTGCGACACCTGGACCTCGATATAAGCGAAATCCCGCACGTGGACGTGGACTGGGCGCGCTTTGATTACGATGGCCGGGGGTTTAAAATGCGCGGCGAAAGGGATGGGAAGTACGCGTTTCGAACCATTCGTCGGCACGAGTTTGACGCCTGGCTGGCTGCAAAGACGAGAGAACGAGGGTTTATCATCCAGGAGGATACCGTCGTGGAGGGTATCACGACCAGCGAGAACCAGGTGGTGGTCATCACCGATCAGGGCGATTACCGTGCCGAGGTGGTGGTCGGCGCAGATGGTTCCAGCAGCCAGGTTCGCCGAACAATCATCCCCCGCGAGGAGGTGCACGTTGCCCGACTGCTTGAGGTTGTCACCGAGCCGCGACCTGATAACTCATTTCACAACCAGGCTGACTCATATTTTGACTTTATGTATGTGCCGCATGGAATCCTGGGATATTCCTGGGATTTCCCTGCACTCGAAAATGGAAAGCCGGTGCGGGTACGTGGGATTTTCGACAGCAATGTATACCCGGGAAAAACTGATATCCCCTTGCGCGAAGCCTTGGCGGATGAGCTCAAGCATCACGGCTTCAGTCTGGATGCATACAAGCTGCAAGGTCATCCCCTGCGTTGGTTTGATGCACACAGTTTATTTTCCGCGCCGCGGGTTCTGCTGGTGGGTGATGCTGCAGGTGCAGATGCCTTATTCGGAGAGGGGATCAGCATTGCACTGGGCTACGGCGGGTTTGCAGCCCGCGCCATCCGGGATGCTTTCGAATGCGAGGACTTTTCCTTTCGCGATTACAAGCCATCCATCCTGGGCGCGGAGATGGGCAAATCCCTGCGGAGGCGAACCTGGTGGGCAAAATTGTTCTACCACCTGCGCTGGCGCAGCTTCCAGGGACTGGCATGGCGTCACCTGGGCCCGATCATCAGCTGGGTGATGCACCATTTCATGATCGGGTGGGCGCGTCGACAGGAAAGGAAGATGGGGTAAGGAAAATATATGCGGTTTAGGGTTTGATTTGATTGATAAACCGGGGGGAATTCATTGCACGTTCCAATAAATACGTGACATAGCGTTGTAACAGCGATTCAACCTCAACCTGGACTTGGGGAGCCGGATGCGCCCGCTGCGCCTCAGAATATGTGCTGCGTTGGAAGTGGCGCAGGTATTTGAGCGCCTCGACCGAAATGGTCCAAACACCCGGCAGACCACTTCCACAGGCTGGACAAAGGACGCCCCCCTGGGCGGCAGAAAAATATTGATCCTGGGCCTCGATCACTTTGCCGCAGTTGGCGCATTCGAACAAGTGAGGCCGGTAGCCAAGCACATCCAGCATCCGCACTTCATAATAACGGATCGCCAGCCAGGGGTCTGTCTCCCTTTCGAGACGCGCCAACGCCTCTGTCACCAGGCGGAATATTTCGTGGTTGCGGGTATCATCTTCATAAGTAAACCGATCGACCAGTTCGACAATATAAGACGCCTGGCCGGTCTTAGCCAGGTTCTCATGGATTGGTAAATACGCATCCAACGTGTCAGCCTGGGTGACAATCAGCAGGTCATGCCCGCGTGCCAGCTGCAGGGTCACGCGTGTGAATGGTTCCAAATGCCCGGCTTTTCGGGAGCGGATCTTGCGGGCTCCCTTGGCAAGGACGCGCACTTTCCCCCGTTCGCGGGTATAAAGTGTTAGCAAGCGGTCGGCCTCTCCCCAGTCAGAATGACGGAGGACCACAGCTTCAACACGGAATGAACGTTGCTCGGACATAACCCTTTGCGCCTTGCAGTCAGGGAAAACCTATTTCTTCAAATCCTTCGGGGTGAACGCTCCAGGCAATAGACCTTCCACCGTATTTTCCTGCACCAGCCTGCCATCCCCATCGGCAACCATTACAAGCGTTTCCATCCCGAATTCCGCCAATACCTGGCGGCAGCTCCCGCAGGGTGTGCCGCCATTGGGTGTAACCACCGCGATGACATCAAAATCCTTCTCCCCTTCCGAGACGGCCTTATAGATGGCTACACGTTCAGCACACATGCTGGTTGGGTAGGCGGCATTCTCGACGTTGCAGCCGGTGAATATGCGACCAGACCTGGTCCTCAAGGCCGCGCCGACCGGATAATTGGAGTAAGGTGCATATGCTCTGCGGCTGGCTTCTTTGGCCAGGTCGATCAATGCGCGGCGTTCATCATCGGTCAGTTTCATCATTTTTTTGCCTCTTTCATTTTTTTAATCGGTCGGGCTGGAACGCCGACCACCAATGTATCGGGTTCCACATCCTTTGTGACCACTGCCCCGGCTCCGGTGCGGGAGTGCGCCCCCAACTTTACAGGCGCAACCAGCATGGTATCTGAACCGATGAAAACACCCTCGCCAATTTCGGTTGGATTTTTCCGCACCCCATCGTAATTGCAGGTGACCGTCCCTGCGCCGATATTGACATCTTCACCGATGGATGCATTGCCAATATAAGAAAAGTGGCCCATCTTCGTCCCGGCACCGAGTGTTGAATCCTTTACCTCGCCGAAGTTACCCATGTGGACTCCTTTACACAGGTGCGCGCCTTTGCGCAACCGGGCAAAGGGTCCAACGCCAACATTGTCCTCGACCACCGCCCCCTCCATTACAGCAGCCTGGATTTCGCAGAAATCTCCCACGGTCAAATCCACAGCCACGGTATTCGGCCCGATAATACATCCTTCGCCGATGACCGTCTTGCCCCGCAGATAAGTATTCGGCCATATGACCGAATCCCGGCCAATGGATATCCCGGGTTCAATATAGGTAACCGCAGGATCCACAATGGTCACTCCCGCCAACATGTGGACCTGGTTGATGCGCAGGCGCATGGCTGCCTCCACCTCCGACAGGTGGATGCGATTATTTATCCCGATGGTTTCCACTTTGTTTTCGCAGACCAGTGCCTGCACCGTCTCTCCTGCCTCGACCGCCAGCCCAACAGCATCTGTTAAATAGTATTCTCCCTTTGGTGAGATCTTTATTTTATGCAGGGCATCCCACAGCCAATTGGCGGAGAAACAATAGGCACCAACATTTAACTCGTGAATGGATAATTGCTCGTCAGTGGCTGAGGCTTCCTCGACGATGGCTTGCACGTTTCCCTCCGGGTTTCGGATAACCCGTCCGAATCCCGCGGATCATCAGCATATACCGTTAATAATGATAATGGCCCCTTATTTGCTTTCTGAGTGGCAACAAGCCTCTTAAGGGTTCCCGGTTGAAGCAGGGGCATATCGGCATAGGTGACCAGCACCAGATCGGTTTTCCCGCGCAACGCCGTTTCTGCCTGCCGGACAGCATGCCCGGTGCCAAGCTGGGGGTCCTGTACAACACAGCGGGCCTTCTTTCCAAGGAATTCACGCACCGCTTCAGCTCCAAAACCAATGATGACCACCGGGACCGCGTTGCTGGCAGCTTTTACAGCAGCCAGGGAATGGGCGATCATTGGCACTCCACAGACAGGATGCAGCACCTTCGGCAGATCAGATTTCATGCGGGTGCCCTGTCCGGCAGCCAGGATAATTGCGGTAATTTTCATGGGATTCTCCTACTGCATTTTACATGGATCGGTATGTATTGTATTTTTTTCCCGGGAGACCACGGGGCCAATCCCGTCCAATGATCCGGGAACCTGCAACGAAAAGGGCCTGCGCTGCCAGCGGAGCGGCGCGAGGCCCAAGGGGGAGAAAAAAGCCCCGCTTGCAGGCGGGAAATCAAGGCTGGGGCGCCTGGATTCGAACCAAGATAATCAGCTCCAAAGGCTGACGTGCTGCCATTGCACAACGCCCCAATAGGGTATCCCGGTTCTATTTCGGGAGGCGGCGGAAATTGTATCACAGCCCCAGTGGCATGGCTAGGACTCATCCTCGGGGGTCAAGCCAAGCTGTTTTGCCTGCTCGTACGAAAGCATATCCGGATTGGAGGGAGCCTTCTGGTTACTGGCAGCCTCGTTCCAATATTCATTCACCTCGGATGGTTCGAGTTTATCTTTTGCATCCGTGAACAGCGGTTCCAATTCGGTCACGCTTTGCTCCATCTCGTCCGCTGGAGTTGTTGGTTGTCCGTCCTCATCAGCAAGCCCTTGGGAGGTCTCACCCAGGCCATGTTCGATTTGTTCCCGCGCAGCAGAGAAAATATCGACGGATTTAAGTACCTGGTCTTTCCCAGCTATCCCCTCTCCCATGACAAGCATGGCATGCACCAAACCAACTGGTGCAAAAACCAGGTCATATTTACCGCCGTTAAATATCGACCAGTTGGATGGAATCTTTTGGCCGAGAAGTTGAGATATATTCTGCCCTGAACTATATATTGTCAGCAAGGAAGAAACCAGGGCGACATCGTTGTCCCGATCCGGTAGATCCCCGGCACGAGCCAGGATTCGACCATGATCGTTAAGCAGCAGGACCGCAATTGCCCCCAGATCCTGGCGAAGGCCTGCCAAAAGATCCGGAATGCTGCGCTTGATCTCGGTTTCAGTTGCGTCAATTGGTTCCGGGGGAAGAAGCGTCTCCACCAACCCCAGGTGTCGCTCCACGGCATCCAGGAAATCGGCCATCGGGACAGGCTTGATGAAGAAAGCATCTGCTCCCGCCTCGGCGACTTCCCTGCGGATCCGCGGATCGGTCTGCCCGGTGACCAGGATGATCTTGGCCTGAGGGTGACTGATCTTCACCTTGCGCATCAATTCGATGCCGGTCATTCCCGGGAGACGGTAGTCGGAAACCAGCAGGTCAACCCGGTTGCGAGTGCTGTCCAGCGTGGCTTCCTCGCCGGATGGAATTTCAACAACCTCAAGTTTGGCCTCAAGGGTCTCCAGTGCAGACCGCAATAAACGGCTGACCTCGCGTTGATCTTCTACAATCAAAACCCGATGTTGGGACATGTGTCTCCCAAAAGAATTATTTTACCAACCAGCAAGCTGCCCAGTGATCTTTTTTCAATTCTTAAAGGCTGGTTCTTCAACTGAACAAATATCGATCGCCACGGGACAGCGCGGGTGAAACCGGCAGCCCTTGGGTGGATGGAGCGGGCTGGGCACGTCGCCTTTCAGGATGATGCGGTCCCGTTTAATGGTCGGATCGGGAACCGGGATGGCTGAGAATAACGCCTTGGTATAAGGGTGCAGGGCTTCTTGATAAAGGTCTTCGCGGCTGGCCAATTCCACCATCTTGCCCAGGTACATCACCGCCACGCGGTCGGAAATGTGTTCAACTACGCTCAGGTTGTGGGCAATGAACAGGTAGGTTAATCCAAATTCCCTTTGGAGGTCTTTCAGGATATTCAACACCTGCGACTGAATGGATACATCCAACGCCGATACCGGCTCGTCGCAGATAATGAACTTGGGGCGCAGAGCCAGCGCACGCGCGATCCCGATGCGCTGACGCTGTCCGCCTGAGAACTCATGCGGGTAGCGACGGGCATGATAATCTTCCAGGCCCACCTTCTTCAGTGTTTCCATCATGGTGTCAACCCGGTCGCGGTGGGTGCCAATGCCGTGAACATTCAGGCCTTCCATGACCGATTCTCCGATGGGCATGCGTGGATCGAGCGAAGCATACGGATCCTGGAAGATGATTTGCATGTTCCGGCGCATGGACTTCAATGCCTTCCCCTTCAATCGAAGCACATCCGTCCCATCAAAATTTACTGCCCCTGAAGTCGGTTCGATCAAACGCAGCATGGCGCGTCCAACGGTCGTTTTGCCGCAACCGGATTCACCCACCATTCCAAGAGTCTCCCCCTCGCGAATGGTGAAACTTACTCCATCCACGGCCTGCACCCACGCCACCACGCGCTGCAACAACCCGGAGCGGACTGGGAAATACTTTACCAGGTCTTTCACCACTACCAGGTCTTTTCCAACACTGGAATTATTCGTGGATGTCATTGTCATAGAGGGTTACTCCACCGGAATGGTTTACTTGCTTCCTGCTGAAACATGCGAGCATGTCATCATTGTTTGATTTTCAAAGCGCTGAATTTTACTTGCCTTGCATTTCCCTGTAACGAGATCAATGAACACTTTTAGGAAATATGTCGACTTCGGGTATATTGAACTGTTTGATTGCCCTACCCCAAAGGAGCGTGATGCCCTTCATGATCCTGGTAGAGCCAGCAGCGGACGAGATGGTCATTGGACACCGGGATCAAGTCGGGTTCGATCTCGGTGCAAATTTGCAATTGATGTTCGATGCGCGCTTTACAACGGGGGGCAAAGCGGCAGCCCGCTGGCAGGTTCACCAGGTTGGGGACCGAGCCAGGAATGACTTCCAATACATCTTTGATTTTGCCAAGGATGGGGATGGAACCCATCAGTCCTTGTGTGTAGGGGTGGCGCGGGGAGGCGAAAAGGGGCTTCACATCAGCCTGCTCAACGATCCGCCCGGCATACATCACCGCCACGCGTTCGGCCATCTCTGCCACCACCCCCAGGTCGTGTGTGATGAGGACGACCGAAGCACCCACCTTGTTTCGCAAATCGCGCATCAAGTCCAATATCTGCGCCTGGATGGTCACATCCAATGCAGTGGTTGGTTCATCAGCGATCAGCAGTTCGGGAACACACGCCAGCGCCATGGCGATCATTACGCGTTGAGCCATACCACCGGATAGTTCGTGCGGGAATGCATCGGCTCTTTTTTCCGGTTCCGGAATCCCCACCATGGTCAGCAGCTCAATGGCACGTTTGTGTCCCGTGTCCCTGTCACAATCCTGATGGATGCTGAGCACCTCGGAAATTTGATCGCCAACTTTAAAGACCGGGTTGAGGGCCGTCTGCGGCTGCTGGAAGATCATGGAGATGCGATTGCCGCGGACGTGAGTCATTTCGGTTTCGCTCAAATTGAGCAGGTTTTGCCCATCGAAGGTTATCTCGCCATCGGTAATTTTCCCCGGCTGGCTGATGAGCCGCATTACTGAAAGCAAGCTGACACTTTTTCCGCACCCGGATTCCCCCACCAGGCCGAGTACTTCCCCGGGATACACGACAAAATCCACCCCATCCACCGCCTTTACAACCCCATCTTCCGTGTAAAAATAGGTCTTCAGATTCTTTACTTCCAAAAGCGGTTTCTTCATTATTTTTGGCTGCACGGCAAGGCTCCGCAAAACGAATTGCCCCCATTATAGCAAAGATTTGTGGTTTCAAATTTGAAAAGGAATGCCCGGTTAAAAACCGAGCATTCCCACACCAGCAAACACCTATCCGGTTTACTTTTTTTTCTTCATCCGGACATACATGGAGGCACCGGCTATGCCAAGAATTAATCCAATCAGGGAGGCCGTGTAGCTAAAAAAGTTCAAAAAAAAGGTCGACTGGAGGACGTGGAGTACCATTAATAATGGGAAAACCACTCCCAAAATCGCCAGGAATAGTCCTATGAGGATGATTTTAACAGGGCTGAGGGACATTTTTATTGATACAGCCAGCAAGCCACAAGATGCCCTTTTTCCGGCTCGAACTCAGTTGGATATTTGACGTCGCAAAGTCCATTGATAATTCGGGAACAGCGCGGGTGGAACCGGCACCCCGTTGGCGGGTTAACCAAACTGGGCGGTTCTCCTGGTGGAAGTTCCTTGAAGGTTTCAGCATTTTTTGCATCCGGCTCCGACGTGCCGGTGAGCAAGGCCATTGTGTAAGGATGAAGCGGGTTATCCAACACCTGGCGCACCTTTGCTTTCTCAACCAGGTTGCCGGCATACATTACAAAAATGCGTTCGGAGAAATAACTCACCGTGCTGAGATCGTGGGTGATGTAAATGACCGAGAGATTATGTTTTGTCTGCAAATTGCTTAGCAGCTTTAAAATTTCCACGCGCACCGAGGCATCCAGCATCGAAACAGGCTCATCCGCCACGAGGAATTTGGGCTCCATGATCATCGCGCGGGCGATGACCACGCGCTGTTGTTGACCGCCGCTCAGCATGTGAGGGAATTTATTCAAGAAATCACTCACCGGCGTCAGCTTCACCTCCTCCATGGCTTTATGGACGCGCAGGAGACGGTTTTCCTTATCTTTGACCCCGCCAATGATGAGAGGCTCTTCCAGGATTCTTTGAACCGTCATGAAGGGAGCCAATGCTCCGTATGGATCCTGTTGTACAAACCCAACATTCGAGTGATACCAATGCAGCCCCTTATTATCAAGCTGGGAAAGATCCCTTTTGTCGAAGATGATTTTCCCTTTGGTCGGCTTATACAGCGCCAGGATGGTCTTCATCAGGCTTGATTTTCCACAACCACTCTCACCTACAACCGCGATTGTTTCACTTTCATGGATATCAAAAGTCACACCATCTACAGCTTTTACATATCCGGCATGACCAAATCCAAATCGTTTGAGTTCGAACCACACATGAAGATCATCAATGGAAAGGATGGTTTTCCTTGTGTTCTCTTTATTCTCTATAACATTAGCCTGGGAAACAGCCACCATAACCATGCTCCTGACTCAGGAATATAACCAGCACTTGACTTTGCGACCATCCCTATCAATCACGGGAGGATCTTCAACACACTTTTCGAACCGGGAAGGACAGCGTTCAGCAAAACGGCAGCCTTTCGGCAGGTTTATCAAACTGGGCGGCTGACCCGTAATGAAATCGGGCTCCGTGTCGCCATGCAATCTTGGCACGCTGGCCATCAGCTTCTGCGAATATGGATGCAGGGGCTTATCAAAAAAATGATAGGCGTCACTCACTTCAACGATCTGCCCGGCGTACATGACCGCCACATCGTCTGCCAGTTCGCTGGATGTGGCAATGTCGTGGGTGATGAGGATGAAACTGATGCCCAGTTCCTTTTTCAGGCGTTTCAAAACGTTGAAGATGTTCGCCTGGGTCAGGACATCCAGGGCGGAGGTCGGCTCATCGAGGATGATCAGGATCGGCGAGGTGACCAGCGCCATCGCAATTGCCACCCGCTGGCGCATCCCGCCGCTCAATTCAAACGGGTAACGGCTGATAAAATCTTCCGGAACACCTACATGCTGGAACATCTTCTTCACCAGCACAAGGGCTTCTGTTTTATCCACACCAAGATGAACAATGGCAGGTTCTGCCACCTGATCACCGACCCGGATCACCGGGTTTAGCGCATTCATGGCAGCCTGCGGCACCATGGAGATGGAAGCCCAGCGAATATTCTGGCGGAACTCCTCTTCAGTTAGGGGCATGATATCGTGTCCATCCAGGTAGATATGGCCCGAATAGGTTCCGGCATTGCGAGGCAGAAGACGCAGAATGGCCTTGGCCAGTGAGCTCTTCCCGCAACCCGACTCACCCAGGATCACCACGGCGCGGTTGTGGTCCAAAACAAAATTGACTCCGTCCACGGCCTGAACCGGCCCCTCGCGGGAGTTAAAATACAGAACCAGATCTTCAATACGTAAAAGTTTACTGTTTTCTGTCATCGGGTTATATATCCCTCAATCTGGGATTGAAGATACGATCCAGTGCGAATCCAAGCATTGCAAAGCCCAAGCCCGTAATCATCAACAATATGGCAGGTTCCAGCACCCAGTAATAGCGCCCCTGATAAAGCGCTCCATCCGCGAACGCATCATTGATCACTTTTCCCCAGGTAGGCAGGACCGGGTCGCCAAGGCCAAGAACCGCCAGCGAAGCCTCAAGAAACACGAAGGCTGGGACGGAGGAGACCAGGGCCGGGATCAACAAGGGGATCATGCGCGGGATCAAGTACGAAAGATGATGCGTGAACTGGAGGCGCCATACGCCCGGGCGGCCTCAATATAACTTGATTCTTTGGATTGCAGGAAGATGGCGCGGTAGGTTTTGATGGATCCGGAGAAAATGCTCAACAGGATGGTAACCCCCAGCATCAACCAGATGCTGCGCGAGTAGAACGTGCCCACCATGATCAAAATGGCCAGAAATGGCAGGACCAGGTTGACTTCGGTGATGCGCTGGATCAATTCATCCACCCAACCGCCATACCAGGTGCCGATCGCGGCGATGATCATGGTCAGGAGGGAGGTTCCCAGGGCGGCAAGCAGACCAAATGCCAGCGCGATCGGCGTGCCATACAATAACGGCAAGAAGGAGATCGCGCCGATATTTATCGGTGCCTGCCAGCCCAAAAAGTTCTCCATGAAATACAAATTCGACATTGATATCGGAATCCTTCTCAAAGGTGGTCCCGCTGATCACCAGTTGATACTGTGCCTTTCAAAGTGGTTGGTTTTCGGGTCTGCAGACTTGGGATCCGCAAAAAGTGCCTGCATCACATTTTCGGTTTTCAACCTGGTCTGCAGTTTTGATCCTGGGAAAACCGAAAGTTTGAATTGCTTTGCACTGCCATGTCGGCAATCCTGATCTTTCTGCCATCCGGGGTGATCCAGGCAACGGAAACAAATGGAAATTTCTCTATGATTGTCGGTGTGAAATACAGGATCATCTCCTGCGGGATGCCATCATAGTTGTAATCGAAGGAGTATGACGATATCCACGGTGGAGATATTCTGGATCGTTGGGAGTGACAGTTTTCGACATGCTCCCATCTGCAGTATCCACTGAAAATGATACCGGCTCTTTCTTGCTGGAGAAAAAGTTAAACCAGGCAGGAGCAGCATACTTTGGGTTTTGATACCAGACATCCTCCCCCCCTCGCCAGAGACGAACGGCTTCATTGTATGGAATTGTAATCAGGGCGTAAACGGAAACAGCCAACAGGAAAGAAATGATCACCAACCCCAGAATCGCGGATGGGTAACGGAGAAGATCGCGGAATGAGTTTTTAAGCGTGTTCATTGTGAACTTCCTGAACCAACTTTAACGCGAGGATCAACCAGGGCATAAACAAAATCGAGCAGAAAGACTGTAATGGCCAGCAAATAGGCATAAATGATCGTTGACCCAACGATCACCGGAGTGTCATAAGAAACCGATGGCCCGAAATAGGGTAATTCCCAGCCCGGGCCAAAGGAAAACCGTTTCAGTAATGATAAAACCGGTCCACAGGGTGATGACCAGCAGGGCAAAATTCGTGATGATGGTTGGCAGGGTGGGGCGGAGAATGTAGCGGCGCTCAATATCCCGCGGCGGCAGTCCCTTCGCTTTTGCCATTTCCACATAATCTTCGCTGGAGTAGATCAGGAAAAAAGTCCGCCAGTTGTAAATGCTCAGGAAGATAGAACTGATGATCACGGATGTAGCCGGCAGGATGAGATGCTTTAAAATGCTCAGAGCATAATCAACTTTATTATCCGGAGGGGGCGAATCCACCAGACCTCCGAAAGGCAGGATTTTGAAAATCGCTGCAAAGATCAGGATAAAGAAAATGCCGTAAAACCAGGGGGGCGCCGCAGAAGTCGGCGAAAGGGCAATGGTCAGTTTATCCAACCAACTGCCGTATTTTCTTGACAGGGAAAGGGCAATAAAAACGCTCCCAAAGAATAATATCAGCCCGGATGTGCCTGTCAGGAGCAGGGTGGCAGGCAGGCGTTCGAGCAGGATCAGGCGCACTTCCTTGGAACCGTGGTCACTTGTCATGCTTACAGCACGGCCCAGGTTCAAAGTGAGAGCATTGGTAAGGTATCTTAAGGAGCGAATCACAAAGGGCTGGTTCAAGCCCAGGCGCTCTATCTCCGAAGCAACTTTCTCATCGACAAGTTTTTGTCTCACTTCCGGAGCCAGGTTTTGAAAAGCCCTGTTCGCCATGATGGATTGCGTGGTGTTATCTGTGATTTCGTTGCGCATCATAACATCCACGTATCCACCCATGTTGGCAATCAGGATGGTCAGGTAAACGCCGATCGTGACGGTAACCGCCAGGGTGACAAGCCTGATTCCTGAGTATTTCACCACGCGCATGAAGGTGCTGCTGGCAAACTTTTTCTTTACAATCGGTGATTTGGGTGCCGTCGCGGCTAAGGTTTCGTCAGGCATATCGTCCTACCCTTGTTGGATGCAAGAGAATAAGTATATATGGAGGGGCATGGATAAGCCCATGCCCCTCCATAAAATCAAAAATCGGATCTGAAGTTACGGCACGACCACGTATTCCAGTGATGTGAAGGCCGGGATAGCAACGGGGATCAGGACCCCAGCAACTTCAATCTTGCCAGCACCAGCAACAAGCTTGGAGCTTACATCGGCAGGAATGGTAAGTGTGTATTTGCCGTCCGATCCTGCAACAGCCACACCTTCGCCAACATAGACAGTTGTACCTGAAGCATCATAGACCAGGAACTTGACTGACTTGATATTGGCGCTCAAATAAGGGCTGCCATCAGCCTTGGCGGTGAAAGTCGCTGTGAAGTCTGTAGCTGCGCCAATCTTAACCTGGGCAGGTCCATCCAGCGCGGCTACTGCAAGAGGAGCCTCGCCAAACCTGGACCAGCGGTCAGCGGAATCCACGTAATCGGGGTTGTTCTTGATGACAGCCGCGCCAGCGTTAAGGTCAACCTTGTCAACGAAGTACGGGCCGGTGCCAACCCAGAAATGACCATGAGCTGTGTACCATGCCTTAAGGGCTGTATAGCGGGCAACGGCTTCGTCAGCAGTGAGATAAGTACCCATTGTGGGAGCGTACGGAATGGTCTTTTCGGCAATGGCCTTATCCAAATCCTTGGCCAGGATATCCAGGCTCGGACCACCGATAAAGCTCATCCATTCGACTTTGTTGCGATCAGCCTGTCCAGCACCCCAAGCCAGTTCCTTGTTAGCAACAGCCATGTTGGCAACTGCAAGGGCATCCCAGGAGGCTTCGCCATAGGTTTGGGTCGGCCACCAGGAGGTGATATCAAGCTCAGCATCTGATAGCAGATTGTCTGAGTAGGTTTCGATGACCAGTGGGTCGGTGGACACAATCACGACACCTTTTAACCAAGATAGTAAGGCATCAACATTGGGCGCCCAATCTTCATCGTAAATGGCGCTGTCGACCTTGCCATAATCGAAGGTCATGATCATGCCCATGATAAAGTCGGCCACAGACAGGTTGCTGCCATCATGCCATTTCACGGTCGTGAACAGATCGGCCGGATAATAAATGACAGACTTTAACTTGGCGGTTATTGGAGTGCTGGGGGATTTCTCAGCCGCAGTGATGAATTTCTGAGTCTTGGCATCCCAATCAACCCAGGCAGTTCCCGGAACCTCAATCTTATCAGCGGTGGACAAGCTGACCCAGTTCAGATTGGTGGCAACCGGCAGGCCGGTCTGGACGACCAGGTCAGCCTTCTCTGCGCGCAGCGGCCAAGTCAGACCAGTGTACGGGTCGGGCATCAGGCCACCACCAGAGGTGCCATTCTGAATGTAAGCGCTGGTGACCCAGTTGGAACCATTGACCGGATTCCACGGGTCGGTGAACAGGGTGGAGGTGGTAGCGGATTTAACTTGTCCACCTTCCTGGCCTTTATAGCGCAGGTTGAAGAGACCCATCTTGGTGGTCTCGACACCAGCGCCCACATCAGCGGTCACCGACAGGTCGCATTTGAAAGGCGCATAGGTCTGCAGATCAACGGTGAAGACCTGGATGGAATCTTCCAGAGAAAGCGGGAGAACTGCGGCCATCATGTCGTGGCGCTCCTGCAGGGTGGTGAAATTACCATTGCTCAGGTCGTTGGCAAGCTTCGAGAAAGCGGGGTCAAAGTTCGTGTTCGATTTAAACACTTTTGCACTCGCGCTTTCGGGCAGGTACATTTGCACGAAGCTGGTCTTTTCATCGCGGTTCAACCCACTGGAACCCCAGCCGGAGGTGTAGATATGCCACAGGCCTTCTTTGGGGTCAGAAGCGTTCCACAGCGGGGAGAGTTCGGATGACTTCTTTTCCACGCGGTCAACCGTGAAGCCGAGGGTTTCCAGCTGCTGGGCAAAGTATTCGCCCTGCGGCAGGCGTGTGCCATCGCCGTCGTTGCGGATCAGGAAGATCAGGGTGATGGGTTTGCCACTGAACTGCCATTTGCCGTCCGCGCCCTTGGTTGCACCCATGCCAGGCATTTCGGCATCAACAACTTCCTGGGCCTTTGCCATATTGTAGGCATATTTGGCTTCGAGGCCGCGCACCACATCGATCACGCCGGTATAGTCCACCAGTTGGGTGGTTAACGCGGTGAGTTTGGGCAGAGCGCCACCCTTATAGATTTCCTGGTTGATGTAATTGCGGTCAACCGCCCAGTTCATCGCTTCGCGGATCTTGCGATTCGAGAAAGGATTCAGTTTGGTTGCATCAGTAAAGACCGCCGGGTTGAACATGAAATCATAATAGGTGCCATACGATTGGGTGTAGCACAAATTAGCGGTCTTGATTTCGGCAAGTTTATCGGCAGCCAGGCCGTAGCTGAACATGTCAACCGCACCAGCGGTGATCTGCGTTATAACCGAGGTTGCTTCAACAATTGAAAAATCGACCTCATCCAGCCAGCCACCGTGGCGCGCCGGGACTGCGGTGGGAACTGCAGTGGGCGGAACCGAAGGTACGGTCGGAACCACGGCTGGTGGAGTAGAGGTAACTGCCGGGGCGCAGGAGGCCAGCATCATGCTGAAAGCCACCAACAAGCCGACAACCAATGTAATGCGATTTCGAGACATTGTCTTTCTCCTCCAATATTAGTTAGTTGTTAGATTAGGGTGAATGGTTAGAGCAAAACAGACTACTCGAGGTTATTCCCGAGAATCACCTCCTTCGCTGAAAAGAATTAAGTCCTGGAATTTAAGAAAAATGCCAGAATAGTTAACGGAAGATTAACACAAGAAACACAAAAAGTCAAGTGTCCCTGTTCCAAGCAAGAAATTATAACCGTTATTTCACGGTTTACAATCCGCACCAAAGTCAAACGCTTCGATATTCCACAAGTTGCTGGCGGCGGTGGGATCCAGGGTGAACTGACAAAAGTCGGCGCGGGTGGCAGCCGTCCTGACCCGCCAGTAGAGAGGGATCACCGGCAAGTCGGTGGCAAAAATGGATTGGGCCTGGGCATAGGCGGAGGCATGAAATGGTTCATCAGGCAGGGTTTGCTGGGAAGTCTGGCAGGCAGCATCAAAAGCTGGATTGCTGTATCCGCTGACGTTCGTCCCAACCCAATTATTCGCAGCATTTGGAACCTGGGAACTTGTGAACCAATCACATGGAGGCTCCATCCCGGTGCTGCCCATCGCAAACTCCACCAGGTCGAAATTCCGGCCGAATAAGATCCCTTCCGGTCCTGGCGCATACAGCGTGTTTGCGTCAAGGTACTGCACATTCACCTTGATCCCACACAGCGCCAGGGAACCAGCCAGGAGGGTACTCACCTGCTGGCGCTGTACGGCGTTGGTGGTAACGTAATTCACGATAAACGGAGTACCGGATGGGATACCCGGGACCCCCCAGGCTTCGCGCGGGGTGGCTGGATCATGATCGATATCCTTCCATCCGGCCTGGTCGAGCAGTTGGCTGGCAGCAGCCACGTTAAATGAATATTGGGGTGCTTCAGAATTGTACAGGGGATCTTCCGCCGGCAGGTACGTATTTGGAACGGCACTTACACCCGTAAGCACCGAATCCACTACCTGCTGGCGATCGAGGCATAACGCCAGGGCCTGGCGTACATGCACATCCCCAAAATAATCAACACGATCAACCCCGGAATTAATGCCGTTATCGTAGGATGCCGGCCGGATCCCAATCGCCAGTTCTTCCATCACGGGTACCTGGGTGAACAAGGCCTGCAATTGATTTTGGGCAGCCATCGAACGAAGCAACTCCACCTGTCCGTCCAAAAGGATGCTTGGGTCAAGCACGTCGCAGGTGCCATCCAAGAGGTTGCTGATCGCAAGACCGGGATCGAGGACGAAGCGGAAAGTCAGGATGTCAAACTTGGGAAGACCTTCCCCGGTGCGGAAGTAGTGGGTGTTCTTGGTCAAAGTGATATGATCACCAGTAATCCATTCTTTTACCACGTATGCCCCCCAGCCAAGTGGTGTGCGGGTGGAAATATCGGTCTCGGTGAGTTGGTCAGACGTGTACTGGCTCCACAGGTGCTTTGGGAGTGGAGACCAGAAATTGATAAAGTAGGTGGGGTCGACAAAACCGGGTTTGCCCCACCATTGGACCGTGGTGTCGTCCACGGCTTCATAAGATTGGGTGCGGTCCACCAGGTACTTGGAACTCGAGGAGGCTGGGTCGGCTGCCACCTGGAAAGCGTAGACCGAATCATCTGCGGTGAGAGGTTCGCCGTCCGACCAGGTGAGGCCGGGAAGCAGGCTAAACGTTACCTGCATCTGGTCCAACTGGATTTCTGATTTGCCATCATACACGATCGCGCAGCTGTCATC
The DNA here is from genome assembly GCA_963817265.1 of uncultured Chloroflexia bacterium. Lineage (GTDB taxonomy): Bacteria > Chloroflexota > Anaerolineae > Anaerolineales > Villigracilaceae > UBA877. The sequence continues at coordinate 130,859 of CAWFNU010000022.1, forward strand.
GCGGCAGCCTGCCGGGCGGATCTTTACCCCAACAGCCAGGGTTACCGGGGTACCGCTGGCATCCACCACTTCATCCCCAATAAAAAAGGCTTTTGAAAAGAGCTGGGCATCACCATTATTGATGCTTGGGATGCGTTCCAGGATCACTGGTTGGTACCCGTAGGAATTCGTGTCGATCGGTCCATCGTAAATTGCAGCAAGCACACTGCGTGCAGCTGATGAAGGGTTATCCACCGGGTATAAGCTGAACGGTTCCTGCCCCATGCACACAGTCAACTGTCGCACGGGTACAGGAGTTGCCGTGCTGGTAGGCAGCGGAGTCGACGTGGGCGGAGGCGGAGTAACCTGGCTGCAGGCAACCAGAATGAACGTGCCCAAAATCAGACTGCAAACGAAAATGACACATCGGCGAAAGTACATTACTACCCTCCAGCCTCGTTCTTTCTATCCCATGTTCCTTGTTCCAGCCTGGACCCGGAAGTGATTGATGTTCGAGGAATTTTCACAGGAACCTGGGCTATTTGTTATAACCTGGATGCATTGACAGGATTATACAACAGAGTACCCTCTGCCATGGAGCCCAGACGACCGCTTTCGTTGACAGTCCCCTACCCTGACGGTACAATGAAGTCACCGCCACTTCCATATTGAAAAGGAGACTCCCATGATTAAAGAATTCAAAGCCTTTATCATGCGCGGCAATGTAATGGATCTTGCCGTCGCGGTGATCATCGGAGGAGCATTCGGTAAGATCGTTACTTCGCTGGTCAGTGACATCATCATGCCGTTGATCGGGCTGATCATCGGAGGCATAGATTTCACCGGGCTCGCCTTCACCATCGGCAGCGCTAAAATAACATATGGCAACTTCATTAATAACCTGATTGATTTCATCATCATTGCCCTGGTTATTTTCTTGATGATCAAATTATTCGACAACCTTAAGAAAAAACCGGTTCCGGTTGTGGCTGAGCCAACCACCAAGGAATGCCCGCGTTGTTTCACATCCATATCGATCAAAGCCACGCGCTGTCCAAATTGCACCTCGGAATTGACGTGACATCCTTTGCCTTTCATTTATTCGTGATGCAAAACCCGGTTTGTGGGCGGGCGGATCGCGAATAACACTCTACATGGATTTCCTCGACAAACTCAACCCTCAGCAGCGCCAGGCTGTAACGGCTGGCGCCGGTCCCGTCTTGGTGCTGGCCGGACCCGGATCCGGAAAAACACGCGTCCTTACCCAGCGCGTGGCTTATTTGATTGCTCACGAGGGGGTGCGCCCATACCAGCTGCTGGCGGTTACCTTTACCAATAAGGCTGCCCGCGAAATGAGCAGCCGCGTTCACGATATGTTGGGCGAATTACCCTCCGAAGGACTTTGGCTGGGGACTTTCCATTCCATTTGTGCCAGGCTGCTGCGCCGCGAATCAGAACACCTGCCTTTCGATGACCGTTTCGTGATTTATGATGATGACGACCAGCAGCGGGTGGTCAAAGGCGCCATTCGTGACCTGAACCTGGACGATAAGACCTACCGCCCGCAATCCGTACACGCCGGAATCTCGCGGGCGAAAAACGAGCTGATCTTCCCGGATGAGTACCCCGCTCAAAACTATCGCGACGAAGTCGTCAAACGTGTCTATAAACGCTACCAGGAAATATTGAAACAAAATAACGCGGTTGACTTCGATGATCTTTTATTGTGGACGGCGCACCTGTTATCAGAATTCCCCGAAGTGCGCGAAAAGTACGCCCGGCGTTTCAAGCACGTTTTGGTGGACGAATTTCAGGATACCAATTTTGCGCAATACGTTTTACTAAAACACCTCGCAGCGGTGCATCATAATATTTTCGTTGTAGGCGACCCGGATCAATCTGTGTACCGCTGGCGCGGAGCTGACTACCGCAACGTCCAGCGCTTCGAACAGGATTTTCCTGATGCCCAGGTGATCCTGCTCGAACAAAATTACCGGTCGAAACAAACCATCCTCGACGCCGCCATGGCGGTGATTGACCGCAATCCGCACCGTCGTCGCAAGAGTCTTTTTAGCGAACGCGGTACTGGTGAGAAGCTCTTATACTATGAAGCGCTTGATGATTACAGCGAGGCAGCCTTCGTGGTGGACACCATCGCCGGCCTGGTCTCCAGCCGGATCTGTGAGCCAGGTGACTGTGCAGTGATGTACCGAACCAACGCACAGTCCCGTTTATTGGAAGAAGCTTTCCTGCAAGCGCGCCTCCCGTACCGGCTGGTGGGAGCGCAGAGATTCTACGGGCGGCGCGAGGTGAAGGATATCATCGCCTATCTGCGCCTGGTTCACAATCCCCTCGACGAGATTTCCCTCGACCGGGTTGTTAACCTGCCGCCTCGCGGCATCGGCGACAAGACCATTCTCGCCCTGCATACTGCAGCTGGGGAAGCAAATATCTCCTCTACGGAAGTACTGATGGACCTGGGGCACGGGGACTTCCTCCGTTTTCGCTGCGCACTTCACCAATCGTGCCGCGCTTCAGCTGGCTGGTTTCGGAACCAACCTGGTGAACTGGCGTACTGAAGCCCGCCGCGCCACCATAACAGAGTTGTTCGACCTCATCGTAAAAGACATCAACTACCAGGGATATATCGATGATGGCACTGACGAGGGAGCCGAACGCTGGGAGAACGTCCAGGAGTTGCGCCGGTTGACGACGGAATACGAGGGCCGCGACTTGAATGAATTCCTCGAAAATGTGGCCCTCATTTCAGACCAGGATACCCTGGTCGAGGGGAAAAATGCCCCCACCTTGCTGACCCTGCATGCTGCCAAAGGGTTGGAATTCGGAGCAGTTTTTATCGTGGGCCTGGATGACGGCCTCGTGCCGCACAGTCGTTCTTTCGACGAACCGGAAGCGATGGAAGAGGAGCGCCGCTTGTTTTACGTGGGGCTCACGCGTGCCAAGGACCGGCTCTACCTGCTGCGTGCTTTGCGGCGCGGCGGTCGCGGCTATGCCGAAGAGACCATCCCCTCACGCTACCTGGATGATATTCCTCCCGAATTACTCTCGGGAAAAGCGCGGGCCGGGCGCGCCTCCCGCAATCTGACCCCTGCCTGGTTGCGCTCCGAAGCGGTCTCTGCCCCGATCATTGATGTCCGTTTCCGGGCTGGGATGAGAGTCCAGCATCCCACCTGGGGCGAAGGGATCGTGCTTAATTCCCGCCTGCAGGACAATGACGAAACCGTGGATGTGGTTTTTGAATCAGTTGGGATCAAGCGGTTGGCAGCAAGTCTCGCCAACCTGACCATCCTCCAATAATGCTGCGTCATGCAGGTGTGTTTACTCTGTGCCTTTGTCCCCAATTATGAGAAAATAGGTTGGGAATTTCTTTTTGAAATTATATCGTGGTGATCCCATCATGCAATTGAAGATATTAATATTCTTTTTAATGAAAGGACCCATATGCTAAAAAACCTTCCAAATACCGGCGCGGAAATAATCGCCTGGACCTGGCCTGCCATAGAGCGATATTACAAGGAACTGGAAGCCCGCTCCCTGAGCTCTTCCAACGTGGATGGCTGGTTGGCTGATTGGTCTAGCATTGCCGAACGCGCTCAGGAAATGTATGCACGCCTTTCGGTTGCGACAACTGTCAATACCGCTGACAAGGAAGCCGAGGCGCGCATGAATGCTTTTCTCGATGGGATCTTCCCAAATATGATGGCCGCCGAACAAAAGCTTAAAGAGAAACTGCTGGCAAGTAAATTGGAACCGCAGGGATTCGAATTGCCCCTGCGAAATATGCGTGCCGAAGCAGACCTGTTCCGCGAATCAAACCTTTCGCTTTTGGCCGACCAGCAAAAACTCTCGATCGAATACGACAAAATTTACGGCGCTCAAACCGTCAATTGGGAAGGGGAGGAAATCACGCTCACCCGGCTTGCCATGAACTTCCAGCAGCCTGACCGTACCCGGCGCGAAAAGGCCTGGCATCTCAAGGCTGAACGTCAACTTTCCGACCGGAAGGGCATCAACAGCTTGTGGCAAAAGTTCATGGATGTGCGCGCCAGGATTGCCAAAAATGCTGATAAACCCAGCTTCCGTGAATATACCTGGGTGCAGAATTTGCGCTTTGACTACAGTCCCGAAGACTGCAAATCCTTTGCGGCAGCCATTGAAAAAGTGGTTGTCCCGGCAGCGACGCGCATCTACCAGAAACGGAAACAGGCTCTCGGTTTGGACGCGCTTCGTCCCTGGGACCTGGTGGATGGCTGGTTCTCGCGCCCTTCCCCCCCGGCGAAAATTCCGCAGCTCAAGCCATTTGCGTCCATCGATGAATTGAAGACCAGGACCTCCGCCATCTTCCACCGTGTGGATCCCGTGCTGGGCGGTTACTTCGACCAGATGGTGGCAGAAGGATTGACTGACCTCGAAAACCGCAAGAACAAAGCTCCGGGAGCATATTGCACATCTTACACTTCGATTCGCAAGCCGTTCATTTTTGTCAACGCGGTTGGCACCCATGACGACGTGATGACGACCCTGCACGAATCAGGACATTCCTTCCATATCTTCGAGACAGCCACAATCCCATATATTCAGCAGCTGGCTGTGCCCATGGAATTTGCAGAAGTTGCTTCAATGGGGATGGAACTGCTGGCTTCTCCTTACCTGACCAGGGCCAACGGCGGATTCTATTCCGAGGCTGAGGCAGCTCACGCACGCGTTGAGCACCTGGAAAGCATGATCCTTTTCTGGCCGTTTATGGCTGTGGTGGATTCTTTTCAGCAGTGGGTGTACGAGAACCCGAAGGAAGGCACGGACCCGGCTGCCTGCGATGAAAAATGGGGTGAGCTCTGGGACCGCTTCATACCCGGTGTGGACTACTCCGGGCTGGAAGAATTCAAGGTGACCGGCTGGCATCGCAAGCAACATATCCATCAGGTACCCTTCTATTATGTGGAATATGGCCTTGCCCAGTTGGGGGCGGTACAGATATTTGGTAACGCGCGCTCCGACCAGGCCAGGGCAGTGGCCGCCTACCGCAAAGCCCTCTCCCTTGGGGGACAGGCGACCCTTCCCGAACTTTTCGCGGCAGCACAGGCAAAGTTTGCCTTCGATGTACCCATTGTCAAGAAAGCGGTGAATATAATGGAGGACGTTGTAAAGGAGTTGGATTAGGAAATTGGCCTTATCCAGGGCATAAACGGATAATACATATATATGAAGACCGCCTTCAAAGGTCCAGCCCTTCGTCGGCGGCCTTTTGTCTTGGTTGATTCACATATTCTGTCATAAAATAGAGCCATGACCAAATCCATAAAAATCGTCATCCCCACCGCCGGGTGGGCTACCCGCATGCGTCCCCAAACATGGTCAAAGCCCAAGCCACTGGTGAGTGTGGCTGGTCGCACCGTTCTGGACCACATGCTGGATATGTTCAAAAGCATACCGGATCTCAACCCATCGGGTGCCAGATCCCATCCAGGCAAGGGTTCGCCCGGGTCGAAGAGCGATAGCGGGAGCGCCCAATACGTGATCATTCTTGGTCCCGGGCTGGGTGAAACGCAGATCCCCCCTTTCATGAAGGAAAACCATCCCGGATTAACCACGCATTTTGTCGTCCAGCGGGAGATGCTGGGTCAATCGGACGCGCTATGGCTGGCACGAAAGTTCCTGACCGGACCGGTGCTTGTCTGCTTCTCGGATACGCTTTTGGAAACGGATTTCTCCTTTCTGGCAGATGAAAAAGCGGAAGGTGTGGCTTGGGTAAAACCTGTCCCGGATCCGCGTCGATTTGGCGTGGCAGAGCTGGATGCCCATGGCTGGGTGACGCACCTCGTCGAGAAACCGCACACCAAGGAGAATAACCTGGTCGTCGTCGGGTGCTATTATTTCAAACACGGCGCAAAACTGGTATCCGCTCTTGAAGACCCAGTTCCAGCGCGGCAAATCATTAAAGGGCGAGTATTTTCTCACCGATACCATCAACATCATGATCGAGCACGGTCTGAAAATGCGGACGCAGACAGTTGATGTGTGGCTGGATACCGGTACGATCGATGCCACGCTTGAGACGAACCGGTATTTGCTGGAACACGGCAAGCACATCCAGATAAAAAAAGGGAAAGGATAAATCTGACAATCGTCCCCCCGGTGTTCATCCATCCAAGCGCCAGGATCAGGGATTCCGTGATCGGCCCATACGCCTCCATCGGGGCGGATTGCACGATCACAAGTGCCCGGATCGAAGACTCCATCATCGAAACAGGAGCTACGGTGGACACAGCAGCCTTGCAAGGCTCGTTTATTGGCCGGCAGGCCAGGATTAAAGGATGTTTCTTCCGAAGATCCCCCACTTGAAGTTGAACATTGGAGATGATAGTTCTGTTTCTTTGAAATAGTGCTTGTGCTTTTCTATGACCAACATCGTCGAATGCCATTCCGGGTCCACCTACGCCGAAAGACCGACCGCGCTCACCTGGCAGGGACAGCGCTTCATCATTGCTGAAATTCTATCCCAGGGACGCACGCCCCAGGCGAAATGGTTCCGGGTCAGGACGGAGGCTGGACAGGTTTTTGAACTTTCCCTATTTTGAGGAGACCAGCGAAACCTTCCCAATCTTGTGTGGCAAATTCACCAACTTTAAGGAGGCAGGATGCAGGAAATATCTGGAGTGCGTTATCTCGCAAAGAGCGTGGCTGGATTGAAACCATCGGGCATTCGCAAGTTTTTTGACATCGCCGCCACGATGAAGGATGTCATTTCTCTTGGCATTGGCGAGCCGGATTTCACCACTCCGGAACGATCCTGGATGCAGGCGTACGTTCCCTGCGAGCCGGGGAAACACATTACACCTCCAATTCGGGCAAGCTCGAATTGCGGCAGGCTGTGGCCGCAATATTGAAACGCCTCTATGGCGTGAGCTATGATCCGGTCAACGAAATCATCGCCACGGTGGGTGTCTCGGAGGCGCTTTACCTGGTGATGACCGCCCTGCTCGACCCGGGCGATGAGGTCATCATCCCAACCCCCTGTTTCGTTTCCTACCAGGCCGAGGTGATCCTGGCAGGGGGAGTCCCGGTGGAAATTCCCAGCCGGATGGAGGACAATTTCCAGCTGGACCCGGAGCACGTCCGGGCCGCCATCACTCCGCGCACAAAGGTGATCTTCGTGGGCTATCCCAGCAACCCCACCGGCGCAGTTGCCACGCGAGACGTTAAAACAGGTGGCGGAAATCGCCATCGAACACGATCTGATCATCGTCTCGGACGAGATCTACGACCGGCTGGTATATGATTTCGACCATGTCTGCGTCCCGGCTTTGGGAGAAGAGATCAAAAGGCGCACTGTCCTGTTGGGTGGACTTTCAAAGGCATATGCCATGACCGGCTGGCGCATCGGTTATGCCTGCGGCCCGGCAGATATCATCAAGGGCATGGTGCGCATCCACCAGTACACCATCATGTCTGCTCCAACCACCGCCCAGGATGCAGGTCTCGAAGCGCTGACGAATGGAGAAAAGTACGTCCAGGAGATGGTCGCCGAATACGACCGGCGCCGCAGGTTGATCGTCGGCGGGTTGAACAAGCTCGGGTTGACCACTTTTGAACCGCGTGGAGCATTCTATGCCTTCCCAAAGATTACCGCCTCCGGCATGGACGATGAGGCCTTTGCCGAAAAACTCCTGCTTGAAGAACATGTGGCGGTGGTGCCGGGGAATGCATTCGGAAAAGGAGGCGAGGGGTTTGTCCGCTGCTCGTATGCCACGGCATATGAGAAGATCGAAGAAGCCCTGCGTCGAATGGAAAAGTTCATGAACCGGCATGGGTAAACGTTGAGATGAGCTCAAGGGATCTGCGGGGCGAAAGCATTCTAAGAAGTGCTGGTGTTCCAGACTGAACCAGTATGGAGGCGGGGTTTGCCCGCCTTTTGTATTGGTGTAAAATAACACAGTTATGGAGGCGTTAGATGATTTTTCAAGTCGGGATTGAAAATAATAATGAAGGACGCTCCATCGCCTGGGCACTGGAACATCCGGGCTGTTTTGCCTATGGCATGAAAGGGCAGGCGGCAATAACGAACCTGGAAGGGGCGCTCAATAAATATGCTGGCTGGATCCTGCACCACGAACCGAATACCTGGCTTAACTTCTCCGAGTCAGAAATTGAGATCGTCGTCAATGGGACCTGGGATGTTTATTACATCAATGACGATCTGGATAACGCCAGCGAGGCGGATGGTTACAGCGTGGAATCATTCTTCCCTTATGATTGGAAACCTCTAACCACTCTTGAAATCAAACACGCCCTGGATATGCTGGTCTGGAGCCGGGATGACCTGCTCAAGACCGTGCATGGACTTAAGCACCGAGAAACTCAACCAGACCTATACTGGTGAACGCTGGAGCATCAACGGGGTTCTCGGGCATGTTGGGGGGAGCGGAATGGTGGTACATGGAACGCCTCGGGCTGGCCTTCCCCCGCGCCAATGTCCCCGATGAACCGCTCGCCCGGCTGGAGAAAGTCCGCAGTCATTTCAATAAGGTTTTATTCAAAATGGATGGAGTGAAGCAGGTGGTCGGCGTGGACGGGGAGTTCTGGTCCCCCCGGAAAATGCTGCGCCGGGCTCTCTGGCACGAACGCGACCATGTCGACCACATCCACAAATTGATTGCCATGTCCGGGAAATTTATTGAACAGAAATAAATCTGGGGATTCCTGGCTGACCATACCAATTGGGATTATTCTTTATTGGCCACTTGTGATGGCTGCCACCCTGGTTGGTGGCAGAAATAACAAAAGAGAGTAGCGAAAAAAATGTCGCAACTCTCTTTTTAATTTCCTGGGTGATTTAGGCTGGTTTGATATTGACCAGACTGCTGGCGGATACGATAGTTCCCGTTCTTTGCCAGTACCTGGGCGGCGAATTTCTCCGGCACATCCACCAGGGTGAATTTATCCTGGATGTGGATTTTCCCGATGGTGTGACCGGGGATGTCGGCGTGGAAGGCGATCGTGCCGACCACATCGTTGGGGCGGATACCATTGGAGGCGGCCCAGGCTCAGATTGAGACGCACCATGCCAGGCTCGTGCGAGACCGTTTCACGATCCGCGTAGCCTCGGCTGGGGGCGTTTCCCTCCCTTTCATAAGCGGCGCGTTACTGTATCCTGCACCTCGCTGACTGCGGCAACCGGGCGTTGTTTTTCATCGGAACGCGCCAGTTTGAGGGCTGCCGCGGCAATTTCCAACGGGTCGTGTCCTTCTTCCACCAGGCGAGCCACCAGTTCACGTTCGCGGTGATAGCGGGCGCGTACCAGCCAGACTTTGATGTTTTCGAGCAATTCATTCTCACGGTGGTTCCGGATGTCTTCCTCGGTCGGAAGAGTGGATTTGGTCAGCGGCTGGCGGATGAGCGATTCGATCTGGCGCAGCAGGCGCTTCTCCCGCGGCGTGACCATGGAAATGGCAATGCCGGTCTTTCCAGCACGGCCGGTGCGCCCGATGCGGTGGATGTAAATTTCCGGGTCATCGGGCAGGTCATAGTTGAAGACGTGGGAAATATCGTCGATATCCAATCCACGGGCAGCCACATCTGTCGCCACCAGGACTTTGACCTGGTTCTGGCGGAAGCGGTTGAGCGTCCGTTCACGGGCTTCCTGGCTCAGGTCGCCGTTCAGCGATTCAGCCGGAAAGCCGCGTCGAGCCAGTTCAGTTGGCAAGTTCCCCGGTTCCGACGCGGGTGCGGACAAAGATCAGGGCGCTGGTCACCGGTTCGATCTCGAAGAGGCGCGTCAGCGCAGCCAGTTTATCGGCCTGGTTGACCAGGTAGTAGCGCTGTTCGATGGCCTCCAGCGTGACCTGTGCGCGCTGGATCAGGATGGACTGCGGGGAGTGCATGTAGCGGCTCGCCAGTCGGCGGATGGGAGCCGGCAGGGTGGCGGAAAAAAGGGCGGTCTGGCGGTCTTCGGGGGTATCGGCCAGGATGGTCTCGATATCTTCGACAAAGCCCATCGAGAGCATCTCGTCGGCTTCGTCGAGCACCACGGTGCGGACCTGGCTGATGTTGAGGGCATTGCGCTCGAGCAGGTCGATCAGGCGGCCGGGTGTGCCAACCACCACGTCCACGCCGCGGTTGAGACGGCTGATCTGCGGACCGTATGGCTGCCCGCCGTAGACGGCCAGAACGCGCACATCCTGCACCTTGCCAAAATCGTTAATGGCACCGGCAACCTGCAAGGCAAGTTCGCGCGTGGGACATAACACCAGCGCTTGCACGTGGCGTTCTCCGGGTTCAAGGTTGTTTAAAATGGGGAGGGCAAAGGCGGCGGTTTTGCCAGTACCGGTTTGGGCCTGACCGATCACATCCGCGCCGGTCAGCATGACCGGGATGAGGGCAGCCTGGATGGGCGTCGGCTCGGTGTAACCGAGCGCAGTCGATGGCCTGCATCAACTCGGGACGCAGGTTTAAATCAGTAAATTGGGTAGTCATCTTATTCCTCTTTATTATCATTGCGAGGAGCAACCGAAGAGAGCAACGACACTTGCATCTCACTTCGTTCGGAGATATGCAGGTCAGTAATCTCCTGAAATTGCTGAGATTACTACGTCGCTAACAGCGCATCACGCATTGACTTGAATTAGGGGATGTTTCGATGACTCCACGGGTTTCCCTGGTTTAGACACGGGTACCGAATTTCTTGCCAATCCGAAGCGCCCTTGCGGGCGCATCGTCCCAACAAAATAGCCCGGTCATCTTCGCCGGGCCATCATTTGAAGTCTCAAAACAATTTCCCTGGTGTGTTTGCTCCAATTTCGAGCAGCACGGGAGTATACCACGATTTTTAGGGAATATGGATAATAGAAAGGAATGGTTTGTTCGAGGAAATCGGTGTACTGCCCAACGACAGGATCGATCTCGATAACGAGTAAAATATGAATGATCTATGTGATCTGATGGGCTGCAGGATAGTTGTTGTGAAGCAAATCCGATAATCTGATCAAGGAGTCCGATATGCAATCCCATCTGCTCGTCAGCCAGTTACGCTTCGCCCGCAGCGAGTTCGTCCGCTGCCTGGAAGGTGTTTCCGAGGAGGATGCCATCCGCCGGGTCATGCCGATGAACTGTATCAGTTGGATGGTCGGACATCTCGCCAATCAGGAGCACCGTTATTGGGTGATGTTTGGCTCAGCAAAAGAGATGTCGCGCCCGGTCTTTATGACCTGGTGGGCTATCGGCAAGACCCGCCAGCACACCCCGCATGAAAGAAATGTGGGCTGTATGGCATAAAGTAACCGCCGAAGCGGATAAATATCTCGAAACACTGACACCCGCCATCCTGCAGGACATATCTGCAGCGGGACGGGAAACCGGTGGATGAAAGCGTTGGTACATTGCTGATGAGAAATATCTATCACTACTGGTACCATACCGGTGAAGCGTCCGCAGTCCGCCAGCTGCTGGGCACAGACCAATCTCCCAGAGTTCGTGGGTGATATGAACAAGGCAGCCTTATCATCCGGAAGGACTGACACCTGCATTTCTTGTGGTCTTTGGAAGCTGACCTACCTTCATGACCACATGGTCAAATGAGTAGCATCTATGTCGACAATACCCAATCCCAAAGGAGAGCAAACATGAGTATTCCTGATCTTCCCACCATCCCGGAAGTAAGCGCACAAACCAAAGGCGGGATCAAGTACCACATCCTGGGAACGGTTCAGCAAACCCTGGCGATGGAACTTGCAGCCCAACCAGGTCGTATTTTCGGACGCGGGCGGCATGTCGTGGATGACAACCACCGTGAATATGAGCACCAAGGCCAGCGGAGGGCTGGGGGGCATGCTCAAGCGTGCGGTCTCTGGAGCTTCAGCCTTCATAGTTGATTTCAATGCCGCAGGTGCGCCGGGGCTGGTGGCTTTCACTACAGATTTTCCCGGCAAGGTGCTGCCCATCGAACTGGATGCAGGACAGTCTGTCATTATGCACAAACATGCCTTCCTGTGTGCAGAGAAGAGTGTCACCCTCGACGTGTTTCTTTACCCGGAAATTGGGAGCCGGTTTCTTTGGCGGAGAAGGATTTATCCTGCAGAAACTAACCGGGCCGGGGATGACCTTTGCTGAACTCGATGGCGACGCCGTGGAATATAACCTGAAACCTGGCGAGGTCATGAAAGTCGAACCGGGTCATGTGGCGATGTTCGAAGGCAGTGTCACGTTTGACATCCAGATGATCAAAGGGATTGCCAATGTGCTGGCTGGCGGGGAAGGCCTCTTTCTTGCCACGCTGACCGGGCCGGGTCGCATCTGGTTGCACTCCATGACCGTCAGCAAGATCGCTCATCGATTGATGGAATACATGCCGGCGAAATCCAGGCTGATAATTTCTAGCGCCAATATAGTTATATGTATGAATGCTAACCAGGGCTGCCCCTAAAAGGGCAGCCCTGGTTAGCATTGAAACTGGCCTTGTCGGGAATGGCCGTTGCCGGGTATAGTGATTTGTGCTAAAATAGGACAATTATTATCTAAATATGTTTGGGTGTCCATCCCAGTAGGAAACTCAATTGGGGGATGGACAGATGTCCCTTTCAAACGGATGTCTGTTCATAATTAGAAAGCGGGCTGGCTAAATAAAAATAGGATACTATGATTACAGAACAATCTCAGTCCATTCCTGCAGGGCGGCAAGCCCTGCCTCAGAAATACAAGGTGTTGATCTCGGTCATCTTCGGCATATTCATGGTGATCCTGGATACGACGGTGATCAATGTTGCCTTTCAGACATTGAGGGCTGAATTTGGAGCCAGCCTGAATGATTCTCAATGGATCATCAGCATATATGTCCTCTTGCTGGGAATTAGTACTCCCCTTTCGGCATTTCTTTCCAACCGCTATGGTATGAAGCGCATATACCTGGTCGGTTTGTCGATATTTATCATCGGGTCATTTTTATCCGGCATCTCCCCTTCCCTCGGCTTCATGATCGCTGCACGTGCCTTGCAGGGGTTCGGGGGAGGGATTGCCTTACCGCTCAGCTCTGCCATATTGCTGCGCAGTTTCCCTCCAAAAGAACAGGGGGCTGCCCTGGGGATTTTTGGCATTGCTGCCCTGGTGGCCCCTGCCATGGGACCCATCCTGGGGGGATACCTGGTAGACCATAACTTATGGCGGTTCATATTCTTCATCAACCCCCCGATCGGCATCATCGGGATCATCCTGGGCTCCTACTTTTTACCTGACTTCCTGGGTGACCACTGGCCTGCCATGGATTGGATGGGGTTGATTACCGAGGTCATCGGATTTGGCTCGGTACTTTACGCTGCGTCTGTAGCTTCCAATTTCGGCTGGTCGGCACCAGGAGTTTTGACCTGGTTCATCATCGGTGGATTGGGGCTGACCGCTTTCGCATTGATAGAGCTGTTTGTTGCCAAAGAACCGCTGTTGGATTTACGGCTTTTCAAAAGACCTACCTTTCTAAGCGCCAGCCTGCTAGGGTATGTCAGTGTGATCTCGCTTTTCGGGGCCGAATTCCTTTTACCCATATACCTCCAGTTTTTACGCGGCAAGACAGCTTTCGAGACCGGGCTTATCCTGCTCCCCATGGCAGCCACGGGAGGGATCGCGACCATTATTGCCGGACGTTTATATGATCGCCTGGGGCCGCGTGTCCTGCTTGCATTTGGGTTTGGGATATTAATCCTGAATACCTGGCAGCTTTCCCAGATCCGGGCAGACACTCCTGTCAGCTGGATCTTGTTCCTGCTGGCATTGCGCGGCGTGGCGTTCGGCGCTACCATTCAGACAACCTTCGTGACCGCATTGTCAGCCGTACCACTTCCCAAGATCGCTCACGGTTCTTCCCTGACCCAGGCCACCCGAAATGTGGTCCAGGCAGTGGGGGTCGCCATCCTGGCAACTGTGCTTGTAAGCGCACTGTCGCCACAGAATCTCAGCCTTGCAGCAGCAATTTCTAAATGCCCCTCCCAAGGTGGGTGTAGCTCCAATTGCGATTTGCCAGCCAACCGCAGTGAGTACGGTGGCCGTAAATATTAAGCCAGGAGACCAGTCAGCACCCATCCCTGCCCAGGTGGCTCCCATGCTTGGTGAGGCCTGTCGTGAAAATATTGCCGGATTTGAGCTTGCCTATCGGATCACCTTCTTCGCTGCCATACTGGCCTTCCTGATTGGGCTCTTATTGCCCGGCTGGCCATTTAAGTGGGCGGGAAGACGTGCCGCTGATGAGCCACAGCCCATTAGTCACTAAATAGAGGAGGAACCGGGGACACATTTGGCAGAAGTCTCCTCACGCCCATGCATCTTCAAGCACCAACAACAACAGCGACCGCAAGGTCGCTTTTTTGATTTCCACTTTTCTGCCTTCCATTCTCTAATCCCCTATCTTGTGGTTAAATTCATTTGTATGGATGCCAAAACACTTCACGTCCTGGAATTTTCCAAAGTCCTCGATCGCCTGGCGGATTTTTGTGATTTCTCTGCCTCAGCCGACCTGGCCCGCTCCCTTCAGCCAACACCTGACTACGAAACAGCGCTTGTCCGCCTGGCTGAGACCAGCGAGGCACGCACGTTGCTCGTCACCACCGACCTGACCATTGGAGGCGCGCATGATGTCCGGGAACAGGTGAACCTCGCAGAGCACGGTGGCGTGCTTGACCCAAAGGAATTGCTGGATGTGCAGTCCACGCTGCTCTCCATGCGCGACCTGCACCGTTTCTTTGATAAACACGCCAGGGACTATCCATACCTGGCTGACATTGCATCCCGCCTGCCAGCGCCATCGGGATTGATCGAAGCCATCTCCCGTTGTATAGCCGACAACGCAGAAGTTACAGATAGTGCTTCCCCCAGGCTGTATGACCTCAGGCGGCAGGTGCGGGTTTCACACGATCGGCTGATGGCCCGCCTTCAACGCTACCTGACCGACAGCTCCACAGCTTCCAAGCTGCAGGATGCCGTGATCACCCAACGCGATGGACGGTATGTCATCCCCCTGCGCGCAGAGTTCAAGGGTCAGGTCAAGGCGATCGTGCATGACCAGTCGTCCACCGGAGCAACCTTGTTTGTAGAGCCACTGGCTGTGGTCGAGCTCAATAACGCCTTTCGGGAAGCCCAGATCGCCGAGCGTGACGAAGTTCGTCGGGTATTGGCCGCTCTATCTGCACAAGTGGGAGAACTTGCCGGAGAGATCGAAGCCGGTGTGGGCGCGTTGGCGGAACTTGATTTGAATTTTGCAAAAGGGAAGGTTGCGCAGGACATAAACGGGTCAGAACCTATCCTGCTTGAAATATCAAATTTGAAACGACGGAAGCCACAAACTGGTAACGGACATTCTTCTAGCGAGAGTAAGACCAGCCAGGCGGTCTCTGAAATTCCTACAATTAAATTGATCAATGCAAGACATCCGCTGCTCGACCCTGGAACGGTTGTCCCGGTCACGATCGACGCTTCCCCCGGGACATTCGCGCTGGTCATCACCGGTCCAAACACGGGGGGTAAGACCGTTACACTAAAAACCGTCGGCCTGCTTGTGCTCATGGCACAGAGCGGGCTCCACATTCCGGCACAGTCTGGTTCGGAGCTGCCGTGCTTCCAGGCCGTCTACGCAGACATCGGCGATGAGCAATCCATTGAGCAATCGCTCTCCACTTTCTCGGGTCATATTACCAACATCGTCCATATCCTTAAAAAGCTGATAAACGTGCCCTGGTCATCCTGGATGAACTCGGAGCGGGTACCGATCCACAGGAGGGTGCAGCATTGGCGCGCTCCATCCTTTCCAACCTGCTTTCACAAGGGATCACCACTTTCGTCGCCACCCATTATCCTGAACTGAAAACCTTTGCCCATACCACTTCGGGGGTGGTGAACGCTTCACTCGAATTCAATGTCCAAACCCTTCGGCCAACCTTCAAATTGACGATTGGGCTGCCTGGTCGTTCCAATGCGCTGGCCATCGCCCAGCGCTTGGGACTGCCGCAGGAGGTTATCGATGCCGCCAGGAGTGAGATCAACCCTGACGATCTGAGAGCCGACAAGCTCATCGGTGACATCCATCGTCAGCGCAAGATTGCCTTCAAGGAGAGCGAAAAGGCCGGGAAAGCTCGTTCCGAGGCCCGCCGGCTGGAACATGACCTGGCCGAAAGGCTGGAAAAAATCGAGGAAGAACGACAGAAAGTCCTTGAACAGGCGCGCGCCGAGGGTGAATTGGAAGTGGAGGTATTCAAGGCACAGTTAAAACTTCTGAAGGCCGAATTAAAGAAAGCCCGCCAACCGCTGGATGCAATTCAGAAGATCGAAGAGAAAATTGAAACCGTCGAAGAGGAAATTCAAAAGCCGGTCAGGCGCAGGCGTCAGGGTCCTGAAACACGATCAGTGCCCTCCGTGCGCCGTCCATTGTCAGTTGGGGACAAAGTTGTATTAAAAAAGCTTGGTAACGAAGGGACGATCATTTCCCTTGGTGATGATGAGGCTGAAATTCAAGCCGGCCCTCTGCGGATGCGCGTCCCCTGGATGAGTTGAAGCGGAAGACGCTTGAAGATACCTTATCCGCAGGGCTTGGGTCGCGGTCTGCTGAAACATTGAGAGGTCCGAAAACGATTGTGGAATCGTCATCCGCTCCCCGCCAGCGCTCTATCCATGCAGCTTCACCAGGCATCGAACTTGACCTGCGCGGGCAGCGCGCCGAAGATGCCCTTGAAATGCTTGAGCGCTATATTGAAAAAGCCTATATGACCGGGCTGCCTTTCGTCCGCATCATCCATGGTAAAGGGACCGGAAAGCTCAGGCAGGAGGTGCGGGCTGCGCTCAAGGTCCATCCGCATGTATTTTCATTCGAAGAAGGCGGGGATAAGGAAGGTGGCGCAGGGGTTACGGTGGCGAAGTTGGAAGGTGAATAGAAGTGAATAAATATGAACTCCGGGTTCAGAAAGAACCCGGAGTTTTATTATTGGTTTAGCCCCCCCACCCAATCCTGCACACGCGCCTCCAGTACATCCAGTGGGAGAGCACCTCCCAGGAGGACCACGTCGTGAAATTCCCGCAAGTTGAACCTGTCTCCCAATTCACTTTCAGCCATTGCTCGCAAGGCGCGCATCTTCAACTCGCCAAGCTTGTACGCCAGTGCCTGGCCTGGCCAGGCAATATATCGGTCCACTTCATTGGTGATATTGAGCAGGGTGGAAGAAGTATTTTCAGCCATGAAATCGATCGCCTGCTGGCGGGTCCATCCCAGGGCATGCATGCCGGTGTCCACCACCAGGCGGCAGGCACGCCACATCTCGTAAGACAGGCGGCCAAAATCCGAGTAAGGGTCCTGGTAAAAACCAACTTCCATACCCAACCTTTCGGAATATAACGCCCAGCCCTCCACAAAAGCGGTAAACCCGGCGAAGCGCCGGAAGTTTGGCAGAGTCGTCAGTTCCTGCTGGAGGGCAATTTGCAGGTGATGCCCCGGTACAGCCTCATGCAGCGAGAGAGCCTCGATCTCGTACAGGGGGCGACTGGCAAGGTCATAGGTGTTTACGTAGTAGTTCCCCGCCACGGTACCATCCCCTGTGCCGGGCTGGTAATACGCAGCCGTTTGACTTGGGGCGCTGAATGACGGGATTTCCCGGATTCCATAAGGCAAGCGCGGCAGGGTTTTGAACAACCTGGGCAGTTCGCCATCCATCCTCTTCAACACGAGAGCAGTCTTCTCCAGCAGGGCTGCGGGTGTGGTGACATAAAAGCGCGGATCGCTGCGCAGGAATTCTATGAACTTGCGGAAAGACCCATCGAACCCTGTCCTGCTCATGACGGATTTCATTTCGGACAGGATTCGTGTGACTTCGCTCTGACCGGTGGCATGGATATCCTCGGGGGACAGGTCCAGCGTGGTGAAATAGCGGATGCGGTCCTGGTAGAAAGCACCTCCCCCGGGGAGGTCCGAAGCCGCGATCCCGCTGCGGGACCGAGGGATGTATTCCGTTTCGAGGAAGTGCAGCAGCGCCCGGTAGGCTGGCACCACCGACCCGCGGATGACAACTTCCGCGCCAGCCTTCAACCGCTGCTGGTCAGCCTCACCTACCAGTGATGGGAATTGTTCAAAGGGTTTGTAGAAAACGCTGCGGCGTGGATCTTCCACGATATGCGCTTGCAAAGACTTGTCTACCCCTTCCAGTGTGACGCGCGGCGGGGCAAAGCCGGTGTCCACACCCAGGCGCATCAAACCAATGCTTTCATCAAAATACCGACTCAACGCCTCCAATCGGGACAGATAATTTTCATAATCGTCAACCGTCTTAAACGGGGAGAACAAGTACAGGTCCGGAAAGCTCACATGGAACCCCCCCGCCTTGGAGATCGGCAGCCGGTAGCCATGGAAATCCAGGGCGGAAATTTCATAGTCAATCATCCGAGCAAAGACCTCACAATTCAGCCGATCTGTGGCAGGCAGGGAATTGCGGTCGATCTTCTCCAGCTGCTGGCGGAACGCAGACAGTTGTTCGCGCCACGAGACGTACTGCTCCTCACCGGCTGCTGGCAGCCGGTCATTATAACGGTGGTCGCCGCAGGATGTGGCAAAGAGTGGATCCCATCGCATCCAGGCTTCCCATTGGTCAGAGATCAGTTGGTCGATTTTCGAAACAGTCCCGGTTTCAGGACTGGATTTGGAGGCATCCATTGGTTGTTCCTTTCATTCGACTGTCTATTAAGGATTCCTGGATTAATTTCGCGCCCATTCTTGCGCAAAGCGAAGTATCCGCCTTCGGATGTAATAGATATCAGGGTCGGCAATGGGACGTTGCACCTTGATCAATTCAATCGCTTCTAGCGGGTCATATCCCAGGGCGATCAGGATGGCCGCACCCATCGCCACCCCGCGGTGGCGTCCCCTGGCGCAATGAACGTACACCTTCCCCCCATCCCGTATCGTTTCCAACGCTGCGCGGGCACCGCGCATCAGGGCATGGATTGGAATAAGCAATCACCGGGTTGTCAAACGTTCGCAACCAAAGGAAATCGATTGGCTGCTGGTGGGTGTCCTTGGGAGGACGCCAGTCAAAGCGCATATTGATGACCAGGCGCACGCCCAAGCCTCGCAGAAAATCGTACTCACCAGGGCGCGGGGTGTCGCCAATATAAAGGTTGTCGGTAATTTTTGAAAAATCCATAGGCCGTATCTTATCACAAATGGGACCCCCTAAATTTCCTTATAAATCGTTCCAAACGAATTAACCTTTTATCTTTTTTATTACGGACCCATCACCGCGCGGCGCACAATATCCAGTACCTCCAGGGCGGATAGTCGCTGAATGGCAGCCGCCTCATCGGTCAAATAGAGATCCCCCTGGTAGGTGGCGTCAGGGCGGGTATAGAGTCCACGGTTGGGCAGGTTATCCACGGCTGCCCAGAAATTCCAGAACGGAATGTTATATTCCACAGCCAGTTGGGCATATTGTGCATTCACATGTTCGTCAAGTTCACGGTTATCCGCTTTACTTGTCAGGATGGGAACCACGCCAGCGTTGATGAGTTGCTCCAGGATGATCCGCATATAGCTTTCATTACGATCTTCATAATGCGAGCCAACATGGATTAGGACGAAAGAAGGTCTTTGGATGCGCAGTTCGCATTGGAGCGGAGTTTCATAAATCGTGCAGGTGAATTTACTCTGATGCCATTGCGCCCAGAGAAGTGCGCCAGTGGTGGTGCCGCCACGCACAGTGGGACTCAAGCGGTCGAACGATCCTTTGAACCAGGCTACTGACTCCTGAAGGGGAAGAGGTAGGTCAGCAACTGCCAGGGGGTCAGATTCGTAAATGCCCAGAAAGGCCTTCGGCGCGGACTGGCAATCGCCAAAGACCGAAAAAGCGTGTGGGTCGTTCCCCAGTGTCTGCCCGAGCTGGTAAACCTGGCGGGTGTATTCCGTAACTATCGGAATCACCGGCCAGCTATGCCAGTTGGCTGGGTCGAGACTGAGGGAGGAAGGGAGCAGCGTCGCGGTGGGAATTGGTTCGCCGGTAGCGTTAGCGGGGGTAGATGGAAAAGCAATGGGCAGTGGTGTTGAAAATGGATCGCAAGCTGCAAGGGCAACGACAAGCGTCAACACAAGCACCGGGAGGGCTCTGGGCTGCATGGAGCAAGTATACCAAAGCCAGATGATAATTTTTTTTACTGAAACTGGTCTGGTGATTTACATTGAATCATGGAAAAATACCCAAATCGTGTGGATAGGGGGTATTTATCACGGGAATTTGTCTCAAATTACCATACTTACACACTCCCTACAACTATAAAAAAACCATTTCATTCGAATAATATTGCTTGTATAATAATTTTAAGTTATTGAATAGTAACCGTAAAATAATTATTGTTCAAGCGAGCTACATGTCTCCAAAAATTTTCCACCCTCTGATTAGTCTCGCAAGTCTCCTGATCTCCATCAGCATGGCAGTGGTTCCGCTGCATGCATCTGCACAAATTCCTGTCACGGGGGATTTGAGCATTGTATCTTCCTCGCCTGTTACAGCATATTCTCCCAGCCTGACATCTTTCATTGAACAGGTAAAAAATGGATCCGCGCGGGAAGTTACCGGGTTGTACATAAAATCTATATTTTCTTTTCCGGTCATTCAACAACCGGGCAACCAGCCTGCTTATGTTTCTCCGAACGATGATCAACTGACCCAGTTCCAATCTGCTTCATCATTTGGTTCTTTGGGTTTTGTTGCCCATAATACCCTGGCCGGAGCGAGTTTCCCGGAAATCACCAATGGCGACTTGATTGCGGTGGTTTATGGTGATGGACACTATTCCAGGTACCTTGTGGTTCAAGTTCGCAGGTTCCAGGCGCTTCAACCCAACAACCCGTACTCCTCCTTTATTGATTTATCCACCAGCAAGGTGTTGTCTGTGGAAGACGTTTTCTACCAGACCTACGGGGTGAGCCACAACCTTGTCCTCCAAACCTGCATCTCGAATCAGGGTGTTGACTCCTGGGGACGTTTATTTGTGGTTGCCGTCCCGTATAATTCGGCACCCTCGCGGACTGCCATCCCCATAATGTAAACTTCCCGAAATCAGGGTTATTTCGAAATAGCGGGTTTTGTTATCCAAAAACGGGCAGTTCATGAATGAACTGCCCGTTTAGATTCCGCTAACTATCCCGGACTTATTGCGAGGGCTGGGTTGGGATAAAGTTGGCATCCGCCGCCCCAATTGGGAATGCCACGATCACCACGCGGTGCGTATTACTGGTTGCCGGCCAGCAGGTGATCAAGGTTATACGCTCATCTTTTGACGTCTCGATCCAGCGTGCATTGTTCAGCCGCTGAGATAGCGGCGCGAACCGTTCCGGGAGCAGCATTTTGGCAACCACCTGGTAGCGAAATTCAATGGCACCCGCATAGATACTGAGTTCATCTCCGATATTGAGACTCACCAAATCTTGGAACACCTTTCCGTAAGCATTATGGTGCCCATTCAGAACGGTGTTCCCAGATAAACCAAGCAAGGCGGAAGTATCCTGCCAGCCGGCTGCAAACTTTTCGGGTGCCAGCCACTGGTAATAAACCTGGTTGCCGACCTTGATATCCTTATAGCTGACTGGGATGATTGGCGCATCCAGGTTAATCTTGGAGATCACCAGGCGGTCGGGTATCATCCCGACGGTTTGAGGTTCCGGCGTAAAGGCAGGGGTATAACTCGTTATAGTATCAACCGTAGGAGCGCCTATCTGAGTCGCACTCTCAAAATCGTTGCCATTGCCTGAATTGGCCGGAGCAATGATGGGCAGTGAATTTTCATCCTGCTCAGACCCGGAGGTAATATCAAAAGGGGTGGGTAGGTTAGTCCGGATGGTTGCCCAAATGGTCACAGCTCCGCCCACGATCAACAATAATCCGGCAATCACCATCCAATTGTTTAGCTTGCGCATTGACCTGCCTTCAAATAAGGCCAGGTACACCTGAAAACAGATGTACCTGGCTCATGTTATAAAATTATACTATGGGTTAGTCTTCACGCCGGCGACCCAGCCCGGTCAACACAAAGCCAAGACCCACAAAGCTGAACGAAAGGCCAAAGAGCGTTCCAGGCAATGTGCGGCCCAGCAGACCCATGTCCACACCCGTTACCGGGATCAGCACGGCAGGACCACCACCCGTCACCTCACCGAATACACAGCTGCCATCATTCTGCGTAGCTGCCGCATTATAATTTTTAGCAGTAGGATCCATGCAGCCCGGAATGGGAGGAGGCGGGTTCTCATTGCAACCCGTTCTGGGCGTGGCACTATTCTGAAGAACTCCAGACTTATATAGACTCATCACACCTGTACCCGAACCAACCGGAGTATCAAAGGTGGCGGTGGAATTGCCAGGCACAGTACCAACGCCAGAGACGCCTCCGTCGAGGGCATACTCAAAATCAACCTCGTACGGGTTGTTGTTCGCCACCAGCCAGCCATTTTTTGCACCCGGATTTGTTGCACATCTGCTGCTCAAAATGAGTTTTAAGAAGCGTATTGCTGTAGCCGAGTCAGGAGCTGAATTGACCGCGACCGTTCCATATAGCCCGTGGGCGTAAGCGGTATTGGTAATATTTACTGACTGCATATCTGCATTTTTAACAGCGTAGGTTGCAGTGCAGGTCATGGACTCCGCCGGGGCAAGTGTGTTCTTCGGGCAGGTGGCAGTGGTTTTATCATCCGTCACCCCCAACGCGGTCAAGGTTACATTTCCAGTGTTTGTTACCAGGTAACTGTAATGCAGGATATCACCCACAAAGGTATAGATCAATTCGGCGACGGACTTATCAATGCTCAACCCGGTACGGACGACGGCGGTCACTGTAGCTTCATCATAGACAGGTCCTGTCTGATCGGTAACCGATGTGGCATGGTTCGTCACTGAACCGGCATCGAGATCATCCTGATCGATGGTGTAAGAAGCCGTGCAGGTCATCGTTTCATTCACTGCCAGGGTGGTCTGCGGGCAACTAACTGAAGCTTTGTCATCCGTGACCAGGACACCCGTCAATGGGACATTTCCGAGGTTCGTCACATTATAGGTATAGCTGATAACATCTCCGACGGCTGAATAGGTCAAAGGATTAGCTGTCTTGACCAGCGGGTCTTCAGGATTGCAGTTACCCACGTTCAAATCCCCGCTTCCATCGCCAATGTAACCAGTTAAATGCGTCCAGGTGTAGGGGTAAATGCCAGGTCCGAGGTCGATATTGGTTGACGCCCCATAAGTGTTTCCATTGATGGTGAACGATGCGCCTGTCAAAGTGATCGTCACGGGCGTCTTCGCACCAGTCTCTTTTGTGTAGGAACAAGTCCCGGTGGAAACCGAGGCCTCAGCATTGCCGGGAGTGCAATCACTGACCACAATGGACCCGCTACCATCCCCCTTAAAACCTGGTAATGCTGTCCAGCTGTAAGGATAGGTGCCAGGCCCCAGGTCAATTGTGGTCGTAGCATTGTAGGTCACGCCGTTGATAAGGAGCGAGGCACCGTTAATGGTGATTGTTACTGGCGTCGATGGTCCGGTTTCTTTTGTCCATGAACAGTCGCCGGGAACAACCGAGGCGGTCGCATCTGGGGGTGTGCAGTTACCAATGGTAAACGTGCTGCTACCGCTCCCCTTGTGACCACTCACAGCCGTCCATGAATAGGAGTAGTGTCCTGGTCCCAGGTCGATGCTCCCCGAAATTGTGTAAGGGCCGTAAGACGCGGAGGTGTCGTCATTGGTGATGGTTAGTGCGGCACCATCCACGACGTAAGAAACAGGAGTCGTTGGGCCGCCTCCTGCAGTCCATGAACAGTCTCCAGGGAGAACTGACGCGGACGCATCCGGGGGTGTGCAGTCAAAAATGGGGAAAGCACCATTACCGCTTCCCTTAAAACCGCTCACTGCCGTCCATTCATAGTAGTAATTGCCAGGATACAGGTAGACAGTCCCTGATTCAGTAAAGGGGCCCCAGGTTTCGTGCGTCACGATATTTGTGTAGATAAGCGATGCCCCTGTCACTTGGAAGTTCACGGCGGTCAAAGAGCCTGTCTCTTGTGTCCATGAACACGCCCCATAATCTCCGGTGGCTGATGCATCCGGGGGAGTGCAGTTACCAATGGTCAAATCCCCGCTCCCGCTCCCTTGGTAACCGGGTTGGGCAGTCCAACTGTAGGGGTAAGTTCCGGGTCCAAGGTCGATCGACGTCGAGGCAGTGTAGGTCGCACCATTAATCGAAAGCGATGCGCCGTTAAGGGTGATCGACACTGGGGTCACCGAACCGCCAGCGAGTGTCCAGGAACACGTGCCCGCGGTCACCGATGCGGTGGCGTCCTGGGTGTCAGGGCAGGCACCTTGTGTGTAGCCGGGATAATTTCCCAGGTCGGCGACAGCTACGTTCGGATAAGTCACCCCATTCCAGCATATGGTGACAGGAGGAGGTGGAGGGCAGGCACCTTCGGTGTAACCGGGATACTGACCGAGGTTGGCAACCGGCACATTTGGATAAGTGACACCGTTATAGCAAATCGTTATCGTTGGAGGAGGCGGGGCACACCCGTCCACCACCAGTGTGCCGCTCGAATCCCCGCTGAGGACAAAATCCTGGTCGGCACTGGCTGTCCAGGGGTAACTACCCGGACGAAGGTGGATGGTCGTTGAATTGTCGTAATTATTCCCATTAATATTGAGTTCAGCATGGCTAAGGGCGATAATCACGTGGACCGTTGACACGCCATCACGGTAACTGCAGGTGCCAATGGACAATGATGCAGTGGCAGGTGGCCTGCATTCGCCAACAGTCACGTCTCCGCTCCCACTCCCGGTGTAACCAGAGGTGTGCGTCCAGGTATAGGGGTAGGTTCCTGGGGCCAGATTAATGGTTCGCGAACTGTTATAGGTGTGATTGTTGATCGTAAAGGTTGCATGACTGAGGGTGATCGTCACTGCAGTCGAAGAATTTCCATTGCTGAAGGTGCAGGCACCAACGGACACCGAGGCGGTGGCAGGCGGAGTGGGGGTCTCGACCGGACAGTGATTGGAACCCAGGTTAACAGATCCTGAATTGGTGTTTGAAGCATCAGTCCATTGGCCGGTAACCGAAAGGGATACTGTGCTGTGGTCGGTGCCGGAAAATGATTGTGTCCCCTGGACTGAATCAACTACCACGGTACCCACTCCCACCCCGGAAATGGATGGGCTGATGGAAGTTATCGTAAATGGGTCACCTGTCAGTTGCCAATTTGTGATCGTCCAGGTAACCAGTTTTGTCCCATCCGTCTGGCATGCAACACTGCCGGTAATTGTCGAATGATGCGCCGAGGCGGTGCGAGGTGGGATCAAATTCGTAACCAGCGCAGCGATCATGAATGCGGCGCTGATCATATAAGAAACTTTCCCCATCAGCATATATTTTTTCGATCTCGTGGTCATATCCTCTCTCCTTGTAAAATAAGCAAACAATTGAAGCCCGCGAGAAATCGCGCGAATAAAATCTGTAAAAATAGTATAGCAGGGGTTCAATTAAGAAATATTTAAGATTCTTAATGAATTATTTTATGGTTTACTGTTTGGGAATGTGACGATTACAAAATTTAAACCATTTAGTCATAAAATAGCTATTCGATTGATGTGGCCGAAACCCCCTTCCTGACACCCATGATTTAAGTTATGGCGATTTACGCGGAACAAAATAATATCCAACGCCCCACTTATTTTGGATATAGTCGTGATCGTATAAGGCTCCGCATAAAACCCGCATTTTTTTACGCAAGCTCGTCACGTGTACCGCCAGGCTTTCTTTGGCAGATTGGTCGTATCGCCCCCAAAACCGCATGGCAAGCTCCTGGTAAGTGGCGGAGTTATCATTGCTGTTAAGCAGCATGCTTAAAATATCGCGTTCGGTGGGAGTTAGTTTTTGCTTCTTTCCCAGCGAAATGAGGTGTTGAGAATCAAGATCAATGCTCATCACATCGTCCGAATAATGGTTGGCTTTAACCATCTGCTGCTGGGGAGACCTGGCTCGCCGAAGTAGAGCTCGGATGCGGGCATCCAGCACATCGTGACGAAATGGTTTGGAGAGAAAGTCGTCTGCGCCCTGGTACAGCCCCCGAATTACATCGCTCTCTGCCGATCGTGCTGTCAAGATCAGGATGGGAGTATTGGTCATCCGGCGCAGGTTATGACAGGTATCGAAACCATCCGTTTCCGGCATCATGATATCCAGCAGGATGACGTCCGGATGACTCTCGTAAGCCATCCGAATCCCATCCCATCCGGAGGTGGCCGAATACACTTCATATCCGTCCAGGCGGAACTTTATGGTGAGCATCTGGATAAAATCCAGATCATCATCAATAATTAATATCTTGTCCATCTAATTTTTCGCTCTTAAAGGGCTTTTCCAACCTCAGGATGAGACACCAACTGGTACCCAATGCCGCGATTATTTACTATTAATGACATTTCGGTCTCATTATCCTGCAATTTCCGCTTCAATGAAAATATGATGGTTTTTAGATGCGCACGGTTTTTTATGGAATCTTCTCCCCACATTTGCATGGTGATTTTCTCATAGGAAACATTGCGCGGTGCATTTTCTGCAAGGATCTCCAGCAGAGTGAACTCGCGTGGGATTAACCGGATGGGTCGGCCGTTTCGGGTAACTTCATGTGCATCAAAGTCGATCACGATTCCGCTGTCAGGGTACCTCCGAACATTCGGCCGGCGGGAATATAACGGATTCCTAAGCACCCTTTTTATCCGGGCGATTAGTTCCGGGTTGTTGAATGGTTTCGCGATGAAGTCTTCAGCGCCAATTTCAAACCCCCGAACAATATTTTCCTGGAAAGGCGCGGCCGATACAAAAATAACCGGTGCATTCGATACCTGGCTCAATCTCTGGTAGGTTTCCCATCCATCCACATCCGGCATCAATATGTCCAGCAGGATCACATTGGGATCCACTTCGCGACACTTTTGTGCAGCTGTTGGGTAATTATGAGCACCAGCTACATCAAAGCCTGCCTTGCGCAGGACTATTTTAAGCATTTCGATAAAATCCAGATCATCATCAATGATCAGGATTTTTGGACGCTCCCGATTTTTTGAAAAATCCAGATCACTGCCAATCACCTGCAGGGTGGCACTCTCAATTGGGACCAGGTAGTTGTTCATTGCCATTTTCTTAACCTTCCCTTCCAGTGAAATCACCGGATGTTCCCGGTTGATTTCACCCTGTTCTCGCGGAGCGCTTCTTTGCAGTTTATTAAGCCGCCGATTTTGCAAAATGAAATCATAACCATAAACTTACCTAACAAATTTGTTAGGTTATTATTAAGTGTACTCCTTCTTACAAAAAAGTCAAGCACAAGTTATTAGATTAATATAACCTCCTCAAAAACCGTTGTCCGGGATGGGCAGTGATGAGTTAGTCATCGTGCATACTAATTATCACAACTCATGATCCCAGGGCTCTACTCAACCCGATGTTCCCGGTTTTTCCGATCAACCCTTCGAAATGGACGGATGCTCTGCTTCAAGATGGTAAAATCAAAATGAACGTTCGCTCACGTTGCTGATTGCACAGCAAAGCTGTTCATTATGTCTTATCGATAATTCTTAATCCATTATTGCTGGGAGTCACGTTGCTTTCCATTTTCTACGGCCTCATCTCCGCCCTCACCTGGGGGGCTGCAGATTTCACCGGCGGAATCGCTTCCAAGCGGACGGTTGTCTATGGCGTGGTTATCGGAGCGGAAGGCTTTGGGATGCTTTTGTTCATCGTCCTGGCGCTCGTGTTCAGGGAAACCATCCCTCCCTGGCAGACCTGGTTGTGGGGCGCTGCATCCGGGTTCAGTGGTGGGTTTGGCCTGCTGCTTTTATACCGCGCCCTTTCCAGCGGACGGATGAGCGTGGCTGCCCCGGTCTCCGCCGTGATCGCTGCCATCATCCCGGTGGTCGTCGGTGCGGTCGTTGACGGTCTTCCCGGAGGTTGGACGTTCGCAGGGATCCTGCTGGCACTCGGTGCAGTCTGGTTGATCGCACAAAGTGAAGGCGGGCGCGAAAACGCGGCCGTCCGCATGAATGAGATTATCCTTCCATTGGTCGCCGGGATCGTTTTCGGGATGTACTTTGTCTTCATGCATCAGGCCAGCCGGGAAGCTTTCTTCTGGCCGATTGTGGCCTCCCGCCTGGCTTCCACGGCTGGCATACTTGCATATGCATTGATCTCCCGTCAGCACTGGGTGCCGGAAAGAAAGCAATGGCCGCTTATCGCATTGAGCGGTGTCCTGGACGTCAGTGGCAACGCGTTTTACGTGCTGGCTGGGCAGATCGGTCGTCTTGACGTGGCGGCAGTTCTCGGGTCTCTTTATCCTGGACCTACGGTTCTGCTGGCTGGAGTATTCTTGCGTGAGCGACTCAACCGCCTGCAACTGGTCGGGATCCTGGCAGCCCTTGTCGCCATCGTGCTTATGACATTGTAACGGGGTTATTCTTTGCGAGGAGAACCATTCATGTCAAAAATCGAAGTGTTACCAGTTCGCTCCGCCAGCGAGAGACGGCACTTCCTGGCACTCCCTTGGAGCATTTACAGGCGCGACCCGCTGTGGGTCCCGCCTCTCCTTTCCGAGCGGGCTAAAGCCATCGACCCCCAGCGGGGGATGTTTTTCAAGGATGGATATGCCGAGTTGTTCATCGCCCGCAAGAATGGAAAACCTGCTGGCACATTGGCGTGCGCTGAAGATAAGAACAACACCAGGGCTCGAGGGTTTGGCGAGTGTATGCTTGGGTTCTTCGAATGCGTGGATGACTACGCTGTTGCTGAAGCGCTTTTCGACCGGGCGACGGTCTGGGCGAGCGAACATGGACTGGTAAGTCTCTATGGGACCTACAATTTGGACCGGGAAGACTCTCGCGGCATCCTCATCGAGGGCCGCGATCGTCCGCCAACCTCATATTGCGGTCACAACCCGCCTTATTACCAGGTCTTCTTCGAGCAGTATGGTTTTCAGAAATCCGGGGAAGATGGGCTGGCTTATTCCATCGACATCAAGCTCGATGCTCCCGAAATCCAGCATCTGATGCGTCTTGCAGATAAGATCCGCCAGCGCAAGCATATTACCGTCCGCGGCGGGAATCTCAAGGATATTGACGCGAAATTGACCACATCCTGGACCTTCAAAACCGCGGCCTGGCACATTTCGCCGACTTCACTCCCTACACGCGCAACGACATTGAAGCCATGATCCTGCCGGTGCTTGACATAATCGACCCGGACCTCATCCTCTTCGCCGAGTTGGACGGCAAGGTGATCGGCTGGTTCCCGGGCGTGCCCAACATGAACGAGGTGCCGATTCATCTCAATGGATTGCGCCGCCCGTGGGACTACCTGCGGTTGGCGAAATATGGACGGGTAAAGCCGAAATGCCTGGCAATGAAAAGCATTGCCGTGGTGCCCGAACACTGGGACACCGGCGCCGGCGTGCTCTTGTTCGACGAGATGGCCCGGCGAGCATCCGCCAAGGGCTACCAATGGGCTGACCTCTCCCTGACCGGTGAGGAAAACCAGGATACCTTCCCGCTGGCTCACCGCATGGGTGCAAAAATATATAAGCGCTATCGCTTCTACCGGAAACAATTGGTATCAGTATGAACAACTCCATCCGTGAACCAGGACTTTTCCGCAAACTCTCCGGAAAGGTGGCTCTCATCACCGGAGGCACCTCGGGGATCGGCGAAGCCACGGCCACCCTGTTCGCTGCTGAAGGCGCAGACATGGTAATTACCGGCCGCCGGGTTGGACTGGGTGAAAAGATCGTCAAAGGACTATCCAGTTATGGGACACGGGCCGCGTTCGTGGAGGCCGATCATTCGAAACTGGAGGATTGTGATCGCGCCATTAAGGAAACGGTCAGCCGATTTGGCCGGATTGACATCCTGTTCAATAATGCCGGGGTGGTGATGAATGGCACTGCTGAGACCACCAGCGAAGAAGATTGGAGCTATGTCTTGAACCTGAACTTGACCGCCGTCTGGCGAATGAGCCGGCTGGTCCTGCCGCACATGCGGGCAGGAGCCGGAGGGGTGATCGTCAACAACGCCTCGGACTGGGGGGTGGTGGGGGCTGAAAACGCACTGGCTTACGCAGTCAGCAAGGCGGCAGTGGTGCAGTTGACCCGCTGCATGGCGCTTGACCTTGCCACACGAAAACATCCGCGTCAATGCAGTCTGCCCCGGCGATACGTTCGTCCAGCGCTGGCTGGAGAAGGGTTACTTCGAGGCCTCGGACCCGGTCACTCTGGAACAAGCCAAAGCCGAGGCGGCTTCCGCGCTGCCGATGAAACGTTTCGGCAAGCCGGAAGAGATCGCCAGGGCGGTGCTGTTCCTGGCAAGCAATGATTCATCGTTCATGACAGGCCAGGCATTAGTGGTGGATGGGGGCAATACGGCACGCTAACTCGGAAAATGGATTGGATAAATCATCAAGGGCTGCCCCTATCGGGCAGCCCTTTTATATTTTGACGCCTATGGGTTCACAGGAAGTTAATGCAGAGAATTACTTTTCATCCTATCCTTATCCTTCTTATCCTTATCCTCGTCCTTCAGCAACTTATCCATATCCACGTCGTAATCGCCCCACTTGCTGCCGCTGGCAGTTGAAAAAATCATCTGGTTGGTGATCTCCGACTGGGCTTCTGCCTTATGGACAGCAGCCCGGCGTTCCTCGGCCGCTTCCGAGAGGAGGTCCCATCCCCGCTTTTCACTGCCAGGATGCGCACCTCGGTCAGGTCACCCGCCTTGTAGGCGATCGTCTCCCCGGCACGGTGACCCAACAGGGCGCGGCCGAGGGGGGTATTCTCGTCCAGCAGACCGCTTTTAAAATCAGCCTGTTTTGCGGTGACGATCGTGAACTCCCGCTGCTCGACCTCTCCCGACGAATCCACCAGTTCCACCTGGACGCGGCAGTTGAGCGAGATGGGCAGGCTGACATGATTCGATTCCATTCCACCATGATACCAAAGATTTTCAGGGAAATCGAAGGGTCTCCATTAAGATCGCCTCGCGTGATCTTGCCGGAGCGATTCTGCAGGGTCACACCTCCTCGGGAAATCCCCTCTTTTTGCGAAAGGAATCTCGACACTTTGCTATTTTTTCTCCACAATTTCTCCATATCCGGGGAGTATCGTTCACCACGATCTTATAAGCTACATAAAAAGGAGAACTGCAAAATGAGTAAAACACAAAGGACTTGGATTATCGCGAGCGTTTCGGTCGTGGTAATCGTCGCGCTTGTGCTCGTGGTGATGAGCGTTCGCGGTCAGGGCACCAGTACCTCAGCCACGTACCAGACAACAACCGTCCAGCTTGGTACCCTGACCTCCACCGTGGAGGGAACGGGAACCGTGGCATCCACCCAATCGGTGAACCTGTCCTGGCTAACCAGTGGGCAGGTGGACCAGGTGCTTGCGCAGATCGGAGACCAGGTCAAGGCCGGGGACGTTCTGGCCACTCAACTCCGGGATACCAAAACCACTAATAGCCTGTTATCCGAACTTGTCACCGCACAAGAGAATTTGGCTGAGCTCACTTCCCCAGAAGCCATCGCGAATGCCAAACTGGCAATTACTACCGCTGAGGCGGATGTAATCAATGCCCAATATGGGGTGAACAACCTGAAGTATTGGAAAAATGATGGACTCATCCAAAATTATTATGCCAAACTAGTCCTTGCCCAGGATAATTTGGACAAGGCACAGACAGCCTATGACAATGCCAAGGTGGGACAATATATTAACAACTCAAGTGAAGCCCTAGCCTACGAGAATCTTTATGCTGCCCAGCAGTTGTACAACACAGCCAAGTATAACTACAGTGTCTTGCCCAGAAGCCGACCCAGCGACATATCGATGAAGCCCAGGCAACTCTGGATCTGGCGAATGCCACCCTGGCGCAGGCTAAAGCCTACCTGGCAGCATTAACTGGAGGAGATGTGCCAGCGGACGCCACCGGGACATCTTTGCTGAAACTCAAGCAGGCCCAGTTGGCCGTCCAAACCGCACAGGAGAACCTGGATACCACTACGTTAACCGCTCCCTTCGATGGAACGATCACCCAGGCCACTGCGGTCTCCGGGGATGTTGTCGCATCAGGGGCGCAGGTCTTCCGCATCGACAACCTCTCCAGCCTGGTAGTGGCCGTACAGGTGACCGAAATCGACATCAATAGCATCAAGACCGGGCAGCCTGCCACGATCATATTTGACGCCATCCCCAATAAAACGTATACCGGTACCGTCGTCCATTCGGACCTGGCCGGGACAGTGGGAGCGAACAGTGTGAACTTTTCGGTCACCGTTCAGATCACCAATGCCGATGCCCTCATCAAACCGGGCATGGCAGCCAACGTCACCATTGTCACCAACAAGGTGGATAACGCCCTGCTGGTACCCAGCACCTCCATCTTCACCGACACCACCGGGCAGCAGTATGTGTACCTGATCCAGAACGGGGTATCGACCACGGTGCCTGTCACGGTCGGGAGCTGTTTCGGATACCACCACCCAGATCACCGGCAGCACCCTCAAGGAAGGCGATACGATCATCCTGAGCTTCGCCAGCACCTCCACCACCAGCGGCGGCGGGTTCGGACTCGGCGGGCTGGGCGGACTGGGTGGCGGCGGCACCTTCGGGTCGAGGGTCCCGGCCCGGCAACCCCCTAGACCTGGAGGCTTATTATGGAAGATACAGTGATCCAGGCCGAAAGCCTGACCAAGTACTACCGCATGGGTGAAGTGGAAGTGCAGGCCCTGCGCGGCTTATCCATGCAGATCAAGCGCGGCGAAGCCGTTGCCATCATGGGACCTTCCGGCTCCGGAAAGACCACCTTGATGAACATCCTGGGCTGCCTTGACCGGCCAACCGGCGGAGATTACACCCTGGACGGCGAAAAGGTATCGGGCTTGAACGATGACCAACTGGCTGGCATCCGCAATCGCAAGATCGGCTTCGTGTTCCAGTCCTTTAACCTGCTGCAGCGCACCTCCGCGCTGGCAAATGTGGAACTGCCGAT
Organism: uncultured Chloroflexia bacterium; assembly: GCA_963817265.1. Classification (GTDB taxonomy): domain Bacteria; phylum Chloroflexota; class Anaerolineae; order Anaerolineales; family Villigracilaceae; genus UBA877. Next base: position 163,924 of record CAWFNU010000022.1, read on the forward strand.
GAGTTATTCCAACCTGGCAAACGACGGCCGGGAGCGGGCGGTGGCGGCGCTGCGGGCCGTCGGTCTGGAAAGCCGCATGAAACACCGGCCCACCGAACTCTCCGGGGGGGAACAGCAGCGGGTGGCGATCGCCCGGGCGCTGGTCAATGAACCGGCGATCCTGATGGCCGATGAACCCACCGGCAACCTGGACTCCAAGGTGGGCCAGGAGATCATGGACCTGCTGCTGAACCTTAATCGCGATCGCAATACCACGTTGCTGATCATCACGCATGACCCGAGGATTGCCGCACAGACCCAGCGTACGATCCAGATTCGTGACGGGGTCGTCGAGGAAGGTGTGCAATGAAAATCAGGCGAGTTTTTCGGGAAACCTTTACCAGCCTGAGCGCTAACAAGCTGCGCACCGGGCTGACCATCCTGGGCATCGTCATCGGCGTGGCAGCAGTAATTGCCATGCTATCGGTGGGACAAGGAGCACAAAACTCCATCACCGCCTCGATCAACAGTATCGGCACCAACGTCCTATACGTCTCCGCGGGCTCGCGGGCTCGCTTCGGAGGGGGTGGTTTCAACGTGGTCCGCAATGTTCGGCAATTGACAATGGCAGATGCGCAGTCGTTGGCGGACCCGTTCCAGGCCCCCTCGGTGGGGTCGGTGGCGCCTGTCATCCAGGGAGGCAATATCTCCGCGGGTGCCAATGGTCAGACCACCACCACCACCGTCTACGGGGTGACCACCAGTTACTTTTCCATCCGCAATGAACTGGTCAGCGAAGGTGCATTTTTTAACGACCAGCAGGTGAACACCCACGCCCGAGTTGCCATTATCGGTCCGGACCTGGCGACCACGCTCTTCGGTCAAACCACAGGTCTGACAGGACAGAAGTTCCTGCTGAACGGACAAACCTTCACGATCATCGGCGTCCTTCAATCGAAGGGCGGCACTTCGCTGGGGAGTTCAGATAACCAGGCGATTATCCCGCTCACAACCGCGCGCGACCGGGTCGTCCGGCGCCCTGGTACCACGGTGGATGGGATCTATATCCAGGCCACCAACGCCACGTCTGTTTCGGAAGCCACCACCCAGATCGAGAATATCATGCGCCTGCGCCACCACGTGGCGGTGGGCAAGGAAGACTTCAGCGTTCTCAGCCAGGCGGATTTGCTTTCAACGGCCACATCGATCACCGGTATCCTGACCGCCTTCCTGGGCGGAATTGCAGCCATCAGCCTGCTGGTGGGTGGGATCGGCATCATGAACATCATGCTGGTATCGGTGGTGGAACGGACCCGTGAGATCGGGCTGCGCAAGGCATTGGGAGCCCGCAACCGGGATATCATGACCCAATTCCTGGCGGAATCCTCGTTCCTGAGCCTGCTGGGCGGGGTGATCGGGATCCTGCTCGGGTGGTTGATCTCCCTGATCATCGGGTATATCGCTTCTGCAAGCCGGCACATCTTTGAACCCGGCAGTCAGTCTGAATGCTGTGCTGCTGGCAACGATCTTCTCCATCGCCGTTGGCCTGTTCTTTGGCATTTACCCGGCCCGCCGGGCTGCCCGGCTCGAGCCGGTGGAAGCACTGCGCTATGAGTAACGTTACGGAGGTATCTATGTCTAAACTTAATTTAAATACATTTGTGATTGCTGCTGTTGTCCTTCTGGTTCTGGTGCTCCTGCTTCTGGCTTCGCCGTTCCTGATTGTCACCTCGATCGCCTTTGGTCTATTGGGGTACATCCATTCGATCACCCGGGCTGCCCGGCTCGAGCCAGTGGAGGCACTGCGCTACGAGTAATCATCTTATCCCGTTCCTTTTATGGGAACAAATACTAGTGAGGTAAATATGTCTAAACTAAATTCAAAAACGTTAATGGTTGCAGCCGCTGTACTTATGGTCCTGGCACTGTTGTTCATGGCCACCCCTCTTTTGCGAGTAAACGGGCTTGCAAACCGAACCGGTTTCCCACGCACGTTCAACGGCCAGACAGCCCCGGGAGGGCAGAACAGCTCAGCCCGGTCTTGGCAACGGCACGCAGGGACAGGGTAACCCGGGAACCGAAATCAACCCATTTAACCCAAATAATCCGAACAACTCAACCGGCCGGCCATTCGCGAACCGCGGGCGCAGCCTGTTCGGTCTGGGTTTGCTGAGCGGCATCACTGGGACGATTTTCTACGGGATCGCATTGCTGGTCTCGCTGGCGGCGGCAGTGGGTATGTTCCTCACCAAACGCTGGGGGCAGGTGCTCGGGATCGTCATGGGTATTGTCTATCTCATCCTGGCGCTGGTCAGTTTCCTCCCGACGATCCTGTTGGGGTTCGGGAGAGGATTGAACTTTCTGAGCCTCGGGCCTCACCGGGTTGCACCTGGTGCTGGCGGTGGCAGTCATCGTGCTGGCATTGATCCCGGCGAAGAAGATGCTGGTGCAAGCTGTGCCTATTGAACCGGTTACGCCGGCAACGCCGCCGGCTGCCAGTGCCTAAATGGGTATTTTGATGGGGGGTGATGGAAGGCAAAAATTGTCCTCCCACTCCCCCACCCCTTAGTCGAATTCCTGGTGAAGTTGGCTGCTCTTTCTTGCAGGATTCCTGCATCTGCGCCATAATACGGATTGCCATGGCCAAAGAAAATCCTTGTCATAGATGACGAACCCAAGATTGTTGAGATCTGCAGCGATTACCTGCATGCTGACGGCTTTGACATCCTCACCGCCGGGGATGGGCTCGAAGGTCTTGCCATGGCACGTGCTCAAAAGCCTGACCTGATCGTGCTCGACCTGATGCTGCCGGGCATGGACGGCTTGGATTTGTGCCGGGCATTGCAGCATGAAAGCAACGTGCCCATCATCATGCTCACCGCCCGCATCGAAGAAACAGATAAGCTCATCGGGCTGGCACTGGGAGCGGATGATTACATCACCAAGCCTTTCAGCCCGCGCGAACTGGTGGCGCGTGTGCGCACGGTGCTGCGACGTGCCGCGGGGGACCCGTCCAGTGAGGTGATCCGGGCGGGAGCTCTGACTCTGGACCGCAGCCGTTACCAGGTGGAACTGCCTGACCGGACGGTTGTGCTGACCATGACCGAGTTCGAATTGCTGGCAACCATGATGAGCCAGCCCGGGCGCATCTTCACGCGGGCACAACTGCTGAACGCGGTGCGCGGCGTGTCGTTCGAAAGTTACGAGCGCGCCATCGACTCTCACATCCGCAACCTGCGCCGAAAACTCGAACCGGGAGAATACATCATTACCGTGCACGGGATAGGGTATAAATTCGAAGGATAAGATGCCGCATTCCGACATGGTCCGCTCCATTCGCAACCGCTTGTTCATACTGTTGCTGCGCGCCTTCATTTCCGTTATTGCCTTCCTGATCCTGTTCACGCTCCTGACCACCGGGCTGGTGCTTGCTTCACCGACGCAGTCCAACCCGCTTTTCCGACTGCCAACTGTGGCACGCCTGGAAACCTATTACATTGCCCGGGGGGATTGGACGGGGGTGGGCAACATCTTTACTAATTCACTGGATATTGAAGCCGCACAGTGGAAAAACTCCATCCTGCTGGATGCTCAGAACCATGTAGTGGTGAACCACGGTCTGGCAGTGGACCCTGCCACGGCACCGATTTACCAGCCTGCCAATCCTGGATCGATCATGCCCATCCTGGTGAACGGGCAGGTGGTGGGAAAACTGGTGGTGGGACAAAACACCCAGCCGTCGGAGAGGCTGTTCACGTTCCGCTTCCTGCAACCGGTGGTGCTGGCCTCGCTTGTGCTGGCTGTTTTCGCCACCCTTATCGGATTGCTGCTCACGAGGCGGGTGGTGACTCCGCTGGCAGAGGTGATCGCGGCAGCCGAAGAGATCGCCGGAGGGAACTTGAAGGTGCGGGCACGCGCCAAGGGATCGGACGATCTGGGCGACCTGAGTAAAAGCTTCAACAAAATGGCGGATGCCCTGGAACGCAACGACCGCGAGCGGCGCGATATGCTGGCCAATATTGCCCACGAACTGCGCACCCCGCTGACAGTGATGCGCGGCCGCCTGGAAGGGATCATGGACGGGGTCTACCCGGCGGACGTCAATTCCATTGGCCCGGCACTGGAAGAGAGCTACCTGCTTGAGCGGCTGGTGGAAGATCTGCGCCTGCTGACCATGGCGGAGAGCCACCAACTGGTGTATGAAAAACAGGAATTCGACCTGCTCGAGGTCGCCCGGCGTTCGCTGAGCATGTTCCAGGCCGAGGCTGATGAGAAGAAGATCAGCCTGGAGCTGGTGACCAGTCTGGACAAAGCGTTGATCACCGCCGACCCGCTGCGCACCGAACAGGTGATCGGCAACCTGGTCTCGAACGCGCTGCGTTACGTACCTGAGGGTGGGAGGGTGTGGGTGGAGATCTCCCTTAAGGATAAAGAAGTCATCATCAGCATTAACGATAACGGCCCGGGAGTCCCGGAAGCAGACCTGCCCTTCATCTTCAATCGGTTCTGGCGCGGCGAGAAGTCGCGCTCGCGTGTGTCGGGCGGAGCGGGGCTGGGGCTGGCGATCGCCAAGCTGCTGGTGGAGGGACAGGAGGGGAAGATCTCAGCGCCGCGGCCTTCCGGAGGGAGGGCTGCAGGTGAGCGTGATGTTACCGGTTGGAGGGTAATTTGAAGAAGAGAATACAAGAAGGATGTGCGAGCAAAACTCGCACATCCTTCTTGTATTTTATATTCTTATTAAACCCTAGGAAAAAGCGCGGACAAGTTGTCCTTTAAGCCGCAGCCAGTGGGACCGAAACGGGCTGGAGGAGCCTGCTTTTCTGTGGGGCGAACGCGGGATGCCGGCGCGCAGCCAGGTTGACCAACAGGCTGCCAAACTGTCCGTAGGAATAACCTGCCAGCCCGGCGGAGAGAACCAGGCTGGTGTCGGGACTGAGGTCGGCATTGGGGTTGACGTCCAACACGTAGAAGGTGCCGTCCTGCTGGCGGATGTCCAGGCGGGCGAAATCCCGGCAGGCTGCAGCCCGGAACGCTGCAATGGCTACGGTCTCGAGCTGCTGCTTTTCATCCGCCGAGAGAACCGCAGGCAGGCGCAGCTGGATCATCTGGTAATCCAGCGAGGTCGGTTCGAATTTTGAATCGTAGGTGCACAGCCCAACGCGGTCCTCTTGCAGGGTGAAATCCATTTCAGCAATCGGGAAACATTTCAGTTTTCCATTGCCGACCACGCTCACATGGAATTCGCGCCCGGAGATGAAATCCTCAACCAGGGCCGGCTGTCGGAAGGTCTCGATTACCTGGGCGACCCGCCTGGATAATTCCGGGCGGGTGCGAACAACAGCCTCCTGAGTGATCCCGAAACTGAAATGCTCGTAGGCTGGTTTGACAATGGCGGGGAAACGATCCCAATCCGGAAGGTCGCCCCCCTCGCAAACCTGCCAGCGGGGGGTGGGCACTCCCTTTTTTTGGAGGCGCTGCTTGACCGCGGGTTTATCATAGCTGAGCTGGAGGGCTTGCGGGTTTGCCCCGGTATAGGTATAGCCAAGGTCTTCCAGTTTGCGTGCCACGTGGGCGGCGCTGCGGACCTAGGCCGGGGATCTCCTCGCACCAATTGAACACGATCTGGCGGGCGGGGTCACAACCGAGCAGGGCCAGGTCGAGGCGGTCATCCTCCAGGCAGACGATCTGCGTCGGGTGACCGACAGCCTCGAGACCAGCTGCAAGTTCTTCCACCAGGGTCAGGATTTCGTTTACATCGGGGGGAGGCCAGGAACGGTCCAGGTTGTAGAGCAGGATCACAGGCAGGTCTGCTGGTGCATGGTTCATGTGAATTCCTTATAGACCCCGTCAACGGAACAGAAGCGAAAAAACCAGGATGCAGCGTGCAGGCTGGACAAGGGTCATCATCATTATTGGGATGAGGTACAACGCAATTTAATTTTTAACATTTCACAACCATCGATTTTAATTAAACCGTTCTCATTATCATTCGAACACTTCCATTATGCAAGATATTTCGAGTATCAAATTTAAAAAAAGGGTGCGAGCACATAACGCTCGCACCCTTTTTAGCGATACTTGCGAAGAAGCTCTGGTCAGAACGCTGATATCACATTGGCTGTTCAGCGATGGCCGAAGTCAACCGTGAAATATCCGCCGGAACAGGTTGCATACCCCGCACCGAAATCATCCAGGTCACCCAGGATCATAGCCCGGTGAGGTTCGTCGTTCATCCACCATGTTACAGCCGTTTGGGGTGAGCTGTTGCCCCCTCCGCCGTAAATGATCTCACCGCCCCACCGACCGGTATATCCGGCCCGCACTGCCCGCTCCCAAAAAGTGGAGCCATCCGAACCGGTATGGGACATGAAATGGTTAACAGCCATGTCTTCGCTATGCAGCCCGGCTGATGTTTCCAATGCGCCGTTAACGGTGAGTGGCGCCAGGCCTGCTGTGGCGCGTTCGTTGTTGATCAGAGAAATAAGTCGCTAGAGAATGAGGACGGGGAGGGCAGTTATTCGCCCAGGTAATCGCGCAAAGTGCGGAGGATGGACTGGTGTCGCAGGCGGTTCAAGGCTTGGGCTTCGATCTGGCGGACACGCTCGCGAGTTCACCCCCATCTTGCGCCCTACTTGTTCCAGCGTGTAAGCCTGCCCATCGAACAATCCATAACGAAGCTGCAGGATGCGCCCTTCGCGAAGCGGCAATCCATTCAAGACTTCGCGTAAATCCTTGCACAGAAGATTATATGTCGCAGTTTCATCGGGCGGGGCGATTTCGTCGTCTTCGATAAAGTCGCCAAGCACCGAGTCTTCTTCAGCATTGGTCGGCGATTCCAACGAGAGCGGGAAGCGGGAAACGTGGATGATGTGCTCCACTTTTTGGGGAGCTACTTCCAGCTCTTCGGCCAGCTCCTCCACGGTTGGTTCCCGCCCCAGGGACTGGGTCAACTTGTACTGGGCGCGAAAGAGCTTATTGATCAGGTCGCCCATGTGAACCGGGATGCGGATGGTTCGCCCCTGGTCAGAATTGGCACGTGTTACAGCCTGCCGGATCCACCATGTGGCGTAGGTGCTGAATTTGAAGCCACGCTGGTGGTCGAACTTCTTGGTGGCACGGATCAGGCCAATATTCCCTTCCTGGATCAGGTCAAGGAATGGCACACCGCGCCCCATATATTTCTTAGCGATACTGATCACCAGGCGGGAATTGGCTGTAATAAGGTGCTCGCGGGCAGCCCAACCGTCTTCGATCAATTTACGCAGTTCGATCCGGCGGAGGGAGCTGACTTTGCCGCCTGCCAGTTCGCCACGAGCCATTCGTCCGTTCTCAATCCGCTGGACGATTTCGACTTCTTCTGACCCAGTCAGCAGCGGAACGCGGCTGGCTTCTTTGAAATATAGTCCGGTGGTATCGTAGATATCAACATTGGCGAGATAATCATCCGGCAATGGGTCTGGTTCAAGCTCGGCCTCGGTTTCTTCCTCGGTGTCTGATTCATTCTCCGGGGATTCACCCGCAGGGGAGTCTTCAGCAAAGGCAACTCCCGCGCTCAAGAGCGCCGAAAAAGCCTCCTCCAATTGCTCAATATCCTTTTCGGCCTCAGGGAAGACCAGCAGGATATCGTCAATGGTGACGTATTTCTTCCGCCGCCCCAACTCGAGCAGCCGGGCAATGGGAGAATATTCTTCTTCGATCTCAAGCAATAAATGGTTTTTTATTTTATTTCCTGACAACATTTTTTCATGAGTTCATGGAGGTCCCCAAGGCATTGCCTGTACGAACAGCTATCATAACATTATATTGACGACCATGACCATTGACTTGGGATTATGGCAAAAGAAAAGAAAGGTGACGCCATTCCATTTCTTGTGATCTCAACCCTTGTGTTCTTTCCAATACATAATAATGCCGGGGGTATGCTAGAATAATTATATGAAACCCAACTTGTTGACAACTTCCCGTTTTCTCATCACCTTCCTGCGCTTGAAACTGCTGAACCTGCGCGGCAAGTTTTCCCCCTCCCTGGTGGCGTGCTGGACGAACAGCTCGCCCTGATGTACAAGGGTCAGGAGCTGCTGGGGGAAGCCCCGCTGGACCAGCAAACTCCCGGCGAGGCACGCGAGAACTTTCGTAAGACATTCGGGCTGCTCAAAAAGGTGGGGGTAAAGTTCGAAAAGGTGGACTCCACCCGGGAAATTAAGATCCCCGGATCAGCCGGAAATACTATCCCTCCGCGGTTGTACCTTCCCGGCAAGGGGACGAGGTATCCGCTGTTCATCTTTTTCCATGGCGGAGGCTGGGTGATCGGCGGGCTGGACACAGGGGATAACCAGGCGCGCTTTATCTGCAAGCATGCCGGGTGCGCGCTGCTTTCGGTGGACTACCGCCTGGCGCCCGAACACACCTTTCCTGCCGCAGCGGAGGACGCCTACGCCGCAGTGGCGTGGGCCGCGGCGCACGCCGACGAATTGTGCAGCGACTCGAATCACTTGCTGGTGGGCGGTGACTCGGCGGGCGGGAACCTGGCGGCGGTGGTGTCACAGATGGCGCGCGAAAAAGGCGCGCCAAAGATCGCCGGGCAGGTGCTGCTGTATGCCAGCTTGGACAGCGCTCACCTGGATACACGCTCGTATTGGGAATTTGGGGAGAAACCGCTCGGGCTGCCCACCCGCGACGTGGAATGGTTCCGGGAGCAGTACGCGCCCGAGCCGCACGAATGGGCGGACCCGCGCATCTCGCCGCTGATGGCGAGGGACCTCCGCGGGCTGCCTCCGGCGCTGGTGGTGACGGCGGAGTTCGATGTGTTACGGGATGAAGGAGAAGCCTACGCACACCAGTTGCAGGAGGCGGGAGTGAAGGTGAAGCTGATGCGCTGCAATGGGATGACCCACGGCTTCCTGAGCGTGATCGGATTGATCAGGCGTGCGACGGGGTATTTCGAAGATGTGACGGAGGAGATCAGGAGGATGGTTTGAAATCTGCCTAAGCCAATTGGCTGATGGGAGTAGTACATGTCTAGAGGACCGATTAATTGGGTCAGCATTTTCCAACCCAGTCCCATCCCCGCCCCTGGCCAAAGATATGGATCTGGAGAATTGACAAGAGGAATATTCCCCCCAAGAGTCTCTTCCCGGCAATGCCTGGATGGAATGTGATCAGACCAAAGCCAAAGTCAGGAAAAAGAAAATGACGATGTCGCTCAGGAAGTGGATCCACCACGACCAAAACAAGCCACGTGTTTCAAGCATGGCCTTGCCCAAAATCCAGCCCATGAAGATTGAAAGTATCCCACCCAAGATACCACCCGGCGTACCGAAGTAATGGGCGATGCCGAAGAAAAAGGCTGAGAGCCAAAGCGCATGCAAGCTGCCGCCGACCGGTTCGAGGGTGGCAAGCATCGGCACCCGGTAGGTGATCTCCTCGTTGAATGAATTCAAGGCGGCGTAGAACAGGATGGAAGGCAGGACCGGCAGCACCTTTAGCAGCGAGGCGCTGCCCGGCTTTGCGCCCAGGGTAAATACGACCGCCAGTGTCCCAGCGATGGCGAACCCCCACAACAGACCAAACTTTGACCAGGGCTCGGGTTTTGGGAAGCCGAGCACACTCACCGGATCGATGGGGGCGCGCATGTCCCCGCGCCAAAGGAAGATGAAACGGCGCTTGAAACCCAGCCAAAGCAGAATCAGGATCATCACCACAGAGACCGCCACCTTGCCGGTCTGCTCGGCCTGCATGCGCACGTCGAAAACGGTATTACCGAATAAATCTTGCAGGGCGGGAAAGGTGAAGTTGACCAGCGGGAGCAGTTCGAACAGGGTAAAGAAAGCAAACATGACCAGAAGGTAATTGAACAGCGGGCGCAGGGTTTTCCAAATGAAAGAAGACAAGATCAAGGCCAGCAGCAAACCCATCTTGACTTCGGCCAACCAGGCGGGTATCCCGCCAGCCAGCTTATCCATGAGGATATCGGGGACGGTGCTGATGAGGACGGTAGTGACCCAAGCCAGGATGGTCAGGTTGCGGTTGCTTTGCGGTACAGGAAAGGGATTTGTGGTCATGTGTTTTTTTTCTCTATTCAGAAGGTTTGGGTAATTCTCTTGATTTTACCAAGGTCTATCAATTGGTAATGCAAAAACGCCTTAAGTGGTTTAATTGAGTATAGATATTTCAGTCCTACCCCTGCCCCGGAGGACACTTTGAGCCCGCGGGGAGCGTGGTCGGGCTGATCAGGAGGGCAACGGAGTATTTCGAGTAGGTGGCGGAGGAGATAAAGAAGATCGCGGCTTGAAATCGCAGCCTGGGGGTTGAAGGAAGCATTTTGTTCCATGATATACTTAATAATATGATTATTTTTATCAATATACACATATTCGTGGATTAGTTACCCCTCTCCTACACGGAGTCTGGATGGAATTGTCGCAGATATGGAAAAGTGAGCTGGCAGTCTTCTGGCGGTAATGAATTGGAAAATTATATGGAAATCTCAAAACAAATAAACTCCCGTGATAAAACGGTTTGGACCAATATTTCCCGTGATCTGCTGCTGGGTTTATTGGTTGGATTCGCAATAAGTTTGATCATCTTCCTGGGGTTTTATCACTTTATGGGCGCCGCGAATTTATTGGAAATTGTTCCCATGTTTTTTGTCCTTATTTTCATTAACACGCCTTATTCCTCGATATTTCGACTTGTGGAACTGGTCCCAATAGTTGCACCGATTATCAGCATTCTTGTTACCAGGGGCCTGGTCCAAAAAATTGCATCAAGGAAGGGATGGATATTTCCATCATTTCTTGTGGCTGTCACATCGTCTGTCGCCGTGGTTACCATCACGCTCGTTGGCTGCCTGTTGCTTGGATTCGGCACTCCTGCCATGTTTGGGATGCTGCTTTTAGCTGGTCTGCTTTTCACATTAGTGGGATTTTTAGTGGGGGTGATCCCCGGCTTGATATTTGCCCCCGTGAGGCGGAGTTTCAAAATACTTCTAGCCGTAATCACCAGTGCGATGATCGGCGGCTTTTTTGAAATGGCTTTTTTATTTTATATAACGCGGCAGTGAACCGCCAGCCCAACCGAAGCACTGACCAGATAACAAATCTCCCCAGCCTCTGATGCGGCTGGGGAGATTTGTTGATTGATCCTGGTTGGAAATCAAGGTCAATCTGTCATTGCGAGCGAAGCGAAGCAATCTCACGATGGAGTATAGCCAAGTGGAAAGAGATCGCCACGCCCCTGCATTGTATGCAGGGGTTGCGATGACAGCTCATCAAATATACAAGTCGCGCCTGTTGTAAGACCAGTAAGCTGCAGCCACGCAGACGACAATGATCAGGGCAGAGAGCAGCAGGAAGGGACCATCCATATGCCCGGTCTTAAGCAGCAGCGCGGCATCGAAATATTTTAAGGGAGTAAAGTATTTCAGGAAATCCAGGTTCGCCTGCATGCTGGTGACCACGGAAAGGAAATACGCCACCAGGATGATGCCCACGGCAGTGGAACCGGCGCTTTTGTACTGCTTCATGGCGCAGCCCAGCAGCAGGCCCATCGCCAGGAAGATCAGTTCGATCACGAACATGGCCTCCATTTCAAGCGCCAAAAAATTGAAGAAGGCCTGGTCGGGGTTGTACGACCTCACCGACACCAGCGACACCCCCCAGGTGACCAGGACAAAGACGATACAGTTCACCAGGGCTGCCAGCGCTTTGGCGGTGATGACCCGGCTGCGCGAGACCGGCAGCACGAGCGAGAATTCGACCGTCTTGTCGCGTTCTTCCTTCGAGATCATGTCGCTGCCCCACATGGCGGCTGCGATCCCGCCCATCAGTCCATAATAGACGAACATGATCCCGTACAGGCCGGTGAGTGTGGTCAGGTTAAAACCCACCAGGCCCATGCCATCCAGGAGTGCCTTGGGAAAGGATTTCAGGATCTCCAGCGAGGCGGGGTTACCGTAATAGGCGGAGAACTTTGCCAGTCCCACCACGATCAGCAGGACCATCACGACGCACCAGATCACCAGGGATTTCAGGTTGGCTTTCAGTTCCCGGAAAAAGATATTCATGATGCAGCTCCTTACGATACCGCGTGAATATCGCGGCGGATGTACAACCAGTAACTGACCCCAAAAGCGATCAGGCTGACGGCCAGGTTGAGCAGCAGCAGGGGCGTGTTGTAGCCCCCTGTGCGGACGATGGATGCCGGGTCCAGGTGTTTGAAGGGGGTGATGTATTCAAGTTTCACATCCGCAAGGAACCCGCTGAAAGCGCTCAAAACGTACATGCCGAAGCCCAGGCCGAGCGAATAGGGCGTCACGCTGCGCACGCGCTTGACCAGCAGGGAAATGACCAGCCCCACGCCCAGGAAAAAGAGCTGGAAGATGATGATGCTGACGAGCAGCAGGATCAAAGTTCCTGGTTCATAGGTGCGGCCGCCATTGAACATTGCCAGGGTGATGAAACTGACCGCCCATACCACCAGGTTGGTGATGGTGAGGCTGCTCAGGGCTGCCAGCAGCTTGCTGGTGAGCACCTGCAGGCGGCTGACCGGTTTGGTCAGCAGGAAGTCGGCAGTCAATTCGCTCTCTTCGATCGAGACCAGCCCAAAGCCGTAGTTGCCGGCCTGGATCGCCAGGCAAAGCTGGACAAAGACGAAGATGAAACTGTAAAAACCCAGCACGGTCGAAAGGTCGATATTCTGCATGCCAAACGCTTCCAGCAGGGCTGGCGGGAATCTTGACATGAGGTTTTGGACCAGCGCAGCCTGGGTGGCAAATCCCGGGAAGATGGACCCGAACAGAAAAATGATCGCCGCCACAGACACCGACCAGATGATGACCGACCTGGTGCGCAGGCGAAACTCGTGAAAGAAGATGGTTGCGCTCATGATGGCTGCCTATTCGTAGTAGTGCATGAAGATCTCTTCCAGGGTCGGCTCTTCGATGGTCACGTCACCCACCTGGATCCCGCTGATCTTGTGCAGTACCGCGTTGATATCGCCCTTGAAGAAGAAATGCAGGCTGCCGTTTTCGGTCTGGATATTGGTCACTCCCGGCAGGTCAAAGAGGGCCGGGCTGAGCCCCTCGGCGGTAACGCGCACCTTTTTATAGTTGTTCTTCTGCAGGGTGCGGATGTCGGAGATCTCGGCGATCTTGCCCTCGCGGATGATTCCGACGCGGGTGCACAGGCGCTGGACCTCGCCCAGGATGTGCGAGGAGAAGAATACGGTCACGCCGCGGGCGTTCTCCTGGCGGATCAGGTCGAAGAATTTGCGCTGCATGAGCGGGTCGAGCCCGCTGGTGGGCTCATCCAGGAAGAGCAGCTTTGGGCTGTGCAGCAAGCCCTGCACGATGCCGACCTTCTTTTTGTTGCCGTAGGACAGGTCGCTGATGCGGCGGTTCATCTCCAGCTCCATGGTCTCCGACAGGTCGTGCATGCGCTGGGTGCAGTCGCCCTTGTAAAAACTGGCGGAATACTTGAGCAGGTCGATGACCTTCATGCCTTCGTAGTAGAAGACCTCCGAGGGCAGGTAGCCGATATCGCGGCGGATCTCAGGACCGTGGGTCACCACGTCCTTGCCAAAGATTTTGGCGCTGCCGCTGGTTGGATGGATCAGCGACAGGAGCAGGCGGATGGTGGTGGATTTTCCGGCGCCGTTCGGCCCGATGAAGCCGAAGATCTCGCCTTCTTCCTCGGTGAAAGAAACATCCACGATGCCGCGTGATTTTCCATAATACTTGGTCAGCTTGGATACTTCGATAATGCTCATGGGTTGGCTCCTTTGAAAAATTGAGATAATCCACCCGTTGTCACGGGATCAGTTAAATTAATAAATCAGGGCGCTTCCCGATAGGATATTGCTATCCAGCACACGAGGATGCTGCGCCTGCATGTGGGAGTGTATACCCGTAGAAGATTTTAGTCAACAAACATAACCAGGTTGTTGAAGATGCTGCGCGGTGCGAACCTTTGAGAAGAAATTACTTCGCCATCTATCACAGGGAAATTATCCCCTATTTTCTAGGGGAGGAGGGCGTAATGTTTAGCGATACATAACCGCTATTGTTTTCTCCTTGACTAATTGTCGGATGGGTTCCAAGCGCCCTGTTATTTAACTTGCTTGTGATTGACTTTACCTCGCGTTCTTGCTATGATGATTGTGCAATAAAGTACATAGTCGTTTCATTATGCGCATTACTGCCAAGGTTTTGGAGGCAGTGAACCGGTGTTTGGAATTGGTCGCTCAACCTGCTCAAGGAGCAGGGTAAAGCACCGGGGAGCCAATAGCGAAACCGTCCCGTTGTGGCCGGTTATTTATTTAACCCGTGGGAGGACGAGATGAACATCAAGAACCTTTTCAACATATCTGTCATTTTTTGCCTGGTAACTTTACTGTTTTCTCCAATAGAAAGGGTATCGGCAGAAGATAAACCTTATATCAATGTGGCAAATATTCCCGCCAATACATTTGAAACAGGCGGTTGGCCAACCGCCTTGAATGTCACAGCAGTGGTTCATGATCCCTCCACTGGCATTGATTATGAATTGGATGATCAAACCACGACCGAATGCCGACAACTGACGTGTGCTGTTTTCACCCTTAAAGAGAACGTATATTTATTGCCATTCTGGACGATTACAGTTACGGGTGGTAGTCTTAGCATCCAGTTTACCCTGGCCGATGTAAGGGTTACTTCCGTGGATATGGATGCAAATACCGTTACAGGGACGGTCGAGCCTTACTACACTCCCTACTCCCTGGCGGTAATGAACTTTGTTTCGCCAAATTGTGATAATGAGTTTGCCGATATTTCAATTGACCAGGGAAATTGGACGGCTAATTTTGCCTCCTGCGATATTTCGTATGGTTCGTGGGGAGCATTGAATTATTTCAGTGAACAGGGTGGTCTGATTGGAAGTTGGCGTGCACCGACTAAAACATTGATAGGCTTCAACCAAGCCAGTGGATATGAACGATGTCTACAATATCGTCAAGGCCGGCAGCACGGTGCCACTCAAGTTCGAAATCTTTTCTGGTTCAACTGAGTTGACTGACACCACCGAGATCCATGGCTTTTCATATGCTGAAACCACTTGTGATGCAAATGCAATCACCGATGACATTGAGACAACCACAACGGGAGGAACCAGCCTGCGTTATGACACTTCTGCTGGCCAATTCATCTACAATTGGAAGACACCCAGAGATCCCGGAAAGTGCTACCGTGTGACCATGACTACGATCGATTATTTAAATTTAGTGGCATATTTCAAGCTAAAATAAACTCGCCCTTTATAAGGACAGTGCCAGGATCACTAGTCTGCATTCTTTAGGATTAAAACCTCAGATCGTTCGATTCGAGGTTCAATTCCTGGGCCAGGGACTCTCGAAATAATAAAGAGCTGCCATCTTAAATTTGTGGTTAGCTCTTTATTATATTTAATTTTCATGCAGGGTGACCCAAATTATTCTCGCTTAACCACCACGTCTTGCTGACCCGAAGCCCAAACTTGACAAAGGCAATCAAGCGGGGGTAACATCCCTCATATCCAGGTACGCGAACGACTTAAGGAGATGATTGCCATGATCGAAAATGATCACCTGATCACCTTTGCAGCCAGCGGTCGGATCGGCTATTTTATGATTGTCCCCGATAATGTGATGGTGCTCCCGGAGGTTGAGCTTTTTAAAACCGGAAATCCTAAAACGCATGAATCGCCGGTCAGAATCGACCAGGGAAATTTGACCATTACCAATAAAAACCTGGCCTTCGTGGGCAGCATGGAAAAGATCTCTTTCACTCTTACCCAGGTCACCAGGGTGCAGCCGTATGAGAACGCCATCGACATTTACGAAAAAGGTCAAAAGGAGGGATACAAGTTCGTGTGGGGGAATGCCATCAAAATGAAGTTGATCGAACTCCCCGGCGATGACGGCAGAATCAAGCCGCTGACAGCCAGGATGGTGGCGCAATATATTATCAACGAAAGGAACAGGGTGGGGAATTTAATCAGATCCAAATAGGGATGGAGGCACAATTAGCTTTATAAAGGGAGAGGAAGAGGGCAATAACACTTGGCTTCCCAAGTCCAAGAAACTTGGGAAGCCAGATGGTTTAACTTTCCAGCATATGTGTTAAAAGGCAATTGTTGTCCGTACAACTATTTATGGTTATCCTAACTGTTTCTAAATATCCAGGTTCCTGACGGCCTTGGCGTGGGTCTGGATGAAGCGCTTGCGGGGGTCCACGGCATCGCCCATCAGCATATCGAAGGTGCGGTCAGCTTCAGCGGCGTCGTCCACGGTCACCAGCAGCAGGGTGCGGTTTTCGGGGTTCATGGTGGTTTCCCACAGCTGGGTGGGGTTCATTTCGCCCAGACCTTTGTAGCGCTGACAGGCTGACCTTGTCAGCGCTGACGCCCAGGTTCTTCAGCAGCTTGTCCTTGTCGGCATCGTTGTAGGCATACTGGACCTGGTTCTTGTAGGCCAGGCGATAGAGCGGCGGCTGGGCAATGAAGAGATGACCGTCGTCGATCAGCGTGGGCATGTAGCGGAAGAAGAAGGTCAGCAGCAGGGTGCGGATGTGCGAGCCGTCCACGTCGGCATCGGTCATGATGATGATGCGCCCATAGCGCAGGCCGGCGAGGTCGAAGTTATCGCCAATGCCGGTGCCAAGGGCCGAGATGAGCGCCCTGACCTCGTTGTTGCCCAGGATCTTATCCAGGCGGGCGCGCTCGGTGTTCAGGATCTTGCCGCGCAGGGGCAGGATGGCCTGGAAGTGGCGGTCGCGGCCCTGCTTGGCCGAGCCGCCAGCCGAGTCACCTTCCACGATGTAGAGTTCGGTCTTGGTCGCATCGCGCTCGGAGCAGTCTGCCAGCTTGCCGGGCAGGGTGAGGCTCTCCAGGGCGGATTTGCGGATGACCAGGTCGCGCGCCTTGCGGGCGGCGTCACGCGCCCGGGCCGAGGTGAGGCACTTGGCGATGATGGCCTTGGCCGCCTGCGGGTTCTCTTCGAGGAAAGTGCCGAAGGCCTCACCCACCACCTGGGTGACGTAGGTCTGCACCTCGGGGTTCATCAACTTGACCTTGGTCTGCGACTCGAACTGCGGGTCGGGGTGCTTGATGCTGACGATGGCGGTCAGACCCTCACGGGTATCGTCGCCGGAGAAGTTCGGATCGGCTTCCTTGAGCAGCCCGCTCTTGCGGGCATAATCGTTGATCACGCGGGTGAGGGCGGCGCGCATGCCGGTCAGGTGGGTGCCGCCGTCCACGGTGTTGATGGTGTTGGCGAAGGAGTAAATGGACTCGGTGTAGGCGTCGGTGTACTGGACGGCGCACTCGATGCCGATGCCCTCGATTTCCTTTTCGACGTGCACCACCGGGTGCAGGGTCTCGCGGTTGCGGTTCAGATAGCGCACGAAGGAGGTGATGCCGCCCTCGAAGTAGAAGGTCTCTTCGCGGTTGGTGCGCTCGTCGAGGAAGATAGATGGTAGTGCCGCGGGTGACGAAGGCCATCTCGCGGAAGCGCTGGACGAGGGTGTCGAAGCGATATTCGATCGCTTCGGTGAAGATGAGCGGGTCGAACTTGAAGGTGGTGCGGGTGCCGGTCTCGGTGGGCTTGGCCTTGCCGATGACCTTGACCGGTTCCTTGGGGTAGCCGCGCTCGTAGCGCTGGAAGTAGACCTTGCCATCCCGCCGGACTTCGACCTCGCACCACTCCGAAAGGGCGTTGACGGCGCTGACGCCCACCCCGTGCAGCCCGCCGGAGACCTTGTAGCCGCCGCCGCCGAACTTGCCGCCGGCGTGCAGCTTGGTCATCACCACCTCGAGGGCAGACTTTTTCTCGGTGGGGTGCATGTCCACCGGGATGCCGCGCCCGTTATCGTTGACGGTGACGGACGCTATCGGCGTGGATGATGATCTCGATGCGGTCGCACACGCCGGCCAGGGCTTCGTCGATCGAGTTGTCCACCACTTCGTAGACCAGGTGGTGCAGGGCCTTGATGTCGGTGCCGCCCACGTACATGCCGGGGCGGCGGCGGACTGCTTCCAGTCCTTCCAGGACCTGGATATCTTTTGCGTCGTAACTTCCGTTAATACTGCCATAAAATTCCTCGTACTACGCTTTCACTGAAGTTGCCTGACGTTGAAGCTGTTCAAAGACTACCTTCAACCAGACATTAATATCACGGTAATAGACAAAACTGGCTGCCAGCAGGGCAGTCGAGACGAAGGCATGCCCGGCAATGCCCACCAGCATCCACCAGGAGTTGATCGAGGGGGTGTTCCACAGGAAGTTCAATCCCTGGTTGATGACCACGAAAATCAGCAGGAACAAGCCGGTGTTGGGCAGGGTGAAGCGCACCATGCGCAGGCTGTTCAGGATGGCGCGGAGGGCATCCAGTTGCATGGTGAAAATGCCGTGCGCCGAGAAGAAGACCGGCATCACCAGCCAGATCAGGATGATCGCCCCGGCAAACAGCGCCACCTGTCCCAAGACCGAACTGATAGCTGTCAGGATCGGTAATACCACCAGGACGGGCAGCCCGATCAGGAACAACAGCCCGATCCAGATGAGCGAAAGCAGGACGGCCTGGTTGAGGGATTTCCACAGCGAACGCACTTCCGGTTTTAAGCGCCACCCTGGAAACCCAATAATAGTACATCGCCGCCGGCGATCCAGCCCAGGAAGACCAGGAACAATGCCCAGCCCAGGATCCCGACAAATGAGCCGGCATCGAGGCTGGCTGGACCTCCCAACGGGTTCTGTACAGTCATCTCGAAACTCAACAGGCTGGTGATCCCCACCGGGAAAGTGCGCAGGATGATGAACAAGTTGAAATTGATTGGCGATGCTTGTCCAGGCTGCCTGGATGGTGGCAAGGTCGGGGAAAGTGGATGGGAAAGGCGCTCGCCAGGGAAGGCAGCTGGTCGATGAGCGGCTGAAGGAAATTCTTCAGGCGCAGGTGCGGGCCGAGCCACAGGAACAGGTCGAGCAGCACCGGCGGCAGGATGACCGCGATGTGGTTGGCGACAGAATCAAATCCCGCCATCAGTGAGGCGAACAGACCCGGAGGCGGGGGGAATTTACCTTGCGAAGTGTTTATGGACATGAATGGCTTCTTTATCTTATAGTACCCTGTATTCTACCACAGGGACGAGTTCGCACGGATGTTCTGAAACTCCCAAAAACTCGGGTGGGATGGTCTCAGAATGGGATATTACGGGTCTCTTCAGGCGTCTGCAAGGGAGGGGGATTACATCAGGGCAATATTGCTTAATAAGATAAATATTGTCATATTTGTGTGATATACTCACTTTTGTTCTCCCCTCTTATACCCATAAAGATCACCAAAGGAGTTTAAAAATATGAATGCAATAGATGTAGTTAAGACCGGATTAGCCGCTACGGAATCAGGTCAGACCAGCAAATTTGCAGATTTGCTTACAGACGATATGGTCTTCGCTGGGCCGGTCCCCCAGCCGGTCGGAAAACACGAATTCGTTGGCCTGATGGCCGCCTTGGTGGCCGCAATGCCCGACTGGAAGTTCAATGCAAAGGACTTCAAACAGGATGGCGACAAAGTGACTGTGGTTTTCCAGATCACCGGGACACAAACCCGCGAACTGAATTTGCCCATGCCTGGTTTCCACAAACTCCCGGCTACTGGAAAGCATGTCGCCCTTCCAAGGGAAGGAATTACGATCACGATAAAAAACGGGAAGATCGCCCGGCTTGAGTCGGAAGTGGTTCCCGGGGGCGGAGTGAATGGCAGTCCTGGCCCAACTGGGCGTTGCGATGCCGCAAATGGCATAACAACCGATTCGAAGCTAGATGAAGGTGCAGGTCTCCGAAATTTCGGAGACCTGCAATTTTTTGATTTCCGTGAGAAGCTGCAAGAAAAAACCATGGGCAATGGCACAAGGCCGTCTACGCTTCCACAGCCACCTTCGGCAAGGTCCTTCATGGCTGCTTCGATGGCATGGGTCGGATACTCATAATCCTCCAGTTCGCCGTTCAGGTAGGATTGATAGGCTGTCATGTCAAAGTGCCCGTGACCCGACAGGTTGAACAGGATGACGCGCTTCTCGCCTTTAGCCTTGGCATCCAGGGCCTCGTCGATCGCCACGCGGATGGCATGGGCGGATTCAGGAGCCGGGATGATGCCTTCGGCCTTGGTGAACTGGACGGCGGCATCGAACGTCCCGATCTGAGGCACTGCAACCGCTTCGATGTAGCCGGCATCATACAACGCCGAAACACTGGGAGCCATGCCGTGGTAGCGCAGACCCGCCGGCGTGGATTCCAGCCGGCATGAAGGTATGACCGAGGGTGTGCATCTTGACGATGGGAGCCATCTGGGCGGTATCACCGTAATCGAAGGTGTAGGCGCCCTTGGTCAGCGAGGGGGTGGCAGTGGGTTCAACTGCCAGCAGGCGCGTGCGCTGCCCGTCTTTCAGGTTCTGGCGCAGGAACGGGTAGGCGATCCCGCCAAAATTCGAGCCGCCGCCCACGCAGCCGATGACCACGTCGGGGTATTCCCCGGCCAGGTCCATCTGCTTGAGGGCTTCCTCGCCGATGACGGTCTGGTGCATCAGGACGTGGTTCAGCACCGAGCCGAGGCTGTATTTCTTGGCCCCGCCGGAGGTGGCAGCCACTTCCACGGCTTCTGAAATGGCAATCCCCAGCGAGCCGTTGTTTTCGGGATCCTCGGCCAGCAAGGTGCGCCCATATTCCGTGCGGTCCGATGGGCTGGCAAAGACCTGCGCACCATAGGTCTGCATGAAGATGCGCCGGTAGGGCTTCTGGACGTACGAGACCTTGACCATGTAGACTTCCAGGTCGATGCCAAAGAAGTTGCAGGCCATGGCAGAGGGCGGTGCCCCACTGACCGGCGCCGGTCTCGGTGGTCATGGCCTTCGTCCCGGCGGCCTTGTTGTAAAAAGCCTGCGGGATGGCCGTGTTCGGTTTATGGCTGCCAACCGGTGAGACGGACTCGTTCTTAAAATAGATGTGGGCGGGCGTGCCGAGCGCCTTTTCCAGCCGGCGGGCGCGGATGAGCGGGGTGGGCCGGTAGAGCTTGTAGATCTCGCGCACTTCCTCCGGGATCTGGATGAAGCGCTCGGTGCTGACTTCCTGCTGGATGATCTCCATCGGGAACAGCACGGAGAGGAACTCAGGCGTGATCGGTTCTTTCGTCATCGGGTTCAGCACCGGGGTGGGCGGGACGGGGCTGTCAGCCATTACGTTGTACCAATTCTTTGGCAGGTCGGTTTCGTTCAGCATAAAACGGGTTTGGTCAGACATGGGAATCTCCTTTCAGGGATCTGTTGTTTAGGAATATGGAAAACAGGTGCATATGAATCAGGTGCCACCTTCAGGGTGGATGAAATGCAATGAGATACATGGTTCGGCTCCTTAAACAAAACGCGTTCGTCCGTTGAACGGGACGAACGCGGAGTCCGTGGTGCCACCCGAATTAGGTTGACTTAATAAAAAATCCCTGCATGATGCACAGGGAAAGCCAGCCTCACTCTTGTCGGTCAGCCAGCCACTTGTTGGGAAAATATTCCCTTTGACTGATTGACCTGGCCCAGGTAACGGTGGCCGCTCCGGCTCGGGATACTCGGCTTGCGCCTTTCGCCTGGCAACTCCGAGGTCCATTCAACTCCATCGTGCGGGCAGGACTTTCACCAATTACCGCCTGCTCTCTAACCCGCCGTACGAGGTTTACTCGTCCTCTTCAGCGTTTTTCAAGTATTGGGCGTGATTATATGCAAATCTCCAGGATTGTCAATGGTGGAAAATCCGAAGGTAATTCTTTTTTTACCTATTTTCCTTTTCTTTTCTTGCGGGTGCTTGCGGCGCCCCAGGTGATGCCAACCAGGATGACTACTACCAGCAAAATGCCCAGGGCAAGTATGCCGGTCATGTCGGTGATATATTCCGGTTCGGGTACTGGGGTGGCAGTTGGGGTTGGCGTGGGTGCCGGGGTCGCTTCGATGGTTTCCACGGGGGTTGGTGACGCCAGGACCGTGGCCACTGGCGGGATTGGGGATGAACCTGGTGTGAGGAAACTGGTGGTTGATGTGACTGTTATCGCAACGACTTCCGCAAGCTGCAGCCCGGTGTTTGCGTCTCTTTCATCCAAAACGGGCGCTGCGCGTGCCAGGGCGAATGTGCGCAGGGTCCCGGTGAAAAAGGTCACGCTGACAAGGATGAACAATAGGATGATCAGGGCCCGGGGAAGTCTGGAATGGTTCATCGTTGCCAGAGTATATCATGAGATAAATATCGAATGGAACCACAGCAGGATGGGGAAAACTACCAATAAGAATAAAAAAAAGGACTTCCCGCGCACCAGCCTCGGTAAGCCCTTTCTGGCGGAGAGGGCGGGATTCGAACCCGCGAACCTTTAGGGTTACACGCTTTCCAAGCGTGCGCGCTAAGCCAGCTACGCGACCTCTCCGTAAGGCGGGCGAATTATACCATAACGAAAAAAATTGGGCATCAGCCGGTGGCTGACGCCCAATGGGTGTACCAAGTCGCCTGCAAAACACTAAACCGTTAAGATTGTCACACAAACCCTGCTTAAGGCGGTGCGTTCCCGTAGCTGATGCTGGCAGAGGAGCCAGGTTAAGTCGCCTACGGGGTGCGGACTGCCTCTTTTGCAGGGACGGAAATCCGTAAGGGTATGGCTTGCTCTTGCACTTTGCTGCCATTCCCGTTTACCGGTTTCCCATTTCCATTAAGGGGTCCGGTTTTCTTCTTGGGAGGCAGTGGAATTTCGCGCGGGGTGAGCAGGTTCCAGCGTGAAGCCCCCAGGTAGAGGATTTCCAGGATTAAGTCTTCGTAGGAAATCCCCTGTGCGGAACATTGGATGCACAGGTCGCTGTAACCGGGGGTCAGGCCGGGCAGAGGGTTGATCTCGATCAGGCGCGGGTTTCCTTCGCAATCCAGGCGAATGTCGGTCCGGGATACGTCACAGGCACCCAGGACAATATGGGCACGCCAGGCTAAACGATGGAGTTTGCGGGTCAGTTCCGGGTCGATTGGCGCAGGGCAAAGATAATCGGGTGCGCCGTCTGAACCCACCGATTGAGCCTTGGCTTCTATCCCGTAAATACCGGGGGTGATGGAACGACTGCTGTCGAGCTCCAGGACGGGCAGGCGCAGGAAGCCGTCCTTTTCATACCATTCGGGGCGGCGCGAGTAAAGCACGGTGTCATGGCGCCCCATGATCCCCACCGTGAACTCACGTCCCGGCAGGAAGGTCTCCACCAGCGCCGGCTGGTGGTACAGGCGGATGACATATTCGGCGCGTTCGCGCAGCTCGGCCTCGTTGTTAACGATGGCTTTTTCATTCACGCCCATGCCGGTGCCCTCGCGGGCAGGCTTGACGAACAGCGGGAATTTCATTTCCGGGCGCAGCGGTTCATCACCAAAGGTAAATTCCTGGAAGGGAGCCACGGGCAGGTTCCGGTCCCGCCAGATGCGCTTGGTCAGGGTTTTATCCAACGCGATGGCATTGGTCTGAACGCGCGATCCGGTATAGGGGATTTTGAGCAATTCGAGCAGCGCTGGAACCTGGGCTTCGCGTGCATCGCCCCCCAATCCTTCAGCAATGTTGAAACAAATATCGGGCTGCGCTTTCTTCAACGCGTAAGGCAGGTCTCTATCCGCCTGGATGAAGATCGCCTGGTGGCCATCGGTTTCAATGGCAGCCCGGATCGTATCTATGGTCTCGATATAATCGTAGTCCGCGCCGGCGTCTGGAGGGACATCCGCTGGGAGGGACTTGCCATGCTCCTTGATATTGGCGAGCACGGCCACCCGCCACGGACGTGCCGGGCGCGGGTCCGAACTGGGAGGTTTATCGTTTTCCTTTTCCTTCATCGGAGAGTTCATTTTTTCACCTTTCGAATAGTATTAATCGGTGGGGAGTATAAGCCATTACTGGAAAATTACAAGGGGTGAGTTTCGATATTGTAAGGTCTGCCCGGTTTTATTATTTCTTGATTTGGACGACTCGCACTTCGCGTTGTTCAGGGGGGTTCTTCAGCATAAACCGGTAGGACATGCGGCCAAATTGGAGCACATCCCCGTGCTGGAGCTTGCGCGGCGAAAGGACCTGCTCGAAGTTTACCCACGTCCCGGCAACGGATTTTTCATCGGAAAGGAAGTACTCTCCACCCTCTTCCCTGAGCCGGGCATGCAGCGGTGAGACCGATGGATCATCCAGGATATAGCTGGACTGGATGGGATCTAAGCCAAAGGTTATCTCGCTCACCGTGATCGGAATGGGCGGGGCGGTTATTGGCACACCGTCGTCTTTCAAGCGCACCAGGTATGCATCGAAGGTTTTTACCGGGCGGGTATTCTGTTGACTCAGACCGCTTTTCCTTCGTTCGACCACGATTTGGGTCAGCGGGTCATGACGCGAGTTGCGGCTGGTGCCTCTCGCCCGTCGATTCCTTATCCGGCTGCGGGTGAGGATCACGGCCACGCCGCCACCGGCGAAAAGGACGGCACCCAGCGCAACCCAGGGGCTGTTGCGCGACAGCCAGGGGATCAAACCAAAGCGCGGGCGGACAATGGTAACCAGCACCGGTACTCCCAGGCTTACTTTGCTCAAGCCGAGGTTGTCCACTGCTTCCACGGTCAGGGTGTGCTGCCCGCTGGAAGTATAGCCGCTCAAATCCCAGGTGAACTGGTCGAACGGCGCGGAGGAATTCTCGCTTGCCTTCACGCCGTCCACATACAAAACCGTGCGCACCAGGGAGCGGGTTCTTTTATCAGGGAACTCGATCAGGATGTTGATCGTTTGTTGGGTGGGGAGAAATGCGGCGATCGCCGTTGTTTTTGCGTCTGGTGCGGTGCGGACGATCTGCACGGGTGGGGCTACCAGGATCGGGTTGGGTGGCTGGATATCCATTTCAAAGGTCAAGTCAGCAGATATGACCTTCTCTCCATTAAGATCAACCTGCACTGCCAGGGTATGCTCGCCTGAGGCAAGGATGCTGGAAGAATACTCCAGGCTATAGGTGTGTCGCAGGGGTGCCAGGTAGGTTTCAGGGCTGGGCAGCGGCTCTGAAATGGAGAAAGTGGAGTATTGCCCGCCGGTCTGGATGGCCAGGTCCTTGAGAGCAGTTGCACCGGAGGTGGAGAAGAAATCCTTCGAAGCCACGATCCAGACATTTACGCGGATGAACCCGGCCACGGCGCGCTGGCTTAGGTTTTGCAGCACCGGGATGTCACTGTCCGCGCGGTATCGAGGTAATGTATAACACCACGGGTTTCTGTCCGGGTTGGGAAGGGTTGACGGATACCGCATCCAGGGCGCTGGATAGGATTCCAGGGCTTGAGACAACCTTCTGCAGGTCGGGCTTATACGCGCTGAGCGCTTCTGAAAATGCCGCAGTGGAAGCCAGGTGCAGCGCTGAAGTCCCACCTCCCAGGATCAGGCTCAGATCATCACCCAGCGAGTCAGGGTGGACTGCCACCCAGTCCTTAATGACCTGCATGACTTTGTCCAATCGGGTGACGGCGTTGGAATCCCGATAAGCAAAGAAAGGACCAGGGTCAAATGCCAGGGCGAATTCCGTTCCTGGCTCGAGCTCCTTCAGGCTGTCGATCGTAGCGGGCTGGTTGTCTTCCAGCAGGGTCACTGCTCCCGGCGCCAGCCCGGTGACAAAGCTGCCTGTCGCATCGAACACATCGAGGGTTGCAGATATAGATGGAAAGGACGCCGTTTGCAAGGCAAACAAGCTGACACGGGCCGCGCTCTGGGCGCGGACGGGTGCCAGTCCAGTAAATAGAAGAAAACCAGCAATGAATAATGCCAGGAATTTACGCATTTGAATAGGCAGGCTGCGCAGGAGTTTTTTTTTTATTTTACTTCCTTGACTTCCACATCCACGATCTCGTCAGATTCTGGAAGTTTTTCTGATCGGCTCCTCGGCGCGGGAAGCTTTATCCATTGACTTGCCCCGGCCCAGCCCAGCAGAATGGCGCCCACCGCCGTCCCGGTCACCTGGAAGGGTACCCCGGCAATAATCCCCATCACCAATCCCTTTGCAACCGATGGCCCCCATTCATCCTTTGCCAGGTAATGCTGGATCAGGGTCGTGCTGATGGTACCCACCACGCCCACAGAAACGCTGGTCAAAACCAGCGCCAGCGGGTCAACCAGTTCAAAAATCCCAAAGATGTTATCCAGCACAATGGTCGTCAGCGCCGCCAGGGGATGGATCGGCGCGGGTGGGATGGAATGGCGGGATTCAGGCGGCTTTACCTTGCTGGGTTCGATCGCGTTTGTCATTTGTTATCTCCATTGGAAAGACCCGTTCTTCTACATCATTACCCCTGGGAGAACATTCGGCGGGATCGAGGAATTCAACAGTCTTATTCCCATTCGATCGTGGCGGGCGGTTTGCTGGTAATATCATACACCACTCTATTGATTTCGTGCACTTCATTGACGATCCGGTTGGCGATCTTCGCCAGCACCTCATAGGGGATGCGCGCCCAGTCAGCGGTCATGAAGTCATCGGTTACCACCGCCCGGATGGCACATACCTCCTGGTATGTGCGTTCGTCACCCATGACCCCCACCGATCGGACCGGCAGCAGCACGGCGAATGCCTGGCTGGTGCCTGCACCCCTCCCCAGCAGCCCCGCCGCAGATAACTCCTGGGTGCAGATGGCATCTGCCTTCCGCAAACAGGCAACCCTCTCAGGCGTGACCTCTCCCAGGCAGCGCACGGTCAACCCCGGGCCCGGGAATGGTTGCCTCCACACCATGCTTTCGGGCAAGCCCAGGGCTTCCCCCACCGCCCGCACCTCGTCCTTGAAGAGGTAGCGCAGGGGTTCCACGAGCGACATTTCCATCTTTTCAGGCAGACCGCCCACGTTGTGATGGCTCTTGATCCTGGCGGCCTTATCGCGGTCAGGCGCGGCTGATTCCACCACATCGGGGTATATGGTTCCCTGCACCAAAAAATGCGGAGCCCCCAGGTTCTTCGCCTCGCGCTCGAAAATGCGGATGAATTTCTCTCCGACAATTTTGCGCTTCTGCTCCGGGTCAACGACTCCCTTCAAGGCAGCAAAAAATTCATCCGCCGCATCCACCGCCACCAGTTCTGCGCCCATTTGTTCGCAGAAGGTGCGTGCCACCTGCTCCGGCTCCCCCTCGCGCAGGAGCCCGGTATCCACAAACACCGCCACCTGCTGTTCCCCGATCGCTTTATGGACCAGCGCGGCTGCCACGGATGAGTTCACCCCCCCGCTCACTGCCGCCAGCACGCGTTCCCCTCCTACCTGGGAGCGGATCCGGGAGATGCTTTCCTCAATGATGGAAGCAGGAGTCCAGTTCGGGGAGCAGCCGCAGACTTCCACTGTAAAGTGCTCGAGCAACTGCCCACCGTTGAGTGTGTGCTGAACTTCGGGGTGGAATTGGACGGCGAAATATTTGCGGGTAAAATCTCCCATCGCCGCGATGGGGCTGTTGCCGCTCTTGGCAAGCGCAACGAATCCCGGTGGCATTTCCATGATCCGGTCGCCGTGCGACATCCATACTTTGGACACAACGTCCAGGATGGTACCGGGGATCAACGGCTGGACCTCCGCCGGGCCGTACTCGCGCCGGGCAGACGGATCCACCTTGCCGCCCAGGGTATGCACCAGTAACTGCATCCCATAACAAACGCCGAACACCGGCAGCCCCGAGTCAATTACATAACCGGGCAGCGTCGGCGCCTCTTTGGCATAGACCGAGGCCGGTCCGCCCGAAAGGATGAAGCCCTTGGGCTGCAGCGCCAGCACTTTTTCAGCAGGTGCGTCCCACGGGAATAACTCGCAGTAAACGTGCCCCTCGCGCACTCGGCGGGCGATCAGTTGGGCGTACTGCGAACCAAAATCAAGGATGGCAATCGAGTCGTGGGGCATGGATTTCAAATGGGAGTGTTTAAGGGGCTGAATAAATATTCTTCTATTTTCAAATATCCGGAGTTAATAACAGTTCTATTCATTCGCAAAGATGATCCGGTCCTCTTCCATTGCAGTGATGACTGCCAGGGACTCAATCGGCACCCCCACCGGCTTGAGTCGTTCGCGCCCTCCCTCGAAGACCTTCTCGATCAACGTGCCTATGCCTACGATGCTTGCTCCGGCGGTTTGCGCCAGGCGCACCAGCCCCCAGATGGTGGCTCCTGAGGCAAGGAAATCATCGATGATCAGGATTTTTTCCCCGCCCGCCAGGTATTCAGGCGAGACGATCAAGTCGACCATGCGACCCTTGGTATGCGAGGGAGCCATGGTCAGGAAGACCTCGTCCGGCATGGTGACCGGTTTGGATTTGCGGGCGTAGACCACCGGCAGTCCCAGGTGCTGGGCGGTGGTAAATGCCGGGGCGATCCCGGATATTTCCGCGGTCAGCACCTTGGTTGCCCCCACCTTGGCAAAACGCAGGGCTAGTTCCCGGCCGCAGGCGTCCATCAGCTCTGGGTCCACCTGGTGGTTAATGAACCCGTCTACTTTCAAAATGCCGTTTCCGAGGTTTTTCCCCTCGCGGCGGATGCGCTCAATGAGTTCCAGCACGATCGGTCTCCTCCGTTCGGTTGTACAAAACCTGACAGGGTATGTTCCATCTGTCAGGTTCATGCAACTCCATTTTACATCGCGGATGAAGAACCCGCTAGTGTGTTAGAATCCCGCCAATGGGTAACCCTGGCCTGGTACTGGCGTCAAACTCACCCCGCAGGCGGGAACTGCTGGCGCTCGGTGGATGGACCTTCAACACTCATCCCGCAGAAGTGGATGAAAGCCAGTTCCCGGGAGAAGGCGCGGCTGCTTATGTCCTGCGTCTTGCCGCCAGCAAGGCGCGGACCTGTGCACAAACAACTCCCAGCGAGGGGACCATCCTGGCTGCTGATACCACCGTGGTGGATGGGGAAACCATTCTGGGCAAGCCTGGGACCATGGCCGAGGCCGTGGAAATGCTTCAGAAATTGCGCAATCGTACACACCAGGTCTATACCGGACTGGCTGTATTGAGGATGTCGGACGGGAACCTGGGGTTGGATTTATGCGTCACACAAGTACCCATGCGCAACTACAGCAATGATGAAATTGAAGCCTATGTGGCCAGCGGTGATCCGCTCGACAAGGCCGGCGCCTACGGCATCCAGCACCCTGGATTTCATCCGGTGGAAGCCATGTCCGGCTGCTTCGCCAGCGTGATGGGTCTTCCGCTCTGCCACCTCACGCGCACCCTGCGGGCCATTGACATTCACCCCCTGGCCGATATTTCCTCGGCCTGCCAATCCTGGCTGAAATACGCATGCCCGATCTTCGCTGCAGTATTACGCGGCGAGCAGGTCGGTTGACTTGAAAGGCGAATTGATGAAACCCGTACACCTGTTGAACCTGCTGCTTGTAGTATTCTTCCTCGCCGGATGCGGAAACGGAGTGGCAGGTGGCACCCCCACCAGCTCGCTGCCCACCGCCGAAGTAAATGTCACCCATGTCCCCAGCGCGGACGCTGCCCTGCGCGCCTTCCTGGATGCGATGGTTGTGGATGATTATCCCACCATGTATGCACTGCTCACCCAGGCCAGCCAGGCCGCCATCTCCCAGGAAGATTTTGCCAAGCGCTATACGGACGATCTGAATGCCTTGAGCGCCAAAACAGTTGAATACAATATCCTGTCCATGTTGACAGACCCTCAGAATTCACAGGTGTCCTTCCATATCGTTTACCACACCAGCCTGTTCGGCGACATCCAGCGCGACTTAATACAAGGATGGTCCTGCAGAATGGCAGTTGGCGCATCCAATGGGATGACAGCCTGATCCTGCCCGAATTGGCTGGTGGCAAGCGCCTGGTGACAACCTATGACAGCCCTGCACGAGGCGATATCTACGAC
This sequence comes from uncultured Chloroflexia bacterium, assembly GCA_963817265.1. Lineage (GTDB taxonomy): Bacteria > Chloroflexota > Anaerolineae > Anaerolineales > Villigracilaceae > UBA877. The sequence goes on from CAWFNU010000022.1 coordinate 193,827, forward strand.
CGCAATGGGGTCGCCATTGCTGCCCAGACCGAAGCCTTTGCCCTCGGCCTGGTTGCCGGAGATGTTTCGCCTGATAGCGAAGGTGCAGTCTTCAGCAGCCTTTGGCGGCTGACAGGCGTGCGCCCCGAAGTCATCCGTAATAATTATGAGAATTACACGCCCGGTAACTATGTGCCGGTTGGCGAGGCCAGCGCAGAGGCGGTAAATGCCTCCGGCATCACAGGGTACAGCGGTGTACAGGCCAGCAGTTATACCTCCCGCTTTTATGAACCAAACCTTGCCCCCAACGCGGTCGGCTATACATTGTTCATTTCACCCACCGACTACAATACCTACCGCCGCCTTGGGTATAGTGGAGCGGAACGGATTGGCTGGGAAGGCATCGAAAAGTGGGGAGAGAATTATTTGCACGGCCGCAATGAGGCCAAACTTTACGTCACGGCTGCAGATGGGACCTATGAAACGGTCCTGGCCCAGGTCAGTGCTGAACCCGCCTCCTCAATTACCCTGACCATTGATTCATCCCTGCAGGAACAGGCCCAGGCAGCCATGGACGGTCTCCCCGGCGCGATCGTGGTGATGGAAGTGAAGACCGGGAAGGTGCTGGCAATGGTCTCCTCCCCTGGGTTTGACCCTAACTGGTACGATATCAGCAACGTCAACCGGGTTTACATGGACGAGCAGCCCACCTTCAACCGCGCCGCCCAGGGCACCTATCCGCTTGGCTCGGTGTTCAAGATTGTCACCATGGCAGCCGCACTGGAAAGCGGTGTTTTTACCCCCCAGAGCACCTGGGACTGCCAATACTCCTACACCGAGCTCCTCCCCAGCGGCCCAACCCTGTATGACTGGACATATGACCGTTGTACCACCCAGAAACAGCAGACCGGCAAAGATACCTGCCCCACCTGGCCCCCCAGTGGACTGCTGACCCTCCCACAGGGCCTGATGCGCTCCTGTGACCCGTGGTTTTACCACATCGGCTACACCCTTTATTCCGACGGAAAGGGAAACCAGGTTTCCGATATGGCCAGGGCCTTTGGGCTGGGAAATGGCACCGGGATCGAGCAGATTGCGGAATCAAAAGGGACTATCCCGAACCCCACCGACGGCACCAATGCCACCAGCATTGCCATTGGACAGGGTGACGTTCAGGTTTCAGCACTTCAGGTGGCCACCTTTATCGCCGCGGTCGGGAACGGTGGCACGCTCTTCCGCCCGCAATTGGTGGAGAAGGTCCAGCCCGTCACCGGGGATGCCATCAGCATCTTCCACCCGCAGGCCAACAACACCCTGCCTGTTACCACCGCCAACCTGAAAGTCATCCAGGATGCCATGCGCAGCGTGGTCACTGATCCAAAGGGTACTGCCTACTCCAGGTTTGTGGGCTTTCCCTTCCCCATTGCTGCCAAAACCGGCACTGCCGAGAGCGGCGTCACAGACCCGCATGCCTGGTTCGCCGGGTACAGCCTTGCTGACCTGCCCGATAAACCCGATATCGCTGTCGCCGTGCTGGTCAACAACCAGGGTGAAGGCTCCGTTTGGGCTGCACCCATCTTCCGGCGTGTGATGGAAATTTACTTCAACGGAAAACCGCAAACGGTCTACCCGTGGGAATCCACTTTCGGTGTGATGAACCCTGATTATGGCGTTCCCCAACCTACCCCAACTCCTGGTCCGTAAGCACAGGCACTGGCTCCACTTCAAGGCAAGATCGCTGTAATGCCAACAAGAAAGAATCCCGCTCCGTCGAATGACCGGGCCACCCCCGGGCTCATCATCCGTTCCCAGTCGGGCTTTTTCACCGTGCAGACCGTGTCCGGTCTGTTGACCTGTCACCTGCGCGGCCGCCTGAAGCAGGGGAAACATGTGGGCGATATTGCTGCGGTCGGCGACCGGGTGCAGGTCACCTGCCAGTCTGAAGGAAGTGGGAGCATCGAGCTGGTTGAACCGCGCCGTTCCGCACTTGTCCGCCTTGATCCGCGACCACAGGGCGTGTACCAGCAGGTCATTTTGGCCAACCCCGACCAGGCAGTCTTCGTCTTCGCCTGTGCAGACCCGCGTCCCCACCTGCGCATGCTGGACCGATTCCTGGTCATTGCCGAAAAGCAGGGGCTGCCCGCACTTATCGTTGCCAACAAAGTCGATCTGGTGGGTCAGGCACACGCCGAGAAATTGTTCGGGTTCTACCAACCCATTGGATATCCGATTATTTATTCCTGTGCAAAAACCGGTCAGGGCGTGGACGAATTGCGGAATAGACTGACCGGTAAAGTGTCAGCTTTGGCCGGGCCGAGCGGGGTTGGAAAATCAAGCCTGCTTAATGCGGTCCAGCAGGGACTGGGCCTGGCAGTGCGCGAGATCAGCGGTGCAGTCCAAAAGGGACGGCACACCACCAGTGTGCGCCAATTATTCCCGCTCGAAGGTGGTGGATATGTGGCTGATACCCCTGGAATGCGCTCTCTGGCATTGTGGGATACCGAGCCGGAGGAACTCGACGGCTATTTCCCAGAGCTGGCGCCGCTGGTCACGGCCTGTCAGTTCAACGACTGCAAACACAAGACCGAGCCGGGTTGCGCAGTGCGGGCTGCAGTGGAGGTGGGCACGGTTCACCCCCAGCGCTATGACTCGTATTTCAAGATTGCGCGCGGGTGAAGAGTGATGGGCTGTTGCGCTCCCCTATGGAATGATTATGGATAAAAACTGGGATCTCCTCGGACACGAATGGGCGGTTGAGATGCTCAAGCAGCATCTCACTCGTGATTCCGTCCGCCATGCCTACCTGTTTACCGGTCCGCCCGGCGTGGGACGCCGCACCCTGGCGTTGCGCTTCGCCCAGGCATTAAACTGTACAGCTCCACCTGCTCCCGGCGAGCCGTGCGGAAAATGTAAAACCTGCCAGCAGATCGAGCGGATGCAATATACCGACCTGACCGTTGTTCAAGCCGAGAAGGAGGGTGGGATCCTTAAGGTGGAACCGGTCCGCACGCTGCGCCAATACCTTTCATTGAAACCCTACCAGGGAAAATACCGCCTGGCGATCTTGTTGCGCTTCCAGGAAGCCAATGCCGCTGCAGCCAACGCCCTGCTAAAAACATTGGAGGAAGCCCCCGAGCAGGATGTTTTGATCCTGACCGCGGACACGCCCGAGCAGCTCCTCCCAACCATTGTCTCCCGCTGTGAGATCATGAGGCTGCGCCCGCTACCGGTGGAGAGGGTTGAGGCATATCTGAAAGACCTAAAAGCGGATGATTGAACCGCACGCCTGCTGGCTCATATCTCCGGCGGCCGGCCCGGTTACGCCTTGCGTTTGATGCAAAATGAGGACGCGGTCGAAATTTCGAACAGACCGGTTGAATGAAATGCAAGATCTGCTCACCTCGACTCGCCGTGCACGCTTTGCCTATGCTGAAAAACTGACCTCTCGGAAAAAGAAGAGGCTGCGAATGAAGCGGGGATGGATGAAGGCTTCCACGAGACACTCCTGCTTTGGCTTTCTTTCTGGCGGGACGTTCTCTGCGCGTTTCCGGTTCTGATGCCCCGCTTGCCAACGTGGATTATGCGGAAGCGGTCGATGCCATGGCAGCCCGGTTGTCTCTTGCTGGGATCTGGAAACTGGTCAATGATGCTGAGGGCGATAGAAAAACTGGAGAATAACATCAATCCCCGCCTGCTTGCGGAACTTACCCTGTTGGATTGGCCTAAAACGTAGTGACGACTTTGGTCGTCATTTTTATCCCCTAACGTGTACATGCGGGTTATGAATTGTCTTACGAATATCAAAGACTAACAGTCAAGGAAGGTGAAGATATTGTGCTTTATCAAGGGGTCGAGTTATTTATTATATGAAGAAAGTAAATTCTTTGTATGTATCGACTCCCTTTACCGATGATAGACTCCAGAGCGTCTTCGAGTTTTGTCAACTCTTTGTTATTAAGTTTGCCGTTGTCGACTCGGAGTCTCTTGACTAATGGAGTCAGGATATGTTCGAGGCTCGAGCAGACTTTCTCCTCATATTCAATCCTTTGTTGTTCTATTTGAGTGAGAATTGTGCGGAGAGCGGCGTTTTTCTCTCCCAATAATACGCGTTCAGTTTGAAGGCGGTCATTTGACTCCTTGAGAATGTCCTTCGCTTGCACATGAGCAGAAATATCGCGAACTATTGCCAGCAAGAGAATTACTCCTGAAACTTTGAAGGAATTGAGCGATACTTCAGCGTCGAAGATAGAGTCATCGTGACGGCGACATTTCCAATAGAACGTCTGCGGAAACCCCTCCCGCGCTTGATCAAGCAAGCGAATAATTTTGTCGAGTGAGACTTCACCATCATCCTGCAGAGGCGGAGAAAGCTCCCAAGGTCCGTGGCCGATGAGGTCGGACCTATTTGCGCGACCGAACATCGGAACGCAATTGAGATTGCATTCGACGATGCGATTCTCATTAAGTACGAAGATTGCGTCATTCGCGGATTCAAATAACGTTTGATAGCGCTCTACGGCGTTCTTCAGTTCGATGTCCGCCCTTTTTCGCGCAAGCGCATTTGCAAAAACATGAGCGACCATCTGAAGACGCTGAATGAGCTCTTCGGACCACTGCCTCTCTGCACTCACGGCGCTGAATGCGAGAGCACCGACAAGTTCGCCGCCGACAGACAGCGGATAGGTAGCATTTGACTTGGTGTCTTGAGATGTAAAGAATTCACGGTCCTCGGTTGCGTTGTCGGGTACTTCGTCAAGCGACGAAAACACGATGTGCTCGCCCTTCAACATTTTTGCGACGGACCAGGGCAGGACATAGACGCCTTCGCGCAATTCGGCGATTGAATTCTTCGTCAACGAGAGCGACCTGGTGGGCGCCCAGGTATGCGTTAGCACGCCGGAGGAATTGTCCTCGGAGATTTGGAAGAGCGTACCGCGATCGACGCCAAGAGTAGTGACGATGAAGGCCATCCAGCGGTTGATTTCATCGTCAACCATATCAGCGGGCACGTTGACAAATGCCGAGCACAGTTCGGAAATCATTATCTCAAACTGCAGTTTTTCTTCAACGCTCGTATACGTAGGACACTCCTTTAGATAGTCACATCGATTCGCTCTGCGGAAATCTCCAGGAACGACAGAGCGAAGGCGCGGACACTAAATCTTGCCGTCTCTGTCGAGCCAGTCCAGCATAGCACGAATGCTGCCGCTGGCCAAGGCGATGCTCGAGTCGGCGGCGCCATAGTAGACGTGAATCGTGTCGCCATCGGGAAGAATGGTGTAGCCGCAGGGAAACACCACATTGCCGACGTCACCGTTAAGTTCATACGACTCTTCGGGGCCGAACATCCATTGACTGCCGCGCTTGAGACACAACTCGGGGTTCTTTAGATCAAAAAGAGCGAGTCCGAGTCGATATATTGCGCCTGCAGCAGTGTTTCGGACGCCATGGTACATGACCAGCCAGCCCTGCGCGGTCTCGATTGGCGGCGGTGAAAGGCCAATTTTGTTGGCGTCCCACCATCCGCCGCGTCGAGCTTCCATCATTATCTTGTGACTGCCCCAGTGCGTCAAGTCGGGCGAATACGAAATCCACATGTGTGCTCGAGGCGAGCTGACCGGCCGGTGAATCAACGCCCAAAGTCCGTCGATGCGATGCGGCAGCAGCGTCGCGTCCTTGTCTTCCGGTGGCATAATCACACCGCGGCGGGTGAATGAGACGAAGTCCTCGGTAGTGGCAAGGGCAACGCCCGGACCATCGCGCGTGAAGGCGGTGTAGACGATGACAAAGAGATTCAGTTCCGGGACAAACGTGATGCGAGGATCTTCAATACCCCAAATTTCTTCGGGATAATGCTCGCAGGATCCGGCATCAAGGTCGGCACCGGGTCGATTCGCCAGCCGTCGACGCCATTGGTCGAGCGAGCCGCCGACAAGTGCGACAGACCGCGGCGATCCTCGACACGGCACAAGAGCAATGTGGTGCCGTCAGCAAGCAAAGTTGCGCCAGGATTAAACACGCTGTTGATCGGATACGGCCAATTGGCCGCCGTCAAGATCGGATTTAGTTTGTGACGCTGGAGGAGTTCGGGGTGTGTATTGCTCATCGAAGTTGTGTCTCCACGTCTAAAGATGTGTTCTCGGCGAGACGAAGTTCCAGCAATGACTGGAGGAAGGCCAGCGTCGATTCCGCGCCGAGATTTTCGTTGGGCCGGTCGGGATGCAGTCCATCGCGGCAGCCGCCGGTAGTTGGATCGTATATTGAAAGATTCAGGTCATTGCGACCAAGGAACCACTCAAAAGCGCGCTGCGCTTCTTTGCGCCAGCGGTCGTCTTTCGTGATTCGATAGGCTTCAATGCAGGCCGAGACCATAGCCTGACCTTCGACCGGTTGTTGATCGAAGCGGGCGCGTTCGCCACCCTGGCGGTAGAAGCCGTTGGAGCCAATCGGGACAAAGTGACCGCCTTTGCTGGCTCGTTGCATGTTCGCACAGCCATGTCAGCGATTCCAGACCGGCCTCGATCATCGTCGCGTACTTTGTACGATTGACCGCAGATCAGTGATCGCGTGCGGCAAGAACGGCATTGCAGTAGGTCAGTCCGTCCTCGTACCATCGCCAGTCGTCCGAACGGCATTTCTGATACAGCTCCAAGCAGCCGCTCCGACAAGTTCCTCCTGCACCTGACTGGCACGTCGATCGCCGGAAAAACGGCGCAAGGTATTCGTGGATACCAATGAGCGCAAATGCCCATGCCCGGGGACTGGTTGTGTCGAGGATCGCCGGCACGGCTTGCTCGAACAGCCAGCCCGCCATACTGTGAAGCGCCTTGGCATGTGAGCGACCCAAAACCGTTCCGAGAGCCCACAGCGCACGGCCGTGACTGTCGTCTGAGCCGTTGACTTCGAGCCAGGTGCGTTGATAAGTCATGAAGTTGCGGAAGCGTCCGGTTTCGGCATTGTACGCATACCAGATGAACGCCAGGTAACGCGACGCCAGTTCAAACGCTTCCGGGTTGACGACATCTTCCAAGAGAGCGCTCACGATTAAAGCACGAGCGTTGTCGTCAGTCGTGTAGCCTTCGTGGTAGTTGGGAATCGTAAAGATCGCGTGCTGCAGGATGCCGGTTTCATCGGTCATGTTGCGCAAATGATCGAGCTTCAGGGTCGGCAGTTCGCCCGGATGCTTATCGAGGGCTTTGACTGTGAAGCCCGGGCTGCTGAAATGGCGGCGTCCGGCGCGAGCACGCTCGAATGTTTCGCGATATCGCTTGGCCACCTGCGGACCAGATCATTTCGCGGCCAAACATATAGGCGCGTTTGCGCATCGCGTGACGGCGCGCTTCGTCATTCAGCAATTCGATGACTTTCTCGGCGATTGCCGGCGGATCGCGAAATGGTACGAGGATACCGCGATCGTCCGCCAGCATCTCTTCGGCGTACCAATACGGCGTCGAAATTACTGCTTTGCCGGCGCCCAGCGTGTACGCAAGAGTGCCCGATGTGATTTGCGCCTGATTCAAGTAGGGAGTGATGTAGATGTCGGCGGCACCGATGAATTCGATCAATTCTTCCAAGACTGACAAAGCGGTTGTAAAAAATGACGTTGCTTTCGACGCCGCGTTCGCGCGCGAGCCATTGCAGCGAGAGACGGTAGGCCTCGCCGTCGACTTCCTTGACGTGAGGATGTGTTTCGCCCAGAATCATATAGACGACGTTAGGATGTTCAGCCAGTATCGCGGGCAGTGCTTCGATGACATTCTCGATTCCCTTGCTGGACGAAAGCAGTCCGAAGCTAAGCAGGACCATTTTGCCTTCGACGCCGAACAGGTCCTTGTGGAAGCTCGGGATCGACAAAGGGCACATCGGGGATGCCGTGCGGGATGAGATCGATCTTGTCCGGAGAGACATTATATATTTCGGACAGGAAGTCTTTGCCACGCTGACTCATGACCACGAGGCGATCGGACAAGCGAGCCACTTCTTCAAGGACGCGCTTTTGATCGGAGTCCGGGTCCTTCAGGATCGTATGCAGAGTCGTGACAATCGGCATGCGCAGCTCGCGCAGGAGCGCCAGGATGTGGCTGCCGGCTTTGCCGCCAAAAATTCCATACTCATGTTGAAGACAGACGAGATTTACATTGTTGATATTGAGGAAGTCGGCGGCGCGGCGATACGATTCGATATCGCGTTCCATGAGTTCGAATCGGACGCGATCAGGGTATTCGTAGCCATCATTGATATCGTTTACGGGAAGTGCGATGCAGGTCGTACCGCCGTTTTCAGCGGCGATTGCTTCGCACAGATCGGTTGTGAATGTTGCGATACCGCACTGACGCGGCAGGTAATTGCCGACAAACGCGATTCGTTTAATGATTGGTTTGGTTGAGCCATTATTCAATTGGAATGTTTCCTTCCCAGCAATCGTTGTCCCGACCCGCTCTCAAAATCGACGAAAGTGACTGAACAAGCAAGAAGGCGGCGATATTCCACCGCTACCGCGGCGACAACTGCACTACTAATGGTACACGACTGAGTTGAAGTCCGGAATCAGCCAAAGGATTGAAAAAGGGACTAATCCCTGATATACTTGGCTGATCGAATTTCTGAAGGAATGAACCGACAGAGGTATCTAATCGGTTATGTAATAAATCGTTCAACCACTGGGAATGCAGCCTGCGTATGCAATTGGGCTGACGACGGGAAAGCTTTGGTCTGTAATTTCACATATATCGGGCAGAAATCAGGGGAACTCCCAAGGATGGAGAGAACTGCTCGGACACTAAAAAATGGGAGCTATTAAGCCAATTTATGATCTTGAAGTCGATTTGGCAATTTCCTATCATGAATGGGGTATTAGTTAATCATTTCGAAGCGGGAGTAAGTCAAGCGTGCCGAAAATCCGAGTGCTCTTAATAGAAGACAATCGCTTACTTCGCGAAGGAATAACCAAGATGCTGAATGCCGAGGCGGACATGAGAGTGATGTCGTCCTCCGGCAACGGCGATACGCTTGAGAAGGCCATGACGTTGGTGCCTGACGTTGTGCTGCTTGACCTGGGTTTAAAGAACCAAAACAGTTTGTCGGTTGTGGGTTCAATCAAGAAGCAATTTCCAAAAACCCATGTCATAGTCATGGACTTGATTCCTGCGCACGCCGAAGTTGCTGAGTTCATCAGAGCAGGAGTAGCAGGGTTCATTCTCAAGGACGCCACGCTTCATGATTTCCTGCATACAATTCGATCGGTGGCCCAGGGGGCGAAGGTTCTTCCGCCATTGATGACCGGGTCGTTATTCTCGCAGATAGTCGAGCATGCGCTCCAAGGCGGCAAGATGAGCAAGCTGATTTCTGCGGTCAGGATGACGAGCCGCGAGCAGGATGTAATTACGCACATTGCCGCCGGTAAGAGCAACAAGGAGATCTCGAGCGAGCTCAATATCGCGGTCCACACGGTTAAGAGCCACGTTCACAATATATTGGAGAAGCTGGCTCTCCACACCCGACTGGAATTGGCGACTTTTGCCCACTCCCACGACAAGCAGAGCAGGTCCTCACCACAATCCTCCGATGATACCGAATAGCCGGCTAGCACAAGGGACTAATTCTTCTTTCAATCCTTAGAGCGATTGATTCCCGACAAATAATGTCGTATGCCTTACAAGGAAACGATAAGTGCCTTGGTCTTTTCATGCGATATTCATCAGCCATGAAAGGCGCGTTAGACTCATGATGACGGAATTGTGTCGATATGCCAAAAATAAAGGTGTTGCTACTTGAAGACAATCGCCTTCTGCGTGAGGGAACGGCCGCTATGCTCAATGAGCAGGCAGATATCACGGTCGTCTCGTCGCCGGGCAACAGCAGCGCGCTTGAAAAGGCGCGGAAGCTGGTGCCGAATGTAGTCTTGCTTGATCTGGGACTGAAAAGCTATAACGCATTGAAGGTCCTCGAAAAGATCAAGAAGATGTATCCGCAGACGGAAGTCATAGTAATGGACTTGCTCCCCGCACACTCTGAATTGGTCGAATATGTCAAAGCGGGCATTTCCGGATATATTCCCAAGAATGCAACAGTCGAGCAGTTCCTGCATACGATCAGGTCGGTCGTCAAGGGGGTTAAGATTCTACCGCCGACAATAGCCGTGTCGTTGTTTTCCCAGATTGTCGAAAGTGCTATTCAAGATGGAGAAGTCGAACGCGTGATTTCAGCGGTAAAATTTACCAAGCGCGAGCAGGAAGTGATATGTCTGTTGGCACAAGGCAAGAGCTTCGGCCAAATATCCACTACGCTTAAGGTCGCCATCTTCACGGTCAAGAGCCACAATCGCAATATACTGGATAAATTAGCGTTGCATACGAGGCTTGAGCGTGCAGAATTCGACAAGAAGAAACCGAGTACAAGAACATCTCCGAAGCGAGCATAGATTTCGTGTTTAAGCCCTCGCTCTGAGGGACTAACTCTCTTTTCAATCCTCCGACCGATTGCCCCCGAAGCACAATGTACCGTTCTTAACATCGAGAAGAGAAGTCTCCGTTGGTAGTCTAAATCACTTCCGGGGGAGATCTTCCGAACTCAAATTATCGAAAGCTCGTCTGCAAATAGAAGACAGTCGGAATTCAAAGATGATGCAAATCAGGTTCGGCATGAAAGCGAGAGACTTAGGATGAAGAGCGAAAGCGCTAAGATGGCAGACTTTAAAGACAAGGTCCTACAGGACATTGAAGCTCTTCTGCAGTTCTCCTTGTGGCTAACCAAGAATGGTCGCGATGCCTCCAGACTCTTGTGCGAGGCGATGAAAGAAGCTTATCAGTCGTGGGACCAATTGTCGCCGGACGAGTGCCCCAGATTGTGGCTCCACAAGATTCTCACTAAGAAATTCTTCAATGGCTTTCAGCGCGAATCACACCTGATCGCGCCTGACGCTACTGATAATATTGATGACAGCCTCATCAAAAATAACTGGCTCTTCCCCGAGACCGCACTCGACGCTCGGCAGCCGTCGTTTCTGACGGGCAGCTCAAACGAAGATCTCGATTACTTCAAGGCGATTGCGAGCCTTCCGCCGGCATTTCGGACCGCGATGATACTGTCTTGCCTCGAAGGATTTTCGGATCGTGAGATAGCAGATATCGCCGGCGTTCCACCACAGGCCGTTGAATCACTGTTGAATCGCGGGCGCGTATTTTTGCAGGAAGAATTATTCTCACTTCTCACCGGCAACGAGGCTTTTGAAGAGATCGATGGAAGAGAAACGGCAATAGGATGAAAGTTAGTAACGCGAAATCAGCCGAGTTCAGGGCAGAGGCATTGCCTCAGCTCGAAAGTCTCTGTCGAGTCGCTTCGTATGCAGTGGAAAACGACAGCAGGGCACAAGATCTGGTTCAGGAGTCATTGATCACGGCCTACCGCTCGTGGGAGACGCGCCAACCTAGTCCGAACAGCCGGGTCTGGCTATTCAAGATCATGGTGAGTGCTTACATAAGACAATATCGGCCCTTCCCTACTCTGTCGGCTGCGATCAACAGTGTTGACTTTGTGAGAGCGGATTTAATCTCGACACAGTCTGCAAATCCGCTGGCAATGAGCCACGCCGAACATGAATCGATGAGTGGCCATTTTTTATGCGATCCCCGTAGTGGCCCGTCGAATGGAACTGCGCAAACGTGCCAA
>CAWFNU010000023.1:0-56540 GCA_963817265.1 uncultured Chloroflexia bacterium
AATATCCCTACCTTGTACTGTTCTCGCTTGGAATATGTCGACGAAAACCTGGCTCACCTTAAAATGGACCGGGATTCCTCGACGATTAGGTTTCGGTAATGCGTTGGTGGAAAATATCGCCCCCGGTTGTACAATCGTTGTGGGTAGATCGGGTAGGGAATTGATCCTTTCCAAACCTCCCAAAAATTTGCTTGGCGCACGATTGGTGGTTCTATCTTACCTTTTCATGTTTTGGGCAGGTCTTATTTGACGATTATTGCGGCATCAAATATCGGCAGCATGGCGGTAATGCGGTGGGAGTCCCCACTGGATTCGCGGACGGGGTCATTCGCAGGGTTAATCGCTTTTTTGGATCTAGGGATGGGGTGTTCCAGTTTTCTGATCAGGCACAAGTATTTAAGGACACTTTCGGAGAAAAGATCCCCGATGGTTTGCGCAAAATCCTCGATTTGGTAATTTTTAGCAAATCATCATTTCGACACCGGCTCCGCTTGGCTGTGTCAAAAGATATTTGGCGTCAGAGGTTGATTGATGACCTGATTCTTCGGGTTTTGATCTGTGATCAACCATATTTGATGTCTACTAATCTCAGGTTGTGATTGTTATCAGGCGGTGCCGCGTCCCACCCCGATGTATGTGAAACCGAGCGCTCTTAAGTGATCGCAATCCCACAAATTCCTTCCGTCCAGGATGATCGGTGTTCGCAATAATTTTTTGACCTGCATAAAATCTATTTGTTTAAATTCGTTCCACTCCGTCGCAAGCAGCAAGGCGTCGGCCCCTTCAGCCACTTGATAAGGATTTTCGCATAGTTTAACGTCTTTCAATATCTTAGCAGCATTTTCCATGGCTTGAGGATCATAAGCACGAATATGAGCACCTTCATTTTTGAGCAGGTATATTATCTCAAGCGACGCTGCATCTCGGATATCGTCAGTATTTGGCTTGAACGATAATCCCAGTACTCCGATCGTCTTTTCGTTAAGGGATCCGAGCGCTTTTCGAAGCTTCATAACTAGCACGGCGGCGTTGGTTGCGGTTTATTTCCATTACTGCTTGCAAAAGCTGTGGTTGGGTGCCGTTTAAAACAGCCATGTGCTCCAGCGCTTTTACATCTTTTGGGAAGCAGGAGCCTCCCCATCCAAGTCCGGCATCTAAAAAGGCCTGACCGATGCGCTTGTCATATCCCATCCCCCGTGCCACCTCGCGCACGTCAGCTCCAAGTTCTTCGCAGATGTTGCCGATTTCGTTGATGAAGGAATCCGCGTCGCTAAAAATGCATTTGAAGCGTATTTGATCATTTCAGCAGTACGAACGTCCGTTATGATGATGGTACTCCTGAGAGGTTGGTAGATCTCAGCTACCTGATTGGCAGCCGCGCGGTCTTCTGAACCGAGCACTACTCGGTCGGGGTTCATGAAATCGTTGATGGCTGACCCCTCTCGCAGGAATTCCGGGTTGGAAACTACGCTGAATTGTAAAGTTTTATCCCCACACCGTCGGCGGATAACATCTGCGACCCAATCGCCGGTTCCGACCGGCACCGTTGATTTGTTGATCACGATGATCGGCCAATCAACCAGGTCAGCGATGGATTCCGCTGCAGCTTTTACATATTGGAGGTCGGCCTCTCCGTCCACTCCCGAAGGAGTGCCTACTGCGATAAAAGCATATTCGGCTCCCTCCAAGGCTAATTGATAATCTGCAGTAAATTGAAGTCGTTTTGCTTGCACATTCTGTTTCACCAATTGTTCCAACCCAGGTTCATAAATTGGCATCTGCCCATTAATTAGGTTATTGATTCTATTTTCATCGAGGTCTAAACAAGTAACCAGGTTGCCAAGATCAGCGAAACACGTTCCTGTGACCAATCCGACATAACCAGTCCCAATGACACAAATTTTACTCATTCAAATCCTCCGATAAAAGATGCATTATTTCTGAAAGCAATTCTACCATGATGGAATCTCTAATCAAAATTACGGGTTGGAAAATTCCTCCATTATGGGTGGCTGTTGAATCGCGCAATTTGGTAGAACAATAATTTGCATCGCTTGAATTGCCACTAATCTGCGCGTCGTAGTTGGATTTTGAAAAACTACTTCAATGGTAAGATTAATCAGTGATTGAGCGATAAAAGTCCACTTGTCAAATCATCCTCGTTGATATTGTTTATTCTTGGTTTAAAATAATTGGCAATCAAACTCGTTCTTACCTCAATGAGGAAGAATGTCGTTGATCGTGCTCTCAGATCAACAGCAAGTCTTCAAGTGTGAAAGATTGAATCACATAGTAAGATCGTTGGGTTGCCAATTTGGACCTTCGTTTTGCAGTCGATTTTGTGTAATATTCATCATAATTCAATTATTTCATTATCCAATTGCCCTATTCATTGAAGATGTGCTGAGTCTTAGTGAAAATCCTGCTATTTGCGAATACTGACTGGTATCTATTTAACTTTCGTCTTGATCTGGCGCAGACACTGCGCGCCAATGGCCATGAGGTCGTGCTTGTTTCCCCCGGGGGAGCATACGCCTCCCACTTGCAGGAGCTGGGTTTTCGATGGGTTTGTTTTCCGATGACCCGCCGGGGATTGAACCCGCTGGTTGAGTTCTCAGCAATTTTGCGCCTATTCTCTCTTTATCTACAAGAAAAGCCCGACTTGGTCCATCAATTTACCATAAAGTGTGTATTGTACGGTTCCATGGCTTGTTTTATGCTTGGAATTCATTCAGTAATTAACTCGGTGGATGGTCTTGGTTACGTATTTACACAAACGAAAAAAAATCGGCTTTGGTTGCAGGGATTCGTAAAACTTATTTATTGGTTGGTTCTGCGGTCCACTTGGGTCATCGTCCTTAATCCGGATGACGAGCTTTTTTTTATAAAAAATCACTTGGTTAACCCTGATCGGATCGTGATGATCCAGGGATCAGGTGTGGATACAAAGAAATTTTCCCCCCGGCCTGAAATGACCGGGATTCCACTCACCATTATGCCTGCTCGTCTGTTATGGGAAAAGGGTGTAGGCGAATTTGTTGAGGCTGCTCGACAAATAAAAAAAGCGGGCATTATTTCCCGTTTTGCCCTTGTTGGTGACATTGACCAGGGAAATCCAGCCTCTGTCCAGATCGCCCAACTCCGGGAGTGGGAAAATGAGGGTGTGATAGAATTGTGGGGCATGAAGGAAAACATGGCAGATGTATATGCACAGGCATCAATTGTGTGCCTGCCGTCTTATCGGGAAGGCCTGCCAAAAACATTGATTGAAGCTGCAGCATGTGGACGTCCAATTGTAGCAACAGATGTTCCGGGTTGCCGGGAAATCGTCCGGCAGGGGCAAAATGGCCTTCTTGTGGAAGCACGGAATGTCAATGAATTGGCTGAAGCCCTTTCAAACTTAATTAAAAACCCAAATATTCGCACTACCATGGGAGCCTGTGGGCGGGAAATTGCAGTGGAGCATTATTCAGCAGAACGGATCATCCCGCAAATTTTGGCAGTCTATAAATCCTGTAAACCCGGATGAGTGGGCAATGACCTTTTGTCATTGCCTTTTCCATAAATAAAAATGTTCAGTACCTGATGCACGACTTGAATAAATATATGATTGATCAAGAGTTTTCCCTGGTTGACTCAGTTGAGCGCACCCTCGCGCACTGGTGGGTGATGGTAGCCTTGATGGTATTGGGGGGCATTATTGGATGGGTTATTCATTCATTTACCCCACCTGTTTATGAAGCCGATGCAGTTATCACGGTTAGTATGGATTTTGAAAAACGCGAACTTACCCAGTTTGAGCAAGATTACGCCTTTGGGGCTGCTAGAGATATAATCGCTTCAAATCCTGTGATGAACATTGTAGTTACCGACGCTCTGGAAAAAGGGGTTTCCATCGATCCCGCTCGATTCCATAAAGATTTTTTTTTGGAGGGCCGGCAATCCGTTTGGGAACTTCGTGTCAGGGATCGGGATCCGAACATTGCCGCAGAACTCTCCAATATATGGGTTGCTGCTGCAACGAAAGCACTAGATGATGCATTGACTCATTCCATCCGCGCAGATCAAATTCAAGCCCAAATAAATGGGTTGGAAAATTGTTTGGCAGGAGATATTCCTCAAGTTGCATCGGTTCCATTGGATTGCAAGGGTTTATCTCAGGATATGATTCAGCAAATGTTGCAGGATCAGGTGCCTGCGCTCTTGTTGGAGAAAAAGTCCAGTCTGGGGATTATTTCGATCATGACATTTGGATTGACGGAATTGGCAATTGTTCCTGACGCCCCCTCGGTATATGGCCAGGCTGGACTAGTATTGGCAGGAGCATTTATTGGGCTGATTGTTTCTTTTTGGATAACCAATCTACTTTATCGAGCTCACCGTGATTGAGAAATTTAAATATATCGGTCGTTTGTCCCTCGATATGGCTTGGGTGGCTGTCATAATTTTATTGCCCATTACCAGTTTTCCCATCCTGTCCCACTTGGCTGGAAATTCCATGGTGGCGCCAGCCTCGTTCATTCCTCTTTTGTTTTTGGTTTTATTTTGGTTGATTACTTATTTATTCAAGCGAGGCAGGTTTCCCAGGGAGAATATCCCTTTTTTTCTATTTATTACCGTTGCGTCGGTATCCTGTGCTTTGGCTTTATTTTTGAATACGCCACCGTTTAAAGCTGGCACAGTCGTTCGCGAAGAAATCCGCGCATTGATAACCCTTACGATTGGGGCAGCTTTCTTTTTAGTGACATCTGGCTGGCTTGCGCAATCCAGGTCTCGATTGGTATCAACATTAAAATGGGTCAATATTGGTGGTTTGTGTCTATTGATATGGTCAGCGATTCAAGGTGTCTATATATTTGTGTATCATGGTAAATACCCGCATTTTTTTGAAAATCTCCAGCATTTGATTTCAACGGGTAACATTTTTGATACGCGATCACCGGGTTAGCATTTGAACCTTCCTGGCTTGGCCACCAACTTAATCTCCTGTTTTTGCCATTTTGGTTGGCGGCAACGATTACTGGTTGGTCAACATTTCGTTTTCGCATTTGGAAATTTAGTCTCGAAAATATATTCTTGGGATGTGGGGTAATTGTATTGTTCCTCGCATCCCGGGTTGGTACCCTTTCTTTCCTGGTAAATTTGGCATTCTTGCTTATTTATCTGAGTTTTCTGCTGGCAAAGCGAATCAGGTTGTGGAGCGAGGTGCACTTGGTAGGTTTTTCTCCCCTCCTTCAAAAGAGTGCGCGTACCCTCCTACCAACGTTAATATTTCTGGGTATCCTTGGGGTTTATGGGTTGGGTGCATTATCCTTGGTATATGTCCTCTCCAATGTGGATCCGCGTTTTGCTGCTTTCTTCCAGATCAAGTCATTCGCACAATTTAAATCCTTGGCTGGTAATGTGTATCAGTTATTTAACTATCTTCAATTCGCCGAACGGTATGTATATTGGGTTGCAGGGTGGAACATTTTCAACACCCATCCCATCTTTGGTGTAGGCTTGGGGAACGCGGGGTTCTATTTTCAGCATGCATTGCCAGCCTATGGTTGGACACTTCCGGAAGTCGTTCAGATTTATTTCCGGGAGCCAGCGCTGCCTAATATCAAGAGTATATGGGTGCGATTATTGGCTGAAACTGGGATTGTAGGCTTCTCGTCATTTACCGTTTGGTTGATTGTCATGTTCAGAACTGCATGGTCGATGAGACTGAATGCTCGCATTCCTTTCAAGGTGATTGGATGGTGTGGGGTACTGGTTTCAGTAGCTTTTCTCACGGAAGGCTTCAGTACGGATACCTTTGCCCTGCCTTATATTTGGGTATCCCTTGGAATTGTCAGCGCTGCAGGGGCAATACTGCGAAATGCCAAGGAGCAGGTGTGATTGGTTTTTTTGGGTTCGGAATCGCCTCGTGAATGAATATGTCTCAGAATCGTCTCGCATCTGATTTGGATCATGTTCTCGACCACACCCGAGACTTGTGGAACGAACTTCGCGGCCAGCGCATATTCATTACTGGCGGAACTGGTTTCTTTGGTTGCTGGTTGCTTGAAAGCTTTGCCTGGGCGAATGATCGCTTGGGGCTTAACGCCACGACGTTGGTCCTAACCCGCAACTTGGACGCGTTTCGAAAAAAAACGCCTCACCTGGCAGATCATAAAGCTATTCAGTTTCACATTGGTGACATTCGTTCATATGAGTTCCCAACCGGCTCGTTCTCGCATATCATCCACGCCGCTACCGAATCGAGCGCAACATTAAATGCGGAATCCCCATTGATTATGTTTGATACCATTGTGGAGGGGACCCGTCGGACCCTGGAATTTGCCCGTCAATGCGGCACACGAAAATTCCTATTGACCAGTTCCGGTGCGGTATATGGCAAACAGCCGCCTGGAATGACCCATATCCCTGAAGAGTATCAGGGCGCGCCTGACCCAAACGATCCGCGGTCTGCCTATGGGGAGGGGAAACGCAGTGCAGAACTTTTATGTGCAATAGGTGCCAGGCAGCATGGGATCGAAGCGAAAATTGCACGCTGCTTCGCCTTTGTAGGACCATATTTACCGTTGGATATTCATTACGCCATTGGCAATTTCATTCGTGATGGATTAAATGGAGGCCCGATTGTTGTCCTCGGAGATGGGACTCCGCGGCGTTCATACCTCTACGCTGCTGACCTTGCTATTTGGCTGTGGACAGTTTTATTCAAAGGCCAATCCTGCCGTCCCTATAATGTCGGCAGCGACGAATCAATTTCCATTGCAGAGGTCGCACAAAGTGTGGCACGAGCATTTTCCCCTCAGCTACGAGTGGAAATAAAAGGCGAAGCGCATCCGGAAAATCCATCAGAATGTTATGTCCCGTTGATAATTCGCGCCAAGAGCGAATTGCAGCTTGACTCTTGGATTTCACCTGAGACTGGTATTGCGTCATCAATTCGATTTTTAAGGGACTTTACCAAAAATGGAAATTAAACCGCTAATAATGCCAGGCTGCTTAAGGCTTTATCCGCAGGTAATTACGGATATTCGTGGGAATTTTATCAAAACGTTTGTTAATGAAGAATTTGTCAATTTTGGTTTACCAACAAACTATAAAGAAGAATATTATTCTCACTCCAAAGCTGGTGTGTTGCGAGGCTTGCACTTTCAGCTGCCACCTTTTGAGTATTCAAAGTTGGTATCTTGCATTTATGGAAAAATGACAGACGTGATCTTTGATTTACGGATTGGTTCCCCTATGTATGGGCAAGCGGAAACGATCGAGATGGATTCACTTATAGGTCAGATCCTTTACCTCCCCCCTGGGATCGCACATGGCTTTTTAGCGCATACCGATGTTGTGGTGTCATACAAAGTGACTAGCAGTTATGCACCCCTATTCGATACAGGGATCCGCTGGGACTCGATTGCTGTGGATTGGGGTGAAGATAATCCAGTATTGTCCGCTCGAGATCAATCGTTACCAGCATGGCATGAATTTGAAAGCCCATTCGTTTATAAGCTTACAGAGGAATTGTAATATGACCCGCGTCCTTATTACTGGCGGAGTTGGATTTGTGGGTTCTCATCTAACGCGACGTTGTTTGCATGAAGATTGGCAAGTCGGTGTAACATATTTACCTCAAGAGGATCTTTCACAGATCGGAGATGTTAAGACTCGAATCAGCGCTTTTCCTGTAAATGGAACAACAGAGGATGTCTTATCAATTGTAGAACGATTCCAACCAGATCTGATATTTCATTTAGCTTCTGTATTTTTAGTACGACATTCTTCTGAGCAGATAATGAACCTTATTAATTCCAACATTACATTTGGTACACAGATACTCGAAGCAATGGCGCGTTTTAATGTCCAATATTTTATTAATACGGGCACATCCTGGCAGCACTACTTGGGTGACAATTACAATCCGGTAAACTTATATGCGGCTACGAAGCAAGCTTTTGATGATATTTTGGAATACTACGTTCAAGCAAATCGAATTCGAGCAATTACTCTTAAAATATTTGATACTTATGGCCCTGCTGACCATCGCCCTAAACTTTTCAATATTTTGACTCGTGCTGCGAACGAAGGTTCTAGATTGGATATGTCTCTAGGTGAACAATTGATTGACATGGTTTATATTGATGATGTTGTAAGCGCTTTCCTTGTTGCTGCAAAACGGCTTTTCAATGGAAAAGTGACTCATCATGATCATTACGCGGTTTCATCTGGGAACCCCATCCCCCTTCGCGAATTAGTCGAAATTTATCAGCATGTGACGAGACAAAAGCTAAATATTGTTTGGGGCGGGCGTCCTTATCGCGAACGGGAAGTGATGGTCCCATGGAAGTGCGGGAAACGACTTCCTGGCTGGCGGCCAAAAATTAGATTGGAACAGGGAATTTTGAATTTATCGGAAGAAAACAATGGATAATTCTCTTGGGCCACAGGTTACAATATGTATCCCTGTTTTAATTGCGAAAAGTACATCCATCAGGCAATTGAGTCTGTAATTGCGCAAACATTTCAAAATTGGGAAATGGTTATTGTCAATAATGCCTCGACAGATTGTACGTTGGATATAATTCACAGCTACTCGGACCCCCGTATTCGCGTCATAAATAATGAAAAGAATATCGGTCTCGAAGCCAACTGGAATAAAGCAGTTTCCGCAGCTCAGGGCAAATATATTAAACTTCTCCCAGCCGATGATTTTTTGTATCCTTCTTGCCTGGAACGGCAGGTTGAAGTTTTCGAACGTAAAGATAACAATTCTCTTGCGCTGGTCAGTTGTGCTCGGAATATTGTCAATCCGGATGGGAAGCCCCTTATCGTGCGCAAATTTCCTGGTTCTGAACGAAAAATTTCAGGAATATCTGCCATTCGTAAGATACTACGTTCAGGAACTAATCTCCTGGGCGAACCAGGAGCAATACTATTTTAAGCGATCGTTACTTGAGGTAACAGGCTTATTCGATGGGTCTCTTGCATACGTAATCGATGTTCACTTGTGGTTGCGTATGTTACTCCATGGGGATTTGTATATCCTTTCCATGCCCTACTGTGGCTTTAGAATATCTCCTGGGTCAACCAGCGTGGAATTGGAGGCTCTCCAGAGTACACATTTTAGTGCTTTTATAAAGAGCCGGGCAGAAGACCCGGGTTATCACGTGCGTTGGATCGACCGGCAACTAGGTATTCTAATAAGTAAATTCCTTGGACTGCACGTAAATTATTTTACATATTTACAGTTAATAAACACAAATAGCTCAAAGAATTCTTGTCATGAAAATCAAAATTCCATTCGCGATAAATCATAAAGTGGGTATCACTTCTATAATAATCAGTATTATCCTCTCTTGGTTAATAAAGGATGGTTTTACCTTTATTGTACTTGGTGGGAAAAGCTTTAATGGGCGAAACCTTTTTATGCAATTAGGCATCTTGGGATTCCTAATTATCATTATTTCCACGTTATCATATTTCATCTTATCGATTATTTTCTTGGTGGTTTCCAGAAATTACAAGCTTAATTCGTGGGTTATGAAACTCATCTTTCCAAATAATGGAATGATGTTACCCGACAAAAAGATTGACTTGCTCTGCCTTATTATCGTTATTGGTTTTTTTTCTGCGGTTGCTTTTCACTATTATATGGGCTCATATCTGGGGCGAAGCTATCCCTATAACACGTTTCTATTTAGTCCCAACGATCACTTTAATGATTTCTTTAATGTATTGCGAGGCTCTTTTTGATCGAGATCCTTATAATCCAGGAAGAATTAATTTCATTGGGGGATATTTGCCGTTTGGATATTCATTACGCCATTGGCAATTCATTCGTGATGGATTAATGGAGGCCCCATTGTTGTCCTGGGGACGGCACTTTGTCGTTCATATCCGTACGCCGCTGACCTTGCTATTTGGCTGTGGACGATTTTGTTCAATGGCCAATCCTGCCTCCCATATAACGTCGGCAGCGACGCATCGATTTCTATCGAAGAGCTGGCCACATAGGGGAGCAATTCCTCTAAAATTGCGTTCGAAATTCGCGGGAGGGCTGGATCAAAATTCACAATTGGAGCAATATGTCCCTGACATAAACCGAGCGAAAATAGAATTGGGTTTATAGCAATTCGTTAGTCTTCCCTATGCTATTCAATCTACAATAAAATTCAACTCACCATGTGGATACTAGCATTGAATAAAATTAGAAAATATGATGACGCCAAGGCAACGGAATATGATATTTTTGGTAGGTTCGATAATGATTCCATTAGCACTCATGCTTTCCATATATAACAAATTCTTGCCGATAATGGAAGGTTGGTTCAGTTACTATACTTTGTTGATGAATAAATACGGGCTGCTTCCATATAAAGATTTTTATTTTTTCTTGCAACCACTCTGGCTTTAATTGTTCAATTGATAACAAAGTTCAACGACCAATATATTGTATTGCGATATTATGGAATGATTGAACGCTGCATATTATTATTGGCATTATATTATTTGATATCAAGAGAATTTTCACCATTCGGGACTTTTTTGGGGGTCGTGGCTGCTACATCTATATTTCAAAGTATTAATGTTGACTTGTTTTATACTTTTTATCAAACAACCCTTCTATTTTTCGTCATTGCGCTCATTTTTATGCAAAAAAGTTATCGATCTAGGTATGAAGGGAGGTATATGTTTTTGTAGGGACTTTTTGCATCTCTTGCTTCTTTACAAAACAATCAAATGGAATATTTTGTTTTGCTTTTTTCTTATTCATGTTGATATGGGATGCGCCATTAAATCGAATATTATTTCGCTTTTCCATTATTTTTCAGGGTTTTGTATTCCCACCATTGTCCTTGTAGGTTGGCTTATTGAAAAATAATATATTTACCAATATGTTAAGCAGGTATATATTGGAATCGGGTCATCCTCTAAGGGATCATTATATTCGTATGCTTCTTTAGTTTTTTGGGACGTGCCTGAATTTAAAGTATTCTTTCCAATCTTTATGATTATTACAGTAATATCCCTGGTAATATTAATTAAATTCAGGCTTTATCAAGTATACTGATTAATAAAAACCCTAGTTCGATTCTGATGATATGAAAAATGTCTCTTATTGGTGTTTCTCCTTTTTTCTCTTCTGATCGCTTCTTTGTTTCAATTTCAGCGAGGGAATTCGGGATATTCATTTTCGAAAATGGCACTCTATATACTTCTTTTCTAACATATTTATTTTTTATGTATTGTTGTGGGGGAGTCTGACTATTGGAATAAATTGGTTACGAAGAAAGCCATTGCCATTCACACACCAATTTCTTTGCTTTTCCGTCGCTGGACTTATATGGATGTATTCTTCCGCACTTTCATTTCAGATTGATCAACTGACGTATTTATTGGTGGATCTTTATTGTTGCCTATTTTATAGACTATCTTCAATTCAAGAATCAAATTTTCCAAAAATAGTACTTGATCTCTGTAATATTATGCCTTGTCTTTTTTGGTTCGTTTGTAAGGTTGGAAATACCCTATAGATGGTGGGGGTGGGAAGAAGTCAAACACCAGGATAACGCTGTAAGTATTATCCCGGCTTTAAAGGCTTTCTTTTAAATCCAAATGATGTAAAAATCTACGACCGTATTTATACGGATATTATGGATAATACAACACCGGATGATTATGTTTATACATACCCTCATATAGCAATGTTTAATTTTGTCACAGGAAGGTTGACACCAACTTTTTCTCCCGTTGCTTACTTCGATGTTTGCCCCGACTCGGTTGCTATTTCGGATGCGAATATCCTAAAGCAAACCCCTCCAAAAATGATGGTCTATTTATCCATGCCTGAATCTGTATCATTCCATGAACATGCGTTTAGGAATGGCAATCAAAGTGGTCAGCGGGAAATTGATAAAACTGTCCAGGATATTGTTACCCGATATCATTATAAAGTTCTTGACCGCTATATTACCCCCGGAGATCATTGGATTTTAACAGTTTACCTAAAACCATAAAAATTCCAAATTCTAAAAAAATATTGAGCCAAAATAAACTATTCACTAATATTCTCTTTAAAGGACAATCCGCGTGAATAATATGATTAAATATCAGACCAGGGTGACCTGTGAGTTGAAACAGGAGCCTTTTGAAATCTGCAAAGCTAATTGGCAAAAAGTTATCCAAATTAGGGATCACGAAAGCAATCTGGGAGAATTCAATGTATATTATTGCCGAAGATGTAAATTAGGATTTACCGATCCCTATCCCACTGAGGAATTAAGCGGCTTTCTATACGAAACTAAAAATAGTGGTGATTTTGATATTATCCGTTACTCTCTAATCGACTCTATTAAAGATATTCTAAGTTATAGGCAAATTGTCCGCCCGTCTTCTCACGGACATGTCAGAGCAGTCTTAGACTGGGGAACTGGGAACGGTCGATTTGCTGCGTCAGCTGCGAAAGCGTTTCATAATGCCCATGTAGATGCCGTAGATTATCAAATAGAGCCGCCCCAACTCTTCCAAACTGTTGCTGCAATTAAAAACGTGGTAACACATCAAATAAATACAATTCAGTGACCTACTACGATATACAAACATTCGCTTCTCACCACCAGCTATATGACCTCATTATCTTGCGTCATGTTCTGGAGCATACCTATCACCCTGTTCGCCTCGTAAAGTATTTGTCAGGTCACTTAGCCCCAGATGGTGTTATTTACATTGAAGTCCCAAATCTGGATTTAGGATGCGCAAAGATTTTTGGAAAATACTGGAAAGGTTATTATGTCCCTAGGCAGTATTTTCCATTACACAATGGATTTCGCTGAAAGAGATCATCGTCAATATCGCCGGTCTTGAAAGTAGAGCAATAAGTAGAAATGAAATGCCAATGATGGGCAATACCATTTCGATTCTGACAGGGATAAACAAGTCAAATGTCTTTATCCAGTTATTAGGCATTTTGTTTCACCCCATCCAATTGATGATTGAAACCTTTTATAAAAGTTCAACTTGTATAAACGCTCTATGCAGACATGCAAATGAAACAATTCAGTAGGATAGGGGTAATATTATTATTGTCAACAGCATATCTGGAGCAAAGTCGGGTTTGCTTGACTCGAACTTTCGTAACCGGGGTAAAATCAAACTGATGCTTCGTGTATCTGAATACATCTCCCAGGCTCTAGTCAATTTCGGCGTTCGCCATGTATTTATGGTCACTGGCGGTGGTGCCATGTTCTTAAATTACGCCATTGGCACTAATCCTAATCTCACAACCATTTTCAACCATCACGAGCAGGCTAGTGCCATTGCAGCTGAAGGGTACGCTCGTATTTCGAACCGGCCGGGAGTGGTCAACGTTACCTCCGGGCCGGGTGGCATTAATGCTCTCAATGGCGTTTATGGCGCTTTTACAGATTCCATTCCAATGCTCATCATTTCAGGTCAGGTGAAGCGGGAGACCTACATCCGCAGTTACGATTTGCCTGGTTTACGCCAATTGGGGGACCAGGAAGCGGATATAATTTCGTTGGCGAGAAATATTACCAAGTATGCTGTCACCATCTCGAATCCGCAGGAAATTCGTTATCATCTCGAAAAAGCCTGGTATCTCGCGCAGGCTGGTCGACCTGGTCCCTGTTGGCTGGATATTCCCATTGATGTTCAATCGAGCCAGGTGGACGAGAATATGCTGCAAGGGTTTACCCCTCCTGCCATAGATCCATCTGATACGGAGAATTTACGCGCGCAAGGTAAAATCCACGCTGGAAAAGCTCAAAGCTTCCAACCGCCCGGTGATTCTCGCTGGGACGGGTGTCCGTGCAGCAGGCGCGGTGGAATTGTTTAATGAGGTTGTTCATAAATTGGGGATTCCTGTCACCACGGCTTGGACCCATGATCTGATTGCTTCGGACGATCCTCTGTTTTGTGGTCGTCCGGGAACGATTGGGACTCGACCCGGTAACTTTACCGTCCAGAACTCGGATGTTTTACTTATCCTGGGCAGTCGTCTGAATATCCGTCAGACCGGGTATGCATGGAATTCCTTTGCTCGTGCTGCTTATAAAATCTGGGTGGATATAGATCCGCCGGAACTTTCCAAACCCACTGTCAAACCTGATCTCCCGATTATTGCCGATGTGGGGATTTTTTTGCTTGAATTGGATCGCCAATTAACCGGAAGCCAATGGAAAAAAGATCAATTTGCAGGTTGGCTGGCATGGTGCCAGGAACGGGTCACACGTTATCCCCCGGTTTCCCCTCGTCAGCGGCAATTTAACGGCAGGATTAACCCCTATCACTTTATGGAGACCCTCTTTGATCAGCTTGATGACAAAGATGTTGTGGTGACTGGGAACGCGTCAGCCTGCATTATCTCTTTCCAAACAGCACGGATTAAGCTCGGTCAGCGTCTATTCTCAAATTCCGGATCTGCCTCGATGGGATATGATCTGCCTGCCGCCATTGGAGCGGCAGTTGCTCATCAGGGGCGGGTGATATGCCTGGCAGGGGATGGCAGTCTGCAATTGAATATACAGGAACTTCAGACAGTTGCTCAATATAACCTCCCAGTGAAAATCATTGTCTTGAATAATAATGGCTATCTTTCCATCCGCACTTCTCAGAAGAACTTTTTCGGTGGCACGGTTGGAGAAAGTCCAAAATCAGGGGTTGGTTTTCCCGACTATGTAAAGGTGGCTAAGGCATATGGCATCCCATCGCGTCGGATTGAGGACGAAGACTTCATCCCAGCCTTGCTTGATTGCATAAATTCCCCTGGTCCGGTGCTTTGTGAAGTAATGCTTGACCCGGATCAGGAATTCGAGCCGCGTCAGAGTTCGCGGTCGCTGCCCGATGGGCGCATCATCTCAGCTCCCTTGGAAGATATGTATCCTTTCCTGGATCGAAAAGAGGTACTGGAAAATTTGCTCATCCCGCCTTGGGAGGGATCATAATGCACTTGATCTTTGACCTGGATGGTACTCTCGTCGATTCTCGCCCGGGGATCTTATTCTCCCTGCGGCAGGCAGTTAGCCAGGTTATGGTGGGTGCCAATCCGGATGATTTGGAATTCACGATTGGTGTCCCGGTCCGTGAGATGTTTAAACGGACCTTGAAAAAACCCTCCAGGGGATTGTTGGACCAGTTGGAAGCAGCTTTCCGTGCTTCTTATGACGGAGAGGGTTGGACGCTGTCCACCCCATATCCCGGGGTTATCGAAACCTTGAAAGAGTTTCAAGCTCTCGAGGTTCCGATGTACATAGTCACCAATAAACCTGGCTTTTCTACAGGTCAGATTCTGTCTCGCTTGGGGATGAAATCTTTCTTTTTGGAGGTCGTCAGCCCCGATTCCCGCCACCCAAAATTTAAGGGGAAGACCGAAAGTCTCAGGGCTGTCTTGAATAAATACAATTTGGGTGCTGAATCCGTATACTATGTGGGGGATACGATAGATGATCTCCTGATGGCTGAAGCGTTGGGCATATCGTTTGTTGGTGTAGAATATGGATATGGATCATTCCGGGAGTTTTCTCGGCCTGCCCATTTGGTTGCTGAGATTCTCTGATTTACTTGTGGGGATGACAAAATTATCTCACGATTTCTCCAGTTCATCTTTCCGGAGGGAAAAAATGATCAACCGCGATATCTTTGAAGATCTGTTTGTGCTTGAATTGGCAAACAACCATTGGGGGGATGTCCAGCGCGGCTTGAAAATCATTAAAGAATTTGGGACTGTCGTTCGCTATAACGATGTGCATGCAGCGATAAAGATGCAATTCAGGGATGTGGATACCTTTATCCACAAGGATTTTCTTGCCCGGGATGATATTCGCTATATTAAAAAGACCATCGACACTCGTTTGAGTCGGGAA
The DNA here is from genome assembly GCA_963817265.1 of uncultured Chloroflexia bacterium. Classification (GTDB taxonomy): domain Bacteria; phylum Chloroflexota; class Anaerolineae; order Anaerolineales; family Villigracilaceae; genus UBA877. Next base: position 15,876 of record CAWFNU010000023.1, read on the forward strand.
GATTTGGCGGTTCTGGTCGAAGCGGTTCGACGAAATAATTGTGTTCGTTTGGTGACCCCGTTTGATGAGAAGTCAGTGGAGTTATGTATGGAATTGGGGGTTGAGATTATCAAGGTTGCCAGTTCGGATGTGACAGACTGGCCATTGCTTGAAAAGATCGCTAAGACGCGCAAGCCGGTGGTGGTATCCACAGGCGGTACTTCGCTTAATGATATTGACAATATGGTGATGTTTTTTGAGCATCGGAATATACCGCTCGCGATCAATCATTGCGTTTCTATCTATCCGGCTGAAGACGCCGACTTGCAATTAAACCAGATCGATTTTCTGAAGCATCGTTACCCAGGGCACGTCATTGGTCTTTCAACGCATGAATATCACGATTGGCGCTCCTCAATATTGATCGCTTATGCAAAGGGTGCCCGCACGTTCGAACGACATATAGATATCAAATCCGACGATAAACCCATCTCGCCTTATTGCTCCACCCCTGAACAGATCGCTGAATGGTTTCAGGCATTCAAGAAAGCGAAGGAGATATGTGGTGCTTCAGGCACCGAAAAAGTGGTTCCAACTCAGCGGGAGATCGATTACCTGACCACCCTGGTTCGCGGGGTATATGCTCGGCGCGATCTGCCAGCTGGTCATGTATTGACACCGGATGATTTTTACCTCGCCATCCCTCTCCAAAAAGGTCAGCTTTCCTGCCGTGAATTGCTCAATGACCAGGTCCTTTCCAGGAAATGTAAAAAAGATGCGCCGTTAATGGTCGACATGGTGGATAGCTTGTACAATCGCGACGAGATCCTCCGCAAGCAAATTTATGCAAGAGGGTTTTAGGAATTGGATCCTTCATGAAAAAAATAAGCATTGTCACACCGTGTTTTAATGAAGAAGAAAACATTCCAGAACTCTATGATCGCATCAAGCGGGTGATGGAAAACCAGCCCTACGATTATGATCATATTTTTATTGACAACGCTTCTGTTGATACATACGGTTGATATCCTTCGGAAATTGGCTTCCCAGGATCGCCGGGTGAAGGTGATTCTAAACACCCGCAACTACGGTCAAATCCGCTCGCCTTATCATGCCCTCATGCAGGCTTCTGGGGATGCCGTGATTGGCATGTCATCCGACCTGCAGGACCCTCCCGAAATGATCCCGGAATTTATTAAGCAATGGGAACAGGGGTATAAGGTTGTAGTGGGCGTTAAGACGAAAAGTGAGGAGTTTGGGCTATTTTACTTATTGCGATCTTTATATTATCTGGTCTTGCGGAAGTTGTCCGACACCCATCTGATTGACAATTTTACCGGATTTGGGTTGTATGATAAACAGGTGGTGGATATTCTGCGGAAATTTGACGATCCCTACCCCTATTTTCGAGGCTTGATCGCTGATATCGGTTTTGAATATGCTCGCATAGAGTTTACCCAGCCTCGCCGTAAACGCGGCATCAGTAAAAATAATTTCTATACGCTCTACGATATGGCAATGCTGGGCGTCACAAGTTACACGAAAATCCCGCTGCGGCTCGCCACGATGCTCGGTTTCATTTCAGCGTTCCTGAGTTTTGTGGTTGGGCTTGGTTTATCTGGTATACAAACTGATCGACTGGCAGAACTTCTCGTTGGGTCTCGCTCCGGTGATTATTGGCTTATTCTTTATGGGATCGATCCAACTCTTTTTCCTTGGTATCGTGGGAGAGTATATTGGATCAATATATACCTTGGCGGTTCGCCGTCCATTGGTGATCGAAAAAGAGCGGATTAATTTTTAGATCGAACCCTCCTTGGCTGGGATCAACCACCTCCCGCATGAGTTAAGCCCAATGAAAAAGAATATTTGGCCGTTGGTTATTCTTTCTTCCAACTTGATTATTATCAGTCTGGTTGCAATATATGTTTTTAAACTGGACTTATCCTATGGTGGGTCATGATTATCGTTTGGCTCTGCCAAGCATGCTCGATACCTTTCTCCATTATCGCGTTAATGGACTAAGCATCCAGTGGTATACACCTAGTTTTGGGGGTGGATTGCCGGTATTTCCAAATCCAAATAGTATCCAGTTCTCGCTCCTGTCATTGCTGACATTGCTTTTTCAACCATTGCAATCAGTGATGATCTCATCGGTGATTTATATTTTGGCAGGAGGGTTGGCTGTTTACTTTCTTTTTATCCGGGTTTTGAAACTCCACTGGACAGCCAGTGTTTTGGGAGCAATTTTCTTTTCTGCGAATGGATTTATTATTCAGCGTGTCGCGGTCGGTCATCTCGGGTATCAAGTATTCCCATTAATCCCTGTATTAATATTTTCACTGTTGGACTCATCGATATCCTGGATGATCCGGGGGAATAATTATTGCTCTGGTGGTTACGATGATAATCCATCAAGCGGGTTATTTCCTTATCATTGTTTTTGCATTTTCCCTCTTTATATCAATACCCATCATATATATTTATCGGCCGAATTCAATAGTCATGGAAGCGTTTATTATTTGGAGCGGTTCTGGGAGGGGGATTGGCCTTGGTAATGTCTTCTTCAAAGCTGGCAGCCGTGTATTCGTTTATGAGATTCTTTCCTCGCCAGGTTGCAGACTTCTATCCCGCCACTGGAATATTAAAAGGACTATATGGTATTTCGTTGCAGCTTTTCGGGACAATGACCCTGGCACCGTTATTTAGACTGATAGGATCCCATCCAGCCTTGCTTCCAAATTATCTGGTGTCGATTACCGGCGCACATTATGGCTATTGGGAATTTGATATGTCAGTGTCGCCGGTTGATTTTCGTAATAATATTGCTCGGGATAATCAGTGTACTGATCAAACCCGGGAAATACATTAAATCATTTTTCGGAGATAAGAAGTGGGTTGCATGGATATTTCTGATATTGATGATCTGGACTACGATTGAATTTACACTTGCTAAAGGGTGTAATATATCCCCTTCTACAAAAACTTCCTAGTCCTAAGCTCTCTGCATGTAAATCCACGCTTTGCATCATCCTTTCTTTTTCCCATAGCACTCACTGCATCAATAATATTTAATGGATGGGCTGCCAGATGGTCTGTTCGTAAATCCACTTTATTGTTCTTGGGAACAAACCTGCTCACCCTGCTACCCTTATGCACGTATTTTTTGATCAAGACGGATCTACAGGAACGTCGATACGATGTACTCAAGTCACAGGAAATCTACAACCTAATCCGATCTGGCGATAACATGACTGTAACTGGAATTGCGTCCAATGTGGAAAATACGGATGCCTTACTTTTGCATCAGAGCAATTTACAGCCATATGAACCGATTTTCGGCTATCAATTGGAAGACTTTCACCCGGAAATCGCATCTGGTTCAATTTGGGACTGTCACAGACTGGCTATTACAACATGACCAATCCTTCGGGTTATGTTTTTCCGGAGCTCAATGGAACTCGACCATTTGAACGAATCCCTGTCAGCGAAAAAGATAAGCTGGACTCATTTGCGAACCATAAACAACCGCATTGGAATATCCCCATCTACCAGCAAATACTTGATTGGGTTTCCGGTTTGACGTTCTTGCTGGCATTAGCCTTCTTGGGTTTATTTCCATTAGAAGCAAATGGTATCCCATTCTCGTCAATTGGGAAATATAGTGCTGGGTAAATAAAATATTTAATCAATCTTTTTCTTAGGCTCGCATTCTCATTTGATTCTCCTTATTTCATCCTTTTTCTCTAACGATTTCATGCAAGGTCTTTTTTTTCCACTGTATTTGATCAGCCTGATTGATAATCGCACTATCTTTCCCCTATTAATTTGACAAAACAGAACAAATGTTTTATAATGAAATTGCAGAAACGTGCCAAATACTTGGTTGTTGCCATCATTTCTCGGATAGATAAAAAATGGAAAATTCTTTGAATTTTCACGAGTCCCAAGATGCTGAAGGATCAATATTCACTCCTTTATGAATTGGTTCGCATTCTTCGGCGCAATACAGTATTCGAGGGACTTTTATTCGGAAGTCCTGCCAATACGTAATAAATTATACCTCAAAATCACTCAGTCGTTTGGTTTCGTTTTGGTCTGTCAACTTCTTATTATTGACCCTTATTTGATGAGCATCCTGGGTCTCAACCGATATCTCTGGTAGTTTTAAATAATTCCTGCCATTCATTCTTCGCCTGGTTGCTGGTGCACTAAGAAATCTGCTAAAGTAATCTGGAGAACCGCGTATGGTCATAAGGAGGAGACAGTGACTGAAAATGTGATTTCGATCTTTGCTTGGCTGGGGGGAGCTTGTTTTTGTGGAATCTTGCCGCTTGGTTTTGCAGCGATCTTGTTTTTCACTGCCCGCAAACGCAGCCGGGTTGGGAATGCGGTTGGATTAGCGAAAAAGGGCTCGGTCGCTTCATTTGTTCCCGGACCAGGTCTGGTGAGGCTGCAGGGAACGATTGCCGCCACTGAAAATGCGTTGGATGGTTCTGCGGAAAACGCGCTGGTATATCTCCGCTTGAAAGTGGAAATTTACGAAAGGGATTCAGACAGTTCCGGTTGGAAGGGTTTAACTGACAAGGCTCGTGGGATTCCCTTCCAGGTGAATGATGGTTCCGGAGTGGTCTGGATCAACCCCTGAAGGTCTGGATAAGCAGCTTGCTTGGTGATGGAATCACCCCCACGGATGACCAGATACAGGCAGCCTGCATCTTGCTGGGGATTTCCCCCGGAATGTTGCGTGGTCAACTAAGGTTTACTCTCTGGGAGATTCGTTCCGGTCAGACGGTAAGCATCGTCGGGACCGTTATTCAAGGACAGAATGGCCTTGAAGTCTCCAGGGTTCAAGGACAACCGTTTGTCATCAGCCCCTTGCTCGGACCAGCATTGGATGCCAAGATTTCCAGTCAGACGAAGGTTGCACATACCTGGACTTATGTTCTGGGGATTCCCGGTCTGCTCTTTTTGCTTTGTGGATTGGGTGGTGCGCTTTATCCCTTGTTCGGGTTTTGATAAATCAATGAACCTGAATCGTATCCTTCCCCTCACACCCGACCGTTGGGAAGATTTTGAACACCTTTTTGGTCCCCGCGGAGCCTGCGCTGGCTGCTGGTGCATGTATTGGAAACTTCCTCGAAAACAGTTTAATTTGGGGCAGGGGGACCATAACCGCCTTGCTCAGAAAGATATTGTCTCTTCTGGACATATCCCTGGTTTGATCGCGTACATCGACAATTCCCCGGTAGGGTGGGTGGCAGTTGAACCCAGGGAAAACTACCCGGTACTTGCAAATTCCCGCATCTTGAAACCTCTCGACGAACTCGCCGGTCTGGTCAGTTACCTGTTTCTTTGTCGCAAAAAACTACCGAAATCAGGGATTATCGGTAGCTTTGCTGAAAGCGGCAATAGACTATGTTACGAAACAGGGAGGACAAGTGGTGGAAGGTTATCCGGTGGAACCGCGCCAGTCAGGGAAGATGCCACCGGTGTTCGTTTATACTGGGGTAGCCTCAGCCTTCAAACAAGCTGGTTTTATAGAGGCCGGCCGTCGGTCAGAGACTCGTCCAATTATGCGTTACTATATCGAAATTAAAAAAATCTCCCGCAAGTTCGAACTTGCGGGAGAAAAATAGCGTTAATTCCAGATCTTCAACCAATTCGGCAGGCATCACTGCCGTCCCAACGATACCAGGTCCGGTGTGAACACCCAGATACGGGGGAAATGCGCAGGATTTCCATCTTTTTAATGTTTAGTCTCTCGCTCATGGACTTTGCCAGCAAATCTGCGCTCTCAGCAAACCGTCCGTGCAGGACCGTGGCCCAAAGTGGGATCGAACCATACATATCCGCAATATGGTCAACGATGACACCCAGGTTTTGTGAGACGGTGCGCCCTTTCCCGACGGTGGTGTATTTCCCGTCCTTGTGGTCGACCCGGATGATGGGTTTGATCTTGAGCACTGAACCCATCAATGCCTGAACTCGTCCAATTCGTCCGCCTCGGGCCAGGTACTCTAGCGTTTCGAGAGTATAGATGACCTCGGTGTTCTCACGGATTTTTTCCAGCCGCTCCACGATGGCTTTAACGTTCCATCCGGCTTTGGCAGCCTTGGCTGCTGCAAGTACTTGGAACCGTTCACCCCCAGAGAGGGTCATGGAATCAAATACATTAACTACCGCTTCTTTAATGTGTTCAGCACCAATTCGAGCTGAATTGATTGTCCCGCTCAAACCGGAAGAGACGTGGATGGATAGAATACTTTTGCTGGCCTCGGCAATTTTTTGATAGATTTCATTAAAAATCCCGCTCGATGGTTGAGCGGTGGATGGAAATGCCGGTCGCATGGCTTCCAACCGGTTATAGAATTCATCAGCGGTAATGTCAGCAGAATTTACTTCCCCTTCTGGAAATTGGATATAAAGGGGGGCCTGAACAATCCCAAGGGATTCCAGTTCTTCGTTGGGGAGATCAGCTGCGCAATCGGTTACTATTTTCATTTTTTTTGACTCTCTTTCTGTAATTTTGATAATTATAATCCTATTCGATGGAAAATTGGTGATTTCTTCATTTTTACCGCAGGGTGGCTTGAGTTGTGACTATTGAGTTATCCGAACCAAACTATAAACGTGCAAAATATAAGAATAGGAACCATTGAATCAGGCAGAAATTCCTATCTGTTTCCTTGTTTCAATAATTGTTATGTCCTGGTGCGAATTCACAGATCTTTTGATTTTTGGGAATTTATGTTAATCTAAAATTCACATGAATATTGAAAGAAGCAGTACAATCGCTCCCATGCAAATTCACCAACCTGTCATTACAACGAATGGAGGCGTACGTGCCACCTGGGTCGAAGTCAATTTAACTCGGCTAAGCTCAGAATTTAAAGGCCATTCGTGCCCATGTTGCACCGGCAAAAGTAATGATTATTGTAAAGGCCAATGCCTACGGACACGGCTTGGCGGAGGTGGCAAAACATCTCTCCTCGAGGCGGATTATATCGGCGTGGCGGTGCTGGAAGAGGGTATTTTCTTCGTGAACTGGGTGTTACTGCCCCCATCCTTGTCTTGGTGGAATCTGGGGTGACCAGGTTCCCATTACCTTCAGCACAACCTGACTCTGACAGCTTCTTCGGTGGAACGTTTGGAACAGATAGATGCGGTCGCCGGGCAGATGGGCGTAAAGGCCAAAGTTCATTTAAAAATTGATACCGGGATGGAACGGATCGGGGTTCATTATTACAATGCCCATACAATCCAGGAGACTGCTCTGAAATGTGCCAATGTCGAGGTGGAAGGGATTTTCTCCCACTTTGCCAATGCTGATTCTCCGGACCTGACACATGCCCGTCTGCAGTTGGAACGGTTTAATGAAGTTTTGCGTTTCTACGAGATCCACAGCTTGCCCATGCCAATCCGACACATGGCAAACTCACCCGCGATTTTACAACTTCCTGAAAGTCATTTTGACATGGTTCGACCCGGGATCATGCTATATGGAGTGTATCCCTCTTCTGAAATGTCAAGCACAGCGTTTTAGGTCCACCCAGCGCTTGCTTGGAAATCACGCGTGGTGTATTTTAAAGTTGTAAATCCGGGACATCCGGTTAGTTACGGCTCCACCTGGCAATCTGATCATCCGGTTCGCATTGTCACGCTCCCGGTCGGCTACGGTGATGGATATTTCCGCAGTCTTTCGAACAAAACTCAGGTCATTATCCGCGGAAAGAAATATCCACAGGTGGGGAGTATCTGCATGGACCAGATGATGGTTAACATTGAAACAGATTCAGCCTTTAATGGGGATGAGGTGATCCTTATTGGTGAATCAGGCAGTGAAGCGATTTCTGCTCAGGATTTGGCTGATTGGGCTGGTACAATACCGTACGAAATTTTAACAAATATTAACACACGCGTACCGCGCGTCTATATTACGGAGGAAAATAATTAATGGAGTCTCCCCAACCAACAATTCAGGCAAAGCATCTTCATCCCGGGAAATGGATTTAATTTCCTTAAAGATCACCTCTTTGATTATCTCATTCTGTTTTTCGATTGGTGCAGTCATTATTGGCCTTGACCAATGGACGAAAGCTCTTGTACGGGCAAACATCCCGCTGGGTAGTGATTGGCTGCCGATAGGATTGGCTTGGTTGATGCCATATGCACGTATTCGCCACTGGTATAACTCCGGTGCAGCTTTTGGCATTTTTCAGAACGGAAACCTGGTTTTTACAATCTTGGCGATCATCGTCATCCTGTTGATCATTCTATTATTTTCCGCGAACAGAACGAAATGATTGGTGGTTGCGTGTCGCCATGTCTATGCAATTTGCTGGTGCTGCCGGCAATCTTATTGATCGGTTGATCTTTGCCCATGTCACTGACTTCATTTCTGTTGGAAATTTTGCGATTTTCAATGTGGCCGATGCAAGCATTTCTGTTGGTGTGGCAGTTCTGCTGCTTGGCGTTTGGCTCAAAGAACGAGCTGAAAAGAAACGAACTGGGCTGGCCTTCCACAGAAGGGTGAGCTGCCTATATCTAAAGATGATGTTACCCATGGTTCGAGTGAAGACGAGGCAAAGGGTGGGTGATCGGATCGAAATTCTTTCGTTTCGAGAAAGAAGAAAAGGAACGGCTGGATGTTTTCCTGACAACCTGCCTGCCTGAATTTTCCCGTTCACGAATTCAGGGTCTGATCAAGGATGGATTTGTCAAAGTGGAAGCCGAGATTGTCACGAAGGCTGGGCGGGACCTGGAGGCTGGACGAAGAGATTGAGATACGAATTCCCCCACCTGTTCCAAGCAGGTTTGGTGGCAGAAAATATCCCACTCGATATCATTTTTGAGAATGAAGACTTGGTGGTAGTGAATAAACCAGCCGGAATGGTGGTCCATCCTTCGCCGGGTCATCATCAGCGGTACACTGGTTCATGCTGCCTTGGCCATATTCCGGAACTTGAAGGCATTGGTGGTGAGGAACGTCCAGGGATTGTCCATCGGCTGGATAAAGATACCTCCGGCCTGATTGTGGTTGCCAAGAATGATCAGGCACACCGCTGGCTGCAGGAACAGTTCAAATCCCGTAAAGTGGAAAAAATCTACCTGGCATTGGTGGATGGAAAACCGCCAACACCTGCCGGACGTGTGGAAGCTCCAATTGGACGCAATACCACACATCGCAAACTAATGGCGGTTGTTCCCTTGGAAAAAGGTCGCGAAGCCATCAGCGAATACCGTACTCTGGAAAGTTTCCCCGCCCACACTCTGCTCGAAGTCCATCCACTGACCGGACGGACACACCAGATCCGCGTTCATCTGGCATTTTTAGGTTGTCCGGTGGCGGCGGATACGGTTTATGGAAAGCGCAAACCAACAGTTGAATTAAAGAGACATTTTCTCCATGCACATAAATTAAAGATCAGTCCTTCCCGGCGAGAATCAAGCGAGGATTTTTGATGCTCCACTTCCCCGGATTTACAGATTGTGCTTGAACATTTGCGAAAAAAACTGGAGTAATTTATGGAATTTGTTGATCTCCGTTCCGATACAGTTACAAAACCTACACCTGCCATGCGCGAGGCGATGGCAAATGCCGAAGTTGGTGACGATGTTTATGGTGAGGATCCGACCGTCAATCGGCTGCAGGAAATGGCAGCGGAGATGATGGCAAAGAGAAGCTGGCTTGTTTGTCGCCTCGGGGACGATGGGAAATTTAGCGTCAGTTCTGGCCCACTGTCAACGTGGTGATGAGGTAATTGTTGGCAACAAAACCATACTTTTTTGTATGAAGCTGGGGGAATTTCTGTGTTGGGTGGCGTTCATTCTTGTCAACTACCCAACCAACCTGATGGTTCGCTGGCATTGGAAGATATCAAAGCAGCCATCCGCCCTGACGATCCGCATGACCCAATTACCGGTTGATCTGTCTGGAGAATACCCATAATCGTTGTGGCGGAACATACCAAACCCCGGAATATACATCGCAAGTATGTGAATTTGCCCATGAACACGGGTTGTTCGTTCATTTGGATGGAGCTCGGATTTTTAACGCTGTGGCCGCTCAAGGTATTCCAGTAAAGGAATTAACCAGATCCGGTGGATTCGGTCACATTTTGTCTAAGCAAGGGATTGTGTGCACCAGTTGGGTCGGTGTTGTGTGGTCCAACGGATTTTATCCAAAAAGCACATCGCCTGCGGAAAATGCTGGGTGGTGGGATGCGTCAGGCTGGAATTCTTGCAGCGGCTGGGATTATCGCTTTGGAGACGATGACCGGGAGGTTGATGGAAGATCATGCCCGTGCCAGGAATTTAGCTCATGGTTTGAAACAGATTCCAGGCCTTATTCTTGACCAGGAAGTTCCAGCAACAAATATGGTTTTCTTATCTCTGTCTCCAGAGATAAAATCGGATGCGAGAATAATTGTTGAAAAACTTAAGGAACATGGCATTTTGGCCGGGGATACTGGCCAGCGGAGTTTCCGTCTCGTCTTACATTATTGGATAGATGATTCCGGAGTTGAAAAAACTATTGCGGCCTTCAAATCCGTCTTGAATTAAAGGCGTGTAAAAAGTCAAGGGTTCTAAAGATAATGCAATTGCCAAATAATAGGAATTGGGTATTATATCTATATGTAATACCCGATTTTTAAATTCCTCACATTGAGACTCGTAGAATCTCCCAGTGAGGGAGTTAAGATATAATTCACTCTCGGTAAACGGAATTCAGAGTTTCGGAGAGATGAAATGCTGAACATTATGGAAATGATTGACCGTATTGCAACGACTATTCGATCAAAGAATCCAGTTTCAGCCACGCATCGGAATAATTTTAGGTACTGGTTTAGGAAGGGTGGCAAATGCAATTCAAAATGCAGTAGTCATCCCTTATCAGGAGTTACCAGATTGGCCTTCTCCACTGTGATGGGGCATGCTGGGCAATTGGTGATTGGCGAATTGGAGCAGCAGTCGATTATGGCGATGCAAGGACGAGTTCACTATTATGAAGGCTACACCATGCAGCAGGTTACTTTACCGGTGCGAGTGATGCAGCGCTTGGGAATTGAAATATCTAATTGTAACAAATGCTGCTGGAGCGATTCATCCGGATTTTGTTCCTGGAGATGTAATGTTGATTACAGACAATCTGAACTTGGCAGGGATGACTGGGTTAAATCCACTTATTGGACCAAACTTGGATGAGTTCGGGCCACGCTTCCCGGATATGAGTCAGTCATATGACCGGCAGTTGTGCGATTTATCCCGCAAGGTTGCAGAGGAAAACAAATTTCCTCTTCGCGAAGGTGTCTATGCTGGATTAAGTGGCCCATCGTTCGAATCTCCTGCAGACCTGCGCTTTTTGCGCATAGCTGGAGCAGATGCGGTTGGAATGTCCACTGTCTCAGAGGTAATTGTTGCACGACATGGCGAATACCCGGGTTCTTGGGTTTCTCCGGGATCAGCAATAAAGCAAATTTGGATGGAAATACGATTACATCTCACGAGGAAGTTCTAGCTGCTGGACAGTTGATTGTTCCCAAATTGGAAACAGCTAATTCGAGGCGTTTTGCATTCAATTTAGCGGGTGGGATGATTCCTATTCTGCAATTTTTTATTAGATTATGCAATTCTAATTTATTTACTCCTAATAATTGGGCTGATTTTTGCATCCGGAGCCTGGTACGAGCCCGGCAAGAGATGGGTGAATCCCTATATGGGCTTGAAAAGGCGACAGCTCACCAGCATACTAGCCAGGCTTTGGCAGCCATTTCGCTGATTTTATTCCTTGCCATTGCTGAACTGGTATTGACAGTGTTTCTGGCTCCGAACATCCCAGCATTTTCCTTGCTTATCACACCGACCATGAATCCACTCATAACACCTACCAGCACTATATCCCCCGAGTTATTGGCAACGATTGGTGTTACAACACCATTGTCATCACCTAACCGCTCAAACAACTGGGTGTATCCCTGGTCAAATTATGATCACTTCTCCAAAACCAGGTGATGTGGTGAAAGGCCAGATATTACTGACCGGGACTGCAAATATCCCAAACTTTGGATTTTATAAATATGAGTTTGCTCCTTTTGGAACGGATATTTGGTCCACCATCCAGGCCAATCGAAAGGTAAAGCAGGAAGAATCATTAGGACGCTGGGATACAAGCGAAGTATCACCTGGCGATTACAATCTTCGCCTGGTTGTAACAGACAATCAAGGCAATGCACTGCCACCTTGCGTTGTCCCGGTGCGAGTTGCAGCTCCTTAAGGTGACTTATGCCCGAAATCCAAATACGCCCCGCAATTGCATCTGATTTATCGACTCTACTGGCAATTGACCATTCCTGCCAGACCGATTATGTCTGGCAAATGGATGTACAACATGAGGATGGTCAGATTGGTGCGATTTTTCGGGAAATCCGCCTGCCACGTTCAGTTTCTGTCTTGTACCCCCGGCCAGTTTCTGCATTATCCGAGATCCTGGAATCGGCGGTCAGGAATATTAGTGGCTGTTATTGGACGGCAACCTGTCGGGTATATTCGAACAAATGATGCAATTCTCCCGCGCACTGCCTGGATGCTTGATGTGGTTGTATCACCACGTTTTCGACGTCAGGGGATTGCCAGTACATTGGTATTGGCTGCCCAGATCCTGGGCGGTTGCAACGAAAAAATCACCGCGCTTTACTCGAAATGTCTTCGAAAAATAATCCAGCCATTCGGCTTGCACAAAAACTAGGTTATGAGTTCTGCGGGTATAATGACCAGTATTATGAGACACAGGATATTGCACTTTTCTTTGGTCGTTCAATTCGGTAGCTGTGCGGAAGGTTTGAATGCTTAACGGTTGGTTTCAAGATGTGCTGGCGGGGATAAGAACGATCAATGATATTCTTACAGCCGGGATTGCCATCACGGCATTTTCGTTATTTTTATATGCGTTGTCATTTAATTTGCGTGACCGGGTTGCGCGATCATTCGCCATCATCCTGTTGTGTGTGGTGGTGGTTTTTACTTCTGAAGCATTGGAGAGTTCGGCCACATCTCCGGACATGATTGCCTTGTTCCTGCGCTTGGAATGGTTGGGGATCATATTTTTACCTCCAGCATATCTGCATTTGTCTGACGCTATTCTTGTTACAACCGGCCGACCTTCGCGTGGACGCAGGCGTATCGCCGTCCGATCTATGTATATTGTTTCGACTTTATTCCTATTTCTTTTGGGATTTGGTTATCTACTTGGTCCAATGGTGATGACAGGCCAACCTGCGCCACATCTACAGCGAACTATATGGACGGAGATTTTTACGGTTTATTATGCTATTATGATGATCTTGGCCTGGGTCAATTTTGGCCGAGCCTATCGCCACACACTAACCCGTTCTGGTCGTCGTCGGATGATTTATCTTTTGGCAGGAGCAACTGCTCCAGCGCTTGGATCGTTCCCATATCTTCTGTATGGTTCGTGCTAGCGGAAAACCACCCTTATCTCTTCTGGGGAATGGCATTGGTTAGTAATCTGTTGGTGGGTGGGTTGATTATCCTTATGGCTTATGCGGTGGCTTTCTTTGGCGTTTCTTGGCCTGATCGGGTGGTCAAGAGCCGGCTGTTCAAATGGATCATGCGTGGACCTGTAACTGCTTCCGTTGCCTTGGGTGTAATGACCATCGTCCGGCGTGTGGGTGAAATGTTTGGCACAGTTTATTCCGGTGCTGTCCCAACTGCAATGGTTACAACGGTTTTACTGATGGAACATACCATTACTTTGGTAGCTCCACTTTGGGAACGTTTTATATTTTTTGGACGCGACCGGGCTGATCTGGCTTTCTTACAAAACTTTGAAGAACGGCTGATTACGCAAAACGATTTGCGTCAATTTTTGGAAGCTGTCTTGGCAGCTGTTACGCGACCATTTGCAATCGCCTGCTGCATTTGTCGCTGCTTTGGACGGGGAACAACTATCCATGGTTGTATCGACTAGGAATTTACCTCTCCTAAAAGAAGCCAATCTTTCGGAAGCATTACAGGTGGTCACTCATGAAGGAAATGGAAATGGCGACGAATATATTTGGGGTGATTATTGGTTGTTCCCGCTCCACCAATCCCCAGAGACTTCTGAAGGTGAGCCAGCCCTGCTTGGTTTACTTGGAGCAGTCCGCCGTCCGGATCAAGAAATTCTCAACGAGCAGCGCCAGGCTCTCAAACTACTTAATTCAAAGGGCTTCCTTGGCTTTGCAGGATCGTCGTCTGCAGAAAAGTGTTTTTCGTTCTCTGGAGGATCTCCGCCCGCAAGTGGATATGTTCCAGCGCCTGCGTGCAGTTGGTCGTTATGACAGCAAGACAAGTCTGCTTGAAGAAACCTTGCCTCCTGAATCGGATATGGCGGAATGGGTCCGGGATGCCCTAACTCATTATTGGGGTGGTCCGAAATTGACTCAAAATCCGCTTCTTAATCTTCAGATTGTCCAGCAGGCATTGGATGACCATAATGACAATTCAGCAAATGCTTTGCGTTCCATTCTTCGTCAAGCAATGGATAATGTCCGCCCGGAAGGAGAACGACGATTTACAGGAGAATGGATCTTATATAATATTCTTGAAATGAAATTCGTTGAAGGTCGGAAGGTGCGTGAGGTTGCTTCGCGCCTGGCAATGTCTGAGGCAGACTTGTATCGAAAACAAAGGGTTGCTATTGAAGAAGTGGCGCGGGTGATTTTGGATATGGAGCGCCAGACCCAAATAAGGATAAATGGGAAGGAGGTTGGACAAGTTAATGGTTCATAATCAGATCTCTGAACAAGATGTTCCGGTATATGATGATGGGTGGTGGGCATCGGTTTTAGCAGAAGAAGAAAGCCGAACTGTGCAACCTGTTGACAAGTTCCCAAAAGCTTGAGGAACCTGTCAAAACAGTCATCGATTGGGAGCGGGCGATGTCCCTTTATCGCCAGGATGAAATTATTGAATTGACCGTCATTGGATATAACCGGGGAGGCTTATTGGTTGAAGGAGAAGGATTAAATGGTTTTGTTCCATGTTCACATCTGGTGGACTTGCCAGCTCAACCCAACGAAGATCGCCGCGAAGATTACCTTTCTGTCTATGTCGGTCGAAAATTAAGATTAAAAGTGATCGAGTGCGTGCCGGAAGAAGGACGCATGGTCTTTTCTGAACGAGCTGCACGTGCCGAAGCTGGTAAAAGACCAGCACTTTTCAGCACTATCCAGCCAGGTCAGCATATTTCTGGTGAAGTGACAAATGTTACCGAGTTCGGGGTTTTTGTTGATCTGGGTGGGGTGGAAGGTCTTATCCATATTTCGGAGCTTTCGTGGGGACGCGTTACTCATCCCGGACAAGTGTGCCAGGTTGGACAACCTGTAGAGGTCCAGGTGATGGAAGTATCACCAGAACGCTGCCGGATTGCTCTTAGCTTGAAACGATTGTTGCCTAATCCTTGGGAATTTGCTCAAGAACGATACCCGGTCAATACTATTGTCCCGGCGGTAGTGACGGCTCTTGCTTCGTTTGGTGCGTTTGCTCGCTTGGAAGAAGGTCTGGAAGGTTTGATCCACGCTTCAGAAATCCCGCTACCCCCTCAACAAAACGATCAAGGATGTCCTTATACCAGGACAGTGTGTGCAGGTTCGGGTTCTTCAAGTGGAATCATCTCGCCAACGTCTTGGTTTAAGTATGAAGATAAACTGATATGCCTAGTCGTGTCACGAAAACCCCAGTCACAATCTGCAAGGACCAACCTGATAATGACCGATCCACTAACTGGATGGATCGCCTGGCTCGCTTGAAACGCATTTTGGACGGTTCCTTTGGGATATCTTCGGTATCCTCCTATTAGCCTTTGCTTTAATGACCCTGTTGGGAATTCTTGGCTTATCAAAAGGGACCGTGCTTGAAATATGGATTTCTATTCTAGAAAATTGGCTTGGACTGGGGAAGTATTTTGTTAATTCTCGCAACAGGAGCGATGGGGCTTGTTGGCTTTTCGTCGCAGCCGACAACCAATGAAAGTTTATTGGGGGCAGGTGATTGGTGTGGAATTGGCAATATTTCTGACGCTTGCCGTTCTTTCGGTTCTCAGTGGAAACCGATTGACTGAAGGGAACATGTGGGGTGGGCAAATTGGTTGGGGTCTTTCCATGTTGCTGACTCGTGTTCATTGGTCCAATTTGGGGTGGGGTACTGGTTTTCTTGTCTTGGGGATTGGCATTGATGGCAGCCTTTCGCCTTTGGCATCCTCTTGAAATTTGGTTATTTAAACTGTCTGGTGAGATCCAACCCCTTGATCCGGGTTTGGTACCACCGGAATTTCCGAGTTGTTTCTCCTCTTACCTTTGGATAAACCAGTTTCAGGCATAACAAATAATAATCGAAAACCCAATCAAAAATTGCCTCCGGAATTTCGAAAGTCATTCAAAATTCCCGAAAAAAAAGCCGAACACCAGACCTCGCTTCCACCACGTGGTGAACGCTTGCCCCCCCTGAATGTTTTACTTCGGTGAACAGGCTGCTCGCCCGGATGAGCGTACGATCAACCAGACGGCTGGGCAAATCGAAAAATCACTTTCTGAGTTTGGAATCCCTGCCAAGGTGGTTGGATTTCGGATCGGACCAACAGTTACCCAGTTTGCTGTCCAGCCAGGTTTCATTAAAAAAGGTACGGAAGAAGATGCCCAGCAGATGAAAGTCCGTGTGGCGCAGATTGCCAGTCTTCAAAAAGACCTGGCTCTGTCTCTCTCTGCTGAACGTCTGCGGATTGAAGCGCCAGTACCAGGACGCGGTTACGTGGGTATTGAAGTACCAAACCCGCGTTCTTCGCTGGTTCGTCTGCGCCCGCTATTGGAAACGGAAGCCTTCTATAAAGCTGGCTCTCCGTTGACGATTGCATTGGGAAGGGATGTTTCAGGCAATCCAGTTGTGGCAGACTTGGCACGAATGCCACATTTGCTTATCGCTGGGACAACTGGTTCGGGAAAGTCGGTTTGTATTGCTGCATTGGCAGTTTGCCTCGCCATGAATAATGCTCCCGAAGATTTGCGCATGGTTATGATTGACTCCAAAATGGTCGAACTGATACGCTTCAATGGTTTGCCTCATTTGTTTGGAAAAGTTGAGACAGATGTCAAGCGAATTCTCGGTGTGTTGCGTTGGGTGGTGGTGGAAATGGAGCATCGTTATAAGTTGTTGGAGGCCGCAAAGGCTCGTGATATTGATGCGTATAACCGCCAACTCCAACGCCGCAAGGATGTCCAGACACTACCTCGCATTGTCGTCTTGATCGACGAGATGGCTGACTTGATGATGTCAGCTCCAGATCAGACCGAACATAACCTGGTTCGCTTGGCGCAGATGGCGCGAGCCACTGGAATTCATCTGGTGGTTGCCACCCAACGTCCCAGCACGGACGTCGTGACTGGGCTTATTAAAGCCAATTTCCCGGCTCGTTTGGCATTTTCAGTAGCCTCGGGCGTGGATTCTCGTGTTATTTTGGATCTGCCCGGAGCAGAAACCTTGCTCGGGCGTGGCGATATGCTCTTCTTAAATCCGGAAGTTGGCAACCCTGTACGTGCTCAGGGTGTATTAACAACTGACCAGGAGATCGAGCGTGTCATCTCCCATTGGCAGAAGACGGTTCCGCAAAAGGATGTTCGTGCCCCATGGGAGTCGATGCTGAATGAGGTTCCTGACGAAGGCAGCGATGATGTTTTGATTGAGCAGGCAATTACGATTTTAAAAAGGAGCAGCGCGCTCAGCGCGTCCATGCTCCAACGACGTCTGCGGATTGGTTATCCGCGTGCTGCACGTCTGCTGGATCAATTGGAAGAAACAGGGGTTGTTGGTCCCTCCATGGGAGGTGGCCGCGACCGCCAGGTGTTGCTTGAACCGGACGAGGAGAATGGAAATGTCCCGGCGGATGATAAACCCTAGTGTGGTATGATTGCCAGGTTTTGACCCTTATTATATGAGGAAATCCATTGACTCAACCAATTGAACAAAAGAAAATGACCTTTGCTGATAAGATGCGGGTTTGGTTTCGCTGGTATTTGAACCCAATTGCAGGTTTCTTTAATCGTCTTGGTATTCGACCAAATACAGTTACCTTGTTTGGTCTTGTGGGCACAATTGGCTGCGCCGTGCTTATTGCTTTCGGTCATATGACTTGGGCTGGCATCTTGCTGCTGCTAATGGGTCCGGTGGATGCCATGGATGGAGCACTGGCACGTCTGCGTCACGAAGCCAGTGATTGGGGGGCATTTGTGGATGCTGTCACTGATCGTTATTCTGAATTATTTCTCTTCCTGGGTTTCCTGATTTATTATTTGCTTAATGCAAATGTCACTGGTGTATTGCTGGCATACTTAGCTGCAGCCGGATCGGTTTTGGTTTCGTATGTCAAAGCGCGTGCTGACGCATCGAAATTGGATGCTAATGTTGGGCTGTTGACCCGTGTTGAGCGCTATATCGTTTTGATCCCTGGTTTGATTTTCAACTTGCCATTGCCTGTCTTGATTATTATTGCTATCCTGGCAAATTTTACCGCGCTCCAACGTATTCTCCGTGTGCGACGTGACGCACATCGTCGCTTATCCCAAACTCAGGAGTAACCTATGCCAACTTTACCGGATGGTTTTAATATTCCAATTCCGTTTCTCAACCAATCTTTTCACATTTACTATTATGGAATTTTGATCACGCTTGGTGTGGTTGCAGCTGCTTTCCTGGGACAGGCTGAAGCAAAACGGCGAGGTATGAATCCGGAATTCATTTGGGATGCGCTATTTTGGGTCGTACTGGCAGGGATTATAGGGGCACGAATTTGGCATATTTTGACCCCTCCGCCATCCATGGTTGCTCAGGGAATTACCACCGCTTGGTACTTTATGCATCCATTGGATATGCTTAACATTCGCAATGGCGGCTTGGGTATTCCAGGTGCAGTAATTGGGGGAGCACTTGCTTTATGGATTTATTGTCGTCAGAAAGAAAATATCTTTCTTAACCTGGGCAGACACTGTCGCACCTGGTGTGGCTCTTGCTCAAGCTATTGGTCGCTGGGGAAATTACTTCAATCAGGAATTATATGGTTTACCGACGAATCTTCCATGGAAGATATATATTGACCCTCTCCACCGTGTTGATGGATACCAAAATTATGATTACTTCCACCCGCTTTTCTTTTATGAATCACTGTGGAATGTGATCAACATGACATTGTTGCTCTTGATGGCTCGTCATTTTGCGAAATGGCTAAAACCAGGCGATATCTTCCTTATCTATATGATTTTATACTCAATCGGTCGGTTCAGCCTTGAATTTCTAAGATTGGATGCTGCTCAAGTGGGTGGAATTAATTTCAATCAGACCTTCGTAATAATTGTGGCAATTGTGGCAGGAGTTATAATTTTCTTGAATCACCGTCTCCGCCGTGCCCTGTAAATCCTAGGATGATTAAAACCGAAGACCTGAGTAAGCAATTTGGCGATTATTGGGCGGTTGATGGCGTAAATCTGGATGTATGTCCGGGACAGGTGCTGGCACTCCTGGGACAAAACGGAGCCGGGAAGACAACTACCATCCGTATGTTGACCTCAGTGCTTTCTCCCACCCGCGGTCAGGCAAGTATTGCCGGATTCGATGTGGTTAAATCACCAGACCAGGTTCGAACTTTGGTAGGGGTGCTGACAGAGCAACATGGTCTGTACTTGCGCATGACAGGTTCGGAATACCTGGATTTTTTTGGAAGAGTATATCGTCTGGATTCCGTTACTCGCCAAAAACGGAGCCATGAATGGTTGGAATACTTTGGTCTTGCAGATGTTGCAGGTCAAACCATTGGACAATATTCGAAGGGGATGCGCCAAAAGCTTGCTCTCGCACGTGTATTGATTCACGAACCCCCAGTGCTTTTACTGGATGAACCTACCTCAGCCATGGACCCCGAATCGGCACAGTTGGTTCGGAATGCAATTGCAAGTTTGCGTACTGATCAGAGAACGATAATTATTTGTACCCACAACCTGGTTGAAGCGGAAATGTTGGCGAATAAAATCGCCATAATTTATCGGGGTCGAATTTTAACTAGCGGGACAATTGATGAATTGAAGCGGAATCTCCTCGGTCCGGCGGAGTATGAGGTTCGAACGAAGGGAAAAATCTCTGCTCGGGTCGATAAAATTGCCTCCTGGGGTTACCCCACTTAAATGAGGTGAGTCAGGTCCCCGGTTCCGTGTGGAAGATCCGCAATCTTCAAATCCCATATTACTAAAGGAATTCTTAAGAAGGGGAATAGAAGTGGTGGGTCTGCAGGAATTACCTCGCACGCTCGAACAGGTTTATCTTGCTGCAATGGCACAGGTGAATCATGCCTGAAAATCAACGAGACGATCTCAGCATGGTTTGGTTGGTTGCTTGGCGTGAATTACGCGATCAATTACGCGATTGGCGAATCATTTTTCCCATGTTTGTGTTGACATTGATCCTCCCATTTCTGGCAGATTTAGGTGCGAAGGCAGCCATTAATTTTACTATCAAATATGGAACGCCGCTGATTGCTGAGACGGCTTGTACCGTTCTTGCTTATGGTGGTGGGTTACTTTCCGATTACAGTTTCTCTGGTTATCGCTTTGGAATCATTTGTTGGGGAAAAAGAACGCGGAACAATTGAACCGCTCCTGGTCAGCCCGCTTAAGGATTGGCAGTTATTTACTGGGAAACTAATCGCTGGGACCGCTGCACCTTTGGTCACTTCATATTTAGGAATAATGGTTTACATGATTGGTCTCTATTTCCAGCATATTCCATTTCCCGATCTCAATCGTATGATGCAGACATTGATATTGACCACAATTCAGGCACTCCTAATGGTTAGTGGAGCAATATTAATTTCTACCCAAGCTACATCGGTCCGGGCAGCCAATTTGATGGCATCCTTTATTGTGATCCCTATGGCATTGCTTATCCAGGGGGAGAGTATTATGTTGTTCTGGGGTAACGACCAGGTACTTTGGTTGGCAGTGGTCGGGGTGGCAATTCTCACAGTCTTGTTGGCACGCGTGGGAATTGCCCATTTCCAGCGTGAAGCGTTGTTGGGACGCGAAATCGATGTTCTCAACCTGCGTTGGATAGGACAAACTTTCTGGCGGGCCTTTATAGGAGATGCAAGATCTATTGGGATGTGGTTTAGAGTGGATGTTATAAAAACCCTTCGAAAGCAGACTTCATCAATAATTATTACAGTAGGGATTGGTTTAGTGGCAATTGGGGCTGGCTATGTTTGGGTCGTTAGGAATTCCCCAAAATTGTTAGATCAATTCACGGCAGGGGACTTATCAACAATTTATTCTTTCGGGACAGGAGTGCCGATTGCCAATGTTGGTATCTCATTCCCCTCAATCTGGGGGCATAATTTGCAAGCTATCCTGAGTAATCCTTTTGTTGGGTCTCTTCTCTTTCGGCGTTTTAGGAACACTGGTTTATCTTCTAAATATGGGGATCATTGGAGGGGTGCTGGCATTAATTCAGGCAATGGGGAGGTCACCCTTGAAAATAGGAGTGTTTGGTATCCTCCCCCATGGCGTCTTTGAGATTCCCGCCTTGATTCTTGCTAGTGCAGCAATTCTGTATATTGGGGTTATGCTTGTCACCCCGCGTCCCCAAAAGACCTTGGGTGAGGTACTTATCGAAGCAATTGCTGATTGGGCCAGGATAGGAATTGGTCTGGTTTTGCCATTATTAACGATAGCTGCAATAATTGAAACGTGGGTTACCCCTGCACTTCTGCAGTCTGTCATTAAACTAGAAGTATTTTC
This sequence comes from uncultured Chloroflexia bacterium, assembly GCA_963817265.1. Lineage (GTDB taxonomy): Bacteria > Chloroflexota > Anaerolineae > Anaerolineales > Villigracilaceae > UBA877. Next base: position 37,688 of record CAWFNU010000023.1, read on the forward strand.
TCCTAATTCATCGATGAATAATCGGCTGACCTGGTAAATATCGTACCGGCCTATACCGATTTCTTTACCATCCCAGGATGAATTGTTCCCATTCGGCATTTTCTTCCAGATGTCGCCCAAAGATGTAGTAAGCATTGGCAGGAGGTTCTTTCGGGGTATGGAGCAGAGTCATCTTTACTTCATCGAGTTTTCTTCCGCCCTTGCGGTGGTTACAGGATGGACAGGCGGCTACCACATTCGTCCAGATATGCTCTCCTCCCAAGTGCTTGGGCCAGACATGATCGACGGTTAGGTCGCTTGGAGCGTCGTCCGCAATACTGGCAGGTGTATCTGTCCCGGCGAAAAACTTCACGGCGGGTCAATTTGACCTGCATGCGAGGACGATGTATCATTTGTTCCAGGCGAATGACTGAAGGTATTGGAATGGTTTGTCCTAACAGTCTGAATATAACCGCGGCCATTCATGACCAGATCTGCTTTCCCCAAAAGGATCAGGCCAACAGCACGGCGGGTGTTACAGACATTGATCGGTTCAAAATTCGCGTTAAGAACCAGAACTGGCGCATTCATAGCGCCTCCACATTGGCGTGTATTATACTCCACACCTAGCAAGGATTTTATGAAAGGAATTATGATATGCGTATAATCATGACTGGTGGCAGCTGGATTTATTGGGACCGCATTGTCAGAACTCGCTTATTTCTGATGGCCATCAAGTCTGGATATTAACTCGTCACCTGGAAACTGCGATCTCGCACATGGCGCAAAGAGTATTGGTTGGGATGGAAAGACAACTGATGGATGGGGCGAATTGGTATCCCAAGCAGATGCAATCGTAAATCTTGCAGGAGAGAACTTCGGATCTGGACTTTGGACGACGAGCACGAAAGGAACGAATTCTATCCAGCCGGGTGGACGCTGGAAAAGCGATAATGTACGTCAATTCTGCAAGCCGATCCTCGCCCGAAAGTCTTATCCAGGCATCTGCTGTCGGATTTTATGGTCCGCATGGTGCTGAGCCGGTTACTGAGGAATCTTGCTCTGGTACTGGTTTTCTGGCGGAGGTATGCCAGGCATGGGAAGCCTCCACTCAGCCAGTGGAAGGATTGGGAGTAAGGCGGGTAATTATTCGCACTGGGATGTGTACTTTCCAAGGGATGAAGGTGCATTGCAACGATTACTTATACCCTTCAATTTATTTGCAGGAGGTCCCTTGGGAAGTGGCAGGCAGGGGTTTCCATGGATTCACCCTTTGAATGAGGTGGCTGCTATCCGTTTTTTTCTTGAGAACGGAAAATGCTCACGGTGCTTTCAACTTATCTGCACCAGAACCCTCATCCAATTCCGATTTTGGCACGGTATTTAGCAAAAGTAATTCACCGCCCATATTGGTTGCCTGTTCCAGCTTTGCCTTACGCCTTGATTCTTGGAGAAATGTCTACACTTGTGCTGGACGGTCACCTACTATATTCCCCAAACGATTGCAGGAATTTGGATTTCAATTTCCGATTTAATACAGCCGAATCAGCATTAAAGGATTTACTTAATCACGGACAGATACTCGAAATACAAGGTTCTAACGCACTAACCCTAGACGGAATAGTTCCGGCATGGTAGAATACCGCCCGCTGGAATTGGGGGCTCGTCTAATGGCAGGACGACTGTCTCTGGAACAGTTAGTAGTGGTTCGAATCCATTGCCCCCAGCCTCATATATGGCGGTAGACCGCCCCATAGCCCCCATATTTGGGGGTTTTTTGTTAAGAAATTGAACAAACAAGAACATGCGTTCTAATTGGCGTTGCTGTCAAGTTGCTGTCAAATATCAACATTATTTAAAGTAGTAGACAGTTAATAGCACTGATGGTCGGTGGTAAATCAAAACTTCGTCCTAACAATAATTTGGCACGCACGCATTTGAGATATCAATATTCTTTTTAGCAAAATGAGTTATAGTATTCTCTCATTCAATAAATATATTCTTGTTTTTCTATTGGTTTTCATGTATATTTACAAAGCTTTCAATTATTTTCCGCCTATTATTTATCATAGACTTACATTATGTCTTAGAATGATAAAGGAGAAGCAATATGACTCAACCCCTTAAGCTACCTTACTACATAAAGATGAAATCCGTGGAGACTTTCAGGTCTGGATAGTCGATGGTTCCTTTATAAGAGGGCACATCGATGAGGAGTTTACCAATTTTGGTCAGCACTTATCGATATCCATATATTCCAGATCTTGGAATTCTGGATTGACCAGGAAGCTCAGCATGATGAACGTAGTTTCTTTATTGATCACCTTCTTGTTGAGCACGATCTCATGGCCAAAGGCGCTTCGTATGCTGATGCGATAACAAAAGCGGACCAGGTTGAGCGTAAAGAACGCCGCCGGGCTGGGGATGTCCGCAAGGTTACCCATCAAGGGCAAGGGCTGCCTGATGCGGGTGTTGTACACGAGAACTTATGGAAAAAATTGGAGAACGGCGTTAGCGTCTGGATTGTGAATGGTCGTCTGGTGCGGAGTGCTTTTGATATCGATTTTACTGCCGGTGGGCATGACCATGTTTATGAATTTGTTCCTAAAGGGGAAATCTGGATTGATGATGCCATCGAGGAGAAGGAAAGAGGTTTTGTACTCCTTCACGAGTTGCACGAAAGGAATCGTATGGCAGGTGGATTGACATACAACGAGGCACATAATGAATCTAGCCGTCTGGAATTCCACTGCCGGCACCATCCGGATGAGTTGCATGACGCTCTTGCAGCAGAAGGCTGGGCATGAAATCTTCAGGTGTTTCTGTACCCACTTGACGCTAATTTAGGTTAAATAATCTTAGTCAAAAAAGAGCTTCCGAAGTCCAACCTCGGAAGCTCTTTTTGTTAAATAGACTCGGTTTCTGGTTTTCGTCGGAACCAATAACGCCATTCCCGATTTTCCCAAACCACCAGAATTTGGGATGCATTAAATATTGAAGAATATGTCCCACTAAAGACACCAATCAATAAAATTACCACAAAATGTCGAATGCTGATCCCTCCAAATAACGCCAGAGCGAGCAGCGTGATCATGACTGTTAATTGAGTGTTGATCGAGCGATCGAGGGTTTGGACAATTGAATGGTTGACAACGGTTTCATAATCTACACGCCTATAGAGGTTTGAGTTTTCTCGAATCCGATCAAAAACAACGATAGTATCGTGAACTGAGAACCCAATGACTGTAAGCAATGCAGTCAGGAAAAGGGAATCTGCTTGCCAACCCAGGAAGTGGCCGATAATGGCTTCCATGCCAATCACAACCAACACATCATGCAGCATGGCGATGATTGCTGCTGTTCCATATCGAAAGGCGTGCTGGACACCCCGAAAAGCGATGGTAATATAAATCAGGATCGCGAGTGCGGCTAATGCCACTGCACCTGCTGCGCGGATGGCAACTTCCTGTCCTATCACAGCGCTTACTTGTGTGAAATTGGTAATCACCACATTTTGACCGCTGCCAAACTGGTCTTTCAGCGCTGTCACGATCTGGCTTTTCAGCGCGTCATTCATTTCTTTTGACCGAATTGATAAGCTGTCGGTTCCAACTGGCTGAACGACAGGGTTCGAGATATCCATTTGGGATGTTGACATTTGGTTATATAAATTCGCGACATCCCCAATCGTTGGAGGTTTTCCTGAAACAAACTGGACTTCCAACAAACTACCACCGGTGAAATCGATTCCCAGCGGAAGTCCCCAAAGGATTAAGGCGATGATCCCAGGAACAATTACCAGCAGTGAAATGCCGAAGTAAATGTAACGATATTTGATAATTTTCATCGCAGGTTCTCCTAAATCCCGAACCAGCGGGGATGGTCGGTGGATTTGACTGTGTCAAGCACAACGTGCAGGAATGTGCGTGTAACGATTATTGCTGTAAATAGGCTTATTCCTACACCTAATGCCAATGTTAAAGCAAAACCTTTTACCACACTCGCTCCGAATGCGCTGCCAAACCAGAAAAGGATGATACAGGTAATGAGAGTGGAGGAATTCGAGTCCCTAATGGATGGCCATGCTCGTTTCCATCCAAGGTCGATTGCTTGACGCAAGGTCCGTCCGGCACGCAACTCTTCCTTCAACCTTTCAAAAATGAGGATATTGGCATCTACTGCCATACCAATACTCAAAATGAAACCCGCAATACCCGAAAGGGTCAGCACAACTGGAATGAGTTTGTATAACATCAAACAAATCAATGCAAATGATATCAGCGCTACATCCGCAATTAGACCAGGTAAACGGTAGTAAAGACCCATAAAAATGATGACCACCAGGAGCCCGATGATACCAGCGACCATACTCCGTCGTACTGATTCTGCACCCAATGTGGGGCCGACTGAACGGCTTTCAACGACACTTACAGGTACGGGTAGGGAACCATAACGGAGTTGGATGGCAAGTGTATTGGCACTGTCCTGCGTGAAACTTCCTTGGATAATTCCTTGCCCACCTGTGATTTGATTACTGATGGTCGGGGTGGAGATCACTCGTTTATCCAACACGATCGCCAGCGTTTGGTTGATGTGGCTGCCGGTGTATTCGGAGAACATGGCAGCTGAATCAGATTTCAAAGTAAAGGCAATTACGAAGCCACTGAGTTGTCCTGCTTGGACATTTACAGAACTTAAAGCAGCGCCGGTCATAACCGTGTGATAGATGGTTGGAGCAGTGGTTGCTGGATTTGGAGTTGTTCCTGGAGTGGTGGCAGGGTTGGTAGTTGGGGTGCTTATTGGCGTTTCGGTTGATAGAGGAGTATTCGATGGTACTCCCGTTGTGGTAGTGGTGGAGGAAGTGGAAGTACCAAAGTCTGTTTGTATGATCGTCCCTGCAGCGACAGGCGTTGTACCCATGTCAACGAATTCGAGCAACCCGGTTTGTTGTAAAGAAGCGATGACTTGACCTGGGTCTTGAAGACCGGGAAATTCAGCGACAATCCTGCGTGGCGGGGCGACCTGCATTACCACTTCGCTCACACCGAGCGCGTTAGCTCGGCTTTCAAGTATTTGCCGGGTGACATTCAGATCATCCGAACTGACCGAAGCATTGGTGGGAACATCAGCTTCAAGGAGAACCTGTAAGCCACCACGCAAGTCAAGCCCGAGCTGGACATCGACATTTCGGTCTATTAGATTTGTTTGGGAATTGAACGGATTGAGGATCGTGATTTGTTTGCTCACGTCCACCCAAATTGCTAGTGCAATCAATGGGATGATAAGAAAGAGCCAGTTATATTGGCGACGATTCATAAAACGGTTCTCCATTCATAAAAATGCCAGCCTTTGGCTGGTGGCGGGGCTGATTATACTCTGATTGATATGGCATGGGTAGGGGATGATGCAAACACCGGTTAATCATGGATTTTGTTTTCCAAGATAATCAAGGACTAGATCCAGAATCTCGTTTATTCCAAGAAAATCAGTATTCAATGAAAGGTCTGCATGATCAAACGCGTGGGAAAGCCTCCTTTGTTGCTCTTCCCATTCATATTCGTTCCAATTAAGTTGGCGTCGTCTACCTCCTACCCTCCAAGATGCTTGTAAAAAAATTAATACATCGGGTTTGGTTATCCTCTGCCACATATCTTTAACATATGAATGTTCTTGGACGATCGCGCGTGCCTGATACCCTTCTCTTCGCAGACCTTCAGCTAATGTCGTTTTACCTGATCCACAAGGGCCAACAATGCCGATCAGTGGCATGACCTTCTTCTGGGGCAGGTTGCCAAGGGGTGGAATTTTTGTCATTCACCTTTTCGACTGATTTCTCTTTTGGCGACATTTTCGCGGGTGTTTTTTTCACACATTATTGATACGTCTAAACATACTTATACGGTCAACCTGGGCTGATTGGGAGTCTAACTGTCATCCTGCGAACATTATCCCCCCGACGTTTCAACACCTTCAGTACCACAACGCTGATATCGTCACCCGGTCGTCCTTCATCGAGATTTACTGCCTCCGCCAGGAGGGCGTCTGCGATTGCTTGTGGCGATGGTTCCTGTTCTTCCAGCATCGCTTTTAATGATGTGCACACATCCATCGGTCGCCCATTTCGATCCCCTGCATGGATTAATCCATCAGTGTAGACCACGATTACCATTCCGGGTTCCACGGGAATTTCGCTGATAACCGGCCTGATCCCCCGCGCAGTCCCAATCGAATTGGATTCAGAACCAATGCTATCAATTTCCTCCCCACGGGCAATAAAAAAGGGTGCAGGGTTGTTTCGGGTGATTACCACTGTACCTGTATGCAAGTCCACTGAAAGAATATTGAGCGTGGAAGTGACTTTGCCTTTTTTATCTGTATAAAGCAGATCCGATGCTGCACGAGCTGCAGCTCCGTCGCGCACGCCTTCAGCCAGCAAGCTGATTACTTTGCGAACTACCATCATAGAGACAGCCTTGGCGCCTCTGCCCGAAGTTTGTCCATCTGCTAATACAACCGAAAGCCCACCATTGGGTCGCTCCACAACTTCTAGCGTGTCTCCACTTTCGGTGACAGCGTATTTGTTGGTTTTCGCCACGGCAATCTGGATTTCCATACCCCCATTTTACTCCGAATTATCCTGTCACCGTGGGGAAGCAATCATCTCTCTATCTTTTTTCTGCAAGGATTACCAATACTTGGCTCCCTTTCATCTCACGAATCTCACTACGGGGATCGAACCCTGCCTCCATGAACCGGTTATTTAGAGTTGCTGAAATCGGTTTTGGAAATCCCGTTGATTCCCCGCTGACTCGAAATATCCATGATGCCATCCTTTCAGCTAGTCGTGTCCCAGTGATCCAGGCTGTGGGAATAATGACCAATCTGCCAGCAGGAGTAATCACCCGGTGAATTTCTTTTAATGTTTGAAACTCGAAAATAAATTCTGATGGAAAAGTTGCCACAATCGAATTGAAGGATTCATTTGCAAATGGCAGGGTTTGCGCGTAACCACGGGTCAGGCGGCAAACTCCTCCATTTTTACGAATTCGTCGTCTCGCCTGACGCCCCATCTGCTGGGATTCATCCAATCCAAACCAAATAATTGAATTCTTCTCTGGATTCATCTGTAAATGTCCAGGGCCGTACCCGATTTCAAGAACCCTTCCCTTCAGGTGGGGTAAAGCAGCCTTTATCCAGTACTGCCATTTACCAAGGCTTACACATGCCGCCACGATATCATATGCCCAGGCAAACTGATGGTAAAGCAGGGAATAAATGGGTCGAAGAAGAATCTGGATCAGTCGCATTGATTTAATGATACTACGAGTTGAAAACTGATTCTATTTACCTCAAGGTATTGATTCTAATTTTCCCCCATCCAATTGGATTTTCCGATTAGCCAATTTTTGCACGTCTGTTTCGCTGTGTGTACTAAAAATGGTGGTGGTTTTAGCTCCTGCAAGGATGGTTTTTAAGTCATCCTGGAGTTTATGTCGGGAAGCTCTATCCATGGCGCTGAAAGGTTCGTCGAGCAGGAGCAGATTTGGCTGAAGGCAAAATGCTCGCGCTAATGCTACGCGCCGGGCTTCCCCCCCGGATAGTTGCACGGCAGGCCGCTGCCTCAGATGGAAAATGCCTAGCCGCTGAAGCCATTCGTCCGCCCGATCGGTTATTTCGACTTTTGATAAATGACGGAAGCGCAGCCCTGTGGCAACATTATCAAATACTGTTTGGTTCAATAACAGCGAGTCTTGCATCACCAATCCAATATCACGCCGATATTTTAAGTTAGGGATGCTCTCCAGTGATTGATCACAATAGAATATTTTCCCTTGTTTTGGGGTGATGAGTCGCGCTAGAACCAATAGAAGGGTGGTTTTCCCAGCTCCGTTTGGTCCGGCCAACGCAAGTACCTCACCTTCATCAATATTCAGTGTCTTGATATCAAGCACCCTGCGGTCGGATCGGTAGACCACTAAATCATGGATTTCAACAAGTGCGCTCATCTTTTATGGCCATGTTGCTGGATCCAGGTCAGGGCGAAGTTGATCAGGAAAGTAATTAGCAATAAGAGAATTCCCAGAGCAATAGCATTGGTGAACTCCCCTTTGTTGGTCTCTAATACAATGGCTGTTGTCAGGACGCGTGTTTGGTGGCGAATGTTGCCTCCCACCATCATCGAGGCACCCACTTCGGAGATGACTGCGCCAAAACCGGCCATTAAGGCTGCCAGTAATGGCAGGCGCGCCTCCCGCCAGATGCTAAGCACCATTTGAAGGCGGGATGCTCCCAACCCCAGCAGTTGCAGGCGAAGTCGGGGGTCCAGTGCTTGCAACGCTGCAGCGCTTAGACCAGTCACCACCGGAGCTGAAATAATGACCTGCGCAATTATGATTGCAGTAGGGGTATAAATCAGGTGCAATCCTCCTAGCGGACCAGAACGCCAAAGGGTCATTGCAACTGCCAGACCCACAACCACAGGTGGCAAAGCCATACCGGTATTTACCAATGTAAGGAGAACGGATCGGCCCGGAAATTTACTTAGCGCTAATAGTGTCCCTACCGGCAATCCGATTAGTAAACTGATAAGCGTTGCCAGCCCTGAGACTTTGATCGAGAGCAGCGTTACTTCCCAGACATCTGGGTTATTAAAAAGCATTAAACCTCTTTTCAGGATATAAATCTACCGCGCATATGCGTGCGCGGTAGATTTTCTTCAGAAATATCGCCTTATGGCAACCCCAGGCTCGCGTCGGTCTTGCCCGCATCGGGTATAAATAATTGTTGTCCGTACTTATCCACCCCAAAAGTGCTGATAAGGGTTTGTCCTTCGGGAGAGGTGATGTAATCGGAAAAAGCGATCGCTCCTTCCAGGTTTGTGGAAGGCCACTTATCATGATTTACCACGATGACGTGGTAAATATTAAGGAGTGCATTGTCACCCTCGTATAGGAGTACCAGTTGAAGGTTGGATTGATTTGCCAGGAAGGTGGCACGATCAGTTAGCGTGTATGCTGCCTTTTCAGAGGCGATTGTTAGAGTAGCGCCCATTCCCTGGCCGGATTCGACATACCAGGTTTGGCTGGCTGGTGTAATGTTTGCAGATTTCCAAATTGCCAATTCTTTCGTATTCGTTCCCGACGCATCTCCACGCGATATAAATTGCGCACTGGAATTGGCGATCTTCTGGAATGCATCCACTGCTGAGGTTGAGGACTTGATCCCAGCTGGGTCAGCCGCAGGGCCGACGACAATAAAATCATTATGCATCACCAGGCGTCGGTCGGTTCCATAATTGTTATCCATGAAGGTTTTTTCTGCAGCTGGGGAGTGAACTAGCAGCACATCCGCATTGCCTTCCTCACCCAGTTTGAGGGCAGCCCCGGAGCCTACTGCCACTGTTTGAACCTTGAACCCAGTCTTTGCTTCGAAAGCTGGGATCAACACATCCAGAAGGCCGGAATCCTGGGTGCTGGTGGTGGTTGCCAGGATCAGGTTTGGATTGGATGGTGCGCAGGCAGAGGGCAGAATTGTTGTTAAGAGGAAAAGAGTAAGCAGGTAAATTTGAAGGTGTTTCATTGTAATTTCTCCTAATATGGGATTTGCTAGGCGGTGATCATCGTTAAATGTCTTGATTTCGATGCCCTGATGTTAAGCGCGAGTTTGGATAATTTCCATGAACGGAGTAAGCCTTTTAATATCTTCTTTCGAAAAAATAATGTTATAGCATTCTGGTAATAGGGGATAAAATCCAACCTATTACCAATTCAACTAATCCAACTGTTTCTGTAATACGGCTGGCCAGCGAAATTCAGCTTGGAACTTTAGTTTTTCAATGTGGTAAAAAGATTGGATGGGCAGCATAGCCGTTAAATATTTCCTTAATGGAGCTGAGTTTAGCAAAGGTCGGTTCGTTTGTCAATGAAAAAATCTAATTTTAGAATGATTCTTGGTTTGACATCCAAAATTCATCAAAATATTGATTGAATTAATCATTTATCATAATGGACAATGACTGTGGGTCGATAAAGGAATCACTCATCTAGATTGGGCCTCCCAATCTTGGACACTAGGACGACTGGGGAGGGGATACTTTGAACTTGGATAGTGGGTATTTAGCTCGAAGATATCCCAGAAGCGAGATGGTGCTACAATAATGTCAAGGGAAAACGGTCTTGAAATACTCGATTTCTAGAAATCTAGGAGAATCGCCAATGAGCAAAAGTAATGAAGATGATCTTCGTGATATATTGAATAATGCAGCCAAGGAGATCGCCCAAATGTACCCCAATCCTCGTACTTGGCAGTCGTGGATGGTCTATTTTCTGGAGCGACTTGAAGCGAAGGCTGTAGAAAATCCTTCTTATACGGAGTCGTTTAAAGAAATGATTCTTTCGCTTCAAGATGAATTGCGGAACCGGTTAAAAACTGGCGGTTGGTAATTAATTCTTCTTGATCAGAATAATAGAAAAAACCAATATCTCCTTACACCCAAATTCATTACTAGCGGAAATAATTACCAGCTGGATGAATTTCTAGTCCACTGAATTCCCACCCCGCCAATCGTTGTTGGAATTCCTGCAAAATGCTATACTTCCTAAAATTAACAACTCATCTGGTTTGGTTCCTGTAAGAGAGTCCATTATGACTGGAAATAAAGACCATTCTTCGGAACTCGAACAATTAATTACTCAGCGTGATGCCGAACTGGCAATTATTAACAGCGTGCAGCTGGGACTTGCTTCACGTTTAGAGGTTCAGGCAATTTACGACCTGGTGGGCGACAAAATCCGGGATATTTTTAATGCCCAGGTTGTAATGATCTCCACTTATGATTCGCAAACTGACACCATGGAGCATCGCTATGCAATTGAACGCGGAGAGCGCGTTTATGCACCCGGTAACTTCCCAGTTCGTGGTTTTCGGACTCAAATAGTGCAAACTCGCCAACCTGTACTGGTAAGTTCTAATGTTGCTGAACAAGCAGCTTGTCTTGGTCAGCCAACTTTACCTGGAACGATTACCCCAAAAACTTGGCTGGGCATACCCATGTTGGTGGGCGACCAGGTTACTGGTATATTGAGCCTGCAGAATGTTGAGCAGGAATTTGCATTCACAGAATCAGATGTTCGTCTGCTGCAAACGATGGGTGCATCAATGAGTGTGGCACTTGAAAATGCTCGTCTGTTCGATGAGACAAAACGCCTTCTAAGTGAAACCGAACACCGCGCGACAGAATTGCAGATCATAAATTCCGTGCAGGAAGGTTTAGCGCAAAAATTGGACACCGCTTCAATATACGAATTGGTGGGCGATAAAATTCGGGAGATCTACAAACAAACAGATCTCACCATCGGGATCTACGATCCAGTTTCTGATAATTTATTAGTTCCTTACTTGGTTGAGAATGGTAACCGCGTGGTTTGTCCTCCTTACAAAGTAAATGGAAAAGGGTTTATTGGATATTTACTTCAGAATCCACACACTTTGGTGATCAATGAGAAAATGGAGCAGGTAGTTGCTAGATTTCAAAGTTTGGAAATAACAGGTGCGGGTCTTCCAAAATCCGCCATTTATGTCCCGCTAACCATGGGAACTTCTGTCAGAGGCGAAATCGTTCTAATGGATATGGATCATGAACAAGCTTTCAACCAGTCTGATGTGCGACTGTTGGAAACCCTCGCCAACGCAGCGAGTGTAGCCCTTGAAACCGCCCGTTTGTGGGAACAGGAAAAAAAATATCTCATGGGATTGGAACACGAGTTTGAGATTGGACGCGAAATTCAAGCAGGGTTTTTGCCCAATGTCCTTCCGCAACCGAAAGGATGGGAGATCGCAGCTTCTCTTCAGCCTGCTCGTGAGGTTGCTGGAGATTTTTATGACGTCTTCGAATTGCCGGATGGGAATATCGGGCTGGTTATCGCAGATGTATGTGACAAGGGCTTGGGGGCAGCCTTGTTTATGACCTTGTTTCGTAGTTTTATTCGTGGAGTATCTAATATTGGTTTTTATGCCAGGGCAGGGTCCGCGTACGGAAATTCACCAGGAGAAAGGATTAAAAGTGCCATCTCCCTTACGAACAATTACATCGTCGAAACGCATGGAGATACAGGCATGTTTGCAACAGTATTCTTCGGCATATTCGATTCCCAAACGGGGATTTTAACGTATATTAATGGAGGGCACCTCCCACCGTTGCTGATCAATTCGACCGGGATAAAGGCAGTTCTTACGCTGACAGGTCCTGCTGTAGGTGGGAAATCTGATGCCAACTTTGCCATTCGTGAAGTGACGATCGAACGTGGAGACTCTTTTTTTGCATATACAGATGGATTGTCGGATGCGGAAAACTCAGCAGGAGAAACATTCAACGAGAAGGGTTTGATCCCATTATTCACCAAAGATCAGTCCTTGTCGTCGTTACTTTCCCAAATAAAAGATCAGATAGAAAACTTCTCAGTTGGTGCACGACAACTCGACGATATCACGATGCTCGCAGTAAAACGCAGAAAATAATATTCTTGATATATTCATACCAGTAATCTCAATTAATCAATATTTTCTTAAATGGAATTTTAACCTCTTGTGAGAAGCGTTGATTTTATGGACAATAGCGAAAGTTGCTAATAATTTTATATCAATCCTTGAAAATATCTATTCCCTGGATTTCGAATCATTTTCTTTGATAATAACCAAAAAATAAAGGAGAATCTATGTCAAGAAAGTTTGTTCCTACCAAGCTGAAGATCGTTCGCCCGGTTCCGACCGATATCGATATTGCGCAAGCCTCGGACATTAAGACGATTGCGCAAGTGGCTGATGAAGTGGGCATATTACCAGAAGAATTGGAATTTTACGGACCTTATAAAGCTAAGGTAAAACTTGAAATACTTAATCGTTTAAAGGATATCCCGAACGGAAAATATGTAGATGTTACAGCGATCACCCCCACCCCATTGGGAGAAGGGAAAACTACCACAACCGTTGGTCTATCTCAGGCGCTGGGGGCACACTTGGGGCGGAAAGTGTTTACGGCCATACGGCAGCCATCTCAGGGACCAACATTCGGGATCAAAGGAGGTGCAGCGGGAGGTGGATATTCACAGGTCATCCCGATGGAAGATTTCAATCTGCATCTAACTGGTGATATCCATGCCATAACAGCAGCAAACAATTTATGTGCAGCTGCGATAGAGGCGCGCATGTTTCATGAAAGCGAGCAGGAGGATGAGCAACTTTTCAATGCCCTCTGCCCACCTGACAAAAAAGGGCAGCGCAAGTTCTCACCTTCCATGATACGTAGACTGGAAAAATTGGGGATCAAGAAGAAGGACCCAAATGAGCTTACTCTTGAGGAGCGTACCCGCTTCTCGCGCCTGGATATTGATCCGACATCCATCACTTGGCGTAGGACGATCGATACCAACGACCGCTTCTTGCGTGAAATCGAGGTCGGTCTGGGCCCTGAAGAAAAAGGAAAAACCAGGCGGACTGGGTTTGACATCACGGTCGCAAGCGAGATCATGGCTATCCTTGCCTTGACCACTGACTTGCGCGACATGCGCGAACAGCTCGGGCGGATGGTGATTGGAACGGATCGAAAAGGAGGTGCTGTTACCGCTGAAGACCTGGGTGTGGCTGGTGCATTGACAGTATTGATGAAGGATGCCATCAAGCCTAACCTAATGCAGACCCTGGAAGGAACCCCGGTTTTTGTGCATGCCGGGCCCTTTGCTAACATTGCCCACGGGCAATCGTCGATAATCGCCGACCGCATTGCCCTCAAGCTGGTAGGTCCGGAAGGATTCGTCATCACCGAATCTGGGTTTGGAGCGGATATCGGCATGGAGAAATTCTTTGACATCAAATGCCGGTATTCAGGACTGATTCCTCAGGTGGTAGTGCTAGTTGCTACGGTGCGCGCCCTCAAGATGCATGGAGGAGGGCCTAAAGTGGTGGCGGGAAAACCACTGGCTGCCGAATATACCGATGAAAACCTCGAATTATTACGCAAAGGACTTCCAAACATGACTCGCCATATTCAGAACGCCTTGAAATATGGTGTAAATGTAGTTGTGGCAGTAAATTCATTTTCCACCGATACTCCGGCAGAAGTCGAGGTGGTTCGGCAGGCTGCGTTCGATTCTGGTGCCATGGATGCCATCGTCTCGACTCACTGGGCGGATGGTGGAGCAGGCGCGGTGAAACTGGCTGAAGCGGTAGTCAAGGCAGCTGAAAAACCGAACCAATTTAAGTTCCTTTACCCCTTGGAACTTTCGATAAAGGAGAAACTGGAGCTTATTTGCAAAGAGATTTATGGTGCGGCTGGTATAGAAATCCTACCCGAAGCACAGGCAAAGATTGACCTTTATACCAAGCTTGGATTTGATAAATTACCTTTATGCATGGCTAAAACGCACCTATCTTTTACTGCTGACGCCGCCATCAAAGGTGCACCCACTGGTTTTATTGTTCCGGTGCGCGACATCCGTGCCTCTGTTGGGGCAGGTTTTCTTTATCCCTTGCTGGGCAAGATGAGTACCATGCCTGGTCTACCCACCCGTCCGGTTTTCTACGATGTAGATCTGGATTTGGATTCCGGAAAAGTGCTTGGGTTGTTCTAACAACAATATAAATATGGAGGCACAGCATCGCTGTGCCCCCATATTTTCTTTCACCTCTGCTCTAATATTCTTAATTGATTTTAAAATCCCGAATGAATATTGACCTATCTTCATTGACCATTTCGTCTGCAATTGCCTCACTCCGCGCAGGGGAATATTCAGCAGTTTCTTTGACCGAAGCTTGCCTGCGCCAGATTGAGAAGCTTGATCCAGAGATAAATGCATTTATCACCCCCACTCCAGATATGGCAGTTCAAGCAGCTCTCCAAGTGGATTCGCTTTTATCGCACGATCCTTCAAATATAAATGACCTGCTTTTGTTGGGCATCCCTTTGGCTGTAAAAGATTTGATGGAAACAGCGGGAGTCCGTACGACCGCGGGCTCAAGGTTTTTTTCTGAGGTCATCCCAACAGAAGACGCGCAGGTGGTGCTGAAACTAAAATTGGCAGCAGCTGTCTTACTTGGGAAAACCAACACTCACGAATTCGCCTTGGGTGTGACCGGTATAAATCCACTTTTTGGAACCGTAAAAAACCCTTGGGATCTCACTCGAATAACTGGTGGTTCATCCAGCGGATCAGCCGCAGCAGTTTCCGCTGGAATGTGCCTGGCAGCTTTAGGTACGGATACTGGTGGCTCCATCCGCATTCCTGCATCGTTATGCGGAGTGGTTGGGTTCAAACCTACCTATGGGCGGATAACTACTCGCGGAGTGATTCCTTTATCCTGGAACCTGGATCACGTCGGCATACTTACTCGTACAATCCGCGATGCCGCGATTATCCTTCAAGTCCTTGCAGGGTTTGATACCCACGATCCTGGTTCAGCGAATGTACCTGTAGAAGATTATCTTACCAATTTGGCTGGTGGAGTTGAGAACTGGCGAATTGCGTTGGGAATGGGAGAGTATATTGGCGCTTCAAACCCCGAAGTGACATCTGCTCTGGAAATCGCGGGGCAGGTATTTCAGAATTTGGGCGCGCAAGTTGAGAAAGTGGATTTATCTTGGATGGGAGATCTAGCTCAGGCAAATACCCGCATGACTCAGTCGGATGCAGCTGCATTTCATCGCGAACGCCTGATTTCCCATCCTGATTGGTTTGGCACAGATATTCGCCAACGATTGGAAACAGGTGCAGCTTTGACCTCAAGTGACTATGTCCTTGCGAGACACGTTCAGGCTGTGGGCCGACGTAGTTTTGAAATGTTTTTTGCAAAGTACGATCTATTGCTCTTGCCCACAACTCCCATTTTTGCTCCATTGATCGAAGAAACTGGTGCAATAGAAGCTGCCCGTCAACTTAACCCGCTTTACATCGCCTTTCAATATTACAGGCCTTCCAGCACTATCGGTTCCATCCGGGTTTTCGGAAAATGGGCTGCCATTAGGTCTTCAATTTATTTCAAAACATTGGGGGGAATCTAAGGTTTTACAAGCCGGCCATGCTTTTGAGCAGGCTACTCAGTGGCATTTACGCCTCCCTGAAATTGTTAAAACACAAATGGAATGAACATCCGGGTCTTTTTTATATACCCTGAATATTGTTCTCCGAACTTGATAATGCACTCTGTCTCATCAGCGCGGGCAGTGGCGTAAATGAAAGCTGTCGTAACTAATCCTAAACAACCATCCAAAATGGACGGCGACTTAAAAAAGATCCCCCATGCCAGAAATAATAGTGACGCGTATAATGGGTGGCGGATAAATCGGTAAATTCCTGTTTGCACAAGTATGGTTGTGGCTTCGAGTGCGTCAGTAGGCTTTCCCATATTGCGGAGGATATTTACTCCAGTTATCAGGGGGATCAGTGATAAAACAAGGAGTAACCACGAAGTAATTTGATACCATGCGAAGGGAAGGGAAAACCATCCACGTAAATTTATTAGGAACATACCCCAAATGGTTTCCCACGCAAAAAATCTGTAATAACCATGTGAACCTGGATTGCGCAGACTGGGAATCGAAATCCAGGTGATGAATATGGAACCAACACAAAATAAGATCGCCTCAATCACAATTATTCACTTTTGCAGGCATGCAAGAAGGTCCTGAACCGCACCCGTTTCTCCGAATTTCGAGACAGCCAGCACCGGGACAGTCAGGACATTATAGACATTTTCGACATCACCATTTTTTGAACTTTGGGTGAGAATCCCAACTGCATTCGCGTCGTTGGCGATGGCTTGAACCATCTCTTCAGAGTCTCCAGCAAGCCGTGCTGTTGATGTCACCATGCTCCCTTGTAGTACTTGTTCATCCACAATTTGCTGGATATCATCATCTGGGGAATATACCCACACCTTTACTTCAGCTTTTGTACCCCCCACTACATCCCAGTTCATGATCTGTCCAGTAAATAGTCCCCGCACTTGCAATCCACTCAATGACGTTACAGGATTCTGAGGATTTGTTACGATAATTATGTCCTCACTCCCGATTTGGTATGCTGGCAATGATAGTTGAGACGACTGTCCGATGCGGATTGCAAGATCAATTGATTGCTGGTCTTGATATTCTGCCGCCCGCTGCTCGGCATTGACTGCCTTCGTACCAGCGCAATCGAAAATGAGTCTCAACCATGGTGCAGATGCAGAGGTATATTGAACGGTGATTGGGGTTGGGGTGGGGGACAACGCGGAAGGGCCACAAGCTGCAAATATTGTGCAGATTAGAATCAAAAAGGAAAAGGATTTTTTCATTTCCTACCATTCGCGAAGAATTGCATTCAATAATTTGGTACGCTCAACCAGGCTATCCAAAAAAATAAATTCGTGTTTGGAATGATACTCTCCACCGGCTGGTCCGAGACCATCAAGAACCGGAATTCCCAATGGGGCTACAAAGTTTGCATCGGATGCGCCACCAGTTCCACTGGCTCTCAACTCTATGTTTTCTGAAGCTGCAATTGCTTTGACCTTTTCAAAAGTGGACTTGATTGCATCGCTAAAAGGCATAGGTGGACGGTTAAGTCCCCCGGAAACCTCTAAAGAGGTACCGTCCAAAATCGGCTTCAACGATTTCATCAGAAAGTCAATACGATCGGCTTCCCCCGGTTGCATAACGCGCAAATCGACTTCAATGCTGGCCTCATCTGGAACAACGTTGCTTGCAATTCCTCCGCGAATAACACCTACATTGAGGGTTGTACCCTTTTCATAATCCGTCATTTTTTGGATGAATAACACCTGATGTGCAATTTCTTCGATGGCATTACAGCCTTTTTCATGGTCGCCCCCCGCATGGGCAGCACGACCCTGCACTCGCAACGAGTATTCTCCAACCCCTTTCCGCCAAGTCTTTACTGACCCATCCACCATTCCTGGTTCGAGGACCAGCACCAATTCAGCTTGGACAGCCAGTTTTTCTATTAAAGCTCGTGATGTTTCACTACCAATTTCCTCGTCAGATGTAAACAACGCTGTAACTTGGTTTCCAAGGCTGCGATTCTCGATCGCAGCAGTAAGAGCCATTAACGCAACAACAATTCCACCCTTCATATCTGACACACCCGGACCATAAACTTTCTCACCTTTTTTTTTGTATGGCATGTTTTCCAGGGTACCGATTGGAAAAACAGTATCCATGTGAGCAAGGAGAAGAATCCTTTTTTTACCATTCCCTTCAGGGAAGACCGAATCTCGCCCGGATTCTTCCCTTCCCTTTGACGGCATAAAAACCGCCTCAATGTGATTTCCAGTTTCAGCCTGATTATGGATCTTTACTTGGGCACCCAATCGACGACACTCTCCTGTGACAAAAGTGCCGACCCGATCTACAGCATATTTATCTTTTGATGGCGATTCAATTTTAACAAGTCGCTTGAGTAGAGTAAGCATGTTGGGGATTTGAGCGTCAAGATCGTACATCAGATGATCCTTTTAGATCAATGTATAAACTAAACAAGCTATTCCGATAAATGCACAATATGCTGCAAAAATATAAAGTGAATGGTTTGTCAGATACCCTAATAGCCATTTGACAGCCAACCAACCGATAAATGCTGCGACCACGAACCCGACAGCCAGCATGGGTAAAAATGAATTGATTCCTGACATCTTGAACAGATCAAGTGACTGATATGCTCCCGCTGCCAGCATTACAGGCACTGACATCAAAAAAGCAAAGCGCGCCGATGCAGGACGTTCCAATCCTCTCACCATTCCAGCACTAATTGTTGTACCAGATCGGGAAGCTCCCGGAAAAATTGCAATTACCTGGGCAAGACCGATAACGAATGCGTCCCCCCAC
>CAWFNU010000024.1:0-41261 GCA_963817265.1 uncultured Chloroflexia bacterium
TAATCTCCCTCTCCGAAGCTGTCTCCAAATTTCGTCCACGATGGAGACACCGTCTATGCTGCCGGGTTTACCCACCTGATTCCTTTTGCCGCCGGGCACGAGATCATTCGCCAGCGCAGGCGGGACCTGACCCTCGCCCGTGCCACCCCGGACCTGATCTATGACCAGATGGTGGCAGCCGGGTGTGCCCGCAAGGTGATCTTCTCCTACATGGGGAATCCGGGTGTCGGCTCCTTGCGCATTGTGCGTACAGAAATCGAAGCCGGTCGATCTGGAATGGGAGGAATATTCCCATTTTGGCATGATCTCCCGCCTGCAGGCCGGGGCAGCCGGTCTGCCTTTCATGCCCATGAACCAGACCGGCGCAGTGGATCTGGAACGCGCCAATCCATTGATCAAGCGTGTTACCGATCCGTATTCTGGTCGCGAATTGATCACCGTCCCGGCGTTGAACCCGGATGTTGCCATCGTCCACGTCCAGCGGGCGGATAAGGATGGAAACGCTCATCTCTGGGGCATCGTCGGCGAGCAGAAGGAAGTGGCCTTTGCATCGAAACGCATCATCCTGACCGCCGAAGAGATCGTGGATGAAGCAGTCATCCGCTCCGACCCGAACCGGACGCTCATCCCCGGTTTCATCGTCACCGCGGTCTGCCACGTTCCCGGTGCAGCGCATCCATCCTATGCCCAGGGCTACTACGATCGTGATAATGATTTCTATCTTGAAATGGGACAAGATCAGCGAAAATCCCGAAACGGTCAAGGCATTACCTGGATGAATGGGTGTATGGCGTGAAAGACCGCCATGAATACTGGCAGAAACTCGGCCCGGAAACACACGAACGCTTGAAGGTCAAGGCACGATTATAGCGAAAAGATCAATTACGGAAGGTATTAGGCTGACAGGGTTTCAATGAGCATCCCTTACTATCGACCCTACGGCGAGGCTGGCTTGCCGCTTCACTTCCTGCACGCCAACGGCTATCCACCGGAATGTTACCGCCCCTTGCTTACCAGGCTTTCGAACAATTACCATGTTATTTGCCATGCGCCAGCGCCCTCTCTGGCCGGATTCCAATCCGGAGGAAATTACCGACTGGCACCCGCTGACTGATGATTTCCTGCGTTTTCTGGACGAGCATCAGACTGAGACATCGATTGTTGTCGGTCATTCGGTCGGAGGGATTGTCGCCTTGCGGGCTGCGCTGCGCCATCCGGAACGCTTCCGGGCACTGGTCTTGATCGATCCTGTGCTCTTCCCACCTTATGTCATCCGCTCCTGGCAGGTCATCCGCTCCCTGGGATTAGGCTACCAGGTGCACCCTCTTGTCCGGGCAACCAGGAATCGCCGACGCGCAGTTTGACGATCTGGACAGGCTTTTCAAAGGTTACCGGCGCAAACCGGTCTTCAAGTATATGGATGATCCAGCTTTGCGTGCTTACGTTGAAGGGATTGCCTGCCCGGTAGAACACGGATATCAGTTATGTTACAGTGTCGATTGGGAAATGCGCATTTACGCCACGAGCGTCTGGAACGACATGGATATCTGGCGCGGCCTGCCAGGTTTGAAAGTACCGCTTCTGATCATTCGCGGGGCAGAAACGGATACTTTCTGGGCTTCCACTGCACGCCGCGTACTGCAGGAAAGTCCCTACCGCCCGTGTTGTGACCATACCTCTACGCCACCCACCTCGTCCCGCTCGAACGTCCGGGTGAGGTTTCCCAGGCGATACAGGAATTTCTTACAGGAGAATTTATGACTGACCTGACCTCTGCTGAACTCATGATCGTCAATGCTGCCCGGATGCTGAAAGATGGTGATGTGGTCTTCGTGGGTGTGGGACAGCCCAATCTGGCCTGCAACCTCGCCAAGCGCACCCATGCTCCAAACCTGGTCATGATTTACGAAGCAGGCGTGATCGGTGCCGAACCAGCCCGTCTGCCGCTTTCGATCGGTGACCCCACACTGGTCAGCGGGGCATTATCGGTGGTCAGCATGTACGATATTTTCACCAATTACCTGCAACGCGGCAATGTGGATGTGGGTTTCCTGGGCGGAGCACAGATCGACAAGTATGGAAATATCAATGCCACCATCATCGGTAGCGATTATTCCCATCCCAAGGTGCGCTTACCCGGTTCCGGCGGAGCACAGGAAATTGCCGCCTGGGCCAACCGCTGCTACATCATGACGCCTCACCAGAAACGCCGTTTCCCGGAAAAAGTGGACTTCATTACTTCTGCTGGATACCTGGATGGTAAAGGCGGGCGTGAGAAGGCAGGATTGCGCGGCAAAGGTCCGATTGGCGTGGTGACAGATATCGGTATCATGGAACCTGACGAGACCGGTGAGTTGGTTCTGACAGCCCTTCATCCCGGTAAAACAGCCGAGCAGGCCATCAACAATACCGGATGGACGCTGAAGGTGGTGACTCACTTCGCTATCACGGAACCGGTCACGGAGAACGAACTCAGAATTTTACGACAGGAGTTGGATCCGACAGGAATCTATTTGAAGGGCGGATAATTCTTGCCTGCCTGGATTGGTTGGCATTATTTCAACCGACTCCATATATTTATTGCATCTGGTAATTATTGTTCCAAATTGGCTGGCTCAAAAATATTGCCTTTCGATTTAATATGTACCTGTATTGGACAACCTCTGATAAAAATATCAAAAATAAATTAATTTGTTTGCAGACTATAATTACGCTATCATGCCAAAAATAAAAGTAATCTTCTTTGACCTGGGTTCCACTCTCATTTATTCCAAGAACCCCTGGCTGCCAATATATAAAAAGGCTGATCTCGCCCTGGCGACATCCCTTTCCCTCTCCGGCATTAAGATTTAACCGGACTGCTTTCCACACCAGGGTTGGTGGTTTCCTTAGCTCTTATTATGAGAATTTCATCAAGGATAATATTGAGAAAACTTCCTTCAGCGTCTTGCGTGAGATACTGGTGAAGAAAGGGATAATGAACACCCCCAATGAAGTGCTGCGTTCTGCGCTGAAGGCCATGTATGCTGTCACCCAACAAAACTGGTACCTTGAAGAGGATGCATTGTCGACCCTTGAATCACTCAAGGCAATAGGCTATCACCTGGGGTTGATTTCCAACACCTCCGATGACAAGAATGTGCAGGTAATTGTGGATCACTGGGGAATTCGTCCATTTTTTGAAATTATCATTACCTCCGCTGCGCTGGGTATTCGCAAACCAGACCCGCGCATTTTCCAGGTTGCCCTGGACCATTTCGATGTCCCACCCCAGGCTGCAGTAATGGTGGGAGATATGCTAAATGCCGATGTTCTGGGTGCCAACCAAATAGGAATATACAGTATCTGGATCACCCGCCGGGTCAAGCTCCCGGGAGAAGGTGAACTGGCAATCCAACCGCAGGCAGTTGTAACTACATTGGATCAAATCCCTGAGTTACTAATGGATATTGAGATAGACTTCGCGGTTTAGTTATTAGAATATCAAGGGGTTAAAATTTTATTTAAATCAATTTCGAAAGGAATCCATCATGCCCTGCAAAGTGTACTTCGGTACTGCACGCCAATCCCGCTTGGAGGCAAAGGAAACGTTACCAGCAAAACTCGATCTGATCCTAGAAAAACTGCAAATCCGGGACCGGGTCAAAAGATGAGATGGTGGTCATCAAAATGCATACTGGAAATAATATTGGCTATTCAACCATCCACCCGGTCTTTGTACGCCGTGTCGTTCAGGCTGTTAAGGATGGGGGTGGCAAACCATTCATTGCGGATGTGAATTGGGATGTAGCCGGAGCTGAGACGCGTGGTTACTCCCAGGAAACCATTGGCTGCCCAATCTACCCTGCTGCTGGACCAGATGAGAAATATTTTTACGAATACGATAAGCCTTTTAAAAGTATTCGGAAATGGAAGCTAGCCGGGATGATTCACGATGCTACATTTCTCATCAACTTCTCGCATGTCAAGGGACACCCATCCTGTGGATTTGGGGCAGCCTTTAAAAACCTTGCACTGGGCTGCATGGCTGGAGAGACCCGCGGTGACATGCACCATGTGATGCATTTCGATCAGTACTGGTTCCCTGAAAAATGCTCCGATGTGGCAACAATCAATAAAATTGCTGAGCTTCCTGTCCATTTGAGGCGATAGTTGAAGATAAAAAGCGCCCAGGTCAAATGCACCTACACATGGAACAATGCAACCAGTGCGGTCGCTGTCTCCAGGTAGCGCCACCAGGCAGCTTAAAGATTAATGCTACCAATTTCAACGCTTTTCAGGAAGCGTGCGCCATTTCGACTAGTATCACTCTTTCAACATTTGACACAAAAAAGATCACTCACCTCTCCCTCGCCACCCAAATGACCCCGGTCTGTGACTGTTTTGGGTTCACCACCATGCCTATCCTCCCTGATGTGGGGATTTTTGGATCTGACGATATTATTGCCATTGAACGCGCTGTGCTGGATGCAACGGCAGGAATGCAAGTTATTGAGAAAAACCTGCCCTTAGTGATGGAAATCCACTCCCACTCTGGTCACCCGTTTCAGCAAATTCATGGTCCGCTCAAGGACCCATACCTGGTTACTGAATACGGCGAAAAACTCGGGCTAGGCAGCCGTGACTACGAATTGGTGGATATCCTCCCACTGGAAAAGGTGGAACATTCTGCCCTTCCCTATATTCCTGCCTGACCTATAAATTTTATTAGAGAGGGGCTTTGGGGATTTCTGTCAAACGGCTATAATCGCATTATGACCGATCTGTTTGATCATGCCATGCAGCAAAGACTGGATGCTGAAGCCCCACTGGCTGCCCGCCTGCGCCCACGCACTTTGGAAGAGTACGTCGGTCAGGAACATATTGTCGGCCCGGGTAAACTTTTACGGCGGGCGATCGAAGCTGATCGGTTGTTTTCTTCAATCATCTTATGGGGTCCACCTGGAACTGGCAAGACCACACTCGCTCAAGTTATCTCAAATCGAACCCAATCCCATTTCGAAACTCTTTCCGCTGTATTGGCTGGAAAGTCTGAACTCAAGGAAGTCATTGATGCTGCGCAGGAACGGCGACGCTTATACCAGAAAAAGACCACGCTTTTTGTTGATGAAGTCCATCGCTGGAATAAGGCTCAGCAAGACGCCCTGCTCCCGCATGTCGAGAACGGCACGATCCTGCTCATTGGAGCCACCACAGAAAATCCCTATTTTGAAGTGATTGGGGCGCTGGTCTCACGCAGCAGGGTATTCCAATTGCTCCCGTTGACCTTCGAACAGACTGGTAAAATCCTTGACAGGGCTCTTTCTGATTCGGAACGTGGGTATGGCACCCGCCACGTCGAAATGACCCCCGAAGCTCGTGAACACCTAATAAATATTTCCGGGGGTGATGCACGGAATGCGTTAAACGCTCTCGAGCTTGCTGTTGAATCTACGCCCATTGATGAGAACGGTATCATCCATATCAGCCTGGATGTTGCGCAAGAATCCATCCAACGCCGCGCAGTCCTCTATGACAAAGACGGTGATGCACATTACGATACTATTTCTGCCTTCATAAAGTCGGTCAGAGGTTCTGACCCGGATGCGGCTCTATATTGGCTGGCGAAAATGCTCTACGCTGGGGAAGACCCACGTTTCATTTTGCGCCGCCTAATCATCCTTTCCGGGGAGGATATTGGCCTCGCTGATCCAATGGGATTGGTGATCGCCTCTTCTGCCATGCAAGCGTTTACTTTTATCGGTCTCCCAGAAGGTGTTTATCCCATTGTCGAAGCCACCCTTTACCTGGCGACAGCCTCCAAATCCAATACTGCCACATCGTATTTTAAAGCCTTTGAACGGATTGAGCAGGAAGGAGTGGGCGATGTTCCAAATCATCTAAAAGATAACAATAGGGATGCTTCCGGATTGGGTCACGGCAAGGGGTATGTTTACCCGCACATGTCTGAAGATCATTTCACTCCCCAACAGTACCTGCCAAAAGCAATGCTAGGGACCTATTTCTACAAACCTTCCAATGTGGGATATGAAGTGGAAGTCTCAAACCGTCTGTCTCGTTGGCGGACTGCCCAACGCAAAGCGCTTGGCATCACCCGGTTCGAGGAAATTCCTGATCTGACTCAGGAACAGATAGACGAGATGAAACGAAAAATAAAATAATCCTGTTTCTTTGAGTTGAAATCAATCAGCGATAATTAATCCATGGAGGGGTGTGTCTATTATTGGATCTCCGTGAATTGGAGCCGCGAAGATGTCGGGGAGGGGAATTGGTTTTTATTACTGACAGGCCAATTTTCACTTTCAGTGGAACTCCCTTCCCATGCAATAAGAGAACCATTGGACTGCTGGTGTATAATTCAAGCAATGGATCATCGGCCAAATACATCCTTCCGCCCTTTCATCATCTCGTCCATCATTCTCTTTATCATTGGGTGGGGAGCATCAGCATTGGCTGTCTTTACTCTCACTCCAACCGTTTGGGCACGGTGGTTGCTCTTCTTCGGAACCACACTTGGTCTCACCAGCCTTGCTCTACCAGCCACTTGGTTTCTTAACCTCCGTTTTCCATCTAATCCGCCAGTGGGTGGAGCAGTCATTATGCGTCAGGCAATTTGGGTCGGGGTTTATGGAGCGCTCTTGATTTGGCTCCAGCAGGAGCGCCTGGTTACGATTTGGACCGGAATCGGTATGGCTGTTGGGTTGATTGCCATTGAATACTTTATCCGTTTGCGGGAAAACGCTCGCTGGCAACCCCCGACGTATTTGTCATCCAATAAAAGTGGACAGCCTCCGGTGGAACATGACCAGACCAAAGAATGAATCTGCGCGCACTCCCTTCGGTTGAACACCTCCTTCAAACCCATTCTGCGGCAAAGCTCATCGCGAGCTTTGGCCGCCCGTTAACATTAGCGTCCATCCAAAGCTCCCTTGAAGAAATCCGGGGGCAATTATTAAAGAATAGTGGGGTATCAGTGCCTGACCAGGAGATCATTCTAAACCGAGCAGCTGAAATGCTGCAAATTTGGTCATCCCCCACTCTGGTACCAGTGATTAATGCCAGTGGTGTCATTTTACACACAAACCTGGGCCGTGCCCCACTTTCAACCGCTGCCATCCAATCCATGCAGATTATTTCAGAGGGCTACTCAAATCTTGAATTAAATTTGGAGACAGGTAAACGTGGTAGCCGCTTGATCCATGCCGAGACGCTGCTTCAAAAATTGACGGGTGCAGAAGCCGCGCTGGTGGTTAACAATAATGCTGCAGCAGTTCTGCTGGTACTGTCAGGATTAGCGAACAAGAAACGGGTGATCATCTCCCGTTCTCAATTGATCGAAATTGGGGGCGGATTCCGAATCCCTGACGTGATGAGGCACTCTGGCGCAAAGTTGGTCGAAATCGGTACCACCAATCGAGTCCATCTTACAGATTATGAAGAAGCCCTCGCCGACCCAACCGCCATGGTAATTCACGCCCACCACTCGAATTTCAAAATGGTTGGCTTTACCGAGGAACCCGAACTTTCAATGATCGCGGACCTCGCGCATCAACATGGGGTTTTATTTGCAGATGACCTCGGGTCTGGGACTTTACTTGCTACCGATAGGTACGGGCTGGCACATGAACCAACTGTGCAGGAGTCTCTCAAAGCAGGCGCAGACATTGTCTGTTTTTCCGGGGATAAGCTGCTCGGAGGCCCGCAGTCAGGGATTATCATTGGCAGAGCAGACCTAATCGCTAAGATTAAGAAGCACCCATTGGCTCGTGCTGTGCGAGCTGATAAACTATGCCTGGCTGCGTTGACGGCTACACTATTGCACTATCTCAAGAGTGAAGCTGAACGGGAAATACCCATCTGGCGTATGATAGCATCAGCTCCATCGAAGTTAAAAGAGCGTGCCGAATTCTGGGCAGGAGAGCTTGGGCAAGGTGAAGTTCTATTGAGCGAATCAACCATTGGTGGAGGGAGTTTGCCTGGTGAATCCCTGCCAACCTGGGTACTTGCCTTGACAGTGACGGGCATAGACACGTATATTAATCAAATGCGACTGGTTACACCTCCTGTAATTGCCCGCGCTGAAAACGATCGTATCCTGCTTGACCCACGCACTGTTCTCCCCGAACAGGATGGAATGTTGCTTGCCAATTTGAAAAAGGTTTTCAATGCTTATAAACATTAGCGAAATCCTATATAATTTTCTCTGGTATTGATGAGAAACCTATGGCTATAAAAGTTGATCTTATCCGTGTCCTGAAAGAAAACAGCCGGACTTTTTTTATTCCGATCACCCGCTTGCCTGCGATATTGCAGGAGACGATCGCTGGGGCCTATTTGTGCATGCGGGCGATTGATGAAATCGAAGACCACCCTAACCTGGATATCTCCAAAAAAGCAGCCTTGCTCCGTGGTTTGGGACCAATTCTCCAGGCGCGAATTGGTGTGGGGAGTGGACAAGCCATTAATCGCCGAATTGGATTTCTTTTTCTCTCCCTATCATTCGGTCTTGCCTGAAGTCACTTTACGGATAGGCGATTGGCTCACAAGTGTACCCAATGAAATTTCACCCCGCGTCTGGGATACCACCATCGCGATGGCAGAACGCATGGCATATTGGGTTGAAAACCATTGGCAGATCCAAACAGAAGCTGACCTGGATGGATATACCTTCAGTGTAGCTGGTGCGGTCGGGTTATTGATTTGCGATATTTGGGGATGGTTTGATGGGACTGCCATTGACCGTCTCAGCGCAATCCAATTCGGGCGCGGTCTGCAGGCTGTTAACATATTACGCAACAGGAAGGAAGACACAGATCGAGGCGTGAATTTCTTTCCAATTGGTTGGACAGATAATCAAATGTTTGTTTATGCCAGGAAGAATCTTAACCTTGCCAGGGCAGGGCTTGCCTCCATGCCGAAGAGTTCCTTTAAATATTTTGTTGAAATCCCCTTACTTCTCGCGGAGGGAACTTTGAAGGCAATCGAAAATGGGGTGGGGAAACTTTCACGCGACCAGGTCATGCGAATTGTGGGACAAACCAGTTAATCACATTTTTTTATATTGAGCCTGAAGTTGGCAAAATAAACCCATCCATGCTTGCACGCCAAAATATGGCTTTCATCTTGCTGATGGGATTAAGATCCTAGGACTACCAATCCAAGGAGTATTTATAGATGAAATCCGATCTTGATGCGTTAATGCAGACAAAAAATCTGGATGCCATTATCGTCATCGGTAATGCCACCCATAACCCACCCATGTATTATCTTACAGGTGGCGGACATGTATCGGGTGCGACTCTCATAAAGAAAATTGGTAACCAGCCCGTTCTTTTTTGCATTGACATGGAACGCGAGGAAGCTTTCAAATCTGGATTGAAGGTGATCCCTTACAGCACCTATAATTGGGATTCGCTTCTGGAGGAAGCTCATGGTGATTTAGCACTTGCATCAGCGATCCGCTATAAACGCATGTTCACTGACCAGGGAGTGGGCGCAAGAGTGGGGATATACGGGATCACGGATGTAAGTTCTGCATTCTCCATTTTCTCCCACTTAAAAACTCTCATGCCAGAGCTCGAACTGGTCGGAGAAACGCGCGAGGACTCCCTCTTCATGTACTCAATGGAAACAAAAGACGAATGCGAAGTAGAGCGCATTCGCAAGATGGGGAAAATTACCACCACGGTCGTCAGGCGAGTCGCTGATTACCTTACCAGTAGAGAAGTTCGGAAAGACGAAGTATTATTAAAAGAAGATGGCTCTCCAGTGACAATCGCGGATATTAAATCGCGTATCGATCTATGGCTGGCTGAACTGGGTGCTGAGAACCCCGAGGGAACCATTTTCGCCATTGGACGTGATGCTGGAGTCCCTCATTCCATCGGTAATCCCACCGATCTCGTTCGGTTGGGAAAGACCATCGTTTTTGACATTTACCCTTGTGAAGCAGGCGGAGGCTATTTTTATGATTTCACCCGCACATGGAGCCTTGGTTATGCTTCACCTGAGGCGCAAAAAATATATGACGAGGTTAAGGTGGTATTCGATAAAGTTCAGGAAAACCTTGATCTGAATGCCCCATTTAAGGACTATAACCGCCTGGTTTGCGAAGAATTCGAGAAAAATGGCCACAAAAGCCCCCTTAACACACAGGCACCTGTGGAAGGTTACGTCCATTCGCTTGGGCATGGTGTTGGGCTGAATATCCACGAGCGGCCTTGGTCTGGGCTGACAGCTTCTGAAGATAACATCCTGAAACCTGGTGTGGTGATTACCAGTGAACCTGGCTTGTATTATCCGGAGAAAGGCATGGGAGTTCGCATCGAGGATACCATATGGGTGAAACCGGATGGCACGATGGAAATTTTGGCCAAATATCCATACGATTTTGTGCTTAAGATGAAGAATTGGGAGAAATGATTGCCGGGTTATTTTTCCGGGAAGATACTTTTTTGCGATTTGGATAGGTAAATTGGGGATGACAAAGAAATATTTCAAGCAAATTTGTAGAACTAATCCCATCCAAGCGTTGACGTATGGGTGGATAACGCTATAATCATCCCGATGACAGATTTGAAACTCGCTCGCATCCTAGCAATCGAAACTTCTTGCGATGAAACTGCGGCAGCTGTAATTGAAAAAGGACGTGTATTGCTGGCTTCCACAGTAGCATCGCAAATGGATATCCATGCCCGTTATGGGGGTGTCTACCCGGAAGTAGCTGCCCGCCAGCATGTCCTATCAATTTTGCCGGTTATCGGACAAACCCTGGCCCAGGCTCACCTGGCCCTTTCAGATATCAATGCAATCGCCGCTACACGCGGACCTGGTTTAGCCGGATCCTTGGTGGTTGGATTGAATGCTGCCAAGGGTCTGGCTCTCGGAGCGGGATTACCCCTAGTGGGGGTGAATCACTTGGAAGGTCATATCTATTCTGCATGGGTCCACAAAGTGGATGAAAAGGCTACCCCAAAGCCTCATTTCCCCTTGATAGCTTTACTTGTTTCGGGTGGGCACACTGAACTAAACCTTATGGATGCCCACCTTTCATATACCCGCCTGGGTGCTACCCTCGATGATGCCGCTGGTGAGGCATTTGACAAAGTTGCCCGGTTGTTGGGACTACCTTACCCGGGAGGACCCTCTATCCAAGAAGCTGCAGAAACAGGCGATCCAACCGCATTTAAATTCCCTCGGGCTTGGCTTGAAGGGACCTGGAATTTTTCATTTTCCGGCCTTAAGACCGCGGTTCTGAAAGAGACAAAAAGGTTAGTCGGGGGTCCTCTACCCGTTGCAGATCTGGCTGCAAGCTTTCAAGCAGCAGTTGTGGATGTGCTTTTCAATAAAACGATGGCTGCAGCTCGAGATCATAATGTCAAGGAAATTGTGGTCGGGGGTGGGGTTTCAGCAAATAGTGCCCTTCGGAACGCTTTTCTGGCACAGAAGGAGTTCCTGGTCAATATTCCACCCCTATCGCTTTGTACAGACAACGCTGCAATGGTTGCTGCAGCAGGTTATTTCAGATATATCCTTGGCAAAACAGATGGACTGGAGATTGACATTTTGCCGACTTGGCCGTTATCTTGATGAGTCGCTTTAACCGACCATCATTTTTTTTGATCTAATTTTCGAATTGTAATTCTTGCAACATTCCCGTAAAACAAAGAAATTTCCGCATTAAAACACAAACCCCTGGGAGGACTGGCCCTAGTCCCGGCGGGGTTTGTTAAGGAGGAGAATAGTTCATATTATATGCTTTGAGATAAGAACGGGATGAATGAAGGATAAGATGCAGATGAGAGAATTAGAAGTGAGTTTTCAGGGACCAGTTGTGAAATCGGGGATCAAATGGGATTATTAAGAACTGTGAGTATATCCAGATCGGTGATTGGGCCGTTGCGTAATATTTTCGGTTTTCTCCCTGAACAATCCACAACCGTCGAAGGAAGTCCCCCGGGGGTCATTCCCCCGTCGATGATTATTGCAATCCGGCCACCAAGTTGGGCATGAACCTCCTTCCCTGTTGTGGGGCTTGCCTGCCCGGAGAGATTAGCCGAGGTGACCGCCAGTGGTCCTGTCAAACGCAATAAGGCCCGGGCGAATTTGTGATCCGGAATTCGCACGCCAACTGTTGATGAAGCCGAGACTGCTTCGGGTAATCCCGGGTTTTTTAGGATCACAAGGGTTAATGGTCCAGGCCAAAAACGGGCGGCCAATTTCAAAGCATCTTCCGAAACTGAAATGCAGATTTTCCCCAAGTCTTCCACATCCCCGATTAATATCGGGATGGCTTTTTCGATGGGACGATCTTTTACTACATAAATGCTATCGACCGCTATTCTGTCAAATGCCAGTCCACCCAATCCGTAAACCGTATCGGTTGGAAAGGCCACCAGCCCTCCAGATTGAAGAACTGCAAGAGCTCGTTTCAAGGCAGACGGGTCTAGTGCATCAATAGTATCCGTGATCATGCTTGCACTTCCAGCAGCCGGTCGCGACCAGCAAGGTCTTTGTATAGATTTATTTTGGCCATTGGGAAAGCTTTCGTCGCCAACAAAACCACAATCGGACCTTCTGAAGCCTCGATTTCCATTAGCAAAATTCCGCCTGGGAGCAACCGGGGGGGAGCATCGTATAAGACACGGCGGATTAGGTCCAATCCATCGAACCCACCGTCCAGAGCCAGACGTGGTTCGCCAACATTTTCTGGGGTTTTTGGCAATACTTTTGTGGGGATATACGGGGGGTTGGCAACAATCAGAGAAAAGCGATGGTGAATTGAATCGCGGGGAAACAGGTCGCACTCAAAAAAGGTTATATTGTTGGAGAAGCTCAACCTATCTGCATTTTTTTGCGCCACCTTTAGGGCAGCAGGAGAGATATCGGTGGCAGAGATGATAATTCCTGGCACATATACAGCCAGTGAAATTGCTATACAACCCGACCCGGTCCCAACGTCAATCGCTCTCAGTTCCACGTTCCTTCGTTCCATTTCCCTCAACCAATAGATTGCTCGGTCCACCAGAAACTCGGTCTCCGGTCGTGGGATGAGCACATCGGGGCTCACTACGAACTCCAAACCATAGAATTCCCACGACCCAAGGATATAAGGGAGAGGCTCTCCCCTTGCTAACCGGGAAATCTGAGATTCTACTGTGATACCCTGGTCTCGACTAAGGTGTACTTCCGGGTGAGCTAAAATCCAGGAACGTGGCCTCTCCAAAAGATGTGCCAACAGCACTTGGGCATCCAGGCCTGGTGTTTCGCTGGTTTTTTTTAAAAAGGAAATGGATCTGGTGAGAATCTCCCCAATCGTTGGTCCCCCAGCCTTAATCGTCCGCATCCCCCACCCCGGTCGCAGAAAGGCGATCAGCCTCTTCACGCGAGGAAAGTTCTTCAATGAATTGATCAATGCCTCCTTCCATTACTACCGGAAGATTGAATATGGAGACATTAATCCGATGGTCAGTAACCCGGTTCTGCGGATAATTATATGTGCGAATCTTTTCGGACCGTTCGCCGGTTCCGACCTGTGAACGGCGGTCAGCATCCTGGGTTGAGCGTCGTCTCTCTTGCTCTATTTCATAAAGACGTGCCCGCAAAATTGACATGGCTCTTAATTTGTTTTGTAACTGTGAACGTTCGTCCTGAACCGCGACCACCATTCCGGTCGGAAGGTGGGTAATGCGAATGGCTGTGGCATTTTTCTGGACATTCTGGCCACCTGCGCCTGAAGAACGGAAAACGTCAATTTTCATATCAGATTCGGGGATTTCCACATCCACATCCTCCACTTCCGCGAGAACTGCGACTGTGGCTGTGGAAGTGTGAATCCGACCCGACGATTCAGTAGCTGGAACTCGCTGTACTCGATGCACCCCCGACTCGTATTTGAGTTTCGAATAAGCACCTTTCCCTTTTACCTGGAATACAACTTCCTTGAATCCGCCTATACCAATTGCATTTGAATCCATCAACTCCACTTTCCAGCCCTGACGCTCTGCATATCGGTTGTACATCCGGTAGAGGTCGGCGGCGAAGATGGCTGCTTCTTCCCCTCCCGTTCCAGCGTGGATTTCGACAAAAACGTTTTTCTCATCACGCGGGTCCTTGGGGACAAGCATTAACTTGAGTTCCTTTTCAAGGACTTGTGTCCGAGGCTCAAGATCAGCTATCTCTGACTCTGCCAGGAGCTGCATTTCCGGGTCGTCAGCTGACTCAGCAATTTCATGGGCCTCTTCAAGTCGAACGATATCCCGACGGTATTCTTTCGATTTTTCGACCATTGGTTCAAGATCGAGACGTTCCTTATTCAATTCTGCGGCGTATTGATAATCATTTCCTACTTCCAGTAAGAGACGATGGAGTTCATCATAGCGCTTTTCTATCCCGGCAAGTTTATCGAGCATAAACCACCTTACTTTATCCTATGGATTCAAATTCGTTTTAATTAATACTTTGAATCCGATAATATCCTGTTACGGAATATTCTTAATGTATATCCTGCTATCCAGACTTGCGGTCATCTTTTCTCCGAAGCAGATTAAGCATCTGCTGAAGCATTATGTAAAATTCACTTTTCTTATTTGAGGGTTATCGTCAACGATAGGATCATGGTCAGGAGAACAATGGACGAGACAATAATAATAATGACCCGATAAGCCCGCGTTTGGCGCTGCTCTCTGGTCGTTTTTTTTAAATTCTTGCCTTTTGACATTTTATATCCTCATTGATTGGACATACAACTTAGGCTAATGAATGGATGCCCACAATTTCCAAATCACTAATTCTCGCCGTGCGCCAGTAATGCTTTTTTTATCGCTGCTTCCAATTCCTCTAGGGCGACTGGCTTGGTTACGTAAGCATCTGCTCCCAATTCCATGGCATGATCCACCATCAAATCGGCAGCCTCGGTGGACAACATGACTACCGGGATAGTTGCCAATTCCTTGCGACGGTGCAAAAATTCCAGAAAGTCAATTCCACTAACTCCAGGCATATTAATATCCAAGATAAAGAGGTCAGGGCGCTCCCCATTAAGTAGTGCCTGGGCTGCCATGCACGTGCGAGAAGAAATGCTGTACATCACAATCCAACAGTTTGAGCATCAACCGCACGGCATAGATCATTTCCTCATCATCGTCAACGATCCAGACATTTTTCATTCTAGTTGTGCCTTTATACTTTCAGCTAATGTCTTATTAATTCCCGGCACGGCGCTCAATTCTACCACTGATGCTTCTCTTATCTTATCCACAGAACCGAAATGATTCAAGAGGGCTTTCCGTTTTACAGGACCAATGCCAAGCAGGGAATCCAAGGCAGACGCCATGCCTTGTTTAGTCCGCCGAGCCCGATGTGCAGTAATCGCAAATCGATGGGCTTCGTCGCGAATCCGTTGGATCAGGTATTGTCCTTGTGAATGACGGGGTAGCAGTAATGAATCAGGCTTGTCAGGAAAAAATATCTCTTCCTTCTGTTTTGCCAGGCCAACTACAGGTACCTTCTCAAACAATTGGAATTTTTGGAGGACATCAATCGCGCGGGATAGTTGACCTTTTCCGCCATCCACTATGAGCAAGTCTGGAAGGAAGGCAAAAGATTCGTCCAACTTGGCTCCAGGCACCGCGTCAAGCGTGGTGACGGGGTCGTTGCTCTCGTGCTGCTTCCCAGCGCTTGAAGCGCCTTGTCAGTACTTCTTCCATGCTGACGAAATCATCCGGGGCGCCTATTGATCCTTCAATATTAAACCGACGATAAAGTTTTTTATCCGGCACACCCTGAGTGAATACAACCATGCTCCCAACAGTTGCTACCCCCTGGGTATGGGAAATATCGTAACATTCTATACGATTGGGTGGAGTGGGTAATTGCATCGAAGACTGCAATTCAGCTAATGATTGTTCCTGTTTATGTGTATCCGCCTGCCATTGAGTTCGCAATGCTTGCAAGGTTTCTGAAGCATTTTCCGCAGCCATCAGGACCAATTCATGAGACTGCCCCCTGCGAGGTACAACCATTTCTGTTTTTTCGCCTCCGCGTCGCGTCCGCAACCATTGACCGATGATTTGCGCTTCCTCGATCTCCTGAGGTAAAAGTACTTGCTTTGGGATCACAGCCGCTTCTGTATAGAACTGCTTGATAAACTCTGTAAGGACCTCTTTATCAGCAGCGTCTTCGGTCCCTTCCAGGACGAAATATTCGCGCCCGATCAATTTACCCCCTCGTATGAAAAATACCTGCACGCACGCTTCATTGTCAGCTCGTGCCATGGCAATTACATCCGAATCCTTGTAATCCGCTGCAAAAACCACTTTTTGGCGTTCCACAATGGACTGCATGGCTTTTAACTGGTCGCGCAGTGCAGCAGCTTTTTCAAAGCGCATATCATCTGCTGCTTTTTCCATTTCTAATTTAACTCGCTCCATAATGGGTTCAGAGTGACCGCTAAGGAACTCCTGCAGGTCAGAGATCATTTGGCGGTACTGTTGCTCGTTTACCACCCCGATGCATGGCGCCAGGCATAATTTGATATCGTAATAAAGGCAGGCGCGTTTATCCTGGCCGGTGATGACACGGTCACAAGTCAGGTAGGGGAACACCCGCCTGAGTACATCCAGCGTTTGATAGACTGCCCAAGCTGATGTATAAGGTCCAAAATAGCGTGCCCCGTCGTCCTGCATCAGGCGCGTTACGGTAACTTTTGGGAAAGGGTCCTGCCAGTGAATTTTTATGTACGGATAACGTTTATCATCTTTCAGTCGAATATTATATTTAGGTCGATGCTTCTTGATGAGGTTCATCTCGAGAATAAGCGCCTCGAGTTCAGAGCCCACCAGTATCCATTCAATATGTGCAATTTCACGGACCAGGCGACGTGTCTTATGATCATGGCTTGTATCACCATGAAAATACGAACGCACCCGGTTTTTCAGGCTGATTGCCTTGCCAACGTATACGATCGTCCCCTCGGTGTTCTTCATCAGGTAACAGCCGGGTTTGGACGGAAGAGTATCCAGGATACCCTTGATATGATCCGATATGTCCATCGCTCCCATTTTATCACCCTGTGCAGGTGGCTCCCCCCTTTCATCAGTAACTGTCACTGGTTTTTAATTTTGAGATATCCCGAAGACCTTGGTCACCTATACCACCAATCCCCGTCTATTGATTTGGTGCAATTTTAATATTTGTTCCATTTTAATGATATGTGATGCACCGAACATTTCATAGCAGTCGTGGTATAACTGCCCGCATGAGCATTCCTCTCGAACAGATGATTGGCCCGCTCCTACGCTCTCGAGGCCTGAAATTGGCGACAGCTGAATCCTGTACCGGGGGTCTGGTGGCTGACCATATAACGGACATTCCTGGATCATCCGATTACTTCCTGGGCGGGGTGGTAGCTTACGCTTACGAAGCCAAAGTAACCCTTCTGCATGTGTCCTGGGATACACTTCAACTTCATGGGGCGGTCAGCCGGGAGACTGTAATTGAGATGGCGCGCGGTGTTCGGGTTTTCCTGGGAGCGGATATTGGTGTCAGTGTGAGCGGTATTGCCGGACCTGGAGGAGGTTTGCCTGAAAATCCTGTTGGAACCACTTGGATCTGTCTTTCAACACAAGATGGTGACTGGACCCGGAAATTCATATGGGATGGAGACCGGCTTTTCAATAAAAAATCATCTTCTCAGGCCGTACTCCAATTGATCCTGGATTATCTTTGCAACAACCTTGAACATGTTTGATCACCAGATCATTGTACTGATCTCAGCCAATTCAGAATGGCAGGCGGTTAAAGAGATCCTTTCTCCATCCCTTGTGCATTTCACTTCTCTGGGCGAAGCATTTGACTTTCAGCATATATTGTTTTTTAAAGGAGGCTGGGGAAAAATATCTGCTGCTGCCTCCACACAGTATGTCATTGATCAATTTCATCCCAAATTGCTGATCAATTTGGGAACTTGCGGCGGTTTCGAAGGTCGAATCGAGACGGGATCAATAATCCTGGTCACGAAAACGATTGTTTATGACATCCTAGAGCAAATGTCCGATCCTGATGATGCCATTGCCCACTACTCCACCGAAATCGACCTTTCATGGCTGCCAGACTCACTCCCAAACTCGTTCCACCGGGGGCTTCTTATTTCTGCCGATAGGGATATCGTTCCAAATGATATTCCAAATTTGGTTAGAAAGTATGGAGCGGTTGCAGCAGATTGGGAATCGGGGGCAATTTCCTGGGTGGCTAAACAAAACCATATCCGCTGCCTCATATTGCGGGGTGTTACAGATTTGGTTAGTCTTGAGGGTGGCGAGGCATACGGAAACATTGACCTATTCCACGAAAATACGAGGTCGATCATGAAAACCTTGATCGACCTGTTGCCAAATTTCCTGGCAGGGACCAACAATGGGTAATAAACAGGGTACCTGAAATGGGGAATTCAACCTACATCCCTGTAGAAATTTTAGTTGGGTTTACAACACCTACATCGAAAAAATGTCTAATTGATCATGAACTCCGTTGCCACCCACCATACTCCCGAGAATCAAAAACGCAACTTCCATATTAAACAGGATTAGTTTAAGCAGTACCAATTTATTCTGCTTTTGTTATTTGCCCAATCTGGCTCTTTCTTCTTCGATCACGCTATCATCCAACTTCTGGAACAATGGCGCAGGCAGGTTGAGCTTCACCCCGGGTTTCAACTCGCTTGGTTTCCATTGATTGCCAGGAATACCATGATATTTTAAAACTGTATGTTCGCCAAGTGAGTCCTTGATCTGCTCGGTATAGGATTCGCCAAACAGGGGACTTTTGTATCCAAAGAACCCATTTAATTTTTCGCTTGTAAAGGGCAGGAAGGGGGCAAACATCACTTTCAGAGAGTCGATCGCTTTCAAGGAGGTGTAGATGGTCAGGGCAGCCGAGTCCCTGTCTGTCTTGATCGCTTGCCAGGGAGCCATCTGGTCGAGGTACTGGTTGACTGTGCCAGCCAATCGGAAAGCCTCCTGCAATGCTGCCCGTAATTTAATCGCATCAAGGAATTCCCCCACGGATTGAAAGCCAGCCTCAATGGATGCCAGCAGGCTTTTATCTGCAGGGCGCAGCGCACCCAACTCAATATCCGGGGTGAATCCATCCCAGAATTTGTAACTGAATGAGAGCACCCGGTTGGCAAGATTGCCCCAGGTGGCTACCAGTTCTCCATTATTCTTAGCCACGAATTCCTTCCAGTCCCAATCGGAATCATGGTTCTCCGGCATGTTGACCGTCAGGTAATAGCGTAATGCATCAGGATCATAACGAGAAAGTGCGTCCCTACCCCACACCGCCCAATTGCGTGAGCCGGAGATCTTCTGACCTTCCAGGTTCATGAATTGGTTGGCAGGTACATCGAAAGGCAAAGTTAGGGTGCCATTTTCCTCGGAAAAGATCTGCAGGAATTGTTCTCCTGCACCCATTAATTCTGCCGGCCAAAGGGCAGTGTGAAAAAAGATATTGTCTTTACCAATGAAATAGAATGCCCTGGCAGCCGGGTTCACCCACCAATTTTTCCAGGCTTGAGGGTTACCAATGGTATTAGACCATTCAACTGCAGCTGATAAATACCCAATTACAGCTTCGAACCAGACATATAACCGCTTGTCGTCCCAACCTTCCACCGGTACAGGGATGCCCCAATCCAGGTCAGCGCGTGATGGGCCGCGGTTTGAGACCTTCAGCTTCAATTTTCCCCAGTGATTCTCCCAGTACGGTTTCGCGCATGTAGCTTGCCCGTTTGCGGAGAAAATCAGCCACATCAGGTTCTAGTTTGGAGAGCTCCAGGAAAAAATGCTCAGTTTCCCGAAGTTCCGGGGTAGACCCGTCCACCTTCGATTTCGGGTTGAGCAATTTTTCAGGTTCGAGCACATTTCCGCAATTATCACATTGGTCGGAGCGTGCTCCCCCGAACCCGCAAAAATAGCATGTGCCTTCCACATAGCGGTCAGGCAGGAATCTTTTAGACAGTAGGTGAATACCATTGCATGGATTTCTGGGTGAACAGGAAGCCATTCTTTTGCAGAGCCAAGAACATGGATTGCGCCACTTTGAAATGGTTTTCTGTATGTGTGCTCGTGAAAAGATCGTATTGGATACCCAACTGGCAGAATAAATCAATGAAACCATTATGGTACTTCTTATATACTTCCTCCACCGGTACACCTTCTTTATCTGCTGCAATCGTTACCGGTGTCCCGTGGGAATCTGTACCAGAGACCATTAGTACAAGATCTCCCTTGAGGCGGTGATATCTGGCTACGATATCTCCCGGCAGGTGGGAACCGGTAATGTTGCCAACGTGGATCTCGGCGTTGGCATAAGGCCAGGCAATGGCGATAAGGATATTTTCGGCCATGCATTTCTCCTATGAAAGATTTATTAAGCCGCGAAACTCTACCTTAGTCAAACAAAAAGGCTGTCCGATTAGCAGACAGCCTTTGGGGATGCATATCACTGATTACCCTCTCCAGACGGCTGTCACTGCATGGCGTGGCATTGCCATTAGAACCAAACTGGAGGGAGGTAAATTTACCGTGTTCATCAGGTTGAGTTTACTATGTCCTGCGCCAAGATGCAAGTAGAAGTTTTCAAACCTAATGTGAAAGCAAAGATCTCCCTCAATTTATCATCATTATTGCTATAATAATCATCAAGGATAAAATACAGTTGTTCGTTGGTTTTGGAGGAATAAAGATGAATACCCGCAGCGACTTCCGCCCAATCATCCTTCTGTACATCCTGCTAGGGGTTGGTTTTGGCTTGCTCTTTCCTGTCATTGGAACGTTCTTCCAAATCCTTCTTATCGGGTTGCCCTTCAGTCTCTCCTCGATCATTCAGGCCCAACAAAGCCAGCCGTTGTTATGGATTATCGATTGTGCTCCTCTTGTCCTTGGGGTGGTATTTATCCTGGTAGGTATCCGTCAAGATCGCCTGATGAGATTAAAAAATCAACTGGAAGACACAGTTGATATGCGCACCGCAGAACTCACCTCTCTAAATAAGCAGCTCAACCAGGAATTGGGCCGGCTTCACCAGGTTGAAGAGGTGATCAGCCGGGGTAAAAAGGAGTGGGAAAGCACTTTTGATACAATTTCAGACTTGATCTTCATTGTCAATTCAGCCGGGAAAATTGCCCGTTGTAATAAAGCAGTCATTAAGAAGCTCAACACTACATATAAAGAATTGATTGATAGTCCTCTTTTAGAAGTATTCCGCGATAATGATCAATCAGCTCAAATGGAATTACACATTGGGGAAATGGATATTCCAAAGTTGGGTGGTTTTTTTGAAATCCTCGTCGAAAAAGTTGCTGGTGATGTCCCAGTTCGTACAATATACGTACTGCATGATATTTCAAAGCGGAAACAGATTGAAGACGATGTTGCCCGGCAAAAGAAATTCTTTAAATCCCTGGTTATAAACAACCCAGCTGCCATCATTGTGCTGGATGAAAAAGAGCGGATCGCCTCTTGCAACCCGGCCTTTGAAAAATTATTTGGTTATACGCAAGATGAAATAATCGAAGCTAACCTGGATTCCTTGATCACAACAGATGCCACAATCCAAGAGGCATCACAATACACTCAACAGGCATTGACAGGGGGAACCATTCATGGAATTGGAAAACGACGGCGCAAGGATGGTAATTTGGTTGATGTGGAAATACTTGCAGTTCCGGTCATGGTGGGAGAACAAAAGGTGGGTGCACTGGCAATCTACCATGATATTACCGAGCTATTCAATGCCCGCCAGGAGGCAGAGGATGCCAACCGCGCTAAAAGTGAATTCCTAGCCAATATGAGTCACGAGATCCGAACTCCCATGAATGGGGTCATCGGAATGCTTGAGCTCGCGCTGGATACAAATCTAACTGATGAACAGCGCGAATACCTGAATATTTCCCTCCAGAGTGCTGAGGCACTGTTGTCGTTAATAAATGATATATTGGATTTTTCCAAGATCGAGGCAAAAAAATTAGAACTGGAAATAATCAGTTTCAATTTACGCACAACAGTAGAAGACGCGGCAGCAACCCTTGCCCAACGTGCGCAGGATAAAGGACTTGAACTTGCTTGCCTGGTCCATCCTGACTTAACTTCTGAATTAAAGGGAGACCCGGGACGCATTCGCCAGATCATCATCAATCTTGTTGGAAATGCCATCAAATTTACCCACCAGGGTGAAGTTGTTATCCGCGCTGAACCCGTGAGCGAAACAGCCACCCATGCCACGATCCATTTTTCCATCCAGGATACCGGCATCGGCATCCTAGATGAGAGGCAGAAGTCAGTTTTTGAACGTTTCACGCAGGCTGATGGGTCCACCACCCGCAAGTATGGTGGAAGTGGGTTGGGCTTGACGATTTGTAAACAACTTGTGGAGGCGATGGGTGGCGAGATTGGGGTACAAAGCAGCCCAGGGATGGGAAGTACTTTCTGGTTTCAAATTACCTTTGAAAAACAACCCTTGGAAAAACGGGGGACTGCTCCGCTCATCCTTCAACCGGTCAACCTTTCAGGGATGCGGATTCTTGGAGTAGATGATAATGCCACCAATCGGACCATCCTCACCAAGACCGTTGAAGGGTTCGGATGCCGGGTGGACACTGTTGCAAGTGGTTCCAAATCAATTGAAGTATTACGAAATGCACTGCGAATTGGAGATCCATACCAGGTGGTTTTGCTGGACATGCAAATGCCCGGAATGGATGGCGAACAAATAGTTCGAGCCATCAAGGGAGACGCGGCATTAAAAGATATCCGGATCATTATCATGACATCCATGGGCCAGCGTGGCGATGCTTCCCATTTGGAATCTCTTGGTTGTTCGGGCTACCTGCTTAAACCTGTACGCCAACATATGCTCTACCAGGCATTGGAAGCTGTATTGGGAAGAGAAGAAGAAGCGGAACCAGCCATCGTAACCCGCCATATGCTTGCAGAGCAAAAGCAGCACACCAATCAGCGAATTCTTTTGGCAGAGGACAATCCCATAAACCTAAAATTAGCCTCGATATTGCTTAACAAGGCCGGTTATTTTGTAGACACGGTCGAAAATGGCGTACAGGTTATCGAAAAAGCTAAAGAAGGGAAATATAGTGCGATTTTGATGGATGTGCAGATGCCGGAGATGGATGGTTTTGAGGCTACCCGACGAATTCGGGAATGGGAAGCTGGCTCGCAACAACGCATCCCTATTATCGCGATGACTGCTCATGCTATGAAGGGAGACCGGGGGCGGTGCCTCGCGGCTGGGATGGATGATTATGTCCCCAAACCACTAGAAATCCGCATTTTGCTTAGCGTACTTGATCGATGGCTGGAACCATCTGAAGTTGAAGAAATCCAACCAATTCGGTTGGATGAACCTGGCACGGGTTCATCTCCTTATATCTCTCCGCCTGTCGAACCCCCTCTCCCACTACTTGATGAACTTCCGATGGATATTGAACGCGCCCTTGAACGTTTTGGCGATGACCGACCTTTCCTTTATGAAATGAGTCGTGATTATGTTGCTGGCTTCCCCGACCGCATCAAAGATCTTAGAACCGCCTTGGAAACCCGGAATGCAAATGATTTCAGCCGGCATGCCCATAATTTGAAGGGCGTTTCAGCCAATTTTAGTGCTGCCCCAGTGACCAAATTGTGTGCAGAACTTGAAGCGCTTGGTCGCCAGGATGATCTATCATCTGCGCCTGACCTGCTTAAACGTTTGGAATTTGAAACGGGGCGTTTGATTAAATATCTTAAAGAAGCTGGGATCACCTAATAAGCAAGATAACTGTTGAATTAAATCAAAGGTCAGATCCAAATGGGACTGCCCCCAAATTTGGCGGTCCTTTTTTTCTGCGATCGTATAGTATGCATGAATTTTAGTGACTTGTTTGAAATTTATCCCGAGGTCAACAATGAAACCTTTTCAATTGATTTTTAAGTACGCCCGCAAATACACACTGTCACTGGTGATTACTGCAGTGAGTATGTTGATCCTGGTGGGTATCCAATTACTCATCCCTTGGATTGTTAAACTACTGGTTGCTGAGGTTACCGCCCCATCTGCTGACGTGGCAGATATGGGCTTTATCACCAAACTTACCCTCATTGTCCTTGTCGCCTATATTGGACGGGCTGGACTGCAATTTGTAAGGTCATACGTCGCTCACGTAGCGGGATGGGGCGTGGTGGCTGATGTACGCAAGTATATTTACGAACATATGCAGAGGCTCTCCCTTCGTTTTTATGAAGATAAGCAGGTTGGGCAGTTGATGTCTAATGTGGTCAACGACACTGATCTTTTCGAGCAATTGATTTCTCATGCAATTCCCGATGTGGTCGTCAATATTGTTACCCTGTTTGGAGTGACTGCTGTTCTACTCGGTTTAAACTGGAAACTGACTTTGCTGAGCACCATTCCCATCCCCCTAGTCATAATTTCCCTTCAGATATATGCCAAACGGGTTCGCCCGGCGTTCCGAAACCGGCAAAAGGAACTTGGCAACTTGAATGCCTTACTC
This sequence comes from uncultured Chloroflexia bacterium, assembly GCA_963817265.1. Lineage (GTDB taxonomy): Bacteria > Chloroflexota > Anaerolineae > Anaerolineales > Villigracilaceae > UBA877. The sequence continues at coordinate 24,563 of CAWFNU010000024.1, forward strand.
AATGACAACTTGTCAGGGATTCGTGAGATAAAAGCCTTTACCCGAGAGGAAGATGAGGTAAAGCGCGTGACTACCGGAATAGACAACTACCGCAAGTCACTGCTTAATGCATTGAAATTAATGGCTACTTTCCAGCCTTTTGTGGAATTCACTTCTTCGATTGGAACGCTAATCGTCATTTATTTTGGAGGGCGGTTAGCACTCCAAGGAACTTTACCAGTGGCTGACCTTGTAGCATTTTTCCTTTACCTTGAAAGCTTTTATTCGCCGGTACGCAATCTGAGCGGTGCCTGGGAGGCAGTCCAAGGTTCGTTGGCTGGTGCAGACCGAGTTGCTGGTCTCTTGGCAGAACCACGCGAACCTCAGTCTGTCCCTGGTGCCGCACCTATTTGGGAACGAGTAAGAGGGGATTTTGAATTTCATAACGTCAGTTTCGAATATAACGAAGGTGTTCAAGTGTTGGAGAATGTGTCACTTGAGATATCGGCCAAATCAGTCGTGGCGTTGGTCGGACCCACCGGAGTAGGGAAAACCACCCTAGTCAGCCTCATCCCTCGTTTTTACGATGTGACAAGCGGAGTGATTACGCTGGATGGACGCGACTTATGCGATTACACCCTTGACAGTCTGCGGCAGCAGATCAGCATTGTTTTACAGGATGTGTTCCTGTTTTATGGATCAGTCCGGGAAAACCTGCTATTTGGTCGCCCTACTGCCGACGAGGACGAGATGATATCTGCAGCAAAAGCTGCTAATGCACATGATTTCATCGCTGAACTGCCAGAAGGATATGACACGTTGATTGGTGAGCGCGGGGTAAAACTGTCTGGAGGTCAGAAGCAGCGCTTATCAATTGCGCGTGCCCTCCTGAAAGATGCCCCGATTTTGATTCTTGACGAAGCCACATCTTCCGTGGACACTGAAACGGAACAAATCATCCAACAAGCACTTGAGCGTTTGATGCAAGGGCGTACAACAATTATTATTGCCCATCGATTATCAACCATCAGAAAAGCTGACAAAATCGTGGTTCTGGAAGACAAGTCCATCCGTGAGATAGGGACTCACGATGAGTTAATGCGAAAAAATGGATTATATCGACGGCTATCCACTGTGCAGGGGATTTAAATTCATAATCAATATGGGTCTCCTCATTGGGAGACCCATATTGATGGAATTAGGGATGACACCTTATCTTTTATCCCCAATCAAACTTTAAAGCATTCCAGATTATCTGTTAATAATTCATTCTTCTATAAATATTCCTTCAATTGCCTCGCTCTCCTTGGATGACGTAACCGTCGTAAGGCCTTACCCTCGATTTGCCTGATTCGCTCGCGCGTCAGACCAAACTTTTCTCCTACCTCTTCCAATGTAAAAGGAGTGCCTGTGTCCAGCCCAAAACGCAGCCGCAATATTCGTGCTTCTCGGGGGGTTAATGTGCTGAGGACCTCATCGATTTTTTCCTTTAGCATTGACTGAAAGACACTTTGCATAGGAGTGGGGGTCAATTCATCTTCGATGAACATCCCCAATTCAGAGTCCTCATCATCACCCACAGGACTCTCAAGCGAAAGAGGCAGCCATGAGACCTGCAAAATCCATTGAACCTTCTGCAAGTCCAAGCCTAGTTCAGTCGCCAGTTCTTCTGGGGTTGGCACCCTGCCCAGTCTTTGTTCCAGGTCATGGGTGGCCTTATAGGTTTGGCGGATCCGGTCGCTCATATGGACTGGCACACGGATGGTACGCGCCTGGTCTGCGATGGCACGCGTGATGGTTTGCCTTATCCACCAGGTGGCATAAGTAGAAAAGCGGAAGCCTTTATGGGCATCGTATTTCTCTACTGCTTTCATCAACCCCAGGTTCCCTTCCTGGATCAAGTCCAGGAAGGGCACACCGCGCCCCATGTACCTCTTGGCAATGCTGACCACCAAGCGGGTATTGGCCTTAATAATATGCTCACGGGCCATGATACCATCTTGTACCAATGCTTCCAACCGCTGCCGCTCCAGAGTCCGATTTCGACCAGAATTCCGCAGTAAATCACCTTTTGCTTTACGTCCATCTTCGATACGGATGGCAATTTCATATTCTTCATCCGCTTTTAGAAGCGGGACACGGGACATTTCCTTTAGATACATACCAACCGAATCATCGCTTAAGCCATCACTGATGACCGTTTCTGGCTCGATCAGTGGTTCCAACCCTGGAAAGGGTATCAGTTCAGGGGCAGGAGCCTCTGCTATTTCAGCATCCAGAACGTCCACTCCCCGGTGACGCAAGGCTAACATTATGACTGACAACCGCTCAGCGTCCTCCCCCACTTCAGGAGAGAGTTCCAGCAAATCGTCGGTAGTCAAATACCCCTGCACTGAGGCTTTTTCAAGTAACTGGCTCAAAACTTCTCGATTGCGGTGTCGACGGTCAAGTGGCGCCATATTTTACCCTCCTCATTGGGCGCATCCTACTTTATCAAATCCTTCAACGCCATAAATGGAGAATTAAATTCAATGTTGTGTCCGCAGTCTGTTTTGTTCAAGTTCTCTCCACAGACCGGGCACAGGCCTTTACAGTCCGATTTACACACCGGGCTGATAGGAAATTCTAACAATGCATATTCGCGGAGCAATGGTTCTAGGTCAATTTGCGCATTTTCTGGAACCAGCAGACCAGAATCTGTAATATTCCTCTTGTCGAAAGCATACATCTCGGAAACCGACCACTTAAGAGGTTGTAAAAAGGGATCTAGGCACCGCACGCATTCCAAGTCTGAAGCTGCTTTGAATTCACCCTGGAGTAAAAGTCCTTGCTGGGTACGGTCAAACCAGGCATTCCCGATAAAGTTGGATACGATCAAGTCTTCCCCCAGCTGCATTTTTTCGTATTCGAAGTTAAAATCACGACGGGTACCGATCGGCGATTTGATCAAGAATCCGACATTGAGCCGCAGAGGATGACGAGGATTGGTCACATTGATACTTCTATACGCAAGTTTGGGATCATCTACATTCTAGCACAGCGGAGACTCGAAGTCAAGAATTGTTGAAAGTTTCCACAATTATTAAGAATATAAATATCATAAAAGAAATGCAAATCATTGACTTTTTGAATTAAAAATCCTATACTGATTATAGGAATTCGCCAATTCTACAAGGAGGAGGAAGCACAATGGAGAAACATCCCTGGTTAGCGCACTACGATGAAGGCGTACCAAAAACAATCGATTATCCTTCAGTTCCGATTTTCCATTTCCTGGAAGAATCCGCAAGGAAATATCCTGATAGGGCTTGTACCATCTTCAAGGGGGCAGAAATTTCCTTTCGGGAAATGGACGCCCTTACCGATAAATTGGCCGCGGCCCTTGCCAGTATGGGGGTCAAGAAAGGCGATCGGATTGGGATCTTCATTCCCAACACACCCCAGTTCGTAATGGTCTACTTTGGCATTCTAAAGGCTGGCGGCGTGGTCGTTGCCATCGATTCCCGGTATACAGCACCGGAGATTGTTCATCAAGCTAATGATGCGGGTATCGAAATCATGTTTGTGATGAGCAATTTCTACCGCACTATGAAAACCGCCCAACGGGAGACAAAAATCAAGACCTTGATTGTCACAAACATCAAGGAATCCCTGCCACCCATGCTAAAGGTTTTATTTACACTGGTAAAGGAGAAAAAAGACGGATTTCGGGTGGAATTGGAATCAGGCGATATATGGTTAAATGACTTGCTCGCCAGGTACAAACCTGAAGACCGTCCGAAGTTGGAAATTGGTCCTGAAGATATTGCTTTATTCCAATACAGCGGGGGTACCACCGGGGTATCCAAGGCGGCAGTGGCCTTGCACAGGAACCTGGTGGCTAATACACTCCAGGTTGGGAGTTGGATGCCCAACCTCTATACTGGGAAGGAGACTGTTCTAATGGCCATCCCATTATTCCATGTATACGGGATGGTTGTTGGAATGCTGTTTGGGATCTACATGGGAGCACCACTGGTGATGGTTCCAAACCCGCGTGATTTACCTGATCTCCTTGGGAATATCAAGCGTTTCCATCCAACTGTCTTCCCAGGGATCCCAATGCTTTATAACGCGATCAACAACCGCCCGGAAGTCGTTGCGGGTAAATATAACTTGAGTTCCATCAAGGCATGCATTTCCGGTTCTGCTCCATTATTGCGTGAAACAAAAGAACGATTCGAAGCTCTTAGCGGAGGAAAAGTTTTCGAAGGCTACGGTCTTTCGGAGGCACCAACTGCCACACACTGCAATCCGCAGTTGGGAATGAATAAAACCGGCTCTATCGGCATGCCATTCCCCGATGTGGATGCCAAGATTATTAGTCTGGAAGATGGAGAGACCGAGGTGAGGCTCGGAGAGATTGGCGAACTTGTCATTAACGGTCCCCAAGTAATGAAATCCTATCATAACATGCCCGTTGAAACAGAAAACACTCTGCGCAAATTGAAGGATGGTAAAGTTTGGTTATTCACTGGTGATATCGCCCGCATGGACGAGGATGGTTATTTTTATATTGTGGATCGCAAGAAGGAATTGATCAAACCCGGTGGCGAGCAAGTGTGGCCGCGCGAAGTGGAAGAAGTGATTGCCTCCAATCCCAAGGTTCTGGAGGTAGGAGTGGCAGGCATCCCTGATTCCCTGAGAGGTGAAGTGGTCAAGGCGTGGGTGGTAATGAAACCCGGTGAATGCCTCACCGAGAATGAGATCAAGGATTGGTCAAAAAAGAGCCTGGCAATTTATAAAGTTCCCCGGCAGGTGGAGTTTCGAAACGAGCTGCCCAAGACAACGGTTGGCAAGGTCCTGCGCCGAGAATTGGTGAGGCAACATAATGAGGAGCAAGCCAAGATAAAACCAAAGGTAATGGAATTACCTGTAAGATCACTCTAACAATTATCTCCTGCAGGTTCGATAAACCTGCAGGAGATAATCGCAATAATAAGGTCTCACCAAGATAATCGATATTATTTCATGGGCAGTTGAACGGGCTTGGTCCCTTCAACTACCCTTTGGTTTGGAAAATGGTATTTCATAAATCTCTCAGCGAATCTTAAACATGGTCATTAATTTCATTGCCAGGTTCAAATCGCCTGCAAGTTTTAGTTTTCCTCCCATGAACGCCTGCATCCCGTCAAGTTCGCCAGTGAAGATTTTGACGTAATCGGATGAATCAGCCGACAACGTCATCTTGGGAGTAGGATGCGTCCCCTGTTCAACAGTGCATTTATCATTCTTTATCGTAGCGTACCATTCGCCTGCTTCCGCGCCGCTGAATTTGAACTGGATCACTGCATCCAGCCCGGGAGCTTTTTCTGGAAGGAAGGCCTTTGGCATTTTGGACATGAGTTCAACAACAGTTAGAGTCATATTTATCTCCTGAGGTTAAGGTTGATCACAGGGCAGAAGATTTTAGATCTTCGCTCCCCCGGCGCCATCGTCCGGGGCGGGTGAGGGGAATACAATTCACTAGTTCTGCATGTTTTCAAAGATGGTCGCTGCACCCATGCCTCCGCCAATACACATGGATACCATACCATATTTCGACTTGCGCCGTCCCATTTCATAGATCAGTTGGGTGGTCAGTTTTGCCCCGGTGCAGCCGAGAGGATGGCCAAGAGCAATTGCGCCTCCGTTAAGATTGACCTTTTCCATATCCAGGTTCAATTCTCGAGCCACTGCCACAGATTGGGCGGCGAACGCCTCGTTCAGCTCGATCAGATCGATGTCATTTAAAGACAGCCCGGCCATTTTAAGCGCTTTCGGGATGGCGACCACGGGTCCAATACCCATCAATTCCGGCGGGACACCGCCAACCGCAAAGTCCACAAAGCGTACCAATGGGTTAAGTCCAAGTGCCTTTGCTTTTTCAGCCGACATGATCACCACAGCCGCGGCACCATCGGAGACTTGGGATGAGTTACCAGCTGTCACCGTACCACCCTCTTTGAATGCTGGTTTAAGCTTGGCAAGTGCTTCCAGGCTGGTATCTGCACGCGGACCCTCATCACGTTTCACAGTGAATTTTTTGGTTGTGGGTTTGCCGTCTGATCCCATTTCCTTGAGCTCTACTTCGATTGGGATCAATTCTGGGTCGAAAAGGCCAGAATTGACTGCCGCTGCAGCCCTTTGATGAGAGCGCAAGGCAAAAGCATCCTGTTCCTCCCGTTTCACCTGATATTTTATTGCCACGTTCTCGGCGGTGAGACCCATATTGGTGTAGTAATGGGGCAATTCCGCTGCAAAGTACGGGTTCACCGAGAATTTATAACCCATCATTGGCACCATACTCATCGACTCGACTCCGCCTGCGATTGCCACATCCATCTGACCTGCAATGATGGCATAGGCTGCGTGCGCAATGCTCTGAACTCCGGACGAGCAATACCGGTTTATCGTTTCCCCTGGAACGGTATCCGGGAGCCCTGCCCGCAGAGCAACCATGCGAGCCATGTTCAAGCCTTGTTCACCCTCCGGGAAAGCACAACCGAGAATAACATCGTCGATTTCCTTTGGTACCAAACCCGGGGTGCGGGCAAGCAGGGCCAACACTACAGACGTGGCAAGTTCGTCCGGGCGGACAGTTGCCAGACCTCCCCGTTTACCTTTCCCGACGGGAGTTCGTACAGCAGAAACGATAACAGCTTCGCGTGTCATCTTTACCTCCTAATTCCGTAAAGGCTTGCCGAATTGAAGCATGTTGAAGAGGCGCGCCTGGGTTTTTTCCTCGCCGCATAGGGAAAGGAAAGCCTCGCATTCCAGGTCGAGGATATATTGCTCACTGACCCAGGTTGGGCGGCTTAGATCGCCCCCAGCCATGACATTGGCAAGTTTGCCTGCGATCACTCCTTCATATTCGGTTATATACTTTCCCTCTTTAAATGTCCAGGCACCCATCCGAAGTGCCGCCAAGGACTCACGCCCACCTGCATAGATTAGTTCAGGTGCTGGCGGATGGTAACCCACGGCAGCCATGTGCATGGCCTCGCGTTTGGCTTCCGTCAACAAGTGATCGCGATTGATCACGATCCTATCGGCTGGTCCCAAGATACCCATTTGACGGGCCTCTTCGGCACTGGTCGCCACTTTGGCCTGCCCGATTTGTTCGAAGACTCGTTGCAGGGATGGGAAAATATCCACACCAGGGAGGCGCATACTCGGGTTGACGATCCGGCGAATCAATTCTTTCGTCCCACCTCCCGCCGGGATGATCCCTACTCCCAATTCAACCAGTCCGATGTAGGTTTCCCCTGAAGCCACGATCCGGCTGCCGTGCATGGTTACTTCGCAACCGCCACCCAGGGTCATGCCTGCCGGGGCGATTACCACCGGCTTTGGGAAATAACGCATGCGCATGTTCAGGTTCTGGAATCTCTTCACCACCTGGGTCAGCATATCCCATTGCTGGGACTTGGCCCCCATCAGGATCAAGCCGATGTTTGCCCCGGCGCTGAAGTGTTCACCTTCGTTGCCAACCACGATACCATCAAATTCCTTTTCGGCACGGTCCAAGGTCTCTTCCAAGATGGCGAAGATCTCATCATCCAGGGCGTTCATCTTGGTATGGAACTCAACCAGTGCCACCCCATCTCCAATATCATACGATGATGCACCTGGGTTTGAACTGATAACCTTCTTGGCTTTTTTCAATTCGCTGAGAACAATTAATCCGGGTGTTTTTGGGATGCTGACATATTTCTCCCTGGTCACATCATATACTCCAACCTTATTGCTGCCTTTGTATTTATAAAACGTTTCGTACCCAGCCTTAAGCATTTTATGTACCCAACCAGCGGGGGCTGAAGCCAGCGGCTTTCATTTCCCTGGCAGTTTCTTTGACACCCAGCATATCCCAGATTTCAAAAGGACCTGCTTCGTGCATGAAGCCCCAGCGGATAGCATCATCGACCGATTTGGGCGTGTCTGCAACTTCCGGGATGATGACTGAAGCATATTGAAGTCCTTGGAAGGTAAGATCTTTTATCAATTTTGCCCCGCGGTCGGTCTCGCCCAGGATCACCTTCAAGCGTTCGCCAAGGCCATCAATATCCTTTGCCTTTCCTACTGACTCGAAGCGCGGCTTTGTGGGGGCGGCATGTTCAAGCGTTTTCAGATTGAGAGACCAGAATTCCTTTTTCCCTTCCTCGGTACGGACTTCCTTATAGAAACCGACTTTCGTTTTATTGCCAAGCCAACCTCGCCCAATCAGAGTATGCACGAGTTTGGCAGGTTTTTCAGCAATCAGGGATGGCATGGCAAATTTATCATAAGGGATGAGTTCCTTCAGGTTTGTCCCAACATGCTCCCACACATCCACGCCGACCAAATCGATCAACCGGAAGGTGGCTGTTTTCGGGTGGCCCATCAATGGTCCAGTGAGGGCATCCACTTCATCCACGGTGTATCCGTTTTCGAGGATGTAATTTAAAGCGAATGCTCCCGTCCCAAAGGCAACCCTGTTGCCGATGAAATTGGGTGAATCCTTGCACAGCACGATCCCTTTGCCCAGCCGGAACTCTCCAAACCAGGACATGAAATTCGTGACCGCCGGAAGGGTGTCACCGGTCGGGATGATTTCCAGCAACTTCAAATAGCGGGGTGGATTGAAGAAATGCGTACCCAGGAAATGCCTTTTAAAACCCTGCGAGCGCCCTGCGGCAATATCCTTGATCGGGATACCAGAGGTATTGGTAGAAATTATTGCCTCGGGCTTTCGGATGGCATCCACGCGTGTCATCAAATGCTGCTTAATCTTCAGATTCTCAACGATGGCTTCCACGATCCAATCAGCCTTCGCAATCGAGTCGAAATCATCTTCAAGGTTGCCAAGTTTGACGAGGGTCGCCAGGTCGGATGCCATCAGGTTAGCCGGTCGAGCTTTTATGCACCGGTCCCACCCTTCGTTTACGATACGGTTGCGAACCACCTTATCCTTCAAGGTCAGTTTCGCCGCTTCTTCCTCGGGTTTGAGCTTTTCCGGAACAATGTCCAGCAGCGTGACAGGCACCCCGATGTTAGCCAACTGCGCGGCGAGCGCTGCGCCCATCGTCCCAGCCCCAACAACCACGGCAGAATGAATTTTGTAAGTCATTTTTCCTCCATAAGACCATCATCCCCGATCCTCTCCTGCAGGGGAGAGGAAAGGGGGTGAAGGAAAATTTATCTTAACTCACTCGAGCGGTACCCTAAAATTTGACGGGCCACAACCAGCCGGTTGATCTGTCCAGTACCTTCGTATATATCGCTGATCTTGGCATCCCGGAACCATTTCTCCAGCAGAAATTCGCGGCTGTATCCAAGCGGGCCCATGATCTCCACGGCCTTTTGGGTGATCTTGTTCACCACATCTCCCGCGCGCACTTTCGACATGGATGACTCCAAGGAGTTAGGTTTGCCATTATCCATCATCCAGACTGCCTTGAGCACTAGCCACCAAGCGGAACGAAGCTGGATTTCCATCTCGATCACTTCTTTTTCCACGGAGGTCAATTTCTGACGCGGCAATCCATATCGGATGATGACTCCCCGCTCGGCGAGCATCTCCTTGAGCATCTCCAAAGTGGCACGTGCAAGGCCAATGGCCTGGGCGGCAACGATCGGTCGGGTTGCATCGAAGGTTGCCATGGCTCCTTTAAAGCCAGTGGTAGCTTTTTCGGTAGTAACTACTTCCGGGCTGCCAAGGATATTCTCAAATGGGACCCGGCAATCCTGCAGGACGATGGAAACGGTATCGCTGGCACGGATGCCCAGTTTGTGCTCCATTTTGGTCACCTGGCAGCCGCCTGTTTTCGCTTCCACTACAAATGGGCGCATCCCAGCACGCCCGGCAGACGAATCAATCGTTGCCCAAACCACGATGAAGCCCTCCGAATCAAGCATGGCTTTATGCCCGGCAGTAACGAAGATCTTCTCACCGTTCAAAACCCATTCGTTCTTTTGTTTGTCGAGCACAGCGGTTGTGCGGATGGCGGAGGTGTCTGAGCCACATTGTGGTTCAGTCATGCACATGGCATCGAAGACCGGGGTTTCACCCCGAAATCTTTTTAGAAAGCGTTCCTTCTGTTCGGGCGAACCGGTAGCTGAAACAGCTGCCGAGCCGAGCATGCCGCCGGGGGTGTCCAGGTATATGCCGGCATCGCCCCAGGAAAGCATTTCCACCATCACTGCCAGGCGCTGGAATCCAAAGCGGGGACCTTCCTTCTTGCCATCACTGGGCGCCATCGAAGCGCCCCCCATGGCCTTGGTGGCGGTATGCATGAAATTAATGTAATCCCACGGGATCTCGTGCTCGTGTTCATCAAAATAGCGCGAGAATGGGCGCATCATGTTGACTGCCACGGTCTCTACGACCAATCGGGTTCCAGCTATCTTCTCGGGAATTTCAAAGTCAATCATCGCAATCCTCCTTTGGCGTTATACCATGGCCAGCCCGGTAAAGGTGGCGAAGCCGCGCCCGTTGCGCATCCAAAGTTCCACCGGGTGCTCGCGGATGTAACCATGACCGCCCAAAATCTGCACGGCGCGGTCTGTGACCATCATCGCCAAATCGATGGCTCCCGTCACGGCGAGGTAAGCCTTCTGACCAGCATCCTCTTTCTTAGTGTCGATTGCCCAGCCAGCCTCCCATACCAGGAGACGAATGGCTTCAATTTCGGTGGCCATCTCTGCCAGCATAAAGGCGATGGCTTGTTTCTGAGCCACTTTTACTCCAAATACGTCGCGGTCCTTGGCATAGTCACGCGAATATCCGAAGGCAGCCTTGGACACCCCAACTGCCATCGCAGCTACTGCAACACGGCTGGCATCCAGGATAGAGGTAAAACTCCCAGGAAGGAGGTTGGTTTGCGGAACCTTCACTCCATCCAAGGTAGATCTTTAAAAACGGGATGGCATTCAACCCCATGAACTTCTCGCGCTCCTCTGCCACTTGCAAACCGGGTGTATTATTCGGGACGATGAAAGCCTTTGTCTCTTTCTCCAACCGGGCATAAACGATCATCGCTTCGGCCTTGTCTGCATATGGGACAAAAGTCTTCTCTCCCTTCAGGACAAATTCACTGCCTTCGAGTTTGGCCGTTGTTTTTAAATCATTTGGGTCAAAGTCAAAAGTGGGCTCGATCAAGGCAGCAGTGTAAGGGCTCCAGTCTGCTTCGATGACCGCCGGCAGGTATTGCTTCTTCTGTTCCTCACTTCCGGCCAGCAGGATGGGCAGGGCGAACAAGCCAGGGGTTCCAACCGCGAACGCACCAGCCAGGTCACCGCAAGCAAGTTCTTCAGCAGCCAGTGCTCCCGTCACCGCAGAACGTTCTCCAAACCCACCATAAGCTTCGGGGATGGATGCCTGCAGGACTCCCAATTCCCAGCCCTTGCTGACCAGTTTTGATGGAAGTTCCTTATTCTCCTCGGCATCATGAGCCGCTTTCCGCAAGTCGCTGGTGGCATAGCGGCTTACGGCCTCGATGAGCATTTTTTGTTCTTCAGTTGGTTCGAAAGAATACATGGCTCCTCCTTTTAGAGATAAGTAGCTTGACTAATGGATTAGATTGGCGACTATCATTTGTTTGCTGCTATTTTCCTTGGTTCTACTCCTTCGAAAAAGTCTGCTGCTCCGGGATTGGTTGGATTCATATAACTTTTCGAGTGACCGGATCGTTTATACGCCGATAGCGTGCGACAACCGGACCATCATTGATTTCGAACTCATCGATATTAACAATGCGCAGCTGACCGCGCTGATGAAGGTACTCAACATGCGCACCGGCCTCCTCGATCGCCAGAAGGACGTTATAACCAGTCACACCACCGAAAAGGTCCTGGGATACATCAGCAATCGTATGCGGCTCTCTGAGGAACTCCATGGTTCGTTCCAACCGGTGAGCGTGCCCCTGGCGGATCTCAGCCAGCCGAAAGGGTAAATTTGTGATCGGGTCATCGTGACCGGCCAGAGTCATGAATGAATCACCATCCCACTTTTCAAGCAACGTGAGCGAATCAAGGTAATGCCCCAGTCCGGTGGAGTAGGTTAACCGTTCCGGACTCTGGTGGGGAGTTATCCTTCCAAGAACATGGTCGCCGCTGAAAAGATAATCATGCAGGCGGATGACGACATGTCCGGCACAGTGCCCCGGCACATGCAGCATTTCGAAAGGACCCATTCTCATCTTTTTAGCTTCAAAGGTGAAATCCACCATCACAGAATGGAAGAGCACCTTATTAACTCGATACATATTGAGGATATCTGGGTGCTTTTCCTCGTTGACGCCAGCCTCAACCAGGTATGATTTCAACCGGTTCTCGGCCATGGCAACCCGTTCCTCATAATTGGTCAGATTAGCCATATCGAGTTCGTGGATGCCAACCAGGGCATGCGTGCGTTCACGCAAATAGACCAGCCCCCCGAAATGGTCGATATGGCCATGGGTGATCAGGATATGGGTCAAATCTTCGATGTGGATGGTATGCCCAGCTGCGGTACTAGCCTGGATAAAACCAGCTTCCAAGTGGTCATTGGATTCCCCAAATCCGGACCCAGTATCGATCAGCACAACAAAGTCATCCACCAGGACCAGGTAGGCATAGGCCCACAGAGTCCGGAAAGACCTTGAGAGGGATGCTAAAAACGCGTGCCCCTCCCGAGGTCTTGAAAGCCTGGAAGGTGGCGGTATGTTTGGCGGATACGGGATACATGCTCAGCGTCCTCTCAAGCCCATCCAGGAAAAGAGCGGCAAATTGGTCGGAAATCTGCCCGCTGGAATAGCGACCATCGGGGCGGTACCAAGTGATCGTCCAGTTCATCACGCCCAGCAGGGCGCGCGCAGTCATGGACGGGTCTGCAGCGTGGAAAATGCCAGCTTTCACGCCCTCCAGAATCAGATCGCGCCACAACTGTTCGAAACGGTCGCGGCGCGGGATGTGGCGGTCATGGAATTCCGGGTTGAGAGAGCGGTATTCGAGCAGGAGGACTGAGGCAAGGGCAGCATGCTCATCCAGGCATGCCAGGTATTCTCGCATGGCGTGGGATAATTTCACGTCAGCGGGAAGATCTTCGGATAGGACAGAAGACACGCGCTCGATCAGCAGATCCAGAGCCTGGTCGAGGAGAGCGAGCAGGATCTCCTGTTTGCTCGAGAAATGGTGATAGAGACTTGGTTTTTGCAGGTTGACTGCTTCGGCAATATCCTGCATCGATGCAGCATGATAGCCTTTTTGTCGGATGATCTGAGCAGAGGCTTCCAGAATCAATTCGCGATTCATTTGTCTACCGACCGGTCGGTATAATCAGAATACCAGAATTGGAATTCAGAGTCAATAGGCAATGGTGGAACTAATTAATTCATCTCCTAGTTGGAGGATGCATAGAGCCCCTTTCCAGGTTGGAAAGGGGCTCGGATTGAATAGCGAATTCTTTATTTGCCCATTTTCTTTTTGAAGGCGGTGGTGAGGGCAGGTACGATCTGGAAAAGATCGCCGACCACACCATAACGCGCCAGCTTGAAGATGGGCGCTTCGGGATCCTTATTAATGGCAACAATCAGTTTACTGGTACGCATGCCAGCCAGGTGCTGGATGGCTCCTGAAATCCCAAGGGCGATATAGACGTCGGGGGAGACAACTTTACCGGTCTGACCAACCTGGTGAGCATAGGGGATGTAGCCGCCATCCACAGCCCGCGCGAAGCGCCGACGGCGGCCCCCAGAGCGGCAGCCAGGTCATTGACCAGCGCAAAGCCCTGCTGGGCGCGCCAGATCTCGGCTGCCTTTTCATCCAGACCGGCAGGTGGGGCGAGAGTGGGGTTGTTCGAGGTGCCGCGTCCGCCGGAGACAATCACATTCGCGTCCGCCAGGCTGACACCGCTCTCGCTGGTGGTGTAGCCTTCCACCTTGGTGGGAAAATCACCAGCAACTGCAGGAACCTTCGTCAGGGTCCCGGATTTCCCTGGTTGTTGGGAAGGTTTAGGGAAGGCACGCCCGCGCAGGGTGACGATCTGCGGTTTGGACGAGCAAGTTTCCCTGGTCAACAGCTTGCCGGCGTAGATGGGGCGGGTGACCGTGATCTTATCCCCGGCAGCTTCGAGAGCGGTCACGTCGACCATCACCCCGGTCTTCAGATCGATGGCGACCATCCCGGCGAGCTCGCGGCCGCGGGTGGTGGTGGGGAACAGGAGCAGGTCGGGGGTCTTTTCTGCAGCAAGCTTGCTCAAGGTGGCTGCAAACGCCTCAGCGCGGTAATCCGCCAAGACGGGATCATCCGCCAAAAGGACCTCATCCGCACCGAATTCAAACGCGGTTTTCGCCAGCGATTCGACACCGGAACCAAAAATCAGGGCGGTGACATTGCCCAGCGTTTTTCCAACACCGACAGCTTCCCAGGAAGCGGGAAGGGCATTGCCTTTGAAATGATCAACAAATACAAAGGTGTTCATAGGACTTTCTCCGCCAGGATCTTCGTGGCCAATGTTTCAGCGATCTCTTCGGGACTGCCGCCGGTGATGAACTCGCAGACGACCTCGCGGATGGGCGGGTTGATGATCTCCGTCCAGGCAATCACGGAAGCCGGAACAGGGATGCCCAGCGCGGCGAGCGCCCAGGAAGGGATCTCGGCGCGAGCCGCCTTGCGGATGCCCATGAAGGAGGGGTAACGAGGTTCCCCAAAATCCTTGGTAAGACTAAAGACAGCCGGTAGTTTGGCAGTGACGATCTGCCGACCCTCCTCGATGCCGCGTTCAACGCGAGCGCTGCCCCCCTCGACCTTGATGACCGAGGCAAGAGTGAGAGCAGGCCAACCCAACAATCGGGCAGTCTGAACAGGGACCAGCCCGGCATCGGCATCAATCGCCTGGCGGCCAAAGAATGCCATATCCACGCCACCGATCTTTTTGACGGCGGCGGTTAAACCTGGGCAGTGGCCTGGGTATCCAGGTAACCCAGGGCGGGGTCGGAGATGAGCACGGCGTCATCAGCACCCATGGCAAGGGCGCGTTTGAGGGCTTCCTTGGTGCTTTCGTCACCAATGGAAATGGCTGTGACTGTGCCTCCCAGCGCTTCTTTTTGCTGAAGGGCAGCCTCCACGGCATACTCATCCCATGGGTTCATGATCAGGGGAGCGTCACCCCAGGATATTTTGCCCCCTTCCACACTCATCTTGGCGGTGGAGTCAGGCACTTGTTTGATGCAGACAACAATTTTCATGAAACATCCTCCTGTGATGTTAGCTTTTTCATTAAGATTGTGAAAATCCTAATTAGTGCAATTATACAACACTCGTCAATGCCCTTGAAAGTTCCCGCATGTGGAGCAGTTGGTGACCATAAATGGAGATTATCAAGGTCTCAACATTCACCTGCCCCAAAACCGGGTGCTGACCGATCTTATCCAAATGCTCCGTGTCCAAGGTGCGAATCCAGGCGATGGTCTCCAGACGTTCCTTATTCAGGATGTCGATCAACTCCGCCGGGGGCAATCCTTCCAGGCGGATTTGTTCAGCGGCATTAAAGGTATCATAGTCATAATCCGGCGGGGATCCGGGTCCACCTCCAGCCACATTCTGAGCCAGGGCGAGGAGCTGGCTTTCAGCGGAGACGAAATGTGCCAGAAGATGACGAATCTGCCAGGGGGGATCGGGATACAACGGCAATTGCCATTGCGCAGGCGTGAAAGCATTAAATATTTCATTGGTCTTCAAGCGACCTTTTTCCAGTTTGGCTACAAGTGCGTCCACGCGTGATTCTGCCATCGTTTCCCTTCCAAGGCTATTTCTTAAAGTCAGGGAGATTCAACGGTGCTTCCCCAAATATCGCTTCAGAGCGGCGGCATTGTTGAGCTTTAATTCTTTGGAGCTGAAGAGCAGAGTGACATGATCCTTATTGGCTGCGTCGAGGATGATCTGCCAGAACTCCGGCACGCCGTCCAATTCAACAAAATACCTGCGACAAAACTCATCCCATTTGGCCGGGTCGTGAGCGTACCAATGGCGCAGGGTATCGCTTGGTGCGACTTCCTTAAGCCAGGCATTTAAGGCTATTTTTTCCTTCTTTATCCCGCGCGGCCAAAGGCGGTCCACCAGGAAGCGGTGACCATCATCGGGCGATACAGGGTCGTAGACTCTTTTGATGCGGATCATAATTCCACCTGTTGATAGTTTTATTTCATCATTATTATAGCGCAACCTAATAAACGGATCCGACGCGCACGCTCCGAGGGTGAGGCGAAGAGGAACAAATATTTACCGAAAAATAGTCATTTTGCAAGGTGAAGGTCTTCATTATATACTGGCTCAGCGTAGTTTTTGAATTAATTGATATGGCTATTGATCCAGAGGAACAATTACGTATGGTGGAAATAGGAGCTGACCACTAAGGCATCAAGGCACGAAAGAGATGAAGAACTATTCAGGTGATTATGCGGCGGCGACCCCCATGGGGGTGCTTCACGAGGACGCTGCCGAAAGCTCTTTAAACAGGTCACGATTAGCAAAACAGGGTAGTTGTTTGTTTTCGGGAATAAAGAGGAACAAACAACCCCCTCCGAAACCGGGTTTTAACTACGGGCGGTTCTTCATTATTAAGATTATCTGCATGACCACAAGCATCCGGATTGGGTTGATTTTTCCCAAACAAACAACCTGTCCTATTTTTTTCTTGAACCTGGCGGGGAGGAGGAAAGGAGTACGAATTAAATTCATTTTA
>CAWFNU010000025.1:0-56936 GCA_963817265.1 uncultured Chloroflexia bacterium
CTTGATGTAAAAGAAGTTTGCTCGGAGAGGTATAATTCTCGAGGTCAGAATCGGTTTCCTCCGAGATCTCCGCGTCTTTGTGTGCCATTTTTTTCTGAGCAATGGCTTGATTTAGATGCTTACTAATCCTAAGATGGCACCATGGGTTTGGAAAAACCGCTAAAGCGGTGCCGCCTCCCACAGTAGCAAAAATCCTGGCTAGATAAATGCTTTACCTTCTGTATTAGGTGTGTGCAGAAATTATGCAAGAAAAATGTGAAGTCTCGCGATATGCGAAATTATGGTGCCCTTAGACACTATAAGCTCATTTCGTATCAGCATAATCATACCGACTTGGAATCGTCCTGCAGCGCTGGCTAGGTGTCTCCGATCCATAATGAATCAGACATGCGCTCCTGCTGAAGTCATAATTGTCGATGCTTCTGAAATGAGGCAATGCTCCGACCTTGTGGATTCCATCATCAAAGACAATCCTCCTTTTGAGCTGAAATATGCCTCAATAGAGCACGAACTTCGCGGAATTCCCAGGCAGCGAAATATTGGCATCCGGCTTTCGAGACATGAAATTGTTGGCTTTCTGGACGACGCAACTGAAATGATCTGTCCTACCTTGACAACATTCGGGCCATATTCGAAAGCGATTCGAGCAACCAGATTGGCGGCGTCGAAGGTCAAATCGTCAATCTACTGCCTTTACATCTGGGGATCAGGCATCATATCGAAAAGCGCCTCGGCATTTTCGACGTTGGGAAGATTTTGCGAATGGGAAGGATCAGACCATTATTGCCAGAAAGCGATTCACCTGTGGACGTCGAATGGTTGCATGGCTGCAATTGTTTTTACAGGCGAGAGGTGTTTATTACAAATGGATTTGAGGAGGAGTTCGAAGGATATGCCACTGGCGAGGATTTCGTTTTTTCCTATGTCGTATCGAAAAGCTGGAGATCGTGCTATCAACCGAAAGCGAAGCTAAATCATTACCTGGACCCCTCTGGCAGGCCTTCATACTACGATCTGGCAAGAATGAGAGTGCAGCATCAATATTATATTTATCGATATTTGCTCCACGGCAAAACGGTTGGCGATTTATATTATTCTGGTTTTACATGGCCTATGTGGTCACTCTGCAGTTATTTCGAGTATTAAATATATTGTGCTGAACGGGGGTTTTGCAGCGCTGCGTGGGCTATTGAGGGGATTATTGGACGTGGCAATGGGTGACCATCCGCGCCGATCCCAAAGTGTTAAAGGCGTGCTTGTTACCGAGCAAAATGACCGTTCGTTTTACGCCGCTGAAAAATCATGAGCCGAAATCACCTACCGGCAGGGCGGTTTGGCGAAAAGAGCTTCAATGAACCAATCAGCATGCGCGATGCCAAGCCATCCGACCTGCCCCTTATCACGGTCGTAATGCCAGCCTTCAATGCCGAACGATTCATTGCTGTGACTATTGAATCGGTTATTGATCAATCCTATAAAAATCTCGAAATCGTTGTGATCGACGACGGTTCTACAGACGGTACAGCCGCCATCATAGACGCTCGCAATTGGTGCTTGTCAGTTCGCTGATCTCTGAGGATTATGACACTCTTACCTCCCTCCGCATGCGCGGGTACCATTTGCTGGTTGTCAGTCCGGACCCGGTTTCATTTGAAGCGGCAGGCATTGCGGAAACCCCCGATAATTTGTTGGCCGCTCGGGTTGTCAGGCTACAG
Source organism: uncultured Chloroflexia bacterium (assembly GCA_963817265.1). GTDB lineage: Bacteria > Chloroflexota > Anaerolineae > Anaerolineales > Villigracilaceae > UBA877. The sequence goes on from CAWFNU010000025.1 coordinate 1,716, forward strand.
CGGGCAGTATTACTCAGACGGTTACGCGGTGCGGGCATTCATGTGGTCAATTGGGATACCTCCCAGCCCTTTGAGAAGATCGCCAAAAGTGAGCTTGAGCAGCGTTTGGTATTACCCCGCGGGGTGCTGCGATGACCCGCTACCTCCGTTTCATTTGTCTCATTCTCTCGATTGCGTTATTGGCCACTGGGTATTTTGTCGATGGCAAATATTTGCCTGCACTTGGAGTGCTGGGATTCGGGATTGCCTGGACGATTGGCTTGGTTCTCTGTTGGACTTGGATTCCTCCACTCGCTTTGTTGGGTTTTTATGGTATGGCTGCTGCTGGGTTATTTGTGGATCTTTCCCCTGCGTTAATGATCCCCGCTGCCTGCTTTGCTCTCCTCGCTTGGGATTTAACCGGCTTCAACGACCACCTGCGTCTTGCATCCCCCGACGATGACATTTTCTTGCTGGAAAAACGTCATCTCGTTCGACTTTTACCTATCGCTTTGGTTGGCGTTTTGTTAAGTGCAGTAGCGCTCATAATGCATCTAAAACCTTCTTTTGAATTGATGATTGTCCTGGTATTTTTCTCTGTTTGGGCGCTGGGGCATGTGATTGACAGGCTGCTAAAGAAAGAGGGCATGATTTATCCCCAGGAACGAAGCCAGGTGTCTTTTTCGCGAGGCGATTTAAAATGCTTGATCATCACTCCTGCATACTCTGGGGCATTGATCAGGGATAAATAGGTGTGTTTCCTCCGCTTATATGTTTTGAATGCCCACAGGAACAGCGAGTCCTTGCTGAAAAATTGCGGCCATAACCTTTCCCGGTTTGTCCCCCATAGGTTTTCTTTCGTCAACACCCTTTTCCAGGTTCGCCTCCACAATTGCCAGAGGATGGTCGGCAGGGGATAATCCAGCCAGACCACCGCATCCGCCCGCGGCCAGCTTAAGTCGCGGACGGAACTGTAATTACCATCTACAACCCAATCGTCTCCTTCGAGAGCCTTGGATACTCGCAGGCGCAATTCTTCTTCGCTGCAGGGAGTCCAGTTTGGTCCCCAGTACAGGGAATCCAATTCCACGTGAGGAGCATTAATCGCTTGGCAAGTTCGCTGGCGAGGTCGCTTTTTCCGGATCCGGTTGTACCCACCACGCAAATGCGGTGGTAGGGAAAATTGTTTGCCTTATTCATTGACCGGAATCCCTGAAAAAACCACTTTCCTCGGCTTCCTCAATATTGCTCCCTTTGGTGTCCTCGCCGAAACCCCTGCCTGCCAGAGAGAGTATGGAATATCGCACTTCTCCACTTGGTCGGGTATTATAATCAAGTCAATCTTCCCGATCTATGGTAACCCATAATTGTAAATCGTTAATAAAACGAGGTTCTCATGTTTGATCTTCCCGATGATGAAATCCTGCCCCTCTCAAAAGAGCATGTATTTTGGACTTGGTCGGCCCAGGCGAAAGTCAACCCGATCTCAATTGACCATGCCGAGGGGGTCTATTTCTGGGATACAACGGGGAAGCGCTACCTGACTTTAATTCCATGACCATGTGCGTAAACATCGGTCATGGTAACCAACGTGTGATCGAAGCCATGGTAAATCAGGCTCGTCACCTTCCGTATGCTGCTCCAGGGATGGCCACCAGGGTCAGGGCGATCGCCAGTCGGATGGTGGCGGAAGTTACCCCTCATGGTGCCCTTTCCAAGGTCCTCTTCACCCTGGGCGGCGCAGACGCCAATGAAAACGCTGTAAAACTGGCCCGTGGTTACACCGGGCGTTTCAAGATCCTCGCACGCTACCGTTCTTACCACGGTGCTACCGTGGGCGCCATGGCTCTCACCGGGGATCCCCGCCGTATTGCCTGGGAACCAGGTCTCATGCCGGGAGTAGTCCATTTCCTGGACCCCTATCGCTACCGCTCTACCTTTCACCGCACCAACCCCGATATTTCCGAAGAGGAGTTCTGTCAGGATTATCTTAATCATCTCGAGGAGATTATCAGCTACGAAGGACCCGCAACGATTGCCGCGGTGTTGATGGAATCTGTCACCGGTACCAATGGTATCCTGGTTCCCCCCGATGGATATATGCAGGGGGTCCGCGCCTTGTGTGACCGCTACGGGATTGTTATGATCGCAGACGAAGTGATGAGCGGGTTTGGGCGCACCGGGAAGTGGTTCGCTGTCGATAATTGGGATGTCGTCCCTGATATCATGACCATGGCTAAGGGACTCACCTCTGCGTACGCTCCGCTTGGCGCAGTCGCAATGAAACCGGAGATCGCGGCTGCATTCGATGAGCAGGCATTCGAAAGCGGGCTCACGTATACTTCCCATCCGGTCTCCCTGGCTGCTGCAGTCGCGAATATCCAGGTCATAAAAGACGACGGGATCGTGGAACACGTCGCAGCCATGGGACCGGTTTTGCATAAACTCCTGGCAGACTTGGGGGAGGCCCATCCTTCTGTTGGCGATACCCGCAATATTGGCTTGTTTGGCATCCTTGAATTGGTAAAGGACCGCAAGACGAGGGAGCCCATGGCTCCCTGGAACGGTTCCTCTCCAGAGATGATCGCATTCCGGAAATATTGCACCGACCATGGCTTGTACATATATACCCACTGGCATACTGCCCTGGTCATCCCTCCCTTGATCATCACCGAAGAGCAGTTGAAGGAAGGGTTTGCAATCCTGGATAAAGCGTTGGAGATCACCGATAAAGCGGTGTCCTGATTTAATTGGGTTCCCTGGAGAAGGGATGGCACGATGATTCTAAAACAGACCACTCGTTGGGTTTGTTTCTTGATGGTATTAATGCTATTCCTCTCAGCTTGTAACCTGGTCAGGCCTTCAGAGCCTCATCTCCGTTCCCTCCACCAATATCCCCACAACCGCCCCTGCCAATATCCACCCTACCGGCGGCTCAACCCCTTCTGGCTCCTCCACTGCCACAACAGACCTCGCATCCACCGGTGACATGCAGGTCCGGTTCGTAAATTTGACTGACGGAGGCTCGGTTCCGGGTTCACTGAATCCGGATGGCAGTCCGTTGGTAATGGTTCAGTTCGAGGTCACTGGTTCTGCACCCGTGCTGGTCACTCTTTCTGTAAATGGCGTGCCTGCTGTTGACTTCCCTGGGACACACCCTGCAGGCATCCAATGGTACGGGTGTTGTCCCGTTCACAGCTGAGATCCCGTGGTCACCGGCAAATGGTGGTGGGCAGTACTCTCTGGTTATTCAGGCGATGAATAACGAAAAGCAGTTTGCTGAGGCTTCTATTCAAGTGACGGTTACCGGCATTCCTGTCTTTACCGCCACGCCGCCACCCCTGGATAGGGCTGGCGCGCAGCAGCGTATTTCCGAATTGATCCTCCAGGATTTTGGTGTCTCCATCCCCAAGCCCTCGGTGTATCGGCATGATGCTCCAAGGGACCCCAGGTTTTCACGATGGATTGGTTCTGCCTACTACAAAGGGACGCGTTATTACATTGACCTTTATGATGATAACCGGTACGCTTGGAGTAATTCCGAATACTCCGATCCAGCGCACCTCTTGAATACAACCAGCTTTGTTTTGTGTCGTCCGTCTGGCACTTTCCGGGTACTGACTGTTTTCGTGGATTATGGCAACACCGGTATAGACCGTACTACAGCCCTGGCAGATGTCCCAGTGGTGGTAAATTGGCTGAACGGACTTTATACACAATTTGCACAAACCCAGGGACAATCCACCCCATTTACGACTGTTGTGGCAGAAGCAGCCTACATTTCCCCGCCTCCATCCCCGGGTGAATTTTTAACCTCGAACCAGGTCCTTTCACTTACTGGCAAGGATCCCACCGCTTACGATTTCCTGATGCAGATTGATTTGGATGCTAATGGCACGCTCGTCAATCGGGTTTTTTCAAACGTAATTGAATCAGGTGGTGGAGTTGCACTGCAAGGTTGTGGGCAGCCGGGAAAATTTGGGAATGTGAACATTTGGTCCAGTATTTCAGTCTCCACCGATTTGGAAGGCGAACTCGTAATGGATTTCAACCATGAACTTAGCCACCTCTTCGGGATGCTGGACAATTGGCCGGCTATTCTGGGAGTCCCAGGGCCGAATGGCTCGATCATTGACGATTGGATCCCCTATGTAATTTTCGGCTGGACGGATTCCGACGGCGACGGTATCCCCGAAATTATCGATCCCACCCCCTATGGAACATCTGGACCGTAATCCCTGTCATTAGGTCACCCCTGGTGGGGGACCCCTCCTTGTAAGGGTTCATTTCCCCCAAAACGGGCATAATCCTCCTATCCCAGGAGAATTCCCCGTTCTTGTACGGGCAAGGCATGATTTGAAGGAATCAAAAATTAGTTGATATAAGGGGTAAGTTTCCCTGCGTACCGCTTTATCAGGATATAAAAAATCTTGCGACAGGCGGATTGTATTATCTTTATGATATTATTATTCTGGATAAACTTTATAGTCAAATCTGCAAGCTGACTATAATCTATGTATCTCCCTAATGGCGGGTGAACGTTCGATTTATAGCCAATTGGACCATATGGAATAACGGATGATTAACAAAGGAGGTTTGATATGAAAAAGTATTTCTTTCTCATCATCATCGTCCTCATCCTAGCATCCTGTACCCCGACAGTTCAGCAAGAAGCAACGCCGACCTTTCGCTTTGGTGTTCCCGTCGAAAGCGAAGCATACGCACTTATCGCGGCCCATTCAGGTCTTGTACGAAGCTTCGATTACTCAGAGCCGCTTACAGTTGTTAAAGTGGAGAAGATGAATTATCTGGAATATAGCAAATTCATAGGCGCATCCGGTAATAGACCGACGGACACTCATGTATGGATGATCATTTATTTTGATGACCAATGGCAGTCAAAATCTCCAATGCCTGGTGTTACGCCTTATCCTCCGTTTCACGGTTGCGTATCCGTAGCCATCAATTATGCCGATGGGTTGCCTTTAGAGGTTGGCGGATTACAATCAGGCAAAATACCAGAATGTGATAAATAACCTTGATCAATCAATTATGAGGCATCACAAAACTGCTTGGCGGGAACCAGCTAAGCAAAACCATTAAGAATTACAACTCAAGGGTATCTCAATGCGATATGGAATCAGACGAATTGATTCCGTCAAAGCATGTTTTACCCGTTATATGGGGAAGCCTCGCCCGTGCACCTTCTCATGGAAAAACTAACTTTGTGTCTTTCGCGGCATTTATGTTTAAACTCATCTTTTCTCCTGGATCCTAAAGTCATTTTGGATGCACCATCTCCTCCGGTCTGACCCACAAATCAAATTCCTCCGCGCTTACAAATTCTCCCCCCACTGCCTCTTCCCTTAGCGTGGAGCCGTTCTTCAAAGCCAGTTTTGCGATCTTGGCAGCCTTGTCATACCCGATGTGCGGGCTCAGTGCTGTCACCAGCATCAGCGATTTCTCCATCAACTCTGCGATCCGCTCGAGGTTTGGCTCGATCCCCACGATGCAGTTATCCGTGAAGCTCATCATGGCATCCCCAAGGAGTCGAATGGATTGGAGAACGTTGTAAGCGATGACAGGCTTGAAAACGTTGAGTTCCAGGTGACCTTGTGCTCCTGCGATCGTGACCGTGACGTGGTTGCCCATTACCTGGGCGCAAACCATGCACATGGCTTCGCATTGCGTCGGGTTTACCTTCCCTGGCATGATGGAAGACCCCGGTTCATTCTCTGGAAGCGACAGTTCCCCGAAGCCTGTTCTTGGTCCCGAAGCCAGCAAGCGGATATCGTTGGAGATTTTGTTCAGGCTCACCGCGATTGTGTTCAATACCCCTGATATTTCCACCATGGCATCGTGGGTTGCCAGAGCTTCGAACTTGTTGTGCGCTGAACTGAATGGGATTTTGGTGAACTTTGCCACTTCCTTCGCAAACTTCTCCCCAAAGCCGGGTTTTGAGTTCAATCCGGTGCCCACCGCCGTTCCGCCCTGGGCTAGGGGATAAAGTCTCTTCAGGCTGTCGATAATTCTCTCGATTCCAAATTTTACCTGCGCCGTGTAACCGGAGAATTCCTGTCCCAGTGTTAGGGGGGTGGCGTCTTGCAGGTGCGTCCGTCCGATTTTGATGATCCTTGCCCATGCCTCGGATTTATCTGCGAGTGCTTTGTGCAGGTGATCCAGCGCCGGGAGCAGCACATGCTGTAATTGTTCCACCGTGGCGATATGCATGGCGGTGGGGAAGGCATCGTTGCTCGATTGGCTCAGGTTGACGTGGTCGTTCGGATGGACCGGTACTTTGGATCCCATGGTCCCTCCCAGTCGCTTGATTGCCAGGTTCGAGATCACCTCGTTGGCGTTCATATTGGACTGGGTGCCTGAGCCGGTTTGCCAGATCACCAGCGGGAAGTTGTCGTCCAGTTTTCCATCGATCACCTCCATCGCCGCCTCGGCAATGGCAGTGCCTATGTTTTTGTCGATGGTTTTCATCGCAATGTTGGTGTTTGCGGCGCACAGCTTTGACGATTCCCAGCGCTCGGATCAGGGGTCGCGGCAGGCGTTCTTCCCCGATTTTGAAATTCCCCAGTGACCGTTGCGTCTGAGCCCCCCAATACTTGTCGGCAGGTACCTCGATCGCTCCAAAAGAATCTGTTTCGCTGCGTGTAGATATCGTATTTTTCACTCATGTTCGCCTCTTCATCGCCATTTCGCACAAAGCCATAACGGTTTTCCAGTTCCGGGTGGTCGCTGTCACGCCCAGCTTTCTCTCGAAAAAGGTGTTGGAGAATTTTGTCTTTCCGTATCCATTGGAACAAAAAAGGTAGATCTCTTTCCCACTTATTATATATTCATCTTCTGTCGTTAATTCCATGCCAATTAGGATCCCACTTCATTGTGTCTTCTCCCGACTGTCCTCTCTGGTTACCAACGCGGTTGTCTGAATCTAAAAATTGGAGGCTCCCGCCACCGTCCTCGGCGGGGGACATATAACGAAGACGGTGCGGATAATTTGCTTACAGCTAATTTCTCCAGGCAAATCAGAAAGGAACGTGACATAAAGTTTTTCAGTGTCTTTTTTCCTGTCAATGATGAATGGATTGCTTTCCATGAATCCCCTTTAACTCCTTCTGATCCCGCACGATGACCCGCACATCCATTCCAAGGGTTTTCTCAATCCCCGCCTCGATTTTCTTGCCGAGTATCGAAGGATTTTCTTCGATACTTTCAAAAACTACATTCCCACTCTGGATATAGGTACTCACATTGCCAAGGCTCAGGGATTCGTATAACCGCTTCAGGTTCTGCATGCTGATCCTGTTCTTCCCGCTGACATTGATGCCCCTCAAAAATGAAATAAACGTTTTCATTTCTTGCTCCAACTTGACCCTTTATTGATGCGATCCCTTGTGGGATTCTAACACTCGCATAACTTTCATACAGGGTTACTTACTGGATCCTCAGACTGCGAGCATCTTGACATATTAGAACATATGTACTACAATTGTGTCGCGGCACGGGACGGTCGATGCGATTCCTTTCTGCATATTATTTAGAACCTTATCAACCGTTTCGTTTTAGAGCCACCGCCCCGAATGGAGGGTCCCTTTTGCTCTTGCTGCTGTCAGGAAAATAATTGTTCCTCTAATTGTTCCTCAAAAACAATGCAAACATATAGCATCCGGTCTTTCTTTACCACCATATTAGGGTATACCGGGTTACCATTTGAAAATATTTTCTGCAAGTTGCGTCAAATTGCTCGCGCAAAAAGTGATGGTGATAACATGCCAAGAAAGATCCAAACTAAAATTCACGATATATCAGGAAATGCAAAAAGTTCATTAATTATTCCCCAATTATTGATGAAAGTTTCTGCCGTCATCGATTTTAACCCCCTTAAATCCAGTCACTCGTTTCTAGTCGTTTTGGCGCGTCAGAATGCTCCTATTTCTCCACTTGGGACCCTAGGGGCTTTATTCCTCCTTGGGCTCAACCATCCCCGATGGGGTAAAATCAAGTCACACGAACTGATAAGGAGCACTTAATGACCATCATTCTCGACGGCTCTTCGCTCACCATCGAAAATCTCGTCGCCATTGCCCGCTTCGACGAAAAAGTGGAACTTGCCCCCCCTGCCTTGGAGCGAATCAAGGTCTGCCGGACTATGCTCGAAGAAAAACTGGCTGCTCATGAGACCATGTACGGCACCAACACCGGCATTGGCGAGTTTTCCGAGAAGATTCTCACCGATGAGCAGGTCATGGAATTCCAGAAATACCTCATCTACAACCATGCCGCCGGCATCGGAGACCCGGTCCCCGTGGAGCAGGTCCGCGCTGCTCTCACTGGGCGCATCAATGTCCATGCGCATGGCAATTCCGGTTGCCGCCCCGAGATCACCCTTACCTTGGTCGAAATGCTTAACAAGGGCGTTACCCCGGTCGTGTGCAACAAAGGCTCGGTCGGTGCTTCCGGTGACCTGGCTCCCATGGCTCAGGCTATGCTCCTCCTTTTGGGTGAAGGCGAAGCTTTCTTCAAGGGGGAACGGCTTCCTGGTCAAGAAGCCATGCAGCGCGCTGGGATCCCAGTCCCGGGCCTCCAGGCTCGTGATGGGTTGGCTGCCATCAATGGCTCCAACCTCCTTACCGCCATGTCTGCCCTCCACATTTACGATATGGAACGCTTCCTCAAACAGGCAGAGATTGCCGCTGCCATGTCCATTGAAGCCCTGTTGGGAAACCTGAAACCCTACAACACATTACTTCATGAATTACGGGGCTTCAAGGGAGCGGTCACCTCTGCAAAGAATATCATGAAAGTGGTTGCCGGGTCAGACCTGACCACCGGCAAAATGAAAACCAAGGTGCAGGACGCCTACTCGATGCGCTCCACTCCGCAAGTTGTCGGTGCTGCCCGCGATGCCATTGCCTACGCCCGCTCGCAGGTGGAGATTGAACTCAATGGGGTGGGGGATAACCCAATCTTCGTCCCTGAAAAGAAACTGACCCTGACTGGCGCTAACTTTCAGGGCTCTCCGGTGGCTCTCCCCATGGATATGGCTGGGATTGCCATTACCATGGTGTGCGTCATGGCTGAACGTCGTCTAAATCGCCTCACCAACCCTGCCCTTTCGCAGGGATTGCCTGATTTCCTGGCTCACAGCCCTGGGTTTTATTCAGGCCTGATGCTCAGCCAGTACACTGCCGACCACCTCATTGTCGAACAGCGCATTTTATCCGCTCCCGCCAGCATCCAGTCTATCCCCGCCGCAGCTGATCAGGAAGATTTCGTTTCGATGGGTATGAATACTGCCCTAAAAAATGGACAGATTCTGGATAACGCCTGGGGGGTGCTTGGCATCGAGTTCATGGCAGCTGCCCAGGCACTAGATTTCCGCGAATTCATACCCGGGAAAGGTACCCAAAAAGCCCGTGAGATCATCCGACAGCATGTCGCTCACCTCGAAGTGGACCGCCCGCTCTACCCTGACCACAATGCCATGAAGGCGCTGGTTAAATCTGGTGGAATTTTGGAAGCAGTTGAACAAGAAATTGGCACTCTCGAATAGGGCTGAATCCGGATGCGAAAACTTTCTGCTCTGACCCGTGTTTCGGTCATGCTGGCTTTTTTCTTTACTTTTGATAAAGCCTTGGCTTTTATAAAAGCCATACTCTTCAATAAGATTGTTGGGTTGGAGGGGATGGGGATTTTCGGTGCTTCAAATAATATCCCGGATTACCTTTCGGCTCTGTTATCCGGTGGTGCCCTCGGGGTCGCTTTCATTCCCGTACTACGCGAATATCTGGATCGGGACGGTCGCTCCGCTGCCTGGGATTTATTCTCCAAGGTGATTAACCTGGCATTCCTGCTCACTGCTGCCGTATCGGTGGTCATCATTGCCCTGGCGGAACCCCTCGTCCATTATGTGATTGTCCCGAGCTTTACTCCTGAAAACCAGGCTCTCACCGTTTCATTGATGCGCCTCGACCTTCTTGCCATCCTGCTTTTTTCCATAAGTGGCTTGGTGATGTCAGGGTTGCAGGCCAATAAACATTTCCTTCTTCCTGCTCTCGCCCCCATTTTTTATAACCTCGGACAGATTTTTGGCGTGACCGTTCTGACACCTGCCCAGGGGCTGCATCTTGGTCCCGTTATCCTTCCCGCTTTCGGGTTTGGATTGTATGGCATGGTTTATGGAGTCATTTTGGGGGCTGCCTTGCATTTATTGATTCAAGTGCCTGGGCTGATCCACTACGGATTCCGCTGGAGGCCGATTATCGGGTTGAGGACTCCCGGTGTCCAGCGGGTTCTCATTCTGCTCTGGCCGCGTGTTCTGACCATGGCCAGCATTCAGGCTTATTTTGTCGCTCGGGATAGCCTGGCTTCCCGTTTCGGCGGGACCGGGATTGGAGCGCTAAATCTCGGTTGGACCATCCAGCAGGTTCCTGAAACGGTCATTGGTACGGCAATTGCCATTGCCCTGCTCCCCACACTTGCCGAGTTCATCGATCGTGCTCAGGTACGACCTCTTCCGTGAGACGGTCAACCGAGCCCTGCGCGTGATGCTTGCCATCAGTCTCCCGGCTGCGGCCTTGCTCGCGGTAGCTGTTCGTCCTTTGGTGGCCGGTTTCTTTGGCTACGAAACCTCTCAGCTTAATCTGGTAACATGGTGTACTTGGGCGTTCCTGGCCGGTTTACTGGGGGATGCCTGGCTGGAAACGGCTGTGCGCTCATTTTATGCCAATCAAAACACCCGTACACCGCTGGTGGCAGCATTCCTCCAGGCTCTATCGTTTATCCTCCTCGCCTGGCTCTTTTCCACCTGGATAGGCTTGCCTGGCATCCCGCTGGCTGCAGCCATCACCTTTACCACCCAGGCGGTTGTTCTGCTCTCCCTCCAGAACCGGAAATTCCCCGGTTTGCTTAGCATGGATGGGACTCTTGTCCGCGCACTGCTCGCAACCGTAGTGGGGGGGCTTGTCTCTTACGTGGCGATGCGTTTTCTACCGGTATCTCCAATTTTGGCAGCCATTTTCTCACTCGCAGTCGGTGCCGCTTCTGCCCTTCCATTCATTTGGAAGGAAGCCCGCCTCCTGCTCCATTTGTGACCTGAGGTATAATCGCCCGCATGTCTGAACCCGAACAGAAAGATACTCAACCGAATGTGACAATTAAGAAATTGGAACCAGATTCCATCCTTTCGGATTCAAAGAAAAGATTTCCGCGCTGGCTGGTAGCCTTGGTCGTGATTGCCCTGGTAGTCCTCGGGCTGCTGGGAGGTTATGGTTCCGGGATGGGGCAGCGTTATGCTGCCCAAAATACCGTTGTCTCCGGTCAGCTCGATGAGCAGTTCCAACTGGGGACCGAGGCATATGCTGCCGGGAACTATGTTCTGGCTGAACAGTATTTTAAATTCATCATTGCCAAGGATTCAAATTATCCCGGCATCCAGGCTGCTTATACCGACACACTCTTGCATCTGCAGGCAACTCCTACGCCCGTATTTTCTCCCACCCCGGATGTAACCCCCACTCCTGATCTGCGCGGTGTCTCGGAAATTTTCAACTCTGCTCTCCAGCTTCTCAATGCGGGGGATTGGAATGGTGCCATTACCAACCTTGATTCCCTGCGTAAAGCGGATTCCACGTATCGCACTGCTGAAGTGGATGGCATGTATTACATGGCTCTCCGTCAGCTGGGTGTGGAAAAGATCAATTCTGGATGTCAGAATGTAAATCTGGAGGCGGGTATCTATAATTTGACACTCGCAGAGCATTTCGTAGGTAACGGAAACTTGGATAGTGTTGCCGAGGGACTGCGCACCTATGCTCGCCTGTACATTATCGGCGCTAGTTTCTGGGACCAGGATTGGCTGCAAGCTCAGAATTTCTTTTCACAGGTCATGGCAGCTTATCCCAATATGACCGATTCATCCTGTCTGAGTGCCACCAGCCGTTGGGTCCTGGCAACTCATAAAGTTGCTGAACAATTATTCGCGGCGGGAAGTTATTGTGCTGCCGAGGAGCAGTATGCCACTGCGTTTATGGTGGGTGACCCGTACAACGCCACTGCATACCCCACTGCCACGATGGTCTCTGACACCTGTAACGGTGGTCCGAGGAACAATAATGGAGGTAGTGGGGGCAACCCTACCGCAACCCCAACTTTCTCGGGATCCCCAACCGAAACACCTACTGGGGCTCCCACAGAGATCCCGACTGATATCCCACCAAGTGAGACACCCACAACAGCACCAAGTCCAACAAATTAATCTGTTATAGCGCCTGCATAATTGTTATGTAACCCAACCCCTTTTTTTAGTTCGACGGTCCTCCGTCGAACTTTAATTCAATAGGGAGATTACTGATGAATTCTTATCTCGATCTGGCTCGGCAGGGGAAAAACGAATGGTGGCGCTTTATTCTCGCTGTTGTCCTGATCTTGGCTTTTTGGCAGGGTCTCGGTGCCCTCCCAAGTATCGCCTTATTAGCCAGTGTGTTGACTGATGGCAACCCGCAAACAGGGATCTCCTCCACCGGTCAATTTTTCGGCGTCGGACCCCTCCTCGGTTTTGTTGTCCTCATGTTGGCTTCTTTCCTTTTTATGGCAGGTATTTTCCTCGCCATGCGGTTTATCCACCATCGTCCATTTCGCTCGCTGGTCACTCCTGCCTCGTCCTTTGCCACGGGACGTTTTTTCCAGGGGTTCTTTATATGGCTTGTTCTCTTGGGTTTAATGTCAATTATAGAAGCCTCCATTTACCCTGGCAGATATGTCTGGACATTTGACCTGCATAGTTATGTTCCATTTGTTTTTCTCGCCCTTGCCATGATTCCCATCCAGACTTCCGCGGAAGAATTATTTTTTCGCGCCTATGTTTTGCAGGGTTTCGGCTTGCGATTGCGCAGTATCTGGATTCTGAGCACCATCTCCGGGTTCCTTTTCATGCTTCCGCATTTGCTGAACCCTGAAGCTCGGGTGAATTATGGATTGTTGGGGTTTTATTATTTCTTGATCGGGGCAGTAATGGCCTATATCACCCTCCGAGATGGCCGGCTTGAGCTGGCTCTGGGGTTGCATGCAGCCAATAACCTGTTTACGGCCCTGTTTGCGAATTACTCGGTAACGGTGTTGCCTTCCCCCTCTCTTTTCACAGTAAATACCCTTGACGCTTTATTTTCCGTTTCCGCTGCTGTCATCGGGCTGCTTGTATTTGTACTCGTCTTTCTTGGTCCCTTACGGCAGAAAATTCCGATCCAGAACTTGGACTCAAATCGGGTTGGTTAATCTGATTTTTTCCATCGGCCTTCTGGTCTTCATTGTTTTACAGGGGTCCCCGTCAAATCGTAAGCCATGGCTCCCGAGATTTTCACCGGGATGATGCTCCCGATTTGTGCATTCCCTTCCACAAATACCATCCCATCGATCTCCGGGGCATCCCGGTACGACCGCCCAATCGCAATTCCATTATCATGCCCCTCGATCAAAACATCCAATGTGTGCCCCACATAAGATTGATTGATTTGCAGCGAGATGGGTTGTTGAAGCTCCATTAGTCTTTTGAAACGTTCTTCTTTGACCTCAGCAGGCACCGGATCTCCCAATTCTTCGGATGCAGTTCCTGCCTCAAATGAGAATTGGAAAGCTCCCACCCGGTCGAACTGCATTTCATCGATGAAATCCAATAGAGTTCTGGAACTCCTGTTCCGTTTCACCTGGGTATCCAACGATGAAGGTTGAGCGAATAGCTAATTTGGGTAACTTCATTCGTATTTTGACAATTGTCTTATTGACCCAATCGATATTGGCGGGTCGCTTCATTCGGGTGAGGGTAGCAGGATCAGCATGCTGTAACGGAATATCCAGGTATGGCAATACCTGGGCCTGGCTGGCTATGACGTCTATTAATCGGTCGGTGACATAACCGGGGAAAGCATACATGATCCGTATCCAATCCATGTCCGGAACGGCAATGGTCATTTTCTCCAACAGCGTGGCTAATCCATCTTTCATTCCCAACTCGTGACCGTAATCGGTGGTATCTTGGGCAATCAGGACAAGCTCGCGCACCCCTGCTTCCCGCAAGGACCGGGCTTCGTCGAGAATAGTCTCGAGAGGCCGGCTGACGATGGTGCCCTTGATAAGCGGTATAGCGCAGAAGGCGCAAGGACGTCGGCAGCCATCAGCTATTTTTAGATACGCACTTGACCCAGCTACAGATGCGCGCAGCGTGCCTTTTTCATCTGTGCCGATTGTTGGAGCCTCAGGTAAGTGATACAGCGGTTCGGGGCGGATTTCGGAGGCAGATGGAGCATTGGGTCTTTTCCGCAACTGCCTCACCACTTCGACGATATCCATCCATCGCCGTGTACCGAGGATCCCGTCCACCCCGGGTACCTTTCGTGCCACTTCCGCTCCATACCGCTGGGTCAGACAGCCAGAAGCGATTAGCAACTGGTCTGGACGTTTTGCCTCGGCAAGCGCACTTAGTGCAGAGTATGATTCTTCGCGGGCTGGTCCAATAAACCCGCAGGTATTGACGATCAGGATACTGGCTCGTTGTGGGGTGGGAGCAGCTGAATACCCACTGCGTTCGAGGAGCTGCACCATGGAATCAGAATCAACGCTGTTTTTGGCACAACCAAGGGAAATCATATGGAATGTTTTTCGGTTCATGACATTAAGGCTTTCTAATAGAGAATATTTACATCTCCAGAATATGGTTCATGAGGGGGTGCCAATCATCCAATCTTTATTCCTCAGGTGTGGGGATGTGGGGGGTTGCACTTGGGCGGGGAGTTGCAGATGGCCGTAATGTTGCCGTCGGTCGCAGTGTGATGGTAGGGGTGGGAGTAATTGTTGGAGTCGGCGTGAAGGTTGCTGTCGGGTTCAATATGGCGTTGGTGGTATATATGCGATCCACAACCTCCCCAAAATTACCCATTGGACCAAGAGTGTTCTGATTATATAAGATGCTTATTGCTCTGCCGTTTCCGGTCAACACTTCGATCTGTGTATTTCCATCGAATGGATAAGCCGTGCCGGCTGTCACACGACCTTCAAACTGGACTTTCCCATCCACGGTAACCCTCACCCATGTCGATTCTTCTGCGATCACAATGACTTGCACGGGTCCGTGACCTGCAGCCGGCAGCGTCAAGACGAGGGTTTCGCCAGCTACAGGGAAACTTGTATCGGGTTCGCTCACCGATGCGGTCAATCCTGGAGAGACCGTTTCCATTTCAGGCGAAGAAACCAGAATATTTAAAATAGAAGGGGCTGTAGGCTGCAGCGTGGATCCAGCACCGAAGTTTATCACCCGATTGGTACCCCAAATTGCGAAAGTAAGGAGAAGGAAAATTAATCCACCTCCAACAAGGATATCAACAGAAATATAGCGTCGGAATATTAATGGAATTCGAATTCTGGATTGAATGTCGGAGAAAAACAGCATTTTTGGTGCAGGTTTCTGCGAAATTATCTCCGTTGCAAGTTGTCGTTCTGCCCGCAGGGCTTGCAAGCCCTCGGCAAAAGATAGCAGGATTGAATCTACATCCAGGTTAAGGAAATGCGCATAGTTATTCAACATACCTCGAGCTTGGACGGAAGATGGCAGTTCTGCAAACTCTCCCGCTTCCAATGCATGCAGGTAATGCTTGCGTACATGAGTATGGCGTTCAACTTCCTCAAAGGTCAGGCTTAATATTTCGCGACGCTCCCTGAGGGACTTGCCAATTGTTGAAAAGATGACTTGGGATGGGAAGATTTTGTGCAATTGGAGGGGGTATGCTTCGAAATGGACAGACTTTACATTTCCATTTCCGATTGTCGCGTCTTCATCGTTTTCGACCAGGTCAACCGTTTTGGAATTGTCTTGCGGATGTCGTAAAAAAAACACAATGCGATCAAATATCCGCATAAGTATATTGCTAAAAGATTTTGGTTCCAATTTTCTGGGAGTATTTACCAGTTCTGTACCGGACTTTGGATTCTCTGAGGAATTTATCGGATGCTCAATTAATATCGCATATTGACTTTCTACATCAGATCGTTGATGGGCAATCGCTGCTTCGAGAGACACTCCTAGGAATTCAGCATATAGCCGTAAAAAACCTCGCGCCTGGATTGGGGATGGCAGCGCTTCAAAGTCGTCGGCTTCAAACGCCTCGATATGATTCGCCCGAATACGCGTTACCTGCACCACTTCTTGGATGGTCAGGTTATTTGCCTCGCGCGCTCGCTTTAATTGCTGTCCAATGGTTTCTGCCATAAGTAGTAACGGAACATCACCGGTTCCCCATGTTGGTGGACCGGTGATGGAATCTTAATGCTTACTTCAAGAATTTACGCCGCTGGTTTTGAGTTTGCGTCGGGAATGAAAGGTTCCTCGATCATTGGCTCAGAGGGAATCTCGACTTCTTGTTCAGCCGGTTGCTTTTCTGACATTGTGGAAGATGGCTCTTCAATTGGCAGGCTCGGTTCTGCTTCACCCTCTCTGAACACGGTGACTTTGATCTCGGGGATCAAATCCATCGTTAAGCGGATACGCACTATGTGATCGCCTAATGCACGTAGTGGTTGCATATCCAATTGTTGTCGTTTAAGGGCATACCCTGTCTTCTTTTGTAGGGCATCAGCAACTTCCTGTGAAGTGATTGACCCATATAATTTACCAGTCTCACCGGCACGAGCACCAAAGGATAATTGGACCTTTTCCAATGCCCTCGCTACTACGCTCATCTCTTCGTTGAGGATGACTCTCTTCTCGGCTGCTTTTGACCGGATATTCTCAGCAGTTTTAATAGCGCCAGGGGTGGCTAAAACCGCCATTTTCTGTGGGAGGAGGAAGTTCCGGCCATATCCATCGGCAACTTTCTTTACGTCCCCCGCGCGTCCAAGTTTGTAGACGTCCTTAATAAGTAATACTTTCATTTTCAAGCCCTTTCCTGCATTAGGATGGGGAGCGAAGGGTACAACGCTCCGGGTGCTGATTTTACCAGAGGGTTGGCTTCATGGGAAGGCATGCAGTTCCTCTAATTGTGCGTATTCTTGTCCAATTCCTAGCAGGTTTTCTCCCTAATTCGGATTAGGTGCGGTTCCGGGTTGAAGAAAATGCTGGCTCCAATGTTGTTGAAGGTGATTTACCTTTACGCTCACTTTACATATTCAACATAATAAGCAGTATAATTTCAGGAATTATGGAAGAAACGCAATCATTAATTCAAATCAAAGGTATTCGTGATGGTCTTCTAATAACTCTGGACGGCGCTGCTTGGCCGGATCTTGCGACTGCATTTATCCAAAATGTTGACGAGCGCTCATCCTTTTTCCAGGGGGCACGTGTTGTTCTAAGTGTCGGGGAAAATGAGTTGCGGGTAGCCGAATTATCTGCAGTGCGTGATCAATTGTCTGAACGTGGTATAACTTTATGGGCGGTCCTAAGCGACTCACCTGTCACGGTAACCACAGCACAAAACCTTGGGTTGGCAACTCGCTTATCGAAACCGCATTTAGTAGATAAAATTGAAAAGCTGGAAGATATTCCTGATGCAGGCGCTAAATGGGTTAAAGGTCCGCTTCGCTCGGGGGGGCGAATTCTATATAAGGGGAATGTCATTGTGATGGGGGATGTCAATCCAGGAGCGGAAATTGTTGCTGGGGGTAGTGTGATTGTCTGGGGACGATTGCGGGGTGTAGTTCATGCAGGCGCAGATGGAGATGAAAATGCAGTTGTCTGTGCGCTGGAAATGGTTCCCACGCAATTACGCATTGCCGGTGAGATTGCCGTCTCGCCGAAGAAACAAGGGAAAAGTCAGCCTGAGGTTGCCTGCTTGAAAGATGGTCAACTGGTCGCAGAACCCTGGCAAAAATCGACAGGACGGTGATATGACAGCACAAGTGGTTACTGTGGCTTCGGGAAAAGGCGGGGTGGGAAAAACCACTTCGGTCGCAAATATAGCAGTAGCATTGGCATCCCGTGGGGAGAAGGTCACTTGCATAGATGGTGATATTGGTTTAAGGAACTTGGATGTAGTGTTGGGGTTGGAGAACCGTATTGTCTATGATTTGGTGGATGTTATTGAAGGACGGTGTCGGTTACGGCAGGCGATGATCCGTGATAAACGCCTTCCGGAGCTATATTTAATCCCCGCGGCGCAAACACGTGACAAAACTGCAATTTCTCCAAGCGATATGGTGCGGCTGTGCGATGAATTGCGTCAGGAAGTCGACTGGATAATTATTGATTCCCCGGCCGGGATTGAACGCGGTTTTAAGAATGCAATTGCTGCAGCAGACCGTGTATTGGTGATGACCAACCCTGAAGTCTCAGCGGTGCGTGACGCAGATCGTGTTATCGGTCTGCTTGATGCAGAGGAGAAAGGCCCTGCTGGATTGGTAATCAATCGATTGGATCCTGCCATGGTGAAGCGTGGTGACATGCTTTCGGTAGAGGATGTGCTTGATCTATTAGCCGTTGAATTGATCGGCATTATTCCTGAAGATGAAAATGTCATTGTTGCATCCAATAAGGGACAACCATTGGCCTTGGATGGAAAAAGCAAAGCTGGCCTCGCCTTCCAGAATATTGCTCGGCGTTTGATGGGAGAGCACGTCCCATTTATGGCACTCGAATCGCAGAATTTATTGCAGCGCCTTTTAGGAAGGAAATCATGATGAATTTTCTTTTTGGACGCAGGAAGAGTGCTAACAGCGCAAAAGAGCGGTTGCAATTGGTTTTGATTCATGATCGGACTGATCTGACACCTGCTGAATTAGAATCTTTGAAGGATGATCTAATTGAAACGATTTCGCGCCATATTGAGATTGACCCATCGGCAGTGACTATTAATGTTGCTCAGGACGGACGCTCTCAACGCCTAGTTGCTGATATTCCGCTCCGGAGCGTTGCGCGCAGACGGGGGCATGACTCAGGGAGAGCGGCGGGATAGCCCTTCGCGACCAGTATGTTCCGTAGTGGTTTCTGGCGACATTTTGACTTTTGGCTGCTAGGGGCTGTCATTGCAGCACTAGTGTTTGGCGTGACCATGATTCTTTCCGCGATTGCCGGGAATGAAAACTTGGCGACGCTTGTTCCGCGTCAAATGATCTTTGGTGGAATTGGATTTGTAGTCATCATTCTTGCCGCCACCATTGATTACCGCTTCTGGTCTGGTGCAATTGTCCCGATGTATATTGTCATCGTAATTTTTCTCCTGTTATTATTTGCAATTGGCGGAGCTCGATTTGGTGCCACGCGCTGGATTGAGACGGGCTTGGTTTCCATCCAGCCAACCGAATTAGCCAAGATAGTCATCATCCTTGCACTGGCGAATTATTTCGCAAAAAACGGTGAAGCCCCCCGTAACTGGATATGGTTGGGAAAAGGACTGTTAATCACTCTGGTTATTGCTGGTCTGATCTTCATCCAGCCAAACCTAAGCAATGTTATTGTCATCATGGCATTATGGGGGGCAATGACTTGGGAGAGCGGATTGGAATTGAAACAGCTGGGAACCATTGCCCTCGCAGGAATAATCCTTGCTGTGATCGCTTTCAATTTCATTCAAACATATCAGCAACAGCGTATCATAAATTTTTTTCGACCAGACCTAAGTTCTCGGGCTGGTGCCACATATAACGTAATCCAGGCTTTAATAGCCTTGGGTTCTGGTGGCTGGTCAGGCAAGGGTTATGGAAGTGGTACACAAACACAATTGCGTTTTATGAAAGTTCGACATAATGACTTTATCTTTTCAGTAATCGGAGAGGAACTTGGTTTTATTGGCACCCTATTTGTGATTGCACTACTAGGATTCATCGTTTATAGGTGTTTAAGGGCAGCTAGGCTGGCTCGGGATCGTTTTGGATCTTTGATTTGTTTCGGCGTTGCCATTCTGATTTTCTTTCAGGCTGCAGTAAATATTGCGGTTAATCTGAACCTGATTCCGGTGACAGGAGTTCCTCTCCCATTTATTAGTTATGGTGGTAGCGGATTAATATCCTTGATGCTTGGAATTGGCCTGGTTGAGAGCGTAGTGATCAGGCATAAACCTTTGGACTTTTAGGGAGATTTTCGTGGAATCAAGGCCTATTAGGACTCGTTTTGCTCCTTCTCCCACCGGGCGGATGCACCTTGGAAGTGCTCGCTCTGCCTTATATCCTTTCCTCCTTGCCCGGCGAACAGGGGGGACTTTCATTTTGAGAATTGAAGATACTGATCAGAAACGCTTTGTACCAGGATCAGAACAGGAATTGATAGATGGGCTGCACTGGTTGGGGATAAATTACGATGAGGGCCCGGATGTGGGGGGATCATTTGGTCCATACCGTCAGACAGATCGGCGTGATATATATCACGAATATGCTTGGAAATTGGTGGAGTTGGGACATGCTTTTCCTTGCTTTTGCTCACCCGATCGGTTGGCAGAAGTACGTAAGGAGCAAATAAAAAATAAACAAAATCCTCGCTACGATGGGACCTGTCGGATTCTGGATGTTGCTGAGGGACGCCGCCGTGCTGCTTCTGGAGAGAATTTTGTGATTCGCTTCAAGATGCCCAAGGTGGGGAGCATCACTACCATGGATTTATTACGTGGTCCCAGCACTACAGAAAATTCAGCCCTGGATGATTCTGTATTGCTAAAATCAGATGGGTTGCCAACATATCATTTGGCTGCAATGGTGGATGATCATCTAATGGAAATTAGTCATGTGATCCGCGGCTCAGAGTGGTTGCCTTCTTTGCCGTTGCATGCTCACATCATCCGTGCGTTTGGGTGGGCGGAACCTCAATTTGTACATCTCTCTGTTTTCCTAAAACCAAGTGGAAAAGGGAAGATGAGCAAACGTGAGGCAGCCGAAGCGATCAAGGATGGGTATTCAATCTTTGTCACCGAAATGAAGGACCTTGGTTATATTCCGGAAGGTGTCCTAAACTGGATTGTTTTGATGGGCTGGGGGGTATCAGAGGGGGATGTAATGACTTTGAACGACATGATTGCGCGCTTCGATGTGAATAACCTGACTCCTTCCCCTGCAGCTATTAATTTCGCAAAACTTGATCATTTCAATGCCACCCACATCCGCCTTCTCCAAACGGATGACTTGGCAGCACGTATTAAACCGTACTTCTTGCACGAGGGTTTGGAGGTGGATGACACCCAGCTATTAAAAATTGTCCCGATAATACGAGAGCGTTTGGTTACCCTGGACGACTGCCTGCCATTTGCAGCCTGGTTTTTTAAAGCGACCATTCATCCAAATCCAGCTGATTTGATTGCCAAGGACCTGACAATTGCACAATCTATAGATATTACTCGCCGTGCCTATGAGATCATAAATTCTCTTACAGATATCGCCCCTGCTAATGCTGAACCGCCAATGAGGGCCCTTGTGGAAGATCTCGGTCTACGCCCTAATCAAGTCTTTGGGATATTGCGTGCCGCGATTACTGGTCAGACTGTAAGTCCCCCGCTTTTCGAAAGTATGGAAATTGTTGGGAAGGAAAAAGTGTTGGAGAGAATAAGATCAGCTATTGGAATTATGGAAAGGATGCAATAACAACTCCCACATGTTTTAACATGTGGGAGTTGTTATTTTAAACGAATAACCGAATCAAATAAATCACCCCTACAATAAACCCGATCGAAACAACGAGCAAACGTAATATTGCCGGTTTGATCTTACTGGCTAACCTGCCGCCCATTGCGCCGCCGAGTAGAGCGCCAACTGCCATTACCAAAGCAATGCTCCAAACCACTTTTCCTGAAAAGACAAAGAACAAGGCAGCGGCAACATTTGTGGCAAAGGCGATGGCTTGTTTTAGAGCATTCAAGCGGGTCAGGCTGTCATTCATAATTAGACCTAGCACCGCCAGCACGATTACACTCAAGCCTGCTCCAAAATACCCTCCGTAAATCGACCCGAGAAATACTGGAAGAAATAACCATAGTTCTGACGTCGGTTTAATTGTGCCATTTTCCTGGCGTTTCAAGAGCCATGCTCGCACCGGGTTTTGGATGGCCAGCAAACAAGTAGCCAACAAGATTAGAAATGGAACAAGATTCGTGAACAGTTTCTCTCCTGTTCGCAGAAGCAAGATACCTCCAACTAACCCTCCCAAAATGGCAGAAGGGAGCGTAATCCAAAGACGTTTTCTCTGATCCTTTAGGTCTTTTGACTGCGCCAGGGTTCCACCCAGGTATCCCGGACAAAGTGCCACGGTGTTCGTGACATTGGCTGAGACAGCTGGCAGCCCGATAGCCATTAATACTGGGAAAGTGATCAATGTGCCACCACCCGCCAGCGCATTAATTAGTCCCGCTGCGATTGCTGCCAGACCTGCGATTAGGTACCCGATAATTGTCATGCTGCTAACCTTGTTGCCGTTCGATTTTGGCCCAGGTATCTTTCAGGGTTACAGTTCGAATAAATACCAATGTGCCATTATTAGTTTCCAGATCTCTGCAAAAATATCCAGTTCGTTCGAACTGGAATTTATCTCCAGGTTTCGAATTAGATACGGATGGTTCTAGGAAACAGTTTGTAAGCACAACAAGCGAGTTGAGGTTGATTATGGAATTAATATCTTCACATGTGTCAGGATTCTCGACGGTGAACAATTGCTCATAGAGTTGTACCTCCGCTTTTATGGCATGGTCAGCAGAGACCCAATGAATGGTAGATTTAATCTTGCGTCCATCTGGTGCGTCTCCGCCACGTGTCGCCGGATCGTAGGTGCAGTGAACTTCGATAACTTCTCCCGTGACTGGGTCTTTAGTGACACTGGTACACTTAACCAGATATGCATACCTTAGACGAATTTCATTCCCGGGATATAGTCGGTGATATTTTGGTGGGGGTACTTCGCGGAAATCCTCTTGTTCGATATATAACACATTCGAAAAAGGTACCTTTCGCGTACCTGCGGCTGAATCTTCTGGATTATTGATTGCGACCATTTCTTCGGTATTCCCAATAGGATAATTATCAATGATTAGTTTTAGCGGATGGAGGACAGCCATTCGGCGTTGGGAGTGCTTATTCAGATCGTCTCGTATGCAGGCATCCAGTTGAGCCATATCCACCCAACTGTCATTGTTGGTTTCTCCAGTTAAACTGATAAAAGACCGAATGGCATCTGGGGTTACTCCGCGTCTACGCAATCCACGCAAGGTCGTTAAACGTGGGTCATCCCATCCGTTAACAACACCCGTCTCCACTAGTTTCCGTAATTTCCGTTTGCTCATCATGGCATACGTTAAGTTAAGGCGGGAAAATTCGATTTGACGGGTTTTAAACTCTCCTAATTGTTCTAGGAACCACTCATATAATGGTCGGTGAATGATATATTCCTGGGAACAAAGGGAATGTGTGATTCCCTCCATCGAGTCGTTTTGGCCATGCGACCAATCGTACATCGGATAAATGCACCATTTGTCTTCGGTGCGGTGGTGTATTGCGTGGATGATTCGATACATCACTGGATCCCGCATGACTAGGTTGGGATGTTGCATATCAATTTTAGCCCGCAGGACGCGGCTTCCGTCCGGAAATTCACCGTCTTTCATTCGTTCAAGGAGATCAAGATTTTCTGCAACCGACCGGTTCCGAAAAGGGGACTCTACGCCAGGCTTTACCACAGATTCACCCTCACTCCATTTTGTCCCACGCGGGAGGGTTCCACGGCTGGCGCTCATTTCTTCGGGAGTTTGGTCGTCTACATAAGCAAGGCTTTTCTTGATAAGCCTGATTGCCCATTCATACAATTGCTCGAAATAATCAGAAGCGTAAGTTACTTTTGCCCATTGGATACCTAACCAGCTGGCGTCTTCTTCGATTGCTTCAACAAACTCTGTCTCTTCCTTGGTTGGGTTCGTGTCATCAAAACGTAGGATTAAATCACCGCCAAATTCCTTCGCGGTATTGTAGTCAATTAAAAAGGCCTTCACATGCCCTATGTGTAAATATCCGTTGGGTTCAGGTGGAAGCCGGGTTCGAACATAGTTGAACCGCCCGGTTCTGAGATCCTCTGCAACTGCTTTAAGAATAAAATTGGTTGTCTTAATGGGGGTATCTATAGGCTCCATGTTTCTTTCCTTTTCGGTATAATTCCATTAAAGAAAATAGTACAGAATAATCTTCCGCATTCATTTTGATGAAAAAATATTGAATATTTATTTATCTTTCATACTAAATTGATGAAACACTGGATAAGGTTAGGTAAGTTATTATAACAAAATGAAAGGAGCGTGTCGTTTGAATAAAGAGAGGTCTTTAAATTTCCTTGGAATTTACTTCAATATTGATACTGTCTTTCGCCTTACTTCTGTTGCAAAGATTCTATCTTGGGTGGTGTTTGCAGTGTATTCCGCGCATTGGGCGGGTCAGGTTTTGGCGATGGTCATGCAAATAACCCGAGGGTATTGGACTGGAATGGGGTACACAGACATTGTCCAAAATATCCTTAACCTATTTGAACAACCTTTGAGGGGAGTTGTCTATTTCGTTGTCCTGCAAGCGGTTGCCCAGGTGTTATTAATATTCGTGGATATTGAGGAAAACACCCGCCGGGCAGCGCGAGATATTGATAACAAATAGATTTCTTCAATTAAATTGTTGTATAATTATTGAACGATGCGTACTGGAGTTGGTTCGTTTTATTATAATTCCCACCCTTAAACGCCGTTGCGGGTGGGAAGGACGCTGCCTGCTGCGGCAGGCGCTTTTTCGTTCTTTGAATATTCCCCTGTAAAATGCATCGTTCACCCAAACAAAAAAAAGCTTCTCACGTTCTTGCGCTATATATGGAGATCAATATATTATGAACATTGATGAACAAGTTGCCTTGCTAATGCAAGGTACAGAGTATGGTGATGAAACTCTAAAAATGAGCATGGCAAATGAATTACGCGATCGCCTTTTTGATGCTGAGAAGGAACGCCGCCCGTTGCGTGTTTATTGCGGATTTGACCCCCGCACTTCTAACCTTCATCTTGGCCATACGGTGCCAATGCGGAAACTTCGCCAATTTCAGGAACTTGGCCATGAAGTTACATTTGTAGTCGGCTCCTTTACCTCGCTTATTGGAGATCCCTCTGACCAGGATAAGTTACGGCCGCGCTTGACCCTTTCTGAAATCGATGAAAATGCACAGACGTATGCGGAACAAGCTTATAAAATTCTCGATCGATCCAGGACCAAAATTCGATTCAACTCGGAATGGCTATCAGAACTTACCTTTGCAGAGGTAATCGAGTTAGCAGCAAATTTCACTCTTCAGCAATTTATCACCCGGGAGAATTTTCGAAAACGCTGGGACAATGGTGATCCGATTTTCCTTCATGAAACGTTTTATGCCATCATGCAGGGATATGATGCCCATGCCTTGAAAACAGATGTTCAGGTAGGGGGCACAGACCAGCTATTTAATATCGTCACTGCGGCTCGAAAGATCATGACTTACTTGGGAGACAAACCGAATATTGCGATTATTCTTGGGATCCTGCCGGGGACCGATGGCGAGGTAAAAATGAGCAAATCCTTAGGAAACCACATTCCCTTGCTTTCTACCCCGGAAGATATGTATGGAAAGATCATGTCCATCCCCGACAAAGCAATGAGTTCGTTCATGCGCCTTATCACGCGGTGGCCTCCCAAGCAGATTGATGAAATTGAAATCGCCATCCGTTCTGGGAACCTCCATCCTCGAGATGCGAAGATGTCCATCGCGCGGGAAATTGTGGCAATTTTCAACAATAATTCAGTTGCATTGGAGGCGGAAGAATCGTTTAAGAACGTTTTTCAACAAAAGAATACCCCTGAGAATATGCCAGAATATATTCTCCAATCTGGTCAAAGCGTGCTTGACGTATTGGCTGCTAGCGGGTTGGTGAAAAGTAAATCTGAAGGAAGGCGTATGGTTGAGCAAGACGGCGTGAAATTGGATGGGAAAACACTCGATCAGTCAGATGCCGCCTTTCCTCATGCGGGAGTATTACAGGTCGGAAAACGACGATTCGTTCGAATCAAATAATTTTAATCCATGGTTCCAGAGAGATCCCCGGCAATATTAAAATTATTACGGATTTATCACTTCCAAAAGAAGATTTCGACCGATTAATTCAGCCCAGGTTGGATTATTCTCTTCTAACAAAACCACAACAGTCAGTGATACTCCCTGATAATCAGGTAAGGTCCCACCAAGGGACCACGAAAAATCTTGATTTCCCTGGGATACCCTGGTGCTCCATTGCCAGAAAGGGTGATCCTTCACTATAAATATCTGCGCGGCTTTTGATGCCTGGGTGGACGAAAATGCTGTTACAGGATTGCTAAGGGCAGGCAGGATTATCCAACCCTGCGCAGGAGTATCGATCGCCATTGCCAGTCGAGGAGCTGGACGAACTCCATGATTACTCAATGTAGCGGCTGCTAGTACCATCTGCAATGGGCTAACCTGCAAGGTGTTTTCAGTAATGGGGATTGCTGCCACAGGTAAGCTCAACTCAGGTGGGACAAAAAAGCCCAAGGCTGTATACAACTGAACTGAAGCATCCCCTGATGGTGGACTGTTTAGTCCGGCTTCCAAAAATAACGGTCTCAGCGACTCTCCAGGTGGATAAAGACCTTGCGTAGCCCTGTCCAGAAGTGGGGATTTTGGATCTTGGAGCAAAGCTTGTGCTTGGGTGTCCAGTTGGTTTGGATCAAATGTGGGGTGCGATGCCATCGCAAGTATTTCCCCGCTGGTGGCATTGATTAGCACAACGGCTCCAGTATGTCCTCCAAGCAACGCATCGGCTTGTTGTTGTATGCCGAGATCAATGCTTAGACGTACGTTTAAACCAGGAGGTGGTTGTCCATAGACCAAATGATCCCACCAGATACTGCTGGAAGGGTTACCTTGCAGCCCTCGCAAATAGGAGTCGAGACTGGCTTCCAACCCGGATTGTCCATAAATGGGATTCGTATATCCGGTCACAGCTCCCAATGCTGGATAAAGGTATGTTCGGACAAATTCCCCTGATATCCCTTCGGTAATATTAATTGGCGTTTCTGTCCGGTCTAGAATGCTACCCCGTTTTACAAATCTATCAGCAATTGAGCGACGTGCATTATCGGTCCGCTCGAGAATTGCTGGACCTCTCCAAACTGCCCACCACGCGTTGGTTCCTGCCAGTGCAAATAATCCCATACCTATTAATCCTGCCAGGATTAAGTATGGTTGCGGGTTTCGGAGGGGCGCTGGCTCTTCCTCAGGTTGACTGGATATTTGGAGGAGAATTAATAAAGCAAGGTATGAGGTGAGGAGAGAAGACCCACCATAGGAAACGAACGGAAGGGTAACCCCTGTTAATGGGAGGAGACGGATATTACCCCCGATGATTAGAATGGTTTGTGCGCTAATATATGTTGTAAGTCCAGCAGCAAGAATCCTTCGAAAGTTATCTGGTGCGTGGATTGCAACACGAATACCCCGCGCTGCAAAAATACCAACCATTGTAAGAATCCCCAAAGTTCCTACAAGTCCAGTCTCTTCTGCGATGGCAGTGAAGATGAAGTCCGAAATGGCAACTGGTACAAGACTGGGACTGCCTAGTCCAGGTCCTCGTCCAGAAGTTCCACCATTGGCAACTGCCATCAAGGACTGGACGACCTGGAACGATCCTCCCGTGGGATCAAGCCACGGATTAAGCCAGGCATCGACTCGCAGGCGGATGAGGTCAATAAAAAAGTATCCACTTAAACCCGCCGCGATGATTCCAACAAGGCTAATGAAAAGAAGTCTTTTTTTTCCGGAGGCAACGAAAAGGATGATGGTAAAAAGGAAGATGAAAATAGATGCTGTGCCTAGGTCTCTTTGAATGATGAGCAGCAGGAGAGCCACACCCAGTACAACAGCAGTAGGTGCAAGCAGGGATAGGGGACGTAGGTTAAGGGGGAGGCGATCAGCCAGGTAACCGGCAAGATAAATAATAAGCAGGAGTTTTAGCGGTTCAGATGGTTGGAAATAAACACCACAACACCCAAGCCAAGCATGTTCATTCCCGCCTCCAGGATCTACACCAAATATGAGTGTTAATGCGGTGATTATTAAACCACCGGTCAGCCAGACGTATTTGTAGCGAGCCAGGAATTTCAGGTTAGCTGGTAGTTGTAGACCAAGTATGAAAACCCCTCCACAGAACAATAACCAGACAGATTGACGAAGACCGAAGGATGGAATGAGCCGATAGATGGTTAAAATGCCCCAACCAGTTAATATGGCGGCAATTGGGAGCAAATATGGGTCTGTGTCTGGAAGGTGACGGCGGGACTGATAATGTGCCAATGTAAATATAATTACCCATATTATGAATCCAATCCATTGGCTCCAGTTATAAGTGACAGCCCAGGTACGCTCGCGAGCTGCCGGCGCAAGAGTTAGGATAAGTGAATAAATAAAAAGAAAAACTCCCGCCAGCCCGAGCAGGCGGGATTGGATTTGACCGGGAGATAATGTGATCAAGAAACGTTTCATTAATTTAATTGGGTGATTTGGGAACTTAATTATTACTTTAGATATTTCTTTACCAAAAGATCAAGTTTCTTTCGCGTGATGGATGGGATGGCAGATGGTTGGGTAATGATCGCAGATGATAAGGCTGAGTCACAGGAGCAAGCTCGCTTCTTTGGCAAGGAAGTAATCAGGTGTTGAATGGCTGCTTGTGCTGCGAGGGCGTTTTGATTAAGAATCTTAACCACCATTTCCACGGTTACAGGTGATTCACTTACATGCCAGACATCGTAATCGGTCACATGCGCCATCACTGAGTAACAAATTTCAGCTTCACGAGCTAGGAATGCTTCTGGGGCTGCCGTCATTCCAACAATTGACATTCCCCATGCGCGATATGTATTCGACTCAGTTTTTGTGGAAAAGCGCGGTCCTTCAATAATCATAAATGCTCCTCCGCGATGAACTGATACCTTGGTTTCTGTAACAGAAGATGCAAGCGCGTTTGAAAGGTCTGGGCAAAATGGATCAGCAACACTGACATGTGCTACTAGACCCTCACCAAAAAAAGATCGCGCACGGTTTCGGGTGTTATCGAAGATCTGATCTGGTATGACAATGTCACCTGGAACATAATCCTCCCGAAGGGAGCCGCAAGCATTGATACTTACAATCCGTTCAACACCAAGCGTTTTTAATGCATATATATTAGCCCGATAAGGCACTTCGCTTGGTGTGATATGGTGACCAATTCCGTGCCGCGCCAAAAATGCAACTTTTTTCCCCTCAATAGTTCCGATCATAATGGGTGCAGATGTATTGCCAAAAGGCGTTTCGATTTCTAATTCTTTTGGATTAGACAATCCAGGCATAGAGTATATGCCGGACCCGCCAATGATGGCAAGCGAAGGATTATCGTGCATGGAAATTCTCCAATATCCTGATTGTGGAATTGCGGTGAATTCCTGGAGAGGAAGCAATGGATTGAGAAAATTAGAGTTTTTTTGTCGGAGGCATAAAGAAATCACCATCAAGGGAAACAATGAAAAGGGTGTCTCCACATGTGAAGGTATCTTCAGAAGTGACTACCGTTGCCATGACCAATTTTTCCTGGTTAAGGAAAGTACCATTTGTAGACTGCAAGTCCTCCAGCCACCATTGGTTTTGGTGAAAGCTTAGTCTTGCATGCCGGGCGGAAATGGATTCATCTTCCACGGGACATTCGCATGCGGGGTCACGACCAATGGTTATTTCGGATTGGAAATAATGCCGCACTTGCTGAGCGACATTAGCCCGGGTGATGGAAAGGCGGATCGGGGGGACTTTTCGGGAAGCAAGTAGAATCCCTTGCTGTTTAATGTCTCTCCAAAGAGTCAGGAATGCCCATCCTAAAAAAGCATACAGACAGACAGTGAGGATGAGACGCAAGGCGAAGACGATTGGACCGCTCATTTCAATTCTAAATTATCCTCGCTACCCGTTCCCGGCTCCCTTGTTATGAAAGATCTCTGCGCAGTAGTCACTTTTTCTTCTGTTTGCCCGGATGGAAGGTCTTGACCAAATATTAAAGTTACGCCTGCTAGGGAAATCACATCTCCCGGAAATAAAACCGACTGGTTAATTCGCTTTCCGTTTACAAATGTCCCGCCTGTAGAGTTCAAATCAAATATCATGTATCTGCCTTTGGTAATCCTAACCTGGGCATGTGTTCGCGAGACGCGCTCGTCATCTATACTAATCTGGTTATTTAGGCGACGACCAATATTAATTACTGGATGACTAAGGGGAATAATTTTTGATCCGGCAAGTATGAGAAAACCATTCGGAAGAATATGTTCTTCTGGTATGTCTTCTTTGACCTCCACTTGCATTCCTTGCGTTTCTTCAACGGGTTCAATTCCAAAAGAAGCAACAACTTCCGTCATCCCAATACTTTTTTTCGGGTCTTCAACTGTAGAAACAGAAGCCGGGGCAAAAAAATGGAATCCCGCCTCCTCCCCAATGGATTGAAGAGCGTTTTCAATATCTCCATATAAACCTGGCGCATTATGCCATCGCGCCAAGGTGGATGGGTGAGCAACGATGACATACACGTTTGGAGCATATGTTATACCAGACTCCTCTCTAAGACTGTTTTTCATGGCAATTGCTAATTGCTGCAAGATCCGATTTTCAAGATTGTAACCTGGGAGGTATTTGAGCAGTTTTACTTCCAGCAAATTTTGAAGATGAGATTCTAGTTCGTCAAGGGTTGACATAATAGTATGATTATCGATGGGAATGTCGATCTGGAAGATTGAGAGATAGTGAGGAATATTGGCAAATGCCCATCTCATCGGGCGTGCCGGGTAATAATCAGTATTTGGTGGCGATAATTAGAGGTTTGAAGGTTGTCCGCAATTGGGACAGAATTTTTCATCATGCGTCAACACGTACCCACACTTTGAACAAGTCTTCGGTTGCGAATCCCCTAAAGGAGCACCACATGCTGCACAGTTGGATGAACCAACGGGGTTAGCCGATCTGCAATATTCACAAGTAACACGGCTGAGTCGTTCTGAGAGTTCCTGGTTGGCTCCCATTGCGCGGGCAACAGTAGAGATCACTTGCCAGATTTTTTCATTTAATTGCAGACTGCTCACATCTTGTGCGATATCATCAAGCCGACCCAATAAATTTAAGGGATTTAGCAAAGCAGAAATTGCAGTTTGCCCAAGGCTCGCAGCAACACCCAACCATTGAAGTTCACCTACTTGTATCATAATCCCATCAGCAACCTGCTGGAGGTTAACACTTATCCCAGTTCTTCCCCCTGAGCGTGAAAACTGGGACGATGCAATTTGTACGGTCAGGTTCTCGGATTCTCCCAGTACTTGAGTTTGCGTATTACCATGGTTGAATTCACCTACGAGGGCTTGCGCTACATCACTGGGGGTAATATTTCCGTGGAAAATGCGCCTATCCATAGATTTCGATTATAATCGTTTTGCCCAATCGGGCAATACTCCTTATCTAAGTACGGAAATAACGTTGATAGGTTGCGCTTAATGCAAACCAGGATAAAAATTGTACTTTGGATACTCTTTATAGGTGGGTTTGCTGGTATGCTTTGGTTAACCCCGGCATGGTCCCTCGCAGAAGCACAACAACCTACAGGAAATATCCCTACAGTAACAGGTACACCCACCGGTCCGATAATCACGGTTACTAGTCCGGATGGTGCTTTTGTTAGATCCGGACCAAGTTCTTTTGATTATCCCGTTCCCATTGGTTGGCTCGTGCCTGGGGAAACTGCTCCGGCCCTCGGAAAGTCACCAGCATCAGAATGGATTCAGATCATTTATTTGGGGGCTCCCGGTGGGGTTGGTTGGGTGTATGCCCCCTTGGTGTCCTTATCCCCTGGATTTCTCCCGGTAGTCGAACCCCCGCCTACTGCAACACCTCGCACCACTCCAACTTTGAACCCGACATTTGCTGCTGCTTTCCAGGTTCAAACCACCCCAACTCGGTTGCCAACCTTCACTCCTCCCCCTCCAATTGCCACCTTAAATTTCGAGCCCACTGCCAATACAGGTTCACGCTTTCCAATGGGCTTCGTAATTTTGGGATTGGCATTGATCGGAATTCTGGGTGCGGTAATTTCCTACTTGCGCGGGAGATAAAATAACCCCCAAAAAAGTTGGGACCGGTGTTGTTCCGGTCCCATTTTAGTGTCTAATTCTCACTTGTTCCACATGTTCCACCATCACAGGAACAGGAGGGGGTTGCATTTGGGTTATTAACAAGGAAACCTTTACCCCGAGCATCGTCAATATAATCTACTGTCGCGCCACCCATGTATTGAATGGAATTTTCATCCACCAGGACTTTTAGACCCTCACTATCAATTGCTGTATCGGTCTCACGAGGTTTGTTATCTAATGCCATACCATATTGGAATCCGGAACATGTCTGGCCAGTGATATATATTCGCAATGCATAACTATTATCTAATTTTTGCTGTTCGAGCAATCCTCTTACGATTTCCGCTGCAGCAGGTGTGAGCAGAACGGTCTGTGTTTGAACCTGAGTTGTCATTTACGCCTCATTTAACAAAATTTGACCCATACTATCAGGATTGGAAAGTTTTGTCAATTCACGCAAGAAGCAGGTATAATCCCGCAAGTCTAAATTCTGATATTCTGGAAGAATTGAGATTTTGTGAAATTCTTGGGTTTTCTTTTGGGCAATACTCTTGTAGCACCCCATAATTATCCTAACCTTGACACTCCAAGTATCTTTTAAACATATATGTTGAAGGATTATTCAATGCGAAAATCTATCTCGGTATTGCTGTTGATGTGCATTACCTTTGCCTTTTTATCAGCATGTGGAAAAGCGGTAGATCCCGCAGCAAAGGCAGTGGTTGATTACCTTACTGCTTTGGTAAATAAAGATCCAAACGCAATTTCCGCCCTATCTTGTGCAGATTGGGAGTCAAATGCCCAGCTTGAGTTGGATTCGCTTCAGGCGGTTTCCACTAAGCTTGAAGGTCTTTCTTGTACTGTAACAGCGGTTGAGGGTTCCACCTCCAAGGTCGTTTGTCAGGGGAAAATTCTCGCCACATATAATAATGAAGACCAACAATTCGATCTTTCGGTTCGAACTTATCAGGTTCTTCATCAAGGTGGTGATTACCTGGTTTGTGGCTACCAATGAAATTTCGGATTTTCACTCGTGAGAATCTCTGGGCATTAATCCTATGTTTGATTCTAATCGCTCTTATAGTTCTTACTGCCAGTAGTGCCCCAATCTGGATTTATCAAGGTTTTTGATGACTCTTGCCCTGATCATCGTATCCATTATTGTGGCTGCAACACTGGGCTTGGTAATTCGGAATCACTGGCGCATACACCTGTTAATGGGATGTAGTGTTTTGGCTGTTTTTGCTTTTCAGCCTTTGCTCCCAGTGCGCGGGTTGGATTTCTGGCTCCCTTCAGCCACCTTGGCATTAGCCTCATTTACCTGGATATTGACTGCATCTCCCGAGAATCGATCCTGGAAAAACAGTGGACCTGCGGCGATTATTTTGGGGGGAATGGTACTTTTCCTGGGTCTAACTCGTTATCTGGGCGTATCAATAAATCTTACAGCTTCCCGCCCACCTCAAACCATCCAAATCCTTTTTGGGGGGACTGTTGTCGTTTTAGTTGCATTTCTGCTTGCACGTTTCACCACACCCAATAAACCCGTCTTAATGTTTACGTTTGTTTTCATTCTCATACTATTTGTAATTTTGAAAGTCCCGTTTTTTGCTACAAAGGTCAGTGAGATTCTCCGTATTATGAATCATCAGTCTGCAAGCCTTGCATTGGGACAAGACTTGCGCTGGCTTGGATTTTCATATATTGCCTTTAGGCTTCTGCATACGATTCGTGACCGAATAAGTGGTCGATTACCTGCTGTGTCCTTATCAGAGTATATGGTTTACATCATTTTCTTCCCGGCACTCACTGCAGGCCCCATTGATCGCATAGAACGATTCGTTGGTGATCTGCGTCGCCCGCTTGCTCTTACTGGGGAAGATATCGGAGAGGCGGGAAAACGTTTAACCATAGGTTTATTTAAGAAATTTGTTATAGCTGACTTGTTGGCCATGATCGCTTTAAATGCCACCAATGCGCTCCAGGTTCGAACGGCAGGATGGGCGTGGGTATTATTATATGCCTTCGCTTTTCAGATATTTTTCGATTTTAGTGGGTACACCGATATCGCTATTGGTTTAGGCGGGCTTCTTGGGGTAAAGCTTCCCGAGAACTTCAACACACCGTACTTAAAACCAAATTTAACCAAGTTCTGGAATAATTGGCACATGACTCTGACTCAATGGTTTCGAGCGTATTTTTTTAACCCCCTGACCAGGGCCTTGCGTTCTGGAAGGAAACCACTGCCCATTCCGATAGTCATTTTTATTACCCAATTGTCAACAATGATTTTGATTGGACTTTGGCATGGCGTCACATTAAACTATATTGCTTGGGGTGTATGGCATGGACTGGGGCTTTTTGTCCATAATCGCTGGTCTGATTTTACGAAGGCGAGCTTTAATCATCCCTCGTTTTATTGGCAAAAAGTACTGGATATTGGCGGAGTGTTCCTGACTTTTAACTTTGTCTCTCTTGGCTGGGTGTTTTTTGCATTACCTGATATTTCAATTTCCACCCATTTCATAAGTGTATTGTTTGGTCTGGCATAATATGAATTCCCGTTTTATTTGGAATGTTTTAATTAAAGGATTGGTTCTTTTCCTGCTATTCAACTTGGCGATAGTATGGGTGAATCCTGAAACTTTGGGGAAGATTACTCTCTATAACCATCTGTTTACTGGACGTCAGCGGTTTCCTTTTGGAGAAAATCCTTCCCAGTCGTACAACCTCAGTCTTTTTAATATGGATGCCATGTTCTCGTCTCATGTGATTGCCAATGGACCAAAACCCACCGATGAATACCGGGTTATCGTTATTGGCGATTCATCCATTTGGGGCACCCTCTTGCGTCCGGAAGAGACCCTCACAGGTCAAATGAATAGTTCCGGCTTGTCATTCTGTGGAAAAAACCTTCGCTTCTATAACCTTGGATATCCGACCATTTCGCTGACAAAGGATTTATTGGTGCTGGATTATGCACAGCGGTATCAACCAGATCTGATAATTTGGGCAATAACTTTGGAAGCATTCCCGTTGGAAAATCAACTCTCTTCCCCGATTGTATCTAATAACGCAGACAGAGTCATAGATTTGATCAAGCGCTATAATCTACCGCTTGATCAAAATAGTCTCGCCCTAGTGAAACCTGATTTTTGGGGAGGCACTCTTATTGGTCAGCGGCGCTCACTGGCAGATTTGATGCGCCTCCAAATGTACGGTATTCTTTGGACAGCAACCGGGATTGACCAAACATATCCGCAAGATTATCAACGAACCCAGATAGATTTTGATACTAATGTAATCTATCATGATATGCAACCCCCAAAATTGGATCCCTCAAAAATGGCATTTGGGTTACTTGACGCTGCTTTGCGTATAGTTAGCAATGCTCCAATAATTCTTTTCAACGAGCCAATGTTGATTGGCACGGGAACGAATAGCGATTTACGGTACAATTTTTTTTACCCGCGCTGGGTCTACGACGCCTGGCGGGGAATAATGTCAGCGCAAGCATCAACAAACGGATGGGAGTATTTGGATTTATGGAATATTATTCCCCCAGGTGAGTTCACGAATAGTGCTATCCATATGACTCCCATAGGGGTTTCATTATTAGCTGAACATCTCGAAAAATACCTCCTGCAACAGAGTTGTCCGTGAAAAATTTGTACATTATTGTTAGCCTTATTTTTGTTCTATCTGCCTGTACCAATGAAACATCTATAAAGATAGGCGGAATATCCACTCGCACCGCGTCCTCAAGTCCTACGGCTTTTCTTCCTCAGGCTACACAACCAGAAAACACTCCCACTTTTTCTACCACATTTGTGGCTACCCTTGTACCTGATAGTTGGAAATCCTGGCCGGTGGTCCCGAAGGAACTATCTCAGCGTATGATCGATGTGTACCAGCGTGGTCTGGAGCGTGGTCGCAATTCAAACAAGTTTTCGAAAATCGGAGATTGTCAAAATATTCCAACCTACTTCTTGGCTGCGTTCGATGACCCGGGCGGGTACCAGCTTGGATCAAAATATGCTTACCTTCAACCGACGATCGAACATTTTGCAGGTTCGTGGTCAAGGGAAAGTCTGGCGGTCAAAGGTGGTATGAATGTCGCTGCTGTCCAGAATCCATTTTGGACTCTCTCACCAAAACCCGATGTTTGCACCAAAGGTGAGACGCCTCTTGCGTGTGAGATTCGCGTGAACAATCCCAGTTTCGCGGTTATTAGCATGGAGGAGTTTTGGTCTGGCGATATTGTGAAATATGATACTTACATGCGCAAAATTGTGGATTATGTTCTGTCCCAGGATGTGGTGCCAATACTCGCTACAAGAGCCGAAGAACCGGATCCAAAGATCACAATTAACGCTACGGTGTCCCGTATTGCATATGATTATGGAATACCCCTCTGGAATTTCTGGGCCGCAGCTTATCCATTGCCTTCCCATGGGCTGACTTCAGACGAATTCCATCTAACCTGGGCGAGCCCAATTTTTGACGACCCGGCGCGGATGCAAATGGCTTGGCCGTGGCGAAACTTGACTGCTTTGCAGGTGATAGGCGCAGTTTACCGGGAAGCATCGAAATGATCAAGACACTTTCTTTCCCAGTAGTATCCGTACTTCTGGTTTTAGTTGCTTGCAGCAGCAGCACGATTAAACGCCCCTCGATTACCGAAACTTCTCCAGCCACCCCAACTGCTGAATTGGCACCTCCACCAACTGCCATTATCGCCCCCACCCTTGATGCGAACCCAACCGTAACCCCCAACACGCATCTACCACCCGAGCAATGGCAGGAGTGGCCCGTCGTCCCTCAAGCCACTGGACGCGCAATTGAGATATATAGAGCTGGGTTGGCAATGGGGAACAATCCACGAGCTTTTTCCAAAATTGGTGACTGCCAGAATATCAAGGCTGCCTTCATGGGCTTTTTTGATATACCCGATAGATATTACCTTGGTACTGATTACCAATATTTGCAGGAAACCATTGATAATTTTTCTGGCTACTTTAATACGGATGGTCAGGCTGTGAAAGGGGGCTTCAACGCTGCCACGGTTCTCTCCCCAATGTGGGCTAACCCAGCTATTTGTCTACCGGGTGAAAATTCTTTGGAATGCGAATTGCGTGTAACCAAACCAAGTATCGTTTTCATCAGCTTCGAAGTGTGGTGGGAAGGTCGAACTACTGAAACTTATGAGAAATATATGCGCCAAGTAATTGAAACCGTTATTGCACATGGGGCGGTTCCAATACTGGCTACCAAGGCAGATAATGTGGAGGGGGACCAAAGCTTAAATTTAGCGACAGCTCGTATGGCCTTCGAGTATGACCTCCCACTTTGGAATTTCTGGCTTGCTGTTCAATATCTTCCAAACCATGGAATGGACACGATCCGCAATGATGGCTTTCATATTTCAACAGATGGATGGAATAAGCGCAGTTTCACCGGTCTTCAAGCATTGGATAGTGTCTGGCACGGTGTGCGGGATGCAGTCTCGATTACCTCTAGTCTCTCTACAAAGACACCTGTACCGACCCCAAAAAATGATCTTTTACCTTTACCAACAGGTGTTCAAAATCTGGATTCTGGCAATAACAAGATCGTTTTTAGCCTTGCATCCCGACAGGGGGGGATATATAAATCTCTGGGAGTATATTATTTCGATTTATCAACCCAGGCTGTGACTCAACTCTTCCAGGCTGGGTTTACATTTCAATCTGCATCGCCGGATGGGAAGAATCTATTGATAAGTCGGGCCAATTCTTTATACAGAACTGATGGTTCCACCCTTCTCCTCCTCACCGACCGTTTCTTTGACTCCGGTTCTATTGGTGCCTTTTGGTTGCCAGGTGGGCGAATTGTCGCGATCCTTGAGGAAGGGTTAACAACGCAATTAGCATTATTTCTTGCAGATGGAACTGGTTGGTCACCGATACATTTGGATGTCGCTCCTGTGTGGATTTATCCTTCCTCAAATGGGGATCAAATAACCTGGGAGGGTGGGACGTGTGTCTCCACTAACCATTGCACATCTTCAGGTGCTTGGTTGACTGATTTATCTACTGCCCAAAGTACAAATTTAATAGGGATGTCTCATCCGATAATCGCCCCAAACATGCAGTTGATAGCATATGCATCCTCTCTTGAACAGAAAGGATCTAACCTGGCATTTGGGTATCTTGATGGCAGAAATCCCCGTGAATACCCATTACCAGGTGATGTCCTTGCAGATATGTCTTGGCAGCCAAATGGTCCCTGGCTTGCAGTGAATTTAGACATAAGAAGCGATTACTCTGGAAAAGTAACTGGGGGGAAATTCTATCTGGTTAATTCTCAGGATTTTAGTGTACGTCAACTCCAACCAGTCTCAGTCCTGTTAAATCAAACAATAATCTGGTCGCCAGATGGGACAAGGTTGATCTGGCTGGGAACTACCTGGAAAGACGCGTCTTATTCAGTAGATATTTGGGAAATTAATGTGGTTTCGGGCAAGGAAGTTGATTTAAGCGATGAATTGGGACTAATGGATACTGACTATCTTTTTGTTCAAGGTGCGGCATGGTTGGGGCAACCTTAACATATTTCGGTTACAATAATTATCTCATTATTCACATATCAACCTTGGGAGTATCAAATGACAGATGAAATCAGTACAACATTGGAGAAATATATTGCCTCAGAAATCCTAAAACAACCATCCCGACTGATTTCGCAGGATGAGCCTCTCTTGACGAGTGGCTTGATCGACTCATTCCATTTGGTTGATTTGGCTATGTTTGTTGAAAACACTTTCGGTGTTCGCATCGATGATGCAGAATTAAATGCCTCGTCTTTTGATAATTTGAAACAACTGGTTGTGCTAATCCAGTCTCGCAAGTGACATGCCAACCTTCTCAGACTTACTCAAGGGGCATTTTGAACAATCACCCAACGATGTCTGTATTATCTTGCAGCATGCGGGCCAACCCGATCGGCAGGTGACATACCATGAACTGATCTACGGGGCATCACGGTATGTACACAACTATCAACAAAATAATATCAAGTCGGGGGAAGTTATTTTGCTTATACTCCAGCATGGGATTGACCTGTTATTTTCATATTACGGTGCGATCCTCCACGGAGCCATTCCATCGATAATGCCATTTCTAACAGAAAAGCTCCTCCCGGAGCGCTATCGCGCTGATTTGGCAGGGTTGATCTCCATTTCTCAACCAACCGCCGTGGTAACCTTCCCTGCCTTTGAGAGCGAAGTTCGCGCAGCCCTTAAACCAGGCGAGGACTCTTGTAAGATCGATTATTATTTGTGACCAGGCAGTAAGTCCCCGTGCTCCTGAGTTCCCATTATTTGGAGGTTTCTCTCGAAAAGTAGATGACATCGCTCTGCTCCAACATTCATCCGGAACTACTGGTTTACAGAAAGGTGTAGCACTATCGCATCAGGCGGTCATCAATCAACTAAACAACTATAGCCAAGCGATCCAGCTCACGAAAACTGATGTTTTTGTATCTTGGCTTCCTCTCTACCATGACATGGGTCTTATTGCTTGTTGGTTGATGCCAATCCTATTGGGTTATCCTCTTGTTCTTATGTCCCCGTTTGACTGGATTCGTGCCCCCTATCGTTTACTCCAGGCTGTATCGAAATACAAGGGGACGCTTTCCTGGTTACCAAATTTTGCATACAATTTCTGTACACAGAAAATTCGCGATCGCGATCTTGAAGGAGTTGACCTTTCTAGTTGGCGTGCCATTTCTAATTGTTCAGAGCCTATGCGTTGGGAAAGTCACCAAAGCTTTTTTGAAAGATTTCGATCTCAGGGTTTACGTTATGAAAGCCTGTGTACATGCTATGCAATGGCTGAAAACGTTTTTGCCGTTACTCAGGGAGGAGTGACCTCCTCGGTAGTTTACGAAGATATTGACAGGGATTCTCTCCAAACAAAAAAAAACGCTAGCCCGGCGCTGCCCGAACAGGTCAAGGTCCGGATGATGAGTACTGGAAAACCCATCCAAAATACGCAAGTCCGGATTATTGATTCCAAGGGCTGCAACCTTCCCGATCGTTCCGTGGGTGAAGTAGCAATTCAAAGCGATTGCATGCTGACTGGATATTATCACCGCTCGGATGCAACTGAAAAAGCATTTATTGAAGGGTGGTACCTGACAGGAGATTATGGTTACATTGTAGAAGGTGAGCTTTTTATTACAGGACGTAAAAAAGACATGATTATTGTTGGAGGTAAAAATTTATACCCTCAAGACTTGGAACTTTTAGCTTATGAAGTACCAGGTGTTCATGCAGGACGCGCTTCAGCATTCGGAATTTTTAATGAATCCACCGGTACTGAAGATGTGATCATGGTTGCTGAAGTGGATATGGAAGATCTAATGCAATTACAGAAAATAGGTGATGCGATTCGTGCTTCCGTGACTCGTGGATCAGCAGTTGCCCTGCGTTATGTATACCTTGTAAAACATCCATGGCTGGTGAAAACATCAAGCGGAAAAACCGCTCGACTCGCAAATCGGGACAAGTTTATAAAAGAAATGCAAGCAAAGGGACAGACATACTAAATATTCTTTAGATTTATCAATTTGGGTAATATTCGGGTCGATAATTAAAAAACACCCTGGTAAGCTTTTTAGCCCTACCAGGGTGTTTATGAATTCTGAATGATTAACCAGGTGTTATCCGATTCTCAAGTGTTCTATTGAATATTTCTTCTTGTTCTTCCTTGAGACTTGTTTTTGATTTTCTGCCTTTAGATGGACTTTTCTTATCTCCTGCACGATCCTGAGCCTTCTGGAATGCAATTTGGAAAGCCGTTATTTCTGGTTCTTTTGCTTCTGGCTCTTCACTCATCTCTTCTTGTTTCTTGCCTTTTTTACCCGTTCGTCCCTTACGTGGTTCTGCCTTTTTTTCCTCAGCAACCAATTCTTCTGGTTTAGGTAAGACAGCTTTGATGCTTAAGCGGATCTGTTTTTTTCTTCGGTCAACGTCAAGGATCTTTGCCTCAACTTCATCACCTGCTTTTAATACTTCAGCTGGGTTCTTAACATAGTCGTGTGAAATTTCACTTACATGGACAAGGCCGGGTCGTTCAGCACCAATTTCAACGAAAACGCCATAGGCTTCCAAACGCGATACTTTACCCTTGACCACCATATCCGGTTTCAATTCCCTCCATTCAAGGATTAAAGGTTCAACCATGGTCAATTCTACCCGGTCATCGTGCACACGCCTTACCCATACTGTCACTTCTTGCCCGACTTGAATAATATCTTCAACCCGGTTGACTGAGTCTTTCTGTAATTGAGAAATGTGGATGACCCCTGGAACTTTCTGCCCGATATCCACAATAGCCCCCGCAATCGTTGTTTTAATCACTTTACCAGTCAGACGCGCTTTTGGTTGCAGCACATTTTCAGACGCTGCGTTTGTTGTTTCCATATCGGTTACTCCCGTATTTCTTGATTTGAGCCGAGGGCGGATTATAACTGCTTCGAGGGTAACCGTCAATCACAATATTAATTATTTTCGAAAACTTAAAAATAAAGCTGGGTACATACAACTTAGCGGTTGGTCCGATCTTATCTTATTCTTACATGCCAGCCATATAGGCTATTCCAATGGTTCCCGGACCTGCATGGGTCCCGATTACGGGAGAAACGGAGGCAAAAACCAACTCTATGGGTTGAAGGCGAAGGGCAGCCTCGCTTAATGCTGCATGTGCTTCATTTTCTGCATTTGCATGTAAAGTAGCCAATCTGACCGGAGTACGGTTCGCGACTTGCTGGATTACCAGGTCGATCATGCGATCCAAAGCCTTCCTTTTGGTCCGTACTTTTTCTACAGATTCTATCCTTCCATCTCGAAGTTCAAGGATCGGCTTAATATTCAAGGCAGATCCCAATAAGGCCTGTGCGCCACCAATTCGACCACCGCGTCGAAGGAATTCTAACGTATCAACCACGAAAAATACTCCAGTATGATCTCTGGCTTTTTCAGCAATCTTCCGGCAATCGTCAAGGTTGGCTCCTGCTTCGGCAGCTCGGGCAGCCATTAATACATGAAAACCCATTGCCATCGCTGTGGAATTGGAATCAACGATAGCAATTTTCCCTGCTGCCTTCGGCAGCATTTCAAGTGCTTGTGTGGCAGACTGCATGGTACCAGAAAGTTTTGATGAAATAAAAACCCCCAATATATCATAATTGCTTTCCAGGAGTCTCTCGAATGCAGTCTTCATGTCGACAATTGAGACTTGGGATGTAGTCGGCATCACCTTTGCGGTTTCTAGCCTCTTATAAAAATCATCTGGCATGATGTCAACACCATCTCGGAATGTCTCATCTCCCCATATTAAAACTTGTGGAACAACTGATATGTTATGTGCTTCTAAAAGTGCGTTTGGTAGGTACGCTGTGCTGTCAGTAATAACGGCAACCTTCGACATAATATCTCCTTTGACTGAATTATTATGACACTGGATTATACTTGATGTATAACCCTAAAATTTCCTTTTGGACGCGCTATTCCTTGACCAACTGCCTGTTTTCGACTAAAATCTCTTGGCCTTCGGGCAATTGCTTTTTTAATGAAGAAATTGTATGTTTGAGACACTTACTGGAAGGCTTACTGAACTATTTGACCAGCTTCGTAAGCGAGGCAAACTATCCGAAGCAGATGTAGATAGTGCATTGCGGGAAGTTCGTCTGGCTCTTTTGGAAGCGGATGTACATTATATCGTAGTCAAAGACTTTCTTTCCCGCGTTCGGATCCGTGCAGTTGGGGCAGAAGTTTCTAAAGCGCTAAATCCTGGTCAGCAGATAGTTAAAATCGTAAATCAGGAACTCGCTTCTACACTT
Organism: uncultured Chloroflexia bacterium; assembly: GCA_963817265.1. Lineage (GTDB taxonomy): Bacteria > Chloroflexota > Anaerolineae > Anaerolineales > Villigracilaceae > UBA877. The sequence continues at coordinate 44,754 of CAWFNU010000025.1, forward strand.
GGTGAAGCAGTCCCACTAAATCTTTCCGGAGAAAAACCACATACGGTAATGTTGGTTGGATTGCAAGGTTCCGGTAAAACTACTGCTGTGGGCAAGCTGGGATTCTTATTGCGTGGACGTGGGGAGCGTATTATGTTGGTGGCAGCAGACCCGTATCGTCCAGCTGCAGTCGAACAGCTACAGGTAATCGGGCAGCAAATTGATACCCCGGTTTATTATGAGGCTTCTCTAAAACCACCAGAAATGGTAAAGCGAGCCGTCCAAAAGGCGAAAAATGGTGGCTTTTCGGTTGTGATTGTTGATACAGCAGGACGCTCACAACTGGATGGTGTCTTGATGGCTGAGTTAAAAGCAATCACAGACACTGCATTGCCAGCTGAAACCTTGCTTGTGGTGGATGCAATGATTGGCCAGGAAGCACTTCATATCGCAGAAGGGTTTCGGGATGCAATCCCTCTATCTGGAATCATCATGACCAAAATGGATGGCGACTCTCGCGGTGGAGCTGCAATATCCATCCGTTCTGTTACAGGTGTCCCTATCAAATATATTGGGACCGGAGAAAAATTGGAAGCTTTGGAAGTCTTCCAGCCAGAGCGCTTGGCATCTCGCATCCTGGGAATGGGTGATATCCTCGGTCTCATTGAAAAAGCGGAAGCAGTTTTTGATGAGAAACTGGCTCAAAAGCAAGCTGATCGGCTTTCAAAAGGAGAATTTTCCTTGGAAGATTTGGTTGAAATGCTGCGCTCATCAAAAAAAATGGGTTCGATGAGTCAAATGATGGATATGCTTCCTGGAGAAATGGGGAAGGCAGCCAGGAATATTTCACCCGAGGAAATGGACAATTCAACAAGGCGGACTGAAGCAATAATTAATTCGATGACTCCCCAGGAACGTCGGAATCCGGATGTTTTGGATGCCAGCCGTCGAAGGAGGATTGCGAAAGGCAGCGGGCTTGATGTACAGGATGTTAACCGATTGGTGAAGCAATTTCGCGAAATGCAAAAAATGTTCAAAATGATACAAAAATCAGGTGGGCGTGGTCTGTCGCGTCTGTTCGGATGAGGTAAAATGGAAGGGTGGCAAGTACACCCCCAAAGGGTTGAGGACGAAATGACAATTATTGTCCTCACTCTCATAATTTGCAAGATATTGGCACCACTCATCGCATTCCTTTCTGCTCCTCTTTGTGTGATTAGCTGATACCAACAATCGATAAAAAAAATATTAAGGAGAATTATCTAATGGTTCGTATTCGTCTTCGCCGTACCGGTCAAAAGGGTCAACCCTCTTATCGTCTAGTCATTGCGGACAGAAGAAAAAGCCCGCGTGACGGTCGCTTTTTGGAAATTGTGGGATTCTATAATCCGCGCACTGAACCCGCCACGTTAAACATAAAGGAAGATAGGATTTATGAGTGGATGAGCAAGGGAGCCCAGCCCACTGAGTCGGTGGCTCAGTTGTTCAAGACAATGGGAACAGTGGAACGATTTGAGCGGTTTAAGGCTGGTGAGGCAATCGATGCTCTACTGGCAGAAGCTGAATCAGCCAGGGTTGCACACGTATCTACCAGCAAAACCAGTAAGTGATTCTTGCAACGTCTTTGGGAAAGTCAGGAAACCATAATCGCTGGATGATTTCCTTAAGTTGCGATCACTCCTAAAATCGAGATATGATGAAAACATTAACAGAATATATTGCTAAGTCCCTCGTAGACCATCCTGATGAAGTTGCTGTGGACGAGGTTCGTCATGGCAATCGGGTTACCCTTGAATTGAGTGTTGCCAAGGATGACATGGGTCGTGTCATTGGCAAGGGTGGGAGGGTGGCCAATGCTATCCGCACCCTTTTGCGGGTCGCTGCTGAGCGTGAAGGAAGTCAAGTCACGCTTGATGTTGTAGAACCCTAGAATAATGACCGATGCCAAAATTATAGGTGCAGGATCGCGGGAAAAAGGCGAACCTGCATTCTTGGTTGTTGGGAAGATCCGCCGCACCCATGGTGTCCATGGGGAGGTGGTTGCTGAAATCGATACAGATTTTCCTGAAAAAATAATCCCGAAAACAGCTATTTTCCTAGGTGAAAAACATTCAAAGTTAATTATCACAAGTTGTCGTCAACATAATGAGGGATTGATAATTGGGTTTGAAGGCGTAAACTCTCCTGAAGAAGCCGGTCGGTTTCGAAACCAGGTTCTATCCATTCCTTCATCTGAAGCGTCGGAACTCCCTGAAGGTGGGTATTATTTTCACGACCTCCTTGGACTTGCAGTGGAGGATGAAGGCGGTAAACCTCTGGGATCACTGGTTGAGATTCTGGAGACTGGCGCGAACGATGTTTATGTTGTAAAAAATGATGCTGGGCACGAATTATTACTACCTGCCATCCGGGAGGTTATTTTAAAGATCGACCTGAATTCAAAAAATATGATAGTCCATTTGTTGCCCGGTCTCGCTGATTTGGATAATTAGCACTAATTTTCAAAGATTTGCATAGCTACGAACAACTCACACCAATGCGGGAGTAATAATTAGTGATCTAGCCAATCAAAACCCTGGAAATAATTTGAGCACAGTTACCGAAAAACGCTACTGGGTCGGATTTAATCTTGTCAAGGGAATTGGAGCAGTTCGTCTGCAAAATCTGCGCGCCTATTTTGGAGACATGGCGTTGGCCTGGCAGGCTCCCGTGGATGCTCTCCAAGCAGGTGGCCTCAGTCCAAAACTGGCAGAGCGATTAATTCAGGTGCGCACCGGGGTGGATTTGGAAAAATATCTAAATCGGGTTGATGCGTTGGGGATTAAGATATTGACTTGGGATGATGCCTTATATCCTCCTCGTTTGAAGGAAATTGATCAACCACCTCCAGTATTATATGTGCGTGGAGAGATAAAGCCAGAAGATACTTGGGCCGTTGCTGTGGTAGGTACGCGACGCGTTAGTGCATATGGGCGGCTGGTGGCAGAAGAATTGGGGTCTTCTTTAGCTGCAAATGGGGTTACAGTTGTATCTGGGTTGGCTCGGGGTGTGGATGCGATTGTCCACCAATCTGCCCTAAAAGCTGGTGGCCGTACAATAGCGGTACTTGGCTGTGGGGTGGATAGAATATACCCACCGGAACATGCGCAATTGGCTTTAAAAGTAGAGGGTAATGGAGCGCTCATCAGTGATTATCCTCTTGGCACCCCTCCGGATGCCTCGAATTTCCCCCCGCGCAATCGAATCATATCGGGGCTTTCAATGGCAACCGTTGTGGTTGAGGCAGGAGAAACCAGTGGTGCGTTAATAACCGCTCAGTTTGCAGTTGATCAGGGTCGAGAAGTTTTCGCAGTTCCAGGGAACATCCTTGCTTCCCAAAGCAAAGGTACGAATAAACTACTCGTTCAAGGTGCTCATCCAATGATTTCAGTTGGTGATCTTTTAGATGTGTTAAATCTGACACGTGTCACTGAACATCGCCTTGTCCGCAAAGTATTACCCGTTGATGAAATCAAGTCGAAACTTCTGAGTGTGTTAACTCACGAACCTATGCAAATGGACGAAATCACCATCCAGACAGGCTTGCCAATCGAACGGGTATCAGCAACGCTGGTTATGTTGGAACTGAAGGGATTGGTTCGACAAGTAGGCGGACATAATTATGTCGCGGTTAGGGACGAACGTGCCGAATATAAGGTTTAGAATATATGCCATGGTTTTGTCGTCATATTGGCAAGGGGCGGAGAAACACGACCCTGCCCCATCTCGCGTATGAAATGGCCCAAGTTTTTACTGCCTTTGCATGGGAATTGCACTTTTTTCTATTTGACTTTTGATCGCCTCAAGGGATTATCCTTCCCGACCGGATTTCCGTTGTGACAACTTCTGAACAAGAAAAAGAACTCAAAACTCAGGTTTCCCTAATTCTATTTGGAGAAATGATTTGCGGGAATCAATTCCAAGCGATATTGATGAAGTATAAATCAATCAACACGAAGAATATCTATCGGAGGTGACTCTTGCTTGCATATTGCATGAAATGTAAAACCAAAAGGGAAATTGTTGGACCGCTAGCCACGTTCAATTCAGCTGGCGTGCCAGTCACTCGAGGTACTTGTGGAGTCTGTGGATCGACCCTTTATCGTACTGGAAAGACTGATGCCCATGATGGAATGGAAAAACCGGTAAAAGTTGAAAAAAGAACCGGAAAACTGGTCATTGTCGAGTCACCGGCAAAGGCAAAAACGGTGGGTCGCTTTTTGGGTAGAGGGTACACGGTTAGAGCTTCCGTCGGACATGTTCGAGATTTGTTACGCTCACAATTATCGGTTGATGTGGATAATAATTTCACACCCAAGTACCGGGTTCCAAATGAGAAAAAAGCCGTTGTTAAGGAACTTAAGCAATTAGCGAAGGAAGCGGCTGAAGTATACTTGGCAACCGATCCGGATAGGGAGGGGGAGCAATCTCCTGGCATTTAATTGAAGCAGCTTCTATCAATCCAAAATTAGCGAAAAAGAGTTGTTTTCCATGAGATTACTGAGAATGCGATAAGTGAGGCATTTTCAAATCCGCGCGAAATCAATATGGAGCTGGTAAATGCACAACAAGCCCGGAGGGTCTTGGATCGATTGGTTGGATATAGCATCAGCCCCATTCTTTGGGAAAAGGTTCGTAGCCGCTTGTCAGCTGGACGTGTGCAATCAGTTGCGTTGCGGCTAATCGTGGAACACGAGCGCCGAGATAGATGCTTTCAACCCGGTCGAATACTGGTCCATCGGAGCGGAATTGCGCCCTCAGGGTCAAAAGCAAACCTTCATAACCAAGCTGGTAAAAATTGATGAAACTGACCCAATATTGGGTAAGGAAGAGATTGTAAAACCCCTTTTAGTGGACATGGAAAAAGCACCCTACATCGTCACTCGCGTAAAGCGTGGAGAACGCCGAAGAAAACCCTCTGCTCCATTCATTACATCAACCCTCCAGCAAGAAGCCTCGCGTAAAATGGGTTTTACTGCCAAACGGACAATGGGACTTGCTCAGGGTCTTTACGAAGGTCAGGATGTAGGGGAAGGTGGAACAACTGGTTTGATCACATACATGCGAACAGATTCCACCAATATTGCAGAAGTGGCACGAAATGAAGCCCGATCTTATATCGCTCAGCGTTACGGGGATGAATTCCTGCCAAAAACCCCTCCGGAATATAAAAAGAAAGTCGCAGGTGCGCAGGAAGCCCATGAGGCAATTCGTCCAACCTCTGTGTTACGTGATCCGGATAAAGTAAAACCATTCCTTGATCCTGCGATGTTCAAACTATATCAACTTATCTGGCAAAGGTTTGTTGCATCCCAGATGGAATCAGCAGTATTTGACACTCTTTCGGTGGACATTACTGGCCAGGGGTCAGACCATATTTATATACTACGTGCTGCTGGATCTGCAGTAAAGTTCCCTGGATTCTTGACGGTTTATGAAGAGACAAAGGATGAGGATAAAAAAACTGAAGAAGAAGACGAATTGAATGTCCGCATCCCGGCTTCCATTACAGAAGGTCAGAAGCAGGATTTAGTCAGACTACTTCCTGAACAGCATTTTACTCAACCCCCTCCGCGTTTTTCGGAAGCATCCTTGGTGCAGATATTAGAAGAGTATGGAATCGGGCGACCATCCACTTATGCCCCCACGCTTTCAACAATCCAGGCACGCGGTTATGTGGATAGGGTTGATAAGCGTCTACTCCCAACTGAGACTGGTATATTGGTTAATGATTTAATGGAACAATATTTCCCTGAGATCATCGACCTGACTTTCACTGCTCGGATGGAAGAAGACTTGGATAAGATTTCGGAAGGCCAGGCAGATTGGGTTAAAGTAATGGATGCATTTTATAAGCCTTTCGCGATTACCGTGGCAAAAGCTCAAGCTGATATGCCCGTAGTCAAAACTGGTCCGGAACCAATAGGACGAGCTTGCCCGGTTTGCGGTAAGGAATTGGTAATCCGCTATGGACGATATGGAAAATTCATTTCCTGCTCCGGTTTTCCAGAATGCCGTCATACCGAAGCATGGTTGGAAAAAATCGGGGTGATGTGTCCGAAGGATGGTGGTGACATCGTTTCCCGTAAAACCCGTAAAGGACGCATATTTTTTGGGTGCGCCAATTATCCCACTTGCGATTTTACATCTTGGAAACGCCCTTTGGCTCAACAGTGTCCAAAATGTAAGGGGATGCTGGTAATAGCGAATAAACGCGAAGCGCAATGTTTATCCTGTGAATCAACCTTCCTATTGGATGAAATAGTTCCGGAAATCGCATAGGATGAATTGTTTAGGAAAAAAATCCCATTCGATAAAGGAGTATCCAACTTTATTTCACCTTACTAATTCTGTTTTTCTGAGAATCTAAATGTTAAAATTTGTTCCTTTGAATCCAATTTTTCATATCTGTTTTCTTAAAAAAAGTAGGTGAAAAAGCTAAACTGGGAATAATCTGGATGGTCATAAAAGTCAGTAAAAACACCATAAAAATAGGTGTTGGCTTATTGGATGAGATTCTGTATAATCATCATATGAGTCGAAGTTATCGAAGGAGCTTTTCATGATGAAAATCCTAGACTACCTTAAAAAACCAGTCGTGACAGCAATATTGGGGTTGGTTGTTGGGCTGTTTATTGGCTTGGTTGTATTGGGCTGGGGGTTGTGGCCTGTTCAATGGACAAATGCAACCCCTTTGTCCTTGCGAACTGATTTGCAGGAAGATTATTTACGCATGACAGTTGACTCATTTATAAAAAACCCAGTAAATGATCTGGCAATCCAGCGTTTCGAAGCTTTGGGCGAAGATGGGCCGACCGTGCTTGCAAAAATTAAGCTTGCGTATCCGGACCAAAATGGGATTAAGACATTTACAGATGTTGTGCAAGCAACTAGCCCCACTGCCACGTCTACTCCCGGTGCTGGGCAGACACAGCCAAAATCCAGTGTGTTTGTACGGATATTGATAATATTTGTTGCGTTGATATTGTTTGCGATTCTTGCTTTTGCTGTTTATAAGTACTTGCTCCCTCTGCTCAAGCGCACAAAATCGGAAAGCCCTGCAAATCGAGCTCGCGACATATCAAACCAGTCAGAAATGACTGATTACACTACTCTTGGTAATGAACAACCAATTGCTCAATTCATGACAACTTATGTCCTGGGCGACGATCTGTTTGACGACTTATTCAGTATTGACTCCCCATCTGGTGAATTCTTGGGAGAGTGCGGCATCGGAATTTCGGAAATTATCGGAGTGGGGGAACCTAAAAAAGTAACTGCTTTTGAGGTTTGGCTTTTCGACAAGAACGATATCCAGACGGTAACAAAGGTGCTTATGAGTGCTCACGCCTTTAATGATGCACCTACTTTCCAGCGGTTACAGGCAAAAGGTGAACCATTTTTGGTGGAGAAGGGAAAACAGATAGTTCTGGAAACAGCAGCTTTACAGTTGGTAGCAACAGCTTCAGATATGGCGTATGGGCAGGGAGCACTGCCTGAGGATAGTTATTTTGAGCGATTGACTTTGGAAATAGCAGTCTGGCCTAAAGTTGTAACCCCCGCGTAATTCAAAAGCGGGCGACCCACCGGGGTCGCCCGCTTTTTCATTCGATTTTCAAGATTGTGAGTTTTATTATTCCACCTGGTGTTTCGGCTCCTACTGTATCACCCACCCGGTGATCCATCAAGGCGCGCCCGATTGGGGATTCATAAGATATTTTCCCGTTGCGTGGATCTGCTTCCTGTGAACCTACTAGGAAATAATCCTCAGGTTCCAGATCGCCCTCTTTGACGGTCACTTTGACTCCAACCTCGACTATAGTTTTGGGGGAAATTGAAGAAGTGACAATTATCGCATTTCGCAATACGAATTCCAATTCCTGTATTCGACCTTCTAGGAAACCTTGGTCTTCTTTTGCCTTATGATAATCGGCATTTTCTGACAGGTCACCCATTTGAATTGCATCACGAAGACGATGCGCTAAAGCATCGCGCTCGAGGACCTTTTAATTCTTGAAGTTCCGCCTCAAGTTTTGCGGCACCTTCAGATGTAAGATAAGCAGGATTAAATTTTGGCATATATTTTCGCAATTTGGTTGTGGTTTTAGTTATTAATCCAATCGGCAGGTGATCTTACATGGTCCACCGGATAATTATCTAGTTCGAGATCCTGTTAGCTAAATATTCTTTCTACCCTAAAATAAAAGCCGAGTTTATCGCGTGTCTTATGAGTTGTCAATTGGATAAACGAGTACCTGGATTATCCCCCAATAATGCGCGATACGTATTCTCTTGATCTTCTCCGGAGAAGATTAGGACTTCAAGCCCTTTGACCTGTTGCACCAACTTTAGCATGTCGGTCACTTTGGCAAGCATTCCTCCCGTAACATCAGCTCCTGTACTGCCTCCAAGACTGGGAGCTCCTTCTCTAAATGTTTCAGGGGTAATATTCGTAAGGAGATTTTTTCTTGCGGGAAAGTCTTTCCAAACACCAACTTCCAGCCCCGCTAATAGAATCCGCGCGGGCATCAAATGGCGAGCCAAATGAATAAATAAGTCCTCTGTGGAAAGGATTGTACCACCCAGAACTTCGTCGAACACAACATCCCCGTGTATCACCGGGAGTAAATTATTGGTCAGGCAGGCTCTAAGAGGTGTCAAATTCCAATTTGTAACCATTCCATTCCTGGCCATCACTGCTGAGAAAGGAGCTAGGGTTACAACCGGTAGGTTGGCCTTCCTTAGTGCATCTACAACCAAACGATTCAAGGTTGACGCTTGAAACCACACTTCGGAAAATCCGCGCCATGCGTTCTTCCCGGAAACACCCTTTCGAGTTCCAAACTGCTTGGCAGCATGATGACCAAAGGAACCCGAGCCATGTCCCAGGACAAGCTGCAAGCTTGGGTTTATTTTGATCGCCTTTGATATCTGGATAGCAAGTTCATCCAGCATTGTAATACGTGGAGTATAGGGAAGAGTTTTATCTGTAATTAGCGATCCGCCGAGCTTGAGGAAGATTAACATGGGAAAAATGTAGCACGAACCAGTGTGGGAGTCAAGAAGGTATAATCGAATCAGATGAACCTGGATATTCACGGTGCAGTGGTTATGGTAGTAATTGTCACCATTCTTGGTGCGATTTTCAGCATCTGGGCTGGATTCCGTGCTATCCGTAAGGGGTTAAAGGTGGCGTATTATCGATTAAAACGAAAACAGACTGCCGGTGGCTGGCGCGCTATCATTTTTGCCTTGATTTTGATCGGGATATCATTTCTGGTTGGTCGATATGGTGAACCGGTCACATATAGTGTTTTTAAACCAAGCCCATCTCGGACACCAACTTCAACAATATCTATGACCCCAACGATCAGTCTGACACCCACAATATCCTTTACCCCCACAATTTCCCCAACATTGGCGACAAGTTACACGCCTACTTCAACCGGAACACCTTTTTTACCCATGGGAATAGAGACACAGTTCAAAAGTATGATCACTCCTAACCCGGGGGCAATTTTTAGCCCTTTAATTTTTTCACTTTCTGTGAAGAATTTTCTCCCAATCGACCCACAGACTGTCTTTCAGAATCCATTAAGCAGGGTATATGTTACCTATTCATACGATGGAATGACTGATGGCATCCAATGGACTGAAGTGTGGTACCGAAATGGGCAAATGATAAATGATCATTATAAGACTGGCGCTTGGGATAGTGGAACAGGTGGATTTGGACAGGACAACTTAACCCTGCCCGCTGAACAATGGCTCCCAGGGACGTACCAATTAGTTATCTTTGTCGGGATTGAATGGAAGGTTTTGGGGGAATTCAGGGTAATGGGCACCCCACCCACACCCACAACTTCCCCTACCCCTTCTATTACCAGGACTCCTTCCATGACTTCTAGTCTCACCAGAAGTCCCTTACCTTCAAGAACTCCTCACCCCACAGATACCCGTTGGCCAAGTCCAACACCGACTAGGTGATTGGTTCAAAGGGAAATTTTGTTTTGATTATTACTTAGTACTGTCCTGGCACTATAAACCGACTGTCTTTATATGGTTTTCTGCCTTCCTGCAGCGCTTAGTTCGACCGCGATTTGTGCAGCTAAACGCGCATTATTTAGAAGGAGCATAAGGTTTGCTTTCACCGATGCACCATTGGTCAATTTGTCAATCCTTGAAAGCAGAAATGGGGTTAAAGATTGTCCATGGATCCCTTGATTTTGAGCCTCCTGGCGGGCTTGTAAAAATGCGCTGTCAGCCTTCTCCCGGGGAAGTTCTTCTTTGAGAGGCAGCGATTGACACACCAACACGGCACTTTTCATTCCAATTTCCCAATGGGTATTTGCAAACTCTACGATTTCCTTGGGCGAATCCAGGCGTGAGGTGACAAATTTGCCACTGTGATTGGAGTAGAAAGCTGGAAATTCATCGGTTCTGTATCCGACGACAGGTACTGACATCGTTTCCAGGTACTCAAGTGTTGCCGGTAAATCTAAAATTGCCTTTGCGCCAGCGCACACTACGATCATCGGTGTGTCAGCCAGTGATTGCAAATCCGTGGAAATATCGAGCGTCTCAACCTCATGTACTCCACCGATTCCACCGGTCGCGAAAACTTTAATGCCATTGTGATGGGCTGCAAACATGGTCCCAGCCACTGTCGTTCCACCCCACTCCTTTTTTATAATGGCAGTTGCGAAATCTCGCCGGCTAATTTTGCGGACCTGGTCTTGGTTTGCGAGGACTTCCAGTTCTGGGTCAGATAACCCAATCCGGATCACACCTTCGAGCATGGCGATCGTTGCAGGGAATGCTCCGTTCTTGCGGATTATTCGTTCCATGTTCCGCGCCAATTCAAGGTTTTGTGGCCTTGGCAGTCCGTGAGTAATAACTGTTGATTCCAAGGCAACTATTGGAGCAGAAAAACGAATTGCTTCTGCAACTGCAGGTGAACATTGGATGTAGCGAGATGAAGGATTGCTCATATAGTACCTTTAGGTTTGAAAATCTTATTATAGGGGATTTCTTTTGGATACCAGAAAATACTGGTTGATCGCAAAAATAATTGTAACTCATTAGTTAACTTAGTGCAGGAAAGTTCCCTTTAAGAATCAATAGATGACGAAAATACTCGTTTTCGGAAGCAACTTTCATGGCTATTGTAATTAATATACGTAATTCCCCTTTCTATTCTTCAGAAAATACGGTTGGAATAAATTGGAGAAACATATCAATAGCACAAGTATAATTATCCAAACAACATAGAATTCCTTTCAATATGATACTAAACCGAAAAAATCTAATCACTTAGGTGATATAAACTCGTAATAATATTGTTCGTTTTATTGGACCCAGCGATTTGCTATCTTTGTATTTCTGAAAGGAATATTTACATGTTTGGTGCAACCGTTCTATGAACATAGCTGTTGATTTCCACTGCCATACCATTGCATCAAAAGATTCTCTTACAACTCCTGATGATTTGATCCATTCTGCACGACGTCGTGGGTTGGGAAAGTCGTTATAACCGACCACAACACGATTGCAGGTGCTGTTGCAGCATGCATCTTGGATCCGGAGTTAATAATCATAGGTCGAAGAAGTTATGACAACCTGTGGAGAAATTTTGGCTTTTTTTGTCAATCCGCGAAGTCCCGGCAGGCCTTTCTCCGCTCGAGACAGTTAATCGTCTCCGTGACCAGGGGGCATTCATCAGCATCTCACATCCTTTTGATTCCTGGCGCAAAGGGGCTTGGAAGATGGATGACTTATTGGAGATTTCTCCACTTGTTGATGCCATTGAGATATTTAATGCACGAAGTATGCGTCCAAAGGCAAATCAATTCTCCTCAACCTTTGCGACGCAAAATCAAATTCCCGGGACTGCTGGATCTGATGCACACACCGATTTTGAGGTGGGAGTAGCCAGATTGGTTGTTCCGCAATTTGGAAATTCAGAAGAGTTGCGCATAGTTATTGGTCAAGGAAACGTCAAAGGAAACGTGTCTCCATTTTGGGTTCATTTATTCTCAAGATATGCTTCATTTCGAAAAAAAGTTGTATAATACCACCGCTGGGGCGGTGGCGGAATTGGCAGACGCTGCGGACTTAAAATCCGCCGGTGGTGACACCGTGAGGGTTCGACCCCCTCTCGCCCCA
>CAWFNU010000026.1:0-17672 GCA_963817265.1 uncultured Chloroflexia bacterium
GAGCGAGAAGGGAATAAATGACGGGGGATATACAATCCGCTGAAAGCCTGGGAATCTCCAGGCACAAGCAGGGACAAGTCATGCAAAATGCGTTCAGACTGGATCTTTCCGTATCCAGGCATTGTCCAAGTAATCTGACGCCCATAAAAAAACAGTCCCACCCGGTTGCCTGCATTCAGGAAAGTATCCGCCAGAGCAGCCACGGCAAGGACTGAGTGCTCGAAGATGGAACGAAGCTCAAAATCATTCGTACGATGACGACCATCGAGAATGAGACCGACATCGGCAGCGCGTTCCTGTTCGAACTGGTTTGAAAAAACATCCTGAGAATGGCGGGCAGTGGCGCGCCAGTTAATCCAACGAGGGGAATCACCTGCCTGGTAACGGCGCACATCGAAAAATTCAACCCCAGACCCCCCCTGATGGGCAGGGATGATGCCCGAAAAAATGCGTGTACGACGCGGCTGGATGGCTACACGCCGCAGGCGTAATACCGGCGGCTGGATAAATAATTGTCCGTCGGTGGCAAGATCATGGACAGTCCCCGAAAGCCCGAGCGACTCGCTGACCATGGCGCGGACCTTTTTCAATCCATAGTACCCGCGCTTGCCACGCAATGTATATGTCCATGAGATGGAACCCCCTTCCGGTAGAGTTAATAAGCGACGGGGCAATCCAGTGACCAGCTCAAGTCCAGCAGGGAGTTGATCTTCCAAAAAAAGCTCCTCAATTGCAGACCCATTATTAGTGACCTTTAGGGTGACGGTGACCTCATCACCCGTCTTCACCCGTTCAGCGCTGAGAGTGCGTTCGACCTTCAAATCCACTTTGTCCGGAAGATGCCACAATCCAACAATTAAATATAGCAGGAGTGGAAAGACAAGGGCGACGATCGAGGACGCAGCGAGGCCAATCCAACAAAGAGGAGTAAGAAAATAATAATCGCGAGGATATATGTGCGGGTCATATATTGTGGATCATCAGATCAGTCGATGGACAGCGGCGAGACTCCCCAATAGTGTCCCCATCCTGCAAGGACAGCGGGACAACATATGGAGATGATACCCCAAAATCGGGGACGATGTGCTTCCCCTCACTTTCTTTCGGGGACGATGTCGCGAACGCCGCCTGGAGCTTTATTGGGTTTAATAGGCAGAAAGACGCCATATAGGGCTATTCCCCAAGTATTTCAGGAGTCCTTCAAAACGGGAACGGGGACTTTGGCAAATATATCCGCGATCACCCGGTCTGCAACCTGGCGGGTCAACCAATATTCCGGTTGGAGAATCAAGCGGTGGCTTAAAACCGGTACCGCAAAGCGTTTAATATCATCTGGCAGGATATAATCCCGACCCTCGAGGACGGCGTGGGCACGCGCCATCTTAAGGAAAGCAAGAGAACCGCGCGGGCTTGATCCGACTGCAACGTGCCGGTCGTGACGAGTCTCCTGGATGAGGGTAGCTATATAGGATTCCAAATCTTCCTCGACATGAACAGTTTCGACCACCTTACGCATTTCTACGATCTTTTTAGCATTGGTGACCTTCCCAAGATTCACGTCTTCGTGACGGCGAGTATGGCGGCGGTTCAATATTTCCGTCTCTTCGATGAGGTCAGGATATCCAACCGTCAATTTGAGCATAAATCGGTCCAGTTGAGCTTCAGGGAGAGGGAAGGTACCCTCATATTCAATCGGATTTTGAGTAGCCAAGACGAGAAACGGGTCTGGAAGCAGCAAGGTTTCACCTTCGAGGGTTACCTGTCCCTCTTGCATGGCCTCCAACAAGGCGGACTGTGTTTTAGGCGAAGCGCGATTGATCTCATCTGCCAGGATAATATTGGCAAAAATGGGACCCTGACGCAGATCAAACTGATTCTCAGCCCGATTGAAAACATACCCCCCGGTGATGTCCCCGGGAAGCAAGTCGGGAGTAAATTGGATGCGCTTGAAATCGAGGCCTAGGACAGTGGCGAATGATTTCGCGATGAGAGTCTTCCCCAGACCGGGATAATCTTCCAGCAATACATGCCCTCCTGCCAGGACGGAAGCCATGATCATTTCCAGCACTGTACGCTTCCCAACAATGGCGGTTTCCACTTCATCAATCACTGCCTGGCATACTTTAGATGTTTCAGGAATTGTTGTCATTTTCATTCTCCAGAAGGGACTCAAGATATTCCACCACAGGATCCAGATCCTGATCGAAGGGCGTGGGAGGATCCTGACGAAAGCGCGTTTGCCTGGGGTAATCGGTGTAATTGGTGGAGAGGGCAGCATCCAAGTATTTTTTTACATGCGGAGGAGCGGACCAGTTGGGGTTATCCAAAAAACCAGCGTCCCTCTGACGGGTGCGGCGTCGATTAAGGATATCGAGCGCAAGTTCAGCAAGAAGATGAGCAAGGTGCCATTTTGGGAAAATGCCTTCCTTGCCACGCTGAATCCAGAAAGCCATTTCGCGGATCGAGCCCGGCGAAGGCTTCCACTGCTCGGAGTGATGAGGCCGATCAAAATCCGGGAGACGCAGCCAAAGCAGGACAAGAACGGCTGCAACAATCAAAGCAATACCCCAATAAGTTGCCTGAGGGAAAGCTCCGTAATATCCTTTTATCAACCAGAAGAAGTCTCGCCAATGGGATGACGACCCAATCCTGGACAAGTTCACGAAGGAGGAATGCAATCACCCCGACCACGATCAAACCCATGACGATGAATGAAAACAGCTTCGATCTCATTTTGCCCGCCGGCAATAATCCAATATATCTGTGAGACAATCCACTGCCACTTGAATATCGTTGGAGGTGGAGCGTTTATCTCCATAGCGCACACGCTCGAAGAGAGTCGTAAGCCGAAATACCGCATTTTCAGGCAGATGGGTGGAAACCAACTCACTGGCGAATTCAGCAGGGGTCATACTTTCTGTGCGGTGAATACCGCGCCATTCGGCAACAGCTGTGTTCATGCGATAATATGAGTTAAGGATGGCATCCCCCCAGTCCCTGCCTTCTTCAATCTCGTCGAGAGCAGACCTGGCTATTTCTGCAATAGCTTCATAAGGTGCTCCCATTCTTCTCCTGCGCACTACCAACCACCCCCAAATACCACCAATGAACAACAGAATAGCCAACGCTACGAGGTAGGAGGCCCAAGGGGAGAGATGGGGAGCAACAAACACCGAGGGGGTAACCAATATTGCCGGTGTAGGAGTGGGACCGGGAAGCAGGGTGATCACCTCTTCATTTGGAGTTAATTGAGGAGGTTGGAATGGTCTGCTAAGGTCCAACCGAGTGAGAACAAGGTAGGTGATGAACCCAGCAAGAACAAGCCATGCCAATGTCAGCAGGAATTTTTTTTTCTGATCCGGTGGGAGAAGAATAATCAAAACAATCAGCAAAGCCAAAAATAGGAAACCGAAAACAAACAGACCATTCCAAGCAGGCGGAGAACCTGGAGAAAGGGGGGCGGTTTCCTGAATATATGAAAATGGTTTGGCTGGATTTAATTGAAGTCTCCCCAAACTGGCAACCATGTAAAAGATTACAAGAACACATAATCCCCCCAATATTACAGTGGCGGTTTTCCCTTTTAAATATTTCTTCATTACAATTCCCAGATTGGTATTTTACTATACTAAGGAAGTAATAAAAATTGTTACGTGAAGGGGAAAATCTGGATCTGCAAGCAGACCAAAACATACAATCATGGGATTATCCGATCCAAATGAGTGGATATTTCCCCATGTTATACTCGACATGATTGAAGACATAAAGGAGATGTATGTCCGACAAAGACCTTTTTGAAAACAAAGTGGTCCTGGTCAGCGGATCAGGGCGCGGGATCGGGAGGGCAATCGCCATTAATTTTGCCAGGAATGGGGCGAACGTGGTAGTTAATTTTTTCCGCAACCGGGCCCCTGCAGAGTCAACTGCAAAGGAAATCGAGGCGCTGGGGAAGCGGGTACTGGTTGTGAAAGCGGATGTTGGGAATTTGGAAGACCTGAAGCAACTCTTCGATGAGATCGAGCAGGCGTTTGGAACGCTGGATATCTTCATCCATAACGCGGCTTCCGGTTTTAATCGCGGCGTGTTGGATCAAAAACCAAAAGGCTGGGATTGGACGATGAACATCAATGCCCGGTCGCTGTTATTTGCTGCACAATAGGCGGTGCCGCTGATGGAAAAGGCCGGGGGCGGACAAATCGTGAGCATATCCAGCCAGGGATCCAGCCGCGTAATGCGCGATTACGTGGTGGTGGGAGCCAGCAAGGCAGCCATCGAAAGCCTTACCCGCTACTTGGCCGTCGAACTTTGGCCAAAAAACATCATCGTCAACGCCGTTTCGCCAGGAATTGTGGAAACGGATGCCTTAAAACATTTCGAGAAGCTGGGATAAAGGAGCATCCGAAGAAAGCCACTGCCGCCACACCTGCAGGCCGGCTGGTAACACCGGAGGATGTGGCTGAAGTGGTGGCTTTTTTATGCACCCCGGCTGCGAGCATGATCCGGGGACAGGTAATCGTTGTGGATGGGGGTTATACTCTCCCCGCTGATTAACGATGTAAAGATAACCATCTATACCTTATCGCTCTGCCGAATTATCATGAACTCAGAGAACTAACGTTAGTAAGATGCTTTTGTGTTAGAATGAGGGCACTTGCAGTAGGATTTGTGTGTGGATTGACCGCCAGACCTGTACAAGGCTGGCGGCTTTTTCATAGCCTGCCGCCCAATTCAGAAGGAGACGAGATAAGGATGGAAACGAAAATCTATGTTGGCAACCTGTCCTACGAAACCAAGGAAGAGGATCTGCGCGAACTATTTGCCCAGGCAGGGACAGTTGCTTCGGTGGCTCTGATCAAAGATCGCGATACTGGCCAATCCAAAGGCTTCGCGTTCATCGAAATGAGCAATCAGAGTGAGGCCGAAAAGGCCATCCAGATGTTCAATAGCTACACGCTGGCGAAATCGCCCACTTAAAGGTAAACCTGGCCCGACCGAAGGAAGAACGCGGATTTGGTGGCGGTGGCGGATACGGTGACAAACGCGGCGGCCCTGGCGGTGGATATGGCCGCGGTGGACCCGGTGGTGGCGGAAGAGTCGCCGAGGACCCGGCAACAGCGGCGGTCAACGCAGATATTAGACGAACGAACTCCCGCAGGATAATCCTGCGGGAGTTTTTTTTATTCAATCAAAATGGCACGCGCCGGAGCCCCATCTGAACCAACCAGTTTCAGGGGCAAACAATACAAAGTATACATCCCGGGGAAACAGCGCTTAAATCCACACCTTCCAAGATATAATCGCCCGGTTTAAGCAACGCCTGATGCGTGGGAATGCTTTGTTTATACGGTGCAATGGAGAGGTAATCGATCCCGACCAGTTTGACCCCGGCGCGCACCAGCCATTCAGCACCATCCAGGGAAACACCCACGAAATCCTGGGAGAACTCTTGCACGACGTGTTCCCAGAGGCTGGAATTACGGGTTTTCAACAACAGACGTATGGTCCCGGAAGGAATTCCAGCCTTTTCCAAGAATGTCAGCAGTAATCAAGCTCCACATCATCCGGAATCTGAATCACTTGCACCGGACCGGTCAGTACATCCAAAGACAAGGCCTCCACCGTGCGGTGATCATTCAGGAAATGATGGGGGGCATCCACATGCGTGCCAGTGTGGACGCTGCACGCCAATCGTGAGATATTATCGTGCGCACCTGCATCCATCGAGGAGACTTTTTCCAGTACCACCGCTTGGATCGCCAGGCCAGACGGGCAGTTCGGGAGATATGGGGAGAGAAATATCATAGATTATCAAGGATGCCTCCATGTGCAGAAATCATTACCAGCCCCGCAGCGCTGAATATTCCTTGAGCAACTCCTGGCGCTCTGCACCGGTCATCAGAGCGCGGGCGGGAATAATCCTCGATTATATAAGACAGCAATTCAGTGCTGATGTATCGACCATCATAAAATACATGCCGGTCGACAAAAACATTGCGGGTATCATAAATCAGGCTCCCATCCGGCATCAGGTGTGACATCTGGTCAAAAAACAAATTTCCCAAGCCATAATGGACAAAGGACCCTTCAGAAAATTCCATCGCAGCCGGAACGTGAGATTGGCTGCCGCTGACGATCACTGCTCCGGCAGAGGCCATCTGAAGAAAATCGCGCTGCTCGTCATCGGTGGGGTCTAGGCTGATAATACTCGTTGTACTGGAATGTCATTATCGGCAGGTACCCACTCGCACGCAAATTGCTTAATTCAACTGACAGCTGGTCAAAATCGCAAGGGGCTGAACCGGGAAGATGAATCCGTTGCCCAATCGCTGGGCGGGCCGGCATAGTTGCAGCCAATAAAAGCCAGTTTGTTCCCATGATCTTCCAACAAGCGCGGGCTGAAGCGAATCCTGCAAATCCCGACCCCCGCCAAAGTAGAGCCAGCCACGCTGATCATACATGTCGAGAGTGGTCAAGACCGGCTGCGGGCCATAATCCATGCAGGTGGTTGCCGGTCAGTTCAACCACATCCGTACCGACATCTTCCAACAAGGCGATGTAGCGCGGGTCACTGCAAAATCGCAAACTATCCGTCCATGGATCGGGAGTCGGGCAGTCCTGCCATAAATGGGATCTCATTGCTAGATGTGGGTTATATCAGCAGCACGCAAGACCGAGCGAATCTCTTCTCCCGGGTACAGGACTACCATGCTGCTCCATGCGGTCGGCAGTGGCACGCACGAGGGCGGTTGACTCCGGTCATGGCCAGGACGGTTAACTTGCCAGGATCGCGGTTAGTAGGCGAGAGTGGGAAAACCAGATGGAATCAAGCTGAAGTTGATTTTCAACGGATAGGAACGAAGTATTGAAATCATTATGGACCGGAGATTGGCCGTCCACTGTGAGGACCTTCCAGCGGGGTTCCAAAAATTCGAAGGGGACAATCGCCCAGGCAGGACGATCTGCCCAGGCAAGAGTCCAGCAATGTGGTCCGCAGGAGCCAAGCGTACCGATCCTGCAACGCGGAGACTCCCCAAATCATGCTAAACGCAGCAAGGTGGATTCATCCATCCACAACGGGCGACCCAGCAAAGGGACCGACGGCACACCACTCCAGGCATTTTGTATATCCGAAAGCGAAACACCATCTGTAATGGTCGGAAAGGGTGCAACAAGCGCATAGATCCAAGACAGGGAATTCGAGAGTCTGATGTCGTGGACACATCCAAACGGACGACTGCACTGGCAGAGTCACTTGAACCGGTGACAAACCAGATCCCAATGCCATATTGGCGAAGAACATCCGGGACAGCCGGGGAAATCCAGAGATAGGTTGGAAGCGGAGTATGAGGCTGGAATTTCCGCAGGAGGGATTAGAGTTGCTGTGGACAGCCGGGGGAGGTACATAACCTTCAGGCTGGAAGGGGGTGCGGTGACCGTGAACCGGCGCTGGTCGTGGAGAAGAATTTTCGACAGTCACCTTTGATCCGGACACTTAGGCTTCCGCAGGCAACTCAGAAACCAAGGCAAAGAATAATACTGATGATGTCCTGAAAAAATGATTCATCTGACACTGATAACTTTCCATTTCACTCCGCGTCCAATCGTAATTCTGCAGAGTAAATTTCTTCAAGGCGATCGGATTCCAATGTCACACCCAAACCAGGAGCAGTCGGCACATCTATTGTGCTATCAGGATTAAGCATGAAACGCTCACGGGTAATATCTTCAGAATAATACCGATCTGGAGGCTGAGATATCGCCCGGCAAGATAAAACCGGGCAGAGATGCCAAAGCCAGGTTGGAGGCTCGACCAACTACCTGTCTCAAGCATGCCTCCACACCAAACCGGCACCCGCCTTCCCGGCAGAGATCGTGGATGGCAACCGCCTGGCTCAACCCGCCGACCCGCCCAGCTTTGATATTAATAATCCTACAAGCTTCCATTTCCAATGCATAGCGGGCATGGCGAGGCGTGATGATGCTCTCATCCAAACAAATCGGAGGTGCGCAATTCCTTTTGCAGGAGGCGATGATCCCAGATATCATCTTCATTCAGAGGTTGTTCGATGAGCAATAGACTCCAAATCATCCAAGGGTTTTAAGACCTCCCAGGTTGCAAGGGTGTAAGCTGAATTTGCATCCACCTGAAGTTTTATTTCGGGAAGGCTCGAGCGAACGGCGATTGCGTCACCTACGTCACGCCCGGGTTTGATCTTGATCTTAATGCGCCCATATCCGGCTGGCGAGGTATTTCTCCACGGTTGTCCACCAAAACCTCCGGGGAGGATTGCAACCCACTGAAACCCCAACCTGGACACGATCCTGACACCCCCCAACATTTCCCGCAGCGAACGACCCTCGAGCTTGCCACGCAAATCCCAAAGAGCCATTTCCACGCCGGCTTTTGCCAGTTGATGACCGCGAATTTGATCCACATCGGTTCTGAAAGTCATCAGCATCTCTTACATCCTGACCGAAGCAGCAGAGGAGCAATAAAATCCTTCAAAATGTGCCAGGCAGTGCCAGTCGTTTCATAAGAATAACCCGGATCCCGATCAGCCACACATTCGCCATATACCGGTCAGCCCTCAGATTGGATGGAGATCAGGATACATTCGCGATCGATCGTTCGCCCAAAAGAGGTCTCAAACGGGGCAACAAGCGGCATCCAAGATGGTGAAGAGTAAGAGAGTCGAGTTTCATTTATTTGACCTATCCATCGAAGTGGAAGTTCAAGATGGGTTGGACCAGTTTATTTGTCGATCGACAATTCAATTATAGTGCAATGCTAATGAAATCCCACCGATGGATGCCAAAGCCGTCTAAAAGCTCCCACTCAATCGGTAAATGGGAAACAAAAATGGTACTCTGCTTTCCAGAGTACCATTTTTCACCAAAGCGATAGTAGTTGACTACTATTGCACGATGGTCAGGGAGTTATTAATCTTGCTGAAGACGTTGCCGATGACTGGGCCGAGGATCAACAAAACAGCAATTACAACGACAGCAACCAAAACAAGGATCAAAGCATACTCGACCAGGCCCTGGCCTTTTTCTTTCGGGGCGAATAACATGGGATTTCACCTCCTTTCCTTTTTGGATTTCTCAGAATGCCAATTCAGAGATATTGACATTATATACCAGTTCATCTATGGGAATCGCGAATTATTCATTACAGTAACTTTACAGTTATTTTCATAAAATATTGACAAATTATTAAAATGGTACTCTGTTTCCAGAGTACCATTTATCATCAATACGAGCCAAAGTCGGCAGCTTATTGCACGGTCGTGAGGGAGTTATTGATCTTACTGAAGACGTTGCCGATGACTGGGCCAAGGATCAACAAAACAGCAATTACAACGATCGCAACCAAAACAAGGATTAAAGCATATTCAACAAGACCCTGACCTTTTTCTTTCGGGGCGAATAACATGGAATTTCACCTCCTTTCCGATTTGGATTTCCCTGAGTGCCAACCCAGAGATAGCAAGATTATATATCAATTTCATGAAGGAAACTAGAATTAAACATTACAAGAACTTTGCAGTTTTATTTAAGAATGAATTGGAATTGACAACGTAACCCGAGCGCCTTTTCCCGGGGAACTGTTGATCTCAAACGTCCCTCCAAGCATTTCGCTGCGTTCTTTAATCAGCTTCAACCCTAAATTTTCATCCTTCCCAAGGGCATCGGTATCAAAGCCTTTGCCATTATCATCCAACGACAATTTGACCATGGTGTCACCCATGTCCAACTGAATTTTTACCAAGGTGGCCTGGTTTTGATCAACAGCATTGCTTAGCAATTCCTGCATCGCACGAAACACCATCACTTCAACATACGGCTCCATACGGCGTTCGCTACCAGTGACTGTCATGCTCACTTCAACACCAGCTTGTTCCTTGAACATATCCGCGTAACGGGTAATCGTAGGAGCAAGCCCCAAATCGTCCAACATCATTGGACGTAGTTCAAAAATAAAATTACGCACTTTTTGGAAAGTGCTCATGGCTGCAGCTTTGAGATTCCCGAGTTCGTTGCGAGCTTGCACAGCATCAATGTCAAAAAGCTTCAATGCAATCTCTGCTTGCAGGATGAAATTGGATAACGCTTGGGCAGGACCATCGTGCATCTGGCGTGAAAGGCGCTGGCGTTCCGCCTCCTGAACGTTCACAAGCATTTCAACACTGGAAGAACCACTGCGATCAGTTTTTCCCCCGGTAGACCCACTCGTTGACAAGGCATTTTTCAGGCGTTCCAACATCCCAACATACCGTTCCAAATGAGCCTGGTCACCTTGCAGTTTTTCCAATTGACCACGCATTACAAATAAACGCTGCTGGGTTTCCATGGCGGTATCATAAACTGTACGGATTTCTTCGCTGGGAATCTTTCCAATTTGTCCTTGAATTTGCTGTAAATTCGCTGTAACTGCAGTATTGCGTTGAGTGAGTTTCCCTAGCTCGACACGGCTTTGCTCGAGCATTAAGGTAATTTCCTTTAACGCACGATTGGTCTCTTCCATTTCAGACTGGATCAAATTGTGCGGATCTTCGACCGTGGTTGGAGGTAATTCGGGCATCGACATTTTTTACTCCTGCGTAAGATTATCATCCAGCTTAACCCACCCTCGTTTTAGGGCAAAAACTACTGCCTGGGTGCGATCCTCCACCCCAAACTTCCGTAAAATTGAGGTCACATGGTTTTTTACGGTCTGGTGGCTGATACCCAATGAGGAGGCGATTTCCTTATTACTCATTCCCTTTACCACGTAAGCAAGCACCTCTGCTTCGCGATCAGACAGGGGATGGAAAGGGTTACCTGGTTCGCTGTAAAGCTGAGGGACGGACTCGATCTCACCCTTCAGCCAGTCGTCCAATTCTTTCTTATTAAAAACCTGATTTTCAATTACAAATTTCCCCTTAATTACTTCCCGGATGGTTTGCACAAGCCTTGAAGGTTCAATGTCTTTAGCGCAATATGCAGCCGCGCCAGCCCACGCTGCATGAATTATCTGCTCATGGTCGTCATATGCGGTCAAGAGCACTATGCGGGTGGATAATTTATCCTGAACGACCTGATGGGTTATTTGCTGTCCATTCATCCCAGGGAGATTGATATCCATCACCGCTATATTCGGATGCAGGGATCTAATTAACATAAGTGCTTCTTCCCCATCTCCTGTTTGCGCAATGATTTTAAACCCAGGTTCCAAGGAAAGAGTGTCGACAACCCCCTGCCGGAATAATGCATGATCATCTACAACAACAATAGTGATTTCGTCCATTACGTCCCTATTAAGAGCCTATCTGTTTAGAGTATAGCACAGGTCAACCCACACGACAATTTAAGGCACGATGGAGATAAAAATGAGCAAAACCGATTTGATATTCCCGGTGAAGTTTAAAATTATCCGGAGATTTTACGGGGTCACCCAGCGGTACACCTGCATATTCGTGCCACCCAGAGCTGCCGAGTAAGGCGCTCTTGTTGAAAACACTGACTGCAGGTCCGAGGTCAGGCGCGGGTAAAAATCTGGAAAAGTAACAAGGTATTCCACTTTTTTCGAGTCCAAATAATCCTTTAGCGCAGTCTCGTTTCGCAAGAATGGAATCACTTCAGGCGAAATCAACCCAGCCAAATCCACCAATTTATGTTTCCCAAAATAGCCAAGGGCACCAACATCGTGGGTTGCAATGATTGAATCAGCTGGAAGGTTAGCCGCAACCCATTTCGCCGTATCCACCATTTCCGATTCAATATAGCGAACATCCTCACCATACGATTGCATTCCTAAAAACCAAAACCCCGCGCATACCATGGCGAGCACCCCACCCCACACAGTTTTGGCAAACCACAAAAGATGTTTTTGTGGTTTGCCACTCATAAATACCTGATAAAAACCAACCAAACTGATAAAGAAATATACGGGCATCACAGGCATTAAATAACGGCCATGCTGGTAAGCAGGCAGGCGGATCACATACAATCCAATATAACCAACCAGCCATAATATCGCTGCAACATAACCCCACTTTTTATTCCGAACCGCCCAAACCGCAGTGACCAATCCTCCCGGCAAAAGGATGAGACCCGGACCGGTGAATAACTGCATCAAGCCAGTCCCAAAACGTATCAAAATTGGGCTGGCCTGCCAGGCAGCATATTCAGCCTGCTTTGCATAAAAGGTCGTTGGAAAAGCTGTGCCAGCCACCACCAAATTAAACAACAAGTAAGGGAAAAAGAAGATGGAAAAACCGAACAGCATAGAGAATAATGCGCGCATCCAAATCTTCCAAGTAGGTAGGGAAATAAGAATGGTCAATATTGCAGGTCCGAGGAGCGTAACCCCATCGGGGCGCACCCAAACACTTATACCTGCCAAAGCTCCCATCAACAACCAATGGGAAGATCCTTTAATTAGTAACAATAGCACAAAAAATATAATTAATGAGTGCAATAATGTTTCCATCCCGGAGACAGATGCCCAGACCATATGCCATTCAAATGCAAATACAAGTCCAACCCATGGAATCACGCCGCCGGTAGTTTGGAAGGAAGATCCGCATCGCCACTTCGGCCAAACCAGCCAGGCAGAAAAGCAGCAGACCACCGAGTAAAAAGGTCCAAACATAGGGGGAGAGTTTTACCCAAAAACCAGTTGCCAACAGAGCAGACCAAAGGGGGGATGTGGACCCACCAGACAATTGCCCAGGGATAAAGGACCACTCAAAATGCAACGCGAGATTACGGGCGAAAGTTTGATGAATCCAAAAATCGTCCAATGGAAAACCAATGCGATAAACGGATGCGCTATAGACAAGGTACGTGCCAAAACTTAACAAAGTGGCGAGAAACAAGATCAACCAAGACCGCCAACCCATTATGCTATTTTTATCTGTTGATGTGGAGAATAATTGTTTCATCAAGCTTTCCCAGGTATTTAAAGGCTGGATATTGTTCGGGGTGGGAATATAAATTTGCCAACTCATCCATTGCACCCCTACGTTCGAGAACTACATAACTAACGGCATATTTTTGAGACACTTCGAGGATGGTTTGAACATCCCCATAAGGAACAACAACTGCCTGGCGACCTGTCATTACATAATATGCCGGGGGATTACGAGTCATGACGATCTCTTCCGGAAGAGCTCCCTGGTCCACCAGGATTTGATCCACCTTGCTGTACAGGTATTCCCCTTCATTCCAACCAGTGTCAATGACGCGGATCTTGACCAGAAATACGCTGATCAATACAACCAATACCGCAAGAGAAAACTGGATTAGGTTTGTCGCCTGCGGGAGACGATCTTTATTTTTGATCAGGCGAACCAGGAGCACATTAAGTCCAACCGGGGCAAGGGCAAAAAATAACGGTTGAAAAGCCGTACCCGCATGAAAAAAACCGCCATTAACACTTGCAAAGGGGAAAAACAAACTCTCGAATAGTACCAAAAGGACCCATCCTAAAAGGCCCACCTGGACACGAAACATATGGCGATTTTGATAAATCCCAATAGCAACAAGGGGGAATAAAACCACCAAGCCTTGAGCGAAAAATGCGGTGCCAATATTTTGAAGAAGAGCTTCGCCTCGAGCCTTTAATGCCAACTGCCAACCGGAGGCAATCAAGTTATGTAATGTATATATCTCCGGGGTAAAGGAAAATATTTGGTTGTAATTCGTCATCCAGAGGACATGGCTACTTCCCGGGGGGAGCAGCGTGCCAAACACCAACAAGCTGCGGACCATCCAAGCTCCCATCACCAGTAAATAACCCACAATGGATAAAAAGCAATTCCCAACAGAATGAACAATTTGCGACCACGGATTCTTTGAGGAAGACTGGCGAAAGGAGATCACCATTACTGCAAAGAGGGTCAAGGGAAGCCAAAGTAAACCGTCGCCGTGAGCCAGGTTTAATATCCCCGCCAAGAAACCCAGCAAAATCACCCTGGGAATAGTCAACCGATCGAGGATCAGGAAATACATCGCTCCAGTCAGAAGATAGAGGCTGTAATTATCAGTGGTAGAGATAAATGAAAGGTAATACCCGGAAAAAATAGCTAATAAACCAGAAAGGAATGACAAAGAGCGCTTCTTTGAAATGCGCCAGGCAAGAGCCATAGTCACAAGAGGCGCTAAAGCTGCCATAATCACGAAACCGATGCGAGCAGAAATAAAGTTGATGGTGCCAGTTAAGAGCATCCCTCCTGCTGCAATCAAGGAAGCCATTGGGTACCAGTATGAATTGGAAGGGTGAGGCAGCCCTTGAGGGTGATCCAAATAGTTCCAGATGAAAGGCTCCTGGAAACCTCTCCCTGCAGCCAACTGAGCACCATCGGCATAATAATATGCGGCATCCATGTAACCAGGTACAGGTTGGAGCGCGGCGACAGCCAGTGGGACAATCAAGGCAAAAATCAGAGAGAAGCCAATAATCGCGCGGTTTCAAGGCTGAACTCAGGGCTGGATCCGGAATACACGCGCCGCCTCCAGATTGCCTAGAAAATCCAATCCCCCCCACCCTGTTGGATTTTCGAAAACCGGCGTTAGTCCGACCGGCGTACTCCCTTGTTCCAAGATCAAGTATGCTGCTCCATATCGGTGTGCTACTGTGAGGAGAGTATTCACGTCCCCATCCGGAACAGCAATTGCCGGGTTGCCGGATGCGAGGAAGAAGCCTGGCGGATTGGCCACCATGACGATTGACTGGTCAGTTAATCCTTCCGAAACCAGAAAACTAGATAAATGGTTATACGAAATGTCTTCCTGAGCCCAAACCGAGCTTCCACCTCCGCCAATTACCCGCCCATAGATAACAACACCCGTCAAAAAGACGGCAACCGTCACCAGCGCGGACTGGAATATTTTTCCAGCGCGGATGGCGTTCCAGCCGCGCATTCGGCTAGCCCATGCGATGGCACGGTCAAGACCCAGAGGTGCGAGTGCCCACCACACTGGCTGAAGTGACGCACCCGAATGAAAAAAGCCGCCGCGCGCACCTGCATATGGAAAGATCAAGGTCATCACTATGAGGGTCCCCAGCCAGGCGAGACCAGCCAATTGTATACGGTGATCCCTTCGCAAATACCAAAAACCAAACCCAATCAGGGGGAGGAGGATCACCTCTCCCTGCACGGTCAGCATAGTGGAAAGGTTTAGACCCAACGACCACAAGCGAGCTCGAAAAATTGCTGGAAGACCAACTATGCCACCAGGTTGAGGAAGTAATTAGATTGGCGGGGTAAGCTAAATAATTGGTCATATGAGGTGAGCCAAAGCAATTTCAGGCCTCCAGGAGCAAGGGGAGTGCCAAATGCAATGAAGTTACGAATAAACCAAGGGGTCATGATCAACAAGTAACCAATCAAAGTAAAAAGCATTGAGATGACATAATACCGAACGGGATGCCCCGCTGGTTTAGGGAAAACCAAAATGACTGCCAAAAAGGCAACCAGCAACCAGAACAGACCATCCGCACGAGTCAAATGCATCAAGCCGGTTAAAAGTCCAAGTAGGAAAGGATTCAGCAGGGAGGGTTTTCGATTGAGAACCAGAATGAAAATCGCCCCAAAAACCATACACAGACCGAAAGTATCCGTAACCGGCAAAAAAGGCAAATAAAAGGCAGGAAAAACAGCCAACAAACCAGAGGTGAGTGCCAGACCGCGGCGTGAAGAAAAAGACCAGGCAATGGCGGATGTCAGCGGTGGAATCAGTGCAGCGACCAACAGAAACCCAATCCGGGCGCCAAACCATAATTCAGATCTGAAGACCGCTGCACCGAGGGCAGCCAGCAGGGAGGCTAACGGCATCCAATAGGCATGGGAAGGGTGCGGTAATCCAGCTGGATCGTCCAAATAATTCCAAAGGTAGGGTTCGGTAAAGCCATGACCGTTTACCAGTTGCAGTCCCCCTGCATAGTAGTAGTCTGCATCCATATAACCAGGGGAAGGTTGGAAGGCAGCGACGAAAGATGCAGTCGCCAAGCCCAGCAACGCCAGGAGCAGGTACCACCGCCAGGTCATGGGAGGCTATCGCTCCAAGTGCGCGGAGGATGGACAGCCCACCAACGCATCCAATAGAGGCTGAGCACGAGAATGCCGGGATAAACCAGCACCAGTACGTCAGAAAGTGCACTGAAGGAACCCTTCAGATAAAGGGTTGCTGTTACAATCCAAAAGCCAAAAATGAAGAGGATAAAGATGATGCCAGATAGACCCCATCGATGTGGACGAGGCCATCGTTCTGCCAAAATGGAGAGAAACAGGATCAGGGGGAAAAATAGAAGCGAATATGATTGGGGAATAACTGGAATGCCAAGAAGTGGAGTAATTGCCAGAGTAAAGCTGGACGTCCAAAGGAAATGACGGAAATCCTTTTGACGCACATTGCGCCATTCAATGAAAAGCAGCACTAGAATTAGAGCTGTCAGCATCAAACCAAGACGCGGGCCAATCACCGGCCACCAGGAGGTGAAAATACCCCCCACTGACAACCCTGGCTGATAGCTGAAATGAGAAATCGCTCCTTTGATAAAGGGCATAAACCAATCTGGGATAATAAAGAACGAAACTGCCAGAAGAATGGTCAAGGTCATCAGAAAACCCGCAACAATGCGTCCACGGTGATGATAAACAGCCCACCAGAGGATGAATAAACCGAGTAGAAAGGAAAAATCCATCTGCAAGAATGGGACCACCAACAAAGCCCCCGAAAATTCATCGCGCCCATCACGGATGGCAATCAGGAGAGCAACGATCACCAAAGTGGAAATAATTACTGCACTGCCATTTACCAACGGGAGAAGGTTGTAAATCCAAAGAATCGAAAAGGTGAGTATCGCCGAAATCAACAGGCCGATGGCGACGCCCTCCCACCGATTCAGGCGGCTTTGCAGGCGAAAGAAAGCCGCCGTGCTGCCGCCCCCCATCCGATACTCCGCTTCCTCATTCGCCGAGGTCTTCCCCATCCGATACTCGATGTTGTGTGATGATGAATCTGCCTACTACAGCCAGCACCGCCAGCAGTGGCAGCACCGCGACTGGTAGCCGCAGCCGGTCGGGCCATGAGCGATCGCATCGTGACCGCCGTCGGTGAATCGGTCGCCAGCGTCCAGACGCTCAACTCGTTCACGCCCGTTAGCGTCGCGCAAGAGTTGAGGCCCACCGTGGAGGTGACGGGCGTGCCCGGCACGGACTTCCACGCCCCGCCGCTAAACCGCCAGAAGCGCAGCGCGTTGAGGTCCAGCCCGTTGCTTTCCGTGGGGGTGTAGCACAGCGTCAATGTCAGATTGAGGCCGGAGTTCACGGTGGGCGTGATGTAGACCAGTAGGCATCGATGGCGTTGCCGGGCTTGGTCTTCCACGTCAGCGATTTGGTCACGGTGATGACGCCCGGATCAACCGCCGCATCGCGCAGGATGCCCATCAGCGCCGGGCCAAAGGTGGTCGTGGTCGCGCTGCTGACCGGTCGGATGACGGTGGGACTATCGGAATATTTCACTTCGTACGCGCCCATGTCGCAACGCAAATCATTGCGGGGCAAACCGCGAATGTCAGTCGCCGGGCATTGGGCTGGATGGCCCGCATCAATGAGGGGTGAGTTCCGCGGCAAAGGCTTGGCGTAACAAGTGCTGGCGCGCGCCTACGAAAAACGCCAAGT
>CAWFNU010000027.1:0-8016 GCA_963817265.1 uncultured Chloroflexia bacterium
CGGCGAATGATGGAAACCTTGCTCAACCAGCCCAATGTCCCTCCCAACGGGCAAAGGTACCTGCACCAAAAGCGGGTTGTCAATAGGTCTAGCAAAATTACGCCAAGGAAGACGGCTGCAAACAAAACTCCGTTTCTGTAATACACCGGTTGGAATGGTAGCACAGCCGGTCGCACCAAATTATCAAAGGTTGAAAGAGGCCCTTCCAAGGCGGGCACACGCACCAATACCGACTCAAGTGCTGTGACGATCCGATCCATTGCTGGCCAGATGCTCACGGTCAGCGTTCGCAGGAGCAGGGTCAGTGGATCAAAGAATAAAAGTGTCAGATTCCCCAGCAATGCAGCAACTAAAATGATAATTACCAAGTCGAATTTGACCCTTCGCCAGCCTTCCGAGGGAGGTGGTCCCTTTTTTCTCCAGCGCTGCAGCGGGAAAATATCGAGGATCGTTCCTAACGGGCAAAGCCATCCGCACCACGCTCGTCCAAATATGATTGTCAGCATGATGACGATCAGTGCCAAGGATGACCCAGCAAGGACGGTCCGGCTCGCGATCAGGTGAGCAAGGATTAGCAAAGGGTCCATGCGCATTGGGATGTTTACCAACGCTGCTGGTCCACCGTCCTGGCGTGACCAGGTGAACAAAGTAATAAAAAGGAATAATGCCAGATACTGCACGGTCTTGCGGAATATGATCCACGGTCCCGTGATCTGTCCATTGACGATCCTTCGTCTTCCCTTTTTTGGAAGGATTGCCTCTTTGTTCATATATTTTTCCCAATAATCCTATGCAGCGAGGTCGATTACCCGGATGTTCAGGTTCTGTAAGTCACTCCTCCCCAGACCCATGCTGGTTCCGAAGCGAATATAGGCCAAGTCTTCGGGTTTCATCCCAAATAGGGATGTTGCTAGGCTGTCAACTGCAACCACATCACGGCTGGCGATCACCGTATCTCGTTTCTGGACATCCGCCAGGTTTCCGCCTGTGGGGCCATTGGCAGTCAGGATTCTCACTGCGTCCAGGACAGTTAATTGAGGTTTAATAAGAGAGTTCAAGTCAGCGATGCTTTGATGAAGGTCCAAGTGTAGTGCTCCCCGGTTTTCAATCACCCCCATCAAGTTTTTCATTCCCAGGGTCAACCCCGATGAGCCGTGTTGTTTTGCGATTGGTACATTGATGACAACATCTGCTTTGAGGATATCCTCGAAAACCTTTGTTGATTTCAAGAAAACTCCTGCAGGAATCTGAGTAGGAATGTATTTATACAGGGGCATGCTGCCCATTTCCCCGCCAGCAGCTTCCACCTGCTCCTGGATCCCGCTGACCTCATAAGCTTTCTGTCTTGTCCCCTGGAAAGGAGAATCAATTACCTTTACGCTGGCAGCTCCGGCTTCAAAACACATCTTTACCAGGGTTCCTACCACCCATGGGTTGGTTGTGGAGGCATATTCATAGGGGTGGTTTGCCGTGCAAATATTGGGCTTAATGATCACATTTGCTCGGCTGAAGACGAATTTATCCATGCCACCCAGGGTTTCGAGCGCTTTCCGAACCAGGGCTTCCGGTTCGCCGCCTCGCGTAACCACCATATCTGGTAATGGAAGGGGAGTATCCGTTGGAGATTGGACAATACCTGTGTCTGTTGGGCTGTTCTCACTTGTAGTAGTTCCTCTCGGGGAACTCGAATCAAGAGTTGACTGCTGTGGAGTAATGGTCGACACCTCAAAGGGTGGGAAAGATGTGGGTAACACTCTCCCGCATGCGTCGAGGAACGTACTGAGAGTGATGGCTCCTGCACTTGCGGCTGCTGCCTTTAGAAAATCTCGTCTCGATATTTTGCCCATGCAATACCTCCCGCAAACAAATTATGAAGCACACCGCTGTGTATTACTTTATCTTTATTTGTTCTTTGCCAGTTTTGACGCCTCCTGCAGGTTTTTTCTTTGTCGGGCTTTTCTTTCCAGCCTTTTTCACTTCCATTCCTTTCGAGGCCCGTCGAGTTCATAGGCTTTCTGGCAGACGGTTTGGTTTTGACATTGGCCTTGGGGGAAAAAATGTTATCATATTTGTCTTGCATCGAAGCTGTTCCGCCTCCCTTCAAACTATGGTTCACTTCCTCCCATTTATCGCCACTCACGAAACGCCAGTCCATGAATACGTGACACTGATATCCCCCCAGTTCCACGTATAATCCCTCCTCAGAAATATCTTTGCAGGAACGAATATATTCCAATCCAGTCACATAATCCTTAAAAACAGCAAATTGTTCATTCGGGAGACCCAACGCCTCGGCAAGCATCTTTTGCACGAGATTGCCACTGCTTTTATCCATGGCTGCAGCAGAACTTTTAATCCGGCCGCGCGTCTCGGAGTATTTATTATGATAGACCACTAGAGCGCGTTCATCCCCCATTCGGTTGGAGTAAGCGAATACATCTTCATTAACCTTTCCGCCATTGCTGCGGGAGGTTGATATAAAAAAGTCATATAACCAGAAATTTTCCACCTCAGCGAACAGGGCTCGCCGATGGGTTAGCGGGAATATGCGCCATTCGTGTCCGCGCACCAAACCCTCATCTACTGACTTATCCCATTTTGGGTGCCGGTATTCCATCCCGTATTTTTCACGGAAACCTTCGATCTGTCCATGCCCGATCATTGGCAAGCCGGGCAAAGTCACCATCAGGGTGCAGACACCGAAATACTTGTCCGTGGTTCCAAACTGTTCAGCCGCTGTCTTCTCGTCAGGGTTGTTCATGAAATTGACATAGCGCTTGAGAACCTGCGGGTCGAATTCGAGCGTGTTCTTTATTACCTGCCGGTACTTGGCATTGTCCTCGTCGCGCAGCATATGCATAAAAGCTGAGTTGTACACCCGGTGCATTCCAAGGGTGCGGACGAAATACCCTTCCATCAGCCAGAATGCTTCCGCAAGCAGTAGCGTATCTGGCACTTCCTTCGCCACCCGGTCCACCACTTCGCGCCAAAACTCGTTAGGGATGGCTTGTTCGAACTGGGCGCGTGTCATTCCGTGTTCGGAACGGGATGGTATGGCACCTCCCTGACCATGCTCGGGGAACCACAAGCGCTGGATATGTTTTTTTGCCAGGGTCATAGCAGCGTCGAATCGGATGATGGGGAAATTTCGTGCAACGTGTAGAATTGTCTGAATGATAGCCTCCCGCACTTCGGATCGGGAAAAATCCAATTGGGCGGTATCGTTCCAAGGCAGGGATGTGCCGTCGTTGCCATGGTAGACATAGCGTTCGTCACCCGTCCAGCGATCCAGGCGTTTGAACACTACTGCTGCATCAGTTTTATTGTAATAGTGGTCCTCGATCTGGATCCCTACCCTGCTGTCATTCGACAGATCCGGTCCATTGAAGGAGTAATTTGGATAGGGCGAAAACGGCAGACTCAGGAACCAGTCGGGGTGTTCCACCAACCAACGGGAATCGATCCCGATGTGATTTGGTACCATGTCCGCAGAGAGGCGGATGCCATGCTGCCAGGCGCGCCAGCGCAAGTCCTGCAATGCCTCCCAGCCTCCAAGACCACTGGCGATCTCGTAATCCATTAATGAATAGGCCGATGCCACTGCCTCGGGTTGGCCCATCATTTGCTTTATGCGCTGCGAGGCAATGCTGCGTTCCCACAACCCAATTAACCATAGTCCACTGATTCCCCCTTTGCGTAGAAGCTCCAATTCTTCATCGGGGATTTGATTGAGGGCGTGGATGTTGCGCTGGTATTTCTTTGAGAGTTGGTCCAGCCACACATACGAATTCTTAGCGATCAGCACCAACCGCGGCATCCAGTCTTTGTCCGGACTGAATCGTTCATACTCGCTATAGTCGAGGCCCGGAGAAGGTGGGCACCTCGGCGTTCCCGGCGAACCCGCCCGCGAAAACTCCCCGCATGAGTTCCTCTTTTACATAATCCAGCCCACGCAGGATCTTCAGCACAAAACCCTCCCCCAGCAATTTACCCCAGCGAGTCAGCAGGAACTCCAACTGGGCCGACAGTGAATGAGGCGCAATTCGTACCGGCGCAAGCAGCACTTCGATCAACGTTTCGCGGTTTTCCGCCTTTACCACTCCGGTCCCAAAACCGGGTTGGGTATTGAAGAATTCCAATAAAACTTTCACGGTACTTTCGTAGGGGCTGGAGAGTTTAAGCGGTTCTTCGTCGAAAAGTTCCTTGTAGGTCTGGATGGCTGGATTCTGATTGGTGATATGCAGGATCAGCATCTCTTCAAGCGCGATGGAGCGGTTTTTTCGTGTCGAAGATTTCAGGTCGAGGTATTGACTCGCCTTCATTTCGCCCCGATACACAGTCCTGGGCGGAAAGTCTTCAGTGAATTTCAGAAGGGTCGCCTCTGCTTGCGTCCCGACTGCTTGCAAGGCGTGGTCCATAATGCCTGGGTTTTGCATTTCATATTGGTGGATCAGTATATGCAGGATCTCATCTATCAACCCCATGGCGTTGATATCGCTGGCCGGCACTGTCTGCCCCCTCACCTTTGTCATGCTCGCCGCGAACCGCCGCGCCGCGGAGAAATCGGCTAGGATCACATTGCCGTTCAACGCGAACAAGGTCTCATCAAATTTATATATTTCTCTTGCCTTGCGGGAGACATGGAATTCAAACCCGGTACCCTCGGGCAGGGGAAAATGGGTCTCTCTCATCCGGACTCCTCCAGCAAATCTCAAAAGCAACCTTCGCTTAATCATACCCGATTTGGGGAGAGGGTTAGGGAATTTCCTCCTTAATAATGGAAAAAACCATAGAAATTACCTGGTTTTAGGCAGCAGCCCAGCAACGACTCCGTAAAGGATCGCCATGAGCAATAACCCAAATTTAATGCTCGCGCATATGCCGGTTAGGAAAATCACCGGCGCACTTACGTCTCCGATAAGGAGTTGTCGAGCCTGACCAATGTTTTCCAATGCATCGAACAAGGCTGATGTGCAAACGCTATATAAAGCCCATGTTCCCAACTGCCTCAGCCTGGCAGAATGGCGTCCAGCTGCAAGAAGAGCTCCCAATCCCACCGTCAGGGCATAGGAAGGTATGAAAAGGTAGTCCAGTCCGAGGCTGAATGCTGCAAAAAGACTGGAGCGCCCAACCCACGAAGCCAAGATGGCGTGTGCCTTTTCCACTGTCCAGGCAAATTGGTGCGAGACGATGCCAGCCGGAGCTGCAGGGGTGATCAGCGAGGTATTGAGCACTTGGAAAATGGCGAACAGAATTAGGGTCCAGGCGAGCAGCCCGAGGAAGATCTGTTTACCATTCTGGTGGTAGATCAGGGATAAGCGGTGGTTCACGGGATCGCCTTGCGGTACACCCGGTGGTTCTTATATTCCACCCCGTTCAGGTTTTTCAGGTCGGCACGCATTTGCTTGGTCGTCTCAGCAACCTGGGTCATTTCCACGAATTCGAAATGCTTGAAGTCCAGCATCGTTTTACCCATTTCGTAGTACAGCAGGGCATTTCCACCAGTACCCTGGAAATCGGGCAACACACCCATCCCGTTGCCAGAGACGGTCCTGGTGCGTTTCATTTCCAATAGGATGTCAAGAATGCCAAAGGGGAACAAACGCCCTTTTGCCCGCTGGATGGCAGCTGAAACGTCAGGGAAGGCGAACAGGAAACCAACAATATCATCACCATGCATAATCAATTTAATCAGGCGGTGATCGGCTACCATGAAAACGTTTTGCACAGCGTAATCAACATCACCTTGGGTAAATGGGTAATACTCCCAGTTGTTGATAAAAGTCTTGTTGTACGTGTGCCCTATGCGCTGCGCCCAGCCGACCAGTTCTTTTTTGCTCCTGAAGTGCTTTACCCACAAATTGCCGCGCTTCATGGTCCACTGGGCAATGCGCTCCACTCGCTCGGGAATTTTAAATGCCTCTGCAGGTAGGTAGCAGGATACAAAGTCCACTTCCTTTTCGAACCCAAGCAATTCGATTAACCGCTGGTAATAGGGGTAATTGTAGTTCATCATGGTCATCATCTGGCGCTTGTCGTGCCCCTCGACCAGGAGCCCGTATCCGTCGAAGGGGGAGAGTCCCTTTGGCCCGATCAGCGTGTCAAGACTGCGCTCACGCGCCCAATCGTAAACAGCCCCAAACAACGCCCGGGCCACGTCTATGTCATCGATGCAATCAAAAAAATAGAATTGCGCCTTTTTTGTGTGGTGATAATCATTAAATAGTTTGTTCACCCCTGCGCATATACGTCCCACCACCTTGCCATCGAAAACTGCCAAAAAGAAATCGGCCTCGTTAAATTCAAAAAATGGGTGTTTCTTTCGGTTGAGTGGAAGGTAAGCGTCCATGAAAAGAGGTGGCACCCAGTGTGGACAGTCTTTATAAAGGTCATAATAAAATTCCACAAATCGCTTTACCTGGGATTTATTTTCTGTGTCGACTTTTTCGATGGTAAGCATGAAAACTCCTTGGATACGAATAAATATTTACAAAGTATATAACACATTAAGTAAGAAAGCTACAAAGTAATTTAAACCCAGGGGAGGCAGGTTCACTGTCGGAAATGCGGGACACGAGTTGGGTGAAATATCCTATAATGATATTGAGTTGGAGATTTTGGGCGATAATCGTCCTGCCAACGAGACTTTGAATCCATAACACCGTCGCATCCCGATGGATTTCATATGATAATAATCAAAGGAGAACATAATGCCAATAAAGACAGAAGAATTCCACGTCAACGGAGAAGAACTGATCGCAAGGATCAAGAATCTGGTCCACGAAGGCAATATCCGTAAGATCATCATCAAGGATAAGGACGGCAAGGTGCTGATTGAATTCCCAATGACATTGGGTGTTGTAGGACTGGTTCTAGCGCCAACCCTGGCCGCCGTAGGGGCTATTGCTGCGCTTGTCTCCGAAGCCACCATCGTGGTGGAAAAAGACGCTTGATATTTTTTTTACAGGGATATCCCTTGTTTATCGGATTATTTCTTGAATACTGAAGGGTAATCCTCCAATTTGCCATTTTGCACTTGAAACTAAACTCCAACGGATTAGGAGTGTCCACATACTCCTCTGATTTATCGTACCAGTTTGGTTTGTTTTGATTTTTATGAAATCCAGTTTATGATTTTGGTAAATAATTATAATTGTGTTGAGGTGCCATGAATCCTCCTATCAAACCTCCCCAGGTTGAACTGACCCGCCAGAGGAACAAACGTGCAGCAGCATATGCTCGAACCGGAACCCTGCCTCCACGTGTAGGGTTGACCCTGTCGGAAGCGTTGGTTCTTGGCTTGCTTCAGCAAGGGGTGAAAACCTATTTTGTAGTTCTCGGCCATGGCTCAACCGAAGTGGGAGAAATTCTGCGGATATACCAGCAAGCTGGTGTGGTTAAAGTTTTCCCTGTGCATAGCGAGATAGAAGCCTCCCATGCTGCATCAGCCCTTCGTTGGAAAACGAATGAGAAGGCTGCAGTGGTGACTTCCATCGGACCAGGCGCTATACAAGCTATTTCTGCCTCTTGGTCCCGGCCTCTGACGGGATTGGTGTCTGGTATCTGCTTGGTGACGAAACGACCGAGGATGAAGGCTATAACATGCAGCAAATCCCCAAGCATGAGCAAGCTCAGTTCCTTCACCTGGCTGGAGTTATTGGTCGTGCATATACCCTGCACACCCCCTGGGCACTTTCCACTGCATTGCAGCGCGGCGCAGCAACCGTGGACCACCCATACAGACCCGGACCATTCTTTCTGCTGATGCCCATGAATACTCAGGCAGCTTGGCTGCCCAATTTGAACTTGGAAGAATTCCCTGATGTTCACGATATCATTCTGGGTGCTGCGAGTGGCGATTACACTCAAGTGGCGGAGTGGATTAAGAGCTGCCAGGAAGATAGTTGTAAAGGTTGGAGGGGGAGGGCGATTGGCTGGACCGGAATTGATCGATTTGCTAGATCGTTCAAGAGGAGTCCTTGTACATACGCCGATTGCTACAGGCAGTATCCCCTA
>CAWFNU010000028.1:0-36596 GCA_963817265.1 uncultured Chloroflexia bacterium
CGGAAGCATCGCAAGTCAGGAAAATAATATTTTTTGGATGCCCGCCTCTCTTTTCAGGAATTGCATTTTCTATGAATGTGAGTGGATAAGCTGCGCGTGTGTTCTCGGTAATTGATGAATCATCCAGGTCTATCATTCGGGAAACCGGGTCACAGACCACGTTTTCCAACACCGTTCCAAAGCGCCGGGTGCACGCATAGATTTGTGGTTCAGCGGTTGGCGATAGTTCGATTACTTTCGCGTAACAGCCATCCTCAAAGTTAAAAACCCCATTATCGGACCATCCATGTTCGTCATCACCTATTAGACCTCGGTTGGGGTCTGCCGACAGAGTTGTTTTTCCCGTCCCAGAAAGACCAAAGAAAAGCGCCACATCCCCACCTTTACCCACGTTTGCTGAGCAGTGCATGGTCATAACACCATCCCGTAATGGTAACAGGTAGTTCAATAATGTGAATACAGATTTCTTGATCTCCCCCCCATATCCAGTATTGCCGATGATACAAATTTTCTGGGCAAAATTGAGAACGATGAATGTTTCGGTGGGTGTTTGGTCTATCTGTGGAAACGATTTAAATCCTGGGACTGATATGACCGTAAATTCTGGTGAAAATCTTCGATATTCTTCCGCTGACTCTGGTTTAATGAACATATTTCGGGCAAACAAGCTGTGCCAGGCAGCCTCGGTAATTATTCGCACTGGCAACCGATAATCGGGGTCTGCACCGCCATAACAATCCTGGATAAAAACATCTCTCCCCTGCAAATACCCCTGCAAACGGGAGAAAAGTTCATCAAATTTCTCTGTACTGAACGGCCGGTTATATTGTCCCCACCATATATTTTCCTCGGTCGCCGCCTCTCGAACCATAAACTTATCGCTTGCTGCCCGAGCGGTATGTTTACCGGTATTGACCACGATAGGACCTTGGTGAGAAAGTATGGCCTCCCCTCGGAAGATCACTTCTTCATACAATGCCTCAGGTGGCAGATTCCAATACACTTTTCGAAGGTTACTTAACCCAAGGGATTCCAATCCATAATCAGCCCGGTTCGCGGCAGCTTGTCCTTCTGCTGGGGTCTTGATATTTAAAATATTATTCATTCATCTATCTCCATCACACCTGTTCCTCTTGTATTAAAGAAGAACGGAAAACTGGGACTATAACCAATCTCGCACAAGTTTTCGGTCGCCAATGTAAATGTCGCTGGGAGCATTGGGATCCAGTGCCCACTTCATCCGTTCAATTCCTTCCGTCAAATCCTTTACTGATCCTGCATAACTCAAGCGCAGGTGGTTTTCCATGCCGAATTCTTTTCCCGGTACGGTAACCACTAATGCTTTCTTTAGCAGGAATTGGCAAAGTTCAACTGAATTCTTGGCAACACTATTTCGACAATAAGCCTTGAAATCAGGCAGGGCGTAAAATGTTCCTTGCGGTTTCGCACAGTGAACATCAGAAAACGAATGTAATTCTTGCATCAAAACATCACGGTTATTTTGAATGGATAGACGCAAAGTCTCCACTATTGATTGCATCCCGGTCAATGCACCTTCTGCCGCGGCTTGCATCACAGGAGAGACACAGGTGGTCGTCTGTGATTGGACATTGGTCATGATCTCAACCAATTTCTTTGGTGCGATAACCCAGCCCACTCGAAATCCTGTCATCCCGTATAGCTTTGCCACTCCATTCACCAGGATGATCTTCGAATTTTCAACGTCTTTTTGCGTGTATTTGCACGCTGGGATAGCCACTCTACCATCGAAAACCAGCTTGTGATAAATATCATCGCAAATCATGTAAATGCCTTTGCGCTCACAAAGGTCAACGATTTTGCTTATCAAGTCCTCAGGGTACACCATTCCTGAAGGGTTGTTTGGGCTATTGACAATAATCGCCTTGGTGTATGAACCTACCACTCGTTCAATCTCCTCGAAGCGCGGCACAAAAGTTCCATCTTCGGGCGTCACAACAACCGGGACTGCTCCGACCATTTTTATCATCTCCGGGTAACTTACCCAGTAGGGAGCGAGAACGATAACTTCATCTTGCGGGTTGCACAAGGTAAACAGGATGTTGAAAAGAGATTGTTTTGCCCCATCGGAGACAATGATATTCTGCGGAGCAACCACCCGGTCATAATTTTCTTCGCTGTAACGAACAATCGCCTTCTTGAGTGAAGGTGTTCCATCAGTCGGTACATATTTCACATCACCGCTCGCCAATTTGGCCGCGGAACTTAGGATTGCCGTGATGGGGGTCTTATTTTTGGGTTCACCGATCCCCAAATGAATGACTGGTTCTCCTTTTTCCCGCAAGAGCCGGGCTTCCTCGTTCAGCGCGATGGTCGGCGAGGCAGGTATCGAAATTGCGACTTGACTCAGGCTCATGAGGATCTCCTAATATATGGCAAATACTGAACAAATAACTCAAAGATTAGCTCCGAGGAAGATGGTCTTATTATAATTTAGATGTTACCATTCCTGCGTTGCCCCAATAAATGGCACTACAATTGAAATAAATAACGGGCCGTTTGTCTCACGGCCCGTTATTTATTTCATATATGAATTTACTTCTTTTTCTCTTCCTTCTTGACCTCGATTACTTCTCGGCCTTTATAGAAACCGCAATTCGGGCAAACAATATGTGAAAGTATCATTGTTCCACAATTGGTGCACGCCACCAGGTTGGGAGCATCTAACGAGTCGTGCGCTCGGCGGCGGTCGCGGCGACCTTTTGATAGTTTTCGCTTCGGTTGAGGGGGCATTCCTTACTCCTTTATATGATTCCGGTTAAGCGGGCTGATTATATCGGCGAAGCCATTGAGCGTCAAGCCCGATTTTCAACTCTACCTGCTTTTTTGCAAATACGCTTCCATGAATTCATCAAGGTTGCCATCCAGCACAGCCTGGGTGTTACCGGTTTCATGTTCAGTGCGGTGATCTTTTACCATCTGATATGGATGGATAACATACGAGCGAATTTGGCTGCCCCATTCTGCCTTGGTATATTCTCCCCGTAAAACAGCGATTTCTTCATCTTTCTCTGCTTTCTGAATTTCCAGTAAACGGGACCGTAAAATTCTCATGGCGAATTCCCGATTTTGGGATTGTGATCGTTCATTCTGACAGGTGACAACAATTCCACTCGGCAGATGAGTGATTCGTATGGCAGTGGCATTCTTTTGAACATTTTGTCCGCCAGCGCCCGAGGACCGGAATACATCGATTTTCAAATCTGCCGGGTCAATTTGGACCTCGGGGTTGTCAAATGCGACCTGTGGTAAAACCTCAACCAATGCAAACGAAGTATGTCTTCTGTGAGCTGCGTCAAACGGAGAAAGACGGACCAGTCGATGCACGCCTTTTTCTGACCGCAGGTATCCGTAGGCGTATTTTCCACTGACACTGATTGTGGTGGATTTAATGCCAGCTTCTTCCCCTTCACTCGAATCAAGTATCTCTGTCCGATAATTATTCTTTTCTGCCCAACGCAGGTACATTCGCATGAGCATGGCAGCCCAATCCTGCGAATCTGTTCCCCCAGCCCCGGCATGGATCGCCAGCAAAGCATCGTCAGCATCATACGGTCCGGAAAGCATCGCAGTAAAAGATCGTTTCTCCAGGTCAGTTTCAAATTCCTGTATTTCGGATTCAAGGTCTGCCCGCATGGATTCATCATTCATGCTGGCTAACTCTTCAGCATCCATTAAGCGCCTGCTAAACCGTTGCCAATCATCCACCTGCTCTCTTAACCCTGCAGCTGTCTTGCTCACATGTTGCGCATGCGCGGCATCCTCCCAAAAGGTAGGTGAATTGATTTCTTTTTCCAGCTTGGCTAATTGAGTTTCTTTATCAGGTAAGTCAAAGACGCTCCAATAATTGGTGAAGCAATTCCCCTGCGATGTGTAAACGATTAATCAAATCCTGCATTGGATGATCCCTCCAAACTTTTATGGTACTTGAAAATGTTGGTGAAAGAGTAATGCGTCTGGATGATCAGCCAGCGTTTCTCAGAGTTCCGACGATAGACCTCGGTACAATTCCAGTGGAATTGCTTGTCACCTATAGAAGAAATATAATAAAAAGTCAAAACTGCCAGGTCAACAGCACTCTTTTACTCGAGGGTTGATGATCTCAAATCGATCAAAGCGATCATGACCGCGATCCGCTTCATAAAAATCAGTCAAGGCAGAAGTCCATCGATTCGCGCTTCCCATTATGGATCAAAATATATAACTTCTGGGGCGCAAATTTCAAGATATCCGCCCGGATCGCCCTTCCCCCAGCGGGTAAGTGCAGCTTTTTCCAAGACAATCAGCTTTTCACGGATCGAGTTCATTCGCTACTCAGCAAGAATTCCCTTTACAAATGCTTCCGGGTCAAAAGGCGTCAGGTCTTCAGCCTTCTCACCCAAACCTGCATAGAGGATCGGCAATCCAAGTTCCCGCTGAATGGCAAAAGCCATTCCACCACGCGCTGATGAATCCAATTTAGCCAGGATGATGCCGGTCACCCCGACCGCTTCTTTGAAAGCCCGTGCTTGGACCAGGGCGTTTTGACCGGTGGTTGCATCCATTACCAACCAGACAGCATGTGGGGCACCTGCAAGTGCTTTTCCTGCAACACGGTAAACTTTCTTGAGTTCTTCCATCAAATTATAACGGGTGTGCAACCGCCCAGCCGTATCAACCAGGACGAGATCGAAACCCTTCGAAATGCCGGATTGGATCCCGTCGTAAACCACAGCCCCGGGGTCAGAACCCATCTGTCCGGCAATTATTGGCAGGTCCAACCGTTGAGCCCATACTTGCAATTGGTCCACTGCTGCCGCTCGAAAAGTGTCTGCTGCAACAAGCAAGACACGTTTCCCTTCACTTGTAAAGCGTTGCCCAAGTTTGGCTGCGGTGGTGGTTTTCCCTGATCCATTTACCCCCACCAGCAGGATGATCGTCGGCTTGATCGAAAATATCCAAAGTGGCTGGATTATCTAATCGATGGATCAATTCAGTCTCCCAACATCGATTGGATTTCTGATGTTCGGGTTAGTCCTTGGGATCTCACCAAATCGTGCAAGGATTCAATTACAGACTCTGTTGTTTCCAAACCCAGGTCGGCTTGGATAAGCAGACTTTCCAGTTCATCCCAGGTTTGAGCGCTTATTTCCGTCGCCCCAAACAGACTGGCGAGCCGCCCAAAGGCAGCTTTGCTGCTGCGGGAGAGTCCGGTCTTCCACCGCGAGAATAAGTCAGGCATATCGGGCAGATTATACTGCATGGATTAAATATGATTTGCATGGATCCCCATTTTCGCTTGATATAGGTTATTTCCATCGAAGAGAGGAATATTTGGATGACGGATAATTGTTTCAACTATTTTTAAAGACTACTGTAGACTTATAATCTTCACAAAATTTGTGAAATAATAATTCCTGATATAATAAAATTATCAGGCTGCGACACTAAATTATGTTCACCCCCCCAAATAATGTACAATTTAATCTCCTTTAGGGTTGATTGATGACCGATAAAACCAGAGTGCCCATCGATCTAAATACCGCAGAAGAAGGCGAGCTGATAAAAAGGTTAAAGATTTCACGGCGACTCGCAAAACGAATTATTGCCCTGAGGCCTTACAAGTCCGTTGAACAACTAAGTGCAATTTGGGGAATTAATCCTGGAGAATTGCAGCGCATTAGCTTGTTGGTCGGTGTTTCTCATCAAAATTTTATCCTTGAACCTACAACGAGTGAAGTTCCAATTTTGCCAGAAATCACGGGGCAACCTGCTGATCAAATAAACAAAATAAATACCTGGAACTCGAAACCGAATCAAACACTAAATTCGCAATTATTTGAACAACCTTCTCCACCTTTGCTTTTTCCAAAAATTGGAAAAACATCTTGGAAAGTAAATATCACATTATTATTTATTCTTTTAATTGCGGCATATTTTCGTTTTACAGGATTAAATTGGGATGATGGCCAACACCAGCATCCGGATGAACGTTACGTTTCTATGGTCGCAGAACAGATTAGGGGGGTTAGTGGAATTGGCGAATACTTTGATACCGCAAATAGTACATTAAATCCTTTAAAATTTGGTTCCTATACCTACGGAATGTTC
The DNA here is from genome assembly GCA_963817265.1 of uncultured Chloroflexia bacterium. Taxonomy (GTDB): domain Bacteria; phylum Chloroflexota; class Anaerolineae; order Anaerolineales; family Villigracilaceae; genus UBA877. Next base: position 6,130 of record CAWFNU010000028.1, read on the forward strand.
CCCTCTTTCTAACCCGCATGATTTCAGATTGGGTAGGGATGACCAATTACGACTCTATTACTCTCGTCGGAAGAGCCCTTTCTGGCTTGTTCGATTTACTTGCAGTTTTGTTGCTTTTTTATTTAGGGAAACGCTTTTACAACACACACATTGGGCTGCTCTCAGCAGCTTTATACGCGGTAGCGGTTCTCCCAATTCAACTTTCACATTTTTTTACTGTAGATTCCTTTTCCACTGTATTTATTATTGCAGGTTTTTATTTTGCGATACAAGCAATTCCTTTTCATGACCCTAACGGAAAAATTTCCAAATCGAACCTTTTATATTTTATTTTGTTTGGGTTCGTTATTGGTATGGCTGGAGCTTGCAAGGTAAATACATTGCCAGTTTTTGGAATCATAATTTTGGCTGGAATAGTAAAAATCATAACTGATCGGAAAAAGCCAAAGTTTAACAATTTATTAAGAATAATCCTGTTTGGATGGCTTCTGGCTGCGGTTGCCACATTTCTAGCTTTTCGAGTTTTCCAACCTTACGCATTTTCGGGGCCAGGGTTTCTAGGTCTCTCTCTAAACGAAAATTGGTTGAAAGTAATGCGAGAGGTAATAAACTATGTAGGAGGAAATTCTGATTGGCCTCCTAATACGCATTGGACAAATCGCCCGATTACCTATGCTTGGGCGAATATTGTTGTATGGGGCTTGGGGTTACCGCTTGGATTTGCGGGTTGGTTGGGATGGGCGTGGGCAGCCAAGCGTATGTGGAATGGCGATTGGCGCCGTCATTTATTGCCATTCGTGTGGGTTGCTGCATACTTTGTCTGGCAAAATATGCAGTTTTGGCGCTATATGCGCTATTTCCTGCCGATATATCCTTTCATTGTTTTATTTGCTGCCTGGGCTATGGTTGAAATATATAACCGAACGCGTGAGAGTCGCGCTCGGCTGATCGCAAATGGGACTAAGCTTGCAGTTCACTTCTCAGATTGGAAATTTACGTGGAAGGGGATGGGGGGAGTGTTAATTCCTGGGATTATCCTGATTGGTTCTTTTGGGTATGCAATAGCCTTCACCCGAATATACAACCATCCCATTACGCGGATTGCAGCGTCTGAATGGATGTTGGAAAATTTCTCCGGACCAATCAATGTCATCGTAGATTCTCCTTTGGGAAATCGTTCTTACCCCGTTGCTGTTAGTAATAGTCAGACGGTTGAACCCGGCAGTCCTGGTTCTGCAAATATTAACGTTCTTAATAACGGAACTTCATCAAGAATAACAACTTATGATGTGCAACAGGTGGGAGTGAGTTTCTATTTCAGGTTAACAAGCGATGAAGAAGGTATCAATGTCATTACAGAAGGACGACTGGCTATCGAAGATGATAATCAGAATGAAAAGCAGGTAATCTCTTTTGGTGACATAAATCTGGATCAAAATACGACTTATTACTTCCAATATAGAATCCAAAGCAGCAGCCAGTTTTCGATATCAAATGTCACATTGCGAAATGTGGATGAGAATCTGCCTGTTCTTCCAGTAAATTTATCCCTGCAATCCCAACCAGGGAAATCGGAAGGTTCGGTACCTGTCACACCTCAAGGAGCATTGATTTTAAATCGCTTGGATATCAATAATCTTCATCAGGTTTTTGTGCCAGGCGAGACTATATTAAAAGTAAGTATTTATAAAGAAGGTGATGACAATACACCTCTTGTGGAAATCTTCACAAACGCTGGTGTTTTCTGAACCTGGGCTTCGGTTATCGCCAACTTTTAATTTCTCCCCCATTGATTTAAATGGAGATCAAACTTATCAGGTACGGTACGAAATAACTGCCGGCAATCCACTCCACTTGTTTGGAGAAAGTTATACCCTTGAAACGTCCTGGGATGATGCTTTACCATTAAATATAAACCAATACGATGTCCAGGGTGGGATGTTTGTTCCTTTGAATCTTGAACTATATGAACCTGATACTCCTGAAAAACGAGAATCAATGATCAAGATTCTTTCAGAAAGCAATTATATTGTTATCCCCTCGAATAGGGCATTCGATGCAATGCCTAGGTTACCATTACGATATCCGCTGACTTTAAAATATTATCAGGCATTATTTAACTGTGACTGTAGTGGAGATGCTTTAGAAAACCGCGCCTATGGACTCGAACCTCCATTCAAAAGTTCGCTTGGTTTTGAGTTGGTGGCAACATTTGAAAGCCCACCCACACTGGCCTTTCTAACATTTCCTGATCAGGCTGCAGATGAATCGTTCACAGTGTATGATCATCCCAAGGTCATGGTATTTAAGAAATCACAAGATTTTTCCATTGAAACTGTCAGGGCTCTTTTAAGCGATGTGAATTTTGATCAAATACTTTTCCAAACTCCTTTGCAATATAATCGTGCGCCGACTGCTATGCAACTTCCCGCTGATCGGCTTCTGGCTCAAAGAAATAGTTCCAATTGGTCTTCTGTCTTCGATCGTTTTGCATGGATTAATATCAGCCAAATTCTAAGTGGGTTTTCCTGGTATCTACTCTTATTTCTCTTGGGGTTAATGGTATTTCCTTTGTGTAACCAAGTGTTTCCTTGGCTGCCAGATCGAGGTTATCCATTAATGAGGATCACTGGGTTAATCATAACCACCTGGCTGGTATGGATTCTTGGGAGCTTAAAAATTCTTCCTTTTACCCGCTTAACCATTTTCTTGTGCATTGGAGTTCTCTTAATTCTCAGTTTATTGTTAGCTTACCGTCAACGCGATTCGCTTGTGAAATTCTTTACCTCGAACTGGAAGCACATCTTGGTTACCGAAGCTGTCTTCCTTGTACTGTTTCTTTTTAGTCTTTCCATCCGCCTCGGTAATCCTGATTTGTGGAATCCCTGGCTGGGGGTGAAAAACCGATGGACTTTGCATTTTTCAACGGGGTTATTAGGTCAGTTTTCTTCCCACCGGAAAACCCTTGGCTATCGGGACACTATATCAATTATTATTATTATGGCTATGTGATCGCGGCGATTCCTACCAAATTACTGGGGATTCTCCCTTCCATCGCCTACAATCTAATTTTGCCGAGTTGGTTTGCAATGACGGGTGTCGGTATATTCTCCATTGGGTTCAATGTTGTGAGTGGTCTGCACAAAATTTCAGACAAAAATGAAGTTATACCATTCAATAAAAAATCATCTCTCTGGGCGAGGCTGTTTAAGAAACAGCCCTATAATGATAATTTGCCCTACTTGGCGGGAGCTCTTGCATTGGTAGCTGTCTTATTTTTTGGAAATTTTGCTGAAGTCCGGATTTTATGGCAGCATTTACCAGAAGTGTCTATTACCGGATCGAAAGAGTCTTCATTACTTGAACACACTGGGACTTTTATTGGAGGTGCCCTCCGGGTATTGACCGGACAATCAAGTCTCCCTGGAAACAACGGCCTCTGGTATTTTGATGCATCCCGCCCAATTCTTCCAGCAGGTCCAGATACTCCAATTGCTGAATTCCCATATTTTACATTCCTATATGGTGATATGCACCCACACATGTTGGCAATGCCGGTTTATGCGCTGGCGCTTGGTTGGATGTTAAACTTACTGCTTATCCCGGTTTCTCGCAAGAGATGGACTGATCGAATTCCAGGACTACTCGCAGCAGGACTAATTATTGGTAGTCTCCGCCCAATTCATACATGGGATTTTCCGACATTCCTCTTGCTGGGTGGATTAGTAATTCTATGGGATGTCTGGCGTACGAGAACAGACTCTTACAAAATAACTATTCAAACTTTTATCTTATATGAGTTGGCGTTTGTAGGGCTGGCATTGGCCTTCTATTGGCCTTTTGCGCAATGGTTCAAAACAGAGTACGCTTCCATTCAGTTATGGAAGGGTCAAAGGACTCCCCTTGTTGATTATTTATTTGTCTTCGGATTGAGCCTATTTTTAATGGCAAGCCTCCTATTTCGAGACCTATTTCCCTTTTTGAAAGCCGCATACAAGCATTTGGTTTTCGCCTCAAAACAACGGTTCTTGAGCATTTTCTACTGGCACCATCTAAAATGGTATTTAGTAACTATATTAGGTATCTTAATCATTGTGACGCTTTGGAATTATGATTATCAGGTATTGGCTATTGGGATTCCCCTATTGATTGGAATAGCATATCTTGTTTTATTTAGGCGTGAATTGCGATTCCTTCAACAAATCACTTTGATCCTGTTTGGAATTGGACTTTCCATAACTCTATTTGTTGAAGTTTTTGTGTTGAAAGGCGATGTAGGCCGTTCAAACACTGTTTTTCGTTTTTATAACCAAGCCTGGATCATTTTTGGATTGGCGACGAGTTTTGCCATTATAGATTTGGTGACTGGAATGCAAAAATGGGGTCGCTTAACTAAAACTGCTTGGGGTCTCATGTTGGGTGTGTTGGTGTTGTTCGCCGTCAGTTATCCATTAATTGCTACCAACAAGAAAATCGCCGATCGTTGGCCTGATATCCAAAACCCGCCTCACACCTTGGACGGTGCACAATATATGTTGGGAGATGTCAGTAATCAGAATCCCGCGATATATAATGACGAAAATCGTCCTTATAAACCTTAAGTATGACTATGCCGCGATGCTTTTTATGCAGGATCAAATCAAAGGTTCTCCTGTAATTGTGGAAGGAAATACTCAGGAATATCGCTGGGGATCACGGTTCTCCATATACACTGGCTTGCCTTCTGTTATTGGATGGAGCTGGCATGTTCGCCAACACAATTCCTTAATTGATGGTGCCTTATTTTGACAAGCTCATCAATAATGTTAATGATTTTTACAACACTGCCGATGTGATGGCAGCAGAACGATTTTTAAACCAAAATCAGGTTCAATATATTGTTGTTGGTGAGCTTGAGCGCGCTTATTACGACGCGAATGGTCTAAGCAAATTTCAGGATATGGTTAATCAAGGGCTGTTAACAATAGTTTTTGGGGACAATGGTTTAAATTCAACTACGATATTTAAAGTCAATGAATAGTTAACTGTCTATTAAAATATCATAGTCAAGATTTTTTTCGTCACAGAAAGGGTTGGAAGAAAGACCCCGATATTGTTGAACCATGCATTTAACGATTGGGGATGGGATCTTTCAGGTGTCAGACGACAAATTTCACGAGTCCCATAATCAAGCAGGTTTATAGTTCTGGTAAACCATATAAGGTTACTTACCAGTAATAGCTACACGAATAATTTGCCTTAATACTAGGAAGCCGTATTTTATTGGGGGTGATGATGTTTTTGCTCGAGGGTCATAAGAAGGAGTAATTGGCACCTCACAAAAACTAAACCCGTTTCGGTAGGCTTGATAAATTAATTCATTATCGTATGCATAGTTCCGTGGGAAATTTGCCTTTACAGCCCATACAATAACTGGGCGACAGCAAGCTCGCATTCCTTCATGGAAAGAATGCAGGTTGGTTCGATATATAAGATTCTGAATTTTTGTTAAAACCACATGTCCAACAAACCGAATGAGGGGCATACCACCACGGGCTTCAGCACTCGTAACCATCTTAATCCAACCGAGTTTATATAAATTACTAACTAGGAAAAGCAACCTAGAGCCAACTGCAATATCAGCATGGCTAATGCTCAATTCTTCGATTATGTGTTTTATTTCTTCAGGGTTATGTCCTAGATCGCCATGAATATTTATCGCCAAATCAGCGTCTCGTTCCAATGCTATTTCATATAAACGATGGCTAGTTCCCCCATACCCTAGATTCTCCGGGTTGCGATATGCAAACACTCTCGGCAATTTCCTTGCAATCTCAAAAGTATTGTCATGGCTGTAGTCGTCAAGGACAATAATTTCAACCTCTGATGTTGTTACTGAAGGCACTCTTTTGCATACTTCTTCAATTGTGCTGGCACAATTATATGCTGGCACCAATACACAGATTTTCATGGAGTTGAATTCTTTGCCAATGTGTATGGATGTTTAGCGAGTTCATCTACCATGGATGCAATTGTTGGTGGAGTTGGATAACCTGCAGATTTCCAAATCGCGATATTACTCTCAGGGAAAGCAGTCGAAAGGGTCCGGTCAATTACCTTGGCTGCAACTGTCGGTGTCACGGTTATGTCGGTGCGCTGAAAACTTTGTTTCATGAAGTTGAGCAATTGAGCCTTGGAAACAATATCACCGGGTACAAGATGCTGGATTCGAGGCAAAACTGGGTTGTTTTTAATAATTCCTGCTGTTACTCGTGCAAATTGTAATGTTGTAACCCCATTCCAAAGGTGATTTGTGAAACCGTTTACACTGCTGTTCAACGGTTGACCCAATAACCAAGCCAATAGGAACGCATTATCTTGCGGTTCGGGTCCAATAATTGATGTCCGCAGGATGAACATAGCCGGGTGTACTGCTTCACCTAGGCTTTTTGTTTTGCCATAAACATCGCTGGCATCGTGTAAATCGGATTCGAGATAATTTCCTTTTAAACCCTGAAAGACGCAGTCGGTACCAATTTGGAGCACTTTGGCACCCTGGGACCCTGCAAATTCCGCTAATTCCAGCGGCCAGGAGGCATTGATCCGGATAGCGTTTGAAATTTCAGCAAAGTTGTTTTCGCGGATGTATGGCTTGGTTAGACCAATGCAATTGATATACCAATCTGCAGCGTCAAGTGAAGTTAGCTTGCTGACTGTTGAAGTTTCGGTAATTCTGAATTCACTCCATTTAATATGCTTGAAGAGCGACTTGCACTTGGTTAGTTGCTCAGGTGATTGGGCGGTGGCAGTAATTGATAATTGGCTTTCACGGCTTAACACTTCAACAAGCATCGAGCCTAACATGCCGGTTCCACCAAATATTACTATATGCATTTTAATTTACCTTTCTTCAACTTGCCAAATATCCCAATAATGAGCGTCATACCGAAAATCATCTATTTTTGATTCCGCCAGGGTGCTGGTTGAAAACATTATCAAGGAAGAATCAGCAGTCAGTGACATAAAACCATTGGCATAACCAGCTGGAATGTAAAGTATCGCTGGTTTGTTTGCCGAAAGTACAAAGCGTTGGGGGAGGATGGACTTGTTTGGTTGATCCCAATTGTCAATCGGGACAACTCCTAAAATGACCGCTCCCTGAATGCAAAAGGCATACTTTGATTCTTTTTTGTGCGCGTGCCATGCCCTGACAAACCCCTGACGATGATTAGAGACATGGTAAAACCGTTTAATATTATCGAAATCAAAGGCGTTTACAAATCGGAGCTCGCCCCGATCATCTATCACAAGTCCTCCGTCGATAAGTAGCGGAATATTCATAGGATATGTCCTTTTTTTAAAGTCAGCCACACTTGATTGTTATAACGCGGATTGTTGGGATCTGTGATACGTTTCGAATTTATTAGTGCTTTTATTTCCTCAATTCCGGCATCAATTGTATTGCATGGCTTGAAGAATAATTCCCTGCGAGCTTTGTCACTGCTCACCTGGTAGTTCCGCGTATCTTGAAATAGGGCTTCAGTTGAATTAACAATTAAGTCCGGAAAGTGGTTGCGTATATGATACGCAAGATCATGGATGCGAATGTTTTCATAATGAAGATTATAAATTCCCCGGGCAGGGTGCTGTATATTCTGTACAATTGTTTCAGCTACATCGCGTACATGAATTAATGGACGAAACTGTTTACCTCCAAAAATCGTAATCTTGCCTTTTAGCGCAGCCTGCACGGTGAGCGCATTTACGACCAAATCAAGACGTATGCGTGAGAATTTATCGCCAATTCCGAAGACTGTGCCCAATCTGAATATCAGTGCATTTTTATCGGTGAGGTATGACTCAGCTTCCAGTTTGGTGCCAGCATATATTGAAAGTGGATTTACCGGAAATGTTTCATCAAGCACCCCCTCCTGAGCGCCATAGACAGAACAGGTCGAAATAAAAATAATGCGTCCTTCATAATGATCGGTCAACCATTTTACGCGATTACGATTAATATCAGCGCTGATATCGGGATTAACTTCGCAAGCTTTATCTCCAACGATGGCGGCCAACCATATGACCGCATCAACCTGTGAAAGGAATGGCTTAAGTTTCGCAGCTTCTCTGATATCTCCGTTTACAAACTCGACTTGCTTTCGATATGATTCTTCGTAAAATAGGGCATCATAGACGATTGGGGTATGCCCACCAACTAGTAAATAATCGACTACCAGCCCACCGATATAACCAGCACCACCAACGACAAGTATCTTCATGGGATTTGTCACGCAAACCTCAAATTTAATTATACAATAATAGTTTAATTAGTAGGAAAACAAACAATAGAAGGACTCCTATCGGCAGAATGGGTGCATGCGATAACTTTATTACCGACGATCGCCGTTGAGCCGTAAAAGCCAAAAATTCTTAAGCATAGAGGATTGGAAAATAATAATCAATTAACAAGAAAGCCGATCAACTATTAAAAAGATTTCATTTAGAAACGCGAATGATTCGCATTTGTTTTATATTCGAATGAAAGGAATTTTTCAGCAAATTAATTGCTGACACATTCCACTATAGCTTCCCATGAGACTCTCACAACTCCCTATGCGCCAAAACTAACATGGAATTGCTACGTTTTAATTGCTTTCGAAACAAACTAAATTGTATACAAAACAATGGCCACCACAATAATTGAGTCATCTCAAGGATAGGTGCAATGATCGGAATACTCCAGGCATTTTGAGCAGTGCTTAATTTTGTTCTGGTTTCTGCATCTTCGACCAAATTGAGGGGGGCCTTTTTAAACCGCGTATACATATGGCGCAGCAACCAAAAGAATGGGAAGGAGATATCCCAAAACACAACCGGTGTCAAACCTGCTGCCAACAATTTTTTGCTTAAATCAGCCTGAGTATAGCGACGAACATGACCATAGAAATCATCGTCCCAACGCCATTCAAGTGGATTATTCGGTACGCCAATCACTGCAAACCCCCCTCGCTGCAATAATGCAGAAATCTTTTCTAGGACTTCTTGATCATTTTCAATATGCTCTAACACATCTAGAATTAATATTGTTCGATAGCTGCCATTCTCATCAAATACAGATAGTCGCTCTACATTAATTTGCGGAAGGGATTCCAATTTTTGGCGTGCGCACTCAATCGGTACCTCTGAATAATCAATGGCTTTCCCATGCCAACCACGCTGGCCCAAGTGATGACTGTAGTCACCAGTCCCGCAACCGACATCCAGAAATGGTGGCTGCAAGCCGTGGCTGTTTATCATTTGATCTATGCAATAAGTGATATAACGTTTAAGCGGAGAGAAATTTGCCATCAGATCATTTCTTTGTTTAGTAAATAGTCATTGGTGACAATGGGAATGTAAGGAAACCTTAACGATGTTTATAGAAGCAATAAGGAGATAGGTTGACTAAAACATAGCTTTCCAATTCTAAGAACCCAGAAAATATGCAAATTCAAGATATCGAATCCGATGTTTTCATATCAGTCCGAAGGTTCCAAGGCTGTTGTCGGGACAATCTGCTTTTCCCCCAAAGGAGTTATCCAATATAAATGAATGAGCGAACCCCCAACATTATCAAGAAAATGTAAGGTTATTCGATGTCGACCCTCCGAAAGTGCGATTTGACCTTCTGCACTCATATTTGCTTCTATCGCATTTACAATCTCTTGATTATCGATTAATAGCTGAGCCTGTCCATTAAGATCCAATCCAAAAGTCCAGGTGCCAGAAATTGGTATTTTAATTTGACCAGTCCAGTTAACAGAATATGGTCGCGGAAGAGGGATAATATGAATATACATATCGATAAAAGGATCTATCCGCACAAATGCAGGTGATCCCCCCGTTGTGTCACCATTATAGTAGGTACCCAATAACCCGTGGACAGGAACCAGGTCAGGTTGGAATAATAACCAGTATGGAATTGGCACAACCTCATCTGACAATAAAGTGCTGCTGGGATCGGGAAGCTGCCATGTGAGTTGCATCAAACCAGAGCCACTCATGGCTTGTAAACGTATTGAATGAGGACCTGCTGGCAAATTTACCACTGCATGCTTGGAACCGGATCCAGAAATAAAAACCTGATTGTCCAGCCAAAGAGTGGCTTCCGCAGGTGTCTGAAGATTAAATTGGTATGAACCATACAGTGGAGCTACCAAGGTACTGTCCCATTGAGTCACAAACGGAGTAGGTAGTGGAGTCTCAACAGACCAATCGGCTGCAAAAGATTTTGCAACTTGATTTATAGCCGCCTGCCCTTCGGGAACGGTCCCCTTCCAATAACGGGTTGTCACACCTTGTAAGCGTTGAATATCAATGGCTGGAATAGTCACCGTATATAATGCCGGCTCACCACTTGGAGCGGTGTCGATACGAATATTCGCATCAGGATAATAAAGTTTAACTTGTTCCAAAATCCACATGCTGTTGCGATCAACAAATATAGAGACCGCTTTATCACCCTTCTCAAGTAATGGAAAACCGTCGGGTGGAATGAGGGTTTGTGTACCAGTAATTTCTGGATCTAAAAATTGAATGACGATATGGTTATTTAAATAAACCGATCCATAGATGTTTGTACCGTCTTTAAACGCATCTCGCATGCGATACGCAGCCATTGTTTCAATCCCATTGTATTCGTACCAGACGCTATCATTGTTCGCTTGTTTAACAAAATAGGTGTTAGCATTGTAATAAATTATGTAACCTCCTATCAAAATGGAAGTCAATGTAAAAATAACGGTTCGAATTGCTGGTGAACGAATAAACCTATCGACTCCTCTTAACAGAGTGTCGCCAGTTAGTGCCACGAAATACAAAACCGGGATAATTGCGTTGAAAGCTCGCGTAGATTGGGGAGCTTCAAAATCCAAAGAAAGAATCCCCCCCATTAAGCCGACGATAAATAATACTATCATGAGAAAGTTTATTGGCTTTCGAAATTGTATGATTGCCAAACTGGCACCAACTACAAAGAACACACCCATCGCCGGATCAAGCATTGGCTCTCCAGGCAGGTTGTGTCGTCCATTATTGTCACCGTGATAATTAAACATCAAAAGATGGGTCACTGTATTTTTATAGATGGCTTTGATTAGATTAGGCTCGTCTCGCAGAGTAAAAATGGAGACTTCATTAGATCGACCCCAATATAAATCTGGATTGGTAAAAGCGTATTGGACTAAAGGCGCAGTTGTTAACCAGAGTGTCACTGATAACGCAAACAAACCTATCAATAATGATGATCTCGGAAATGGATTCGTCCCAACGGGCGCTAGTTTTCGCCAGATGGCAAGTAGGAATTCATAAAATAAATAAATGAATAGCGCTATAACTGTTAACCTTGCAGCAATATAAAAATTAAGTCCAAATCCGAGAGCTGCCCCAGCCCATGCAAAGTCGTGAAGTTGGTGGGTGCGCCGTGCACGCAGCAGAAACCAAATCGCAAGCAATCCAAAACATGAAACTGATATCGTATATACGCCAAACCGACTAAAATTAATATGCCAACGAGATACTGCCACGGCAAATGCAAACAACAAACCCAAGCGATTACCTTTTGCTTCGCGACCAGCCAAGAATGCAACTATTATGGAAGCCACTCCCATGAGGACAGTCACAATCCGAATTGCGATTATGCTTGATCCCAATAATTGGAAGGAAAAAGCAACCAATCCAAAAAAATGCAAGGGTGTTTGATTGTCTGGAACAATGTACGGGCGAAAATCAGGGTTGCTGATAATGCGATTTGCGATCATACCAATATCAACTTCGTCATTCCAAATCCCAAAAGGTTGTACTTCCAGCCGATAAATACGCATAAAGATCCCTAAGACTAGAATCAATAGACCCAATGCGATAGTGACAACTGTCATTCGTCCAGGGCTAGTAGAAATGGGGCGGTAAGGCACTAGCACATATAATGCAATAAAAAATAATACCGTGCTCCCTAAATATGGAAGCCACCCAAAGGCAGCAGTGTTATCTTTTAAAAACGCGACGATACCCAGGATACAACTCAAAGCGGATAATGCTAACAAGCATAAACCAGTGATGCGAGCTCTTCGACCAGGGCGCAATGGGAATGTATGAATTAATCGAGTCAATGGCGATACCATCTGTAAATTGTCCTCATCGAAATGAAATGATACCTCGTTGTTCTTCGGTTTGATAATTTGGGGAAGAATTTTATAAATGCCAGCATGGAGTAGTTATCCATCAATTACAGTGCATTCCTGTCACTTCGTCGTGAGTGAAAGGATTTCCGGAAAAAGGATTCAGCTTTATTTTTTTGAGTGGGATCAGCACATTTACCAACTAAGATACTTGAGTTTTCTGCCGAATTATGAATAGTTCTTCGCAGTTGATAAGAATTGTTCCCTGGGAACAAAACCGCAAATTTTTATTATTCCTAAGGTAATTTCCCAGTATCATTCATCGGGTTTGATATTTTATATAAATTGAGTTCGTATACATTTCTTTAATATTCAGTAAATTCATTTAATTCCACTCCCTCCCTTATTCAATGTCTCGATTATCAAATCAATAATCACAGGATAATGACCATAATCTCCCAAATTTTCCTTAACGATTCAATTATACCGAAAGGATTCGGATTGTGGAATACTTTCATTCCAGCCATACGGGTTTTTAGGGAAAAGGTGTACCAATCCCATTATCGCTAATAATTATAGAGCAAGTGATCAAAATATTTTCGTCGATGTGGATATCTCGATTATTTTTTGCGTTTTGCTGTTTCGACTTCATATTATGGAATTCGACACAAATTTGTATCTTTTCCATTTGCTTGGCATCTAACCATTTTGAGTCATAAATTATATATGTTATACTGGCGGAAATTGTTGAGCAAAAGGGATTATGAGCGAGGGTGTAACAGAAATTAACGCCTCCTGGAAAGGAGAGATGACGTTTATTGCCCGAAATTCGGGTGGAGGAACCGTCCAAATGGGTAGCCTGGATGGGAAACCAGGAGTTGGACCAATGCAATTATTGTTGGTTGCTATCGCCGGATGCACAGGGGATGACATTCTCTCCGTACTTCAGAGGAAACGGACTGATCTGACGGATATGCAGGTAAAGGTGAGTGGGAAGAGGGCTGTTGATTATCCGAGAATTTGGACAGAAATTCATATCACTTATTTTATTTGGGGCAGGGATATTAAGACTAAAGATGTTGAGCAAGCGATTGACCTATCCGAAAATAAGTATTGTTCTGTAGGAATTATGCTTGGGAAATCCGCCAAGATTACATCTGAATATCACATTCTAAAACCAGGTGATACTTTAAACTAATATCGAGGAAAAATGAGCGAACCAATTCATGTAACAGATGCTACCTTTGAAAAAGCAGTCTTGCAGAATCCAGTCCCTGTGATTGTCGATTTCTGGGCACCTTGGTGCGGACCATGCAAGATGGTCGATCCAATGCTAAGGAAAATTTCCGCAGAAATGGGCGACAAACTTATTGTTGCCAAGGTTAATACAGATGAAAATCCTCAGTGGGCAACCCAATATGGAGTTCAGGGAATCCCGACTATGCTCTTTGTTTTTGGCGGAAAGATTATCCATAGACAGGTTGGCGCTCTTCCAGAACGTATGCTGCGCGAGGCAGTAACCCAGTTTATAGAAGTAACGGCTCAACCAAAACCCTAGGTTTACATCCACGCCAATCAAAAAGAGACGTCTTTTTTGAAGTCGTCTCTTTTTCCTTTAATTCTCCTGGCAATATTATTTTTGTTAGCTTTCCGTCGTTCGCTCGATTCTTGCTCCCAGGAAACGCAATTTCTCATCAACCCTTTCGTAGCCCCGGTCAATTTGCCCAACATTCCGGATGGTGGATTTGCCATCAGCTGCCAGCGCAGCCAGGAGCATGGCCATTCCTGCGCGGATGTCGGGGCTTTCAAGTTTCTCCCCAAATAAGCGCGTCGGACCATTAACAATACAACGGTGAGGGTCACACAAAATGATCTGGGCTCCCATGCCTTTTAGTTTATCGGTGAAATACATCCGCCCTTCAAACATCCAATTGTGGAATAGGACATTTCCCCGTGATTGTGTTGCGACGACGATTGCGATGCTCATCAAATCGGTAGGAAAAGCTGGCCAGATGTTGGTTTTTATTTCTGGAATCGCCCCGCCCAGATCGCTCTCTACCTTTAAGCGCTGTTTTGACGGAACAATTATATCTTCGCCATCTGTACTCCAATCCACTCCCAACCTGCGTAAAACCATTCGTATCATGTCAAGGTATTGCGATCCTGCCTGGCAAATTCGAAGTTCACCATGCGTAACCACCGCTGCCCCAATGAAACTAACAACTTCCAGGTAATCTGGCCCGATGGAAAATTCACCCCCGTGCAGGCTCTTCACACCAGTGATCGTCAATGTATTTGACCCCACACCAGTTATGTTCGCTCCCAGGCTGTTCAGCATGTGACAAAGTTCCTGCACGTGTGGCTCGGATGCAGCATTTCGGACCGTGGTCACACCTTTGGCAGTAACCGCCGCCATGATCACATTTTCTGTGGCAGTAACAGAAGCTTCATCAAGCAAAATATTGGCACCTTTCAGATTTTTTACTTTGAAATCAAACGCCCGTCGGTAATGTATATCCGCGCCAAGCGCCTTTAATGCCAGGAGGTGGGTGTCCAGTCGTCTTCGTCCGATTACATCGCCACCGGGAGGGGGTAAATGTACCTCACACGAGCGTGCCAGCAGCGGTCCAGCCAGGAGTATGGATGCACGGATGCGGGCGCACAGGTCCGGGTCAAGGTCTGCCGGGCGAACAGTCTCAGCTGTGATCCGCCATGAGTTGTCTCCCAAGTCCTCGATTTTCACCCCCAAGCTTGCCACGAGCTGGCACATATCCCTTACATCACGGATATTCGGCAGGTTATGCAGAATAACCGGCTCATTCGTTAGCAGTGTGGCTGCCAGGATGGGAAGTGCAGAATTTTTGTTGCCAGATGGTGTAACCTCACCATTTAAGGGATAACCACCTTCGATGACAAATTTCTCCACAAAGACCTCCTGCGCATATAGGCGCATCAGGATTGTAAGGGATTTTTACTCTTCCGCCAAGTACTCGTGAAACATGATTTATTTCGTCACCGTACCAATAAAAGTGTAAATTATCCAATACATATTTCGAGCTATAATCAGAACATGACTTTCACATTTGTTCTGCCTTTAGTTCTCGGTTGGCTAAGTGGGTGGTTGGTTAATTATCTGGTGGATGTGCTTCCACAATCGCGTAATTTTTCCGTCCCGGTCTGTCGAAAATGTCAGACTAAGTTCAAATGGACTGATTATTTGTTCTTTCGTAAATGTTCTTCATGTGGAACGCGTCGAAACCTGCGGACGCTAATCATTCAAATCCTGATGATTTTATCGACTATCTGGATTTGGTTTCAGCCAAACCAGGTGCTTCCCTTCGCCCTCGGATTTGTTATATTGATATTTCTTGCTGTAGTATTCGTTATAGATCTTGAGCATCGTGTCATTTTACACCCCGTAAGCATAATAGGTGTTGTGCTGGGTTTGGGAATTGGAATTTTCCTGCGTAGCAAACAATCTCTAACTTTTGGAATCACCTCCACATTATTAGGAGGAGCCACGGGGTTCGGGATCATGCTGGTCTTCTATTTTCTTGGGGAATTATTTGTGAAGAGGATGGCGAAAAAGCGAGGTTTATCCTCAGATGAAGTAGCGCTTGGTTTCGGAGATGTAAACCTGGCTGGAATTCTCGGTCTCTTGCTTGGTTGGCAATTAATATTTGTTTGCTTATTTTTCGCGATTCTGGCTGGGGGATTGGTCAGTCTGGTGATTATTATTGGCATGTTGATCGCAAAAAAATATCGAGCATTCACCGCCATACCTTATGCACCATTCTTAATATTGAGTGCAGTCTTTTTTCTTTTCCGGTAAAGGGTAAAATACTTACTCCAAAATATGTTAATCAAAATAGAGCCTTTGGCTCTATTTTTTATGAGAGTTTTCCTCGCCAGGCAATGGTCGTAATGGAGCGGTTCCCAGCCGGTAACCAAAACCCCTCACAGTCCTCAACCAAACAGGATTTGATGGATCTGGTTCCAGTTTTTTTCGCAACATCAGGATATAGCGCCGGACAAGCGCGGGGTCATTGCGATTTCCACCCCAAACTTCTTTCATTAAGTCCTCATCTGATGCCACCTTGCCTTTCCGCTCTACCAGGACCTCGAGCAGGCGAAATTCAGTGGGCGTTAACTCCAGGGTGCGATTACCAAGAGATGCCTGGAATTTTTTCATATCCAGTAAGATTTCTCCATGCGCAATATAGCCGGTCTCTTTTCGTTCACTTTGCACCCGACCAATAACTGCTTGAATTCTCGCTACTAATTCCGCAAAACTAAATGGCTTGGTCACATAATCATCCACCCCCAATTGAAAACCGCGCAGTTTATCAGCCTCACTCGTTTTAGCTGTCAACATGATGATGGGTAAATCGGTTAGTTCTCGAAGGCGGGAACAGACCTCCCATCCATCCATGCCGGGTAACATAACATCCAGCAGTACCAGGTCGGGTTTCTCACTATATGCCAACCGGAGACCTAAAGGTCCATTGGCAGCTTCCACAACTTTAAATGCAGATTCCCGCAGGTATTGACTCAGCAATCTTAAAAGAGTCTGATCGTCATCGATTAGCAGGATTTTTATGCTCATTTGGCCACCTTGAGAAAGAAATAAAATCGAGCTCCACCATTGGGGGAGTCTTCATAAGCAAGTTTACTTTCCATGGAATGTAGCATTCGCTGTGAAAAGAATAATCCTAAGCCGTATCCGTACACTGATTGAGAATCTTTAGCTTCAAGTCTTTGGAAGCGCTGGAAAAGCAATGGTTGCTTTTCTTTTGGTATCCCCGGTCCGGTATCCGTCACTTGCACTCTCAACCTTCCGCGTGAAGGTACGGCATCCACCGTTACCTCCCCATCGGGCGCATACTTCAGGGCGTTATCAACCAAATGGTTTATCACACTCTCAAGAAACCGGGGGTCTGCGAGGACTGGTGGAAGATTGTCTGGAACCTTAACTCTAATTCGTTCCTCTCCGGGCATGTTAATAAATTGAGGGATAACATTCTTCGCAAGGTCTGCAAATGACACGGAAACCGGGTGAATATCCAGGCGACCGGCATCCATCGCTGAAATATTTAAGATATTTTCCACAAAACGGGTTAACCGCTGTACTTCATTCTTCATGAGCGCTAGCGGTTCATAGTCAGAAATCGTGCGGCCTTTTCGATTAAGTAAAAGTTCCAGACCGCCATTGAGGCTTGTAAGTGGTGTCCTTAATTCATGGGAAACCATCGAGACAAAGTCACTTTTTAACTTGTCTAATTCCTGCAAAAGGGTATTCTGTGCTTCCAGCCGGCGATAAGCTTCCTGCAGAGTACTTGTGCGTTGTTCAACCTTTTGTTCAAGCTGTTCATTGAGTTCTGCTAATTGTTGGTATACCACTTGTAACTCATCGTACGCTTTCTGAACTTCTTCCTTTTGACGTTTCTGCTCGCTAAGGTCATGGGCAGCTCCTGCGATTAATACCTTCCGACCGTCTGAAAATATTGGACTTAGTGACAATCGGTAGGGAGTTTTTTTCGACCGAAGTGGAATTTCCATTCCAAATTCGTGCTGGGATGCGCGCTCAAGAAAATCTGCTGGCATGTTTTGATCAAAAAAAATTGTGGACAACGCCATTCCCACCACCTGGTTTTCATCCTTGAAATCCAATATTCGAATCATTGCCGGGTTAGCCAACAGGATTTTTCCCCGGTTATCGCAAATAAACGCTGGTTCAGCCAGGCTGCTGAATAATTGCCAATATTTGAAGAGTTCAGCTTCCCCGGCTCGTATTCCCACCCGGACTATTAATACAAGTGCCAGGACCAGGCTCATCCAAAGACCCATAATAGATACATCCCCACTTATGCGCCATTCCATAATCACAAACCACAATAAGACCAGGACAAGGGTCACAGGAAGAATATTCTGGATCCGGACTCCAAGATCCAACCCCACGTTCCTGGTCTGGCTTTCCTCCTCAGGGAAGCCACCAGGAATTACGCTTCCCAGACAAAATCAGGAGTCCTCCAATGACCCATCCAATGCTTTCGATTCCCCCGGCTCGAGACCCACCAAACTGCGCAAGGAGACTAAACACATAATCAGATACAAATATTGCCACGAGACCGATGCCCCACCAAATCAGTGCGCGGCGAGCCTTCCGGTTTGCCAAAAGCACATTAATCAAGATCATGATTATAACAAGGTCGACAATCGGATATATTAAGGGTACCAGAGTCCCTGGGTTGGAGGAAATATACGGTTGAGCCATCATGAGCCAGCCTAAAGCAGCAACCACCCCGGAAGAAATGGTTGCATCTAATATGAAACGGAATCGGGAGGGAGCATAACGGTTCTCAAAAGGATAAAGGAAAATCCCGTACAAAAATAAAGGGTAACCAAGGAAATTGAAAACATCGGCGGCAGAAAAATTCGATAAAGGAACCCCGAGAATCCCTTCGTAAAATGCCCTGATGCCGCTCCCAATTGACCAACACGCCAATGCAATTCCCACCAATTGCCAGGTTCGCACTGACTTGGCGCTAACTTTTGGAAGCATCCTAAATATTAGCAAAACTGCAGTAACGAAAGGTGCAAAAACAGCCAGGTTTCCAATAAGGTATCGGCTGCCAGACTCAGGAGACCGAAAGATTAACCAAACACAATACGCAGACAGGAATAGCAACGCCTCCGCTAACAATCCCTTCCAGCGAATTTGATCCGGAAAAAACCTGATTAGCAGTTTTTGCACTTTATTCTCCAATAATTACGAACTCCAGAATTATATCAACGATCCCCTAAATGCATTTTCGTAACAGGATATTAAAAATATCAGGAGACCTGATTTGCCATTGACTGGCTCAAGCCTCCTGAATTTTTCTTTTATTTCCCGCTCGTCATCCCTGGCGAAACAAAGACTTTGCTTAACCTTGGTTCCGCATGAGCATATGCTCGGGAGAATCAGCACCACATTAGATACATCAGAATTTTTGTGACTCCACGAATATTTATCCGCGTGCTGCCTTCTGGAAAGACCTCGTGAATACCCTTACCCACCGCAAGTAGGGCACTTGGTTTGCGTGGGGGTTGGAGTTTTCGTCGGAGTACTTGTCGGCGGAAGTGGGCTCGCCGTCGGTGTCTTCGTCGGGGTTCTCGTTGGTGAACTCGTTGGTGTACGTGTTGGTGTTCTCGTTGGCGTATCAGTCGGTGTGTTGGTGATCGTCGGAGTATTTGTTCTTGTCGGTGTATTTGATGGCGTAAAGGTTGGCGTAAATGTTGCTGTTTTCGTTGGCGTATTCGTTTTCGTTGGCGTATTCGTTATAGTTGGTGTATTTGTAATTGTGGCTGTATTAGTTACGGTTGGCGTATTTGTAAATGTTCTTGTGGGAGTGCGCGTTGCTGTATTCGTACGCGTGGGAGTATTTGTGGGTGTATTCGTTATGGTGGGGGTATTTGTGATCGTCCGCGTGGGTGTGCGCGTAAATGTACTCGTAATTGTGGGTGTATTTGTCCGTGTCGGAGTATTCGTCGGCGTATTTGTTATCGTTGGTGTATTTGTCTTCGTGGGTGTATTAGTGATCGTCGGTGTATTGGTGATGGTCGGAGTATGTGATGGTGTAAATGTATTCGTAGGCGTATTAGTAATTGTCGGAGTGCTAGTATAAGTTGGAGTTGGGCCAGGCTGGGCGTCTAGTGCCACGTCACAATTATTATATAGATGAACAGACAGCCCAAACGTATTTGCATACGCGTCACCTGGCCAGGAACCGTCGACATCCAGGAAATCAAAATTGAAGGGTTCTGTTAAGCCTGCATTCAACGCTTCTACAGCATCCGGAGCCCCAACCAATACCCATGTGGCGGGGGAACTGGGTTGATCCGTTCCTTTGATTGATACCCCATTATACATAATCCGGTTGATATCCTGGCTTGGAACAGTCCCATCATAGACGCTCCAATCAAATACTAGGCTCTGGATATAGGTGTCATCCGGGCTATCATTCGAGATCGATATCCTTACCCTTGGCTTGGTCCCACCAGAATTGTATGTTGTAAGAGAAACTGCGCTTAAGTGGAATAGACTGCAATCCGGAGTAGCTGTTGGAGTCGGTGTTTCAGTTGGTGACTCAGTATAGGTTGGGGTCGGTGTACCGGTTTCGGTTGGGGTAAAGGTGGGTGTGGGAGTGTTGGTTGGTGGGGCGGTATTTGACGCGGTTGGCGATCCCATAAAAATCGCTGGGGGGAGGCCCTGTTCACGGGAAATCCTGAACTGTTCCACAACTCCTTGTTGAGCTGATACAAGGTGCACCAATGGCCATATCTTGTTAATAAATGGGGTAATGTAGGGGTGGTTGAAATCGATCATGACGATTACCGTGTCACTTGGACCACCAGCGTCTTCTGTGGGCAGGCAATTGCTATATTGAGGGTTTCCCATTTTCCCAAACACGGTCTGAAAGTTTGAAACCCCATTCCCATCAGTATCCCGGGTGGAACATACAGTAACTTTAAGGTAGCCAGGTTCCGTTTGAGTGCCTGCAGCATCATCTACCATAAGTCCGGAAATATAAAATAATGCCCGATCATGAATGGATCTTAATCTCGCCTGATCTACATCCGCACTAGTGATGCATCCGCCGGTACAATAAGCAGCGTTGTATTCCCCCGTCACGGCGTATCGGACAGCCTGGCGGGACATGTTCTGGATCAGGAGCCATGCCGAGAATAATAGTGAAAAGTCGATGATCCCAAACAGCAGCATTAGATAGGATGGGAAGCGACAACGCAAACTCCACCACACCTTGAGAACGGTTGGCATTTCTCTGGAATCGATCCGAGGGAAATAATTTTGCCAGGTAGGTTGATTTCATATACATTTTCCTTAGTGAGTCAGCCGGGTGGCAATATTCTTGGGCGATTTTCCGAAACACTTCCACCAGCCGGGTTGGATCTGGGGCAAAAGTAGTAATATCCATGACCCACATTGGCTGCATATTGAAGAAATAGTTCACCGAGGGGCGTACCATCCAGGGAGCTGTCTTGTTGTACTTTATCCCCTAACCCGATCGAAAAGATTAAGGCATTTTGGCTATTTGCTACGAAATCAGCAGCGTCGTACGCATAATCTTCAGCATCATAATCTCCGCTGGTATCCGGCCCATGACGCGTGCTGCTGTAGCCATCATTGCATAAGGGTGGAATATCAGTATTCGGCCATGTATACTCTGGGCAGAAATATCGGGTCACTTCATCTTCAACTGTGTAACCTGCATTGGCAACTCCGTCCGTCAATAAAATGACCACCCACAAGGAGTCGTTCCTGAAAAAGGGAGCGTTATCTTCATTAAATCTTACCCCGGCTTCATACATGCCTGCTCCAATATTGGTCGTTGTGCATGGGGCTGGGTTAGGATAGTCGGGATATGCCAAAGGGAATGTGTCATGGATGGCTGGATCACTCTGCGCACATTGCAACCCCCAATAAAAGCCCGTGTCAGGAGCATACCAGCGGGAGGGCAGTGGTGAGGGAGCTGGAGGATTTAACATAGATAGAGTTTATCCCTGTTGGGTCTGAATCGCTCTCTTCACCCTGAAAAACAGTCAGCGCTTTTATGCTGCTAATAATGGCGTCTTTGTCATTGGATAATTCCATAATGACATGCGGTCTTTTATCAAAAGTCACAATCGACACTCGATCATATGGGAAATATAATTGATTCACGAAACTTACTGCTGCATATTTCACATCATAAAATGGTCTGCAAAACCCCTGGTAAGTGGAATCGATGGTATTGGTTGCTGTATTACACACACTCGGATCCCTCATAGGATCGGCCGAAGGAGGATCAACGGTGGGAGGGGCAGCGGTCCAGGTCATTGACTCAGAACGATCGATCACCAAAACAACATCCACAGAGGCGGTTTCGGAAATCGCTTCAGCCGTAATAGGGACAGCATTTATTCCAATTACTGGCAGAAACGCTAATGAAACGGTTCCAGATGCACTGACGCGGACCAATTTCCGCTGCATTTGAATCCCACTGGGGCAATCGCTTGCTGGAATGGTATGGACAGGATCGGGATGGTATTCTGCTGTGTCACACACTTGTACGACTGCATTTGGATCATGGATCCCATTTAAGCTTAGGAACTCGATGGCAGATCTATCCAATTCACTAAAATTAAATGGTTGACCACCGGATTGATGGAATTGTAATGCAGCTGCCAACGCAGCCGCGTCCACCGCTCGCCGCATACGCGCATTCCCGATAAACATCATCCCCACATCCAATGCAAGCCCTACGACCGCAATGATTGCGACCAGTGACACAGCCACCACCAGGAGCACCTGCCCTTGCTGTGTTTTATATCGTCGTTTCGTAGTTTTAATATTCAGGTTTAACATTGAATTACGGTCCTGGAGTGGGTTCAGCTGATGATAGGGGCATAACCGAATAAACATAAACAGGAATTGGATCAGCAATTACCTGGGAAAAAACCGGCAATTTTAAGAGTTGAGGGTAATTATAGAAAATTTCCACCAGTAAAACACCAATTGCAGGTGCAGTGAGATCCATCTTTGCAAGGATTTGGGCGGTTGAGAGATTAGTCTGTTTCGGGAACAGGAATTCCAATTGGCAACGGTCAAATCATTGTTTACCTGTAAAGCCGGATCCAACCTATTTTCACATAAATTCCATCCGTAGGTGTATCCAAAAGGAAAGCGCACAATGGATGATCCGCTCACACTAAAAACAGATATAACGATATCATCTCCCCGGTTTCCATTTAAAACCACCGGGGCCATCACCCGCATTGCTTCTATTGCGGTATTGATATAAAAGGTCTGATTGCTAATGACATGCCCATCACCGTCTACTAGAATATTACCGGTGTCCGGGTCAATCATAAAAGGTACGCTCATGTTGGAGAAACGGGCTCCTTCCCGGGCACCGTCCAACACTTTAAGGTAATTGTTTAATAAAAATCCGAATTCAACTACCCCGGATAACATGAGTGCAAGTATGAGGACTACCAGGGCGAGTTCAACAAAACTCTGTCCGTGATTGTTTCTATGACCGAAGGAGATGAATCGTTTGATCATGGTAATTTTTGCCCAACAAATATTAACGCCAGATTAATAATATCAGTTCCTGGGTGCTTAGTCAACGAATTATGCGAAACTGTTAAGTCCCATGGACGTGGAATTCACACAATACCGACAATTCGTCGTCAGAAAACCGCGATATAATCCAATTTGCTCATTTTTTCAGTATATTATCTAGGTTTCTCTCTCGGGAAAGAAAGCGCATGGCTCTGGACGAGGTGGCAGAGTTGCCCGGGCTGGTCCAGGATGACGAGGATGAGGGTTCTTTGCCGCAAGGCAGAGCCAATCCCGGTGAACGATTACGGGAAAAAATCGAGTGATCAGCGGATGCCCTCCGGGGATGCCAAAACCCCGATCTCTTTCCCTCCGAAAATAATCCTGCACGCAACGCTTTCCGGGTAACCGGATAGACAAAATGTGGGAAATGGCAACCTGACATGGTAAGCTTGGCGGTCTAAAATCGATAATTATGCTGCCTAAATGGATGTGGGTAGTCTTCTACTTATCAGATACCTTGCTTTCATAAGTAGCAATCACTAACCACACCCAGCTTGTTTTGTTGCATCCATCGGAGGAACCCCATGTGTGGAATTGTCGGCTATATCGGACCGCGTGATGCGACGCCGATTGTTCTGAATGGATTAAAAAAGCTCGAGTACCGCGGGTACGACTCGGCGGGACTGGCGGTTATCCAGGACGGAAAAATTGAGATCCGTCGGGATGCTGGAAAACTATCCCGCCTGACCGATCTGGTGAACGGTTCCCCCCTGCATGGGACACCTGGGGTTGGTCACACCCGCTGGGCTACCCACGGTCCGCCCTCTGCACGGAACGCCCATCCTCACCTTGGCGCAACCGGGCGGGTGGTGGTTGTTCATAATGGAATTGTGGAAAATTTCCTCGAGCTTCGTGACGACCTGGCTGCCGAGGGGGTACGTTTCAACTCTGACACCGATACTGAAGTTATCGTTCACCTTGTCGAACATCATCTGGCATCTGGATTAAACCTGACAGAGGCTGCCCGGCGGACCTTTCGCGAGATCGCCGGGGCGCATGCTATCGTTCTGCTGTCAGCTGATGAACCAGATAAGATCGTTTGTGCCCGCATCGGGAACGCAGGGGGAGTTGTCCTTGGCTTGGGGCAGGGTGAGAACTTCATTGCCTCCGATATTCCCGCCATCCTGGAGCACACCCGTCAGGTTATTTTCCTGGAATCACGCCAGATGGCAGTAGTTACCAGCCTCCGGGATCCGCATCGAGACCTTGGACGGTACTCGGTGATTCCCAAAATAAACACCATCTCCTGGGATGCAGCTGCTGCAGAAAAAGGCGAATATCGCCATTTCATGCAAAAAGAGATCCATGAGCAGGTGCGCTCGCTTACCGAGACACTGGCCGGTCGTGTGGACTTCACGGAGGGAATCATCTCCCTGCCGGAATTACAGCTAACTCCCGAGTTGGCGCATAAGATCGAAAATATCACTATCACCGCTTGCGGAACGGCTGCATATGCCGGCATGGTTGGCAGGCAGCTCATCGAAAGCATCTCCAGGATTCCATGCCAGATGGAGATCGCCTCCGAGTTCCGTTACAGTGATCCCATCATCGATGAGCATAGCGTGGTTCTGGCCATCAGCCAATCAGGAGAAACCGCCGACACACTGGCGGCCATGGAAGAGGGCCGGCGAAAGGGAGCCATCCTATGGAGCATTGTCAATGCGGTCGGCTCGCAGGCAATGCGGGTTGCGGATGGGTCCATCTCGATGCAAACTGGACCAGAGATCGGTGTGGCCTCCACGAAGGCTTTTACCGCCCCGTTGGTGGACCAGTATATGCTGGCGGTTCTACTGGCTGACTTGCGCGGGATGCTGAGTGAAAAAGTCCGCCGCTCCTTGGTTGCTGACCTGCGTCTTATCCCGGATGTCGTTGGAAGGGCTCTGGCGCGTGAAGCAGGAAGTGAGAAAGGTTGCCTGGGCTCTAAAAGATGTACGCGATTGCCTCTACCTGGGACGTGGTATCAATATGCCGATCGCTTATGAAGGGAGCACTGAAACTTAAGGAAATTTCCTATGTTCACGCTGAAGGCTATCCTGCAGGTGAAATGAAACACGGACCAATTGCCCTGATCGACGAAAATATGCCGGTGGTGTGCATTGCTCCCAATGATCCCTGGCATGATAAGATGATCAGCCAGATCCAGCAGGCAAAAGCGCGTGGAGGGATGGTCATTGCCGTCGCAACGGAGGGCGACGAGCTGGTCTCATCCCTGGCAGATTATGTGCTGTGGGTGCCAGAATGCCCCTGGAGGCTTTCCCCGGTGGTGACAGTCATCCCCCTGCAATTACTGGCGTATCATATCGCAGTGATCCGCGGACTTGATGTGGACCAACCGAGAAATCTTGCCAAGAGTGTTACAGTCGAGTAAATCAATACCCTAATACTCATTGACTTGTATTCCGCCTCGTGGTATATTTGGGAACTAAGGATACCAGTAAGTTCGCTTTGGGAATGCAACCACATCGGCTCATGGGTTCAAATCCGTGAGCCTTTTGTTTTAGCTCTTCTGGCGAAAAACCGGGTCCGCCAATTTTCTTTTTTGCCTAAGGAGGCAAACAATGTCAGACCGTATCATCGGCACAGTCAAATGGTTCAATGGAAGCAAGGGCTATGGCTTTCTCACCCGCGAAGGCGGCCCGGATGTCTTCGTCCACTTCTCCGCCATTCAAGGCGAAGGCTTCAAGAACCTCGAAGAAGGCCAGAAGGTCGAATTCACAGTGGAACAGGGCCCCAAGGGTCCCCAGGCCAGCAACGTGACTTTGATCACCGCCTAATCGAGTTTTGTGCCAACAAAAAAATCCTGAAATGTGAATTTCAGGATTTTTTGTTTATAGATTGCTAATCGATGTTTTCCCGATTTCCCTGGGATCGAATTTCGCAGAAGTCGCAATCAGGTCTTTAAAGTACTCCCAATCAGCTTCCTCAAAAGACGCGATCCTGATAAACCTCTTGGCTTTTTGCGTCCCTTCAAAAAGATGCTTCGGATCCGGGATATAAACTCCATGGATAAATGCCAGTCTTACGTGGTCTTTATGGATTCCGATCTGGCAGATTCCGGCACTGACAATTCCTCCGCCTCCTGCATGAAAATAACTTAATCCTCCCCAGCGGACCACCTCGGTTGCATCAGCTGCTACCGAGCGAATCACGTTTCTCAATTCCAGGACAATTTCCTGTAAGGGTCCAGGAGTACGTTGCAGGAAGGATTCTACCTGGCGTAGTGGAAGCATAATTACTCCTGAGACTTGCTCCTGTCTGATCCAATAATCTCCCAACCACGTTTCAATGCAGCCTCCTTCAACTGTGGATCCGGGTATACTGCCACAGGTCGATCGGCATGTTCAAGCAGGGGAATATCTAATACAGTATCTCCGTAAGCGACATCCACCCGCTTTACTCCCAATCGACCGAGCACTTGCTCAATTTTCTTTTCATTGGACGCCAACTCCCCAACAATTCTCACGCGGCCATTTACGATTTCAATGGGTGTCCCAATTGCCTTGGCATTGATCCGATTGGCAAAATGCTTGACAAAAGGTTCCACTACGCTGCTGGCAATGTACACATTTGCGCCATTTTCGGTGGTGCTCAACTAGACGTTCAATCATGTCTTTGCGTCGTTTTTTCCAGAGATCATGTTCCACCACCCATTCTGACGCGTCGCTTAGCTTATCCTCATTCGCATTGTGAATATAAGCCAGGCTTTTGATCATTAAGTTTTGCCCCCATTTTTGCCAATCAATTAAACCCGTTTTGGCGAGGATATAAGATGGCATGACGGCTGCTAAATACATATTCGCGCGGAACTTGCTTTGGTTATGTTTTACCCAATCCACAAGTCCCAGGAACGGAGAACCCGTTGTCAACGTGCCCATCATGTCCGATATAACAATCATCGCTAGCCTTCCCTATGAATTAACCTGACAAGGGGGCTTTCCTGGACTGATAAATTGATTAAATGGGAATAATAGTCGGTCCCGCAAAATTATATGGGTACTATTTTTCAGGAGCTGGAACTGGTTTTTCTTCTGGTTTTATATTCTTTTTAATATCTTTTTGTCGGTTTTTTTCGGCTTTCTTTCGTTTCTTGTCCAATTCTTTTTGACGTTTTTCGTATTTGTAGTTTACGGTTGGCAAGGGTCCTCCTCTCAAATAATTCTCCTGAATTAGTATATATCCTGGTCCCGATATTATAGCACCCTTGCAAACCCTAATAATCTCGCATTGATACACTCAATTCTCAACCTTCAGGAAGGCGCAATACGGTAATCCCTTATCACTTATCAGTAATTTCGCGTTCTGCTCCACGCGTGAGCCAAGCTTGGATTCAAGCAGGAAACTATCCATCTGGCATAATTCAGGGTGTTCAGCCACAATTACCGCATACGGACAGTGGCCCAGGATGATGCGTGGTCCTGCAGCACTTGCTTCCCACCTTGCCTGGTAATGCAGTTCGTTCAATCTTGATACAGCACTAATAACTCGCCTCATGATGGGTTGGATGATATTTATGTCACCCGCTAGCTTGCTTGCCAGCGACCTGATCCATCCCTCCCGATTATTAACTGTCATGTCCTCCTTCCAAATATCCAGCAGGCTTGCTGAAAGTATATCAAGTCCGTCTCCCAGTACCCTCCGGGATAATCCGTAAACCTGCCTGGGCCTCCCACGTCCCTCCTGCCGCATCCCTACAACTTCAATCAAGTCGTTATTTTCTAATACGGCTAAATGATGGCGAATATTCGCCCCGCTCATCCCCATCTGAATACTCAATTCCTTTACCGAGGCTGTCTGGTATTTTCGAATATGATCGAGGATCCGTAACCGTGTGGTTGGTTTCATCACTCGGATTATACCAATTATGCAAATATATATTTGCATAATTAATTTGACTGGACAACTCCTATGTACTATAATCCGCCCGATTTCTTCTGATCATTATCCATAGGAGCGTCCATATGGAAGCGGATAATTTGAATTCTCCAGAAAACGGTGTACCTCCCGAACTGCAAGCCCAGGTTGCCATTACCAGCCTCGATAAAATATATAACTGGGGACGCAGCGCTTCCGTGTGGCCGCTGATGTTTGGCTTGGCATGTTGCGCCATCGAAATGATTTGTGCAGCTGCCAGTCGTTATGACATCGCCCGCTTCGGCATGGAGATCATGCGCCCATCTCCCCGACAGAGCGACCTGATGATCGTCTCTGGCACGGTGACAAAAAAGATGATCCCGATCATTGTGCGTCTTTACAACCAGATGCCGGAACCAAAATATGTCCTGTCGATGGGTGCCTGTGCATCCGGCGGTGGTCCTTTCAAGGAAGGATATAACGTCGTCTCTGGCGTGGATAAGTTCATTCCAGTGGATGTCTATGTCCCGGGTTGTCCCCCAACCCCGCAAGCCCTGCTTAATGGCTTGATGAAGATCCAGGAAAAGATCAAGGGTGAACCGATCAAGACAGCCCGTTGGTATAAGAAAGGTCCGGATTTGGCTGAAATCCCGGTTCCCATGCTCGGTCCGGACCTGATTGACCCGCGCAAAATAACACTCATTCAAAACGGCGACAAGAACTAGGAAATAACATGACATCTCCAGCCCCTGTTCCAATCCCTTGATTTGTCCGCCCGGTTTCCCGGTATATTTACCCCGATACCCGTCCAGGATATTCAGGCTGGGTGGTTGAGAGTGCTAATTTGCTTGAGTTCGCCGCAGCACTTGCGCGATGAATTTGGCTATGATTATCTTTCCTCCGTTACCGCAGTGGACTATTTGCCCGAAGGAAAAATGGAAGTGGTCTATCATGTCTTCAAGACCACCGGTGGATCGGGCTTGGTTTTCAAAGTCCAGGTTCCCCGCGTTGATCCGATCGAGGTCCCTTCGTTGGTCTCCATTTACCCAGGCGCGGAACTTCAGGAGCGCGAAGCCTGGGATCTGTTTGGAATTAAATTTCACCGGTCATCCCGATCTTCGCCGGATCTTGATGTGGGAAGGCTTTGCCGGCCATCCCATGCGTAAAGACTGGCACGAACCATATTTCGAGGAAGAAGGCAAACCATTTAAATCTCGTTGGCCTGATGGCAAGTTGTCATGGCTGAGAGCAAGAACCTGTACGCTGACAATATTTCCTACCCCCAAGGATTTAACCCCGCCAGCCAGACTTTTGATCCCGAGAAAGCACTTTATGACGCTCTTCGCACATACCAGAAGGACGAGGTTGGGTTGGATACCGACCATATCATTGTCAACATGGGTCCGCAGCATCCTTCCACGCATGGCGTCTTCCGCGTTGCTGTCGTGCTGGATGGAGAGAAAATTGTCAACCTGAAACCGGTCATGGGGTACCTGCATCGCAATCATGAGAAAATTGGCGAGCGCAACACTTTTATCATGAACATGCCTTACACAGACCGGCTTGATTATCTTCCTCGATGAGTAATAATTTTGGCTATGCGCTGGCTGTCGAGAAACTCATGAATGTCAAACCGACTGAACGTGCAGAATATATCCGCGTGATTATGGCTGAGATGACTCGCATCTCAAACCACCTGTTTTTGATCGGTTCATTGCTCAACGATCTGGGCGCATACTTTACCCCCATGCTATACGCTTTGGAAGAGCGCGAACTTCTCCTGGACATTTTCGAGGCAGTCGCGGGTTCCCGGATGATGTGCAACTATTTCCGCTTTGGTGGCGTTGCCCGGGATCTCCCCGATGGCACCCTCCAACAGATAAAGGATTTGTTCTTTGAAAGGCTGCCTCGAAAAATTGAGGAGATAGATCGTTTCTTGAGCGAGAACGAGATCATTCGCTCAAGAGGGGTTGGACAAGGGGTGCTGACCGCTGATGATGCCATAAAGTATTCTGCTGCCGGCCCATTCTTGCGTGCTTCCGGCATCCCATATGATGTTCGCCGCGCTGAACCCTATTCCATTTACGATCGTTTTGATTTTGATGTGGTGGTGCGCTCAAATGGCGATATTTATGACCGCTTGATGGTGCGCTTTGAAGAAATTCGCCAGAGTATTCGCATAATTCAGCAGGCTGTCAAAGGTCTTCCAGAGGGGCCGGTGATGGCGCTCAAGCCAATGTATCAGGTGCGCGTCCCTCCAGGGGCTGACTGGTGGTGGGAGGTTGGAGACGTAACTGAGTCAAGTGCTGGCAGCA
>CAWFNU010000029.1:0-26502 GCA_963817265.1 uncultured Chloroflexia bacterium
AATGTGACCAATTTCGAGTCTTCCAGGGCAAATAGTCCGGCGTGGGAGTACTCAATAATCCCCCGCAATTGGTCGAGGATCAGGCCTGGTTGAAGTTCCAGTGTGGATGCCAGGGTATGTGAGATTGCAAGAAGGGTGGCCTGTTCATGGGTGCGGGCTCGAACACGTCCGTGGAGCAATTTTTCCGCTTGAATCCGTTTACTCACATCGCGGACAAACCCAAGGAGGCAGGCGCGATCATTAAACATGAATACCGTCCCGCGCCACTCTGCAGGAAAGGTTGAACCATCCCGGCATAGATCCACGACGCGGGTATCGAAAATGCCGTCGGTTTTTAAAGCGTTGAGATTTTCTTTAAATCCAGGCTGGCTTTGGAGGTGGATAAACGCTTTCCATTGAAGACCAACGATTTCCTGTAATGTGTAAGCATGCATCAAGCAAGCAGCCGGGTTGGCATAGACCACGCGGCTGGTTTTCAGATCGATGATCATCAACCCGTCGGGAGCGGCTTCGAATATTTTGCGATATTGATCCGTTCTTATTTTGGTAGGAGTGGTGATGCGGCTTTTTTTCATGAGGTACCCGTTTGCATGGGTCAATACTCAAAGATCCTACCTTTTCAAGAGACCCTCAATAATTATATACAGAACCCTTTTGAAAAACAACCTTCATTCCCCGGGAAATCAAGGTGTCCAAAATTCCCATGACCCCGATCCAAAAACCTGACACCTGGAATGGGTGGCTGATAAAAAAAGGCGCTTCCTGGGCAGGATGCGCCTTAGCAACTATCTTTGGGGAGAATAAGAATTCATGAGGGAGAAACCAAAAACTTTGAAGCTTTCCCACCAATATTGGCCGCGGCAAAAAGCTAACCTTTTTTCTGATTGCGCTTCTGCTGATCTTCCAGCTCCTGCTGTTCCTTTTGGCGTTGGATCCTATTCTTTTCCATTTGCTGCTTCAAGAAGCTGCTGATCCAGCTGGCGCTGCTTTCTTTCCTGTTCCTGCTGCTGGTTCAGCTTTTCCTGCTGGTCCTGCTGAGGCTTCCGTCCCTGAGCCTGCTCCTGCTCAAGATTTCTTTGCTCCTGCTGGCGCTGTATGCGTTCCTGTTCCTGCTCATCGTTTTGGGTTTTTTGACCTGCGCTCATACGATTTTCCTTCCTGCTTACAAGCCTGGGGCGAAATCTTAATTTACGGTTAATATGACCTGCTTTCATTATACCCTTTGGGACATGGGATTCGTTTGTCATAGGATCGCGATCCTGCCTGTAGTGCCATCCAGCCGGATGCGCTGACCATGCTTGAGATACCGAAATTTGTTGTATAGTATGGGTGATATTTAATTTTGGAGTGTGCGATGAAGGATCTTTTGAGGGAAGAACGATTTGACTTCATCTCCAATAATGACAGGGAGTATATTCTTGCATTCGACAAAGAAATGACCAGGCTTGGATACAGCTTTGGTGACAAAATCGGAAGCGGAACTTGCTGGGGGAGGTACATGATCATTTATACAAAGCGGGGAGTGAAAAGCAAAAAGGTTTTCGCCCGGATATACATACGAGATGAGAGTATCGTCCTGCGGCTGTTCTTGAATGCCATCGACAGCCATCGTGAATATATTGAAAACTCCCCTGCACACATCAAAGATGTTTTTACCGGAGAGCATGGGAATTGTCAGCACTGCCACAATGACAAAGATGGGGTTTGCCGGTTTCGGAAAACCTATACCCTGGATGATCGATTGATCGAGAAATGCAACGGGGTTACCTTTGAGTTTCCCAATCCCAGCATCCAAAAAATTCCTGATCATCTTGCCCTGTTGACGGAGTTCTATCCAAATAAGGGGAGATTATGGGAGTGATAGCGGTGACCAACACCCGGTTCGGCGAACCCAGAGCCTTGAACCGCTGAGCCAATATGTCAAGGCGCATATCAAATATCCATCGTGCAGAAAAAGGAGGAATCAACCATGGAATCGTTCCAGGACTATATGAATGAATATCGAAAACAACTGGGGAAGGGGACAATCGCCAGAGCCTATAAAGGGCTGATGGAATACATCACGGATTTGAAAACGCATTTTAAATCCAACTATCCTGATTATTTCGTATCCAGCAGCATTTATTATGGATATATGGATATGACGTATTTTTCCATCGTTCCTGAATCTTTTAAGCAGCGAAATCTAAAAATTGCGGTCGTGTTCCTTCATGAGCAATTCCGATTTGAAGCCTGGCTGGCGGGATATAACAAACAGGTGCAGGCAAAATACTGGAAATTCTTTAAAGATAGCGATTGGAAAAAATATCCCCTTGTAGCCACCACAAAAGGCGCCGATTCCATAATGGAGTACATCCTGGCGGACAATCCAGATTTTAGCAATTTAGATGCTTTATCAAACCTAATAGAGAAAGGGACCTTGAAATTTACCAGGGATATTGAGGACTTCTTATCCAAGCCATAAAACTGAAAATAACTCATTATCCTGTACACGGGGGAATGCATTTTTCATGACTGTCTCAACACCGTTTAGGAGAAGGTGAAAAATCTCAATTTAATTAAATAGATCCTATGGAATCTATGTTCCACATGGGATAAAATGCCCCCCAAAGGAAGTCTTATATCCGGATAAACCAAAGTCCAGAGGGCGACCTAACCTCCCCCAAACAAAATATCACTTCCATTTTGTGAGGATTTCTTCCCTCTGGAACGTCGCCTTGGCCAGGAAGAACACGACCACATCGACGGCGGCCAGAATGGCCGCCATGATCAACAGGTTGTTTGTCGTCAGGTCGAATACTCTTGTTTCTGAAAGAACATAGACCGCTGCGAAAGGCAAAAGGATCAGCGTGCCGAGTTGTTGGGCGGCGCGGACGTCGTTCACTCTTGAAGAGATCAGAACGTTATAGCCAACAGCCAGGAGGCAGGCAAGCGGCCCAAGCAGCAACACGACAATGACAATATCCCAGTTGGGGAAATAATAATAATTCAACGTGTTGTGGGTGAACAGGTCCACCAGCGTAGTGAAGATCAACGCACCGATCAGGTTGATCGCGATGGCAGGCAGGAAGGCCGCAATGCTTTTCCCAGCCAGGATCTCTTCATCGGTGGTTGGCGTTGCCAGCAAAGGTTCCAGGCTTTTCTGGACCTTCTCCCCGACCAGGCTGTAGGAGGCGATCGTGACCGGCAGCAGGGAGGCGCCGATGACAAAAAGGAACGAAAAGGCGCTCAAAAGAATTGGAAGTGCCACCGCACCGGTCGGCTTTCCGGCAATATATCGAATGACAAATGGCAAGCCGATCGAAACAACGCCTTCGAAATAGAAGGACGAATAAAGGATGGTCTTCCTCTTCGTAAAGGTCTTGAATTCCTTGGACGCAATGATCCACGCTTTTGATAGTCTCATTTTGTCTCTTCTATGACCTTGAGATAGGTCTCTTCCAGGCCGGCGGTGAGCTCTGTGACGTATTGGATGCGACCACCGGCAGAGATGACCGCCTGCACGAAGTCGGGGTTTTCCCTCTGAGGATCGGCCAGGGTCAGGATGATCCTGTTCTCTTCCACGCTCAGGCTCTTGGGCTTGAGTTTTTTGACCGCTGCCAGGATGCGATTGTTCATCTTCTCGACCTGGATGGCCGTCCGGCTGCCCCAGACCCTCTTCTCCAATTCTTCCGGGGAGTTCACCGTCAGCAGTTTCGTCTTCAGGATCCCGATGCGGTCGCAGATGCGCTGGGCCTCGTCCAGGTTGTGGGTGTTGATGAAGATCGTCTTGCCTTCTTTTTTGAGCTTGAGGATGAACTCCCTCACCACCCGGGCCGATTCCGGGTCCAGGTTCGCCGTCGGCTCGTCGAAGAACAGCAGCCGGGGGTCGTGGATCAGCGCCCGGGCAATGGCGACCTTCTGCTTCATGCCCTTTGAAAAATCGCTGACAGGCGCGTCCTTCTTGTCCCACAACTCCAGCATCTTCAGGAAATACCTCGATCCTCTCTTTTCTTTGCGCTTCAGGACATTCATAGAGCTTTCCGTAGTAGTCGAGATTCTCGTAGGCGCTCAGTTCTTCGTAGAGGCCGACATTGTCGGGGACCAGCCCGATCAATTTCCTGATCGCCAGGGAATCTGCGCCATTCCCAAGTTGGTAGCCTGCGATGCGTGCGTCTCCGCTGGTCCTGGAAATCAGGCAGCAGAGCATCCTGATCGTGGTGGTCTTCCCGGCTCCATTCGGCCCGAGCAAGCCGAACACCTCGCCCTCAGCCACCTGGAAGGTCAGGTTATCGACCGCAGTGATCTCCCCGAACTTTTTCGTCAGGTTCGTTACTTCGATCATGTTCATTTTCGCTTGTTGATTCCTTTAAAGCCCAACGCGGACCAGATGGTTATCCCGATGAGGATTACGCAGGAAATGATCCAGACAATGAAAGGCGTTATTGGAAGCGCTCCGGTCTGCGAACTGATTTTGGTGAAAACGACAATACCCAGGATGACGTCTGCAATGGTCAGCCCCATGGGGATTCTTATAGATAATTTCATCAGCTTCATTTTGGTTTCCTTTGGATAGGATGGTGAGTATAAAATGGTACGTTCAACGTACGGAAAGTCATTTTCAACAAGTATATCTTAGTCATGCTCCAAACATATCATCCTCCGCTGGTGGGAAGATCAGGAAATCAACCGCGGGTATCCCCCAAATTATTTGTCCGTTCCTGACTCGGAAGATATTAATAAGAAGCGGTAACTCCTTTCCATTCGTTCCATGTACAGGGGGTGTTTCACTGCCATCTTATGCGATCTCATCAAAGGGGTAAGAGGGCTTCGGATTGACCTACCAATATACATCATCCGTAGACAAAGTGTCCACAAGGGGATACCTCATATTACAGATAATTAATATGCGAAAGGGAGTGGCAGACCCGACAGACCTATTAGACTTGTAGGGTCCATGGTGTGCTCGATCATTCCCACCGGAACGTTTTTACTGAAATGATGATCCCGAGGATGAGCATTCCCGCCAGCACACCGACATCCAGCAGGTGACTGCCCCAACTTTCACCAGCCCACATGCCGCGCAACAAGTTGACCACGTAGGTCAAAGGCAGGAACACCGAAATCTTCTGGACTGCTCCAGGCATCAGCTCACGCGGCCAGGCAGCGCCAGAGAAAATCAACATCGGGTACAGCAACACCATGGCGACAATCTGGGCGGTGCGCGCCGTGGGCATGGTGCCTGCCAGGATGAAGCCAATCCCGAAGAAACTCAGGCTGCTCAAGACAAATCCGCCCAATATACTGAAGGGATTACCATCGAATTTCACATGGTAAACCAACTTCCCGGCAATGACAAGCAGGGCCATGCCCAGGCCTGTCATGACAAAGACCACCACGACTTGTGCAGCCATGACGACCAGCGGGCTGACAGGCGTGGTGCGCAGGCGGCGCAGGATGCCGTTCTCGCGGTAGGTTGCCATGGTAATGGTAACGGGCATCAACCCGGTCATTCCTATGATCATGGCGGTGAAAGCCGGGATCAGGGTACCGATCGCGCCCTGGGGGCTGTCGGTACCAGGCACGGGTTTGGTGCCATAGATGCTGCCAAATATGAACAACATCACCAGCGGGTAGATCAGGGTAAAAAAGGCACTCACCGGTTCGCGCAGGAACAGCTTGGCTTCCATCCAGGTCATTTTCAACAGGCTTTTCATTTCGCACCTCACTCTTTCAAATCACGACCGGTCAGGCTCAGGAAGACATCTTCCAGGCTGGACTGCTCGGTGCGCAGGTCGCGGAACGGGATCCCCTGTCCGGTCAGCAGACTTACCACCTCGCTCACCAGCGGGACTTTGCGGCTGTTGTTCCCATGGATGGTCACCTGCCCTCCCTGGACCTCAATTCGGCCAGCCATCGACAGGGTCTTTTCCAGCGCCGGCGGCAGGCTCCCGTCCAAGCTGAAGATGACGCGTTGTTCGGCTTCCAGGTTATGGATCAAGGCTGCGGGGGTGTCCAGCGCCACGATCCGACCGTGGTCGAGGATGGCAACCCGGTCACACAACTTTTCAGCCTCTTCCATGAAATGAGTGCTCAAGATAATGGATTTGCCGCGAGCACGCACGTCCCGAACCAAGTTCCAGATGGCATGCCGGGCTTGCGGGTCCAGGCCAGTTGTGAGTTCGTCAAGGAAAATCAGTTGCGGGTCCGGCAGGAGTGCCAGGGCGATGAACAGGCGCTGTTTCTGTCCGCCGGAAAGCTTGGAGAAGGGGGCATTGCGCTTCTCTTCCAGACCCAATTGCACCAGCAGGTCCTTCCAGTCGACGGCCTTGGGATAGAACGAGGCGTACAGATCGAGCGCTTCCCAGACTTTCATCCGATCCGGCAGGTTGGACTGCTGCAACTGCATCCCGACGCGCAGGCACAGATTCTGACCCTCGTGCTGCGGGTCCACGCCCAGAACACGAACGGTCCCCGAGTCCGGTTTGCGGAGCCCTTCCAGGCATTCGATGGTGGTCGTCTTGCCTGCCCCGTTCGGACCGACCATCCCGAAAATCTCGCCCTCGCGTACCTCGAACGAGATGCCATCCACGGCGACCAACGCCCCGTAGGTCTTTCGCAGTCCTTCCACTTGCACAATCGGATTCATTCTTTCCTCACTTGCTTTTCAAGATCTTTTCGAGCGCAGCCACATGCTCGCGAAAAACCTTGCGCCCCGCGGCGGTGGCGGAGACATAAGTACGCGGCTTGCGATCAACAAAAGTCTTATTCACAGCAATGTAGCCAGACTCTTCCAATTTGCGCAGGTGAGCGCCCAGGTTGCCGTCGGTGACCTGCAGCAGGTCGTGCAAGTAAGTGAAGTCCACCTCGTTTCCTGTCTCCAGAGTCACCAGAGCAGCCATGATGCGCAGGCGCACAGGCTGGTGAATGGTTTCGTTCAGTTCAGCCATGATTCACCACCTCAAACGGATGACCAGACCGAGGGCGATCATCCCGCCCCCGCCCAGGATGGCCATCCAGAGATAGAAAATACCGGGCAAAAGGAAGTAACCGACCAACGCCAACGCGGTGATCGGCAATGTCCACCAGACGGAGGAGAAAGAGAATAGCAGCCCCATCGCCATCTGGCCCAGCATGAGGAACAGGATGACCAGCAAGGTCGCCTGTTTCCCATCCACGGGCCGGGCAACAGCCATGACAGCCAGGGCGAAGAAGACCAGGAGCAGCCAGAAGAGACCAACCCGCCTGACCATCGGGACCGTCGATGGGCTACGGACGCGCTTGCCCATACGGGTGCCCAGAAGGATCCCCACAATCGTCCCAAGGAGGCTCAACCCACCCCAAATATAGCCAACGATCCCCACCGGCAGGAACTGGGTGCACAAGAATCCGACCAACCAGACAATGCCGGTGACGATCAGGGTGATGTAGGCGCCGCCGCTGGAAATCGATTTGCGGGTTTTCTGTGCCATGATTTGGATCGCTGCCAGGGATTCTTCGGCTTCGGTAGGGGAGATATTCATGGGAACCTCCTTCGAATTGAATTCTTTACAGAGTACTCTACAATATAGAGTATTCTATACTATTTTAAACGATCTGTCAAGTTTTAGGGAAGTGTTTTGTTCGATGCGAAATGTAAAGCGATTAGCCTTGGCAGCGCCTGGTGGCAGATGGTGGTGTTGAACCGATAGAGGAGGCGAATTGGCTGAGCCGGGGAATGAACTGCTAAAGGGACTGAACGGGGCGGATAAAATAAATCCACCCTGGTTCCGGGTGGATTGTATGGAGTAATTAGATTTTGAGGTCCTCTGCACACAAGGGGATATGTTTTTTACGGATAATCCAGAAGTGAGAGCGTGGAACTATACCGAAATCCACATTGCCCATTCAAAAAGAGAGCGCAGAATCATGCGAGTTGATTTAGAGTCCACATGAGAAATGGTAATCCCCGTTGGATGATCAGCGAACTGACATGATCCCCGGCTTGTTTATCCCCCAGTACTTTGATATCCCCCTTAATAGTACAGGCATTCGTGGCAAATTCGGCATGCTATAATATTATCAAGGGTCGATATCAACACCTATCCGTAATTGATGCAGGATGCCATTTTGTCCCTCCCGCTGCTTTCGACCAAGTTCAATATCCCTTCACCCAGCGCAAAGATCGTACGACGCCCACGGCTGTTGCGGTTGTTGGATCAGAGCCTGGACCAGAATACCACCCTGACGTTGGTCTGTGGACCAGCCGGCTATGGGAAGACGACTATCGTCAGTGATTGGCTCCAGACCTCGCAGAAGATCCATCCCAATCAGTGTGCCTGGCTGACATTGGAGTGCGGGGACAATGATCTGACCCGGTTTCTGACCTATTTTATTACGGCTATACGAGGTATCCGCCCGAGGTTCGGAGAAGGGGTGCTCAAGGTTTTGCGAACCCACAAACCTCCGCCGGTCCCGGTCCTGGCGACACTGCTGATCAACGATTTGAATAAAATTCCGGGGCGTTTTTTCCTTGTCCTGGACGACTTTCACCTGCTCACCACCGAATCCATCCAGAGCTTCATGGCATTCCTGGTAGACCACCAGCCGCAACAGTTGTGCCTGGTGCTGGTCACGCGCGCAGATCCGTCCCTGCCACTGGCCCGTTTGCGCGCCCGGGGACAGTTGGTTGAACTGCGCCAGGAGGAACTGTGTTTTCTTTCCGAAGAGGTGGGGGAATTTGCAAACCAGACGATGAGCCTGGGATTGTCTCCCGAGCATATAGGCTTCCTGGCGACACAAACAGAGGGCTGGATCTCCGGATTGCAATTGGCTGCCATTTCTCTGCTGGATGTGCAAGACCGATCCGCTTTTTTTGAAGCTTTTTCCGGGGAACACGAGTTCATCGCCGATTACCTGACCGATGAAGTGCTGAGCCGCCTGCCTGAGCGATTACGGACCTTCCTGCTGAAGACCTCGATCCTGGAACGATTATCAGCTTCACTGTGCGAAGCAGTAACAGGACAAGCCAAAGCCCAGGCGACCCTCGAGCAACTCAAGGATGAAAACCTGTTCATCGTGTCCCTTGACAGCCAGGGTGCCTGGTACCGGTACCATATCCTTTTTGCCGACCTGCTGCGAAAACGTCTTCAGTTCAGGGATAAAGGAGGTGTGTGCGAACTGCACAACCGGGCAAGCGTATGGTTTGAGGAGAACGGCGCGGTCGATCTCGCCATCGAACATGCCCTTGCTGGTAAGAGTGACGACCGGGCTGCAAAGATGATCGAACAGGTTGCAGAAGGTTTGCTGATGCGTGGGGAGGCCACCACCCTGCTGCACTGGCTGGAAGCCCTGCCAAAAGAGATGATCCTGAGGCGTCCGGTTCTCGGATCCCTGAAAGGATTTGCCTTGATCTTCTGCGGGCAGCCACCCCAAGAGGCAGCTGTTCTTTTCCAGGAGATGGCTGAGGCTGGGAGCCTGGACCAGTTCCAGGGCGAAGCCACGACGGTCCAAGCGCTGTTGGCCATTCTTCAAGGGAAATCCACCGACGCCAGGCAACTGTCAGAACAGGCACTGCAACAACTTCCACCGGAGCGAACCTTCTTTCGCAGCCTGGCAGCAGACAGCCTAGGCATGGCATATACGCTGGCGGGTGATATCGAGGCTGGCAGCCGGGCATTCGAACAAGTGGTTGAGATTGCCATGCAGTCTGAAAATTACATCATGGCTCTCATGGCGCTCACCAACCTGGCAGGACTGCGCTACGTCCAGGGGCATATGCGTACTGCCATCGCTACCTGCCAGCAGGTGGTGGAGCTGGCTAACCAGCAGATCGGCAAACATACACCCGTGATCGGCAAGACCCTGCTCAACCTGGGGGAGATGCTGCGGGAGCAGGGCAACCTAGAGGCTTCCCAAAAATATCTCCTCGAAGCCGCAGGGATGATGAAATCTTTTTCGGAGATCGGGCTCCCACTGGCTTTCCTGGCCATTGCAAGAGTTTATTTGAACAAGAAAGAATGGCCGGCTGCGCAATCCTATATCGACAGGGCTCGCCAGCGGGCGCTTGCCAGCAAGTCCACACTGATGGATGACCGCCTGGTGGATGTGATGCAAGCACGCTACTGGATCGCCCGTGGCGAACTGGATCCGGTCGTCCAATGGGCAGACAGACGTGGTTTTCTGAACCGCACGCCTGCCGAGGTGTTTAGAGAAGCTGACCGGAATGCGGCCATCAATGAACTACTCCAAGCTGAGTACCTCGCCGTGATCCGCCTGACCCTGGCGCAGAGGCAACCCGAACAAGCGCTTGAAATGATCAACTTCCTGCAATTCCTGGCAGAACAAAGAGGCTATCAACGCAGAATCATCGAACTCCTGATCCTGAAGGCAATCGCCCTGCATCAAACAGGGGCACTCGACCAGGCCCTGAGTGCTCTCGGGAAAGCGCTTTCCCTGGCTGAGCCGGAAGGCTACCAGCGCACATTCGTTGACGAAGGCGAGCCCATGGCCAAACTCCTTTACCAGGCCGTGGCCCGCGAAGTATCCCCAATTTACGCCGGAAGATTACTGGGGGTCCTTACGGAAGAAAGTCAAAGTGTCCAATCACCTAGAAATTCCCCTGAGGAAGGGCTGATCGAAGCGCTTAGCGAGCGTGAATTGGAAGTGCTGCAGTGGATCGCGGCAGGGTTGTCCAACGTTGAGATCGCCGGGCGGTTATATATTTCTTTGAGCACCGTAAAAGGTCATATCGCCAAGATCTTCGGGAAACTTGGAGTCAAGAACCGCACCCAGGCGGTTGCCCAGGCGCGGCAGCATGGGCCTTTTCACCAGCGGGTAGGCACTCAGACATTCCCTTAAAACAGTACTTCGACCATACTTTCAGCCGGTCACATAAGTACCAACCCTCCAGTATGCTTGGGACATACTGGAGTTTGTTTATGTCCAATGAGAAGAGTATGCCACCCCGCTTGTCCAGATACTATCGAATCACGGTCGAAGGGAAGATCGAAGCAACCTGGTCGGAATGGTTGGGCGGCATGCGGCTTGTCTCGCAAAAGGAGGCCGATTGTGCCCAGGTGACAACCTTAAGTGGAGTATTGATCGACCAGGCTGCCCTGCGCAGCCTGCTGAACCGGATATGGGATCTGAACCTGGTCTTACTCTCTGTACAGGAAGTCGATCCCGCAATAATTTCACCTATGGAGTAAGGAGATTTTCTATGGATGCAACTCATGCTGGCAATCCCGATCAGAACCTGGCTATCCAGGTCCAAGGGTTGACCAAATCCTATGGCAAGGTGCAAGCCTTGCGCGGCATTGACTTGGAAGTACACCAGGGCGAGATCTTTGGTTTCCTCGGCCCGAACGGCGCCGGTAAAACCACCACTATCCGCTGCATGCTGGACATGATCCGCCCGGATGGCGGGAAGGCCAGGCTGCTGGGCCTGGACCCACAGGCCGAGCCAGTGGTCGTGCAGGCACGAACGGGTTACCTGCCAGGGGAAATGCAGTATTACGATAACTTATCCGCCGAAAGGCAACTGCGTTTCTTCTGTGCGATGCGGGGGAACCGCGTGGAATGGAGTTACGTACGCCAGTTAGCAGAACGCCTGGACCTCGACCTGAAGCCGCAGATCAAGAACCTGTCCAAAGGCAACAAGCAGAAGATCGGCATCATCCAGGCGTTAATGCACCACCCCGAACTGCTTCTGCTGGACGAACCAACCAGTGGGCTTGACCCATTGATGCAGCAGGCAGTCCTTGGCTTGTTGCGCGAGGCGAATTTGGCCGGGGCGACCATCTTCTTCAGCTCGCACATCATGAGCGAGGTCGAGAACGCGGCCGGGCGGGTGGCGATCATCCGGGCAGGGAAGATCGTCGAAATCGCTGAAAACGACGAGTTCACCCGGCGGTCCTTGAATCACCTGACGGTGCGCTTCAAGAAGCCGGTCGATGTGACCGAGCTCGGCAGGTTGCCAGGGGTGGAGCTCCTTACCGGGAATGGACAGACCAGTGTTACGCTCCAGGTATGTGGCGACATGGAGTTGCTGGTGCAGGCCTTGGGCCGGCTGCCCATCCTGGACCTGGAGAGTGAGCGCTCCAGCCTGGAAGAAGTTTTCCTGACCTACTACAAAAAATAACGTTTGGAAACAAGGAGTAAACACCATGAAACGCTTATGGACGACTTTTCTCTTCACATTCCTTAGCCTGCGTGGTCAGATACTGGGCTGGGGCCTGGGATTGGCTCTCTACGGCTTGATGGTTGTTCCCATGTATGATGCCCTTGGAGCACAGCAAGAGCAGCTGCAGCAGATGATCGCCTCCTACCCGCCTGAGTTCCTGGCCTTCTTTGGCGGGGATGCCAGCAGCATGCTCACGCCATCCGGCTTCCTTGGGATGTATGCTTTCTCGATGATGCCGATCATCATCGGTATCTTCGCCGTGCTGGTGGGAAGCGGTTTGATCGTCAACGACGAGGAGCGCGGCCGCCTAGACTTGATCATGGCCCATCCGGTCGGACGTTCGGCATTCTTCTTCGGCCGGTCGCTGGGCATCCTGGGCGCGGCCGTGTCAATCATGCTTGTAGGGCTGGCTGGGGTTCAGCGTTATGCTGGGTGGGTCCAGCCTAGGCTTTGACTGGGGCCAGATGATCGTCCCCTTCCTGTCCCTATTGGCCCAGACCTTGCTCTATGCGATGCTTGCGCTGCTGTTGAGTATGTTCCTGCCCTCGCGCAGCCTGGCGGCGATGGTGACCGGGGTGGTCGTAGCAGCGAGCTACTTTGTCTCATCCCTAGGTTTTATGGACGAGCGCCTGGCAGCCCTAGCGAAACTCATGCCTTATCACTATTTCCAGACCGTCCTGTCCTTCCAGGAGTTGAATTGGGCCTGGCTGTTCACCCTGCTGGGCATCAGCATGCTGATGATGGCTGCAGCGTGGCTGCGTTTCCTGCGGCGTGACATCCGGCTGAGCGGAGAAGGCAGCTGGCGACTGCCGTTCCGGTTGAAGCACAGGAAGACCGCCTAGACCAATCAGAATAACGAACTCGCCAGGCAGGACGATTGTCCTGGCGAAATCATTTGGATCAAACAGTTTTCCCCGGAAATAATCCGGGGAAAACTCCCACGTATGGATTTTCTGTATATAAGGTGCCCCCCAGCGGATACGTATATATGTATGATACAAAGACGAGAGGGGATAAGCGCCTAATGTCTGCTATACTGGAAAAAACCTGGTCACCTACCGATAATGCGTCCCTAACTGAA
The DNA here is from genome assembly GCA_963817265.1 of uncultured Chloroflexia bacterium. Lineage (GTDB taxonomy): Bacteria > Chloroflexota > Anaerolineae > Anaerolineales > Villigracilaceae > UBA877. Next base: position 13,224 of record CAWFNU010000029.1, read on the forward strand.
TGGAAGGTTAGTCTGACTCCCCCACAAAGATTAGGGATCCTCTCCATCCAAATGTGGGTAAGGATGTCACCTTCTGAAATAGCTTCTGCAAGTAGGAGGTCGAAATGAAAACGGATAATCCCAGGATACTCGTAATAGGAGCGGGGGTGAACGGCTCAGCTATCGCTACACATTTATACAATGCCGGACTAGATGTGAAAGTTCTTGCCCGTGGAAAGCGCTATGAAGAAATACAAGCTGAGGGGATTATTATCGAAAATCCGTTTCAACCATAAACAAAGTATTGCCAAGGTCCCGGTGATCAACCGTCTCAATCCGGAAGATATGTTTGACTTCGTGCTCGTGGTTGTACGTAAAAACCAGGTGGCAGATCTTTTGCCAGTGCTGGCCCAAAACAAATCTCCGAACATTGTCTTCATGGGCAACAACCTTTCCGGTCCAGCTGAATTTGCCAAAATCATAGACAAGCAGCGGATCATGCTGGGAACGGTAGTTGCAGGAGGAAAGCGGGACGGCAACATTATTCGTGCCATCGTATTAACATCCCTCGCTTCCGTCCCGTTTGGTGAAGTTGATGGGACGATCACTCCAAGGCTTAAGCGACTCATCAAGACCCTGCGCGGCGCGGGCATTAAGGCAAAGGTTTCACATGAAATGATCGATCACCAAATGACCCATGCCGTTGGAGTGGCTCTTATTGGAACGCTGACGATGAAATACCATTGTGATTTAAAATCGCTGGCCCGATCCAGGGAAGACATGAAGCTTTTTGTGGATGCACGGCGAGAGGCACATCAGGTTCTGCGTGCACTGGGACACAAGATTGTGCCCCGGTCCGAAGATTCTGTCAGGACCACACCGCGTTTTCTTCAGATCGCTGCGATGAGCTGGTTATTGAAATCGAAATTTGGAGAGGTCGGCCTGGCTTATCATGTTTCCCAGGCGCCCGACGAAGTGCAAGCAGCTAGCAAAAGAACTCCGCACCCTGGTGGACCAGGCCGGTCTTCCTGTCCCTGCGATCAGGCAAATCTTGGGAGCAGACGAAATAGACGCACCTGTTCCATGAAAGGCGAATCAGATTGTTACTTTCCATCACCATGGGCTACAGCCATCAGGATCCTTAAAATCCGCCTTTTGCGGCGGATTTTTGTGTGCCCCCAAGGGGATACCTTATATACGGATAATCCTTTGTTGAGAGGGTTATTTTCGACCGCCACTGCACATTCCCCTTGTTTTAAATTAATGCGTGATTTATAATAAACTCAAGATTAACTATTTATGATGGATTAACTAATATGGACTCGACACCTTTCGCAACATTGCATGAAGGCATGGAGGGAGTGCTGGCGCACATCATCCAAAGCTTCATGAACGCCATGAAGCAGCATGGTTTGTCCACTCCTCAGATCCATGCCCTGATGTACATCTTCCACGCTGGCGAATGCCAGGTTTCAGATATCGGCGACCTCACCGATGTAAGCAACGCCGCTGCCAGCCAATTGGTGGAGCGGCTGGTGCAGCAGGGCCTGGTGGATCGCCGGGAAGACCCGAAGGACCGACGGAACAAACTGGTCACTCTTTCTGAAAAAGGGAAGGAGTTGTTCCATGAGAGCGTGATGTCGAATCAGCTACCTGATGGAAATTATGGCGGTCCTTACCCCGAAACAGCGCCAGGCGGTTCACGATGCATTCATGCTTCTTGCCCACGCCGGCCGGCAAATATCTACTGCTGGTAGCAAGCAGTAGATATTCAAGTGTCCGAAGCACACTCCTGTCTTATCAGAAATCAAAGAAATCACAAAAATTATCAGGAGGTTTCCATGGGACAAAATAAAGATCAGATCATCAAGGGTCAAATGGAGAAGATGGTCGATACATACGACTCCTACATGAGGAAAGCCACTTTTGGGCGGGAGCACATCCTTCGCCGAATGACGGTGGAGCTGGCCGGCGTGAAAGCAGGAGATACGGTCCTTGAAGTAGGCTGCGCCACCGGCACGCTGACGCTGGCCACCAAGCAGGCAGCCGGTTCCTCCGGCAAAGTGTACGGAATCGACATCATCCCGGGCATGATCGAAGCCAGCCAGCGCAAGGCTGCCCAGGCCAACGTGGAGATCACTTTCCAACTCGGAAGTATTGACAGCCTCCCCTTCCCCGATAACCACTTCGACGAGGTCATGTGCAGTTTCATGATCTTTCACATGTCCGACGAGACCCAGCGAAAAGGGATCGCCGAAATCCAGCGGGTGCTCAAACCGGGTGGACGGCTGCTTGCCCTGGATCTCGCTTTGCCTCCCCAACCCTTCCAGCGCTGGATCTCCCGGAAGCTGTTGGGGTTCTCGGCGGAGGATGATCTGCGTGATCTGATCCCCGTGATGGAAGCATCCGGCTTTTCGAATATGGAATATGGCCCGGCGAAGTTCCGCATCATGGGGCTGTCAGTCATCGCTTATCTGCGTGGAAGTACTCGGAAGGATTGACTTCAGGAAAAAACAGAGACAATGACGCTCCCTTTGGAAATCCAACTTCCAAAGGGAGCTTGCATTTAACTTGCATGGAGATGCCGGGCATGCAGTTGGCTCTCCAAATTCTGTAATTGAGCGGCAAGCGTTGCTTTTTCGGCTTCGCGTTGCCGCAGTTGGTTTCAGCAGTTTGCGTGCCTGGGTTGGGCTTTTATAACAAATACACCCGTGTTGGGAGTAATGTGTGGAGCATATGGAAGATATGTTCCTGTGCCCCCAATGAGCTACTGTAATACGGATAATAGTCAGATGAGAGGATGCCTATTGCTCCTCCTTGTTTGGCCTGCTATACTCCATGTTGTTTTGATCTTTTCATGGATCGTCCAAAAGCAGTTACGAAGTGCCACACAATTGCGTACGATCCGCATGGACGCGAGTCAGGTTGTGTGGCGGAAGAATCCACTTCTGTCGGAGCGATGGTTACTATAGAAAGAATGTATCTCCGTGCTCAATTCGCAGATTAGCGGAATCGCTCTCGCAAGATGGATCGACATTCTGGCTGGAGACGCTCGGCACGATCGCAAATGACAACCGACCTGGAACTCACACGTTCGCAGATTCTCACCTTCCGGCGCCGTACCGCGGCACTTGATGAGCGGTTACCTCGCGGCCGTCAAGCGTTGCAGCGTGCGGCGTGGGCGGGTTTGCAAGACAGTATGCCGCGGGCCGCGTTGCTTTCGATCCATGCGCGCATGGCTGGCACCGAACCTGGAAGTTGGGAGGATCCTTCCCTTGCCCAGGTCTGGGGACCCAGGTTCAGTGCTTATGTTGTGGCAAAACGCGATCTAGCAGTCTTTACCCTCGGCAGGCTGCCGGACGAATTAAGGCAGCTGAAGCGTGCTCAGGATCTCGCCGCTCGGTTGCGGTCGGTACTCGCCGGAAGACGGATGACTCAGGGCACCGCGGCGCGCGAGATGGCAGCGAAGAATGCTAATGAACTGCGGTATGCCGCGCCAACGGGAACCATCCTGATTCGATGGGATGGTTCTCACCAACCTGACGTCTGGAACGTGCCAGCGCCTGAAATGGACCCGCATGAGGCACGCCTCGAACTGGCACGGCGGTATTTGCACGTGTTTGCTCCTGCTACTCCCGAAGCTTTCGCGATATGGGCAGGCATTGGGCCGCGTTCTGAGTATCAATACATTCGAAACACTTGGCAAATCGTTGACGCAGGTTCGCACGCCTATCGGGGAAGCATGGATCCTGAGCCGAGACGAACCTCTGTTCCGCGTAGCGCCTGGTCCAGCAGCCCCGGCTCGATTCTTGCCGAGTGGCGATACCTGGTTCTTGCTGCAAGGCGCTGATCGCGAACTCTTGGTGCCTGACGAGAGTCAACGCCATGCGCTGTGGACATCCCGTGTCTGGCCGGGTGCTCTGCTCGTAGAAGGTGAGACTGTCGGCACTTGGCGGCGCGCGGGGCATGTATTAACAATCCAACCATGGCATCGCCTTTCCCCCACACAGCACAATGCGGTTGATAGCAGAGGCGGGGTCAATGCCTTTGCCCGGAATTGATCGCCTCAGCGATATTCGCTGGGATTATCGCTGATATAAGGCCGGTGACCCGCTGAAGAATTACCTGCGTTGCCATCGCGGGTTGAAAATGTCCTCAAGATGCTCGCTAATTATGCCATGTCGCTTAACAAAGTATTCAGCCAACCACTGGTGAGCCCAGCGAAACCAGGGAGTCCCGGCTAGTAGTTTTTTCGTTAATTTACCCCGTGGCGAATCGCAGGTTTCAAAAATCCGCCGAAGATGGTGAATTTTGATAGGCCCCAAAGAGGGTGCTGTATCCACTGATAATACAAAGGCGAGAAGGGATGCTGGCATTGCCTTTTGTACATCACCGAAGAACCCTCTTGCCAGGAAACCCCGGATCGATGCTTTAACCTGACTAACCAACAACCGTAGAATTTTCATTTAGAGGTAGAGTACGTTTAATACTCTTGGACAGGAAAATCCGGTTTTTAAACGACATTCCCTCCGCACTTCAATTTTCATCAATTTTGTCATTCATTGTTGAAACGGAGATCACTGATGAACAGTATCTTGAAAGAATTTTCCCCTCCAAAACTAATCATCGCCAACGAAGAGAATATGTCGTCTTTCTTGCCCGTGTTTGGCAAATTGGGTGAGTTTTTTTTGGATAACCCGGTGGGTGTAAAAAGGTCGATCACCGACATTCCCATTCCCTTGTTCAATAGTGTCATGGATGCCCAGCTTTCCACCGAGCAAATCGAACCAGCTATTCATGGTGTCCTGGATGATGCCAAGGTGCGGAAAGTTCCCGTTCTTTGGTGGACAAGTCCATCTACCCGACCTCAAGACCTTGGAAAGTGCCTGGAAAAAAATGGCTTTACCCTTGATGACGATGGACCAGGTATGGCTATCGAGTTGGAGAAGTTGAATGAGACGCTGCCAGTACCGGATGGTTTTTCTATTCAACTCGCTCAGAGCGATGCTGACTGGCGAATTTGGACTCGCACGATGGCTGCCGGATTTGAAGTTCCAGTATCCGCTGGTTATGTGGAAAAGGCCTGGCACAATCTCCTCTGCCATGCAGACCCAAAAAACCTGCTGACCTATACAGGTTACCTGGAAGATAGACCCATTGCTACATCCCTGCTTTTCCTGGCAGCAGGTGTTGCTGGAATCTATGCAGTTGCGACGATCCCGGAAGCACGCCGAAAAGGGATAGGCGCTCTAATGACCCTATACCCTCTTATCCAAGCGAGATCCAAGGGGTATAAGGTGGGAATCCTTCAATCATCTGAGATGGGTCTAAGGGTCTATCGCTCACTGGGATTTCAGGAGTATTGTAGAATCGTTTCATACCGGTGGCAGCCAGAAACCGTAAATGCGGGTTGAGAGGGCAAGGGTGCCATCTTGCTAGCAAATTGCCTATTGTAGCTGCCTAACGATTATCAGCAATAATCCGCCACAGCCATGATTGTGTTCAGCGTTGTTATCCTTCCGCAGCTTTGAAACAACGGAAATCGGATGATTAGGAATAGTAGAAATCGAATCGCCCCTTCGTTTTGTCCTTCGTTCAATTTTTTTGTCCCCTTTTTCCTCTAGGGTTAATTTTATTGCGGTATTTATTAGTACCAGCTTCCGTTGTTCTTTGAAATCCTGGTATAAGACCGTCTACTATATTTTCCCCTGGTTGATGGATCCACTCACAGGCTGGCGGCTTGCCCGCCAAAAGCAGAAGGCCATATGACCACTGTACTTCAAACCCACTCTCTTACCAAACGCTACGGCTCCCTTACCGCTGTGGATGGACTCTCTCTGGAAATTTTCGAGGGTGAAGTCTTCGGTCTGCTCGGACCGAACGGTGCAGGCAAGACCACCTCGATCAACATGATGTGCGGACTGCTCAAACCAGATTCGGGACAGGTCACCATTCACGGGAAACCCATCACGGATGGTGACCCCAACTTCCGCTCGCGCGTGGGCGTTTGCCCGCAGAACATCGTTTTGTGGACCCAGTTGACCTGCCTCGAGCAGATGCAGTTCATCGGCGAGATGTATGGCTTAACAGGGAAGGCCGCCCGCGAGCGCGGAGTGCAACTTCTGAAAGATCTCGACCTCGACGAGAAACGCGATAAGCCAGCCCGCACGCTTTCAGGCGGGATGCAACGACGCTTGAACCTGGCGATGGCGCTTGTCCACGACCCCGAGATTTTGGTGCTCGACGAACCCGAAGCGGGGCTCGACCCGCAGAGCCGCGTGCTGGTGCGCGAGTACGTCAAGTCGCTGGCGCGGCGCAAGACCATCATCCTCACCACCCACAACATGGATGAAGCCGAGCGCATGGCAGACCGCGTTGCCATCATTGACCACGGCAAGTTGCTCACGCTGGATACGCCCGAGGCGCTGAAGCGAACTGTCGGCGAGGGAGATGTTCTCGAAATTGAAACAGGGGAAGGCGTTGGTCGGAAGCGCCCTGTCAGCCATCGCTCAAATCGTCCCGCAGGTTTCCTCATCGAATAACACCCTCGTCATCCGCGCCCGCGGCGTTGTCGAACTCCTGCCTGCCATCCTCGAGGCGCTTCGCGCGGCGGACATCCATCCAGGCGAAGTGCGACTGCGCGCCAACACGCTCGAAGATGTTTTCATTTCGCTCACGGGAAGGAGACTGCGCGAATGAGAGCCATCACCGTTTTCCGCAAAACCCTGCTGCGAGATGTCCCGCGACAAATGGATGCTGGGACTGACCCTCGCCTTCGCGCCGTTCTTCGTTTTGCTCTACTGGCTGATCACCGCGGGCGGTTCGACCACCTACACCATTTTGACGATTAATAACGACAAGGGGATACCACTCGCGGACGGAAGCACGTTCAACGCGGGACGTGAGGCTGTCACCGCGATCAGCGGCATCACCTACGCTGACGGTCAGCCCATCCTGAAAACCGTCCCCGCCGTCAGCCGCGCCAAAGCCGAACCGATCCTGCGGAATCGCGGCGCGGCGGCTTTTATTCTCATCCCCGAAAATTTTTCGCAGACGATTCAGTCTTTGCAAAGCGGCGATCGTTCGGTGACAACGCAGATTATTTTCGGCGGCGATGTCTCGAACCCGTATTACATGGTCGGCGCTAACCTGAGTCATCACCGCCATTGACGGTTACATCCAGCAAGCGACGGGACAGCAACCGCTCATCGGCTACAAGGAAGAACCGCTGGGCGCGTCCGCGGCGCGCACCGAGTTCGAGACCTACGTGCCAGGCACGCTCATCTTCGCCGTGATCCTGCTCATCTTCCTGGCATCCATGACCGTGGCGCGCGAAATCGAAACAGGGACTCTGCGACGCCTGCAACTGACGCCAATGACTTCTCTCGATTACCTGGGAGGAGTCACCGCCGCGCTGGTGCTGGTCGGCACAGCCGCGTTCGCGCTGGCATTTGCCTTCGCGCTCGCTGGTCGGCTTCCGCAGCCAGGGGTCCGTCCTGGCTGCGCTGCTCGTCGGCGCGGTGACCTGTCTTTCCGTGATCGGCCTTGGCATGGTGGTAGCCAGTTTTACGCGCACCGTTTCGCAGGCCTTCGTCGTCGCCAACTTTCCCATGGCAATGATGATGTTCTTCTCGGGCACAATTTACCCCCTGCCGAAGATCGTTCTCTTCACCCTCGGCGGTCATGAAATCGGTTTGTACGACATTCTCCCGCCCACTCATGCTGTCGCCGCGCTCAACAAGATCCTCAGCCTCGGCGCCGGCCTTGGCCAAGTCACGTTCGAACTATCTGCGTTGGTCATCCTTTCCGTTCTTTACTTCGTCCTGGGTGTTTGCCTGTTCAATCGATTCCACTTACGTGCATAACCTGCCTTTATCGAGAAAACCTACCAAGAGAAAATGCGGGGCTGTCCCAAAAGTAAGGTTTTTCCTTCTGGTACAGCCGAAAGTGGGGGATAAAGTTGCGTTTTAAATCAAATATTTGGGTCGCGGCCCAAATAGTCATCTGATTTGATATGAAAGTGGGAGAAGAAAAAGGAGCTGACTGCTTTTGAGTCGGCCCCAGATAAAGAAGAGACAGAATGAATATCCAGACAACGTGGTCTTGTGCACCCAAGGGGATACCTTATACAGGGATAATAAAAAGACGACAGGGCGACTCGCTTAGATTTTGAATCAGGTCAGGAATAACAGGATGTTCGCCAGCCAGTTCCTCCGTTCCACGCCTGATTGAAGATGCGGACGGAACCACGCATCCAGGCCGAGTACCCTACCGGCAGGGATTGCCAGGAAAATTAAACCCAGAATAGCAAGCATGATGTATGTCCAGGCCCATTCACCGGGAACGGCACTGACCCCGACGTATAAATTGACCGCCTGAAGTAATGCTGCTAGGCCTCCCAGCCTGGTAAATAGGCCAAGGATCAGGCTGACTGCAACAAACACCTCCATCAGGAAGATGATCCAGCCCATCCAGACCATATTGGGAACCACCAAGCTCTTTACCAGGGAGGCTTGCAACGGCCATCTCGAATAAATGGTCATGAGGCCAACCCAATCGCACAGGCCAGTACTGCGGGCACTGAGATCGGTGGTCACTGCAAAATTCGGCGGGCATCCAAAGGTTGGGGGAAGTTTCCAAAACAACTGGGCGAACCATAAGATACCGATGGTCACCCGGGAAATCGTCAGGCCTGCCCGGCTCACATTTTCAATCGAGGTTTTATCAGATTTAAGGAAATTTCTCATATGACCCTTCATCATTCTGAATGCGGAATCATTATGCCTCATAATCCTATTCTTGGAAAGTTGAACTTAAAAGTGGAAAGTTCGTTCCCCTTAAAACGCAAGAATCCCCGGAAAATCCAGAGATTCCTTCATGAGAGCATTATCGATATACTATGTGCCCCCAAGGGGATACTTTATATAAGGATAATAGAAAGTCGAGAGGGTGTACTGCATTCTGGAGAACAACGAAGGCGAAGCTGTGAAGGTGGGACCAAGGTTCCTCGGGTGCAGGTGGTCAATAATCCATCGGACTCAGGGCGTTCTCAAAGTCCAAGCAAGGTTTCGATACAGCCGCCGGTGGTTGAGTAGAGAGGCTCTATCACGCTTGTATCGAAATCACCGGCGGATTACTCGACCAACGGTTAAGCTCAGAATTCGACTTTGAGAACACCCTAGCCCTGTAAGAGGTCGGTTAAACCCTGCTTCCTCTTTGGAATCATTGTGCTTAAGCTAAAAATGTAGCCATCAAGGCATGGATTGGCCTGCCGGCTGGCTCATGTTAAATATAAAATCTCCGTAAGCGTCAAACTTTCCAGGTCGGATTACAACAACCTTGATATCCCAATTATCCGGCATACCCAGATACCCTCCTTGCAGGCTGAACTTTCCATTCCCCAGGTCAATCATGTCTGCTTTACTGGGTGGGAGCATTCCGGATAAGGATGTAAATTCCAGGGATACATTCTGAGCGTTCGTGACTGGCTTTCCTGCAGAGGTGATTGTAGCAGTGAACGTGTTGAGACCTGGCCGCCCTGGATCTATCGTGAGTGTGATGCTCAGGTCATTTGCCTGGGCAGTTTTACTAATCCCGCTGGACACGGCGATCATACTGGCAGGGGGCAGGGTGGTAAATGCCCCCACCCAGAGCAAAATCACCACCCCCAGGAACGATTCGGTGGTAAGCAGATAGCGGAAGCGTGTCACCAACTTCTGACTTCCACCAGGCGCTTGTGCGGCTCGGCGCATGACCGGTGTAGTGAAAAGGAAATTGATGGCACCCAATCCGAGCATGGGTGCCGCGATAAGCAGCTTTGTAATGAAAGCCTGCCCATAGGTAGTACTCCAAAGTGCGCTTAATGTCCCAATATCGAGAGTGGAAGAGTAGATCCCGGTAATCGCCAGGATGCCAACACTGGTCATGGCCAGGGTAGTAAAATGAGGAATTAAAAAGGACGTCAGCCGGGTGGCGGGTTCAGGAGCAAGCCTGCGGAGGAGCAGCATCCCTCCCAGGAAAGAGAACAGTCCGCCCACCCAGACGGATACCGCCGTTAGGTGAAACCAATCTGCCAGCACCGGCAGAAGCGGGCTGGGATTACCCGCCGCATGGCTTTCCAGGCTGAAGGTAAGCAGGAGCAGCAGGCAGAGCGCGAACCCGATCCAGCGATTCCATCTGTTTTGAACAGGCAGGAGCAACCCGGCCAGAAGAATCGCCAGGCCAAAGCGGACAATTGCCAGCATCCCAACACGCGTGGTCGTCAGGATCGCAATAAAATCGGGCTGCCAGGGCCAACCGATCTGGCTGCCATTCACCTGACCCGCTTGCAGCATCAGACTCAATATGTCGGCGACTGCCAAAACCAGCAAGGCTGTCAGCGCCAACTTGCGCGTAAATCGGACGTACGCTTCCACATCTGCAGTCGGGATATTTGCTTTCCGATAAGATGGATTCCAGGCCAGGAAAGTGAACAGAACCCCGCCCAGCAACGCACTGGAAGCCAGGTAAAGGAAACCCTTAACAACCATATCGGCAACGGGAAGGGATGCACTGGCGGCAGGCAATTGGGGGCTGACCGTTGCCATGGCATTGGGCGCGACCTTCCCCACGGAAAAGGGGAAAGACCCGCTGGTCTGGTGACCGTCGGTGGCTGAAATCGCCTTCCAGGCCACCAGGTAAATGCCATCGGGGAGCGCCGGCAGGGTAACGAGCAGATGGGTGCCATCTGCCGGGTCCACGGAAGAATTTCCGTTATCCACTTGTTTTCCACTCGAATCCATCACACTGATCTTGCTTAGTCCCTTTGCAACTGCCTCACTAAAGTACAAATCCACCCGGGGTGGGGAACTAGGCAGGGAGGCATTTGCATCCGGGATGGAACGCATCAACATGGCATGCGCCTGGGCCGGAATAAACCAGGCCAGGGTCAAACCAGCCACGGCAAGCATCAGGACGAACAAGGTGGTTTTTTTCATGACCTTTGTTTATCCTTTACCCGGTTTACGGGTAAGGGCGACTACTCCGATGAGCACACCAGCCACTCCGAAGACGATCCCAATGATCCCAAGCCAGCCAGCGGTACCCAGAGGAGCGCTGGTGGAAGCGGAAACTGGAGTAACCAGCGGAAATTGGACCACATCCGCAGTCTTTACTTCTTCCGGGACGACATCATTATTGAAAGTGGTAGAGCCGATATTACCACTCACATGGACAGTGTACATACCCGGCACCATCGGTGTAAGGGGAGCGATAAACTGACCGGGCGTATTTTCGCCAAGTGGCTGAAGAGTGAGCACCTTGCTCTGGCCGCCCACCGTTACCTCGACCTTCAGGCCAGATACATCCACATCGGCCGGCGCGGTGGCGGAGGTCAAACCAAGGTTGATGACCACGGCGTTTGGCTGACCGGCCACAGCTGGCTCGTTGACCCATCCGTATTCCAGCGAGTAATCACCAACGGTGATGGTCTGGTGTGCAGAAACCAGGCTGACCAGGCTGAACACCATGAACAGCACCAAGGCGAAGCTTATAGTCGTGAGAATGTACTTTCGGTTTCGAGTAGATTTATTTAACATAACCCTTCTCCTTGTTTAATTTTTGTTGTGAGCATCCCCTCGTGGGTTTGGGCAGACTATACTGCAAAAACCATTGCAGGGGTATAAGGTTCAGATATAACCATTTTATAGAATCAAGCGAAAGAAACAATTTGAAAAGATTTGAAACTATTGGAAATATTTTCACCTATTCTCACAAAGGGTCTAGAGATCCATATCCCCCGCACACTCAAAAAACGGAGCTCTTTTCAACTTCTATGATGTGCTGAATTTAGCAATAAAACGCGCCATCCGACCGGGTGGCGCGCAATTTTTAGGCGTAAAAGGTGGGAGTTCCTCAAATGAACTATGTTTCCCACTGGTAGAAGACGGTATTGGAAAGGTCTGTACCCTTCCAATTCCGGAATCCAATTTTTCGGTAACCCCGTTGAAATCGCCGATGCCATCTCCGTTGCTGTCATAAAAGGAACGGAAAAAGATTTCGTAAAAGACCGTATCGTTCCACCATGGATAGCCTTCCGTGCCAGCCGGACCTCCGACTACTGGTCCGACAACGATCGGTGTTGGCGTAGGCATTACGGTATTAGGTGGAGAGGCAGCTTGTGAGGGAGTCGATGAGGCTGGCGGAATTGGTGTGGCGGTCCTCCCGCATCCAGCCAGAAATACGAGCGCCAGAACACAAACGAAACGAAGTTGCTTACTCATTTCTCTCTACCTCCTACCGGACCAGTGGGTTGGTGAAGATATTAATAAAGGAAACCCGTTGCCCGAATAATTATTCTAGAATCTGGTTCGTCCTTAAAAAATAAAATAACTGATATATTTAATGCAGCTCGGCCCTTGAAATTTGTTTATTCTTTATAGAATTGAATACGACCTACCTCAGCCAATGCTGGTCGCAGATGTGGTGGCGTTGTTGGATAGGATGATTGAGGAGTGGAAGAGCAGGCTATTTTGCTATGCGGGTGGATTTACCGGTCATGGCGGTTAAAACAAATACGCCCATAACAAGGGCGTATAGTTATGGAACATATAAACCATATAACTGCTGCGTGGACCGGGCGGCGCTGGGCGTAACCTCGATTCGGGGAAGGAACCGAAGCTCGACAACATGGTCCACGTGGCGCACAACTGCCGGATCGGCCGACATGTCGTGGTGGCGGCACAGACGGGCTTCTCCGGCAGCGTGGTGGTGGAGGATTACGCGGTGATCGGCGGGCAGGTAGGCGTGGGCGATAAGGCTCGCATCGAATCCGGCGCCGTTCTCGGCTCTGGCTCGGGCGTGCTGACTTCGAAGATCGTCCGCGCCGGTCAGGTCGTGTGGGGAACTCCGGCCCGGCTGCTCAAACAGTACCTGGAGACTCTGGCCAGCCTGTCCAGGCTGCCGGAGATGCGCAAGGAACTGGCCGAACTCAAGCGGAAGCTGAAGGAGAAACCCTGACTGCATTTGGGTCGCAGTACACCGTCAGTATTCGGCATTCGGCAGCCGAGACTTGAGAATGAAGGGGGAAAAACAAATGAGAAAACCACTCCATGGCCCGGTGGGCCAGCGTGTTCGTGCTCATCACATTGTTCGTACTGGCTTTGCCGTTGATGGTACGACTCCCCCCTCGGCGCCTCGCGACGTCCTGGGCGAGTTCTGGTGAATTTGTGACCGTGCAGGCCCTTGAAGAGGTGGTGCGGCAGCACGACATCGAGGATGCCAAGTGGGTAGGCGGCACCGGCGTGATCAAGTTCCGCTCTCG
>CAWFNU010000030.1:0-220731 GCA_963817265.1 uncultured Chloroflexia bacterium
TTTCGTCAAGGCACACGGTGGGATCGCCGGGAAAGAACAGATCAATGAACGTCTGTTCCTCAACTATGGCCGCCTGCTGGGACACATGCACATCCTAGCCAAAGCCTACACTTGCCTCGAATCTTACCTGGATGCGCTACGCTTGGGACTCCTCTTGAGAATAATACCCCCGACCGGCAACTCCCTGAAAAAGAAGGCGCCATCCGTCAAAAATACCAAGCGGTTTTCAACCATCTTCGCGCCCTGCCACGCGAGGTTGATGGCTATGGCATGATCCACCAGGATGCTCATACCGGCAACCTGTTCGTCGACGAGAACTACACTATGACGCTATTCGATTTCGACGACTGCGTCTACGGGCATTTCATTTACGATATCGCCATGGTCCTGTTCTACATCGAGGGCTGGGGTGGGGAAGATATTCCCGGCTTCACCGGTCGCTTCATGCCGGTTTTCTTGCGTGGCTACCGCGAGCACAACAGCCTGGATCCACGTGGCTGCCGGAGATCCCCCGCTTTCTGAAATTGCGCGAGATCGACCTGTTCGCTTCCATCCTGTTCACCATGGGCGAGACCCCCGAGGATACGCGGTGCGCCCGTTACATTACCGGACGCCGGGCGGCTGATCGAGAACGATGTACCGTTCATCGACTTTGATTGTAAGTCGCTGGGAGAGCTTCTGTATAGCGACCCCGTCCTGCCTACCAACGGGTAACGCAAACCGTTTGATAAGGATCAACAATAAAGAATCCGCCTTCACAGCAGATTTTTTCCTGTGCCCCCAAGGGGGTGTTGTATATACGGATAATATAAAGATGAGAGGGTAATTTCCGAGATCTAGGAGTGATATCCCGCATTACCTCTGCGTGAACAAGGTTGAGTGTATAAATCTCCAACTAATCAGCGCTCTGATCGTGTTGCAGGGCCGGGGTTGGTACTGAAGTTATTTGCCATTACGGGCGACTTGCGCGGCGATATAGGCGGCATCTTTACCTACGCCACCGAGTAAAGATGAGTTTAACCCTGTTTGAAAAGGAAGCCCAATGAAGTACAATCCAACGGCATTTTGCACAATTCCCCGCGAGTGCTCTGGATATCCATATTCATCCAAAATAGGCAACTTAATCCAGCTGTAATCCGGCTGGAACCCGGTTGCCCAGATAACCCCTTCGGCTGGCAAGATGCGCCCGTCCATGAGCTGCGGTTTACCAGTATGGACACCTGACATGCGTGGGGTAAAAATAACACCAGCCCTTGCAATATCATCGCGACATATACGTCCCAATGGAGCGCCGTGATGGGACAGGCTCGCCTGCATCTTGCGTCCCATAGGAGTATTCGTTGTTAAAACATGGGTTAAGAACCACCATAACGGGCGACCGTCGAAGAGTTTGCCGAGTCGTGAGTTGGACGGGACGCGTCCAACGTCCCGCCCTGCCAGCCAAACTTGCTTACCAACTTTAGAGAGTTCGAGGGCGATTTCTGCGCCGGAATTTCCTGAACCGACTACCAACACAGAATTGACAGGTAATTGTTTTGGGTTAATGTAAGCACTCGAGTGCAATTGCAGGATTTCCGGGTCAAGTTCTTTGGAAAAAGAGGGGGAATACGACGCCTGGTATGGTCCGGTGGCAATGATCACGTTCCTTGCAGTAAATCTTGCGGAACCTGCGGAGATCTGGAAATTTCGACCGTTGCGTTGAAGACTTTCGACTTTGATGTTGTGACTTACTGGAAGGTTGAACTGCCGGGCATATTCTTCCAGATAATCAGCGACTTCATCTTTCGGCGGAAAATAGTTTTTGGATTTCGGGAACGGCATTCCCGGCAAACCGTCGAACTGGCTGGGTGTGAACAACCGCAGACTATCCCAGCGGCCACGCCACACATCGCCAGTACTTGGATTCTTATCCAGGATGATAAAGTTCTCACCCTTGGCGTGCAAGGAAATGACCAACAGCCAGACCCGCCTGCCCGCCGCCAATCACAATGGTTTGGTAGAATTCTTCCTCGCCGGTTAAATCTTTTTCCTGTTCTGTAGACATATAAGCTCCTTTACCCGTAAATGTTTATTTTGATACACCATTACTGTAATCAATATACTTATGATATAATAAAATAGCAAAAGAGTCAAGAGGCAATGGCAAAACCAATCCCAACCAAACGCAAGTATGAATCGTCTCGACGACAGGCACAAGCACGCGAAACACGCCGCCAGATTGCCGAAGCTGCCCGGGGCTTGTTTTTCGAGCGTGGCTATAGTGGGACAACCATCGATGCCATTGCGCAGGCT
This sequence comes from uncultured Chloroflexia bacterium, assembly GCA_963817265.1. GTDB lineage: Bacteria > Chloroflexota > Anaerolineae > Anaerolineales > Villigracilaceae > UBA877. The sequence continues at coordinate 2,293 of CAWFNU010000030.1, forward strand.
GCGGGTGTTGCGTCGGAAACGGTCTACTCCATTTTTGGCAGCAAGCGAAAAGTGCTTTCTCACTTGATGGATATTTCCATCGGCGGTGATGACCAACCCATTCGTCTACTGGACAGACCAGAGCCGCAGGCGGTTTTACATGATACTGACCAGCGCGCTCAGGTTATGATGTTTTCTCAAGGGATCACTGAAATTTTGGCGCGGGCCGCCCAACTTTTTGAAGTCGTGCGCTCTGCGGCAATGACTGAGAAAGAGATCGCAGACCTGTTGCAGAATCTGCTCAAGGAACGTCTGGAAAACATGACCACATTCGTCATGCATCTTGCTAGCAATGGTGGTCTGCGTGAAGGGATGGATATTCCTTTGGCAGGCGAAATGGTTTGGACAATAACCAGCCCTGAAGTCTTTCTTTTACTGACCCGGGATCGAAATTATTCCAAGGAACGATACACTACCTGGCTGGAAGCAATCCTGACCCGCCTGCTTTTAGCTTGAATCTTTACTGGTATTGCCAGCAAACGTTCGTCAGAATTCGAATGCCCAAATTCAAAGATCTTGTAGTTGGGCTGAATTATTTTGCGATCCATATTCTGCAAACTGCTTCGCCTCTCCTTTAAAACCAATACGCTCTGATTTTAGAGCGTATTCAACAAGAAAGTACCATATGGAGCATATGTTCCAGTGCCCCCAAGCGGACTCGAACCGCTGTTTGGGCCTTGAGAGGGCCCCGTCCTGGGCCACTAGACGATGGGGGCTGGTAAACCAGACTTGCCGTTTTTAGGGCGGGGGGATTTTATCAGACGGGCATTGAATCGTCAATCAAAAAGACGTGCAGTTCGCCCGGACCATGGACGCCGATGGTGAGGGTCATTTCGATGTCCGCGGTGCGGGATGGACCGGTGACGATGACTCCTGCAGATGGCATCCCGGACTTGCGGTAATTCCAGCGCATCGGCAAGGGTGGGCAGGAGTTGGGACATTCCCATGACAACGATATGAACCTCCGGCAGCAGGGAGGCTGTCAGAGTCTGACCAGCACCGGAGACAAGCAGCAACGACCCGGTATCGGCAATCCCTGCCAGCAGCCCCGGTGACTCCCGCCCGTACGGATGGATCTGGTTCACGGATGGTGGGGATGCTCCTGTACCGGACGTATGCCCCCTCTTCATCCACCAGGACACGGTCAATATTTTTCGATGACAGGAATTCCGCCAACCTGGCAGGAAACTCCTTTTCCGGGACGATGTAAGCGTGCCCGCCGAGGGCAGCAAGTTCCTCGGAGAATTGATCGGAGAGCGACCAGAGGTGGAGATACTGGCGCAGGTCCTGAGAATTGTTCTATCGGTTGGGGGGAGGCGGATTTTTCTTCCACATTTTGACCCAGGTTGCCCAGCGGGATCGGAACGGACGGACTGCCAGGCGTGGAAAGTCCTTGCTGTAGCCCCAGCCTGTCCAGGCCGGGATGCGCATGTAGGAACGGCGGGGGCTGTAGACCCGGCTAAAGAAGCCGCCCAGACTTTTGGAAAAACGGCGAACAGGCCTGAGGTCCCGGCAGCGAGGCGGTAGCCCTTCAATCCATATTTGACAGCGGAGGAACCCCAACGCCTTCGGTTTTTTCCTCCGGATCGCACTTTTGAGACGTGCATGCCCGCACGGATGCGGAGCAGCATTCCCGGCAGGTCAATATCCACCGGGCAGGCTTCCTTGCATGCACCGCAAATGACGAGGCCTGGGCGAGGGAGCGCCAACTCCGGGATCCACCAGCGCACAGGAGATGACCGAGCCGATCGGACCGGGGTAGATGCTGCCGTAGGCGTGGCCGCCGATCTCGCGGAAGACCGGGCAGGCGTTCAGGCAGGCACCGCAGCGGATGCAATATAGCGATTCAGCCAGCGGCGAGTTGCGCAGAGCAGAGCGACCGTTATCGAGCAGGATCAGGTGGCGGTTTGCTGTGGGAAGGGGAGCGTTGATCAGGCTGGTGTAGACGCTCAGCTTCTGACCGGTGGCCGAGCGCGCCAGAAGCGAAAGGAACAACGCCAGGTCGTCGAGGGTGGGGACCAGGCGCTCAATGCCCATCAACGCGACGTGAACCGGCGGGAGGGTGGTGCACATGCGCCCGTTGCCTTCGTTGGTGACCATCGCCAGCGTACCGGTTTCCAGCCACACCAAAGTTGACGCCGGAGACGCCAATATCAGCAGTGAGGAAGACTTCGCGCAAAACCTTGCGGGCAGTGTTGGTGAGGGTTGGAATATCTTCGGTGTAGGGAATGCCCAATTTTTCCGTAGAAAAGCTTGCCTACATCGCTGCGGCGGAGGTGGACGGCGGGGGTAATGATGTGACTGGGGCGCTCGCCGCGCAGTTGGACGATGTATTCGCCCAGGTCGGTCTCGACAACTCGAATCCCGGCAGCTTCGAGGGAGTGGTTGAAATCGATCTCCTCGCTGAACATGGATTTGGATTTGGCCACCAGGACAGGTTTGTCCACGGGACGGGGTCCGCTGATTTCCACCGCATGGGCAATCTCCAAAAAGATGCGGAGGGCCTCTTTCGAATCAGCGGCGCGATGTACCTGAATGCCGTTGGCGGACACCATGGAGATGAAATGGTTGAGATATTCGTCCAGGTGTGCAACAACATCGGCTTTGATGATATGGGCGCGAAGGCGGCGGTCAGAATGGTCGGGGAGGGATGCAAACGCCTGGAGCCTGCCATCCACGCGGCGGGCAGCATTATTGTCCAGGGCAAGCTGGAGGTTCTCATCGGAGAGGGACTTGCGGATGCGGGAGTGAAAGTTCCTAAGGCTCATAGGCTATTCAACACCTCGGCGATATGGACCACGCGCTGGCTTTTTCCCTGGCGCGCCAATCCGCCCTGAATATGCATGAGACAACCTGTATCAGCGACCACCAGCGTGGGGGAGCCTGTCTTTTCGAAATTGGAAATCTTGCGCTTGAGAAATTCAGCGGAAAGTTCGGGGTGCTCGACCGAGAAAACTCCACCAAACCCGCAGCAGTCCTCCCGTTCGGGAAGCTCGACGATCTCAGCATCGCGGACCGAGGCCAAGAGCGCTCTTGGCTGCCGGTCCACTCCCAGGCTGCGCAGGAGATGGCAGGAGGGGTGATAGGCTAATTTCCCGGGCCAGCGGGCTGAGAGGCGGGTGATGCCGCGCACATCCACCAGGTACTCGGTGAATTCACAGACCCGTGCCGACAGTGTCTTTGCACGCTCCAACCAAAGCCTGTCATCATTGAAGAGCTCAAGATAACCGTGACGTACCATGGCTGCGCACGAACCGGAAGGGATTATGATGACGCCGGCGGTTTTTTCAAAAACCTCGATGGTATGCCTTGCCATGGGAACCGCTTCGTAACGCAGCCCGGCATTGAAAGCGGGTTGTCCACAGCAGGTTTGGTCAGACGGGAACTCCACCCGCACCCCGGCGCGGTTTAAAACACTGACCATTGCCTCGCCAATCTGCGGGAAGAAGGAGTCAATCAAACAGGTGATCAAAAGTTGAACGGTTTCAGCCATATTGTCAGGGGGAAATTGTACTTCACAAATAGGGTAAAAGGCCACATAATTATGCATTATTTTGGTATGATTACGGGCTTGGAAGGAACAATCGATGAATGCTTTCCTAACAAAAATCCCAAATCATTTCGACCTGCCGCGCCGCATCAACCGGCTTGGCGAATTGGCTTACAACCTGTGGTGGACATGGAACCCACACGCCCAGCGGCTCTTCAACCGGGTGGACAATGCGCTGTGGGAGCGACTCAACCACAACCCGCTGCGCTTCCTTAGATCCGTAGGGCGCTTCGAGATCAATGCCGCAGCCCAGGATCCAGTGTACCTGGAGCTTTACGACCGGGTGTTCACCAGTTTTGATGAATATTTAAAAACCACCGATACCTGGACGGCAAGAACCTATAAAACCCGCGGGAAGCTGACCGTGGCCTACTTCTCGATGGAATTCGGTCTGCACGAAATCCTCCCGATATACTCCGGTGGGCTGGGAGTCCTGGCAGGCGATCATTTGAAGCAGGCATCGGACCTCGGCCTTTCCCTTATCGGTGTGGGATTGTTATATACCGAGGGGTACTTTACGCAGCGCATCTCCGAAGATGGCTGGCAGGATTCGATCAACAACCCGCTCAATTTTGCAGAACTGCCAGTCTTACAGGTGCTGGACAAGCACGGGGAAATCTTGAAGATCACGGTAAATTTCCCAGACCGGACGGTTAAAGCAAGCATCTGGGAACTTCGGATCGGCCGCAACCCACTTTACCTTTTGGACAGCGACCTGGATGAGAATGCCCCCAATGACCGCAAGCTGACCACGCGCTTATATTGGAGCGATATTGACCTGCGCGTGTCCCAGGAAGTGCTGCTCGGGATCGGCGGGGTGCGCGCGCTGCGTGCGATGGGGTATGAACCGGGTGTGTGGCACATGAACGAGCCGCATGCAGCCTTCCTGACCCTGGAGCGGGCGCGCGAACTTGTCAAAACAGGATTGACCTTTAAAAAGGCAATCGCGAGAACACGCAAAGGTAATGTCTTCACAACCCATACTCCCGTCCCGGCGGGAAATGATGAATTCCCGCTCTGGCTGATCGATAAAAACCTATCGAACTTCTGGCCTGAACTAAATTTAGGGAGGGAACAGTTCGTGGACCTGGCCCGTCACAAAGAGCCGTGGGGGGAAACATTCAGCATGGCCATCCTGGCACTGCGCCATTCAGACGGCCGGAATGCCGTTTCTGAACTGCACGGACGCGTAAGCCGGAAAATCTGGCACTTCCTATGGCCAAATATTGAAGATGAAGACGAGGTGCCAATCAGTTCCATCACAAATGGCGTGCATACTCCCACCTGGATGGCTCGCCGGCTGGAAGTCCTGTTCGATAAAACCCTGGGGGAAGGCTGGCTCGATCGACTCGATGACCCGGAGATGTGGGCCAAAGTGGACAGCATTCCCGATGGCGAGCTGTGGGCAGTGCGCCGTCACCTAAAACGCAAGCTGGCCCTGTATATGCTTCAGCGGGTACGCACGCGCTGGATGGAGGGCGATCTGCATCCGATCCAGGCAATCGCTTCAGGAGCAATGCTCGACCCATATGCGCTGACGATCGGTTTTGCGCGCCGCTTTGCGACATACAAACGCGCCAACCTGGTTTTCAACGACCTCAACCGCTTGCTGGAATTAATAAACCGTCCGAACCGCCCGGTGCAAATCATCTTTTCCGGAAAGGCGCATCCCGCTGATGAACCCGGGAAGATGCTCATCCAGGAAGTGTACCGGGTGATTAAAAAAGCTGAAAACGGAGGACGGCTGGTTTTCCTCGAAGATTACGACATGAACCTGGCACGGTACCTGGTACAGGGTGTGGATGTGTGGATGAACACCCCCCACCGACCCAATGAAGCTTCGGGGACATCGGGGATGAAAGCCGCCCTGAACGGCGCCCTTAATTTCTCGGTGCTCGACGGCTGGTGGAGAGAGGCTTATAATGGCGCCAATGGGTGGGCCATCGGAGAAGATGCCGATCTCGGGACCGAAGTGCAAGATGAGGCGGATGCCGAAAGCCTGTACGATACGCTGGAAAATAAAATCATCCCGTTGTACTACACCGAACGCGGCAATGAAGACATCCCGCACAAGTGGGTGGCCATGATTAAAGAGTCATTGCGAACGGTTACACCGCAGTTCAGCACACGGCGGATGCTCAAGGAATACGTTGACCGGTTGTATATGCCTGCGGTAAAATAACCTGACAGGGCGACCGATCTGGTCGCCCTGTTTTTTTGAAAGGATGGTCCTATATGTTCGAAGTTTTTCTCTCCTCGGCAGCCTGGCTGGGTGCCCTTGGCATTTTCGCCCTGCGGGTAAGCGACATGTCGTGCGACACGCTGCGCATGTTGTTCGTGGTACGCGGGCGCAAAGGGATCGCATGGGGATTAGGTTTTGTCCAGTCGTTCATCTTCGTGATCGCCATCACCTCCGTGCTGGCGCACCTGGATAACCCCCTGAACATCATCGGCTACGCGGGCGGGTTTGCCACCGGAAACGTAGTGGGGATGCTGATCGAGGAACGACTGGCGATCGGGCACGTAAAGATCAGCATCGTCACCCAAAGGCTGGGGGCCGCGCGTAAGCCAGATCCTGCGGGATTTCAGGGTTCGGGGTGACCGAGATCCCGGCGCGCGGACGGGACGGGATGGTGAGCATGCTGAGCGTGAGCGTACTGCGCAAGGATGTATCCAAGGTGGAGGAAATCGTCCACGCGACAGATCCGGAGGCATTTGTGATCTCTGAAGATGTGCGTCCGCTGCGGCACGGTTACTGGCGGGCGTAAAAAAGCGGGGCGACCATGCAAGCCGCCCCGGGGGAAAATCTTTCACAGCAGAAGAATTCTCCGCAAATAATCCTAATCGATAAATTTGCCGTTTTGATAAATGATGTCAGTATCCACGATGATCTGGGAGTCGATCTGCATCCCGCAGATCATGTCCCAGTGGATCATGCTTTTGTTCCTGCTGCCTGTTTCAGGATAGCCCGAGCCGAGCGCCATGTGGAAAGTGCCGCCCAGCTTTTCATCAAATAAAATATTGTGGGAGAAGTGGTCAATTTCGTAGTTCGTTCCGATGGCAAATTCACCCAGATATTCGGCTCCCCGATCTGAGGCGATCATTTCCAGCAGGAAGGGTTGATTCCTGGCTGCTGTGGCTTTTGTGACCCTGCCCTTGACAAAGGTCAATTCCACCCCCTCCACCATGACACCATTATAGATGGCGGGGTATGAGAAACGCACCCAGCCATTTACCGAGTCCTCGACCGGGCCGGTGAAGATCTCTCCGTCTGGCATATTGTTGAGGCCGGCACCGTTTTGGAACTTACGACCCTGGATGGACAAGGTCAGATCCACGTTTGGGCCGCGCAGGATGACCTGGTTGTGGCCTTCAAGACGGGAGATAGTCTTGCGCTGGCTGTCTTCCACCGTTTTCCAGAAGGCAACCGGGTCCGGTTGATCGGCATGGCAGGCTCGGTAGACGAAGTCCTCGAAATCCTTCAACTTCATTTCAGCTTCCCCGGCAAAACCTTCGGTCGGGAAAAGAGTGGTGACCCATTTAAAGGAGCGGTCAGCGCCGCGGCGCATCTGAGCTTCCATAATGGGAGCGGAGGCCTTCTGCCGGCGCTGCTGGCGAGCGGGATCCACGCCGGAAAGAGCGCGCGGGTTGGTGGCTGAATGGATGCGGATGCGGCTCTCGAACTGGTCATACGCCAGTTTACGGAAAGGAGGAATGGCGTCGAGTTGTTCGTTTTTTGCCAACGCAAACAGGATCTCGTCTTGATCGGGAAGTTCCAGGAGGGGGTAGGGCAACCCGCCGCGTTCCAGGATGGTGGAATAAAGGGCGCGAACCAGAGGTTCGGCCGCGGTGGTAGCCTCAATGGCAACCCGGTCGCCAGGTTTAATCTGCGCTGAGTGGTTCACCAGGATCTTTGCCAATTGTTCAATACGAGGATCTGTCAAAAGAATCTCCTTTACCACTAAATTTCACACAAATTATATCATTTATATCGTCCAAGCCATTTACTCAGCACATGCATCCTGTGATGATTTTGCAGTGCCTCCCCCCTGCCCCCATCTCAAAGCGGGAGAAGAATGATATTTGGAAAAACTTGGAACCGGGGAATTCGGAGAATCAGGAACCCTTATTTAAAATTTCCAGCATTTGGGGGTGGAGGCTGGGTGAGGCTGCCAGTAAGGAACATGGGGGAGCAAGAAGTTCGCTTTGTCCATGCAGGTTGGTGACCGTAGCTCCTGCCTCGAGGGCTATCAGGGCACCGGCAGCCAGGTCCCAGGCATTGAGGGTCAACTCCCAATATCCATCAAAGCGACCAGCGGCCACGTAGCACAAGTCGAGGGCAGCCGAGCCGAGGCGGCGCACGCCCTGTGTGATCCTGGCAAAATGGCCAAAATTCTCAAGGTTATCCTGTTTGGTCGTCCAGGCGTCATATGGGAAACCCGTAACGAGCAGGGCGCGCTGAAATTCGGTAACAGACGAGGCCTGGAGCTTGAGGCCGTTACACCAGGCGCCCTGCCCGCGTTCCGCGGAGAATAATTCGTCGCGCATTGGGTCATAGACCGCGCCCAGGGTCACAATCCCGTTATGGGCATAGGCAATGGAAACGCAAAAAAAAGGGATGCCATGGGCATAATTGACTGTCCCATCCAGAGGATCCACATACCACTGATCAGCGGCACGACCCGGAACCACGCCAATCTCCTCGGACACTATCTGGTGCCCGGGGAAGAGGCGCTGTATCTCACCAAGGAGATATTCTTCAGACTGGTGGTCCACCTCGGTAACGAGGTCAATCACGTGCTTGAAGTTCACCTGGTGTTCGCGGCCGTAGCCATTCCGTAAAATTTCACCGGACTGGCGAGCCAGCCTTTCGAGTTCTGATATGGCAGGATTCATTATTTGCAGCACCTATTTATCATGGATTTTTGTGGAGGAGATTGCTCGCCTGCAGCTCTTGCACCCCCCGCCACACCGTACCGGTTTCCTTGCGGGAGGGCAGGTGACCACCGAGCCGGGTGGTATGCAAGTCCTGGGTTGGAAAAAACCTCCAACCCTTCCCTGAAAACAGGGGGTACTTTCATAACAACACAGAAATGGAGCCTAGAATATTTTGAAATAGTAATGAAACAACGCCAGGAGGGCGACGATCGCCAGGATGACAAAGCAGCCCTGGAACAGGTATTTCAGGATATGCTTCCAGAAAAAGCGGAGGATGACAATGGCTACAATGACACCCAATACAATGAGAACTCCCCAAACAATTTGATTGTACGGGATCGTGGAAAAGTCAATCGACATTCTCACCTCCTGAATGAAACAGCCGCTTCTTATTGAAGACCAGCGGCTGGACCGGCTTCAACCTGAACAGGGTAAACCCGCCCGCGCTTTATGACCTGTTTGACAAGGTTCGTCCCAAAGCGATAACCGAGCTGGCGGTAATCCGGCACGGCGAGGATGAGCAAATCAGCCTGTTTGCCGGGTTCGAGCGAACCTATCCGGTCGTGACGGCGAAGGGCGTAAGCAGCGTTAATGGTAGAAGCGGCGACAGCTTGGGCAGGAGTCAGCTTGAGAGAACGGCAGGCAAGGGCGATCACGAACTGCATTGACTCGCACCAGGCGGTGCCGGGATTGCAGTCACTGGCCAGGGCCAGGAGACCCCCGGCTGAGATGATCGCACGGGCGGGGGTGTATTCGCTCTCCGCAAGACCAAAGGGAGTGCATGGGAGCGAGACTGCCACAGTGTCAGTGGAAGCCAAAGCCAGAATATCAGCAGGAGAGGTCTTGACCAAATGGTCTGCGGAGACAGCCCCCAATTCAGCCCCCAGGGAGGCGCCGCCCAGGTTATCAAACTCGTCAGCATGGAGCTTGAGCGGGAAGCCAAGTTCTTTGGCCCTGGTAAGGATTTGGCGGGACTGGGCCAGGTCGAATGCGCCGGTCTCGCAAAAAACATCCACAAAGGGGAGGGGACGACCGGATGTTGACGGCTGACTGCCCCACCACTGGCAGATGAAGGGGAGCATTTCTGCACACAGGAGGTCGGTGTAGGCCTGCGGGCGGCCCTTATATTCAGGAGGAATGGCATGCGCCCCCAGGAAGGTGGGAGCCAGGTCGAGCGGACCGGCAGCATCGAGAGCCAGAATAACCTGCAACATGCGGAGTTCGGCCTGGCTCTCCAGACCATAGCCGGTCTTGGCTTCGGCGGTGGTGGTGCCATAGGCGAACATACGCGCCAAGCGCGGGCGGGTCTCATCTATGAGTGTTTCAATGGAAGCCTCGCGAGTACTTCGCACCGTGGATATGATGCCTCCTCCGGCTGCCAAAATGTCAAGGTATTTGGCACCAGCCATCTTCATCTCGAACTCGGCTGACCGGTCTCCAGCCCAAACCACATGCGTGTGGGGATCGACTAGACCGGGCATCACCACGCATCCGGTGGCATCCAGCTGCGGTTCGTCAGGGTGGAAAAGGCGCAGTGCGGGGGTGGGTCCAACTTCAAGGATCTTTTCGCCACGGATGAGAACAGCGCCATCCTCGATCATCCCGAGGCTGCCAAGGGCAGAACCGCGCTGCGGACCGCCCTGGAGAGTAAGAAGTTGGGAGGCAGAGTGGATCAACATGGAGGGCAGGTGTCAGCAAATGGTCTGGAAATCATCAGGGTCAATCCATCACAAGATGATTCCATTTTACCCCAGCTGCGAGAGGTTCCGGAGGGAAAGAAACATGGGGAAACCACCGGAGGGGTCAATTTTGATACAGGTCTTCATTTATTTAAAAGGACCAGACGGACCTGCTCTAGTGTCTTGAGCCAGGCATAATTCCTGCGCATCCAGCCGTCACCAGTGAGGTATTCAGGTTTGGCAATTTCCAGCCCGTGGTTGGGCAAATCCTGCACAGAACGCCAGACGTTCACCAGCGGCAGGTCGTAGTCATAGGCGACCTGCGCAATTGCCAGGTCAAGTTTCCAGTCTCCCTCGATGTTGTCTGCCTTGGTGGCAAGGATGGGAAGGGCGCCGGAGGCCAATACCCGGTCGACCACGACGCGCAGGTATTCTTCAAAACTAATTTCAGCATGAGGCGCCCAGTTGGTGCCCATGGCAATCAGGACAACGACTGGACGATGGATGCGCAATTCACAATCCAGGGGAGTTTCGTTTGCCTGGCACTGGGTATTTCCCTTTGCCAGGCCAAACAGGGGATCGAGGACGGAACTGATGCCCAATCCGTTGGCAGCGGTGACACTCTCTGCAGTCATACTGTCCGAAAACCAGGTAATGGTGTCTGCATACCCGGAGGGGATGGCATATACCCCATCGACGAAACCACCGAGGAAGGTGGCGGGGGTAAATTGACAGTCACCGATCTTACTGAAGGCGTGCAAATCCAGGGCAGGATTCTGCTGAGCGAGGCGAAGAATATCCCTGGCGCGAAAGGAAAGATTGGGGGTGACAGGCCAGTCGCGCCAATAATATGGGATCGGGCGGGTATCGGGGGTTGGAGAAGGTGAGGTAGTGGGAGTAAATAATGTGGTCGGAGATGGAATTATGGTGACGGTGGGAGTGGGAGCAAGCGTATTCAGGATTTCTGTGGGGAAAATTGGTATCGATGGGCAGCGTGGTCGGGTTTGAAGCGGTCGCAGAACATGCGGAGAGCAGGACGATTAATCCAAAAAAAGGTAAGACCATGAAAATGATGCGAATGATCGAGCTTTTTTGCTGACCCATGAAACCCTTTTCCATGAAGGACTTTGTTTGCCAAAAGGTATTATACCCAAGGAGGTAGAGGTTATCGAGCAGTACGGGGGAGACGGGCGCCCTGGATGAGATAAAAAATCGAACGCTACATCAGCCTTAACCAGCCCTCCCCAAATTTCTCGATTGCGTTCAGGGGAATGCCCAAAGGATTTGGGGAAAAGTGAAATGAGAAATATTATTGTTATCGTGTTTTACCGACAAGATGAAGCCAAATCAAGCCCCCTCCGCCCCTGCAGGGCATCTCCCCCAAATCCCTCAGTTACGCTCGGGACATGTCCTTCGGATTTATGGGAGGAGGAGATATGAAGTATTCTGGAATTATGTCAGCCTGTCTTTACTTTGCGAAGAGCGAGGAGAGCCAGGAGATTAAATAGGACGGCGCCGAGGACGACAGACCAAAACCCCCACAGGTACAGGCGCGGGGCGAGCAGATCCCCGAGAGCGCGACCCAGGGAAAGGGAAGCAACGTTGAATGCCATTAAAGTGGCGCGAGCGGAAGGCAGGACCTCCGTCATCATGGGGATGACGCTAACAAGGGTGAATTCGAAGGTAATATAAAAGAGGAATAGACCAACCAGGGCGCCAGCCTGGGTGCGTCCCAGGAAGAACAGGGCGATGGCAGCCAGGCAGTTGCCTGCCAACCCAAGACCGATGGCGCGCGGCTTGCCCAGCCGATCAACAAAAGCCGCCACCAGCCCCTCCCCGCCCAACTCGGAGAGACCGATCACAGCCGAAGCTGCACCCAGGGCTGCGATTTGCAGGCCGAAGGAGTCTTCCAGCCAGACGCCAAAGATGAGGTTGACCACCTCGTTGGCGGTGCTGGCAAACAACCCGACCGCCAATCCAGCCAACGCGGGGGTAAACGTAAGTACGGTGCGAAGGTTTGCGGACAGGGTGGGATTATCTTCGGGGGGCGTGATGTCCCTGGGCAGCATCCAAAATAAGCCGGCGAAAATGAGGACACCCAGTACCGCCATGAGGGGAAAAGGTGCCATCCAACCGCCGCGGGCGATCAGGAAACCCATCAAAGGGATGCCGAGGACGAAAGCCAGCGACCAGCCAAACTCCGTGACGGCAATGGTGCGACCGCGGCGGGCATAGGGGATGCGGTCGCCCAGATAGGCCTGCATGGAGGGGTCAAAGATGTATTTACCGAGGGTGGAGAGGATGATGGAAATGACGAGGGCCGGAAAGGACGGCCAGAAGACCACGACCGCCGTGCCCAATGTGAACAGGGCGATACCGGAGAGCATTCCAAATTTACGGCCGCGGCGGTCAGCGACCGTGGCAGCGAAAGGACCGACTGTACCAATTAGGCTGCGGGCGGTGAGGGCGTAGGACATGGAGATAATGTCCACACCCACGCCGCGAGCCAGGACAGCCAGGAAGGGGTAGACCATGCGGTGCAGGGTGTTGATGATGGTGCGGATGACCGCAAAGGCAGCCACCTGAACAGTCGCGCCGGTTTCAGGGCGGGACGAGGAGGGGGCGAGGCCAGGTTGCACCGGTCCGGGATCAGGAGAAGGCATGGATAACTGGCTTACCTGGAACGCCACCAACGAGTAAGGAACCAGGCGGAAATCATGGTCAGGAGGATTAGCCCGATGAAAAGCAACTGGAGGGATAAAATCCCCGAACTGAAGATGGGTGAAGGCGGGGGATGCAAAACGTAACTAGCTTCTTTTAATGAGATCCACAAGGCGACAAAGTACAAGACATTAAACACGGACGTAAAGGCGGGTTTTGCCAGCAAGGTCAACCCGACCTGGAGCAGCACCCCGGTGACGGCAAAAATGACAGCGATACGGAAACGCGGCTCAGCCAGGAAAAGGCCGTTCCAATTGGCCTGCATGGCCCAGACAGAAAGGGGCAGATCGATGACCCAGAAAACGATCCCGGTGTGCGCCAATGCAGAAGACCAGAGATGCAAGCGCTCGCGACGGAAGAGAATCCCCAACAAGCCAGCCAGGGCAGATAATCCAAGTACCGCTTCAGCGGTAAGAACCCAGGCGCCGTGCAGATAGACGATACGGATATTCGAACCAAGCGACTGTTCCTGGGGACCGAGGGCAGTGAGGGCGGCAGTAGTGAGAACAGCCAAGACAAACCAGAAGAAGGGGGATTTCAAAGCAGACATGCAGGCGATTGTACCCGATTATGAAATCCAGGACATCGCCTTTTGGTCGACAACCCAGGCTCCATTAACCTTGCTGAGCAGGACATAATAACCTGCCCCCGCCAGCCAGTGGCTCATGGTGCCGACGTAAACCAATGCCTGGTCAAAAGAATTATTGAAGCCAACCTGAGATAGGGTAGTAATGCCCGGAGCTTGCGGATATCGCTCATAGAAGATCTGCCAGCCATCCTGATTCAGGCTGAAGATCTGGTTCATTTCATCCTGGGTCAACAAAACGTAGGGGGTGCCCAGTGCCATGCGCGGACTGACGGGATGTGAGGCAGTGTTGCGCTCCCGAAAACTGCCCGATGTTTCAGACACGATGCCAGGCAAGTTTTGAAGGATAAAAGCAATAGTGGAGTCGGGTTCCCCAACCCCACGCGGGCTGGTGGCCGTGGTATCCATGATGACATAATTCGTGGAGGTATACAGATCGTGGAGTAGGGCGGCGTAAACAGCCTGCTGTTCGAGGTCGATCTGTCCTACCGAGGGAGTGGGCGTGGAGGCAGGGAAAGGTTTGGGTGTGCAAGCTGCGAGGATAAAAGCTAGAAATATGAACAGAATTTTCCTGAGCATGGTTCTCTTCGGGGTGCGAGCTCACCTCGTGTTATAAACGAAAAGGGACGGGATTTGTTCCCCATCATGATTCTGCCAGGCGCTCCACTTTGCCGCGCACCAACCATGGCGGCAGGAAGGCACAAGCGGAAGTGACCAGGATACCGAGAACCGCTCCAGCCAGGAATCCAACTATTTGCGGCAGGTTGAAGGCTGACACGAGCCACAAGGGACCAATGAAGAGAGAATAGGCAATGGGTAGGTAAAGCATGGCCAGAAACTGCCCCAGGCAGCCCATCCCTCCGGCGGACATCTTGCGCGGGTCATCCCATTTAAAATTCGCTCCCAGCGTACCAAAAGCAAGCAGGATGCCATTCATCCCCGCCAGGCACATGGCTACAGCCAGGAGGCTATATAAAAACCCGGCGATGGGGATCTTCTGCAGGAGGGAAATTCCGACCAGGAAAAACACCCCCAATGCGATAGTGGGAAGATAGGCCACCAGGAACTTGGCTGCCAGCAGATGACCGGGACGCAACGGGGCAGCCTTCATCATCCAGTAATTCCTGCCCTCAGACGAGAAAGCCATGCCTGAAAGGCGCGCCAGCAGCATCCAGCCAACAAAGAGCGCCATGCCAATGTTGGCATAGGTAAGCAGAACCCCGAGGGATGTCATAAACCATGCCGGTGCCTGTCCCTGTCCGGCAGGTGGCTGATTTCCAAAGTTTAATAACATGAAGGAATATACGACGCCGAAGATGAGCGGGGAAATCAATTGCGACAGGTTGCGCAGGTCGCGGCGGAGGAGCAGGAAATCTTTCCAGATGATCCCCCGGATGGAGGCGGGAATGAAACGAGCGAGGCCAAGGGATGGAATTGCAGAGACCGTTGTGGCGAAGCGATGATTCGAGACCAGATGGCTTGCGCACGGAACGGGGAGATTTCTTCTTGTGGGAAATGACCTGCATGCCAGCCCACCCGGAGTAATACCAGCGTTCTGCAGTGGATAGGGCGACCACAAAACCCAGGGCGGACAACCCAAGAGTGAGCGAAACGAGCAGCAGGCCGGTCAGCCAGCGACCCTCCCCAAGAGCGACCAATCCCTGACCAGCCCAGTTCAGCGGCAGCCAGGGGGTGTTAAATCGCATCATCAGGGAGAACATATTATTTACCTGGGCACCGGAGACCTGGGCGGAACGTCCAAACGAGTTGTAGATATTCCCAGCCTGAGAGCACACGAAGGCCAACGTGCCGCCCACAAAACCCAGGATCTCCGCGGCACGCCGAGCAGGGAAGACGCGCGCCACCAGCATGACCAGGAGTGCCGAGAGACCGGACGCTGCCAGGGCGAGGGCGATCATCGTCAGGATAACGAGAGGAAAGTAGAGAAAGTTGTAATGCCCGGCAAGGCCCAACCCGAACAACACCGGCAATCCGAACAGGGAAATCAAGCCAAAGTTGGGCAGGACTGCCTGAAGGAGCTTGGTGACAAATACCGCCCGGATGGGAACCGGAGAACTCAAAAGGAAGTCCATATCTCCGGAAAGATACAACGCCTGGAGCAGCACGCCAAAACTACTGAGCAGGATGCCCAGGAACAGGACCGTGAAAATCAGGACAGGCACAGCTTGCAGGAAGGGAGCCACATCCATCCCCACATATTGCGTGAGCTCGGGCGAGCGCAGGAAACCGAGAAGGAGCCAACTCACGAACAAGATCATGGCAGCAAATGCCAGCAATCCGAGCACGGCAACTACGGTGAGGACCTTGCGGATGGGCTTGGAGTGTTTGAAACCGTTGAAGGTAATCAGCAGGCGCAGGCGGATGAGTTTCCAGACCGCTGGGATAATCCGACCAGAGGGAGGGGATGCGAAGGCAGTCATTTCAAAATCTCAGCAATTTCAGCTTCCTCAGCTCCACCGGTGAGAGAGGAAGATATCCTCCAGGCTGATCTCACCTGCTTTGCCAAGCGAGCGCAACTCATCCATGGTGCCGACCGCCACGAGCTTGCCCTTATTAATGATGCCAATCCGGTCGCACATGCGCTCGGCAATTTCAAGGATATGGGTGGAGAGAAAAACCGCCGCGCCGCGGTCAGCCATCTGGCGCAGGATGTCCTTAATCAGGCGAGCCGACTTGGGGTCAAGACCGACCGTGGGTTCATCGAGCACCAGGACCCTGGGGTCATGCATCAGAGCTGAGGCCAGCGAGGCTTTCTGCTGCATCCCGTGACTGTAGGAGTTAATCGTGTCGTCGGCGGCGGCAGCCAGGTCAAGGACGCGCAGCAACTCGTCAGCGCGTTGAGCCACCTGCTTGCGGTCGAGGTCGTACAGATCCCCGACGAAACGCAGGAGTTCATGCCCGGTCAACTTGGCATACAGGTTGGGCGTGTCGGGCACGTATCCACTGGAGGCCTTGGCTAGCAGGGGCTGAGCCTGGACATCATAGCCGGCAACCTGGACAGAGCCGGAGGTAGGCTGGAGCAACCCGACAACGATCTTAATAGTAGTGGTCTTCCCGGCGCCATTCGGACCCAGGAATCCAAACACCTCCCCACCCTGGACCTGCAGGCTGACGTTGTCCACGGCTATTTTGTCTCCATACCGTTTCACCAGGTTGCGAATTTCGATCAGGGTTTGAGCAGGCATAATGACTCCATATTTTACGAAGGTGACAAATCACGGAGGGTGAAAGGATAACCGATGGACATGGATATCCCCATATATTATACGTGTGAGAGGGCAGAAATATTCGGAACAAGAGGAAAGAATATTAAAACTTGACTTGCAGTTGAAGTTAGATTATTATCTAACATATTAGATAATCGTCTAATGTTCAACTCAACATGACCAAGATCCGCTGGATTTCCGGTACCGCCTACGATCTATTCATCAGCCTGTTCGCACTGCACAACGCGGGGGAGTTCGGGCTGCGTCCCAACTGGGCAGCGGGAGTTCGGCAGCGCCTGCCTGCCCCCCAGCGAGAGTTCCTGGAAAAGATGCTCACCTTCGCATCCATCCCGCTGGACTGGATCAGCAGCCTGCCGGAGCCAAAGGATGCCCTACCAGTTCTGCAGCCAGGCTGCCGAGCTGACATCCTGCTGACCGCTTGCGAATCCTGACCCTGCCGTTTAACACCCCTGCTGAGGCGTGTGAAATCCTGGGTCATATCGCGAAACGCGGGTCGGTCAAACCCAAAGAAAGAGAGCTGCTGGGGCACAGCCTCAAAAGGCGCGACCAGCATCTCAAGGCGGCCGAACTGGATGAGCTACTCAAGATCTGGATGGAGATCGACAAATCCAGCGAAATTCTCCTGACCAGTCTACAGGAATATTACCAGGCCTTTTTTGCCGACGAGGAGACACGCATCCGGGCAGTGCTACAAGCCGGGCTGGAAGATGCACGCTCCCAGGCGAGCCGGGTAACTCTGCCTGCGCTGGTCGAAAATATCTCCCGCGGCGTGCGCTTCGAAGAAGTGGAATCAGCGCAGGAATTGGTGCTGGTGCCGTCGTACTGGTCGACTCCCTTCGTGTTCCCCACCTATCCCGAAAAGGGCAGGATGCAGATCGTTTTTGGGTGCCGGCCGGACCTGCAGAGCATTGCTCCCGGGGCGGAAACACCGGACAAGCTGATGAACGCGCTCAAGGTTTTGGCTGACCCAACCCGCCTGCGCATCCTGCGTTATCTTACCAGACAGCCACAGACACCGACCGAACTTTCACGCCGGCTGCGCCTGCGTCCTCCAACGGTCCTGCATCACTTGCAGGCGCTGCGCCTGGCAGAACTGGTGGCCATCCGAGTGAGTGAAAATGGCGAGAAACGCTACGCGGCGCGGTCTGAAACGTTGAACGCAATATTCTCATCGGTAAAAGATTTCCTTAATAAAGCAGGATTGAATGACCAACGTTTTACAAACTTACTGGACGAGAGTCAAACAGTTTTCTCCCAACGCGCGACTATACCTGGCAAGCATCATCCTGACCGGGGCGGCGCTGGGGATATTCCGGTTATTGTTTAATTTTTACGTGCTCAGCCTGAACATGGATGCCAGCGTGGTGGGACAACTGACCTCCACGAACAGCATGTCCGCCCTGATCCTGGCGCTGCCCATGGGTTACCTCGCTGACAGCCTGGGGCGCAAGAAAGCCTTCATCATCGGCGGCCTGGCGCTGTGCCTGTCGATCGCGGGGATGGTGCTTTGGCCTTTCAAAGGCATTTTGTTTGCCATGAGCATTTTGAGCGGTGCAGCGCAGAGCCTTTCTGCAGTGACCATGTCGCCGTTCCTGCTGGAGAACAGCGGCACGGAGGAGCGGACCTATCTGTTCAGCCTGGCATCAGGGGCGCAGATGACCGCTTCTTTCGTGGGTAATTCGATCGGCGGAAACCTGCCCTCCTGGATCGCGGCGAGGCAGGGTGTTTTACCCACCAGCAGCACGGCGTATGCCGGAGCGCTGGCAATCGTGGCGGTGGCGGCATTGGCAGGATTGGCTCCATTTGTCTTTATGAAAATGCCGCGATTAAAAAGATCAGAACGGGCATTATTCTCCCCTTTCAAATATGCCGCCAAAGAACCAGTGATGCTGGCGAAATTGATCCTGCCGATGCTGGTCACCTCCATCGGGGCAGGGTTGCTGATGCCTTTCATGAATGTATTTTTCAGGGTGGTATACCACCAGCCTGATCCGGTCATCGGGACAATCATGGCGTGGGGCGCACTGGCGATGGGAGTTGGGTTGCTGATCGCCCCGCCAATTGCCGACCGGATGGGAAAGATCCAACTGGTGGTGATCACACAGGGGTTGTCGATCCCCTTCCTGGCACTCCTGGGTTTTGCACCCTGGTTCTGGTTGAGCGGCACTGCCTATTATGTAAGGATCGCCCTGATGAACATGAGCGGACCGGTCTACCAGACCTTTGTGATGGAAAAGGTCGAGCCGGAAGCGCGTGCCACAATCGCCAGCCTGGTAAGCATGGCAAACAGCTTTGGCTGGGCATTCAGCCCGTCGATCAGCGGCTGGCTGCAGGTCAATTACGGGTTCGGACCCGTATTTGCCTGTGTGCTGGTCCTGTATACGATATCCGTCTATTTGTATTGGAGATACTTCTGGAGCACAAAGAACAGAGGAGGTACCCATACCGGTACCTGCCGATTGAGAAAGGAGGTCACACGTTCTTTCCCCATGAACCAACAGGACGGCATCCCGAGTGCTGCCCTGTTGGTGTTTTAATGCACCTGTAAATGATAAAATCAGCCATCCTTTTATTCCCGGACAACCATGCCATACCTGATTGACGGTCACAACCTGATCCCCAAACTGGGCTTGCGCCTGGACTCGATCGACGACGAAGCAGATCTGCTGGTGCGCCTGCAGGAATTCAGCCGCGTGAGGCGTGCCCAGGTGGAGGTGTTTTTTGACGGCGCCCCGGTGGGACAGGCCGCCACGCGCAAGGCAGGCATGGTGACGGCGCATTTCGTGCGCAAGGGTTCCAGCGCGGATGCCGCCATAGAAGCCCGGCTAACCAGCTTGAAAAAGACTGCCAGAAACTGGACCGTGATCAGTTCAGACGGGCGGGTCCAACGGGCTGCCGGAGCCGCCCATGCAACAGCAATGTCTGCAGAAGAATTCGCACAGGAAATGGCGGCAGCGCAGAAAACGAGGGGAACGAAAACCGAGGATGAAACCGGATTGAGCCCCGACCAGGTGGAAGAATGGTTGAATTTCTTTGAGGAACGGGGGAGGAAATAGAATTCTTCTAATCTTTTTTTAATGCAATTAAGATAATTTGGGTGTAATATATCGACTAGATACCTGTTCTCCTTTTACTGGTAAATCAGGTGTCTACCATCGACGGTTAACATGTCCCCCCCATGCTAGCCAGGTTCGGTGGTGTCCCCTCCCCCTTAGATCACCAGGCATCCTGCCTGGTGATCGCTTTAAATCCCATTGATCTTCGCTTTTGGGGAACACTTTGTGGTTTAATTGAAAAATGGTATCCGCGAAAAAGAAATTCCCCTGGCACGGCTGGATCGGCCTGGGATTGGCAGCTGTCTTCTGGACCTTAAACTGGAGCCTCAGCGGACTGCGAACACAGTGGGCGTTTTTTCCACTGTGGGTGGGATATTGCCTGACCGTGGATGCGCTGGTCCTGTGGCGCACCGGGACTTCTCTTTTTGCAAGGAACGGGAGAAAATTTGTTGGTTTATTCATTGCCTCTGCACCGGTCTGGTGGTTGTTCGAACTGGCGAACTGGCGCCTGCAGAACTGGCATTATAACGGTGCTGAAGCCTTCTCACCCTTTCAGTTCTGGTTCTGGGCGACGATCAACTTCACCACCGTGATCCCAGCCGTATTTGGCAGCGCTGAACTGATGCGAAGTTTTCTGCCGAGGGCAGTAAAGGGGCCCGTCGTCCGACCGACGAAAGGCACCACACTCGGCTTTTTCGCGGCCGGTTGGGGAATGCTGGCGCTGATGATCACCTGGCCTAATACCTTCTTTCCTTTCATTTGGTTTTCGCTTTATTTCATCCTGGAGCCGATCAACATCTGGCTGGGTAACCGTTCCCTGGTGGAGTGGACACAAACCGGCAACTGGCGACCGGTGGTCGCTCTCTGGTTGGGCGTGCTCATGACCGCTTTCTTTTGGGAGATGTGGAACTACCTGTCATACCCGAAATGGGTTTACCATGTTCCGTGGGGAAACTGGATCCATATTTTCGAAATGCCGATCCTGGGTTACGGCGGATACCTGCCTTTTGCCCTCGAACTATTTGCCATGTACCACCTTTTAGCCGGTTTGTTCGGGAGCAAGAAAACCGACTACGTGATGACCCGCGCCGAGGAAGGATGACAGATCGATTTATCGCCCACCATTTGGATGCTGAGCGATATTGCTGTCATCGGAGTATCAGGAGGACCGGACAGCCTGTGCCTACTCGACCTGGCGCGACAGGTTCCCAGCCTGAAAATCATCGTTGCGCATTTCAACCACCAACTGCGACCCGAAGCAAAACTCGAGGCAGAATTCGTAGGGGGAGTGGCGGAAGGGATGAAGTTACCCTTCGTAGGCGATGGGGAGGACGTGCGCGGATATGCCGAGGAGCACAGCCTTTCTCTGGAAGAGGCTGCACGCATGCTGCGTTATCGATTCCTGTTCTCCCAGGCCAGGTCAAAACATGCCAGTGTGGTAGCAGTGGGCCACACCGCCGACGACCAGGTGGAGACCATCCTAATGCACTTCCTGCGCGGGGCTGGCATGGCAGGATTAAAGGGAATGGAGGAAAGGACCCTGCTACCCGAATTCGACCGGAAAATCCCGCTGGTGAGACCCATCCTGCACTTATGGAGAAACGAGACGGAGACTTATTGCCGTGAGCATGATCTCAAGCCGGTGCTGGACCCATCCAACCGCGACGAAACATATTTCCGCAACCGGCTGCGGCACAGCCTGATCCCCGAACTCGAGAAGTACAACCCGCGTTTCAAAAACACACTCCTGCGCACGGCTGAAGCACTGGCGGGAGATCACGAAGCCTTGAATGATGCGGTCGACTCGACCTGGGAAAAAGTGGTGGCGAAGGCGGAACCAGAGTACGTTGCCTTTCGCAGCGCCGATCTGGAGAAAATCCCGGGTGGATTGCGACGGAACATCCTGCGCAAAGCCATCTCTGGTTTACGGCCCAAAATCCGCAACCTGGATTTCAATACCCTGGAACGCGCAGCGGAGTTTATTGTGCCAAAATCCAAACCAGCAACTCCAGAGCTGTTGCCCATGCAGGTGGACCTGACGGAAGGGTTATATCTCTATCGCGAGGGGGAGACGATCTACCTGGCAGCGTTGGAAGCTGACCTGCCATCAGCGCAATGGCCACAGGTTGAGGGAGTACATGAGTTGCCGATCGACGGGCAGTTGAAACTCAACGGGGATTTTATCCTGTCGGCTGTAGATGCGGAGCTCGAGACAGCCAGTTTGGATGCGATCGAAAATGAAGATCCATTCACCGGGTGGATGGATGCGGACCTGACTGGGAATACGTTTTGGGTGCGCGCCAGGCGTGCAGGCGATACTTTCTCGCCGCTTGGCATGAACCGGCAGACGATGAAAATGAGGGAATTCTATATCAACGTAAAAATCCCCAGACGGGCACGCGGCAGATGGCCGCTGGTATGCGCGGGGGAACAAATCGTATGGGTGCCAGGGTACAGGCTGGCACACCCGTTCAGGGTTACAAATAAAACGAAACGGGTCGTGAAATTGACGCTGCAGGGGGGAAACAAAAAGTGACGACGCATGGCGTCGTCACCGAGAAATAATTACCAGCTCTTAAAGGGATTTCCTATAATCGTTACTCCGTTTTCCACCCAGATTATTCGGGAGTGCCCGCCAACTGACGAAGTTTTAAACTAATCTCCCGCCACTGGATCTTGGAGATGCCCAGTTTCTGGCGGATCTTTTCCGGTTCGACGTTATTCAGGTAATCCTGCAAGGCGCAGGTCCACCGGCACATGTCAAAGGACAGGTGCTTTTGCAGACCGGCTTCCTCGCCAATATCTTCCAGCAGATATTCAAGGCGGCGCGGCGACCAGGGGAGCAGGCGGTCCACCGGGTTGTATTGGACCAGGTATTCTTCGTAGGCGGGAATCCAATCCTCGGGCAGGGTTAACTTGCGTTCCTTATATCGATTGGCCGGGCTGGCATAACGGATAAATACGTATGGCTCGCCGGGGGACTGCATGTCAATGTGGTTAAGGTGGATGCCGAGACACTCGGACTTCTTGATGCCGGTGGCAATCAGGAGCGCCAGCAGGGTATAAGGTCGGGCGTCGGGACGGACGGCGCGGCGGGACCGGTCAGCAGCCAAAAGTACGGCTTCGATCTCAGACTCGGTGAGAACCTCGGGGAGCGGGCTGAGAACCGAGTGCTGGACAACCTTTTCGGCCGGATCCACGACGAGCGCTCCACCGTGCTGGAGCCAGCGGAAAAATGATTTTATCGCCGTCACACGACGGGCAAGCGATTTTGGCGAACAGGGAATCCCACGGTCATGCTCCAACCAATGCAGGTAATCGTTCAGGTCGGTGGTGGTGATGTCTCCCAGGGTACGGTCGGGAGCCAACACCTGGGATAGCAAACGGACATCGGATAAGAATGCCTTGATGGTATTGGGGGAACGGCCCTGGTCATTCAGAAAGAATTCCCAGGCATTGATGGCCGGGATGAGGTTGGTCTGGGCCGACAGGTGAGCGATGGAGGATTCGGACATAGGAATCTCCTAACAAGGAAACAGGAACAACGACTACTTCGTATAGTTTAGCGTAAAAAAAGGGGATTGTCAACAAACAGCTTGCCAATTTCAGGCTGCCTCGTTATAATATGCACTCGCAATTGGGCGGGTAGCTCAGTTGGTTAGAGCACTGCTTTGACATAGCAGAGGTCGTAGGTTCGAGCCCTATTCCGCCCACAGGGTGCAAACCCACCAATTTATGTACAAAACGCTTTGACCGGGACGAGTACGCGGAGAGCAAACCGACAGGGAGAGATGGCACCCGTTGAGAGCCTTCTCAGGCAGGCACCGCAGAAAACCACCCGCGAGCGAAAACCCGAACGGAAAGGATAGCAGTCAATAGCTCCTTCCCCTTAAGGTAAACGGCAGGCACCGTTATCAGCCCCACGAGATGCCACGAGCTGGTAATTTTGGTCGTCCAGCGAAGGGCAAAATCGGGTGGAACCGCGTAAGCGCAAAGCGCTCTCGCCCCGAACCTGGGCGAGGGTTTTTTATTTAGCCCCACCCGCCTCCCCCGTTTTGAAACACAGAAAATGAAGGGGGAGAGGACGGGCAAAGGAGACAATATGTCGAACGAACCTGAGGAACGCTACGAAGAGTCACAACTCTACCGCATCCGTCATTCGGCCGCGCACGTGATGGCACAGGCGGTGCTGGAGTTCTACCCGGAGACCAAATACACCATCGGTCCGCCGATCGAAAATGGTTTCTATTATGACTTTGACCTGCCGCAGTCCTTGTTACTCGAAGACCTGGAAAAGATCGAGAAGCGCATGCGCCAGATCATCGCGGGTGGGCACCCCTTTGTAAAAAAGGTGGTATCTGCAGAAGAGGCGCGCAAGATTTTTAAGGACCAACCTTACAAACTTGAGTTGATCGAAGGCCTCGAAAAAGGCGGACTGGACGAGTACGGTAATCCCCTGGCTGAAAAGGTGGAGATCTCGATCTACCAAAGCGACACCTTCACTGACTTGTGCCGGGGGCCTCACGTTGAGACAACGCGGCAGATCAACCCGGCAGCGATAAAATTAATGTCGATCGCAGGAGCCTACTGGCGCGGTGACGAGCACAACAAAATGCTCACGCGCATCTATGGGACAGCCTGGCGCACGCCGGACGAGCTCAAGAATTATCTCAAGATGCTCGAAGAAGCCAAGGCACGCGATCACCGCAAGTTGGGCAAGGAACTGGAAATCTTCACCTACGACGAGGAGGTGGGTCCGGGTCTGCCCCTGTGGCTGCCGCGCGGCGGTGTCATCATCGAAGAGCTTGAACGACTGGCAAAAGAGATGGAAGAAAAGGCGGGCTACTTGCGGGTGAAGACACCGCACCTGGCGAAGGAAGACCTGTTCCTGCATTCGGGTCACCTGCCGTATTATGCCGAGTCCATGTATCCACCCATGGAAATCGAGGGCGTCAAGTATTACGTTAAACCGATGAACTGCCCAATGCACCACAAGATCTATGCTTCCAAACCGCGCTCCTATCGCGATCTACCTCTCAGGCTGGCAGAGTATGGAACATGTTATCGCTATGAGAAATCGGGAGAACTGTTTGGCCTGATGCGCGTGCGCTCGATGCAGATGAACGACGCCCACATGTACGTGACGGAAGACCAGTTCGAGCAAGAGTTCATGGGTGTCATGGACATGTACAAAAAATATCTCGACATGTTCGGGATCACAAAATTCGTCATGCGCCTGTCGCTCCACAGCAAAGAAGGCCTGGGAAAAAAATATGTTGATAACGAACGCCTGTGGTTGAAGACGGAAGATATGGTACGGCGCGCCATGACCAACGGCGGGATACCCTTCGTGGAGGCTGCCAATGAAGCCGCCTTTTACGGACCAAAAATCGACGGACAGGTTTGGAGCGCGATCGGCAAAGAATTTTCCCTGGCGACCAACCAGGTGGACTTTGCCCAACCTGGCCGTTTTAACCTGGTCTTCACAAATAAAGATGGGGTGGAAGAAACACCACTGTGCATCCATCGAGCACCGCTCGGCACGCACGAGCGCTTCATCGGGTTCCTCCTGGAGCATTATGCCGGGAATTTCCCAGTCTGGCTGTCACCCGAACATGTGCGGGTGATCCCGATCACCGACCCGCAAAATGAGTATGCGGAGAACATCGTGCGACAACTGCGCGACGAGGGCATCCGCGCCAGTGCGGACATCAGCGCTCAGCGCATGAACGCCAAGATCCGCTCAGCCCAGTTGATGAAAGTGCCCTACATGCTGGTGGTGGGTGAGAACGAGACCAAGGCCGGGCAGGTCTCGCTGCGGGTGCGGGACGGGTCGCGGGCAGATAATATCCCACTGGCTGAGTTTATGGTGCGCGCCAAGGACCGGATCTCGAAACGGGCAGGCGAACTTTAAGAAACTGAGTCCTGACGTTTGGCAACAGACCGAAATAAGATGGAGAGTTTTCTTCTCCATCTTATTTATATAGGATATTTTCGCAGTTGATTAATCAAATCATTTACATCTGTCCCATTTGAATGCCCAGCAGGACAAAGGGATTAAGCAATAATGGTATTCGGGTACCATCCGCATTATCTAGATGCATTAGGAGCAATCGGGGATCTGCAAGACCCAAACTGGTGCTTTTTCTCCAGACCGGCAATGTCACCACCTTTCAAGCAGCAGAGGGCTTGTTGTTCGTCCATCTTCCTCCCGGAATAATCCATTAATCCCACAATATATATATCCGCTGATACCCGAAAAGGTTGGAAAACTCATTCATCCCGGATTTTTATTGACGATTCGCCTCTCTTCATGGTATTATCAGCCCGCTTAAACCAGCCTCCGGGCTGGACTTCCGTTATTTGCAAGGAGAGACGTATCAGCGCCAACGAATTTCGAGTAAATGAAACCATAAGAGTTCCTGAAGTACGCCTGATCGATGCAGCAGGAGAAAACGCCGGGGTGGTAGCCACCCGGGATGCCCTGCGGATGGCCCGGGAAGCGGACCTCGACCTCGTAGAGGTGGCTCCAAATTCAAGTCCGCCCGTGTGCCGCATCATGGACTTTGGCAAATTCCTGTACGAGCGTGAAAAGAAAGACCGGGAAGCGCGCAAGGCTCAAACCAAGGTTGAAATCAAGGAAATCCGCCTGCGCCCGAAGACCACCGGTCACCACCGGGATTTCAAAGTGGAAGATGCGCGGCGCTGGCTGGAACACGGGATGAAAGTGCGTGTGACCATCCGCTTCCGCGGCCGTGAAATCACTTACCCGGAAATCGCGCTCGAAGATTTGAGAGAAATTGCCCAGGAACTCGCTGACCTTGGCACCGTGGAGCAAGCCCCAGCAATTGAAGGGCGGGCCATGTCGATGATGCTCGTGCCAGCCAAAGGTGGTCCCAAGAAAAAAACCGCTGAAGACGCTGTCGAGAAACCCAAGCAACCGGAGAACGTTGAACAACCGCAGGAGTAAAATCCTGCGGAATCTTGTGTGAAGG
Organism: uncultured Chloroflexia bacterium; assembly: GCA_963817265.1. Lineage (GTDB taxonomy): Bacteria > Chloroflexota > Anaerolineae > Anaerolineales > Villigracilaceae > UBA877. The sequence goes on from CAWFNU010000030.1 coordinate 29,105, forward strand.
AGTAATCGCTGTGCCGCGCAAGTTGAAAGTAGGAAAGTACAAGCTGAAGACCCATAAGGCCACCTCCAAACGGTTTAGCATTACCGGGTCTGGCAAGATCGTGCGCACGAAGGGCGGCAAGGCCCACCTGCGACGCAAGTCATCCCACCGGGTGAAGGCTTTGTTCGGTGAGATGGTTGCCGTCCAAGGGAAGAGTTATATCAAGCGCATACGGCGCCTGGCGCCACACATGAAACCATAACCCTTTTGGGTTTCCTGGAGTTTCCTGTAACCTATCCATTTAATTTGCGGCTACCGGGTGCATACAACTGGACTGCAGGCAAGAGCCTGCACCGGCGCCCGAGGGCATGCAGGAGGTAAATTATGGCAAGAGTAAAAGGCGGACCGCAAGGTCACCTGCGACACAAGAAGGTATTGAACTACACCAAGGGACAGCGCATGAGCAGGCACCTGCTGTTCCGGCGTGCCCAGGAGGCCATGCTGAAAAGCATGTGGTACTCTTCACGCGATCGGCGGGTACGACGGCGCGACCTGCGCAAGTTGTGGATCGCCCGCATCAATGCTGCCGCCCGGTTGAATGGCACCACCTACAGCCGACTGGTATCAACCCTGAAGAAAGCCAACATAACGCTAAACCGCAAGATGCTGGCAGACCTGGCCGTACGCGATCCCAATGTTTTTGCGGCGGTGGTCAAGCAAGCCAGCCAAAGCTAATATTATAAAAAGAATTCCCGCAGGGGCACACCAACGTGTGCCCCTGTATTATTTAATGGGGGTAAAATATTCTTATGAGAACCCGCTGTTCTTCTCCTAAAGTCCACCTTGACAACCATTAAAAAAATTCCTGACATGATCACATCAACCCATAATTCCAAGATGCAATTAGTGCGCGGCCTGCTTGGACGCCCGAAAGAACGCCGGGAATCCAAGGCCTTCGTGGCTGAAGGGGTGCGGCTGGTGGAAGAAGCCCTGGCGGTAAATTGGCCATTCCGGTTTGTACTGGCAGGTGAAAACCTGAGTGAACGCGGGAAGGCGCTGGTGACCAAGCTCAAATCGGGGGGTGTGGAATTGGAGATCGTTGCCAACGGGTTGATGCAAGCAATTGGAGAAACGGAAAGCACGCAAGGCATCCTGGCAGTACTCGAGGCAGCGCAACTGCCAATCCCTCAACACCCAACCTTCGTGCTTATCCCCGACCAAATCCGTGACCCGGGTAACCTGGGGACACTCCTCCGGACGGCAGCCGCCGCGGGGGTGGAGGCTGTTTTTCTCCCGCCGGAAACCGCGGAAGCCTTTGCTCCCAAGGTGGTGCGGGCCGGGATGGGGGCGCACTTCCGGTTACCCATCCAAACTTGCTCATGGGACGAAATCGGCGCGCATACCCAGGGAATGAACATTCCCCTGGCGGATATGGAAGGAAGCATTTCATGCTGGCAGGCGGACTTCCGCAGCCCGCTGGCACTGATCGTGGGAGGAGAAGCGGAGGGAGCCAGCCAGGCAGCCCGGGTACTTGCCACTTCTATGGTTTCGATCCCAATGCCAGGGAAAAGCGAGTCGCTCGAACGCGGCCGCGGCAGGCGCAATCCTGATGTACGAGGTGCTCCGGCAAAGATCTAAGACCTAAAGCCAAAAATGGATGAAATTTTGGGGGTAGAGAAATCTGGAGGGAAATGGTATATCAATGTGGACTATGAATATGACAACCACTCCAGCTATAATATTTATGGTAAAAACCCTCCCGTTTCAAAGATGATGCATTGGGGAGAGGTAACCTGACTGACGGTTAAAAAAAGATAAACCATGAAAATCCGCTCGATCACCTACTTCTGCAATCCCGGCTGGCCGTTGGACGAGAAAAAGCTCCAAGGTGCCGGAGCGTTCCTGGCAGAAGCCAGGGTCAATTTCGAAGAGGCCGGGTTCGACGTCCAGTCCACGCGGCTGGCTACCGTACCTTTTCCACAGATGCTCGGCGCCGAAAAGGTATCGCAAACCCCGCAACTGGCTGCCATGTTGAGCCAGCTCCTGCCGGAAATCGGGATCGGGTACGCCTCACTCGGCCCGGCACAACCTGCCCTTCCGGAAAGTTTCCAAGTGATCCCCAATGCCATCTCCGCCTCGAAAAATATCTTTTTTTCCGGAATCATGGCAGATCCGAAGCATGGTATCTCCCTTCCAGCAGTCAAAGCCTGCGCTGAGGTGATCGTCAAGACGGCACGTCTGGACCTGACCGGGTTCTCCAATCTTAATTTCGCGGCACTTGCCAACGTCCCGGCAGGAGCGCCTTTCTTCCCGGCAGCCTATCACGACGGGAAAGAACCTTCATTTGCTCTCGCCATGGAAGCCGCTGATGCGGCTGTACGGGCATTTGAAAGCACAGATACGATAGAAGGCGGCAGGAATGCATTAATCGCAGAGCTGGAAGAAAATGCCCAAAAGCTGGCAAAAATTGCCGACATTTTAAAATTTAAATACCTGGTCAAATTCGGGGGAATCGATTATTCACTGGCACCCTTCCCCGAAGAGTCCCGCTCCCTTGGGGCGGCGTTCGAACGGATGGGGGTGCCCAAGGTGGGACTGCACGGGTCACTGGCTGCCGCTGCGATCCTGACCGAAGCCATCGACCGGGCACGTTTCCCGAGGGCAGGATTCTCCGGGTTAATGATGCCCGTGCTGGAAGACATCCGGCTGGCAGAACGCGCCTCCGAGGGCAGGCTGACCGTCAAAGACCTGCTGCTTTATTCGGCGGTGTGCGGCACCGGGCTGGACACAGTGCCGCTGCCGGGGGATGTCACTGCCGGACAGATCGCGGCGCTCCTGGTGGACATCTGCGCCCTGGCGATGCGCCTGGATAAACCGCTGACCGCCAGGTTGATGCCGGTTCCCGGCAAACAGGCCGGAGATATGACCAGTTTTAGTTTTGGTTACTTCGCGAACAGCCGGGTGATGGCGCTGAAAGCGGAACCGCTGGGAAAAGCATTGGGGGGAGCGGAAACTTTCCAATTGGAAAAACGCGGGCATTAACCGCATAGATGGGGAAAATGAGCTCCACGCCTGGTCGCAAAACGACCAGGTGATTTTTTGCCATGTCAGAATATCCGCCAGGGTCCTTAAGTTTCGCTTTCCAACCTCCAATACTCTCCCCCTCCGCCCTCGCGCTGCATCAATTTTGCTCCCACGAGCGCACGCCGCAGGGAGGCAGTATCAGTATGGAACCTGTACAGGGTTTTATTAACCTGCTTCTCGGTATAGCGCTTCCCCGGCTCGAAATCTCGGACCACATAGCGAAGGATGGCCTCCAATTTTTTGCGTTGTGCAGGGATCTCCTTCAAGCTGCCGTCCGGGCGGGTGAAATCAGCGATCACCTTGCGGTCGTAGCCATGGACATCCACTCCTGAGGCAACGGAGACCAGGTTGGTATGCGAAAAAAGCAAGCGTGTTTTCTGCAAGGCGGCTTCATCGAGGTGGAAGACACTGTAATATCCTTCCGCTCGGGCAGAGACCAGTCCCACCTGCGCGAGCCTGGAAAGGTGGTGGGAAACCGTGGAGGCTTTAAGTCCCAGCAGGGCAGCCAGTTCCTCGCCGCTGTAGGGACGCTGCGCGAGCAATCCGATGATCTTCAGCCGGTTGGCATCCGCGAGGGCCTTGAAGATGGGAAGCAGGTCGTCATTTATTTCGCTCATTCCGGTTGTCCTTCGACAGGCCCCACGGGACGCCAATATTTAGAGCCATCGCTTAGGCGGGCAAGCATTTTGGCGTCAATCAAATCACGTCGCAGACCGGCAACATCCTCATTAAATCGATGCAGGATACTATTTACTTCCTTCTCGGTGTAGACTGCGCCTGGTGCAAACGCTGCCAGGATGTATTCCAATACAACCTTGAATTTCGCTGACTGAGTCCTGGAATTCGGCATTTGCCGGATGGTCCCATCTGCATTCAAGAAAGTTGCAAGCACCTTCTGATCATTTTTTTCAAGATGCGGTTCAGGGGAGTAGACCGAGCGCCTGCCCTCGAACTGGCGGCGGGCGAGGGTCTCCAACCCATTTGTGTCCAATTCATACAGGTCGTCTTTTTTATGCACCACCCCGACATGTTCCAAAAAGGAAAGGTGATTAAATACTTCGCGGGTTGGCAGGGATAACTCAGCCGCAATCCCGGACATGCGCTCCGGTTTTTGGGCAAGCATACCGACGATCTTTAACCGGTCAGCGTGGGCGAGGGCTTTGACAAAATCGAGCATTTCTTTTTCATCTGACATGGTTTCACCTATGTAAAATCAATTAGATATATATCGAATTGATTTTACAATGATAATGTCTTCCCGTCAAGGTTGGAGTTCAACCTTCGAGCAACAAATAGCAGAGAAGGTCGACGGTCACCGGGCGGGTGACGACAAAGAGATTGGCACCAGGAAATCACTAATAGCAGCAAGTCGAATCCAGTCGATCATAATAAATTTGATTCGGCTTATTGGGATATGAATACCAGGTTATTGGATGGTCGGATGGGGACCAGGCTCAAAAAAGAGGCGTATAATGGCGGCACCCAAAACCATTTCAAGGAGATTGTCTGTGGATCTGCCCAAGAACGCGTATTTCCAAGGCAAGATTGTCCCCTACTCCGAAGCCAAGGTTGGAGTTGCCACGCATGCGCTTAACTACGGCACCGCCGTCTTTGGCGGCATCCGCGCATACTGGAACGTGGAAAAAGAACGCCTTTATATTTTTCGACCCAAGGACCACTTCCGCCGGTTCCTGGATTCGTGTCGAATCATGTGCATGGAGTTCGACCAGACTCCCGAAATGCTGACTGACCTGACCCTGGAACTGCTGCACCGCGACGCCTACCGACAGGACATATACATCCGACCACTGGCATACAAAGCGGAGGAAGGGATCGGCGTACGTCTGCACGATCTAAAGCAAGACCTGACCATTTTTGCCCTGCCAATTGGCAAATATATCAAGAACGACACCAACGCCCACGTAACCATTTCATCCTGGCGTCGGATCGACGATAACATGATCCCGGCACGCGGCAAGATCAGCGGAGCCTATGCGAGTTCAGCGCTGATCAAGACAGATGCAGCGCGAGCTGGTTTTGATGAAGCACTGGTCCTAACCCAGGAGGGACACCTGGCTGAAGGCAGTGCCATGAATATCTTTTTGGTGCGGGATGGGATCCTGGTGACCCCCCCGGTGACGGATAATATCCTGGAGGGCATCACCCGCCGTTCGGTAATGGAACTGGCAAGGAACGAGCTGGGGCTCACGGTGGTCGAACGTCCAATCGACCGCACGGAAGCCTACCTCTGCGAAGAATTGATCCTGACCGGCACGGCAGCAGAGGTAACGGTGGTTACCAAAGTGGATCATCGTCCAATCGGGACAGGCGTAATGGGACCCATCGGGCAGCAATTGCGCAAGTTGTTCCAAGAAGTATTGCACGGCGACAACCCGAAATATGCCCATTGGAATGTGACAGTCTAATAAACAAATATTGCAACTTAAAACAGGACGCGGCACAGAATGCCGCGTCCTGTTTTATTATTACCAGGATATTATTAGCGATTCTTTGTAAAGACTGCCATTACCAGGTTCTGGGTGCAGGTGCTGTATGTATCAAAATATGTCTTTCCGGTCAACGGTTTGGCAGTATTATCCAACAATTGGATCCAGAGGGTATGAGAGGAGGCGATGGGATGATCGCTCAGGACTTGTTCGAAACCAGAAGGTCCATATGCCAGGGCATTTCCGCTCAGGATAATGTAATTGATGGTTTTGCCATCCAGTGTACCCCCCAGCAAGACTTCCATATATAAGACCGGTTTACCGTCCGTCCCCAACACCTTCCCAGCCACACCCAACCAATTACAATTTTTATCGGGGTGGAATTGCGTGCTCGCCATGTAGGTGATGTTCACCGATGCCGGCATGGGAGTGAAAGTAACACTCTCCAATGGTGCAGGTAGGGTGTCGGTAATTGTGGGAGTAATGGTTGGGGTGATCAGTTGCGGCAGCAAGGTCCAAGTGGGAGCCTTGGTGCGGGTGGGGAGTGGTGCGAGGGTGGGCGTGGAAGTCCAGGTGGCTTCAAGAGGAATCACAGCGACTGTATTGGTGGGGGTGGGTGTCTGATAAAGCGTGGGGAGTGGAGCGGGCGGGAATGGATTCAAAGGGATGTGCGGGTTAAGATAGATCGTCAGGAAAATATATACAACAAATATTATCCCCACCAACACCACCGCGGTCAGCAAATTCCATATCAACGACATCACGCTGAATTTCTTCGGGTCAGGCTTGAGATCAAAATTATCCATAAATCATGCTCCCATCACTCGTCATGGTGCAAAGAGAATGGTACTCTCATTCCGTTGTTGGGTCAGCCAGCCTTGGACGGCATGCTCATGGAGAGTCAGCAGGGCGTCGGGCGAAAGCGGGCGGGCGGGGTCGAGTTCCACGAGATACAAGATATGATATCCTGTCTCATCCTGGATTACGGGACTATATTTACCAGGCTGAAGGGAGAACGCGGCATCCTCAATAACCTTGGAGGATATATAACCCCGCGGGAACCAACCCAATTCGCCTTTTGCCACCGGATCCCATTGGGCAGCCAGGTCGGAGAAATCCCGTCCTGCTTCCAAGTCGGATAGCGCTTGCTGCGCATCCCCTGCATTATAGAGCAAAATCTGTTTAACGTGTACCTGCGCGGTGGCGGCGGGAACAGAGGCGGCAATCTGGTCACGCATCCAGGCAGCAGCAACCTGGCGGCGCAAGGAGGAACGAAAGTCACCGTCTGTATATCCATGCGTAGTTTCCCAAGTTGTAAGCATTTCTGCGCCTCCCAACTGGGCAACCAGAGTATCAATCCGAGCCTGGAGCACCGCATCGTCCACGACAAAATCCTGAGCTGCCGCACCCTGGGCGAGTAAGAGTGTATCCACCATTTCACCCCGGACAGCCTGCACTGCCTGTTCGGAGGTCACCGTGTTTCCCAGTCCATCCTGAGCCTGCTGGTAACGCGCCAGTTCAGCTTTGTAATCCGCAACCGAGATGATTTCCCCGTTGACAGTGATCGCTGGCGGGATGAACGTCGCGGTGGGAGTTGGTAAACCGGTAGTGATTGTGGGAACAATAATCGGGGTGGGAGTTGACCCACAGGCAGCCAGAGCCAGGATGAATAGGAACGTCAGTGGGGCGATATACACCGGTTTTTGTGTCGAGGGGATCATTGGTCAGGATTATACCCAATTTAAAAGACAAGGGCGACCTGACGGCCGCCCTTGACATAGAATGTGGTTTAGTAATCCATTCCGCCGCCACCAGGTGGCATGGGAGATGGTTTTTCTTTTTCGGGAACATCCGTGATCAGGCACTCGGTGGTAAGGATCATGGCGGCGATGGAGGCGGCGTTCTCGAGAGCGCCACGAACAACCTTCAACGGGTCAATGACACCAACCTTGAGCATGTCAACATATTCACCGGTGATGACATTGTAGCCAAGATGCTTGTTGCCCTGTTCCTTGGAGAGGCGGCGAACGTTCTCGATGATGACTGCACCATCCTGACCGGCATTTTCAGCCAGTTTGCGGATTGGGGCTTCGAGAGCTTTGCGTACGATGGCAACGCCGATGGTTTCATCGTCGCCGGTCATCTTGACCTTGTCGAGGGCAGCTACTGCGTTGATGAAGACAATCTCACCACCGGGGACAATGCCTTCTTCGATGGCAGCGCGGGTGGCAGAGAGGGCATCTTCAACACGGTGCTTCTTCTCTTTGAGTTCGGTCTCGGTGGCTGCGCCAACACGGATGATGGCAACGCCGCCGGAGAGTTTGGCCAGGCGCTCCTGGAGTTTCTCTTTATCGTAATCGCTGGTGCTCTTGTCGATCTCGACGCGGATCTGCTCAATGCGACCCTTGATCTCGGGACCTGAACCCTTGCCGCCGACAATCGTGGTGTTGTCCTTGTCGGTGACCACTTTCTCGGCACGGCCGAGGTCTGTGAGGGTGGTGGTTTCGAGCTTGCGACCGGTCTCTTCAGAAATGACCTGGCCGCCGGTGAGGGTGGCGATATCCTGCATCATGGCCTTGCGGCGATCACCGAAGCCGGGGGCTTTGACTGCGAGCACGTTCAACATGCCGCGTAGTTTGTTCAACACGAGGGTTGCCAATGCTTCGCCATCGATGTCTTCGGCGATGATGACCAGGTCGCGCTTGCCGATCTGGACGAGTTTCTCCAGCAACGGGACAATGTCCTGGGCGGCTGAGATCTTCTTGTCGTAGATGAGGATATAAGGATCGGGAATCACTGCTTCCATGTGCTCGGAATCGGTGATGAAATAGGCGGAAATGTAGCCACGGTCGAACTGCATACCTTCGACGTACTCGGTTTCAAATTGCAGGGATTTCGACTCTTCAACCGTAATGACGCCGTCCTTGCCTACCTTGTCCATTACATCGGCAATCAGTTTGCCGATCTCAGGATCAGCGGCAGAGTTGGTAGCGACCGAAGCGATTTCTTCCTTGGTATCGATCTTTTGGGCCATCTTGCGCAGGGCAGCAACGACCGTTTCCACGCCCTGGCTGATGCCGAGTTTCAGGCGCATCGGGTTGGCACCTGCGGCCAGATTCTTCAGGCCTTCGGTGACAATGGCATGAGCGAGAACCGTGGAGGTGGTAGTCCCATCCCCGGCGATGTCATTCGTTTTTGTAGCAGCTTCCTTAAGAAGCTGGGCACCCATATTGGCAAAGGGATCTTCCAGTTCGATTTCCTTGGCGACCGTTACGCCATCATGCGTGATGGTCGGGGAACCAAACTTGCGATCCAAGGCCACATTGCGGCCCTTGGGGCCAAGGGTGGTGCTGACGGCATTGGCGACCACGTCAATGCCTTGTTGAAGCCGCCGGCGGGCGTCTTCGGAAAAGACCAGTTGTTTTGCAGCCATAATTCACATCTCCATTCAGAATATTATTTTACGATGGCGAGGATGTCGCTCTCGCGCATGATGAGCAGTTTCCTGCCATCCATTTTGATTTCCGTGCCGGAATACTTGGCGTACAAGACTTTGTCGCCGACGGCTACGTCCATGGCGATGCGTTTTCCATCTTCGTCGCGGTCGCCAGGACCAATCGCCAGGATGTTACCCTGCTGGGGTTTTTCTTTCGCCGTTTCGGGGAGCACGATGCCGCCCGCGGTGATGTCTTCCTGCTCGATGGGATCGATCACCACACGACTTCCCAAGGGTTTGAGATTAAGTTTCATATATGCCTCCTGAAATAGTGGTTCACATTGATTTTAGCACTCTATCAACCTGAGTGCTAATTGTTATCATACAAGATTTTTTGATGGACGTCAAGAGCAGGTTGGATTATCTTATGCAATTCTGATATGGCCCCCTACCGGAACATCCCAGGACGTTACGGCGTTGGTGTGAAGTATGGGGACAGTGTTGTAACAGCCGTGGAAGACGGCCGAGCGACCGGAGTTGGCGTCTGGGTCCAGCCAGCTTTTACACTGGCACAGATGGAAAGGCCCACATCGGCATTTCGGACAATATCCTGGGTGTCAGGATAGGCAGTCCTTACAGTGGTCAACACATCCACCGCTTCGGTGCAATATCCAGGCAGGTTGGGCCAGGCCGATAACACTGACCCATAATCCAGGTAGTAATAAGCACTGACGGGGTTAAGAGCCAGTGGCTGGATCGGATTCCCGGTATCCCCGGCGGGGCAGCCATTTCGGGCGACACATGATTCAGCTGCAGTGCAGCCGCGCACCGCACATTTTAAAGCAACGATAGCTGTCTCGAAGTTGCGGCCGCGTTTATAGACATTGCCGAGCTGCCCGTAAAGATCGGCATTTGCCGGATCCAACTGGATGGCTTTCTGCGCATTCAACGCGGCTGCAAAGAATTCACCCTGCTGGGCATATGTTTTTGCGATTGCAAGATATGGCGAGGGATCGAGGATCTTCAATTGTTCGTTTAAACTGACAGCCTTGGCATAACTATCCAAAGCCTGATTGTAATATTGAGTCTGCTGGGATCCCTTGGGAGTATTAAGGCCAGGGCGCGGTAATTATGCCCAATAGAAATATACAGGAAGGTCAAATTAGGATTGATCGCCAAAGCCTGTGAGTATTCATCGATCGCCTGGGTGTAATACCTATTCGATTCAAGATAATAGGCATAAACCCGGTGGATATCCATCTCCTGCGGACCTAGCTGCAGAGCAGATTGGATATTCGGCTGGGCCTGCGTCCATTTCTGCTCGTCAATGAGAATTTCTGCATAATATGCCAGGGCGAGCGGATTTTTACCGTCCAACGAAATGGCACGCAGCGCTTCCTGTTCGGCTTCAATGATCAGCCTGTCGGCTGTCTTGCCCCCGGAGCGCAAGGGATCCAAATTGGGATCAGCATTCCAATCCAATACAAAAGCCCGGATGGCAAGGACATTGGCATCCTCAGGGGCTATTGCCTTGGCCTGGTCTGCAGACTGCAACGCGTCAGTCAGCCGCGCCAGGCGATCGGTATCATTGGAGAGTAAGCGGGAGGAATAGGTCTGGATGCGCGCCAGTTCGGATAGGACGCCCGCATTGTTTGGATCCACCTTCGCCGCTTCCTGATAAGAGGAGATGGCAGCAGGCAGGTTACCGGCATCAAACGAGGCTTCCCCCTCCAATACCCAGGAATTGATTGTCCGGGTTGACGTGGGAGTTGGATCGAATGGATTGCGGATCTCGCCGGTGGTCAGGCGTGAAATCACCCAGGCACCGACCAGGATAAACATGGTCAGACCAAACAATCGATACAGATTCGAGGTCCGGCGCTGAAAGAATAGCGCGCGGCGGCGGGTTACTTTCATGGAGTTGGGGTGACTTTTAGGGTAGCCAAAGGCGTGGGAGAAGGCGTCCCCAAGTTCTCTTCACACAGCTGCTGGACATAGGTGACATTGTCGGCAGCATTGATATCATCTGGAACAGCGGAAATTAGAAGCTGTGTGACAGGCAGAGCTTCTCCACAGCGGTTATTTCTTGCCAGGAGAACGGCATATACATAAAAGTATTGAGCAATGCGTGTATCGTCGGCGGTCAACGGTTGCGGCTTGACGATCTGACCGTCTTCATTGGTGCCCCCATTGACCGCCATGGAGAGTTGAATTAGTGCATTCGGAAAGTCATTATTTTTGTAAAGCATATACCCCAAGTTTCCGCGTAGATATGGATTGGTTGGGTCATTCGCAACCGCACTCTCAGCATACTGGACAGCCTTGGCATATTCCCCAATGGAAACCAGGGCGCGCGAACTATACAGGTAGGGACGAATGTCGGAAGGATTTAATGTGTTGGCAAGCGTGTATTGCTCGAGCGCTTTGTCTATCACGCCCAAACCTTTGTAGGATACGCCAAGTTCGAGGTGGATTTCCGAAATATTCGAATTTATCTGGATGGCAAGCAGGTATTCCTGGATGGCCTGTTCGCCATTTGCGGTCAGCTGAAGGATATAGGCACGAGCCCAGTGCGCTTCGAGGCTGTTGGGTGCCAAGGTCACGGCGTCTTTGGAGGCTTGGATGGCAACTGTAATCGGGTCAATATATGGGCCGGCATTATTTTCATACATCGTGCCATACAAGAAGGCCTTGTAAGCCTGGATGATCCCGTTGTTTGGATCCAGGCGCACGGCCTCCTTCAACGAATCATCCGCCGCGACATAGTCTCCGGACTGAGACAATGCCCAAGCACGCACACCATGGGCCATCGAGTTATTGGGGTTGAGCAGGAGGGAGTTTTCAGCATTGACCAGCGCTTCGGCGTATTTTCCAGCAAAAATCTGAACGCGCGCCAGGGCAATGTAGATTGAAGCGTCATCCGGTTTAACCTGGATGGCTTCCATATAGGCGTCAATCGACTGAAGTAATTTTCCTTCCGCGAACAGATTCTCCGCGTCGGTGACGTACGACTCGGGGTCACGGGTGGCAGTAAAGGTGGGCACGAAAGGTGTTTGTGCCGTGGGTAGAATGAACCGGTCGACGTACGTGATGACGGCAATAAGAAGAACCACAATTACGACCAGAAACCAATTGATACGGGGGCGCCGCTGACGCATACTCCATTTCGAACCTCGCAGATACATCCAATCATCTTACCATCCTATACAAATGGGCGTCAATCCCCGCGGGGCAATCTAGTGATATTTATCACAGATACGATCTGTTTCGTATGGGTTACTTGCACTGGCACATGAAGAAATGACCGGAATTGTTCAAGGCAGCACCTGACCTTTCTCGAGTCCGGGAATAGTGTCTTTGGCGAAAGGGTTGTCATGGAAGGATTAATTGTACCTGTCAAATACCCGAACCGCAATTGAGATTCCCATATCAATCACTTGCATCGGATCATTTCAGAGTGACATATGCAGGCCTCTTGCCAGACATACTTCTTACCGACTAGAATTAGCCCATGGAGTTCGACGTATTCACGCTGCTCCCGGATGTTTTTCCCCCTATCTCAACAGCAGTATTTTGCATCGTGCCCTCCAGCGCAGGTTGATCGAGGTTCGCATCCACAATATCCGCGACTGGGCAGCAGACAAACACCACGTCACCGATGACGAACCGTACGGCGGGGGCGGTGGAATGGTGATGAAAGTCGAGCCGGTCTTCGCCGCGGTGGAAAGCGTGCTCGGATCCGTCGACCAGCTCAAAGCGCCGCCGGAAACCAGCTGCCCGATCATTTTACTGACCCCCCAAGGACGCGTCTTCAACCAAAAAATAGCAAGGGAATTGGTCCAGCACCCGCGCCTGGCACTGATCTGCGGCCGTTATGAAGGCGTGGATGAGCGCATCCGCGAACACCTGGTCACGGACGAAATCTCAATCGGTGATTATGTCCTGACCGGCGGCGAGCTCCCGAGCACTCATCCTGATCGACGCGATATCCCGGCTAATCCCGGGAGTGCTCGGCGACCCGGATGGTGCGATGGACGACTCCCACGCTGCAGGCCTGCTGGAATACCCACACTATACGCGCCCGCCGGAATTCCGCGGCTGGAAAGTGCCTGATATCCTACTCTCCGGTAACCATGCGAAAATCGAAAAGTGGCGCCGCGAACAGTCCCTGCGCCGGACACTCAAGCGCCGTTCCGATTTGCTGGAAAGTGCACCGTTAAGTGAGCCAGACAGAATAATCCTCAAAAAAATCCAAGACGAAGGAGATAATTCATGAAGTTCAAATACGGCAAGATTTTCCTGCTCGGTTTCGGCTTCTTCGGAGTAAGCGTGATCTGGAGCGTTTATAACGCCTTCGTCCCTTTATTCCTGGCAAACAAGTTCCATTTTGCTCCATGGCTTGATCGGCTTATTTATGACCTTCGATAACATCGCGGCAATTTTCATCCAGCCGCCGGTCGGAGCATGGTCTGATCGTCTGCGGACCAAGATCGGGCGGCGCATGCCGTTCATTCTGATCGGCGCTCCCATCGGGGCAATCGCGTTTGGCCTGATCCCGATTGCGGCTGTCCCGGCACTGTTCGTTGCATGCACCAGCACGCTCCTGCTCAGCATGGCATTTTGGCGGACCCCGGTTGTGGCGCTGATGCCCGATATCACGCCATCGCAATACCGTTCGCAGGCCAATGGGATCATAAACCTGATGGGCGGGGTTGGAACCATCATCGCCTCGCTGGTCGGAAGCACCCTGTACGAGATCAATATTGCCTTCCCCTTCTGGATGGGATCGGTACTGGTCGTCCTGGCAGCAGCGCTGGTCTTCATCTTCATCAAAGAGCCGAAACAATATGAGGAGGGGGTGAAAGAACCAGACATGTTCCAGAGCTTGAAGGAAGTTGCCCAGGATAAGGATAAAAGCGGGTTGCGCATCCTGCTGGCAATCTTCTTCTGGTTCCTGGCTTATACCGGTATTGAAGCCTTCCTTACGCTGTATGCCACGAAACAGTTGGGAATCTCCGAAGGTGATGCCGGACGCATGATGGGACACATCGGCCTCTTCTTCGTCCTGTTTGCGCTGGTGGCGGGCATGCTCGGCAGCCGCATTGGCCGGCGGATCACTATCTCCATCGGTATCGTCGGCAATGGCTGATTTTAATAATCTTTATCGCGCTCGTTGCCAGCCGGGACTGCTTTCGACGACGTTGACGAAACTTCCGGTGCTGGGCACCATTCGGGTGATCAATCTGTTCCTGATGGGAGCAGGAATTGCCTGGTCTTTCATCAATATCAATTCCCTGCCAATGGTCGTGGACCTGACCACTGCCGCCCGGGTTGGAACCTTTACCGGGCTATACTATCTTTTCTCCACGTTCTCAGCAATCGTGGGGCCCAACCTGAACGGGTGGATCGTCCAGTTTAGCGGTGGAAACTATAACGCCATGATGTTCGTCAGCCCGTTCTTCCTGGTTGTAGCGTTGATCCTGATGCTGGGTGTCCGTAAAGGTGAGGCTGTGATAGCCGGTTAGATCGACTTGCTAGGTCGGCTAAATTCCAGTATCATCCAAGGTGGCTGTCTGAAAGAAACAATATTTCATCGCCATCACATGACTTCTATTCCTGCTGGTCAGTCCTGGCTGCAGTTCCGCCCCCCAGATTGTGCACAGCCAGAAGTTTATTGCGTTGGGCTGGTTACAGAGGTCGGCGGGTCGATGATCGGTCTACAATCAGGCTACCTGGGAAGGCATCCAGCAGGCCAAGTCGGATGGGTTTGCTGATAAAACGGCAACATCGAGACGATAGACTCAAGAGATTACGAAGAGAACATGCGTGTCTTTGCCGAGCCGGTTTCGATGCGATCGTGACGGTTGGAGAGGCGATGAGTGATGCCACGTTATCCTGCCGCAGGTGAGTTTACAGGGACATATTTTATCGGTGTAGACCAGCGGCCAGCCTGCAAGACCTGATCAAGCCTGCCAAACCTCGTTTGGCTTGTTTTCCCGGAGGACCGCTTGGGGTTCCTCGCCGGGGCACTGGCAGCCGCGATGACACAAACCGACCAGATTGGTGCAGTGTTCGGCAGTGAAGCCTGGCCGCCCAATGAAACTTACGGCGAGGGATTATATCGAGGGAGCCCTATACATCAACCCGGAAGTGATTGCGACAGTCTCGTATCATAATGAAGTTGGCTAGGCGAGTCCTTTGATGATCCCGAGTGGGGAACAGCGACAGCAACTTCAATGATCGATGTGCGGGGCAGATGTCATCTTTGGCGTCGGCGGTTCCACTGGGACCAGCGCAATCGAGGCAGCCGCCGAATCGCGGTGCATATGTCATTGGTGCAGATTTTGATCAGTATCTTATACCTTGCCCGAAGCAGCCGCGCATATGCTGACCAGCGCAATAAAAAACCTTACACCTGGCGTGGAGGACTTGCTCCAGGCAGCCAGGGAAGCCCAATCCAGCAAGGGTGCATTCCGGATCGGGCATTTACTTGGGGAGATAGGGTTCGCCCCATATCATGACCTTGCCGGGATCAATCCCTGAAAAGGTTAAACAACAAATCACTGCATTCCCCAAGCGTTGCAATGGGTGAAATACCATAGGGAGAACCCACCTCTCCCCCATAATCAAGGAAATAACAATATTTAATGGAGTTCACCTTGTTTTTATTGCAGAGACATTGTATACTCATTATGCGGTGAATTCAATTGAAATGAATATATTTAAATCCGAAAAGGAGGTGTGACTGGCGAGAAAAGACATCATTTCGGGCAAATGTTGTCAGCCGACAATTCCAAACAAAACCACAATATTTTTACAAGGAGAGAAGTAATGAAGAGAATTAGCACGATTTTTTCCATTTTGGCAGTTGTCGTTATGCTGGTGACAGCATGCGGGCCTGCAGCCACAACCGTAGCCCCGCCTCCCCCGACCACAGTTCCCCCAACTTCTGTACCTCCGACGGCTGTGCTCCCGCCGCTGTCACCCGACCGCTGTCCCTGCCATCAAAGTCGGTGAGGTGACCGACATGGGCGGTGTGAATGATAAGTCGTTCAACGCCCTCGGCCTGGAAAGGTGTCACGGATGCCATCAGCCCAGTTGGGCGTGGACGGCAAGTATCTTGAATCCAGCCAGCAGTCCGACTATGCCAAGAACCTCCAGCAGTTCCTAAGTGAGAAGGAAGACCTGATCATCACGGTCGGCTTCCTGCTGGGCGTTGATACAGCCACAGCTGCCAAGGCCAACCCGAACCAGAAGTTCGCCATCGTCGACTACACCTATCCTGACTGCTATCCAGGTGCCGTCGAAGGCAAGGATTGTGGTTCCTCGACTGACCTGACCAATGTGCGCGGCCTGGCCTTCCAGACCGACCAGGCGGCTTTCCTGGCCGGTTACCTGGCAGCCGGTATGACCAAGACCGGCAAAGTTGCTGCGTTCGGTGGCATCCAGATCCCGACCGTTACCATCTTCATGAAGGGTTACCAGGCTGGTGTCAAGTATTACAATCAGCAGAACGGAACTACTGTTGAGATGTTAGGCTGGGACGATGCCACGCAGAAAGGAACTTTCAACGGCAACTTCAGCTCCACCGATGATGGCAAATCGTACGCCACCACCTTTGTCCAGTCAGGGGCTGACATCATCATGCCGGTGGCAGGCCCGGTTGGATTGGGTTCAGCTGCCTACTGCCAGACCAGCGGCAAGTGCTTGATCATCGGCGTGGATACCGACTGGTTCGTTTCTGCCAACGAATATGCCAGCACTTGATTGAGCAGCGTCCAGAAGAAGGTCGATGTGGCCGTCTTCAAGACCATCCAGGATGTTGTGAATGGTAATTCACCGGTGGAACAGTCAATTACGCACTCGCCGATGGCGGTGTGGACCTGGCTCCCTTCCACAATTTCGACAGCCAGGTTCCTCAAACCTTGAAGGATGAGCTGACCAAGTTGAAGGCCGATATCATCAGCGGCGCAATCACCGTTGACGGTGTTCTCCAAGCTCCATAAACAAGGTTTCTAATCAGAAGAGCCGGGGAATTCCCCGGCTCTTCATTAATTTGCCATTATTTTAATTTTTATATCCGGGAGAATATCGCATGCCTCCGGTTTTGGAATTGCGTGGAATTACCAAATCATTTCCGGGTGTCCAGGCAAATGATTCGATCGATCTGTCTGTAGAAAAGGGGAAAATCCTGGCGCTGCTGGGGGAAAACGGCGCAGGAAAGACCACCTTGATGAATATTCTCTATGGACTATACAAACCGGATAAAGGACAAATTTTCATCAACGGAGAGGAAGTGTACGATCCGCGACCCCAGCGACGCCATCGCCCGAGGGATTGGCATGGTCCACCAACATTTTATGCTCATCCCGGTGATGACCGCCACTGAAAATATCATGCTGGGGGTTGAGCCCATCTCGGAATGGAATTTTCCTCGACAAGACCAAGGTGGCAAACCGATATCTTGGAGATCTCGAAGCAATATGACCTCGAAGTGGATCCACATGCTACCATCGGAGATCTGCCAGTTGGTGCGCAGCAACGGGTTGAAATTATTAAAGTTTTATACCGCCAGGCTGATATCCTCATCCTGGACGAACCGACGGCAGTCCTGACACCCCAGGAGGTGGAGGGCCTTTTCAAGGTGCTGCGCTCTCTGGTGGCCAACGGGAAATCAGTCATTTTTATCACTCATAAACTCAAAGAAGTCCTGGCGATCGCCGATACTATTACCGTTCTTCGGGGCGGTACGGTGGTGGGAACAGTGAATGCCAAGGATGCCTCCCAGGAGAAACTGGCTTCCATGATGGTGGGACGGGAAGTCAACCTGGTGGTTAAAAAGAAACCTGCCAAACCCGGGGATGTGGTTCTGAGCGTAAAGGATCTTATTTGTCCGCGATGAGCGGAAAAATATGACCGTGAATGGTGCTTCGTTCGAGGTTCACGCCGGGGAAGTGCTGGGGGTGGCGGGAGTGCAAGGCAATGGACAGACAGAGCTTGTTTATGCGTTGACCGGGCTGGGACCGGTGGTCAGCGGGGAAATCCGAATAATGGGTAAACCCGTGCGACATGCTTCCCCACGGAATATCCTGGAACGTGGAATGGCGCACATCCCGGAGGACGGCAGAAGCATGGCCTGATCCTAACCTTCCCCGTCCATGACAACCTGGTGTTGTGTACGTATTACCAGCGTCCTTTTGCCAAAGGCCTGGCAGTTACAGCAAAAGATCATTGTCGATACCGCCGAAAAACTGGTGGAACCAATTTGATGTGCGTACCCCGAATGTTTTTGTACCGGTATCCACGTTATCGGGGGGGAACCAGCAGAAAGTGATCGTGGCACGGGAATTCTCGAGACCGATCAAATTGCTAATCGCATCACAGCCTACACGCGGGCTGGATGTTGGCTCAATCGAGTATATTCACGGTCGAATTATCGAGAAACGGGATGAAGGGACTGCTGTGCTCCTGGTATGCCCCGAGCTCGATGAAATCATTGCACTTGTCGGATCGAATTGCAGTGATGTATAAGGGACAAATCGTGGATATCGTCCCGGCAGCGAAGGTCAATAAGGCGTATCTGGGCCTGCTCATGGCGGGAGTAAAACCAGCCGAAGCTCTTGAGTCGGCTCCAGCCATTTCCGACAAAAATGAAGTGGAACGTGTTTTTTAGGAGGACTTCAGCTTGAGTAAATCAGCCGTTCAAAACAATCCCCGGCATCCGGTTCGCAGAAGATCGTCAAGTCCGAGAGAAATGGGGGAAGGGCTCGAAACTCTTCAGACATTGCTAGTCCCGGTTCTGGCTGTTTTGACCGGTTTTATCATCGGAGCCGTTGTCATCGCATTATCCAACGATGCGGTCATAGCAGCGTACCGGAATTTATTCCATGATCCGGGAGCTGCGCTGGCTGCAACTTGGAAGGCGATTATTACTGCATATGGAGCACTGTTCCAAGGATCCATCGGAAGTGTTTACTGATATCTACCATGGCATTAAAGCTATTATGCAACCGGCGACGGCAAACCCTTGCTGCTGGCCATCTATCCATTCACAGAAAGTCTGGCGACGGTAACTCCTTACATCCTGGCCGGCCTGGCAGTGGCGGTAGGTTTCAAATGCGGTCTTTTCAATATTGGGGCTGAAGGGCAATTTGGCATCGGGGCATTGTGTTCGGCCTATGTCGGTTATAGCATTCATGGACTGCCGTGGTTCATCCATTTACCACTGGCATTACTAGCCGGAGCAGTCGGAGGAGCCTTATGGGGAGCAATCCCGGGCCTGCTCAAGGGACTTACCGGGGCGCATGAAGTGGTCAACACGATCATGATGAATTATATTTCCTTTCGATTGAGCGACTGGTTATTGAACGGACCGATGAAAGCGACGGGTTACGGCCACTGACACCAGTGATTGAAAATTCCGCCATGCTGCCACGTTTTTTCCCGGACCCGCTACGTTTCAATTGGGGCTTTTTCCTGGCCCTGGCCATGGCTGTTTTTGTTTACTGGTTTCTGTTTCAAGACCACCCAAGGGTTTGAAATCCGGGCGGTTGGAGCGAACCCGGACGGAGCCCGTTATGCCGGTATGAACATTGTGAAAAATTTCGTACTTGCCATGACACTCAGCGGAGCGCTGGCAGGTCTGGCAGGGGCGACACAGGTTCTCAGGCATAGACCACTGGGTTGGACAGGGCTTCTCGGCTGGTTACGGTTTTGATTCGATTGCAATCGCCCTGCTGGGGCAAAGTCATCCGCTGGGGGTGGTCCTGGCAGCCTTGTTATGGGGCACATTGCGCAGTGGAGCGACAAGTATGCAATCCCTGGCAGGAGTGCCGATCGAGGTTATTTCGATCATCCAGGGATTGGTGATCGTCTTCGTTGCCGCACCGGCTGTCATCCGCTGGATCTACCGCATCCGCGCCATAAGCACGGAAACGACCGTGTTCACACGTGGTTGGGGTAAATAACGATGGATATGTTGACCAAAAACGGTCTTTGACATTTATGAGGACTGCATGACAACCAACCTCGTCGCATAACAACGAAAAGAAATCCACCCTGCGCGTCGGCTAGCGCCGGCATCTTTTGATCGTTACCGGTCTGGCCATCATCTTATTATTTGGCGTAAATACTAAACCTGGGCTGTATACTACCTTTGGACTCACCCCTATGGGGGATACGAATGTCATCCCCATTCCGGACCTGGTTCTGCCGGTTCAAACTGCCATCTACGTTCTGGCACTTGTCGCCTTCTTTGTGGGAGGTTGGCAGTTAGCGCGCGGCATCCGATCCACTGGCGTTCTGGCTGGAGTGGTGGCATTCTGCTTCGTGGCAGGGTTCCTGATTTGGGCAGGCAAGGATAACTCGATGGATCTGGTGGGGATGATGAATACATCTCTTGTCAGGGCTACTCCGATCGCTCTCGCAGCCTTGTGCGGGGTAATGAGCGAACGCGCAGCAGTGGTTAATATTGCCATCGAAGGGATCATGCTGGTGTCAGCCTTGACCTCGGTGATGGTAGCCACCTTGTCTCACAATCTATATGTTGGGTTATTGGCAGGAATGCTGGCCGGTATGTTCGTAGCAGGACTGCATGCAATCCTGGTCATCCAATATAAAGTGGACCAGATCATCAGCGGTGTGGCGATCAATATTATCGGGACTGGCGCGACCAGCTTTCATTTCCAATCGTTACATGCAAAGAATACTCTGACCAGCTCAACAATTCGGGGGTTTTCCCCAATATCCCCATTCCCATTCTTGTAAAAATCCCGATCGTGGGGCCGGTTAGTTTTTGAGAACAATATTATCGTATATCTCATGCTCATCCTGGTTGCAGCCACTTTTGTGCTACTGTTCTACACCCGTTGGGGATTGCGTACCCGAGCAGTAGGCGAGCATCCCAAGGCAGCAGATACATTGGGCATCAACGTCTACATGACGCGTTATGTGAACGTCGATTCTGGGAGGCCTGATCGCAGGGGTGGGCGGAGCATATTTCACCATTGGGCTCGGTTGGACAATTCGACCAACTGATGACGGCTGGCAAGGGGTTTATCGGCCTGGCGGCCATGATTTTCGGTAACTGGAATCCGGTTGGCAGCGCTGGGATCTTCATTGATTTTTGGGTTTGCAGATTCACTGCAGATCAAGATGCAGATCCTGAAAGTACCCCAGTCCCTCCGAATTCCTGCAAATGGCACCTTATCTCGTGACCATCATCGTATTGGCTGGATTAGTGGGCAGGGTCCATCCACCTGCAGCAGATGGATCGCCTTACGAAAAACAATAAATGGAAATTTACACCTAACAAACCGGCAGACTGCGCTATCAAAACATTGGTCACAAATATTTGGGGACGACAAATCCATGTCGTCCCCGTTTTATTTAAAAACAACAAGTGGACCAGGGCAGAGCTAAAATCATGGTGTGGAGATGGGTTTAATTTTTGAGGATAATAAACCAAACATCACCGCAAGCTCCAAACCAGGAACCAGGCTAACTGGAAAAATCCTGACTGGATAAAAAATATATTACCCGTCATGAAAATCCTGTTTGTTAGATTTGGTAGCAGTTCTGCTAATTTGATTCTGTTATAATGAAAATTGCTACAAACACCGCCTGATTATCAATATTAGGCAATGAATTTGATCCGGAGGAAAGAATGTCACGTTATGACCAAAATCACCTGGCTCGGGTTGATTCTTCATCTTCCTTGGGCTGGCCGCCTGTGGCGGAGGCAGCACCGACCCCTGACCCAGCCCTGGCCTTAACTCAAATCTGGCAGACCGTTGAGGTGGCCCAGGCACAGACTGCCCTAGCTGCATCCCCCACTCCAAGATTGACAAATACCCCCGCAATCAGTCCCGACCCAAGAAGCCACCAACACACCTCTCATCACCAACACCCCACTGCCGGGTATTCCATCATTTACACCAAATGGTTCCGTAAACCTCGGGCACACAGTCGGCTGTATGTGATAACGCCGTTGGCGTGGCAGATATCACCTATCCGGATGGTTCAGAGGTCCCTGCGGGGGAATCATTCATCAAGACCTGGAGTGTAAAAAATCTTGGCCCCTGCACCTGGAGCACTAAATACCGCCTGATTTTCGGCTGGGGGGGAGCTGGAACAACCTGGAGTAAAACCCCGCCTTCATTCTTAACTGCAACCGTTTTACCGGGCGAGACGATCGAAATTTCTGTTACCCTTACGGCTCCCACCACTGCCGGCAATTATGCAGCTGCCTTCCGCCTGCAGAACAACAATGGGTTTAACTTCGGTCCGGCGCAGACGGTAGTCATTGTAGTCAAATAAACAGGAATTACGTGTCTCTCACCCAGGCAGTAAAAAAGGAAGCCCACCGCCTGGGATTTTCCCTGGTTGGTGTGACCACACCTGAACCTCCGCCCCATTGGCCAGCCTATGAACACTGGCTAAACCTGGGGCGGCATGGTTCCATGGACTACCTGACCGACCGCCGGCGCGCAGACCCACGCCTGGTGCTTCCGGAATGCCAGTCCATCCTGGTGCTGGCAGTGAGGTACCCAAACCCGGGTTCAGCGCAGCATTTGGATCATGAACTTGCGACGGGGCAAGTTGCATCTTACGCATGGGGACAGGATTACCATCTTGTTTTGCCATCGCCGATTGAAAATATTAGCATCCTTTATCGAGACACAGGTTGGGAGGACCGGTCCCGAACCGCTGGTACACGGATACAGGTCCGCTGCTGGAACGGGATCTGGCTCAACGAGCCGGGTTGGGCTGGATCGGAAAGAACACCTGCCTCATCCAACCCAAAATCGGTTCCTATTTCCTGCTGGCTGAAATCCTGCTGGGCATCGAATTGGAGCCGGATGCGCCTTTTCAGTGCTGACCGGTGCGGGAAATGCACACGCTGCATGGACTGCCTGTCCCACCGGCTGCATCCTGCCTGACCGGACGATCGACGCCCGACGCTGCATATCCTACCTGACGATCGAGAATAAAAATGAAATTCCGTCTGATTTGCGACCTCAGCTGGGAAATTGGATCTTTGGTTGTGATATTTGCCAGCAAGTCTGTCCATGGAACAGGTTTGCCAGCCTGGAATATGATCCCAGTTTCCTTCTGCCGACCCGACCTGGTAAATCCAGATTTGATCCATGAATTGTCGCTTTCTCCGGCAGAGTTTAACCGGAAATTCAAGGACAGTCCCGGTTTTGCGCAGCAAAAGGCGCGGCTATCTCCGAAATGTGGCGGTGGCGCTGGGAAATTCCGGGGATCCGGCGCTGAACAGGCTCTACTGATTGGCGACTCCAGAGCGATGAGCCACTGGTACGAGAACATGCAGCCTGGGCGTTGAAAAACATCCAGAAAAGGTCCAGCAACCAGGGATAGCTATGCGCAGATATGCTTGATCGCCACCAATAATCAAGGATAAAGTTGACGAGATCAAAGCCCTGCTGGAAGGTCTCGACATTACCCTGCTTACCCCTGCCAAGGTCGGCCTAGCGATCGAGGTGGTTGAAGATGGGGAGACCTACGCTGAAAATGCCGCCAAGAAAGCAAAGGCCTTTGCACAAGCCAGCGGCATGATCGCGCTGGGGGACGACTCGGGGCTGGAAGTGGATGCCCTGGATGGGCAACCTGGCTTGCACTCCCATCGTTTTGATCCATGCCCCAAACGCCACTGATGCTGACCGGCGGAAATATCTACTTCAACGCCTGGGCAGCAAACCACGTCCCTGGACAGCGCGCTTTCGAGGCAACGATCGCGATCGCTTTGCCGTCCGGTGAGATAAAACTGGCCACAGGTCAATGCGAAGGGGAAATTATCCCGGAAGAACGGGGAACCAATGGATTCGGATACGATCCCATTTTTTTCATTCCCGAACTCGGACAAGACCATGGCAGAACTGGAGATGAAAGAAAAAAACCGTTTGAGCCACCGGGCTCGGGCCATCCAGAATGCCATTCCAATGCTTAAAGAGATATGGGGACTTTGATCGGAGTAACCAGTTCAACCGTTGGATATTGGGAAAAGGCATTTTCAGATCAGAATTTTTCGTCTGAACCCCATACGACCCTTGTGCCTTGCCGGCAAAGGTAAATCAAATCGCTCCATAAAATCCAAAGGAGTGGATTTTCCTCCGACTGCCCAGTCGAGGGAATTTTATACTTTTTACCACCCCTGATGATCAAAATCCCGGCGATAGGGTATGCCCTTGAGAAAGATGCTCAACAAGCCCGCCACCCGGCGCGGTTGTTCGAGCATCACCAAGATGTCCGGCTGCCTCGATCGTTTGCAGGGCAGCGCCGGGGATTTGCTCTGCCAGCTTCTCGGAAAAACGCCGCGGGGTAAGCTGGTCATTGGTGCCGCATAACACCAGGATCGGGGATTGAATGGAATCGAGCCGGGAGGTCACATCAAACTGGTCACAGGCAACGCAGGTCACCATGGAAAAGGGTCGGGCGGATGGAACATAATTGGCTGAAGATGCGTTCTTCAAATTCTTTGGGAGCAGACGGAATGCACATCAATTCCTGGAGCGCCTGGACTGCCAGGATAAATGTGGCAGGGTTGGCAGCATTCTCCAGGACAGACGAAGAAATTGGCAAGCGTGCCCCCGGAAGAGATCAGCCCGATGCCAGCTACCCGTTGAGGATGGTCCACGGGCAAGGGTCAGGGAAATTGCGCCACCCAAGGCATGTCCAACGAACACGGCCCGTGGAAAGGTCGGCTGCATTCATAAAAGCGACCACGCTCTCGGCATAATCTGCAACGGACTGACGACCAGGTCCTTTGGATTTTCCATGACCGGGCAAGTCGAGCGTAAAGACCCGCTCATCCGCCAGGCGGCGGATTTCCGGCGGCCAGGATAAATGATCCCCCCCCGCGCCATGGATAAGGACCAGAGGCGGTTTTGTAATTGCCTTCCCCCTTCATGCAGGAAGTAGTGGATACCAGCAGCAATTGGCATTGGGATGGGAATTATTGTTTTCCGGAGGAATGGTGAAGAAGGTCGGCAGCCTCTTCGGTGAGCGGTATATAGACCTGGACCCGGGTGCCCTTTCCAGGAACCGATTGGACATCCAGTACACCGTTGACAAGTTCAGTTCGATCCTTCAAGTTGACCAAGCCCAGGCTGCCGCGCTGGTCATAGGACCGGTTGACCGCATCGACGTCGAACCCGATCCCGTCATCCTGGATTTCGAGCAGGGCCAGGCCTTGTTTCAGCAGGTGAAGATTCACCCAGACGTGCCCCGCCTGGGCATGTTTACGGGCGTTATTAACCGCTTCTTCCACAATATAAAATATGACTCCCTGTTTGCCCATTTCAATGGATTCGAGGATTTTTTCGTCCACCTTGATGATCACATTCTGAGAGAAGGTTTCTTTCGTTTTCTCTGCCATGGATTTCAACGCAGCCGCCAAACCCTGTGACTCGAGCACCAATGGGCGCAGGGTGAAAAGCATGTGGCGGATCTCTTTCGTCGTACGCCGGGCCAAATCCTCGATGCGGCCCAATTCGTCACTGACGGCCTTTGGATCCTTCGACAACATGCGCTGGCAAGGCTGACCCGCATGGCAATCGCCGAGACAGACTGGGTGGGACCATCGTGCAGGTCACGGGCCAGCTTTTTACGTGCCTCCTCCTGGAATTCGATCATGCGTTCGCGCTCATTCACCACGTCCTGGTAGAGACGTGCATTTTGGATGGCAACCACTGCCTGGCTGCCAAGGATATCCAGAAGTTCACGCCGACCGGGAGAGAAAAAATTCAAGTTCCGGATGACCAAAAAGCAGGACGCCATAAGCATTGAAACCGCTGCGAATGGGGAAACAGTATATTTCATTGCAACTCATAAAGGTGACAAAGCGGGTCAATTCCGGGTCACGCTTCACTTCTTTGAGTAAAACCGGTTTATCGTTTTCGATGGCCTGAGCAATGGCACCCTCCTGGCCGCGCAAAACAACCCGCATATCCGCCGGGGTCAGGCGACGCGCTGAGCCAACTTCAAGGACTTCCTTGTTTGAAAATAGCAGAACTGCACAGATCAAGCGATCATCGGGAGGAGCTTCTGGCTCAAGATTCAGCACACTCAGGCTTAGATCCAGGACAGAATCGAGCACCCGCTGGTAATTGAGGGTCGCCATCAAGGTGGAAGTCAAACCGTAGATGGCACGCAGACGGTCGTTCTCCACGTGTTGTTTCTTCTGCACTTCATCGACTGAGACTGGCGGATGTGGCGAATCGTCTGGATGAGGCGCATGCTCAAAAATCCGTACACTCCGGCAATCAAAAATGTAAGGAAAACTGATACACCAAGAATTAGCAGAGCACACGGAGCCAGCGTTGGATAATTGTCGTTCCAATTTGTACGACCATCATGACGAGTGGCAGCAACTATTGCACCCCACATTTCAAAATAGAGGGCAGCGGTTAGCAGCGGCAGGAAATATTATCCAGAAAGCGGGGCTGACGAATCCGCCTGACAGGATAAAGTAAAGGCCTGCAGCCAGCAAGTCAACCCCCAGGCAGATCTCACGATGACGGGCGAAACGACGGTTCAACCCGGCCAGCAGGGTCAGGACAATATTCCAGACTACCAGACCGATCAAGAATCACATTCGGCAGGATCAGAAGCTGGCCTCCCAGCGACAAAGATACTATCAAACCGAGCAAAACCAGCCAGCGCAGGGAAACGATAAACCAGTCAGCTACAAAAGGAGAGTCAGATGTGCGCATTTATTCCTAAATGATACCCGAAAATCATCCGGTTGTTCAAATTTTGGATTGTAATGGAATTGAGAAAATCCAAGTTGGAATTCTGATCATCAGCCAATTTCCCCTCAAAATAAAGCAGAATTTGAGCTCGAAACATGAATTTCTGAAATAAAGCACGACAATCGACCTGCCAGTAAAATAAGCACAATCACTTATCAAAAGGAGTTGTGTTTATCGACAATTGGTGTAGATTGTCTCCACATTCCCCCCCAAAAACGAACAACCAGGATTGCCAACAAAATTAAGCGACCAGGGCGGATAAATATCAAGGGTTTCCCGGGACGGTAAATTGCCAGATCACAACATTAACCACCTGGAAAGTTAGAATAAATTTCGCAGGAAGATTCTTACACGTTTATGGGCAGCCAGGCATAACTCAGCGCACGAATTTTCGAACGAAGAAACAGCCAGGACAATCCGCCTCCACGTTCCCGGGCGTAGACTTTCAGCATATCGGGATAGCAGCGGTCGTCATTGAGAACGGACTTCCCTTCGCTGTGCAGTCGAAAGGTCGCCCAGGCATGCGGAACATATCGCAACTTGGAAATCCTTGCAATGCGCACCCAAAGGTCGTAATCAAACGCAAAGAACAAGGAGAGGCTCCAGAGGTCCAACCTGCCTCCATAGATCCGCTCGAAAAAACGTGGTAGCCTGAGGAATGTGAACGGAGCCGCGCAGCAATCTTTCGTAATCGGTCTGACGAGAAGCGAAACGCCCAATGACTTTTCCAGTCTCATCGGTCAGGTCGGCATCGCCATAGACCATGCCGGCCTCGGCATGGGCCAGCAATGACGCTACTGCATCGGATATCGCGCCCGGATAATAGGTGTCATCCGAGTTCAACCATGCCAGGATTTCCCCGGTGGCATGTGAAAAACCCTTATTCAAGGCATCTGCATGACCATTGTCCTTCTCGGATACCCACCAGGAAAACCGATTCGCATATCGTTGGATGATGTCCACGCTGCCGTCAGTGGAACCACCGTCGACCAGGATCAGCTCAATACGGGGATAATCCTGCTCCAAAACGGAACGAATGGTAAATTCCAGGAAACGTGCCTGGTTATAAGACGGAATGACGACGGAAACGAGAGGGAGATCCATGCTCATGGTGATTGATTCAGATCGTAGATGAGATAACCATCGCCCTGTTCGATCAATTTATCATGCGCCTTCAGGTAATCACTCAATTCAGGCTGATTATCCAATTCCGGGAGAGAGGTGATGACGAACAGATCCTTGCCGCTGGTTTGGCTGGCAAATATTGTGGCGAAATCGGGTTGGGTGATCCCGGCCAACGCACGTAATTGCCGATCGCCCGTATTCGACCACTGCGTGCCGCTGACCCACCCAAAGTAAGCCAGGCGGTAGCCGTAATCTCCCGAAAGCTCAACAATTTTTTTATCAACACCGATGCGCTGTCCCAGCTCCTGCCAGTAGGTTACTTCAGAACGGTAATTGGTGCTCACCATTGCATTACGCGCTTCCCACATTTTCATGGTTACTGCAAATAGGATCAACCCGGCAAACATGGCCCGCGGCAACCAGCCCCTAAGCGTGGCAACCTGGCGCACCAGAAGGTCTGCCACGGGGATCAATCCGATGGCAACAATCGGAATCAGTGGCAAGTGGTAATACTCATGGGTTATAAAATGGTACGGAAATGCCAGTCCAAAAACAAGATAGCCAAACCAGGCTCCGATACCCAGGCAGCGCAGGGCATTCGTCTTGGCAAGCAGAATCCCTGCCAGGGACAGGAATAGAGCGGAAAACCCAACAATTCCAGCGGCGATGAAAAGCCAGCGGCCATAAAAAGAAGGGTCCTTCAATAAGGCTGGGAAAAATCGGAGAGCAAATTGTCCTTCCAACGTTTTAACTATGAACAGGCCATAAATATAAAAGAGGATGGTTGGGACGGACGTAATCGCAGCGACCAGCCAGGTTTGCCTGTTTGTCAAAATTCTTTTTAGGGAACCGCGGCTAAGCACCAGCCCTGCAGCAGCTCCCAGCAGCGGAAAAACAGCCACCGATTTAACCAGGATGGCAGCCCCGGTCAATACTCCAGCCAGGATGGCAGATTTCCACGTGCGGTGAGTCTCCCAGTGGTAAAGCGACCAGAATGACCAGGCAATCAATGCAGTCATCAGCGAATCCGGCATGAACGCCCGACTGGCTGTCATCCCGAACGGGAGGAACAGGAAATACGCCAATGCGATCAGCCCGGCCTCCCGCATCGAAAGTTCTTTCGCCAGCAGCCAGATGGCAAGCCCGCCTGCCAGCCAAAACAGGGAGGCATAAATCCGTCCCACCCAAATGTGCTCGCCAATGACCCGGTACGTGAGCGCCACCAGGCTTTCCATAATGGGAGGTTCTATCAACCCCTCTTGTTTCCATTGACTGACTGCAATTTCCCTCTGCCACTCCGGGGCTGAGGACAGGTGAGCATAGTACATCCCACGCGCAATCAACAACGAATGGTATTGTCGCACCAGGTAGAAATCATTGGGGAGATCCTTGAGATCAAACAGGCGGATGCCCAACCCAGCAATAATCAGCACAGCTACCAGGATCGAAATCAGCGTGGGTTTGGAAAAATATCTTGGTTGGGCGGGATTATTCACAAGATTCCTCTATGTCACTGCTATGGTAATGGGTGCTGGAGATCAAAAATGACATATTCGTCTGTCTGGGCAAAAATAGTGAAATGCGAGTAGAGTAAATCCTTGATGACCGGCTGGTTATCCAAATCCCCAAACATGGTGACCACAAAATATTTTTTTCCAGCGGTATCCGCCTTGAATTGCTCCATCACGTTCACATCCAGCCCGGCGAGGTAACGGACGCCAATGTCGGCACTGGTAAACCAGGCCGTGGATGCCTGCCAGCCCCAATATGCCAGCCTGTACCCGTAATCCTGGGTCAGGCCGATCACACCGGGGCCGTGGCCGAGTATATCTCCTATCTCAGCCCAGTAGGCAGGCTCGTTTCGATAGTCAGCACCCACGATCTGGGTGCGTGCATACCAGGAAGGGACAGCAACACCCGCCAAAACAACCCCTGCCAGTACCAGGCGCGGGAGTAGTCCCGGACTGCGCTCAAAGAAGCGTTCAAAAAACAGCTTAAGGGAGGGAGACATTGAAACTGCGACGATGGGGATCAACGGTAACTGGTAATAGTCGTGAGTATAGAAATGGTAGGGGAAGGTAAATCCGAAGATCAAATATCCGACCCACAGCCCGACCAACAACGGGCGTTCCCGCTTCTGATCTGCCACAAATATACTTAGAACCCCAAGCAGGGTAACGGCCCAGCCAATATTCCAGTTGACAGTATAGGCCCAGCGAAAATACCACGCGGGATCGATCCACATACTTGGAAAAAAGCGCAGAGCCAACTGGCTTGCCATTCCGAGCTTCAGCATCCCGTAAATGGTGTATATCCCCACCGGGATTAACATTAGAAGTCCCATCACCCATGCCTGAGGATCGCGTATGGAGCGTTTCAACCCCTTTGCACCAAGAACCACTCCCACGAAGCCCCCCACGATAATGAATGCCGAAAGGTTTTTTACATAAAGGGCTGCCCCAGCGAAAAGCCCGAATAAAATCGCCCATTTCCATTTGGCGGTATTCTGCCAGCGGAACAGCGCCCAAAGAGAAAAAATGATGAGCGCAACCATCAGTGGGTCTGGCATGAAAGCACGGCTGGCTATCACGCCAAAAGGAACAAAAAGATAAAACAACGTGCCTATCAGGGCTGCGCTGGTGGAGGCAAATTCACGGATGAGCAGGAAAAGCGCCAGTCCGCCCAACACCCAAAACAACGACGAGTAAATGCGTCCGATCCAGATGTAATCACCAGTGAAGCGATATGTTTGAGCAACAATATTTTCTAGAACAGGCGGCTCCACCGTGCCCACATCACCCAGCGCGATCGCCTGCTGTCGTGTCGACTCGGGGACATTGGCAGCGAACTGGTAGTACATGCCGCGCGCTTTGAGGGCGGAGAACAACTGGCGCGTGGGTGCAAAATCCAACGGTGGGTTGGTAAGGTTGATCATGCGCAAGCCAAATCCCGCCAGCAGCGCCAGCACCAATATGACCATCCATATCCACGGGCGGTCGCGAAGTATATCTTTTTCAATGAGGAAATGTTTCATAAAACTTCTCCAACTAATAAAGCCTGGCTGCTAGAACCTGGAATTATTTGCTGTGGTTCAACCTTACCTGGCCGGGCAACCAAATACCTGCATTTTTCCAAAAGATGAAAGCAAAATGCATGCCCCTGCGTCTGGAGGTGTTGTGTCAGGCCCGCGTTCTGCAATCACTGAAGCAGGTGTCTGACCTTCTGCCGGATCCACCATGACCAGATATCGCCCGGAGGCTGGGTTTCGCAAATCGAAAAGGGCATCGGGTATATGGTGCAGTTTGGAATAGTACCACACCGAGGCATCGTCAGGGGGGGAGACGATAATCAGGTTATCGTCCTGCAACTGGCTAAGAACAAACAGTACCGCTTGTTCCTCATCGCCTTGCGCTGCCCAAGCAGCAGGAAGTTGGGGTACCAACCAGGCAGCCTTTATCACCCCACCCAGCATTGCCAGCCCGATAATCAATCCAACCAGTGGGAGACCGCCCAAAATGGATAGCTGGACTTTTGCCAACAAGCCAATGGTCCCTGCGGCTGCCCAGATGAGCACCAACGGTAATAGGAACAACCAAACCTTTGGCCATGCATTCGGTCGCTGGACAAGGATAACTACGACTATCCACAACAAGGCTGTCCCCTGCAGCGGGACGCGCAGGTTGGAAAGCTGACGATGGAAGACCAGGCTAAGGATGAAGCCTAAGGCGATTAATATCCCCGCCCAAACTGGCAGTCGATACGTCCATTCTGCCCAGGTCTCTGTAAAACGATAAGCGAGGGTGGCGAGCAAATCACGCCAGGGTACAGAAGCAACGAAATCATTCGCGAAAAGTTTTTGGGAACCGGAATAGACCAGGATCGGCGTGTAAAACAAGAGGGTGAGGATGGCAGCGCCAAAACCAGCCGCTGACCAATGCAAGAAAAAATCCAGCCTCGAGTGGTATGGACCGGACCCTTCGACCTGATTGGAAATAAACAGCCAGACGAAAAGGATGCCGAACGGCAGCAGCATCACCGGAAGCGTAAAAAATCCAAGGGCGGAAAGCAAACCTATCAAAACCCATGCGAAACTGTTTCTTTCTTTTCGGACAATGTCCCCGAGAGTAAAACATAATAGCGTGATCAGCGCCAGAAGCGTATACCCCCGGGCGTTGGTCGAATAATCGATCAACATCGGCAGCCAAGCCACCAGCAAGGCTGCCCCAAGGGCAGTCCAGCGGTCATAGATGCGCTTTGCCAGCCAGTACACTGCCGGGATTAGCAAAACTCCCGCTGTAAACGCCGGCAACCGGACTGCCCACGGCTCGATCCCGAATATGCTAGTAGAAAAAAACACCAGGATGGAGTGAAAAACGTGGTTGTTGGGCAGATGATAGTCAGAAATGGCAGAAAAAAAAGAATGAGCAAAGGCTACATAGGTATAAGCTTCGTCATGATGGAGAGACGAGGTGATGTATTCCAACCTGTAAATAACCCCCAGTACCATCATGACCAACACGGCTGCGATAAAACCAAGGTCCCCTTTTGCGGGCGAAGTCCAATTATGAATTCCCCTGCATCCATCCATATCCGTTTAAAGAAATGCCCAAGCCAGGTTCAACCTTCTCATACCGGTCAAGAGAGCCAGGCAGAGAAATACAAGTCCCTCCCAGGCCGAATAGTATTTTGAACGTTAGCGCATTCCACGGTTTCAGGGAATTAAAATTCCCATCCGGCATGAGCGAACCGATAAAAGGTTTAAGCATCCCGTAGGGGAGGAAAGCCAGGGTGATCCAAAATATCCCAATAATTGCCAGGACAAGGGCAACCGACCAGGAAATCCATCTGCAACGCGGCATTGCCTACTTCTCCAATTTCAAACGGCGGGTGCGCAACCGGTCGTAAAAGAGGCGAAGTTTCTGGAATCCGAGCAAGGTTAATTTAGCCAGCAGAATATGTTTCCAATCTCGCAGCGCTGTAGCCGGGTGCAAACGGAAGGCACGCCAATAGGCGCGTAGAGCTTCCCACGGCTGACCGGCATCGGTGAGGTAAAAACCATCAAAGCGGTTCACGCCAGCCATGATTCTTTTTTCATGGGGTGTGATGACACCTGCAAACTCCGGGCGACTTTTCAGTTGATCGATGAGCAATTTGGCTTCACGCCCATAGTCTGCACCGCGGGTGCGGTTCTTCGCCTGGTCGTGATAACGGGCTGCCGCCCAGACCTGCGGCACATATACAATCGGTGCAACCTGCGCCAAGTTGATCCAGAGCAGGTGATCCATTAAAAGATGATAGTCAGGGTTGAGGAAATTCACCTGCTCCAACACCGACCGGCGCATGAAAGCCGCAGGCTGGCAAATGATCTTGAATGTCAACAGGTCAAGCAAAGAGTATTGACCGGCATGCATCACGTTGAATGACCTGCCGTCTGCATCCATTGCGATGGCGTCACCGTAAACGACAGCCGCGTCTGGGTTTGACCGGAATGCAGCCATCGCAGCGGTCAACGCTCCAGGCTGGTAAATATCATCGGAGTTCAGCCAACCGACAAATTCCCCGCGTGCCCTGCGCATCCCTTTATTAATCGCTTCAGACTGGCCGGAATCTTTCTCCGACACCCACCAGGTAATATGAGGTGAGTAACGCCGGATAATATCCACGCTGCCATCTGTGGAGCCCCCATCCACCACCAGGTATTCAACGTTGGGATAATCCTGCTCCACCACCGAGCGCAGGGTTGCTTCCAGAAAACGTGCCTGATTGTAGGAAGGGGTAATAATGGAAAAAAGAGGCAGGTCAGACATGCTGTTTGAAGAGAGAGGTGAAGTCGACCTTGGGGAAGACGGTTAATTTACCGCCGATCGTGGCATCCAGGACCTGGCGTCCGGCTCCTTCAAATGCCTGGCGCGCCAACCGGTAACCAATCTCGGAGGTCTCGAAGTCAGGGAGCTGCCAGCGGAAACCTTTGCCAAAATACCCCGGGTGAAAGTGATTGGGGTCGTCACCCTGCGAAACGATCGTGGAATTGGCCTTCCCCGGTACATTGGAATTATGATCCACACCAACCAGGATGACCTGCTCAACTCCCATATGGAAAGCCAGCTGGAGGGCAACATAAGTGACCGTGGCACTTTCCCATACCCGGGCGCGAACGTCGCGGGCAAAACCGGGTTGTCGTAAGTGGTATATAAGAAAGTAGCGGGGATCGGTCCGGCCGGGAAAAATCGATGCGAACGCCATGACAGGAACCTGGGCATGGGCAGGGCAGAGATGTCAGTGGTGCATTGTTCGATAACCAGGTCATTGACCGCAACAAAATATGTTGTCCCAAACCCCAGTTCGGGGAACATCAAATAAATGCGGTTCAAGCCAAACGTGATCTCCCCTTTGAGCTTGCCCAAATCGGTCTGTTTCAGGCTGGGACCATTCCCAATGATGAAAGCGCGTTTCCCCCGGTGAACATCCTTTAATTCAGCAAGGTGTGCCACACTCGCCCGCCGCCACGGATGGAAATAAACCCCTGGCAGATCTGGCAGGTGTATGAATCCACTGTAGGCCTTGCGAAGGATATTCCATGCCGGGGCAGGGACAATCTTTTTGATGGATTGCTTCACACTCTCTCCCGATTCCATTTCCTACTTTACTCAGTACTCAACCGGGCCGTTGCACCCCCGTCGACGATCATGGCCTGACCGGTCATGAACGAAGACTGGGTGTTATCTGCCAGGAAATAAATGGCATGTGCAATTTCGGCAGGTTGTCCGACGCGCCCGTTTACGGTCCTGCGGGCGAGGTTATCCAGGCGGGCATAAATATTATCCCCCTCGACGTGCCCGCGGTTGAGCCCGGCGCGCAGCATGGGGGTATCCACTGCACCAGGCAGGATGGCGTTCACGCGGATATTGTCCTGGTGCAAACTCGATCGCCGTGGCGCGGGTCAATGCCAGCAGACCGCCCTTGCTGGCGGCATAAGCTGCAATATTCGCCGAAGTCTGCACCGCATGGACCGAGGAGACATTGACGATCGCTCCCCCTCCGGCGGCCTTGAAGAGCGGGTGGCTAAATTTCGCCAGCAGGAATGCGGGTCGCAGGTTGTTGGCAATGACCATGTCCCATTCTTCAACCGAGGTCTCGACCAACGGTTTGGCAACCTGTACCGCGGCGTTATTGACCAAGGCATCCAACGCAGGGGTGAATGCCAGCACCTGTTGAAAGATGGATTCCATTGAATCCGGCTGGGAAATCTCTGCCTGAATAAATAAGCCGTCGGCGGGAAACCCCTTGCCGAATGGAAGGCGGTCCACTCCGATTACGCGCCATTCCTTTTCAGCAAAGAGATGGACGGTGGCGCGACCGATCCCGCCCGCAGCCCCGGTAATCAACACAGTTTTGGTTTCTGACATGGTCAATCCTGTTCCAGGAGTTCAAATGGCATTCCCAGCCCCTCGACCAGATTCTTTATCGTGTTCCAATGCACTCTTTCCCAGGCATCAGGGCTGGAATTGGCATTGTGAGGAGCCAGCATAACGTTTTCCATTTGTTTCAGGGGGCTGCCAGCCGGGAGAGGTTCGTTCTCGAACACATCCAGAGCCGCGCCCGCAATTGTACCATCCTGGAGGGCTGCGACCAGTGCAGGCTCGTCCACGATGGGACCACGGGCGGTATTGATCAGAATTGCTTCGGGACGCATCCTGCTGAGGGTGCTGGCATTGATTAGATGAAGGCTGGTCGGATTCAACGTGCAGTTCAGCGAGACAAAGTCGGAACGGGTAAGCAGGTCATCGAGGTTGGTCATTTCCACGCCTGTCTCAGCGATGAAGACATGGTCTATCTCAACGATATCATTGCCCAGGAGCTTCATCCCGAACGCATGCGCCCGGCGGAGGACGGTCTTACCGATCGTCCCCACTCCCACCACGCCGAGGGTGCATTCGTGAAGGGCCTTGCCGGGATCTTTATTCCATAGGCCGTCTTTCACTGCCTTGTCCATCCAGGGTTGCCGGCGTGCAAAAGCCAGCATGTAGCCCATCACGGTATCCGTAACGGGCAGGGTAAAGGCATTGGTAGTGCGGAAAAGCTTCACATCCAGGCGTTCACAAGCCTCGGCATCTATCGAGTCTATGCCGGTGCCCCACTTGGAAATGACCTTCAACCGCGGCGAGCAGGCGTCGAGCACGCGGGCGGTGAAATAGTCATCACCGCAGATGGCGCCATCAAACTGTCCGGCATATTCCAGCAACTCGGCCTCGGAGAGGCGCTCGTGGACCTCGGGGATGATCAGGTCCAGCCCATATCGTTCCAACACTGGACGGAAACGGTCGATGGTGAGAAGCATGTAAGGGGATGAGAAAAGGATGGTAGGCATAGGCAAGGTGTAAGTCAGATAATGATTGGAGGATATTTATTATTTATTTAGTTGACGACATAAACACCGAATAATTCCTGACTCAGGAGGAAGTTAATTTTTTCGCTGCTTCATGAAGTAATCGGTGATCGCAAAATCAAATTCTTCGTCGATGTCCCAGGCTTCGGCAGGGTCCATCTCGAACATGAGAGGCCTGTCGCCGAGACGATTGCTGCGGCGGGACAGGTTTTCACGGGTGAAGATATACAGGCACGAATTCTCTTCATAAACCGGCGGCAGGTCCTGTGTTTGGAGCAGGATATTTGGGTCGTGGTTGAGGGCATGACCATCCTGGTCGTAAAGGCGGGTTTGCAGCCGGGTCACCGAGAAGAGCGAATCATGAACTGGATAATCACCCAGGAAGTCCTGGATGGCTTTCGAGATCGTTGCCGACCTGAGCAGCGGGTTGGTGCTGTGGGTTTGAAGGTAGAAATCAGCCTTCACCTGGGATGTATCGTAAATCAAAATCTCATTCATTGAAATGGTGTCATTGCGTAAATGAGCCGGTCGGTCAATGACCTTCACCTGGGGGAAATCTCGCTGCAAGCCTTCCAGGATCGGAGGTGAATCAGTATCCACCAGGATTTCGTTGATTTCCGGAACAGCCAGCAGGGTTTCAATGATGTGTTCGATAGAGCGGTTTACCCGCCAGCGGACGATAGTTCTTGCCGGGGACGCGCTGCGAGTGGTGGCGCATGGGGACGAGGGCGACGAATCTTAGTCATGGCTCACTTATTATACCGAATCGGCTCGACCTCACGCGGGGCGGGCTCCTGTGGAGATTCAAACCCGTGGGGGTAATAAAATGTCTGCCGCAACTGCCAGTTCCATTCCAGGGAACGGCGGTAGCCCTGATAGGTGCCCCAAAACTGCGCTGTGCGGAACCAGAAAATGCTGGAAGCGTTTCGCCAGAAGACCCGCTGGCGGGCAGCGTGCCACAGATCGCTGGAAATGTTGGCCGAGGTCATGCGGACAAAATCATACAGGCTGAAATGCGCTTCCGGGTAAATGCATTTAAAGGCCATGGCTTCACGTCGGTAACGGTTCAGCACGCTGCGCGGTGTTTCGGAATGGACATGGATGATCTCGGCAGCAGGCACGTAAGAAAGGACATGATCCTGCTCAAATGCCCACTTAGCCCAGGCCAGGTCTTCCAGCCCGGTCAATGACTCATCGTAAGGGTGCTCCTTCCAGACCGAGAGCCTGATGGCAGCATTGGCATTATTGCAGAAGGGATGGTTTTGGTGAGCAGCCGATTCCTGGGGATACCAGCGGGAAAATACCTGCTGCTCTGAAAACTTTGAGTTTTTATCTCCGCGCTGCCTGCCATAGGTCAACGCAACCTGCGGGTCGGAGAACGGTTCAAGCAGGCGTTCCAGCCAATCGGGATAGACCGGGTAAACATGAGCACTAGCTATGGCAACCAGCTCACAGGCAGCGGCAGCCAGCCCGAGGTTCAAGGAACGACCGAAGGTAAACTCAGCCGGGGGAGATGTGCACCATGGTGGCTCCGTACTGTGCGGCGATCGTTGTTGTGGCATCGGTTGAACCCGAGTCCACCAGGATGACATCCACATCCTGCACAGTCTGGTGGCGAACCCCCTCCAGCAGGCGACCAATATGCTGCTCTTCGTTGAAGGCGCGAATGACAAGCGAGCAGTTCATATACCCCGCCCAATGAATTTCACGAGACTTTCCTCAGGTGAATGAGTAAGGCGCCAAAACGTTTATATCGGAAATCTTTTATGTTGTCCCGGGTAAGACGGTAATAACCATGCCGGTATGATTCAGCCAGAATATCCGGATTCAATGCCATGTTTAAGCAGCGAGAGGTTCCCGGTGCGTTTTACTGGGAGTACCCACATTACCGAGCGCCACGCGAAATAGGATAACGGCGTGGCAATGCAGTGCTTCAGACGAAATGATTTGGGAAGGATGGGAAATAACAGATCAAATGCACAGGCTTTTAGCAAGCCTATCACACCCGCGTTGGATGGGAAGATCACATCCACTTCGTGCAGCAGTTCACCACCCGGTTTGAGCAGTCGATCCATGTGACGCCAGACGGCGGGGGTCTGGAGGCCGCCAGCATGTTCCAGCGCAGAAAGGCTGTAAACAACATCAAAATAATGGTCCGGTAGGGAGGATTTATCCATCGGTCCCAACCCGTTCCAAAACATACTTTACCTGTGGGTGAGCAGTGATATGT
Source organism: uncultured Chloroflexia bacterium (assembly GCA_963817265.1). Taxonomy (GTDB): domain Bacteria; phylum Chloroflexota; class Anaerolineae; order Anaerolineales; family Villigracilaceae; genus UBA877. The sequence continues at coordinate 67,566 of CAWFNU010000030.1, forward strand.
TCCTGGGGCGAACGACCGCGGGTCCATTCCCCGGCGGCACTGTCGAGCCCAAAATCATCTGCCACCCACATTTCGCAACCGTATTCTCTTTGAATGTGGATGGGAAGGTCGGAATATGCTCCGCCCACGTCGAGGACCTTTTCTCCCTTTTGCCAGCGATGCGAGTCCAACAGCCAGGGCACACCAAATCCTTTTAGATTGTTGAAATCAGCCCCGTGAATGGATTTGATTTGGAACTCGTACGAGCGGCTGACCGTTGCCAGGGATGTTTCAAGAACTTCATACATTGGAGCAATTTCCTTCCCAAAATAGGGTATGGATCAAGGAATTAAGAGAGACCAGGCGCCCTTCAAGAATCCAGTTCGAACCGCTTCCCGTCGAGGATGCCAGCCAAAAGAGCTCGTATCGTGGCGGATCGACCCGGAAGCAAATCACGCCAGGAGAAATTTTTCAGGCGTGCATAACCGATCGGTGATGTGGATTCTATATAGGAACCAAAAGGAAGTGTAAAGCGGTAATTTCGGTAATACCAATAACGACGAGCGTTTCTTAGTCGCTCAGCTGGCACCTCGGGCTGGACAGCCAACAGCAGGGAATCAAGCCGGCTGAAATATGCCTTTCTATCCGTCTCAAACCAGGCCGTCTCGTGCTCGTTAAAAGATGCCTTGCCGGCACACAGGACCGGTTTTCCAGCCAGGGTAATCTCGATCCCGATCGTCGAATTGTAGGTTAATACAAATTTAGAAAAGCGAGCCAGCTCATAAGAACTGATATTTTCCTGGGGAGGAATAAACAACACATTGGAAAGGATTTCCACATGGTTGCGCTCCACCCACATCGCAACTGACTCCCGGCTGGCCTTGCCGGGACGGTCTTCATCAGGATGGGCGCGGATCACGAACAAAGTTTCCGGGTGAGCCCGGATCACCAGCAGCAGTTCATCGAGCCAGGTAAACATATCCGGGAAAACGACGTTGGCCAACTCCAGGCTGGTATCGAAAATAATGTTGGAAAAGACAGCCACCACCCCCTTGAACAAGGCTGCTTTTTGCACCAATTCATCAGGCAGCCCCTGCATGCCTTTCCAGAATTTAACGCCCGCCATGATGAAATCTCCCTGGCGGCGTTTCTGGAGGTCGGCATCCACCAGGGCATCCTGTTCCGGGGTGAGATCCTTATCCGGAAGGGGAATAGAGTAGGTAGTCACCTCCCCCTCCAGGAAGAATGCACTTAATGGTTGGAAACTTGATTCATGAGTGATCACACGCGCACCCCGTGTTGACGGCACACCCAGGCAGCCACGGCTTCGGGGTACTGCAGGCCATTAAACAAGACAGCAGCTTGAGGTTTTAGATCATCCAGCAGGGAATTGAATTCGCGAGCTACATTCCATGCTGAAAGGATGAACTCGCGGTAAATAAACCGGGTCGGTTCATCATCTACCAGCGACTTGAGGCGCATTCGCCAGCAAATGGACGGCAGAACCAATGCGCCCAAGGGCATAGTAAAGGGTAATCTTGGATTTGGGGAACCAGGTGGCGGGAATGGGATGTTCGTATTGAACAAGCCCGGTAACACTCAAATCTTTGAGGGCAGCCGCCAGAACATCATCCTGGTGATAAGTGAAGAAACGGGTAGATGCGCCGCTGAAATTGACCCTGGACTGGCGGATGCACATCCCACACGGAGGCGGCTGCTGTGGATGATCCTGGTCCGTACCCAGGACACAGCGGCTCATCCCGGCTTTGCAGACAAAATGCACCACCGTCGCACCTGCCAGCCGAACTGCCCACGAGGAGATCAGGGAAAAAGCAGCATTCTGACTGAGACCTGAAAGGCGCGCAGAGGCGTTAAAAAAGACGACCGGCTTCCCCCCTGGAACAGGGCAGGCGTGCGCCGCCACCTGCCGCGCCAATGCAAAGGTGCGGGTCAGTTCCCCGAGCCGCTGGATACGCCGCGAAAAACCGGGAATATTCTCAGACATTTACTCTCGCGAAACCACCCGCCGCAGTTTCTTCAGCGAGGGTTTCTCACTCTCATAGACCCGTTTGAGGCCATCACCCAGCGAGACTTCACTAACGCGCACATACATGACCAGCCGCTCGAAACCGCCCGGTTCCACAGAGGCGGCCTGGTCAGAACCCCACATGGCCCGGTCAAGGGTCAGGTGGCGCTCGATCATGCAGGCACCCAAAGAGACTGCCACCACCGGGGGAACCAGGCCTACTTCATGCCCGGAATATCCGATCGGGCAGGGAAATTCGTCCCGCAACGCTTTTATGACGCGCATATTGAGCTGGTCCGGTTCGCATGGATAGGTACTGGTGCAATGAGTGATCACCAGTCCTTCGGTCCCGGCAACTTTAACGGAAGCCCGGATCTCATCCATGGTGGACATGCCCGTGGAGAGGATCAGCGGTTTGCCGGTTTTCCGGGCATGGTCGATCAGTTTATGGTCGGTTAAGGATGCAGACGGGATTTTATAAACGGGAGTATCAAAATTTTCCATGAAATCCACCGCATCTTCATCCCAAACCGAGGCAAACCAGGCAATGTTTTTTTCTTTACAATAGCGCGCGATCTCCTTGTATTCTGCTGCGCCAAATTCGACCTTATGACGATACTCCAGGTAGGAAATATAGCCCCAGGGAGTCTCGCGCATCTGCTTCTGCTGTTCGAGCGGGGTGGAAAGTTCCGGGGTGCGTTTCTGGAACTTGACCGCATCCACCCCGGCATGGACAGCCGCGTCGATCATTCGCTTGGCGATATCCAGGTCGCCATTATGGTTGATACCGATCTCTGCAATAATGAAGACCGGGTGTCCATCCCCAACTAGCCTGCTGCCAATTTTGATTTCGCGTTTCATTTTAATTATCCTCGTTTAACCATTCTGGAACATTTCGCGTTCCACGATCCCGCAGATCACATGCCAGACAAATATGTGGCACTCCTGGATGCGCGGTGTGTCAGCAGATGAGATGGCCAGACAATAATCACACTTCGGTGCCATGGTTTCCTGCCCTTTTTCCCCAGTGAATCCGATGGTGATCATGCCACTTACCCTGGCTGAATCCAGGGCTTTCAGGACATCCGGCGAGCTTCCACTGGTACTGATGCCCACCAGGATGTCTCCCGCCTGCCCAAGCGCTTCCACCTGGCGGGAAAAGATATTTTCAAAAGCAGAGTCATTTCCAATCGCGGTCAGGACCGAGGTGTCAGTGGAGAGTGCAATGGCGGGGAGAGCACGCCGATCCAGCTGAAAGCGGTTAATAAACTCACCAGCCACATGCTGTGCATCCGCCGCGCTGCCCCCATTCCCACACAGGAGAATTTTATTTCCCTGCTGAAAGCATTTAACCATGCTCCCTGCCATTGCATTGATCAACCCTGCGGATTGATTAATCGTGTGTTCGAGGACTTGCTCGTGGTGTTTTAATTCCGTTTCAATCGTCTTCATATTTATCGCCTCCTCTTCCTTCTCACCAACAACTCCGACCACCATCGATGACCAGGTTGGTACCGGTCATATAGGAGGAAGCATCCGAGCACAGGAAGAGGATGGCAGCCTGGTACTCATCCATCTTTGCCATGCGGCCCAACGGGATTAGGTTGGCAAGTTTCTGTACAAATTCCTCGGGTTGGTTGTTATAGACCCCACCCGGGGAAATGGCGTTGACCCGGATCCCAGCCTCGGCCCAATAGGTTGCCAGGTAGCGGGTGAGACCTATCAGACCGGTCTTCACCACAGAATAGGTAACCGGCTTGACCGGCTGCTGGTCCGCTTGAAGACCGGGCTTCTGGTAAAGTCGCTGGTCTGGCGCGATCACTGCCAGGTCGGATGCGACGTTCACGATCACGCCGCTTTTTCGTTTTGCCATCTCACTGCCGATGACCTGGGAGCACAGGAACGCACCGGTCAATCCGACCGAAAGGTCTGCTTCCCATTGTTTCAACGGGAAGTTTTCGAGGCGCGAGAATTCCACTTCCGCCGTCTTCTCCATCTTGGGGTTGTTGGCGGCATTGTTGATGAGAATGTCCACCCTACCGAATCGGGAAAGGACCTCTGCCAGGAGCGTTTTGATGCTATCAGGCTGGGTAATATCGGCCATGATCGCGCAGACCTGAATTACCAAAGCGTTCCTTCCAGGCGCGGGTCTGGGTGTCCACTCCATCAACGCGGATATCTGCCAGCACGGGTATCCCGCCAGCATTGGCAATCGCTTCAGCATGCTGCTGTCCGAGCAGTCCGGTCCCGCCGGTAATGATGGCCACCCGGCCGGTAAGATCAAATAAATTAACCTTCAAATTGCCCATGGATTTCACCTCGTCAGCTTTACCACTTTCCCTTCGGCCAGAGACTGCTTTGCTGCCAATGCCATCCGCAGGCTCTGCACGCCTGCCTGCAGGTCAACCGAGGATGTCTTTTTCCCCTGTATACCATCCAGGAAACCCTTCAATTCATCCATAAAGAGCTGGTTGCGCTGGAAACCTTCATACGAACTGGTTTCCACCTGTTTTCCCTGACCATCAAAAACATTCACCTTGAGTGCACCAAGATCCACCCGGATCTTGCCGGCCTCCCCAAATACCTCGCAAAACCGGCTGAGCGGACGCTGGAGGTAATCCTGATGCAGCATGACGGGGATTGGATCACCGTCCAGGGCACACTGCATTAACGTGTCCGCGGTGTCCTCCACATCGATCTCCAAATCACTTAAATGTCCCCCCAGGGTATAGACGCTGCGAGGCAGACCAAAAAGCCAGTAAAGATAATCGAACTCGTGGATCTGCGAGAGGATGACGCCTCCTCCCAGATCCTTCCGGGAAGCATACATCTGCCGATAATCCTCGTACGTGTGCCAGCCCGGCATGTATTCGCCGATCTCCGCCCGTACGGACAGAATTTTACCGACCTTCCTTTCCAGGACCAGCTGGTTCAGCCTCTTTAAACACGGATGGTAGCGCATCTGGTATCCGACCACGGCATTCAAATGGTGTTGCTCCACCAGTTCGGCCAAATCATCCACCTGGTCCAGGCTGTTGGATAGCGGCTTTTCAATGAACAGGTGACAGCCTGCCCGGGCTGCCCGCATTGCCGCGGGAATATGCAGGCTGGATGGGTTGCAGACGAAGACGATCTCCGGCTTGAGTGCAAAGGCCTGATCCAAATCCAGGAATATTCGGATGTTGTATTTTTCTTCGAGGGTAACCCCGGCCTCAATCTGAAGCTGGTCGGTTAGGACCGGCGGACTGGGGCGAAGATCGTGCGCGAATATTTCCACATCGTTGCCCAGCAAGGTGCGCAAATTCCTGAGATGGCGCTGACCTATTCCGCCGAGGCCGATGATCAAGACTTTCATTGCCGCACCTTATTAGAGCCTGTAAAGTTCTTTATGATGAAATCGCGGTTTTGCCTGGCCCAATTGATTTCATTACCGGGAGTTTCACGAGCCACCTGGAGGATAAAATCGCCTGTATACCCGATAAACTTGAGACTTTCAGCAAGGGCCTGGAAATCTGCATCTCCTTTGCCCAGGGGTACGGTGGTTCCGCCGTACAAACGGTCCTTGATGTGCACACTTCCCACCCGTCTTCCATACACATTGAACTCTTCGTGAGGTTTGTAACCCAGCGAAGAGCTGTTCCCGGAATCATAATTGGCCTTGAGCAGTGGATGCGGCAGACGTGCAAGCATTTCGCCAAACCTTTTTGGAGGCAGGGATGTTTCGAGATGGAGTTCAATACCGATTTTTTCCACCGCCGGCAGGAGGCGGGTCAACATTGATATGACACCCTCAAACTCCGCGTCAGTATCGATGCTGGATGCATCGACAAACGGGATAACCATGCGGTTCATCCCCAGCATCTTACAGCGGCCCAGCAACCATTGAAGGGTGGCCAGGCGCTCCCTCAATTGGGATGAACTTGCACGCACGAGAGGCTTGTCCATGAAATAATCAGCGCACAACGATACCACTTGAACGCCATGCAGTTTGGAGAGCGCTTTCATCTCCCCGATCCCGGCATCCGTGGCGATGGGATTTGCGTCCGCCCCATACTGGTCATAGATCCATTCGATGGAATCCAGTCCAGCCTGGGCAGCCAGCTCGAATTCGTCAGCCCAGTGTTCCCGCGGAAAACTTTGGAACCGGCCTGATTCCGGGGGAAAAAGTCGTCCCTGCATGATTCCAATCAGTGACATTCGATCCTCCAACAAAAACCCTATTTACCAGTTCCATTGCCATCCACGCGGCGAAGTTTTTTCATGATTGGCACTTCCCGTTCGATCACGCGCTTCACACCGTCTCCCATGGCGGTTTCGACCAGGCGGATGTCGCGTACCAGGCGGATGAACCCCTGCGACTCGACCGAGGCAGCCTGGTCTGAACCCCACATGGACCGATCCAGGGTAATGTGCCGCTCGACTACACAGGCTCCCATGGCCACCGTGGCGATCGTGGTGGAAAGGCCGGTCTCATGACCTGAATAGCCCACCGGCAAACCATAGCGTTGTTTCAATTCCGGGATGACGCGCAAATTCAACTCTTCGTAGAAGGCTGGATAGGTGCTGGTGGTATGCAAAACGACTAGATCCTTCTTCCCCAGCACCTCCACTGCATGGTCAATCTGTTCCAGGCTGCTCATCCCGGTCGAAAGCAGGATCGGTCTTTTTTTTGAACGCGTATGGCGCAGGAGATTATCGTCCGTGAGGGAGGCAGAAGCGATTTTGAAACAAGGCACGTTGAACTGTGCAATAAAATCCACCGAAGCCTCGTCCCAGCAGGAGGCGAACCAGGCGATCTTTCTCTCTTTGCAGTAAAGATCGATCGCTTGATATTCCTGTTGCCCGAATTCCAGTCCGTATTTCAGATCGCCGTTGGTGGTCCCAAAAGGACTCTCGCGCGGACGTGCAAGTTCCTCGGCAGGGTAAACCACGTCCACCGTGCGTTTCTGGAACTTGACCGCGTTGCAACCAGCCGTGGCAGCGACATCAATGAGTTTTCGGGCTGTCTCCAAGTCACCGTTATGGTTTATCCCAATTTCTGCAATAATGTAGCAGGGATGCCCTTCCCCTACCAAAATATCACCAATCTTAATATCTGCCATTTTTTACCTCCAATAGGAACCAGGTAGATGTGTTCTTTTTAAGCAGCCGCAATTGTAATTCAGAAGCGGCCTTCAGCAAGAATGAGGTCACATAACTCACGGACTGCAGCGTGACCTCCCGCCCTGCTTAAAATATAATCTGCGCGCCGGGCCACTTCGGGCAGGGCATCTGCCACTGCCACGGCCCACCCGACCAGCGGGAAACAGGGCAGGTCGTTAATATCGTTTCCCAGGTAAACGGCCCGGGCGGGGTCAAGATGACGTTCCGCCAGGATATTCTGGATAGCCGATTGTTTATCGTCCTCCCCCTGGACGCAGGCGATATTCATCTTCCGGCAGCGGGCGGCTACCACGGGATTGGTCTCTTTTGATACCACCATCGCCTCCACACCGACCTCGCGCAACAAATTAATGCCAAGACTGTCGCTGCGGTTAGCGGCCACCAACTCGTGACCATTTTCATCCACCCAAACGCGGTTATCTGTGAGCACACCGTCAAAGTCAAGGATAAGCAGTTTGATCTTTTCAGGCATTTTGCGGGGCGGCTGCCCGGGCCACACCATCTTCAGATCGCTGCGTAAAATGGACAGCTCTGCCCGCTTCCAGTCCGCCAGGGTATCCAGGTCAGCATCGTAAGCAGGGTCAAAAAGGATGGGCAGGATGGTCCTGCCAGTCATCGAAAGTTGTTCCAGGATGGTTGCCGGGCGAATGATATCGATCAAGCCTGTATGGGCATATGCGGTGGGTAGCTCCTGTCGGGGGGCATTGTACGCTTCTTCCACGCCAGGGACGGTCACCAGCGGGCGGATTGGCTGGTCGGGACCGTCCATCAGCCACATTTTGAATGGATTCTGGTGAGCCGGTGTAAGGCCGCGCACCGAATCTGCCTGCGGATGAGCTTGCATCAAGTGGACAGCACTGTCGACCAGGTCGGGCGGGCGGAGTGGGGTGGTGGGACGCAGGTGAACGACAATGTCGGGATGGTATTTTTCGTTTTCTGCGAGCCAGGTCAGGGTGTGCTGAAAAACGGGCAGGTCAAGGGTACGATCTCCGGACAGGTCTGCGGGACGCAGGAAGGGTGTCTCAGCTCCGTACTGGCGGGCAATTTCGGCAATCTCCTCGTCGTCGGTCGTCACGACCAGGCGCGTAACTGATTCAGCCTGCAATGCGGCCGCGATGCTGTAAGCGATCAGTGGATACCCGGCGAATGGGCGGATATTCTTGCGAGGAATGCCTTTCGATCCGCCGCGGGCAGGAATGATGGCAAGCACTTCGGATTTTTTCATAATTCTCCCGTTCGCAATGGGTGAAATCAAGGCGAGGATGGAATATATCGGTACAATTCCGATGAACCAAGCCTGGCCACCGGGTCGAGATGACCTTCCAACAGCTGCCGGTACGGATCAGAGGCCGTGAGCATAAGCTCATCTCCGTATACATAATTTATTCCCATCCGGTCAAGGAACTCTGCCCCCTGGCCGACCTTCAGAAAACTGAAGTATTCAGGGCTGTTGATCAAGCCATCCAGGTTGACAATGGTGCGGTCCTTGATAAAGTAGGCAGTCGTCCCACCTCCGGTCTGCCCAATCAGGGATCCGGGGCTGGTGGAAGCCTCGAGGGTACGAACTTCCGCCAGGTAAGCATTTTGATTACCTGGCGCAACAAAGTATGGAAAGCGCTGGATCACCATTTGTCCAAATAGCGACAAACATGCCAGTGATAAGATCGCCATCCCTATTTGCCAGGCAAGGGGCTTGATTTTAGCACGATTGAGGGTGAGCCAGGCGCATTCAAGGATAATTCCGAGAAGAAGCGCCATAAACAACATTTCACTGATCCAATACCACTCACGGATATGAATGTAGCTCGTGCTGGTGTAACTCAAGATCTGGGCGTACAGACCCAAAATTAATGGGAACAGGCCCAGCCTTGTTGCAGTGGCAAGCAGCCATTTGCGCTGCACGAACAACAAGGCTGCAATCAAAATGACCAAAGTGATATTGAAAATTCTACCGGCCACCAATGCAGCGACAGTATTTGGTAAAAGGTGCAGCGGTGACGCAGCTATATCCCACGCTGCGCCTCCCGAAAAGCCAAAAAGCTCAGGCAGGGACCGGTGGACCGAACCATAAACGGTATTGGGCAGGTCCCCCCACCACTGCTTGATCTGGCCGCTGATGGGCATGGGCGTGCCAACGTAGAGTGTGCTCCAAGACATATAGGTTGCCAGCAGGATGGCGGTGGGAATAAAAAATCCAAAGAAGCGCGGTATCAATATTTTCAGAATAGGACGGGTAAGGATCGGAGGATTCTCGGAATTAGCATTCGTTCCATAAATAATCCCAGCCAGGGCGCGCAGCCCCACCACACATACCAGGGTACCCGCAAAATTGATCAAAATGACTGAGCGGGGTAACGCTGAAACCAAGCCGACCCTTTGAATAATCAACAGGATAATGCCGGTCAGACCGGACCCCAGTCCCACTGCCAGTACGCAGCGCAATAGGAACTTCCAGCGGATTTTCTCGGCAGAAGAGGGGTACAGGCCAAAAATGAACAACGATAACGGGATCAGGATAAATCCCAGGGCAATGTGCCAGGGCATGGAAGCTGAATTTGCGATGTACAAAGGACCCGCCGGCAGGCGGAAAAAATAGCCGAGAAGCCCGACAATATAGACCAGGGCTACATCCCCAACGATGAGCATGCGGAGGACATCGCTGACCTGGCCCAGCACAAACCACAAGCCGATCAACATCACCACAAAGATGTTATCCAGGCGAGCCAAAATCGCAAGCCCCCCCACCACCCCGATGGGCACAACCTTCCAAAAGCCAAGATGTTCTTCCCTCTTCCGGACCGCCAGGGATAGCAGGAGGGCCAGGAAAAATGCGCTGATCGCACTTTCCATCCCATTTTGAACCGCCACCTCATGGATGGAGGGCAGGAAAACCCAAACCATCGAAACCACTGCAGCTGTCCATGAGGATAGAAACCTTCGCAGCAGGCGGAAGATCAGAATGCCCGTCCCGGCATTCAGGAGAGCTGACACCATCACCAACACGCGCAAGGGCAGGACCAAGTCAAAACGCGCCAAAGCAAAAACCGGGATGCATACCAACATCCAAAGGGGTTGGAATCCATTGGTACGGTTGATCCCATCAAAGGTTACCCCCAGCCCGCTGTTAATATTGGCAGCCACTTTAAAATAATAGAAACCATCGTCACTGCTGTACCAGTTCATTAAAGCATTTGCCGGCCTGGACGCAATATAAAGATGCGCAAGCAGACTCAAGACGATCAAACCGATCTCGAACCAGGCCCAGGATGGCTTCAACTTCTTCATAGAAGAATGGACCTCAAGACAGCCCGTCTCCACCGGGGGGTTCTGCAGGCCAGACCATATCCAATTGACCCCTGGAGACCAACCATTCGCCGCGTTCCCAATCCGCCAAAGTGTCCAGGTCCACTTCGTAATGCGAGTCGATGATAAGCGGCAAAATGACGTTACCGGTCATGGAGCCGCCCCGGATCACCGCCGGGCGAATCCCGTTCACGTGACCGGTTTGAAGGAATACAGGGGGAAGCATCTGGCGCGGCGTGTTATAGGGTTCCATAATTCCAGGGACGCTCAGCAGCGGAGTCATCCGACCGGTTTGCCCGTCAATACGCCACATCTTATGAGGGTTCTGACCGGGTTCGATCACCCCGCGCACACAGTCTGCTTCCGGGTGATCCAGCAACAGGCGGATGGCCTTATCCAGCAAACCTTTTGGGCGGACCGGGCTGGTGGGATGGAGGTGCAGGACAGCATCCGGGCAATAACCTTCGTGCTCATCCAGCCACGCCAGGGCATGCTGGAAAACGGGCAGGTCCATCGTTTTGTCCGCGGCGAATTCCGCGGGACGCATAAAAGGTGTCTCAGCGCCGTAACGGCGGGAAACCTTGGCAATTTCCTCATCGTCCGTCGAGACGATGACCCGCGTCACCAGCTCTGCCTGCAGGGCCGCGGCGATGCTAAAGGCGACCAGTGGGTGCCCGGCAAAAGGGCGGATATTTTTGCGCGGGATGCCCTTCGAGCCGCCGCGCGCCGGGATGATCACAAGGATTTCTGGGTCTACTCATCATGAGCCTCAAGAATGAATCCATTTAAGCATAGAAAGAAGGATTTCCCCTGTCTGTCTTCCCGGAACTACCATCCGTAAAAGTGCATTCATCAGCAATGAATTTACAGCGTTGCTCGCGATCCGCGGCAGGATGTTGCAGATAGTAATTGACATGCTCGCGTACCTGATCCTGGCTGGCTGCCACCCGCCCCGCTCCGGACAAGCGGAAACGCTGGTGGGTGGGCCAATCTCCGATGGCGGTCAGCGGGAGGGAATAAACATCCTTCATATTCCAGCCGCCGGGGGTATCGATCGTCACGCTGACGATCGGTCGGTCATGGATGGCCGTTTCCACTACCATGGTGGAATAGACCGTCAGGAACACATCAGACCAGGCCATCATGGAGGCTTTTTCGTCCATGTCCTCGCCTGAGTAGTGCCCCAGCCCGCCTCCCAGCGATACCGGTTCCACCAGGTGGACATTCGACATGCCTTTGATGTACGCTCGCACCCGGTTGGCTTCGCCCTCAAAACGCGTGCCGGGTCGAAAATGGTTCGGGTGCAGGCGGATCAACAACTGGCAGGGCTTGATCAACTGATCCTGATTCACCAATTCTGCAATTGCCGCGATGTTGGGAAAATTGGGGTGCAGGGTCTCGAAACTGCAGGCGTAAGAAAGCAACTGTCGGTCGGGGTCCAGGCCATGCTGCTGGAAGTATTCCTGGCGCGGGAGCTGCCACTCACGGCGGAAGTATCCATCATAAGCCGGGACACCTCCAATGAAAACTTTGTTGGGATCCCAATCAGAACCCAGGACATATTCTTCCTTCTGGATCTCAGACCAGCAGGTGATGAATTCCACCGGTGCCCCCGGCAAGGCCGTACGAGGACGGATTATCCCACCCGATGGTGACAGCCGCCGTTCGGATGCCGCGCTGGGCAGCTGCCCGCAGGATATACCTGTCCGTGCGCCAGCCAGGCGTGCGCGACACCACCAGGTCAGGCTTGTATCTCTCGAACAGGTCGTCGTAAAAGCACGGAGTATAACGATTTTGATATTTGACAATCGAGCGGCGCAAAATTCGTGAGTGCCGCATTAACCAGATAACCGCCTTCAGAAAACGGCAGGGCGAACCGCCCCCGGCCGGTGAACGCGGCAGCCAGCAGGTGGTAATTTCCGTCCATGGCTGTCACGTTAATGCGTTTGGAACCTCCCACCCAGCGCAGCATCTGCAGGCAGCGCTGGATGAACGGGTCAACGATTTGGAAATATTGCTCACATTCCTTCAGGCGGATGCCCTCAAAGGTAAGGCCGGGCTGCCCGTAGCGTGATTTGATGGCCGGGAGTGAATCATCATCGGTAAACAGGACGACTTCCACGTCGGCTTTTAGGAGCGTGGGGATCACATCCGATTGGAGGAAATAGATCAGGGCGAGGCCGTGATCGGCGATGATGAAAATGCGTTTGGTCATTTTTCCTGGGCAAAGAACTCAAAGAGCAGGTTATATAGGCGCAGCAGCGTTTTCTTGATAAACGGAGACCTGGCCGCCAAGCTGAGCATTTGCCATGCTCGTTTTTTTGATGGGCTGGCACCCGGTTGCGATGAGAAAGGTGGCATGACTGGGGCATGGGGAGAGATTGCACCCAAATCTGTTCGTTGGATCTCCTCCAGTGTGGTTCCATCCAGTTGGTTGCCCATGTGATAGACGAAAGCTTCCAAAGATGTCAGTTGTAACAGACCAAGTTGGTCGATGTGTTCATTTATGATTTTTGTTTCCTGGCGGAAAAGAGCGTGCGAGGAGGGCAGCGGCAAAACCTTTCGGGCAACTTCGCGGGGCATGATGAATTGCATATGGGACTGGCCGATCACTGCCCGCACACCGCTCTTGACCTCTTCCACAATCAAAACCGGTTCCAGTTTTAACTCTTCGATTTTCCCCGGATCCAGCCCAACCCCGCGCCCATATTCCTCTACAACAACAGGGTCCAGCAGACTGTTGGATAAACGGAAGGAGGGATCGTTTTCCATTCCATTATGCGCCTGCTCTTGGCCCTTCAGGATATCAAAGAGACATGGCTGGACAGAGACAAGCCCGGCTGCTGGAAACGCATGCAGTATTTCCAATGATTTTTCCAACCAGCCTGGTCGAAAAAGTACATCACCATCCGAAAAGCAAATTAGCTCATTGGGTAGAGCAGAAAGGATCCAATTTAATGCTCCTGTTTTGCCCAAATTGCTATTTGCCAAGAACAGAAAATGGATCAACCCCAGTTTGTGCAACTGCTGCAATTCATCCTGAACCTCAGGGCAACTGCCATTATCAAAGACAAACAAATCAAAATCCTGTGTGCTTCGATAAATACTGGTGATCTGAATTTTTAGAATCTCCAGGGCCTGGCTAAAATATCCTTCCTGAGATGGAATCCAGGAAAGAAGCGCAATCCCCACCCTCTTGGGCTGGTACGCCGGAAGACCCATCTTGGCAGGATTTTGGCCTTTTCTCATGATTTCGTCCCTCCTGAAATCGTTAAGTCAAGCAATTTTAACGCCAAGCTGAATCTTTCTATTCCCGGTCGGATAACCTCAACGGCATAATTCTGCCAGTGTGGATATTTTTCATTGGACCGAAAAGGCAGGGCAAGGAAGGAACCTATGACTTTGAAGAAATTTATCCCCAGGGTCTTGAATTGTGAGAGGATTTGCCTTGTGATCGGCCTGGTATCCCTTGAGAGCCATTCCTCAAAATTCAAACGCGCCTTTATCTGCCCATATCGGATCCCGCTGGAAAAGAACCAGCTCACCCGCATCCGATGTGGATGAGCACAATGTTCGATCATCAAGCCCGGGTCATACCAGGTGGTATATCCAGCTTGCCGGGCACGCTGATTAAGTTCCGTCTCGTCGCCAAACACTTTTTTTGTCCCAACATAGCCATAATCTGATGAAAATCCGCCCAGGTCCACTATGATCTTCTTGCGCCAGGCCATGTTAGCACCGGTAACCGCTTTATTTCCAACCAGCCAGCAAGCCTTTTCTCCTTGTGAACTGACCAGGTATCTATCGCGAAACCATTTTGGCTTGGCGACCAAATAGTATGGTTGGGTTGGTCCGCCTAAAATATCAGCGTTCGTATCGGAAAAAAGCCGCAGGACTGTTTCCACCCAGTCCGGGTGAGGAAAGCTGTCGTCATCCAGAAACCCGATCAATTCTGAGCGCGCAACCTCTACACCCCGGTTGCGGGCAGAGCTCACGCCCACAGTAGGGTGGCTGATGTAGTGTAAATCCAATGCAGAATAAGCGCGCACGTCACACAATTTTTTTACCTCATTTCCCCTTTCCTCAGGGGCATTGTCCACCACGATAATCTCATATTCTTCCTTGCTGGCAGTCTGGGAACGCAATGAATCCAACAAGCGGACCAGGCAATCCGGTCGATTAAAGGTGGGAATGACAATCGAAATCTCAGGCAGCCTGCGTTGGTTCATTTTTCAGCGTACACCTTGTTCTATATCTTTAAAAATCTACCCTGGGTTGCCAATTCAAATCTCTTCCTTCCGTCGTTCATCGGTACATCTTAGTCCAGCGAATGACCATTGATCCACGCCGGGGGCAGTAATACTCCAGGGTGTTAAGCCAGTACCTGGTGATAAAACCTGTTAAAACTCTCCGTTTGGGTCGCCACCTGGAATTTTTCCATGACCCTTTGCCTGCCAGCCTCACCCATCCTGACCCGCAGCCCGGGGTCAGCAGCCAATTTTGCCAGTTTATCCGCCATGGTTTGCCAATCTCTTCGGGGGATTATAAAACCGGTTTCTTCATTGGCAATTCCTGCGTCACCTGCATCGGTGCTGACCACCGGCAAGGTCATCGCTTGAGCTTCAAGCACAGCATTACTTAATCCTTCAGAGACGGAAGCGAGCAGAAAAACATCCGCCAATTCCAATTGCGTTTTTACCTCCGCTCGTGACATGGGACCGAGCAACTTAACATCATTCTCCATTTCCAAATCGCGAATGGTAAATCTGATTGCATCCGTATAGTCGCCGCTTCCAATGATCCGGTATTCACAATATATTCCCTGATCCAGCAGGCATCGAACAGCTCGCAAAGCAAATTCATATCCTTTTTTCCATACCAGACGGCCAACGCTCAAGATGCGGTATGGACGTGATTGAGTACCAACGGATTCCGAAATTTTTTTTGTTTCCGGGACGAAGAATGAAGGGTCGATCGCCGGAGAAATTACAGAATGGGGCTTGTCACCTGGACAACCCCGCTGCAGAGACCGCTTCCAAAGATCTTCGCCTACCAGGTGCAAGGCATCGGCTTGTTCCCACACCTGGTGGTAAAAATCGGGTTTATCCAACCCAGTGAAACTGATATCAGCTCCTCGAAAACTCACCGTGATCCGGCAACCAAGAAATTCTTTAATATGCATCCGCCCTATGGCAAGAGACCCAAATTCAAAATGGATAAGAGCGGGGTGCAGGATGATCATCTCGGCATCCACATAGAACAGGTGGAGAGTGTAAAAGCCAAAAAGGTTCCAGCCACGCACCAGGTATTGCAGGCTGCTTTTTGGAGCAAGCACCAGGCAGCGAAGGAACAAAAAAGGGAATAGCAGCGCTTCAACGATTTTGGATCGTTCCGGCCAGGATATATGAATGCGATTGCGCAATTCTTTTTGTCCGCTTAGTGTGGGAAACAAATCCCACTCTTTGGTTGACCTGCGGCCGCATACGACATGCACATCCCATCCCTTTTCAAGGAGGCCAAGGAATTTTTGGACAATAAAAGTCTCAGATCGCTGTGGAAACGCTTTTACGAACAGTACAAGCCGGGTGTGAATTTCCAGTAGGGAAATGATTCTCATGCGTGGATATATCGTTTGATAGGGTCATCGAACATCACTCCATGAAAATTGGAAGGTATTTTCCAGGTTTGGCATTTTGACTATCCTTGCAAGAGCCATGCGCGTTTTGGGAACAATTTCGTCAAAACCTTCCGCCAAATCATCCCAGCTCGCCTCTTGTATTTCACCCCACGCTCCGGGCGGATCGTATAAACATCCCGATGTAATTCCGGACGACAAAGGACGGAAAGATAAAGAGGAAGGATCTGCGAATTCGGTCGACCATGCTTTTCGATCTTTACGAGTGTAAATCCACTGCGCTGAAGCAGTTCACGGAGGGTGTGAGGGCTGAACGATAAAAGATGAGCAATTTCAAAAGATTCATGGGCATATAAGTTCGGTACTTCGATCAGGAGCCAGCCTTCTGGAACAAGAAGCTTTTCGCGCAGGTGAGTGAGATAGTCCACCGGGTTTGGCAGGTGCTCGAGAACATGCGACATGCTGACCATGTTGAAGCATTTTTCACCCGCTTTTTCCAATTCTTCCAGTGACGAATAAACGGTTATCCCAAGATCCCGGGTATAAGCCCGGTAGGCATCACCCGGTTCTATCCCTACAGCCTGTGACCCGTAGTGTTCCTGGAAGTGCTGCAGGATCAAGCCTGCCGAGCAGCCAATATCAAGGCAACGCTCCATGGATGCAACGTGCGGCTTGATAAAACCAAACAAGGATTTGGCGCGGGCGGCCTGCACTGCAAGGTCACGGGTAACCGGTCCTTCCGCCCCCTGGTAGGTGCGGCGATATTCAGCCTGGTAATACGCTCCCATCTCTACTACCGTCATGCGGGGGGATTGATAAACAAGGCCACAGTTGCAGCAAATGCAATTTTCCACCTGAACGCCCAGAAAATTCCGACTATCAAAAGGAATGTTTCGACTTCCCGAGCACAAGGGACAACGTGTGACAGTTTCCAGCATATTACCTACTCGTGAATTGCACCGAATGAATGATTTCCAACCTGGAGCGGGACAAGGTGCGAAAGCGTGGAAGGAGGGTGGCCTTCAACACGCGAACGCATCTGACAAACCAGGGAGGAAGCAATTTTTCATTCCCATTCATTGGATTATCCTGTGTTCACCAACTGATGAAATATTCCTGCAAGCCTTTTTCCGACAACTTCCCAGTTCAATTCACGCTCATAACGCTGGCGAGTTCTTCCACATAACGCATAATACTCTTCAGGGTCCTGAATTAGTCGGGTGATCACCTGGACGTAGGCCTCTGAAGGGCTCCCCTTGGGCAACACAAATCCCGATACCCCGTCTGCAACCGTGGTTGCCAGCCCCCCTGTATCATTTGTTATCGTTGGAGTTCCAAATGCAGCTGCCTCGGCCGCGACGATACCGGCGGGTTCAAAAAGGGCCGGATGGATGAGCAAGTGCGCTTTCCGGTAGAGGTCGATGAACTGTTTCAATTGACCGGGATCGTTTTTCAGGTATGGCCCGACAAACCTGACAAACTGATCCTCGCGACCCTGGGTGCCACAAACGGTCAATTGCGCTGGGATTCCTGCTGAGTTGAGTTTGTGTACGGTTTCTATGGCAATATCCACCCCTTTGCGCTGATAATCCCGGCCTACCAGGAGTAAACGGAGCGGCACCTGGAGCTTCTTACTCTCCATATCTATTTGTTCAGGAACATCTTGTGGTGGTAAGGTAGACGGAAGGGCAAACACCTCTGTAGATTCCGGAGGTACTTTGTAAATGTCTGTCAGGATTTTCCGGTGCCATTCGCTATTGGTGAGAACTTTTTTGCACCAGCGAAATGACCGCCTTTCCTGCCACATGGAAACCATTAATGCGGGCCAGCCATACAGAGGCCAGGATTTTTCCAACCCATAGAATGTGGTGTCCACGGTATAAACAACCGGGGCAACGCCTTTGTAAAAAACTAGCGCGGGAATGTAGCTTGTAAAAACAACATCCGGCTTCCATTCCCGAACAACTTTATTGGTAGCCTGAGAAACTTTCCAGGAGGTGGACAGCTTAAATTTTAAATAGCGTTTCCCGCTCCGTTGATAAATTCGGGCAGCCAATTGTTCCAACCGCGCAGGCGGAAAATTGAAGGGTCCTATGTATTTAACTTGAAAACCACGATCGCAAATGGAATGATAACGAAAATAATCCATCCCATTGCCAACGTCCATGTTCATCGGATCGTGGAATGCCACGTACAGGACTTTCATCGAGGTAATATCCTTCAATGTCTTTAGGGTTAGCTGCATGGAATGATTTCGATCAAAATGACAAGCACGTTTATTCAACGTTGGCAAAGTAAAGTTTAAAGATCTGGTTATTTACCCAGAGCAGGACACGCTTGATAAACGAATTCCAAAGGATGTGCTGCAGGAGCGTCCTGCGCTGCGCTTTATTCTGCTGTACCGGATTTGTCACACGGTTACCCATATGCCACACGAGCGGCTCTACTGTTGTCAGGCGGAGAAGTCCCATATTATTTATTGCTTCATCCAGGGCGCGCTCGCCGCGCATCGGCTGGTCAGATGGCAGGGGCATGATCTTCTTGAGCACCTGTGCCCGGGCAATAAACTGAAAATGGGCTGCTCCAATATATGCGCTTTGCCTCCATAATGACCCGGTACATTATCGCTGGGGCAAAGTTCGGATTTTTTTCCTCTTCGCAACCCCAGGCTTTGTGCATGTTCCAGATATGTATCCCACGGAAGAAATTGACCCTCTTCCAAGAATCCCGGTGGCTTGTTTTTTCGACCATTCAAATGTAGCAGTTGAAAATTCCTCGGCGGTTGGGAGTGGCCGGGCCGTCACCATGCCGACATTGGGAAAGATCTAAAAAAGGTCAAGTGAAGCCGCCAGCCACCCCGGACGGAAACCAATATCACCATCCGAAAAAACAATGTATTCCCCCTGCGCCGCGCCGAACATATAGTTCCAGGCTCCGATCTTCCCGATATTCGTCTCAGAGAGCACCAGGTACTGGATCTTTCCCTGGTCACTGGCTTCCTTCAGGTACGCCCGCACTTCGGCACAGGAATGGTTGTCGAAGATCATCACATCATATGGATGAGCCGTTTCCCGCGGTTGCATCCAGGCTTTCCACCACCACCTTGAGCACTTCCAAACTCTGTTCGTAATATCCGCTCAGGAATGGGATGCAATTGACCACTGCTACCGTGATCTCGGCAGGCTGGGCCACATTTTCAATAAACCGGGCAGGATTATGACCGACGCGCATGTATTTTCTCCTCGGTTTGACAGCCAGCGGGCGCTGCATCTGTTGGAGTCTCAGGGATATTTCCCAGCTCCAGCCTTTTCCTGTATCGTTTATGAATAACCTCTCCAGTCGTCGCAGGATGCGCACCAGCCTGAGCTCTGGCCTGCGGATACGTCCCCCCACGAGTTCGCGGTTCGTATCCAGGATATTGAATACACATTTCCGCCCCCCGGCCTTGGCCAGGTTGGATTTTGCGACCTCTGAACCGTACGGGGGCTTGTTGCCCGGCAGGTGACTGTAATCATGCTTCTGGTGGACCGCGAGCACATCACGAGTGGCATCTATCGCCAAGCCCGAAGGTAGTGCGGGCATGGTACACCATCCAGTTATCCCAGGCGGGACGGCCAATGGTGAAATCAGGCACCTCGGTGTAGAGGCTGCGCGGGAAGACAAAATAGTCGATCCCCCACGGCGAGTAGAATTTGCCGTGCTGCGCAACATCCAGCCGCAAGCGCGACTCCCAATCACCGCTGAAATCCAACGCTTCGGTCAACGCCAGGTCCCAGCGCTGACCCACCAGCAAAAAGTCGCTGCGCCTGTTCCGAAACCTGCCGTGCCGCCCGGGTTAGATCTGACATCAGGATCATATCGGCATTGGCGTAGCATAACAACGGGCTATCACTATGGGTATGGCCGATCTCCATGACCGATTTGACGGTCGGGATGCCCTTCTCATCACGTGCCACGACCGGAACATTCTTGACGCCAAATTCCCTGGCAGCTTCCGGAATGCCCGGCTCGTCTCCGATCAGGATGATTTCAACATCCTTCAGCCGGGTCCATGCCTGGACAGCGTTGCGCTGGATGATATTGATATGCGGGTTGGTGAACGGCTTGGGAGCCGTAAAAATGGTGAGAAATGCCATGGTATCCATTTATTCCAGCAGAAGGGACCCTCCAGCGGGGAATTATCCTAATTCGGGATCGGCAAGCCAAGTTTCCGCGAGACCTGTCCTTCGATCCATTTGTACGTCCGTTCCATTCCCTGCTCGAGGGTCAATTTTGGTTCCCATTTGAGAACTTCGCGCAGACGGGTATTGTCCGAGTTGCGTCCGCGCACTCCCTGGGGACCTTCGATATGCTTGATGGTGATGTCGATCCCGGCAATTTTGGCAACCATGTGAGCCAGCTCATTGATGGTCACCATGCGATCTGAACCCAGGTTGAGGGGAGATACATGATCGGAGCGCATCAAGCGGTAGATGCCTTCCAGGGTGTCATCGATGTAGCAAAAGGAACGCGTCTGTTCCCCGTCGCCCCACATCTCGATCTCGTGCTTACCGGTCAGCTTGGCAACGGCCACCTTGCGGGACATGGCAGCAGGTGCTTTCTCGCGCCCGCCCTCCCAGGTCCCTTGCGGGCCGAAGATGTTATGGAAGCGGACGATGCGGGTCTCAAGACCGTAATCTTCGCGGTAGTGAGTGCACAGGCGTTCCATTACCAGTTTTTCCCACCCATAGGCATCCTGGGGCATGGCAGGGTAAGCGTCTTCTTCCTTCAAAGGAACGACATTGGTTTCCGTTTGCTTGAATTCAGGGTAGACACACGCAGACGAGGTGTAGAAGTACCGTTTCACCCCGTTAACACGCGCTGCATCCAGGGTGTGGGTATTGATCAACGAGTTGTTGTGCAGGATCTCAGAGTGATGGGCCGAGATGAAACCCATCCCGCCCATGTCGGCAGCCAGGCCGTAGACCTCGTCGATGCCGCGGGTCGCCTGCAGGCAGTTGTCCCAGCGGCGCAGATCCAGAACTTCGAACTCGTCCGCATCCAATTCGCTGAATTCGGGGAGCTTGATATCCACGCCGCGCACCCAGTATCCCTTGCCGCGCAGGAAAGAGACAAGATGGTGTCCGATGAAACCCCCGGCTCCTGTAACCAGAACTCGAGTTTGTGACATAAAAGATTCTCCTTTATTGGTCAATAACCACAGGTGATTTCCACATGGTTAATTATGGTAACCTTCAATCGATCGAGGCACCAGCCAATTCCTCGAAGGTGGACAGATATTTCTTGCGACCTTCCGCACCAAGCACAAAGGACAGCGGTCGTTTTTCCAGGCTGGACCAGATTTTCTCCAGGTGCCACGGGAAAGGTCGCGGATATTCCTTGAAGTAAAAATAGGCATAATTCCTGGCCAGCTCGGATTTGTTCCGGGGTCAGACCGCTGGTTGACAAATCCTTGAGTGCCCGGTTGAGCACCTGGAAATATTCTTCCCAGGTATCGGCGTCAAGGGTGAAGCCTTTTGCGCGGTATTGGGACGCTCCGCTTACCAGCACCGGTATTCCGCGGACAGCCATCTCCAGCCCGGCAGTAGTGGTGTAAACGAGTGCCAGGTCGGCGATATCCATCAGGTCATAGGTATTGATATTCTCCGCCGGCCCTATCAAATGGATATGAGCGGGCAGCTCAGGCAGCGCTTTGTGGATGATCTCTGCGACCGAAGGTCCAACCGTCCAGGTCTCGGCTGGATGGATGCGGATCACCAACTGGACCTCTTTCCGGTCCGCGAAAAATGGGATCACGCGCTCGACCCAATCAGCCATGGACTGGCTGAAGATGGTGCGACCCAGGGTGGCTGAATTCCCCAGGACATTGGTCGGCAGGAAGACGATCGGGCGGTCATCCAGCCCCAGCTCCGAGCGGATTTTCTCCGCCCCCTGCCGGGATGACTTTTGCCAGAGATGTGCAAACTGTGCTCCAGCTTTCAACCCCTGGCGCTCAGCCAGGAAGGAATCCAGCCAGGCATTTTGTTCATCATCCAGGACCCGCTCCCGGCACTTTTCCCATGCTTCATCCGTGAAATGGAACATCACCAGGCGATCCCGGTCTATCCAGATTTGCTGGTCAAGTTCACCAAATTCGTACGTGACCGCAGTGATCCCCAGTACGCGGGCGGCCTCATAGACCGCCCCATATTCCTGGATCATCCCATTTGGGACGATGACCACATCGGGACGGTTTTTTTGAAAGGTATGCAAACGCCTTGCGGGCAGCATCCAGGTTGCGCTGGTGGCGTAACTGGTAGATGGGTTCGGTCCCGGTCACCTCTTCCCGCTGGAGGGTGTACTGGGTGTCGTAGACGGTCACTTGCTGCACTGCCTTCAACAAGGTCTGCGGAATTTCTCCCGCCGGTTGCATGTCCTGGAATGAGGCGATCTTTAGCAGTGGAGCTGCACCCTGCAAAACGTGACGGGCATATAGTTCGTGGCGCCGCAGATCGAATCGGCTGATCGGCTTGGCATAATCACCGTAAGGAAGGTAACCGAGAGTCACCTCATGGCCCAGGCCGCGGAGGGTCAGCCCGGTCACAGTAATATGGTTTATCCAGGAATGCATGGAGCCAAAAATGAATATTTTTTTGCCTACCGGTGCAGAGCGGGCATACGGTGTCACCTGTGAAACCATTTCTGGCAGTCGCGGCTGCCAGGGCTTCCAGGTTAAACCGGCTGGCAATCTTGTGATCGCGATGGCGCAGAAGCCAGTACGCCTCAACAGAAAACGGCATTTCGCCCAGCAACTCTTTTATCAGAGTTTTTGGTCTCATCGTGTCTCGATCTTCCATTCCAGGCGCGGGCGCAGGACGCCCGGGCGTGGTTCAGCCCATTGCTTCCCGGGTGCACCGGAAGTATCTACATTAAAAGTAAGGGCTTGCTCATCCATGAAGTAACGGCGGACACGGTAGGAACTGGCATTGACTCCCAGGGTGTAACGCCCCCCGTTTAGAAAATCAGGCGGGAGGATGCAACTGCTGATGTAATGCCCGGCCGGGCGTGACCCATGTTTTTCAAAGCGCTTCTGGTCATCGGTATCAAAGGAGGTCAGCACGTACTCACCCGCGCGCCGTGCTGATATAGATCCCAATCCGCAGGCCGGTCAATGGGGCTGCCAGGGCATATTCCATTTCGATTTGGAATGCTTCCGTCGAGCGGACTGTATCCACGACCTTCCTGGATTTGTCCAGGAGACGCACCGCGATGGGCCGGAAGGGAGCTGCATCGGTGGGAATCTCTTCTGCGCCCCAGGTCCGCTCACCCGCCTCGGGGTTCCCTCCGGACAAGTAATAATCCACTGCTTCTGCAGATGGAGCCCGCATCGCCATATGTCCCTTTTCCAATACGATCGTCTCCTGCGTCAGGCGCAGGATGGATGACATATTGTGGCTGACAAAAAGCACCGTGCGACCTTCGTCCCGGGCTACGTCACCCATTTTTCCCAGGCTTTTCTTCTGGAATTCGGCATCCCCCACCGCCAGCACCTCATCCACCACCAGGATTTCCGGCTCCAGATGAGCTGCCACGGCAAATGCCAGGCGAACATACATACCGGAGGAATAGCGTTTGACGGGCGTATCAATGAACTGTTCCACTTCGGAGAAATCCAAGATTTCATCAAACTTGCGGTCAACTTCGACCTTTTTCATGCCCAGGATGGCACCATTCAAGATAGATGTTCTCCCGCCCGGTCAATTCCGGGTGAAACCCGGTGCCAACCTCCAGCAAGCTGGCAATCCGGCCCTTTACTTTTATCGTGCCGGCAGTGGGAGCTGTAACCCGTGAAAGGATCTTAAGCAGGGTGCTTTTCCCGGCGCCATTGCGACCAATGATTCCCAGCACTGTGCCTTGCTCCACTGAGAAGCTTATATCACGCGAATGCCCAAAGCGTTTCCCCGTCCAGCGTTTCCTCCCCGATCTTCAAAAGGGGGTTGGGCTTGCCACGCGCTTTGGCCCACCATGCCTTAAGGTCGTTGGTAAGCGTACCGCTGCCAATCTGGCCCAGGCGGTATGCCTTGGAGATGTTTTCCGCAACGATGACCGGATCGCTCATACGGTATCCATGAAGGTTGTTTCGACGCGATTGAATATGACCACACCAATGACGATCACCAGCAGCATAATTCCGAAACTGTAGGCCAGTTGAGCCAGGTTCACCGTCCCTGCCCCCAGGAAGGCATATCGAAATGCTTCCACCACGGACGACATGGGGTTGAACTGGATCAGCACCTGGTATTTGTGCGAAATGGAGGATAACGGGTAGATGACCGGGGTGACATACATCAAAAGCTGTGAACCGAATTGCACCAGGAAACGGAGATCGCGGTACTTGGTGGTAAGGGACGAGACAATAATGCCAAAACCAAGTCCCAGCCCGGCCATCATCAATAAAAGCACAGGGGTTAACAGGATCCACCAATTGGGATGCAATGGCGTGCCCTGCAAGGCGAAATAGCCCATAAAGGCCAGGAAAAAGCCAAATTGGATGGTAAAAGCGATCAAATTGGAAATGAGAATGGAAATCGGCACGGCAAGGCGCGGGAAATAAACCTTGCCAAACAGGTTGGCATTGCTCACAAAGGTTTCGGAGGTCTTGGTGAGACAGCTGGCAAAATACGTCCAGATGACCGTACCGGACATGTAGAACAGGAATTGCGGCAGTCCATCTGTAGGGAGTTTGGCAATATTGCCAAATATGACGGTAAAAGTGATCGTCGTTAGCAACGGTTGGATGAGATACCAGAGCGGTCCCAGGATGGTCTGCTTGTAAACGGAAACAAAATCACGGCGCACGAACAAAAGGATCAAGTCGCGGGCATGCCAAATTTCTCGCAAACGCAAATCGAATAAATTGCGCTGCGGGCTGATGATCATGTCCCATTTCACTGGACCTTTTTGTATCCTGTCAGATTTTTCCATTTATTTCCTGGTCGCCTCGATGCTGTTTCTCCTGGGTAAGCACTTATAACCCTTCCAACCGGACCTTCAAGCCGGATACCACCAGTACCGGCGCTCCTGGATCGGACACGACCGCCACGCCCTGCTCCAGGCAAGTCAGGCGGCAAATATCTGCAACGTCCCCCTCACCCACCAGGGCAACCCGGTCAAAACCGGCTGCCCGCACCCGCTCGATGTGTTCTTTAACGTGCAGGCGGGTATTTCGGTAAAGAAGGAATTGCTGTTCGATATAATCCACCGTCAGGCGGGCACGCAGGGCGATCCCCTCAGGAGTGATGATATAGACCAGTTTTTTGCGATTGGCACGTTTTATTTTGACATAGCCCTTCTCGATCAGGCGTTTGAGGTGCCAGTTAACAGTCCCAACCGCCACATCCAATTGCGTTGCAATGGAAGCCTGGGTCACGTCTGGATCGCGCTCGATGGTTTCGAGCAGGGCCAGCTCACGAGTGGAATCGTCAGGGTTTGTCATCGTCTTTCCCGTTAAGAATTCCCCATGCGCACCCGTTTAAGGTCCGCTTCAACCATCATCTTAACCAAATCATTAAAACCCACCTTGGGCGCCCACCCCAGTTCCCGGCGCGCTTTTGAAGGATCAGCCTTGAGCTGGTCAACCTCGGATGGGCGGATAAATCTCTGGTCCTGCACCACATAATCCTGGTAGTTTAATCCCACGTGGTTGAAAGCCGACTCGCAGAATTCCCGGACCGAATGGGGTTCACCCGTCCCGATCACGTAATCCTGTGGGGTCTTTTGCTGGAGCATTTTCCACATCACTTCCACGTACTCTCCGGCGAATCCCCAATCCCGTTGTGAATCAAGGTTGCCGAGGCGGAGTTCCTTGTCCAATCCTGCCTTGATTCTCGCCGCGCCATTTGAAATCTTGCGGGTTACAAACTCCAGGCCACGCCGCGGGCTTTCATGGTTGAAAAGGATGCCGGATACCGCAAACATATTATAGGATTTGCGATAGTTGACCGTGATCCAATGTCCGTATACTTTCGCCACTCCATAGGGGCTGCGCGGATAAAAGGGAGTGGCTTCGTTCTGAGGAGATTCGACAACTTTCCCAAACATTTCGCTGCTGGAAGCCTGGTAGAAGCGGCATTTGGGATTCACCTGGCGGATTGCTTCCAACAGTCGTGTGACACCCAGGGCGGTCACTTCTCCGGTCAATACCGCCTGTGTCCAGGAAGCCGCAACAAAAGATTGCGCAGCCAGGTTATATACCTCATCCGGACGGTATTGCTCCAGGGCGGCATTTAACGAGCTCTGGTCGTGCAGGTCACCTTGAACAATGCTGATATCATTTTGAATGTGCTGAATACGCTCAAAAGTTACCGTGCTGGAACGGCGCACCATTCCAACCACATGGTAGCCTTTGGAGAGCAGGAACTCTGCCAGGTAAGAGCCAGCCTGGCCGGTCACGCCGGTGATGAGGGCAGTAGGCACAATCGCTCCTTTCCATAATTCAGTCACTGAATTATAAACGAGAATGAATATCCGTCAAGTGCGCAATAGTTGGATGAGATACTGGTTTAAAGGTGCCTGCGCCTGTCCCCTGCTGTAGCGACCCCTCAATCCACGTGGTATCCTGTATTCAACCGAGTTCCATAAGAAATTAAGGGGATTCCCTCTTGGAATTTTCCTGTCCGCGCCTGGTCTGCCAGCGGTCCCACATCCAGCCGCCAATCAGAATGGCGGCACTGATCACCGCAATAGTTCCAAAAACGATAAATATGTGAAAGACCTTCAGTCCGTAATAGCGGCTGATATACCAATAACCGAACAAAACCAGAAATACCCCTTCCACTGCCAGGATGCGTCCCAACCAGCGGTCGCGGGTGGCACGCTGCCAACTGAGCGCCTGGGCAGCCAGTGCAGCCTGGAAGAGCAGCAGGATGACCCGATAGCGAGGATTATCCCACTGGTCCCCACCGGCACGCGCTGATGAAAGGATGATCCAGGCCCAGGTAATCAGCCAGATCCATAGCCAGGCAAAGCGCTCCCGTTTATCGGCTGTTTTCCATATGGAACGCAGGCTGAACACCAGGAAGGGGAGCAACGCGTACCAGCCCAACCCGCGGAGAATCCCCAGGACGCGCATCGGCCAGACAGCCGGGTCGGCGATTGCCGCCGGTAATACCGGCTGGGCAATTCCATAAGCGGTGATAAAAGGTAAATGCAGTGAGTCTGGCAGATATCCAAAGATCGTCTGGAGCCAGCCAGAGTTGTGTTCTGTAATATAGGCACCATAATTTGCCGAATAGCGGAGCCAATCGATCAGGTTGGCCAGCGGCCCACCCGGCACCTGGAGGGTGCTTCCAACCACCACACCCAGCAACAAGGCAGCCAGCGCTACCAGGACGGCAGCCCCAGCCACCACCCACCCACTGATACGGCGTTCTTTTTCCCGCAACCAGGTCCAACCCCCCAAACCGAGCAACGCTGCAACGACAACACCCGGTGAAAAGAGCACCATCCCAAGCAGGCTGCCCACAATCCACAACCACCCGGTACTCCGGTGATTGGCCAGCAAGTCCACAACCCCCCAGAAGGACATGGCAATAAATAGGATCAGGAAGGCCTCCCGCACCGGCGAGGCTCCAACCAGCAGCGCTTCCGGATACGCCGCCATGATCCATCCCACCAGCATGGCAATACTCCCCCCCCAGCACTGCCGGGCTGCCTTCCAGGCCAGCGCAACACCAAGCGCTCCTGCCAGTGCGGAAAACAGGATCAACAAAAAGGGACGATGTGCGTCAGGGCTGAAGTACCTGTAGAACATGCTGTGAAAGAATAAGAGCCCGCCATATTGATCGTCTGCACCATAAGACCGGTCAAAAGCCCTCCATAAGGGCTCATTGGAGGATGCCAGTTTCCAGGCTTGCGCATCGTACGTGGAAGCATCCCTGACGGCAAAACCCGCTTTATAAACCGGGGTATCGTTTCCATACACCGGAAGGATAGTGGAAAAGAAGATACCCAGCCCTAGGCGCAGGAAAAGTGCCAGGAGCAGCATCACCAGCAAAGTCCGCGGGGCACCTGCAGACCGCCAGAGCACGGCAAGAGCCAGCAAGCCCAGCACCAGGATAAATGTATAGGCCAGCCAGCCGATCCACCAGATTCCAGGACCAGGCAATGCAAGAGCAAGGCCCAGGACAAGACTGGCAGGCAGAATCCAACGCAAATCATGCAATGCGGTTTTCAAGTCGATTCCTTTTCAGGAGGGCAAAACTCCACCATATTACCACGAGTACCACCAACGTCTGGATGGGGATCGAGTAGCGCGGGTTATCCCCATATTCAACGAAAGCCTGCAGGATGGACGAACCCCAGATCGTGCCAACCAGCAGCACGATGAAAGGCTGCATGTGTAAAACGCGTCGAGCTTTTCGCCAGACCAGGGAGACCGTTCCGGCAATGAAAGACAGGTTTGCGATGAACAAAACCCCTCGAATGAGCAGGGTGATGGCGCGCCTGAACGTCTCCGTGAATGAGGTCGGTGAGACCAGCGCCCAGTGCACCGGAACCTTCCAAAAAGCCGCCCAGCCTTCCGCAACAGTCCAAAGGTATTGTCCAGGGTGCTGGAGGAAGAGCCTGATGGAGATTTTTGCCAGGAGTGTGGAAAGGGGCGTAAAGTCCAGCCCCGAAACATCCACCATGGCGGGGATGGCATCCCAAATGGCATTCCCCGGATTACCAGTCAAAGCCACCTGGGCATCGCGATAACGAATGAATGTATCACGGATCCCCGCATACTCATCCGGCACATCTTCAAAGAATATCCCCGAGTGGTTCATCAAGTGATAGCCGGTCATGGTATCCATGCTCCAAATTCCGAAGCGCTGGTGGATGAAATTGACCCATACGCCAATAAGCGCCAGGCCGGACAGGAAGACAGGCAGCGCGGCGGCAAATCGCAGCCTTATGCGCACCCGCCAAAAAAGGAGCAGGACCAGGGCAAACAATATCGGAAGAAAAACGAACAAGGTTCGCACCAGGGCAGCGGCACCGGCAACTGCGCCAACTCCCAGCCCCACCAACACAACCTGCAAGACCTGCCGGGTGCTGTCTGAATTGAGCAACCAGATCATCCCTGCCAGGCAAAGGACGATCAAAAATATCGTCAGGGTTTCAGTCAGGATATCGCCTTCCACCAGCAATTGCTGTGGGTTCAGGGAATATCCAAATGCTGCCAGGGCAGCGAACCACCCCAGTCGCGTGAGTCGCCAGCCGATAAAAAATAATAAAAGGGTAATCAACACGCCGAGCACTAATTGAGCCGTATAGACCCGCTCATCGGGACCGATCAGCGCCAGGAAGATCGGGTAACCGGGAGTGCGTGTGCCATCAAGATGGGCCCAACCGTCCAAAATGGCCTCGGCTGCGCGCCGGTACCCGGTGCTATCGTTATATAAAACCGGGCGATAGAAAATATAAAGTAAAACCCGCTCGATTGTGGAAACCACCAGGACGATCGCGAGCCAGGTGTTCGCATTTAATGTAGTTAACCGTTTCTGAATCATATGCATTAGGATAATAATCGGTTCAAAACAATTCCAGCGCTCGACGGCAACGTTCGATCCATGAATATTTTTGTACTGCCTGGCGGGCGCGTTGACCGAGAGCCTGTCTACGTTTTTCGTCGGTCAGCAACCCGCCAAGCACAGATTCCCAAGACTCTAAAATCATCAGGCGGGCAAAAAACAGCTATCGTCTCGTCCAGCACTTCATGCAAGACCGGCAAATCGCTGGATAGGATGGCGCGCCCGGCAGCCATGTATTCGAACATCTTCATGGGGCTGCAAATATCGGCCGTGTTTCCTCCGCTTGAAGTTGCCACCGTGCGCTGGTAGGGCATCAGCAGCACGTCCGCCGCAGATTGATACAGGGGGATTTGTTCATTTGGCACAAAACCGGTGAAGGTAAGGTTGGTCAGCCCCTGCCTGGCAGCCCGGGCTCTCCAGGTATCCACATCCGCCGCGTGCCCACCCACCCAGACGAAACTGGCCTGGGTGAATTTTCCTGCCAGGGCCAGGAACAAGTCTGCCCCGCGTCCATCATATAGGTGTCCGCTGCAGAGTACTGTCGTGGCAGCAGGTAAACCGAGTTTTCGGCGCACCTCAGGGGGGTCCGGCAGCGAGATATACCTCTCCAGGTCTACTCCGTCGGGTGCCGTGACCGTTCCTTCGGCTGGTAGATTTTAGCTTCCGCCGCAGTGCGTCGGTGATCGGCAGCAGGCGTTTACGCCCTGGAAGAGAGATGAATAAACGCAGCCAGAGTGGACCAAATCTCCCGGATGGAAAATCGTGCAATTCCAATAGGACCGGCAAACCAGCCAGCAGGCCCAGTGCGGCTGACTGGAGAGGCCATGCATATAATATCTCCGCGGAAAGCGCCCGGGCGCGCCGGACGGCGCTCCATGGGAATTTCCGTCGATTTTGAACAGGCAGCCATTCGATAGTGAAGGTTGCTGTCAGACCGTAATGTTTCTGTAAATCCGGCTCTTTCTGGTTCGCAAGC
The DNA here is from genome assembly GCA_963817265.1 of uncultured Chloroflexia bacterium. Classification (GTDB taxonomy): domain Bacteria; phylum Chloroflexota; class Anaerolineae; order Anaerolineales; family Villigracilaceae; genus UBA877. The sequence goes on from CAWFNU010000030.1 coordinate 98,201, forward strand.
TGCGGGCCTGGGACAAGTAAAACGACGGCATGCCCCAGTTGGGTGAATGCCTGGCAGACCTTCATCACCTGGATGCTGTTGGCGGTATCGGATGGAACCTGCGCTGAAGAAATGCACACGATTCGCATGATTCAATGAGACCCTTCATCGTGTTCTGTTTCCGTGTCAAGCAACCCAAGCCTCATCGCTGAGAGTTGTTCTGCGAGAAGACCGATGAAGAAAAATAACAGTCCGGTAACGATTCCAAGCATTGCCCCCACACTTACCCCGCGTCCTCGCAGCAATATTGGTATGCCCCAGATGAAACCGAACCCGATGCAAAGGGCAGCCAGTGACCAGAAGATCCTGATCGGGTTGAACAGCATGGCGATATTGATGATTTCCATGATCGTCTGGATGGCTGTAAAAGTTGTGATCGTACTTTTTCCGGTGACCCGTTTTTTGATGGTGATGGGGTATTCCAAAACCAGGTGGCGCTTCTTGATGAAAACCAGGGTGATCACATCGCTGAAAGCCATCGAGTCCGGACAGATGGATAAATATCGCTGGGCGAGATTTGTCTGGTAGAGTTTAAATCCCGAGTTCAAATCTGTTATGTGGACAGGCATCAGCAAGGCTGCAAACTTGCGGATCATCCATTTTCCGATATTGCGATACAAACCGGAGCCTCCCTGCCGTCCCCTGTTCCCCACCGCCAGGTCCACATCTTTCTCCAGCGTAAAGCGGAGGATTTCATCCACATCGTTCAGATCATGCTGACCATCCGCGTCAATCGTCACAACGTAGGGTGTATCCGGCACACAGAATTCCCGTTTTGAGGGCACCGCCGTATCCGCGGTTGACCTTATGGTGAACGATCGTTATTTCAGGGTCATCCGCGTAATACTTCAGGATCGAGGGGGTACTGTCATTCGACCCGTCATTCACAAGGATCAATTTCCATTTTCGAGCGCGGCAGTAAGGGACCAGTTCATTCAAAACGCTGGCCAGAGAGTCCGCTTCATTAAAGATGGGGACGACAATGGAAAGCACTGCTGACTCGGGCAGTAAAATCGGTTTCTGGTTTTTTTCCATATTCATTCATCCTGATGGAGCCATAGCAACCATATAATGAAGACACAAATAACTACTATTTTTCAACGACTGTCGAAATTATTAGGGGTTATGCCCTTCTGGTTTTTTTTTAGGTAATTCTATCTGATGCTCTTATGCTGATAAATGCCTTTTTACCTTAATGAAATTTGAACAGGGTATAAGTGCCATTCTGCATCACGATCGTCAGGGGAAGAGTTGCATAACTCTCCGGTGTTACCTGGAAATCGATCACCAGGTAATAGGCTTTCAAGTACTCTGCCAGGAGGATCAAACCCGCCAGCCGTTCCTGCGGATTTGCGATAGACCGCAGGGCTTCCCATTTTTTGGTCGTTTCCAGCCAGTCCGGTAACGCAGCGCGATCGGCATATCCCAGGATACCGCTGTCGCGGGTTGTATACACCATCGGGCGCAGCGCTTCGTAGCGCACGCTTAGGGTTTGTGAAGTATAGGCGGCATCTTCATTAAAGAAGAGCACTCCTTCCCCCGGTTGAGTTTGTGTGCGCAAGGCTCCGATCAGATCGTCCAGCGGGCGTGGGGCGGCACATACCAGGCGGGCTTTTGTAAAACAGGAGACTGCCTGCAGCATGTCACCAACAGCAGGACGATTGGTAGCTCCCCAGAAACCAAAAAACAGGATCCCCACACCGAAGATTGCGGCGCGTGCTCCCTGTTTCTGCATGCGCGCAGTCAGCTCAGCCAATGGCCAAAGCCAAAACAACAGGAAAAGCGGTACAAAATAACGCAGGCAGCGGACCAACTCGGTTTCGATGGGCAGGATATGAAATTGCTGTTCGACCAATCGCTCGATGATGGGAACCAGGATGCTGACCATAAATATTCCTGCGATCCATAGGAACACAACATGTATTGTCTTGCGGTCGTCTTTTTTAATAATCCAGGTGGTTGCTGCCCCTGCCACGGCAACCGGAAGGAGCAGGCTGCGGGTATTATTCCACAGGAAGGTTCCCAGGGCTGCGGGGGCATTAAGTAAATTCGCCGGAGAATAAGTTTGCAGGACAGTCATGACCGTAGTATAGTTCGCAGCCTGGCCGCGGGCATGGTATGACAAATAATTAATGGCAAAAGGAATCATAGGGATCAGGAACAGGACACCCAGGCCCAGCATGACCAGGACCCGCCGCCTCCAGTTCCAACCTGCAGGATGCAGGAGCCAAAGCCCAAGCCAGATCGCGAACCCCCATGCCGGGGCACTGATCGGATGGACATATACCAGCAGCCCTGTCAACACCATCAACCAGGGCCAGCGGGCAGGCCTGTCCTTCCAAACCAAAACCAATGCCAAGATAAATGGAAGCAACGACTGGAATGTAACCCGGGGGAGCGCGTCCAGCCAGACTCCCCAGATTTCCCCCAGGCCGATGTTGATGACCGTCATGGCTGTTAAAAATGCCAGCAAAAATGCCCAGAAACGGTTTTTAAACAGCACCCGTCCCAAAACATAAAAGCCGAGAAGTTGCAGGAACGTTTGCGGAAACACCAGGAAGGCATATGCCAGGCCGTAATCGCCAGTTACGCGATCCAAAAGGCGGATCAACGGAATGTGAATGGTGGCGTAGATGCCGATATTGTTAGAATCCCCCAGCACCGGGTCGTTCTTGAACCAGTCAGGGTGGTCCAGGGCAGCAGCATAGCTGGCAATATTGCCGCCATCCCCCGTCAGGATCACCATGGGGTAGTTCCCCTGCAAACGGCCGAGAAAATATAATCCCGCAAAGGACAGGAATATGAGAACCGCCAGCCAGTCCCACCGGTTGACCACGGATTGCCCGGCACGCGTTTTCATTTGGCTGCCACCCACGGGACCTGTTCGGGCTGCACCTCATCCGGTCCGGGCTGCTGCAAATCCGGCTCTGCAGGGGGAGGCGTTGATCGTGCCCTGCGGCGGATTTCCCATAAGCCGCGCAGGGTGATGAACCCAACTGAGACGATAAAATATCCCGAGAGGATCACCCCCATCATCAGGTATCCATAACGCGGCACAAGTGTGAAAATCAAGGCAAGTTCCACCACCCCGGTCAGCAGGGTGATCAGGACTGGATAACCTGCTTTTCCCAATGAAAGAAAAAGCGGGCGATTCCATTGGAAAGTGCTGGCAAATCCATAACCGGCGATCAGGATCAACAACAGTGGATAGACGGGAAGAGCTTGCGGTTTGTACACGGTGGGGATGATCCACCAGCCGGTCAGGATCCAGGCTGCCCAGATTGCCAGGACAATCCCCCCAGTAATGGCAGTGATTTGTTTAAGCAGGCGCAGGGTGATGCTCCACTGGACTTTGGCAATCGTGCGCGATATTTCAGAATAGGTCGGTGCTATGAACGGATCGAGGATCAGCGTGATGGGGATGATCAAGGTCATGGCTATCTTTAAAATAACCCACAGCGGTGATGGACAGGAGACTGGCCATGTAGAGTGGTATATTGTCCCTAAAAAGCAGGTTCAAAGTGCCGTTCAGGTTGGTATTAATTGCGAACATGACCAGGGAAAGTTTCCCGCGTAAATTCCGCAGGGGTACTTTCCACCATCCCGTCCCCAAAACTTGCTTCAATTCGCGCAAGGCATAAATGACCAGGGACACACCCACGTACGTTTTTCCGAGCACATATGCCAAAAGGATCGCCACCAACAGATCGGGAGCCGTGATCCAGTGGCTCCACCGGAACAGGATGTACGTTCCGGTGATCATTGAACAGGTGATGATGCTGTTGATCAGGTTTACGCGCGCCAGGTGGTCAAACCGATGAGTGGCCTGTAAAATACCGGTAGAGGTTTCAAATACCAGGTTACTGAGGATGATGAAGCCGTAGAAAACAAAAATGGGTGCCGTGCGGACATCGCCGGCAAACACCCTGGCAGCCCAGGGAGCCAGGAACGCCACCGCCAAAAATCCGATGATCGACATGCCTGCTTCCATCAAGCCAGCCGCCTTGACCAGGGCAGCCGCCTCCCGCTTCTTTTCATCCGCCAGGGAAGGGCCGAGGTGCTTGAGCACCACCTCGCTCATGCGGAAAGACAGAAACCGGTTAATGTTGGATGCAAAGGTTTGGATGATTGCCACCAACCCCCAGCTTGTCACTCCGATCAGCCGGACCGCAATGATGGTCTGGCCAAAGCTTAAAACTGCCGAAATCACATTGCTGCCGAAGAGATAGCTGCTGTTGCGTACAATCCGGCGTAAAAGATTATCTTCTTTCCAGGTAGCCGAGAGCTTTTGGAAAATGGTCACGGGGTGGCCACCTCTTTGGCCCACTCCCGTTCTGCACGATACCATTTCACCAGCCGGGTGACGCCTTCCTCCAACCCGATTTGGGGCTGCCAGGCGAGCAACTGGCGCGCCTTTGATACATCAGCCTGGTTGGCAAACATATCCGCAGGGTTGGCTGGATGGCTCTCGATAAGGGCTTTCCTGCCGATGTGTTCTTCAAGCAAGTGGATCAGGGCATTCATCGTGATGACCTCATGCCCACCCAGGTTGATGATCTCGAACCCGAGCGGTTTCAGGGCCGCGATCGTCCCGCGGGCAATATCATCCACGTAGGTAAAACCGCGTGACTGTTCCCCCGTCCCATACAAATGCAACGGCTGGCCTTCTGAAATCCACTTGGCAAAACGGAACATGCTCATTTCCGGACGACCAGCCGGTCCATAGACAGTAAAGTAGCGCACGATGCTGACATCGATCCCATACAGGGAATGGTAGCTGTGACTCAGCACCTCGGCTGCTTTTTTACTGGCAGCGTACGGCTGCAATGGATGGTCGCTGTCGGCTGTCTCCGGGGTTGGGAGCGGGGCATTGGCTCCATAGATGCTGGAGGTGGAAGCCAGGATGAATTTACGGATCTCCTTCCGGTGGCACAGATCGAGCAGGTTGAGCGTCCCGGTGACATTTGTCTCCACAAAAACCCATGGGTTTTCAACGCTGGCTCTCACCCCGGCGCGCGCAGCCAAATTGATGACCGCCTCGAAAGATGGCAGGTCCTGCACAGCCGCGCGATCCGAAATGTCCAGTTTCTGGAAGCTAAATCCGGGCAATGCCTGCAATTTCCGCAAACGATACTCTTTCATGCGCACGTCGTAGGCATCGTTCAGGTTGTCCACACCGGTTACGGTGTGTCCCTGATCGATCAGCATTTCGGCGACCCGACTTCCGATAAACCCGGCCGCGCCGGTAACCAGGTAATTTGCCATTACAACCTTTCCACCTTGGGATTATCCTTGCCAAGCTTCCCAAGCGCGTTGCGGCTGTCAAAAATGAAGTTGGAGGCCTTGAGGATGGCCTTGTAATCGTACGCCTTATGGTTCGTCACGGCAACCACCACGTCGGCGGCTTGCACCGCTTTCATCAGGTCTGGCACGCTGTGCATCTCGGCATCCTCGTGGGTCTTCAGGGTGGGAATATAAGGGTCGTGGTATTCCACGGTAGCGCCTTTCTTCTGGAGCAGCCCAATTACGTCCAGCGCAGGGGATTCGCGAATGTCGTCTATATCGGGTTTGTAAGCCACGCCCAGGATAAGGCATTTGGCTCCCTTCAATGATTTACCACGCTCGTTCAGCGCCTCCAGGATGCGGGTTACCACGTAGCGTGGCATATTGGTGTTGATCTCCGATGCCAGCTCAATAAACCGGGCCGTGTACTGGTAGGCTTTCATCTTCCAGGACAGGTACAGGGGATCGATCGGGATGCAGTGCCCGCCCAGCCCGGGACCAGGTGTGAACTTCATAAAGCCGAAAGGTTTCGTGGCTGCCGCGTCGATCACCTCCCAAACATCCACACCCATCCGTTCGCACATGATGGCCAGTTCATTTACCATGCCAATATTTACCATGCGGAAGGTATTCTCCAGCAGTTTGGCCATCTCAGCAGCTTCGGCAGATGAGACCGGATGGATGTGCTGGATGGCGCCGCTGTACCAGGCTTGGGTGACTTCGGTGCAGGCAGGGGTGATGCCGCCCACTACTTTGGGGGTGTTCAGGGTGGTGAAATCTTCGCGACCCGGGTCAACCCGTTCGGGGGAGAAAGCCAGGAACCAATCCTTGCCCACTTTTAACCCATTGGCTTCACCCAGCATCGGCAGGAGGATTTCGCGCGTCGTCCCCGGATACGTGGTCGACTCCAGCACCACCACCATGCCCTTGTGCATGTGCTTCGCCAGTTGCTCGGTGGCAGACAGGATGAACGACATATCCGGGTCACCGGTTTTCCGGAGTGGGGTCGGGACGCAGATACTGACCGCTTCACAATCTTTCAGGACCGAGAAATCTGTGGTGGCTTTGAGATGACCTGACTTAACCAGCGGAGCAAGCCGTTTGGTGGTGATATCCGGGATATAGCTGATGCCCTTGACCAGCGAATTGGCTTTCCGTTTGTCCGGGTCCACCCCGGTTACATGAAATCCTGCCTCGGCAAAAACCACCGCCAGTGGCAGGCCAACATAACCCATGCCAAGGATGGCAATCCGGGCGGATTTGTTTTTCAATTGCTTGATGAGCGTATCTTTAATGGTCATGCTTCCTCCGCACATTTCCTCGCACCAGGCTGCGAATCCACGGACTTGTTTTGGGCTTTCATGAACAAATTTCTAAAACATGCTGAGTTGTTTCGGGTCTTCTTTCAGCGATTCAGAAGATACAACAGCTTCAGAGCGTTTGAGGGCTGCCCTTGCCTGTTCCAGCAATTTTGGCAGTTGGGCAAAATCTTTTAAAATGGATGGTTTTAACGCTGCTTGATGCAATGCGGCTGCAGGATGGAACATGGCAATCGCAAACCTGTCGCCCACCCGCCGCATTTGTCCGTGGACAGCACTGATCTTCGCCGCCGGGCATGTACTTGCCCATTGAGAACCTGCCGAGGGTGATGACGATTTTTGGGTTGATGGCGGCAATCTGGCGCTCCAGGTATTCGTCACATGCTGACAGTTCTTCTGGAAGCGGGTCACGGTTCCCCGGCGGGCGGCATTTTACCACGTTCCCGATCCATACGTCCGAGCGCTTCAACCCTGCCTCTGCCAGGAGTTCGTTCAGAAAATTGCCAGCCGCGCCTACAAATGGGCGCCCCTGTTCATTTTCATGAAATCCTGGTCCCTCCCCAATGAACATGATTTCCGCGTTAGCAGGCCCCTCACCGGGGACTGCCAGTTTGCGTGAGTGGTATAGGGCGCACTTTTGACATGTTGAAACTTCTTTGGCTATTTGTGCCAGTGTTTCTACCGCACTCATCCAACCTCCAAACGGGTAAGGTCTTCAAGATTCATTAAAATGGCATCCTCGTTGTTGTTTTTGTAGTATTTCGGGCGGACGCCGACAATAACGAAGCCATACTTTTTATACATTGCCAGTGCACCCAAATTACTGGCGCGCACTTCCAGGAACGCACGTGAAGCACCTTCAACCCGCGCAGCCAGAAGTGCCTCCACCATCAATCGCTCTCCAATTCCCTGCCGCCTGAAATCCGGATGGGTGGCAATGGTGGCAATATGAGCCTCATCGACGATCAACCACAGCACCAGCATGGCTGCCAGGCGCCCATCGGACTCAGCTACCCAGCCGCGTGAGACCGGGTTCTCGGTCAATTCAAACTGGAATGACCTTTCAGGCCACGGCAGGCTGAAGGAAAGCATGTCAATTGCATGGACTGTGGGGATATCCTCCAGCATCATGCGCCGGATGGAAACGCTCACGCGGGCAGACCTCCTGCAATATGCAGGTATATCGGGGCCAGCGCAGCTGCCACATCCGTCTTGCCAGCCTTCCAGCGGTTCCAGGCAATTTCGGCCAATAGCCCCGGTCTGCGGACACATTGAGCCGGAGAGGCCAATGTCACGTTTTTAAACCTGCGCCCCAGGTGGTGGCGGTCCTCCAGGTTCATCTCACCACAAATGATGACAGGCTTGTGGATCTTTTGCTCTAATTCTTCCGCGGTGGTGGTGGTTGCCAGGCCATCCGCCAGCCACCCGTTTTCGGTGGGCTTGAACCATCCCACCGCCAGCCGACCGCGCCCTGCAGGGACGACGGCAGCAAGTTTCCGGTCCTGCAGCGGGACTGCGGCTGCAACAATTTCGAGAGTGGGAACCCCCACCAGCGGCAAATGCCGTGCCAGCGCCAACCCTTTGACAAAGGACAGCCCCACCCGCAGGCTGGTGAATGATCCGGGACCAATGGCCACTCCCAGAGCCTCGATCGAGTCAATCGTCAAGCTGACCCGTTCCAGGAGGCCTACGAGTGCCGGGGCGAGTTGTTCGGTATGGTGGGCCCGGCTCTGCCAGAGCAGTTCGCCGGTCATGGTTGTCCCGTCAAAAAGTGCCAGCCCAATTTGGGCAGTGGAAGTATCAATCGCCAGCAGCATTACTAAGCTCCATACACGGTCTGGCGGAGGGCATCCAGCAAATTTTCATAACGGGTGCCGCGCGCTGCAAAGCGCATGAAACGGTGTTCTTCAGTTTCATATTCCAGCCAGGCCCATAATCGTTCGGCAGGCAGGATGGGTTCAACTCTTTCGGGCCATTCGACAAACAGGGGACTGCGGACCAACAGGGCATCCAGGTCAAGTTCTTCGGCCTCCCCCAGGCTTTCAACCCGGTAGGCGTCAAAATGGGAAAGTTGAGTGCCATCCGGGCGGCGGTAGGCGTTGACCAGGACGAAGGTCGGGCTGGAAACTTCGTCCATCGCGCCCCAGCCGCGTGCCACTCCCTGCACAAAGGTGGTTTTCCCCGCTCCCAACTCGCCTTGAAGGCAGACCAGGTCGCCCGGTTGAAGCAGGGCACCCAGACGCATCCCCAGGCGGCGGGTCTGCTCGGGGGATTTACTGAAGAACTCAAATGAATGCGCGTCCAGGATGGGCATGGCAAAAAGATTATACTACAGGGTTTTTGGCAGGGTTCCAACAACAATCGACACGGGATCTTCCTCTATTTTCCCTGGGTTACCAAACGACAAAGTCAATGTGTTTCCTTTATGAGCCCTACTTTTTCACCCAGCGCCCGGGCAATGACTCGGGACGCATCCGGGCGGGCTGCGCGGCGGCAGTTTTCAATCACCTTCAGCCGCTCCTTTGACCTGCAAACCCAGCGGGTCAATGCCCGGACCACATCCAAGGGGTCTGGCGCCCAAACGCCCACTCCCTCGGAAAGCACATAATCCACATTGCCATCTTCCTGGCCGGGCAGTTTGGCATACAGGATGATGGGAAGTTCTGCATTTAGCGCTTCTGCAATCGTCCCCGGTCCGGCTTTGGTGACGATGACGTCGGCTGCGCGCATGAAATCAGGCATGTTATGCACAAACCCATAAATAAAAACAGGATTTTCCCAGGTCTGTTCTTTTAGCTCCGCTTCCAATTTACTGTTCCTCCCTGTCACAATAACCAGGCACACATCCAACCCCGATTCATCAATGGCGCGGGCTGTCTCTGCCAGGGGACCCATCCCTTCGCCGCCGCCCACCAGTAGGACGACTTTTTTGCCTTTCGGCCAGCCCAGGGTCTTGCGAAGTTTGATTTTCTCTCCGATGGGAGCGCTGCAAAGTTGGGAGACCGGCTGTCCGATCACGCGCACTTTTTCGGGTGACATATGATAATGGATGGCATTCTGGCGGGCCATTTCGGTCGGCACAATGATCAGGTCAGCACGCTGGTCAAACCATAGGGCATGGGTTGAAACCATGTCAGTTACCACGGTCACGAATGGTGGGCGATTCTTCCCAAGAGCCTTTAAGGCAAAAGTGGTTGCCAGGGGATGGACAGCTACCAGCATTTCACTGTGATGCTCTCGTACCAATCGGCGTGCGGACCGCCGAACATAAGGCCAAAATAACGATGTCACAATGCGCGCTTGTGAGCGTCCATCGCTGATGTCAAACATGGCGCCCCATAGTTCGGGCACGCGCACCAGGTCCGGGTAGGCTTCAGGGAGATGATTGAATGGTGGCGGGGCATAATCTTTGAGGAAATCCACCATTTGAGTGATCACGGTATCATCGAATTCACAATGGATCGCTTCAATGATGGCCTCGCAGGCAGCGCGGTGCCCGCCGCCTGTATCTGAAAACAGGAAGGTCATATGGGGTTTGTCAATCGGTAGAGCCGTCACGGGGTTCCTCCGAAAGGACAACCTTCAGCCGCCGCGCCAATTCGCGCCTGGTTAGCATCACCCTCCGCCCGCAGCCTTTGCATTCCAGCCCGATATCCGCGCCGAGGCGGGTGACCGTCCATTCGTAAGAGCCGCATGGATGTGGCTTGCGCAAGCGCAGGCGGTCGTTGAGCTGCAATTCTGGAAGCACACAGGGATTCTAACGCAAATGTGGGGGTTTGACGAATGTCCGTCAAACTCTTTTGTGATAAACTTACTTCACCTATTTTGACTCGGAGACACTCCCATGGCAGCTCACGAAACGTACGCGATTGAAATCGCCGGCATCAAGCGCAACCTGCGCTTGTTCGAGATCAAGCCTGGTTTGAGGATCGCCATCCTGAATATCCTCGGCGACACGGAGCTAGTCCAGGCTGCTGCAAAAGCATTGGCAAAGGCTCTCAAGCCGTTGGATTTTGATATCCTGGTCACCGCCGAGGCCAAGTCCATCCCGCTGGCATATGCCCTGGCGGTGGAAACGAAAAAACCATACATCGTCCTGCGTAAGGTCTACAAACCTTACATGGGTGCGGCCCTGATTGCTGAAACCTTGTCCATCACCACCGGTGAACCGCAAACCCTGATCATGGACGAAAAGGACCAGGAAATGGTCCGCAATAAAAAGGTCGTCCTGGTGGATGACGTGATCAGCACCGGCTCGACATTGCAGGGGATGCGCATGATCATGGAAAAAGCCGGGGCTGAAGTTGTTTGCGAGGGGGCAATTTTAACCGAGGGTGAGCGCGCCAAGTGGGACCATATCGTTGCCCTGGGACACTTGCCGCTCTTTACCAGCTAATTCGCTGGAGAAATTCCACTTATTGCTGTTGATCTGACTGGAGTAGCGACCTGGTCTGACGGCATCACCGTATTTCCTTCTCGACCCAGAAACCGCTCCAACCATTGCGGGTGTCCCTGCCGAGAGCAATTTTCAGGAGCATGCCAATGAAAAAATCCATATTCGAACGCATGGTGGAAAAGGCTTTCTGGGGTCTGGAAGCCAGGTATGGTTTTAAAAAGACCGAAACCAAGTTCGAAAACCGCAGTGTGATCGTCCGCTACCAAAACACCACCACTGAAATTATTTTAAACTACGAGATCGGGAATACCCCCTGGCTGGAAATTTCAGATTTGAAAAACCCATCGAATAAATCCACCCTTGGATGGTTGCTCGTGGAAGCCGGTGTAGACAAAACTCCCCTACCTGAACAAGCCTTTCACCCAACTACATTGAATGAAGGGGAACTGGAACCCATCATACAAAAAATGAGCCAGCAGTTGCTTGATCATGGTGTAGAGCTGCTCAAGGGTGATTTTTCGATCATGCCCAGGCTGCAGGAGCGCGCCAGGAAATACGGCCTGGAATGTGACCGCTATTTATCCATCCGCAAGCCAAAAATTTAAAAATGTATCGAGTGGTTCGCCCGCTTCTTTTTAATCTGGACCCGGAAACCGCCCACCAGCTAACCTTGCACCTGATCCGGCTGGGAGCTTACCAGCCATTTAAATTTCTCCTGAGGGCAATATACGCCTCACCCATAAAACCAGTGGAAGCCTTCGGGCTTCATTTCATAAATCCGGTTGGATTGGCTGCAGGCTATGACAAGGATGGTCTTGCCTGGCAGGGGCTGTCAACCCTCGGCTTCGGACACATCGAGGTCGGGACGGTCACGCCCCTCCCGCAAGAAGGGAACCCAAAACCACGTGTCTTCCGGCTTGTTGAGGATGGTGGGGTCATCAATCGCATGGGCTTCCCTGGGAAAGGGGCTGAATTCTTGGCGCGCAAGCTAAATAAGCGCAATGGCAGGGGGGTCATCCTGGGCGTCAACCTGGGCAAGAACAAGGATACCTCCCTTGAAAATGCAGCCCGTGATTACATTTCCCTGATGCATCAATTCACTCCCCTGGCTGACTACCTCGCCATCAATGTTAGCTCTCCCAACACCGTCGGGCTGCGCCGTCTGCAGGGACGTGAAATGCTCGCCGGTCTCCTCGGCGCAATTGCCCGCGAGCGTCGGGATATTGCTGAAAATGGCGGAAGGCGCGTCCCCATCCTGGTGAAATTGGCACCCGACCTCTCCGAGGAGGAACTGGACGATGCCCTGGAAGGCATCGTGAGTACCGGCATGGACGGGGTGATCGCCACCAATACCACCCTGGGGCGGGAGAATTTGCATTCAAAACATCGTGGAGAGACTGGCGGGTTGAGTGGTGATCCGCTTCGCGCTCGCAGCGAGGCGGTCTTAAAATCGGTGGTTAAAAAGCTGGATGGGTGCCTCCCGGTGGTCAGCGTGGGCGGGATCATGACGCCCGCAGATGCGCGGGCACGTCTCGATGCAGGCGCGGCACTGGTGCAGGTCTACACCGGGCTCGTGTACTCAGGTCCCGGGTTGGTTAAAAATGTCGTTCGGCAATTGTAGAAATTTTAATTCCCCAAGTTAGCTTTCTCAATCAGCAAATCTCCTGGATTTTTCTCAACAGGAGCTTTGGATAATATCGTTAACTTCTATGGTTCCAGGCAAATTGGGATCGAGCTGCTCTGCCCGTCGGGAGTTTCCGTCTCCCCATTCGGATCGTAAATTTTGATCCATTGAATATCAGGGAATTGTTTGAGATTGGCAAAGATCAAATTGGCGATCGTGTAGGTTGATCCATTTGAAGCGCACTCTCCGGTTAGATAAACCCTGGCAACCCCGTTCGCGACGGTTAGATTACTGAACCCGGTTGTGCCGCTAAGAATAACTTCCAATCCCTGTAATAATTCAGCTTCCGTTGGACCGAGGAACAATTGGGTCAGGACCGCTTCCGGCAGCGAAGCGGGCGCGGGTACCGTGCGCGTGACTGCTGTTTCGTAAGGTTCAGTGCCAACCTGGAAGCGGGCTATATCGGTGAAATAGACTGTGATCGACACTGAGGCAGGTGAAACGGATTGGGTAAGCGGGGGGTAGCACGGAGCGCAACAGGCCAGGATCGCCCCTGCGAGTGCAAGAATGGGGAAAATGATACGACCCATATTTTCTCCTTCTGATGACATGGCAGGACGAGTTTTCACGCGCCAGGTGATAAACGAATATCCCTTTCCAAAGGCGGATTGGTGGGAAAAGGTCAGCACATAATCCGATTATACACGCGGGGGCGCGATATAATCGCCGGGAAAGGAAGGATCATGCACATCCTGGTGACGAACGATGACGGCGTGCAAGCGCCCGGGCTTTTGGCTTTAGCCCTGGAATTACGGAAATTAGGGAAAGTGACTGTCTTCGCCCCGGACCACAATTGGAGCGCTTCAGGCCACGTTAAAACGATGGACCGTCCCCTGCGGGCGCGTGAAGTGTTGCTTGCAGACGGAACCACCGCTCTTTCGACGGACGGCGCCCCCTCAGACAGTGTGGCGCTGGCCTTGCTGGGAGTGGTAAAGGAGAAGATCGACCTGGTCGTTTCGGGCATCAACCCGCACGAGAATATCGGTCACGATGTGACCTACTCGGGGACGGTGACGGCTGCCATGGAGGCTGTCATTGGCGGTGTGCCCGGGATAGCCATTTCCCTAAATACCCCCGATGATTTCCAGGGCGTGCTGGATTACACCTCTGCAGCCAGTGTGGCCCGAAGGGTGGTACAGAATGTGATGCAGGAAGGATTGCCCGAGGGCGTTTTACTGAATGTCAACGTCCCCTACTTGAAGGAAAACGAGATCAAGGGTTTTATGATCACCCGCCAGGGGCTGCGCCTCTACCGCGATGAATTGGATGCCCGCAGGGACCCACGCGGGAAACCCTATTACTGGATCGGTGGCGAGTTCCCGAGCGGCGTGCTCGAGGAAGGCACGGATTACGGTGCCATCAAGTCCGGCTACGTATCCATCACCCCGCTCCAACTCGACCTGACGGCCCGCGAGGCAATGGAAGGGTTGAAAAAATGGAAGTGGTAGGAGAGGATTATGCCGCGCACTGGAACTGGACAGCAAGCGAATAAAATCCCTGGCAAACCAATGAGTAAAAAAGTCACTCCCGACCTCCGGCTTTGGGCCTCCCATGGCGCGGAGGATGTCTATTTCCAAAGGGAGGCGCAGGTCAACTTCTGGACCGTTTTGGGCGGGCTTGCCATGGCGGCCCTGCTGACCCAGTTGTCTCCATTAATGCAGGAAATTCATAACTCCCGCTGGTACCTCCTTCTTTACCTGGTGGCCTCTATTCTTGTTCTTGCCACCTCCTGGGTGGAGACTTCCTGGGGGAGTCTTGTCCTTAAATGGGAGATTTCCATCTTTACCACGGTCACCATGCTTTTTCAAATGCTGGCTCAATCGATCCAGTGTCTTTTGATCACCAACCCTGCAGGCTGGCTGGCTGCAACTGCCGGGATTATCCTGTTTGCTTTGTTCAATCAGTACTATTTTGAGAGATCTGGCGCCTGGAAAGTTTTCCCGGTTGAATCTATCAAACGGTTCAGGTTCAACAACATCGTATATTTGGTTTTTATGTTCATCTGCCTGGCAGGTGCTTTCCAACTGTACCGGTATCCCTCCCAAATTGCAGAAATGGTGTGGGGATTCGTCATTGTCACTTTATCCATCCTGGCTTTATATATGCAGCACAAAGGGATGCAGCAGGAGAAAATTGAGTTGGGAATCCCCTGACCATCGGTGGAACCAGTAGTGAAAACCATGGATCTGATCGTCGTCAGCCACTTCACCCGCACCCCCTCCATGCAGGTGCAGGATGTGTATAAATTATTGCACCAGGCGGCCATGGGAAGCGAGCATGCTATTAGCGATGAGCAGGCCGCCCGCGAATGGCTGGAGCAGGAAATGAAAGAAATGGGAGACGGTCCCGATGACCCCCTGCTTGACCCGATCTCTCCGGATGGACAGATCCTGCGTGTCCACCTGCGCTCATTCCTTTCGGCAGGGAAAAATCCCCAGGCGTTGCTGAAAGCATTTATCCGCACCGGCAACGAATGGCATGGTTCGTTGGGAAAATTGGAAGATTATGGCAACACTGTAATTCAATTGGCTTGGTCAGGAGCCATTTCGATACCGCCAGGTGAAACCGAATGCTTTTTAAGCAAAATGCAGGCAGATGGGTATCCCGCAGTGCATCATTCATCGGATTACCAGCGACTTTATCGCCCGGCTTACCGGGTGGTTGCCAGGCAGTTTTTGGAGGACAAATGAGCCCCTTCGCTTCCCCCCCAGACACCTTTATGTACAAGAACCAGGTATGGGAGATCGTCCGGCAGGTACCGCCGGGCAGGGTGACTACCTACGGGCAGATCGCCAAAATGATCCCCCCACCGGGAGACATGCCCCAGCGCAGTTACGATGCCTTCGGCGCCCGCTGGGTGGGGGGTGCAATGGCAGCCTGCCCTGAGGATGTGCCCTGGCAGCGGGTGATCAACTCGCAGGGCAAGGTCAGTCCCCGCCCGGGGATGGAAAACCAGCGCCGCCTGCTCGAAGAAGAAGGCGTGGAATTTAACACGGGCTGGAAAAGTGGAATTCTCCCGATACGGCTGGAACGGTCCCGACCCGGCCTGGTGTAAGGAACACGGTTTCCTGGCTCCCCCATCCCTTTCAAAGCCGCAGGCAAGCTTATTCTAGCCGGGCTTCCCGGCCTATTTCTTTGCCAGGTCCACCACCAAAAGATCCAAAGCCAGGTCAAGCGGGACCTGGCCTGTTTTTACCCCCACGTCGATCTCGAGCAATCGGTGATATATGGTCTCCAGGGCAGGCAGCGAAAATCGCTTTGCCTGGAAGGTTACTTTTTGGGCAACGAACTCGTGTATCCCAAGTTCCTTCTGGACCTGGAATGCGTTTCCGCCTGCATCCAGCAGCTCGCGCGCCTGGAGCAGCAGCCGGAACTGGCGTATGACCATGCCCCACAATTCGAACGCCTCCGCTTCCTCCAGTAATTGGTGCAGGACGTGCTGGGCTTTTTTCCCATCCCCCTGCCCCAGTGCATCCACAAGTTCGAAAACATTCCCTTGGGCGCTGGCAATGCTCACATGCTCCACGTCGAGCATGCTGATCGGCCGTTCATAGTTCACATACGTGAGCAGTTTGCCGAGTTCCTGCGCGGCAATGCGCGGGTCTTCGCCGACCATTTCAGAAAGACGTGCGGCCGCGCCTGGTTCGATCTTGCCGCCCAATTTTTTGGTTTCCGAC
This sequence comes from uncultured Chloroflexia bacterium, assembly GCA_963817265.1. GTDB lineage: Bacteria > Chloroflexota > Anaerolineae > Anaerolineales > Villigracilaceae > UBA877. The sequence goes on from CAWFNU010000030.1 coordinate 114,599, forward strand.
TCGATCCAGCGCGGCATTTCCCAGTTTTTTGGCAGGTTATAAACATGGAACCCCACTTTTCCGCCCGTCCCAATGGCCCATTTTATCAACCAGTGTTCGCGTTTGAGTTGCACGTGCTCTGCCAGGGCTATGGTCGTTGTGGGTTGGGCTTTTTCCAAAAGTTCAGTGAATTTCTTCCGGGATTCGGGGGAGCCCAGCGCGGCAATCGCATGCACCACCACCACGATCCGGCGCGGTGCCAGGAAGGGAGCCGTATTGGCAGCGGAGTTGAGTGCCTCGAAATCAAGACCAAGCCGCCCGTCGAAACGGGCAATGTTCATATCCGCGACGGTTGGGTCTCCGAGACCGGCACACAGTTTATCAATGTGCTCGCTGATGGCAAATTCATCATTGCCGTGCAGGATGATGATCGCAGGAGATTTCAGGCATTTTTGGGATTTTTAGACGGATATTATTCGTCGGATATACTGACAAACGATGAAGGCTATTGAATCAATTCGCCTGGGGAATACAACAACCATGCTCCAGGCAGCGTTCGTGCAGCACCCCACAGGAGGCTCCGCCGCCGTCTCCAGGGGAATCTTTCGCAAGAGACCACGGCGGGTGCAGGGATTAATAATATTGCTGTCGCAGAACTTATCCCTGCGTGTTCACCTGGTGGACTGAAAACTGTCCGAACCGGACGGGGAATACATCCACGATGGACATTCCCTGTGGGTCACCGGAAGTGGTCACCCGTTCCTGGATGATCGGTCCAAGCGGCTTGCTGGCGATGAAACCAAAGGTGGCCAGGGCAATGACCATCGGTAAACGCTCCACCTTGTCACGGCGGCTTTTGGCACCGACCATCCCCAGCCACGCCAGCAGGCCCACCACAAACCCGGAGGCGGCGTAGTTCGTGCCGCAGTGTTCGTGGATGGCTAAATAATGTTCTCCATTATTCAGCCGAACCAGCGCCTGGGCAACAGCTTCGCGGACGTCATCCGTGGGGATGTCACCGAGGATGTAGAAACCGCCCGGATGCGAAAATCCCGCCATTCGCCGGAATGGGAACCGCAGGGACAGGATATTGATCGTGGCATGTTCCAGTCCGTGGTTCCGCCGGATGCGGGAGAGCATTGGCATTTCTAACACGGTCATATTTGACTCCAATCTTAAAAGATTATACCTGTTAAAAAGCTGCCTTTGGGTATCATACCTGCATTGAAAACAAAAACTTCCGAAGGTATGAGACTCCGGAAGTCAGGAAAGGTTTAACCAAATTAGCCCACTGCCACGGGAGACGACTCGCGCGCCGGCACGGTGGTTGCCTGGATGAAGCCGATATACATCACCACCACACCCAGCAGCTCGGACAGATACAGCCCATCCACCAGGCCCATCTTGACGAATGACCCCGCCATCGCGGGCGCCAGCGCGCCAACCGCGATCAGGATATTGCCGATCATGCGGTTCATGAGCACCCGCTTGCGCCAGAAGATGATCGCTGAATAAATGGCCCCGCCCACCAGCGTGATGGTGCCGTAAATGTTCAGCAGGATGGTCAGGGCAATGGTCAGGCCGCCGCGGGTCAGGATCTCTTTGTATTGGGAGGAGATCGCCAGGGCCAATTTATAGGATGCCGCAGCAGTGGTCAGGGGGGCGGAAAGCACCAGGGCAGCAGCCAGCACCGAAACGACTGCCAGGATCCCGGTCATTGTCCACGCGATGCCGCGCTTCCGGATGAGCAGGTGTATGGTCCCCTGGCCAAGCCAGGCCGCAGTGAGCATGGCCCCACCCAGGTACCACAGTTTCAACACCAGGCCGCTGAAGGTCAGGCTGAGGATCACCTCGCTCAAGGTGCCGATCCCATAGAATAGCAGGCCGATGCTCCATAGCAGCAAGTGTGGGCCGCGCTTGATCAGATACCGGCGGAAGACCGCCGCAGCGAAGGCAAACGTAACCAGGGTGGACAGGAAAGGCAGGTAGTGCATGAAACCTCCGATCGAATTTAATGGGACCTTACGAGCATAGTCGAGCAAGTTAAAGGCAGCCTGAAATGCGCCTTAAGGTTCGATTAAAATTACATGGCGTGATTAAATATGAAAAGGCCAGCTATTCAGCGGATTCAGGGGTTTCTGAGTGAATATTTTCCTCCCCCAGTGCATACAGGTACATCGCATCACCCTGGTCTTCCACCACCACCGGGCGGCGCTCGATAAATACCCTGATGGCGATCCACAGGTCGCCGATCGAACTGGCCGCGTTGATGATCACTGCAAACAGGACCACCACCAGCGCGTTAGCCGGTAGGAGTGCCAGCAGGATCAGCCCCAGGATGGATAGACACACGATCGGAGCCAGGCCAATGGTCAGGTATTGCCGGCGCGGGAAAAACCAGCCGGGCGCGGAAGCAAAAGCATACCAGCCGCGGAGCCCGAATTTCGGGCGCCGGTGGGTGAAGATCCAAAAGAAGATGCCGTGAATGATCTCGTGAGCGACGATCATTGAAATAAACACCGCGATCAAGGAAATGGAGAATAGCAAGGGTTTGAAAGAACCCGAAAAGATCTCCACCACGATATCCGGCCGGACGACCTTCACGTAACCCAGGAACAACCAACCAAACAGGAAGAGCAGGACCAGGCTTCCCAGGTTCATCCCCCACATGGCAGCCTTATTCTGGGATAAATTAAGCGAATAGACCAGCACGGCATTGGCTGGACGAATATTCGTCGCCCTGGAAGGTTTATTCATCAGGCAACCTTGCGCAATTTCGGCTGTTCACGTTGGATCCCGAATGCCAGTTCCAGCGCCTGGTGGACCGAACGCGCCTCGACGATCTCGATATCCGCGGGCCAGGGTTCGCCCTTGCGCAGGCGCTTGGGGACGATGGCGGTCTTGAAGCCGAGCTTGGCGGCCTCGCGCAGGCGCACCGGCATCTGCCCCGGCATGCGCAGTTCTCCGGCCAGGCCGATCTCGCCGATCAGCACCGTATCCGCCCTGACCGGCAGGTCACGCATCGAGGAAGCCACCGCCGCCGCAATCGCCAGGTCGGCGGCGGGTTCGTCGATCTTGAGTCCGCCCACCACGTTGACAAAAATGTCCGCTTCGGCCAGTTTCAGCCCCACCCGGCGGGTCAGCACGGCGGCGATCATCAGCAGGCGGTTGTAGTCCACCCCGTTGGGGGTGCGGCGGGCATTGCCGAACTGCGCCGCGCTGGTCAGCCCCTGCACCTCCACCAGCAGCGGGCGGGTGCCTTCCATCGTCACGGCGATCGCCGACCCGGCGGCGTTGACCATCCGCTCGGCCAGGAAAGCCTCGGACGGATTGGTCACTTCGACCAGCCCGCGCTCGACCATCTCGAACACACCCACCTCGGCAGTGGCGCCGAAGCGGTTCTTCACCGAGCGCAGCAGCCGGTAGGCCTGGAAACGGTCGCCTTCCAGATACAGCACCGTGTCCACGATATGCTCCAGCACGCGCGGCCCGGCGATCGTGCCTTCCTTGGTCACGTGCCCGATGACGAACACCGCCGGTCCCGACGATTTGGCCAGTTCGCGCAGCCGGTTGGCCGACTCGCGCACCTGCGAGACCGACCCGGCGGCCGAGTCCATCTCGGGCAGGTAGACGGTCTGGATCGAGTCGACGATCAGCAGGTCCGGCTTGACCGACCGCCACGTGTTCGAAGATCGTCTCCAGGTTGGTCTCGGTGACGAGGAACAGGTCGGCCGGGAATTTTGCTTCGGCAGGCGATGCGCTTCGCCCGCATCTTGATCTGCCGTTCGAATTCCTCGCCCGAAACGTACAGCACCCGCAGGCGGGTCGCCATTTCGAGGGCCACCTGCAGCATCAGGGTGGATTTGCCGATGCCCGGGTCGCCGCCCACCAGCACGATCGAGCCGGGGACGAGCCCGCCGCCCAGCACGCGGGCGAACTCTCCGATCGGGACGGGGATGCGGTCTTCGGCCTCCACGCTGACATCCGACAGGCGGTGCGGGGTGGAGCGCCCGCTCAGGCCGCGCGGGCGCATTCTTTCCGCCCGCCGGCTCATCGGCCACGATCTCCTCGACCATGCTGTTGAACGAACCGCACTGCGGGCATTTCCCCATGAAACCGGCGGAGACACGCCCGCACTGCTGGCAGACGTAACGGGTGTGGGTTTTTGGCATCGCCATTAGATATTATAAAGGGACCGGACAGAGTTCTGATTCACTGACAGCCGGCTTGCATTTTTCCTGGGAAATGGGATAATAGGTTTAATACCTGCATTTCTTTCCCCGCGGAGGCCCCATGCCTGATAGAATACCTCTCAAACCCTGAACTGTCCCTCCTGCGGTGCGCCGCTGGATTACGACGGCACGAGTTCGATCGTGCGCTGCAGGTTCTGCAAGAATATCGCCCTCATCCCCGGGCTGCCAGCTGCCCAGGAAGCCACCCCGCGCGCCTCGCTGGATGAAGTCCGCCTGCTGGCGCAGAACGGCAACCTGGTGGAGGCGATCCGCCGTTACCGGGAACTGTATGGCGTCGGGTTGAAGGAAGCCAGGGACGCCGTGGATGCCCTGGCAGCCGGCAAGGTGGTCGAGGTCCACCGGGTGTTCTCGGGCCCGTTGAGCGCCGAAGAGACCAGCCGCGTGCTGGACGAAGTGAAGGACCTGCTCGCGTCGGGGAATAAGATCGGGCAGCCATCAAGCACTACCGCGAGGTGAACGATGTCAGCCTGCACCCAGGCCGCGGACGTGATCGACCAGGTCGAGGCCGCCCTGACCGGCATCCCCGCCCCCTCCCGCCCCGAAATCCTCGGGCATCTTTCGCCACGGCTCCTGCCGTCCAGGAAAAGTCGCTGCTGGTCATCCTCACCCTTACCATCATCCTGATCGTCGCCGGAGGACTGCTGGCGTTTTTCCTGTCCGGAGCAGGGAGACGCCCTTTAGCCCGCGCTTGTTCGCCAGCGGACCGGTCGTGCTGGTTTCCTCCGCACCCCGGACCTTCACCGGACATGGCCGCCCTGTTCTACAACCCGGACGCGGATACCCGCCTAGATCGGGCTGGTGGATGGCACCACCGGTAAACTGCGCTGGCATGCTGAACCCCTCACCGGGGATGGTTACGCAGACGCCATCGCCGACGGCGGCGACCTGCTCTATGCTGCCAGCGGGACGGACCTGCTGGCTTACCGCAAGAGCGACGGCAGCCTGGCCTGGCAGGCGCAGATGCCCGACAAATTGAATTATGGCGACATCCCCCTGCTGGTCACCGGCGGGATGGGTGATCACCATCAACGTGGACCAATCCCTCCAGGCATACGACGCCCTCACCGGCAGCCTGGTCTGGAACCGGCGGCTGGCGGGCTTATGACCGCACCCTGCGGATGATGGGCGGCTCGCTGGTGGTGCTCGATTACGCCCCAAACACCTATGACTTACAGCCTGTTCTTCCTCGACCCTGCCGACGGCAGCGAGCAGCGCGTCCTGACCCCCGACCTGCTCAGACCAGCGAGGTGTTCATCTTCTTCGCTGGACCTCGATGCGGGTATGATCTATCTACAGGCCGAAAATGCGCTCTTCCTTGTTTACGACTCATCCCAGGTTGCGTCCAGCGCATCGACTTTACCACCGGGAAGGTAAGCTGGCAGACGGTCTCACCTGGCAGTTTTAGTTTTTCACCGTACGGCTTCAATAAGCTGATGACCGATTCGGATTTATTTTTTTCCAATGGGAACCAGCTTTTTTCGGTGGATAAAAGCACCGGGACGGTCCGGACCGTGCTGGAAAACGAAGATTATGAAGTTCGTCCCCCTGGCATTGTCAGGTGATACCCTGCTCATCCGCGCCCGCCGCACGCGCGGCACGGAACGTTTCGAGCTTTGGGGAGTGAACCCGGTAGCGGGAGCCCAGCTCTGGACTCTGGACCTGCAGGGCGCTGCCCCGGTCGACCCGCCCAACGAGATGTCGGGGCTGGTGGATGACACCGACAGCGGCTGGACCTGGAAGCTGACCCCTGCCGGGTTGGTGCTGATCAAGTTCCAGGCTGCTCCCAACCAGCTGGTAGTGGATACCCTCAACCCGGCGGACGGCACCCAACTATCCGAATTGACCGTTCCCCTGAACGGGGTGACGGGTGACTTCTATACCATCCCGACCGTGATCGGCTGGCAGGGCACCCTGGTTTACCTCAGCCTGGATTCGGAGATCTACGCCCTGGATGTGACCACTGGGAAGTTATTGTTACATTATTGATGGTTTGTCATTGCCACTCGCAACGCTGCTCCCCTAAAGTACAGTGCACAACATCGCAATGACAAACAAAAATCGCACAACATAGGTGTTGTGCGATTTTATTAATCTGAAGTTCATTATTTCTATCCCAACCCGGCAATCGCCTTATCCAGCAGCTCCAGGAATCCCCTGGCATCATTCTGCAGGATGATCTTCGTGCGCGTCACGCGCGGCAGGCGCTGCAGCGCCAGGTAGCGCATGGCATGCTTGCGGAACAGGATCAGCCCCTTGTGCTCGCCGTAGAACTGCATGTTGCGCTCCAGGTGCTGGCGAACCATCTGGCGGATCTTCTCCGGCGTCACCTGCTCCCGGTCGAGGCGGGAAAAGATCCACGGGTTGCCGATGGCAGCACGCCCGATCATGACCGCTTCGCAGCCGGTGTGCGCTTTCATGCGCCCGATATCCGCCACCCTTTTCACGTCCCCGTTGCCGATCACGGGGATCTTGACGCTGGCCTTTACCTCGGCGATCGCGTCCCAGTTGGCTTCCCCCCCGTAGCCCTGCTCCTGGGTGCGCCCATGCACGGCGATCAGCGCGCCGCCGTTCTCTTCCACGATGCGGGCAATCAGTTTGTAGGTGCGGTTGTCGTCCCAGCCCAGGCGGATCTTACCCGTCACCGGCACGTCCAGCAGTTTCGTTAACCTCTCGAAAATGTGCGCCACCTTGAGCGGGGTGCGCATCAGCCCCACACCGGCGCCCCGGTTGGCAACCGTGCGCGCCGGGCAGCCCATGTTGATATCGATGATATCGGGATGGACTTCCTGCACCCGCTAGCGCGGCGGCAATGATCAGCTCCGGGTCATCCCCGTATACCTGGATGACGAACGGCCGTTCGATCTCATCATACTTGAAGCGTTCGGAGATGTGCTCGAAGGCGTTGACGATGAACTCGGCCCGCGTGAATTCGTTGTAGCTCATCGCCGAGCCCAGCGTCCGGCAGATGGAGCGGAACGGCCAGTCCGAGAACCCATCCATGGGAGCCAGCATCGCCTCGCCGTACACAGGGATATTGCCCACCCTGAAGGTTGGCAGCATTTCAGGCAGCGCAGATGTCTCTAAATTGGTTTGCAGAACTTGCATGAGCGAGGGTACTTTCGACTTCAAGAATCGGTGCCTGGCGCTCGTTCCATTGCTGGAACGGCAGCTTTAAGGCATCTCAAGCGGTTTCTTTTTTCAAGCGGTCAACGAACTGCCTGCGGAACTTGGTTACCTTGGGCGCGATGATCGCCCGGCAATAAGGCTGGAAGGAATTGTGCGCAAAGTATTCCTGGTGGTAATCCTCAGCCAGGTAGAACTTGTCAAATGGCACCACCTCGGTCACGATCGGGTTATCCCAGATGGAAGCTGCTTCAATTTTTTTGATCACCTGCGCAGCGCTCTGCTTTTGCTGCTCGTTGTGATAGAAGATGGCAGAGCGGTACTGCGTGCCCACGTCCGCGCCCTGCCGGTTGAGCGTGGTGGGATCGTGGATGGAAAAGAATACGTTCAGCAGGTCGCTGTACGAAAGCACCTGCGGGTCGAACGTGATCTGCACCACCTCGGCGTGACCCGTATCCCCGTCGCAGACCTGGGCATACGTGGGGTTGACGACCTTTCCGCCAGCATAGCCCGATTCGACCGATTCCACCCCTTTCAGTTCATCGAAGACTGCTTCAAGACACCAGAAACAGCCTCCAGCTAAAGTTGCTACCTCTACGTTTTTACCCATAAAATCCTCCGAAAACCAGGGGCACAGGGACCCTGTGTCCCTGCATCAAAGATCAAGCAACCGGTTCGGTTTCTTTTTCGATTTGTTTCGACCGTTTCAGGAATATTTCGCCTTCCGATACCACCACCAGGATGATATCACCTTCATGGAAGGTCCCAGCCAGCAGGGCATCCGAGAGCGGGTCCTCCACTTTTTGCTGGATGACTCGCCGCAAAGGCCGGGCACCCATTTCCTGGTCATAGCCCTGCTCCGCCAGCAGGTCCAGTGCAGCATCGCTGGCGGTGAGGGTCACCTCGTGTTCGGCCAGCCGCTCGGTCACCTTGTTCAACTCCAGGTTCACGATCTTGCGGATGTCGTCCTTGTTCAGCGAGCGGAAGACGATCACACTGTCCAGCCGGTTGATGAATTCGGGCCGGAAGACCTTCTTGAGCGACTCGGTCAATTTTTTGCGCATTTCCTCGTAGGAGGTGCGCTCCTCGGTCTTTTCATCACGCTTGAGCTGGAAACCAAGCGAGGTCTGTTTCTTGATTTCCTCCGCGCCCACGTTGGTGGTCATCACGATGATGGCGTTGCGGAAATCCACCGTGCGCCCCTTGGCATCCGAAAGGTGACCTTCCTCCATGATCTGCAGGAGCATGTTGTGGACTTCGGGGTGGGCCTTCTCGACCTCGTCGAAGACCACGATGGAGTACGGACGGCGGCGTAGGGCCTCGGTCAGCTGACCGGCATCGTCGTAGCCGATGTATCCGGGCGGAGCTCCCACCAGCCGGCTGGCGGTATGGCGTTCCATGAACTCCGACATATCCAGCTGGATCATGGCTTCCTCGCTCCCGAACATGAACTTGGCGAGGGTCTTGGTCAACTCGGTCTTGCCAACACCGGTGGGACCCAGGAACATGAACGAGCCGATCGGGCGCTTGGGGTCTTTCAACCCGGCGCGTGCCCGCCGCACTGCCTTGGCAATGGATTGGATGGCTTCTTCCTGGCCGATGATCGTCTTTTGGAGTTCCTCTTCCATCTTCAGCAGCCGTTTCGACTCGGCCTCGGCGATCTGCATCACCGGCACGCCGGTCCACATGGCCACCACTTCGGCGATGTCTTCACTGGTAACCACCGGGCTCTTGGCGCGTTCCCAGCTGGATTTCATGAGTTTAAGCTGTTCGTTCAGGTCAGCTTCCTGGGCTTCCCAGGTGCGTACGTCCTCGGCCTTGCCTTCTTCCTGGGCCAGGGCGCGGTTGGCGCGTGCCAGCTTCAGTTGTTTATAGATATCCTTCGCAGACGTGGATGCGCCTGACTTGTACATGCGCACCCGCGAAGCCGACTCGTCGATCAGGTCGATCGCCTTATCCGGCAGGAAACGGTCCGATACATAGCGGGCCGAGAGTTGGGCAGCCGCCTCGAGCGCTTCGTCCGAAATGACCAGGTGGTGGTGCTCCTCGTACATCTTGCGGATACCCTTGAGGATCTCGATGGTCTCTTCCACCGACGGTTCTTCCACCACGATGGGCTGGAAGCGCCGTTCAAGGGCGGCATCCGACTCGATGTGCTTGCGGTATTCATCCAGGGTGGTGGCGCCGATGCACTGCAGCTCACCGCGCGAAAGTGCCGGTTTCAGAATATTGGCTGCGTCCACGGCGGAACCGGCCGAACCGGCTCCCACCAGCATGTGGAACTCGTCGATGAACAGGATGGACTTGGTTTGATTTGAGTTCGTCGATCACGCGCTTCAGGCGTTCCTCGAACTGGCCGCGGTACATCGTCCCGGCTACCAGCGAACCCACGTCCAGTTTCAGGACACGTTTTCCCAGCAGCGGAGCGGGTACATCGCCGTCCGTGATGCGCTGGGCCAGTCCTTCGACGATGGCCGTTTTGCCCACGCCCGGTTCGCCGATCAGCGCCGGGTTGTTCTTGGTGCGGCGGGCCAGGATCTGGATGACGCGCTCGATCTCTGTCTGGCGCCCAATGACCGGGTCCAGCTTGCCTTCTTCGGCCAGGGTGGTCAGGTCGGTTGCCAACTGGTCCACCAGCGGGGTCTTGGGTTCCTGTTTGCCGCCCGGTTTGGCTGTCTCCGGGACGGCCGAGGTCTGGGAGCCGCTGCTTTCCTGCAGCACACGCCGGGTCTGGCGGCGCACCTGGTCGGGGGTCACGCCCAATTTCTTAAACACTTCCATGGCCGCGCCTTCCGAGCGGACCAGTCCGAGCAGCAGGTGTTCGGTGCCGATGTAGTGGTGGCCCATCTTGCGGGCCTCTTCGATGGCATATTCGAGCACCAAGCTGGGTGTCGGGAGCGAGTTCGATCTTGCCGCTTTCGTAGTGCCCCTCGTGGCTGACACGCTGGATCATCTCGCGCACTCGTTCCGTTTCCAGACCAAGTTCGCGCAGAACGCGTCCTGCCACCCCGCCGTCTTCCGTCAACAAACCGAGCAGCAGGTGCTCCGTACCGATCAATCCCTGGTGGGCGCTCTCGGCTTCCTGGTGGGCCAGGGCAAGCACACGCCGTGCCCGTTGGGTAAACTTTTCCATGCTAGCCATAAGGGTCTCCGAATCAGCATGGGACAGGAATGCTTTCCCGCCCTGCAATCAGACAAATAGTATCTGGTTTGATTCTACCAAACAATGAGAAGGGGTTATGTATGAGGATGATTAGAGTTCCGGGGTCTCGGATTCACGGTAAAGCATCGGTACCCGGGGATGTCCTGCGGGAATTCAAGAGCAAATTTCGCGGTTGGTCAGCGTCTTCGGCTGCGTTGCCCGTTTCGGCAGCCACTCGGGCGCTTTGTTGTGATGGGAATTGGCCTTGAAGGTAAATTCATTCCCGCAGTCCGGGCAGCCGAACTGGCATTCGATCACATCCGGCCAACTGGCGTCGTCCTCCACATCTGCCAGGTCGGTGAAGGATGGGAATTCAACGATTTTCCCATCTTCCACCAGGGAGCGCAACCGCCGCAGGAACCTGGTCAGCTCCCCGGTGGAAGTAAATTGGCGTTTCTCGTTCAAGGAAGCGCAATTTTTACAGTCCATCTACGATTCTCCTTCCCTGCCGGTTTTACCGGAGGATTCGGATCCCGGCAGGACCGTTTCGCTCCCGGGATGGTGAGAGCCACACCAGGCGTCCGTTATTATGCTTTTTGAATGTAGTATCCAACCACGGACAATGATCAACAGCACGGCAGGCAACCGCACAGATCAGACCCAGTACCCACCAGCCAAAACAACCGGCAACCAAGCCGAGCACCACCAGCGGCGGTGAAAAAGGCCATGGCACGCGTCGCGATCAGTTCCTCCGTCTGGAACGGGCGATTGCCGGCCAGCCACAGGCTCCAGCCGGCCGCCATGCAGACCAGGCTGAACGCCAGTCACGATCACGAAGAGTTCGATCCCGGTCAATCCGGGCAGGTTGACCATCACCGTACCGCAGGTATTGGCCCGCGAGGGCAGCGTAAACGTGCTGAACACAAACACACGTGCCATGATCAAATGTCCGAAGACCATGTCATCCGAGGTGACCGTCCAGCTCAGCGTGCGGGTTTCGCCTGCAGCGAGGGGATAGTCGTGCTGCGTTCTGACCGTGACACATCCAAGTAACTGATCTCGGTCTGATCGAAGGGGCGAGATCCCGGTCGGTGCTGTTGGTGAGGCGGATGGTGACATGCACCCGTATCCGACGGTGGTCATCAGCAGCGGGCATCGCAGGGTGGTCAGCGCCTTTTCCGCCGGGGCGATATACCCGAAGATAGAAGTAGGCTTCGAAATATGCCCAGTTCATCAGGATGAACATCACCATCCCCACCAGGATCCCGGTCGAAAAGAAAGATGACGCCCAAAGTGCGAAGAATTTTCTTTTTACTTTGCATAGATGTCCTTGCTTTTTCCGCGCTGGCTTGTAGACAGGTTTCACAGCCCGGAGCAAGACGGGATTATACCGCTAACGTCTCTGTCCTACCGGTTATCCCCATCCCCGCCGATCTTGCCGCGCTCCAGGCGTGAGAATAATTTTTCCAGGTTGTGCCCGGCAACCTCATCCAGCGAGATCTCCAGCTCGGTGCAGACCTGGGCCAGGTACCACAGCACGTCGCCCAGTTCGCCCTTCAGGGCTTCGCGGTCCGCTGCAGCAGATGCTCCCCGGACTTGTCGCGGAAGATCTTCTTGATCTTCCCGGCCACTTCCCCGGCCTCGTTGGTCAGCCCCAGGGTGGGATAGACGACCGGATGCCCGATGGACGGGTATTTGGCGGTCTTGCGGGATTGGGTCTGGTATTCGTTGAAATTCATGGCAATTTACTCCTATTTTGTCCATTTCAGGATTTCCTCGGCGATCCGCTCGGAGGCATGACCATCCCAGAGCGGCGGGGCACTTCCCCTGCTTCCCCTCCCCGGCCAGGATGCGTTTCACTTCGACCTGCAACCGCTCGCAGGTCCCCTCCGATCAGGATGTTCGTCCCGATCGTCACGGTAACGGGACGTTCGGTGGTGTCGCGCAGGGTCAGGCAGGGAACTGCCCAGGTAGGTGGTTTCCTCCTGGATGCCGCCCGAATCGGTGATGACCACCCTGGCATGCCTTTCCAGCGCCAGGAAATCCAGGTACCCCAGCGGTTCCATCAAGCGGATCGTTTCCGGCACTTCGAGTCCACCGTCCGCGATGGCCTTACGGGTGCGCGGGTGGACCGGGAACAGCACATTGAGTTCCTGTCCGATCCGGCCAAGACTCTCCAGCAGGCGGGACAACTGTCCGCGGGTCGTCCACGTTCGACGGACGGTGCAGGGTCACCAGGGCGAAATTTCCCCACCGGGAATTCTGTTTCCAGATGCGGCCAGCGTGCCTCCGCCTGGGGCAGCAGGCGCACCAGCGTGTCGATCATCACGTTCCCCACCAGCTTGATCTTTTCCGGCGGGATGCCTTCCCGCAGCAGGTTTTCGTCCCCGTCAGGGGAGGGGGTGAAAAGCAGGTCGGCCAACTGGTCGGTCAGCAGCCGGTTGATCTCCTCCGGCATGCTCCGGTCACCCGAGCGCAGGCCGGCTTCCACGTGCGCCACCGGGACCAGCAGCTTGGCGCACACCAGCGCGGCTGCCACGGTGGAGTTGACATCCCCGTAGACCAGCACCATGTCCGGTTTGCGCTCCAGCACCACCGGCTCGAAGCGCTGCATGATCTGGGCGGTCTGGACGGCATGGCTCCCCGACCCAACCTCCAGGTTGACGTCCGGCTCCGGGAGTCCCAGTTCCGTGAAAAACACCCCCGACATGTGGGCGTCGTAATGCTGCCCGGTATGCACCAGGGTCTGGCTAACTCCGTGCGCGGCCAGCGCGGCCGCCACCGGTGCAGCCTTGATGAAATTTGGTCGGGCACCTACCACATGCAGAATGTGCATTTGCACTCCTAATTACCTTCGATCAATTCTTCCCTACAATCACCATGCCAGCGACCGATCCCCTCGATCCAGCAGGCCGCCTCAAGCAACATTTTCTCCACTTCCTCCCTCCCGCTCCAGCCGCCGTCTTCGCTGGCTGACACCCTACCTACTCTTGATGCTATCCCTTGCCATATCACCTCCGAACTACGTCGGCGAGGACGCCGCCTCTAGCAAATACTCCATTTCATCTCGCTCCAGCCGCCGTCTTCGCTGGCTGACACCCTACCTACTCTTGATGCTATCCCTTGCCATATCACCTCCGAACTACGTCGGCGAGGACGCCGCCTCTAGCAAATACTCCATTTCATCTCGCTCCAGCCGCCGTCCTCGCTGGCTGAATCCCTACCTACTCTTGATGCTATCCCTTGCCATATCACCTCCGAACGACGGCGGCGAGGACGCCGCCTCTAGCAAAAACTCCATTTCATCTCGCTCCAGCCGCCGTCCTCGGCGGCTGCATTACAAGAGCAACTCCCGAATGTCATCAATTTCAATGATCGGTTTCTTGTCTTCATCATAATAACATGCACTTGAATACTTGTAATCAGCGCGGTCTATTACTAATTTCCATTCCTTGGCAACCGGGTTTTGGTGAATATACTCCATTTTCTGGATAAGGAATTTTTCACTGAAAATATTCTTTGCTTGAGCATCCTGCCATATGCTATGTTCCTTGGCTTTCTCCCGGCGGTGTACATGAAAATATTCAAGTAGTTCTTGTCGCTTATCATTTCGTAATTGACTTAATATCGCATGCGCCGTGAAGGAGGTGAAGTTTTGAAGGAATTCACCGATAGTCCTGTCACCCGGTCCAATAATGGCATGAAGATGGGATGGCATAACGACAAAGGCGTTCAAAGTCACACGCTTCTCTTTTCGTAGCCAGGTCAATGAATCCAGGATTATCTTTGCATAATTGGGGTCTATAAAAAGTGGTTTCCAACCGCAAATGGATGCAGTGATGAAATAAAGGTGTCCGGGAACATTCCAGGAATCAAATGTCATGGAATTTAGTAGTAGGAGTACTTCTGGAGCCACTTACCTAGGTAACGAGGGCGACGCCTCAAGCAACTTTTCCACTTCCTCTCGCTCCAGCCGCCGTCCCTTGCGAAGCATCCCCTTGGGGACGGCGGCTGGGAGGCCGCCTGAGTCATAGCGGGGCACCCTTGTGTTTAACACCTTATTCCAGCAAATACGCCATCACCCACTTCACCGTCCCCACCAGTGCCTCAGTATGGGTGCGCTCATAGTTGTGCGAGGCATCCACCCCGGGACCGATCAGCGCCACCGCCGCGTCCGCCCCCGCGCTCCACCAGACTTCGCCGTCCGAGTGGTAGTAGGAATATATATCCACCTTGTAGGGGATCTCGTTCTTCTCTGCCAGCGCCCGCAGCCGGTTCGACATGTCGTGGTGATATGGTCCGCCGCTGTCCTTCACACACAGCGAGGCATGGAACTCGTCAGAGTTCTGGCCTTCACCCACCGCGGCCATGTCTACCACCAGCAGTTCCTCCACATCCCCCGGGATGCCCGCTGCCGCCCCGTGCCCAACTTCTTCATAATTGCTGAAGAACAACGTCGTCGTCCGGGCGGGTTTGAGTCCCGCCTCGCTTAAGGCTTTCACCGCTGCCACGATTACCGCCGCGCATGCCTTGTCGTCCAGGTGACGTGAGCGCACGAACCCGGCATTGACCTCCACGCGCGGGTCGAACGCCACGAAATCCCCCACCCCGATCCCCAGCTCGAGCGTTTCCTTGGCGGACATCGTGCGCGCGTCCAGCCGCACCTCAAGCGTGTCTTCGCCCCGCTTCAACTCGCCCACTTCCGCGCCGAACACGTGGCTGGAGGCCTTGGTCAGCAGGATCGAGCCGCGCACCTGCCGCCCCGAGCGGGTGAGCACGCTGCAGCCTTCGCCCTCGATGGTGTTCCAGGAGTAGCCGCCGATCCTCGACAGCTTCAAGCGCCCATTGGACTTCACCTCTTTGACCATCCCTCCCAGCGTGTCCACGTGCGCCGTCACCGCCCGCGGACCCTCGTCCTGGTCGCCGCGCCAGGTGGCGGTCAGCGCTCCCTTGCGGGTGCGGGCAAGGCTGAGCGCCGGGAAGGCTTTGAGGGTCTCTTCGGTGAATGCGATCGCCGCCTCGGCAATGACCGGTGGGCGAGGGTATGTTTAGCAGCTTGGTCAGGAATTCCAGCAGGAAGGAGGTATCAATTTCAGGCAGGTTGGACATGGGTTACTCCGACGGTTTTTTTGCTTGTGGGTTTGGGATGACCTTGTTAACCTTTTGGGACTGCACTATCACCAGTGGGTTTTTTAGCTTTCCAATCAGAAGAATTATACGTTAAAAATTGCTGCAAACATGTTACGATATGCGCACTACAAGGTACTGCGTTGTGGGATCTTGTAAGCCTTGGAAAATAACGCTCAAATTAAACCAGGCAGATCCTTCCCATCAGAAAGCGATCAGTATGAAACCCATCCGTGCTTCCGAAGTCGGCTCCTACATATATTGTGCGCGTGCCTGGATGTATGCCCGCCAGGGCATCGAACCGTCCAACCAGGCCGAAATGACCACCGGTTCCGAGCTGCATCGCCTGCACGGGCGGCAGGTTTTCGCCTCCCGCCTCACCCGGGCGCTGGCATTGATCCTCCTGCTCGATCGCCCTCGTCCTGCTCGCCGCCTTCTGCACCCGGCAAATCCTTTAATGTCATTGCGAGGAGCGTAATCAGCGACGTGCCAATCTCCTCGCCGCCGGACACACCCACCCCATGACCACCCTCTACCTCGCCCTCTTCATCCTCCTGCTTGCCTTTGTCCTGCTGTACATCTCCGGACGACAGCGCAAACGCCTCGGCCTCCCCGGCGGGCGGGTGATCTATACCGATACGCGCGCCTGGGATGCCGTCGAGAAACCCCTCTTCGACTTCCAGCTGGATCTCACCGGCAAGCCGGACTACCTCGTCGAGCAGAATGGCAGACTCATCCCGGTCGAGGTCAAGACCGGGCGCACCCCCGCGGCTCCCTATGACTCGCACATCTACCAGGTGGCGGTCTACTGCCTGCTCGTCCATAAGACCTATGGGAAGCGCCCGCCCTATGGCATCCTGCATTATCCCCAACGTGACTTTGCCGTGGACTACACCCCCGCCCTCGAATTTGCCCTGCTCGACCTGCTGGTCAATATTCGCCGGGACGAGCACCGTCCCGATGTGGACCGCTCCCACGACGACCCCCAGCGTTGCCGCCGCTGCGGCTTCCGCTCCGCCTGCGACCAGAAATTGGTGTGAGCCATTAAATAATCTGGGGGGAATAACTATTTCGAGTCGTTCAAAATAATCCCGCCAGCGCTTGCTGGCGGGATCACTTCAATTAAGTATATTGCCCCCCATCAAAACACAACCATGCTATTTCGGGTGAGCGATCACCCAGTTGGCATCGGCGATGAGCAGGTTTGCTGCACTGGTGGTGATCTGCTTTCCGCTTTGGGATTTCACAAGATCGATGAATTGTTTCAGATCCTTGATGGCATCATTCGTCCTGTGTCTATTCAGGTCGGATTGGGCATCCTTCAAAACATCCAGCAATTTCTTTTGGATGCAGTTGCCATCCCCATGGCGGTCCCCATGGTGATCATCATGGAAATTACAATCGTGATCATCGATCTTGCCCTCGGCAACAAAGCGATTCACACTCGTCACCAGGCTCTGGACGGTGGCTGTAATGCTGAAGGTCACCGACTTTGTGGAGGTGTTGCCCAGTTGGTCAATGGCGGTCACCGTTAGGGTGTGGTTGCCTAGTGACAGGGTGTACAGGTCGATTTTCTGACCAGCTGTCACCGTTGTGCCGTCCAGTTTGGCACCCAAAGCCTTCAGGCCGGATCGTGCGTCCACGGCTTTGAAGTCGAACTTCAGCGTGTATGGATGCAGGTATGCCTGGGCAAAGGGCGAGAAGATGGTGATAACCGGGGCAGTGTTATCCACGGTATCGGTCTCGTTTAGCGTTCTGGAATTGCCCAGGTTATCCTTGCAGGTCACGGATAGCTTGTGGGTCCCATCCGGACCCGGCAGGGAGAACTTGGCGCCGGTATACACATCCGTCGAACCATTATCGATCTTAAGCGTGCAGCTCGCTGTCCCGCTGCCTGCCCCGTCATCGGATGCCACGCTGATCTGCGTACTGGATTTGACGAACGTGGTCGACCCCTTCACGTACATCGGGGGATCGATCGTCTTGGTGAGGATCGGACCAGTGGTATCGAGAATATCCGTTTCCGTGAATGTGGTGGCATTGCCGGCTTTGTCTACTGCATTTACAGTGAGCGTGTAGGCTCCATCCGGGCCGGAAAGGGTCAGAACATTATCCCCCTCCACGCAAGCAGGGGTGGTAGTTCCGCCCGGACCTTCCACCTTGATGGTGCAGCTTCCAAATCCGCTCGGCGCATCCGTGATATTGACCGTCAGGGTGGTTGTAGGTTTGACAAATGTATTGACACCATCTGTATATTGTGGCATTCCAATGGTCTTGGTTATGGTTGGCGGAGCCGAATCCACGATGAAGCTCAGCCGCCCTTCGATCGCCGGTGAGACGGGGGTCATCGCCGTGATGTAATCGATCACCGCATCCCGGACATAGAACTGGGTATCATGCGACGATCTGGTTGAGCGGCCACAGGCTCACTCCGCCATCATTGAAGTTGCACGACCCGGCTGCCAGGTAGTTGACCGTCGACACATTGTAATACTTGCTGGCATCGGTGAAGTCTACTTCTCTTCCATTGATTGCCAGCGAAACTACATAGCTCTTGGTGGGATCGTAGGCAGGCAGGAAATAGATCGTTATACGTGATCTTGTTGCCGGCGTTGGTATCGATCATGCAGGTGGTGTAGTAGGAGTAGCCGCCGTAGCCTGGAACATACTTGTAGTAATAGTAGTTGCGGTAGGCACGCTCCAGCACTGCCTTAAGCTGCGGTCCGTTCATGCTGATGACCACCAGCGAGTTCTCGTAGGGCATGGCGGCGAACATGTCCGACGATCTTCAGGGAGTATGGGAGTGCTGGAGTAGCCGCGGCTGCGATCTTCAGTTGGTCATCGCGCCGGAGAGATGGAAATCCACCGGGATGCTGTTCTTGTCGCTCAGTTCATACACAGCTGCATCCGCCTGCAGGTTGGCGCCGTTGGTCTCCGCGGTGAAGGCCTGCAGGGCATCGATCGGAGCCGTGGTCTGGCCGATGATCGTGTTGTTGTAGGTGTTGAGTAGCGCAACATACGGATCCACGATGGCCTTGATGGCAGGATCTTCAGCCGTCGTCATGGCGACACTGAGATAGCGCCCGGTCTGGCTGACCACTTCGTAGCCGCCGCCGCCCAGGGCGCGCAGGCCGATGGACACCTCGCCCAGGGTGTTGTTGTAGCGATAGGCCTGGGTAACGACCACAGGTTTGCCATCCGGGTCAACGACGATGCTCGGCAGGTATTTGTAAGCTCCGAAGCCGGTGGCCGGGTTGGTGTGGCTGTGCCCGCCGATGATGGCATCCAGCCCGGTGACGGTCGCCGCCAGGTTGGTATCCACGTTGGCATCCACTTCCACGCTGGTCGGGTTTTCGGTGAAACCGATGTGTGTCAGGGCGATGACCACATCGTTGGTCGGGCGCAGCAGGGTGGATAGTTCCTGGGCCTTCGCGATCGGGTCGGAGAAGGTCAGGCCGGGGATGTTGCTGGGCAGTTCGTAGTTGGGGACGCGGTGGTTGCCGATGCCCATGATGGCAACATTGATCCCTTCGGGTCCGACTGTCTTTTCGATGTAAGGCATGGACGATTTACCGCCGCCAGCCCATAGGGCGGCAGGGTCTTCGGTGACATTGGCCTGCAGGATCGGGAAGGTGGCCTGTCCAAGCTCGCCCTTGAAGATGGCGCTGCCAAAGTTGAACTCGTGGTTGCCCAGGGTCATGGCATCGTAGCTCATCGCGTTGAAGGCCTTGATCAATGGGTTCATCTGCAGGGCAGGATCGCAGGGGCGTGCCGTCAGAGGCAAACCCGGAGTAGCGCGGTCTTGAAGTAATACATCATCGCGTCGCCCTGGATGTTGTCGCCCGAGCTGAGCAGCAGGGTGCGGGTGGGGTTGTGCAGTCGTTCCTGGTTGATCAGCGTAGCCAGCTGGGTGTAGCCAACGTAGGTGCCCTTGGCCAGCGTTGCCGTGCGAGTCGTTGTGATGCAGGATGGTGAGCGGGACGATGCTCCGTGCATCGCGGCGAGGATGCGACCGTCGAGAGTGCCGTCACCGTTCGGACCGGCGTAGGCCGTCTCGGGTGTGCCGTAGTGCGGCGCTGACATAGGCATTGACGGCGTTGAGCATGTCACCCCAGTAGGTGATGTTGGTCATGTACTTGAAGGCGTTGTAGCCATCGCCGCCAGCCGGGGCCAGGAACTCGTTCGTGCCCACGTTGTAGGTCTTTTTCAGGTCCAGCGGTTCCCAGGCACCGGTGGCCTTGTTGAAAGACCGTGACATCGAAAGCGCCCCAGGCATAGGGTTGCGGGCCGGGGTTGGCATCGTTGTATTTGAAGTAGGAGTATTTCAACCCGGCCGGTTGGATGACACCGGCCACGTTGGGGCCATAATTGAGCACTTCCAGGATCTGGGCACCGGTCATCTGGCCGACCACGGTTGCGTTGCCGAACGGCAGGACGGTGAACATGTTGCCGTAGGTCAGCAAGCGCTGGGGCATGCGTACCAGCTACACAGCCGTGCTTGATCCACATGCCGCTCACGTACCAAGCACCAGTCAGCGCGGATGCCGCCAGCGTTGTTGAAGAAGATGTCAATATCGTTGGCCGGCTTCGCCATCGGTGTTCAGGTAGTTATAGATGGCATCGTCGATGAAGGTGCCCATCATGTTGTCGGCGTTGCCTCGCGGGGCAGGTCAACTGCCGAGTAACCGACCGGCAGGTTGACGATCGCCAGGTAGGCGGGATTGGTTGCAAAACCGTCGGTATCGTGATGGATCCCAGGGTCCCGATATCAGGGCATCGATGGCCGGATCTTTGACACCGGCGGCGAATCCGGTGGTCCTTGCCAGGCGACTGAGACACTGCCAGCGGTAGTGACGGTTACATCCGCGCGACCAACCGTTGCGACCGTTGTAGTAGGCCTGCACAATGGTGGTGTTGCCAACCACTGTTGCAGGCGGCGTCAAATTGGTGTGGCTGTGACCGCCGATGATCAGGTTGACAGGCTTGCCAGCGGCATTCAGCTTTGCAGCCAGACCAGTGGAGATTTCGAGTCACCGCTCCATAGACCGGGATGCCGTAGCCATAGCCACCATCGGCATAGCCGAGGTGGCTGAGCACCACGATCACATCCGCCCGTCCGCTTTCATTTCATCGTAGTAGTGAAGGATCGAATCAGCCGGGTCCTTAAAGCACAGTCCAGCTGTGGCAGTGGAGACGGTGATGGTGGGGGTTTCGGTGGTGGTCACGCCGATGAAAGCCACCTTTACTGCATTCGGGGCGGTACCGACGTCTAGGATCTGATAGGGAGCATCCGCAAAATCTGGGTTGTCCAGCCAGCAGTGGCACAGTTTCCGGTGTCATTTTGCACGATGTTGGCGGTTACATAGGGATAGAGCGGCCTCGGTGGTGCGGTTGGCCAGGTTGACCTGGCCCCAGTCGAATTCGTGGTTGCCGAAGGTTGCCACGTTATAGCCCATCGCATTGTACGTGGCGATGGTCGGGATGCCTTTCCCCGTGGCAGTTCCATCGCCCAGGTTCGAAAGCAGGCTGCCCTGCATTTCATCGCCGGCATCCACCAGCAGGACGTTGGCAGCACCCACTGCGGTGCGCACGTCATTGACCACTTGGGCAACGCGTGCCAATGCCAGGATTGCTGCCCGAGGCTTCCAACTGACCGTGGAAGTCGTTGGTATGCAGGATCGTGAAAGTTACGGGAACCGATGGGGCAGTATAAGGTGCAGCCGCGACTGCCTGTGAGAATAAAGAAAATAAAAGGATGAGCGATACAAATATCATGACCCCCCGCCGGGTGGGCAGTTTCTTGATCATATTGTTCCTTCCTCCATTTGATTTAAACAGGGATATTTGAATATCGTGTCGTCAGACCCACTCTTTATCAGTTACCTGGATTTTCACCTCCTCACCCGCTTTGGTCATCTTTATTCCCGCTTAACAGAATGGTACAAATACTTAAATTCTTTACTAACTATTTATTCCACCATTCTAACAAATTTGTAAGGTCAAATACATAATAGTAAATTGGAATGCAAAAGTCAAGTCCCAAAAAAGTACTGGTTCATCAGCGGCTGGTGAATATGGAAATCGAGAGGCAAAACCTCCATGTCTCCATTCGCCTGTTCCTCCGCAACCGTGTCCCCCGCATTTTGAGATTGGGTTTGGTCACGCATTTGCCAACGATTTGTGGTCACGCGCAATTTTCCTCGATTTATCCCATAATGGATATACAATTTATCTGGGATAAGGTAGCTGTAGGAAAAGAACTTCCAAATATTAATGAAGGCTCTTTAGGTGACCGATATCAGGCGCTCATCCCCCTGGGGGATGCTTCGCAATGCGCCTGGTACTGCCGCCCCAAAGGGGTGATTCGAAAATGTCCGCTTGTCCCACTTCGGGGATGCTTCGCGAAAACGCCTTGGCTGGCTGGGGGCGGAGTCCTGCCCCATCCCTCCCCAAATCCAAAGATTTGGGGAGGGTGTCCCCCTGAAGGTCCCAAGGTTTTTTTCCCGAAGGGGATAGGGACGGGTAGGGCTATAATGGTGCAAGCATGCCACCGAGACGATCCTCTCCGAAAATAATGCACTACGAATGAGAATTACGTAAAGAACTTGGCCCGCTGAAGTCAAATGGATCCCTTCTCCGCTGCTCACTTGCCAGCGGGAAACTGTTCCTGTATCATATAATTGTGAAAGCAGGCGGAGCAGACTGTGGCTGTCATCCGGGAAGTGTTGCTGGTAGAGGACACACTGGATTTGCTTATTCGCCTACCCAGTGCTTTTTTTGATAAGGTCATCAGGATATCAATCCCTTTTGGCAATTGGAAAGACATTGAACAGGAGTAGCGATGCGATCCCATCCAAATTCATCCACCTTTACGCGCCTGATCCTAAGCCTCCTGGGGGTATTCTTCCTCCTCGTTCAGGGCTCCCCCCCTGCCCGGGCCGCTTCTGAAGCCCAGGGAACGAGCGGCACCATCTTCCAATTGAGCATCTCCCAGGCCGAAAATGAGGTCTGCGTTGGACAATCGGTCAGGGTGGCCATCCAGTGGGGACCTAATACCCGGTACAGTGAGAATGGTGGACAGGCGCCGCTCTCCCCACTCACGGGTCCCAGCCGCATTGCCCTGCAAGCCGGCCTCGGCAGGTTTTACCCGGAGAGTGCGCCGCCGGGAGGTGCTGTTTCCGGGACGACCACGGTCACTTATACCGCCGAAAAGGAAGGCAATGAAAAGATCTTTGCGGTCGCCTGGACCGGTGGTGAAAGCGATGCCATTGCCTCTGATACGTTCAAGGTCAAGGCATGTGAATACTTCTACACCCTGAACGCGCAATTTGACCTGGCCATTACCTCCGAGGACCCTCTCCTACCAGTACGCGGTACACCGTCAAGGCGCGCGGCACGCTCACACCTCCCGACCCGAATGAACCGCTTCACCTGGAGGCCAGGAATAACTATGTCACCATGAATGCCACCATGGTCTCCTGGAGCTCTTCGAAATGCGTTCTCTTCACCTGGGAACCCGGCACGGGGATGGGCGAGGTGGATGCCCGGGCAGACCCGGGACCGATGGGCGTTGGCATGCAGCTGCAGGTTGCCCCGCCCAGGGACCTGGCATGGAATGCAGATTTATCCTTTGCCTGCAACGGAGACCCGGTCACCGTGGCGGGGGTCTATCCGGTCTCCTCCGGAGACCCGTGGGTGAGTGCTTTCTTCCCTGATGGCACCGGAACGCAGACCGTTGTGCTGGATATGTTCGAGATCCCTTACAATAAGCTTCTCGGGGCAGAAGGGATCTCCGTCTCCTATACCGCCAAGCTCACCCTGGAAAGGAAGGATCCAAAATGAATTCGCCCTCCCGGCATCACCGCCTGGCTCTTTTTCCTGCCCTGCTCATTTTGCTGGCTGCCTGTTCAATTGCCAGCAAGCCGGAAGGGGTGTCCTTCCAGAACAGCCCGGACCTGCTCACGAACCCCGCCGCAGGGCTCGCTAGCCTGCAAAGCTACCAGGTAACCTTCGAGCAGGACGTGGTGGGCACGGCGGATGGCGCTCCGTTCGAACGGCATACCCGCCTGGAACTGACCCGCCTTGGTGCGCAGGTGGACTTTGTGAGTGAGATCCACGGCACGCAGGAGGATTCTTTCTTCCATGCCATCCAGACCGACCAGGCGGTGTACCGCTGGCTAACCGCGGGTGCATCCTGCGAGGGCCAGGCAGGCACTTTGCGGGAGGGCGAGATCGTGGAACCCGCCAGCCTCCTGCTGCCTGTGCTGAAATCAAGTCGGGTGGGCAGTGAAACGATTAACGGCATATCCGCGACCCATTACCATTTTGAACAGGGTGGGCTTGCGATCAGCGAGCCGAAGCCCTCGGTCAACGGCGAGTACTGGCTGGCAAGCGAGGGCGGTTTCGTGGTGAAATACATCCTCGAAGCCGCCGCGCCTTCCAACCCCACCGGCACTGGCGTGGAGGCGAGGCTCACCTACACCTACGAACTCAGCCGGGTGGAGGACTTGACGACATCTGAACTACCCGCCGGCTGCCAGGTGGTGCCGATCGACCTCCCGGTGATGCCGGATGCTGCCAATATGCGCCGGGGCAGTGGGAGCGTGAGTTACCAGACAGTCTCAAGCGCAGCGCAGGTAACGGACCTGTACTATCAACAGCTGGGCGCGCTGGGCTGGACGGCGAAATCAGCCCAACCCTCCGGCGAGGTTAAGGCACCGATTGGGCTCGGATTCTCGAAAGACGAATTGAAGCTCTCGATTGATATTGAAGAATATGAAGCCGGCAGCCTGGATGTGGACATCATTATCTATGATCCCAACGCGCCAAGGGATGTGCCGCCATCCGCCATTACGCCTGCTCCCACAGCGGAAGTCACCCCGGCCGGTCCGCAGCCCACGGTCGACCCTGCCCAGGCTGGGCTGCCTGTGGATGTGCCGCTCTACCCAGGCGCTACTGGCTTGCAGAAGTTCGGCGATACGGTTGTGATATTCAACTCCCCGCAGAAGTCCCGCGCTGGTTGCTGGCTGGTACCGCGACCAGATGAAGGCACAGGGTTGGTCCCTACTGCAAGAGACGGACGACAACGGGGAGTTCGTGCAGACCTGGCAGAAAGGTGAGCGCATCACCAGCCTGGTTATCAGCACTCAGGATGGGCAGACCAATGTCAACATCGTCTGGAGTGAGTAGGAACGATCCTGGACTGAATAGCTCCATGCAAAGACCCTCGCCAGAGCGAGGGTCTTCATGTGCTGGGGGTAAAGGATTCAAACCTCTACCGGCTGATCCAGAGGCAAATTTGATCACATAAGAAATCTAGTTCAATGAAATGGAGTGGATGTTTTCATCCAGCCTTTTTTGATATTTGATATTTGTTGTTGGGAGGGAGACGCGGCTGATCAACCCCCAAAAGAACCTTACCCGATTTTCTTTGTAACGCGGTTGGTAGGGCATCCGCGGCATCTTCTTTTTTCCTCTTTGACTAAATAGAATATCTGTTCTATTATTAACGTGTCACAATACCCTGCCTGGTTTTTTGCCTCATAAACCGTACCTTAACAATCGATCGGCCACTGATCAGCTTTCCCCCGCGCATGGTTGCTGATCATCCTTTTTAGAGCCTTGTCTCTTTAAGGTAGATTAGTCCAGGCGATTGGTTCCTCTTCGTTCCTCAGGATCAAAATAAATCAGCCCAACGCGAGCCTGTGAACATCCTCCCCAAACACAAGCGGCGTGTCCCGAGTGTAGCCGATGGGATTTGGGGATCGCAAAGCACATCGCCCCCGATGGTTTATACGAGGCCCACGTTTGGGGGTGAAGATAAATCCGTTACGCCCATCCACCGCCTCCAGCTCGAAATTGTTTCACGCCACGACGAATTACCCAAAAACCACCTGGAATCAGTCATTCGTTTCTAGTCGTTTTGGTTCGCCGGATTGCTGCAGACGTGATTGTTTCACGATCTGGGCGGCGTCAAGCCGCACCAGATCGCATCGAAGATAAGATCACGATGCGGGCTCCGGCATACCTCCCATTGGCAACTTCCAGTTCGCCCGTCCCTTTTTTATTTGAGATGGGTAATCATCGTTTTCGGGGATGTCTGCGTTAATGAATTGATCCCGAGATCATCAGCCAATCAACCCGCCCCAGCGGTTTGCGGCCAAAATCACGAGATTCACTCGATGAGAATCTGTGGATGGAGGCGAAGTCCTTCGCGCAATCACTTACGGGCGGTGGTACAGATTTTCGGAATTTCCAACCAAAAATTCTCTTTCACGGTCATCGACGGTCTCAACCGTGTTGACCTTTGACTGTCAAGTCCGAGCACCTTTTGGTGGTTAAAACTTTCTTTCAACACGACGGTCGATTTGAGCTAGGCCCGTACGCCACCATTGCTCTCGACGGCTTGGCCGTGTGCTCTCTTGCACCCTTCCCCTGGCAAAATGGGCACGGTCGTCGAAGTCCCAAATCATCGTTGATCGCTGGAGGTACGGAGTCCAGCATTTTGCCGTTTCCAACCTGATTCTCTTTCCCCTCTATCTTTCGTGTTCGTTTGTGTCTTTGTGACTGGTGGTTAAAATTTCTTTTACACGACAGGCGGTTCGACCGTCCATACGCCACGCACTTGCACCGCACTGCGTTTGGTCCACACTTGCCCTGGCGGGCGGTGCCAGGGGTGCAGGTGTCGGACTCTCGTGAGCCCGATGCCTCAAGTGGAATTCGCAAAGCACATCGTCCCCGTTCGCCCGTCCCCCGCTCTAGGGGGGATTGGGGATAGTATCCCCATTTGGAGGGCCGCCTGGCGGTTGAGGCTCCCCTTAAGGGCAAGATGCATCCCGCCCTTACATATTTTTCCCTCCTTCGTGCCTTCGTGTTTTGGTGGTTGGATCTCTTACCCTCCCCATCATCACCGTTCCATTGTGTGAGGTCAATGGTCCATCGTCTATCGTCTATCGTCCCTCGTTCCATCGTCTATGGTCAATCCCTTGCATCCTGACTTCTCTCCTAATAACACAAGTCATAAAATATATGACACAAGTTATAATCAACCCATGCCTGACCTCCTCCCCATCCCTCAGCGCATCGCCATAGCCACCCACCCCACCATGCCCGCTGCGGCTGCTCCCGCAGCTGCCATCGCCGAATACCTCCAGGGCCGCGGCGTTAGCGCTTTCCATGGTTTGCTCGATGATGCCTCCCTGCGCAAGCGCGTCAAAAACAACGAATTCGACCTGTTCATTGCTGTTGGCGGGGATGGCACCGTGCTCCGCTCCGCCCACCTGTGCTCCCCGGTCGGCATCCCCATCCTGGGCGTCAACCTCGGACGGCTGGGGTTCCTTATCCAGGTCGGGCGCGAGGACTGGCAGGCAGCCTGCGACAACTTGTTGAAAGGTGAATTCTGGATCGAGAACCGCATGATGATCCGCGCCGAGCATAAGCGCTCCGACGAATCACTTGGCAGCTGGCACGCCCTCAACGAGGTGGTCGTCAGCCGCGGTGCTTCCGTCCACCCGGTGCACGTTTCCACCAGCGTGGACGGCATGCTGCTCACCAACTACGTGGCCGACGGTCTCATTGCCTCCACCCCCACCGGTTCCACCGCTTACGCCCTCGCCGCCGGGGGTCCCATCCTGCCCCCGCAGTTGCGCAACATCCTGCTCGTCCCCATTGCCCCGCATCTCTCCGTGGACCGGGCGGTCGTCCTTTCCGAGGGCGCCACCGTCACCATCACCCTGCGCGATAACAGCGAGGCCGTCCTGAGTGTGGATGGGCAGATTCCCATCGGTCTCGCCAACAACGACCAGGTGGAGGTGCGCGCCGGTGATTATGCCGCCCGTTTCGTGCGCTTCGGGGACCCCGGCTACTTCTACCGCAACCTCACGGCCCACATGAAATCAAAATCCTGCCATAGGACTCCCGAGATAATAGAAACGATGATTGAGACTACCGATCCCACTGCGCCCACGTATTGTGCCAACCACCCCACGGTGGAAACCTCCCTGCGCTGTAACAAATGCGGAAAACTGATCTGCGTTAAATGTGCCGTGCGCACCCCCACCGGCTATCGCTGCCGGGAATGCGTGCGCGGTCAGCAAAAGATCTTCGAGACCGCCCAGGGCCTCGATTTTGTTTTCGGATTTTTCACGGCCGGGATCCTTTCCTTTCTAGCCAGCCTGCTGGTGGGGGTCATCAGCGGCATTGCCGGCTTTTTCGCCTTCATTATTATCTTCTTTGCCGCCCCCACGGTGGGGATGGTGATCGCTGAAGCGGTGCGCTATGTCACCCGCAAACACCGCTCCCGCCCGCTCTTCCTCACCGTCGCCGCGGCGGTCGTCCTGGGAGCACTGCCGGTCATCATTTTTAACCTGATCGCCTTCAGCCTTTACGGCCTGATCTTCCAGGGCATTTTTCTCTTTGTCGCCACCCCTGTCATCTATACTCGCCTGTCCGGCATCCAGCTGACGAGATAGCATGCTCAGCGAACTCCGCATCCAGGACTTTGCCATTATCGACCATCTTGATCTCGAGTTCGAGCCGGGGCTGGTCGTTTTTACCGGCGAGACTGGGGCGGGTAAGTCCATCATCATGGACGCCCTCGATATGCTCCTCGGTGGGCGTGCCGATGCCACCTCCATCCGCAGCGAATTGGACCTGGCGCGTGTGGAGGGCACCTTCAAATTATCCGGCCCTGAAAAAGCCGCCGCCCACGAGATCCTCGAACGTGAGCAGCTGCTCGACGAACAGGACTTCGTAACGCTCTCCCGCGAGGTCCGCCGTGAAGGACGCAGCGTCGCCCGCATTAACGGGCATTCCGTCAGCCTGGCGTTGATGAAAGAACTGGGCGAGACCCTGGTCGACATCCACGGGCAGTCCGAGCATCTCTCCCTGCTAAACGTGCGCGCCCACCTGGGCCTGCTTGACCGCTACGCCAGGGACGACTCCCTGCTGGCTGCTTATCGAAAGACCTGGCAGGGTCTGCAAGGGATCCGGCGCGAATTGGAAGAACTGCGGGCTGCCCAGCGCGACGCGGAACGCCGCACCGAGCTGCTTTCCTTCCAGGCGGGGGAGATCGAGGCCGCGCGACTAAAACCGGGCGAGGACCAGGAATTGCGGTTGGAACGTGACCGCCTGGCAAATGCAGAATCGCTTGCCACCCTGACCCAGCAAGCCCTGACGGCCCTCGACGAAGGCACTCCCGAGGCTCCCGCCTCCACGGATTTGATCGGGCAGGTGGTCCTGGCGCTAACAAAACTGGCCCAGATCGACTCCACCCAGAACCCGCTGGCGGAGCTATCCAGCACCCTGGAAGAAAACCTGGCAGACCTGTCGCGCGGCCTGCGCAATTACCTCGAGGGGATCGAATTCAATCCCAAGCGGCTGGAAGAAGTCGAAGAGCGCCTCGACCTCATCCGCCGCCTGGAGCGTAAATATGGGGGCAGCATCGAATTGGTCATCGCCTTCGCCGTCGATTCCCGCAAACAGCTTGAGAACCTCTCCACCGCCTCCGAGCGCATCGGCGAACTGGAAACTGCCGAAACCGCCGCATTAGCGAAACTCTCCGAACAGGGACTGGCGCTTTCCCAAAAGCGCAAAGAATTTGCCGGTCAGATGAGCAAGGCGATCGAGATCGAGTTGGATGACCTGCGCATGGCCGCCGCCCGGTTCGCCGTCGATTTCCAGACCAGGTCAGCCGCGGATGGGGTTCCGCTCCCGGATGGAACGCGCGTGGCATTTGACGGGACTGGTCTGGACAGGGTCGAGTTCCTGGTGGCGCCCAACCCGGGTGAGGGTCTGAAACCGCTCGCCCGCATCGCTTCCGGCGGGGAGACCTCCCGGCTGATGCTGGCACTGAAAAATGTGCTCGCCCATGCCGACCAGGTCCCCACCCTTATCTTCGACGAAATTGACCAGGGTATCGGTGGCCGCGTTGGCGGGACGGTTGGCGAGAAATTATGGCATCTCGGACGCGCCCACCAGGTTTTTGTCATCACCCACTTGCCCCAGTTGGCCGTTTTTGGCGACCAGCACTACCAGGTCCAGAAGGTGATCGAGAAAAACCGCACACTTACCCGGGTGGCCAAACTGGACGGCGAGCCGCGCACCCTGGAACTGGCCCAAATGCTAGGCGAAGTCAGCGAAGGCACCATCCGTTCTGCTCACGATATTATGCAAAACGCTCAAAAATTCAAAAACGGGAAAAAATAAGCTGCGAACCCGGGGGTTGAGGAGTACCTTCCCAAGATCTTCCTTTTTCACCGCCCAGTTCGAGGCGGCGTCGAGTCGCCGTCGACCGCTTGGGGCTCATGGGTGCCCAAGTTTCCTTGCGGGAGTTTGGGAGTGGAGTTTTTCAACCTTTTCTCGGAATTCCGTTGATGTCTATACCGGGTTCTGCAATAAAAGGACGGTACAGGGGTAGACCAACTGGGTCATTATCAGGGTTGCCATCCTGTTCATTCGCCTGTATAATCTCTGTATCTTATCCGCCGGAGTATCTCAGACATATGGAACAAAATGACGCCCTTCTCGGGCAGGGGGTTGCGCCCGAGAGCAATCTTCCCGCCGAAGAACCCAATAACAATAATACGAATATGGAAACCCTCCTCGACCAGGAGGGCATGTCCCTGGATTTTCCCCAACCCGGGGAGATCCGCACCGGAGTAGTTGCCAGCATCAGCCAGTCGCAAATCCTGGTCAGTGTTGGCGCGAAATCCGAGGGTGTGATCACCGGTCGCGAGCTCGAAGCCATCCCGGCTGAAGAACGCGCCGCCCTGCAGCTCGGCCAGGAAATCCTGGTCTATGTGCTCTCCGCTGAAGATTCCAGCGGCAACGTGGTGCTTTCATACACCCGCGCCCAGGAGCAAAAAGGCTGGGGTGATGTCGAGAAGATGCTTGAAGAAGGCGGCTCTTACGACGGCAAGGTTGACGGCTTCAACAAGGGCGGCATTATCGTCCCGGTATTTGGCTTGCGCGGGTTTGTGCCAGCCTCTCAGCTGGGAATTTCCCGCCGCATGGCAGTCACCGGCGATACCCCCGATGCCCGTTATGCCAAAATGATCGGCGAGCCGATCACCGTGCGCGTCATCGAAGTGGACCGCAAACGCCGCCGCCTGATCCTTTC
The DNA here is from genome assembly GCA_963817265.1 of uncultured Chloroflexia bacterium. GTDB lineage: Bacteria > Chloroflexota > Anaerolineae > Anaerolineales > Villigracilaceae > UBA877. The sequence continues at coordinate 145,341 of CAWFNU010000030.1, forward strand.
TGAACGCGCTGCCTCCAGCGAAACCCGCCAGTCCATCAAAGAGCGCGTCATCGAGTCGCTCAAAGAGGGCGAGGTTTACGCCGGCAAGGTTACCAGCCTGGCTGATTTTGGTGCTTTTGTCAACGTCAACGGTGCCGACGGCCTGGTGCACCTTTCTGAAATTTCCTGGGAACGCGTCCAGCACCCGTCCGAGGTGCTTGAAGTTGGCCAGGAAGTGCAGGTCAAGATCATCAATATCGATCGCGAAAAGAAGCGGATCGGTCTTTCCATTCGCGCCCTGCAGAACGACCCCTGGCAGAGCAAGGTTGATAAATTCAAGGTCGGCCAACTGGTCGAAGGGGTCATCACCCGCCTGACCAAGTTCGGCGCCTTTGCCCGCCTGGAAGGTGACCTGGAAGGTTTGATCCACATCTCCGAGATCAGCGAAAACCGCATCGAGCATCCCAAGGAAGCCGGCTTGCACGACGGCAGCGTTGTCACCCTGCGGATCATCCGCATTGACCCCGAACAGCGTCGCATCGGCCTGAGCCTGCGCAAGGTGGACTCGGGTGCCTATAAAGACCTCGACCTGAAACAGCTTGACCTCGAGGGTGTCAACCTGGAACTGGTGGATAATGAACCCGACCAGACCCAGGTGGACCTCGAAAAGGCGGATAAAGAACCCGAACCACTGCCGGTTGACCTGGAAAGCCCTCCCGTGGAACCGGTGGAAGAAAAACCTGCCGAACCCGAGGAAGCTCCCAAGGACGAGGAAGCCCCCAAAGAATAGGAATTAGAAACCCGGTTTCTTCCAAGAACCGGGTTTTTGAATCACTATGCTGCCACTGATCGTTGATGCCCACGAAGATATTGCCTATAACATCCTGAACTTCGGGCGGGACTATACCCGGGCCGCGGCGGATACGCGCCGACACGAAAAAGAGAGCGGGTCCAGCGCCCCCCAGCATAACGGCGAGACCCTGCTCGGCTGGCCCGATTACCAGCGCGGGCGCGTGGCGGTGGTCTTCAGCACCCTGTTCGTCACCCCCCTCCGCCGTAAATCCGGGGAGTGGGAAAAACAGGTTTATGCGGACTTCGAGCAGGCTCACCGGTTGTACCGCACTCAGCTGGATGTTTACCACAGGCTGGCTGACGAAGCCCCTGATCAATTCCGGATGGTTGCCTCACGAGCTGACCTCGATGCTGTCCTGACCCATTGGGCTGATCCTGTATTCGAAAATCATCCCGTCGGTCTGGTTCCATTAATGGAAGGAGCCGAAGGCGTGCGCGACCCCTCCGAGCTGGACAATTGGTGGGAATGGGGGGTGCGGATCATTGGCCCGGCCTGGGCTGGCACCAGGTTCTGCGGCGGAACGCGCGACCCGGGTCCGCTCACCGATGATGGGCGTCTCCTGCTCAAAGCAATGGCAGACATCGGGTTCACGCTCGACCTGAGTCACATGGATGAATTGTCTGCCAGGCAGGCCCTGGACCTGTATTCCGGACCCATCATCGCCAGCCATGCCAATGCGGCAGCGATCGTGCCCGGCTACGACGGGAACCGCCTTTTGCAGGATGATGTCATCCAGGGGATCCTCGAACGGGATGGGATCATTGGTGTGGTGCCATTCTGCAGGTTCCTGTCCTTTGAATGGAAATCTGGCGACCCGCGGGATAGCATTACCCTCGAAATGCTGGCCGCCCATGTGGACCGGATCTGCCAGATGGCCGGGGATGCCCTGCACGTGGGCATTGGCAGCGATTTCGACGGTGGGTTCGGTATGTCCGCTGCGCCTGCCGGGGTGGATACGATTGCCGACCTGCAGAAACTCGGCCCTGTTCTGGCAGCGAAAGGGTATAATGACGAACAAATTGCGGCAGTCCTGGGAAAGAACTGGCTGCGCCATCTCCAGACAAACTTGCCATGACAACTGCTGACAATCAATCTCTTTCCCCCAATACCACTCCTGTAGGGATCCCTTCGCGGATGCGCGTCCGCGTTGGGCTGTTGGTGACATTAATTGGCCTGCTGATCTTCCTGGTCGGCGCCCGCCCGTCCCTCTTTGGGCTGGACCGCAGCCCGGTGGTTGGGTTTGTGCAGATCTCGGTCTTTCTGGTGGGACTGGCGATTATTTGCATCGGCGGGTACATTGGTTTGATGTCTTTCTGGAGAAACGGCGACCGTACCATTGCGGCTGAAATTGGCTCACGGCTGGTGGCGACCGGGTACGTGGTGGCTGTTTTCTCCGGCATGGCTGATGTTTTCGGCTTTGGCACCCAGCCTCCACCGGCGGTCCCGGTCTTCGGTCCCTGGCAGGCAACCGGGGTGCAAATTGGCGAGTGCCTGATCACAATCGGGTTCTTGTTATTGATCCCCATTTTCAACCGGAAGAAATCGGAAGAGAAATGAGTTGAAAACCTTTTTAATACCTTACCTGGTGGGGACCCTGGTATTAACAACAAAACCACCTGTTACGGGTGGTTTTTGTTTTGTGTGCCCCCGTGGGGATTCGAACCCCAGTTTTAGCCTTGAAAGGGCCACGTCCTGGTCCACTAGACGATGGGGGCTGTTCGTTGGGCAGAGCGGCAGGATTTTACCATCCCCGCCCTCACCGGTCAAGCAATTAGATAACCCTGTTTTTCTTATCCGAGATCACCGCCAGCAAATCCACCTGCTGGCGGTTGAAAGAGGATGGCCGGGCTTTCAATGCGAGTTGCGGGATCAGGATGGCCGTCAGGGTGGCATTGTAGAGCGGAACGAAAGTCGCGAACGCCCTCCACCATGATGGTGGCAAAATCAAAGCGCCCGGTCCATTCCAGTGTCCCTTCCAACTCGTAAACCTGGGTGGTGACCCGGATGGGATATTTGACCAAGGTTCTGATAACCGCCGCGCGCCAGGGCTTGCGGTCCCACGTCCTCGCGGCGGGTCAGACAAACCGCAAAAAGGTTGGTTTTGACCACATCGATGATTTCGTACTCGCCCACCAGTTTGGTGGGCATGTGGATGGGCGCCAACTTGGCGTCGACCACTTCCATGAAAGAAGTTGGTCGTATCGTTCATCATCCCGACCACGCCGGTATTGGGAACCATCATCTTGCCCACCACCCGGTAGCTTGAGGTGAGAAAATCAGCTGAAAGAAGACGATGGGTAGTAGTTGGATTCAGGCATTTTTCCATACTCCTGTCGAGAGTCAGTCCCGGATGGGACGGGTTCCATCACGTTTTTCCCGCAGCGGGCGCAACTCTCCGCTTCGAACCGGATGTCTTGCCCGTCTCGGGGTTGAGGATGGTGACCAGCCAGGAGATGGCGCGCGCATCGTACTCGCGCCGCCCACATACATCACATACCCAGGCAGGAAAATTGGGGACGGTAACGAGTTCTTCATCAAGCCAGGTGAAGTAGGTGATGTGCCGCAGGTGCATCACTCCGGCCTGGCATTCAGTACATTGGTAAGATTCTTGAGGTTCGTCGGTCATTGGGATGCTTCCAGGGACTCATTCAGGATGGATACTCCTGCACTCGACCCGATGCGGTTGGCACCGGCCGCAATCATTGCCAGGGCATCCTTGCAGGTGCGGATGCCGCCGGCGGCTTTGACCCCGGTGTCAGGATCCCACCACGCGGCGCATCAGGTCCACATCTTCCACCGTTGCACCGCCCGGACCAAAACCGGTCGAGGTCTTGACAAAGTCCGCCCCGGCTGCCTGGGCCAGCAGGCAGGCCAGGATCTTCTCGCGACGGGTCAGCAAAGCCGTTTCAATGATCACCTTGACCCTGGCGCCGTGCTCATGGGCTTCCTGTGCCACGAACAGGATATCGTTCAGCACCAGGCCGTAAGCCTCACCCTTAAGTGCACCAATATTTATCACCATATCCACTTCGTTTGCGCCGTTCTCGATCACGCGGCGCGCCTCGTAGACTTTATCCTCGGGCAGGATTGCACCGAGCGGGAAGGCAATCACCGCACACATGCCAACGCCTGAATCTTTGAGCAGGCCGTGTGCCAGCGGCACATAGACCGGGTTTACGCAGACCGTAGCAAAATGATATCGGCGGGCTTCCTCGCATAGTTTTTTGACCTGTCCGGAGGTCGCTTCCGGTTTGAGCAGGGTGTGGTCAATCCAGGCAGCAATTTCAGCGCCGACCGGCTTGGTCAACGGTGCGGGCCGGGCAGGAAGTTCCCGTTCGTATGCATCCGCCAGGACAAGGATTTCTTGAAGGGATTGCATGATTTCTACGGGGCAGCCAGAACAGGTTGGTTCTGACGGATGATCATAAAATCAGCAAAGGGCCAGTAGACCACCAGGGCTTTACCAAGAACATTTTTTTCCGGCAGGAAGCCCCAGGCATGTGAATCTGCCGAGTTGTTGCGATTATCTCCCAGCACGAAGAGCTGACCTGCAGGAACCGTCCATTTGTTGGAATAATCGGGGTGGGCTGCGATATACGGCTCTATCAACTGAACATCATTGATATACACTGTCCCGTTGTCGATTCTGACCGTCTCGCCGGGCAGGCCAATTATCCGTTTGATGTAATCTTCGTAATTATCGTCGAAGCCGGCAGGCCAAATAAGCGCTGCCAGAAAGGGGCATCCGGATACATTGGCGGACGGAAAACGATAATATCGCCGCGTTGGTAATTACCCAACATGTAAGACAGGCGGCTGATCAGCACGTATTCACCATTATTCAGGGTGGGAAGCATCGAAAAGCCTTCCACGCGCACACGGGCGGAAATGACATTGATCACCAGGAACAGGATGACGGCCAGTCCCACCGTTTCCAGGATTTCGCGCAGGAATTGTTTCCCTTCATGCCTGGCAGGTGGGGCGATAATTTCAGGCTGGGTTTCAATTTCAGGGGACAAATCAGTCAAAAAAGCCTCCGCCGAGGATTATACCATCTGCATGTCAGACTATACCCCAGGCGAAATACGTCGGCACATGGAGGACGCGCTCACCCCGTTCCCAGGCCTGTTCATCCATCCTCTTCATCCGTGCAGGTCCCCAGGTGGCACCCTGTCTTCCAAATCGCCTTCCAGCACGGCCCATTCCAGGTCGCGATCCACACCAGCAGGCAGAAAGGGGCTGCCCTTATGACCTGTCCCGGAATCAGGAAAGCCCCGCAGGATGCCAGTTTCCATGATGGGTATACCCGCCTGTTGGAACAAACCCGAGAGCCGCATCCCCAACCCTGGATCTGCACCCTGCTGTTGCAAGGCTTCAGCCTGCCAAACGCCAAGGGGAGCGAGTTCGTCAGGCTTATCAACGCGGGAAGCGTAGTCCGGTTCGGCCAGAGCCAGCACAGCTCCGGCCGGGCGGGTAACACGTTTCATTTCAAGGAGAACCGACAATGGGTCCGAGACCCAAAGCAGGAGGAAATGACAAAATGTGATGTCAAATATTCCTTGAGGATAGGGCAGGGACAGCGCATTTCCACAAACAAGACTGGTTCCCGGGAAATGTTGGTGTGCCTCGACCAGCCGGGCCAGATCCTTGTCCACTCCATGAATGGTGCCAGGAAGGACCAGGTCAGATAAAATCGCCCCGGTTCCACACCCGACTTCAAGCACCCGGTGGGCATATGGCAGCCCTGCTTGTTCAAATAAATATGCCCGCAGGTCACGCGTCCAGGTGGCTTGTTGCAGAAAACGGCTATGCCAATCCATGCTCGTCCCAGTCTAATATGAACCTGACTTGCTCGTCGGATTCAGGCGCATCAGGGACAACCAGGCTCTGCGCTGATGTGTGGTAAAGTTCGCGCATCTTGCGCAAGGCATTGGCTGGCTTCATTCCATGACGAACCAGGTAGCAGCCAACGGTTATCCCGGTGCGGCCTATCCCTCCGACACAATGGAGGTACACCTTGCGTCCCTCAGCCAGGGCAGAATCTATTGCATCCAACACGACAACCATGGAGAGGTGCGACGGCACGGAATAATCTGGAAAAGAAAATCGTCGGTGATGGATATCACGTCCGGTGGAGGTGGCCAAATCCAATCAGAATCGAGGCATAAGGGGGACGCTCATTTTCATTTGTCAAGTCAATGAAGGTTTCGAGCCCAGCATTGACCAGGGTTGTGAGTCGGAGCCGGGTACGGTTTTCATCATAACGCGGACCTGGGTAGCCCCCTGCCAGAAACTGACCGGGAATCACCCAATAAGATTCGGGAATGGGTTTATCGTTCATGGTATCCGCAAAAATACTTTAAGGATTCCGGAAGATTCCAAGCTGGAGAGCATAATTTGATACTCCCCGGCAGGGAGGCGGAACTGAAACGGACTATCACTGGATTGGCTGGAGAAACTTTCACCGTGCAGAAGCGGAAACGGAGCACCCCGGGGAGCGACCAGGGTCACATCAATGTAGGTTGAGTCAACACCGGTCATGCGCAGCAGAATCCCTGCATCACCAGCCTTGACAAGGTTGAATCCAGCAATGGACTGTCCGTTAATATCATGTGCAGAAAGGTCTACCATGGCAGCAAGATGGTATCCCTTTGGGGGTTGGGCTGTCCCCCCGCCCAAGGTGGAACCGGCCAGCAAACCTGCACCCACCAGGATGCCTGTTATCATTACTACTCCCGCCACCCACCGCCAGACTGGCACCGGTTTCGTGACCCGAGGGAACAAGACGCGACCAGCCGCTTGCAATCCGTCCATTTGCATTGAATAGAACAACCAGCCCGCTACAAAGAGTCCAATAGCCGCTAACGCCACTAACAAGGGTGGTAATCCGCTGTTGGATAAGAATTGGGTTACATCATCGCCAGCAGGCGCGGTATTCCTGATGTAAAGGAAAGGGATGATCACCCAGGCTAACAAGGAAAAGAGTGTACCAGCAGAGGTGATAAATTTCGTCCATTGGACCAGCGGACTGGCTTTTTTTGGCAGGCCAAGGATAAAAATAAACCAGACCAGGAGAGGCAACCCCACCCCGCTGACATTGATCACAGCATTCTGTGCAGGCGTAAATTCTCCTGAAATATTGACATGTGCACCCAAGGAAAAGAAATTTACATCAAATTCGCCGATCTGCCCGCCGAAAACAAGACCAGCCATGGCGTGCCCCCCCTCATGCAGGGAGGTATATGCGAGGGCAACTGCCAATGCAATCAATATGGTGGATGCTGCAAACTTTAGGCGATCTGTCTTAGCGGTCATTGGCTTTTCGAATGAGTCTCAAGATTAAATAAGATCTGGCTGCGCGATGCAGGCAATTCCATAATCCCACCCCCACCAATTATAGGACGCCCCCTAGGGCTTTTTTTCCAGCATGTCCTGGACGATTTCGGCTGCGTGCTCCACAAATTGAGGGCAGAGCGTGGTGAACGCGCCGCTATCGCGTGCCTGTTGGTGTCCTTGTATGGTGCTGATATCGTAACCAAGGAGTTCACGGCATAGGATGGATTTGTGTATTGACTCAAATCGCTGCAGGAAATCCTGCCCAAGCTGGTAAGCTTCTTCCTTCCCGGCAGGCGTATCCGCTCCCCGTGCCAAGCCAAGCGCCATCAACCCACCGGAGACAGCCCCGCAAACCTGGCCGCGCCGGGGCAACCCCCCCACCAAATGGGGAAGCTATTTTAAGCATGGTGCTCTCGTCCGACCCCAAATGAGCTGCAAAAGCCGCAAAAACAGATTGCGCACAGCTAAATTTTTGATTGAAAAGAGCTATTGCTTTTTTTGAAGGATCGTCCATGGTGACAGTCTTCCTTATTCTTTTTCCGGACCTTCATCACCGTAAATAAACAAATCTCCAATCGATTCTCGCAAGTAGTTTCGACGGATGGCATCTCCGAAGACTGGCGCCACTGAAAGCAAGTGCAGTTTCGAGGTGCGCTTCTCCGGAGGGATGTAGACGGTATCGGTGGTGACAATCTCGGTGATCTGCGGGACAGCAGACAATTTCTGCAACCCATCATGAACAAAAACCCCGTGGGTGGAAGCCACCCAGATTTCCTTGATCCCTTGTTCGACCAGGATACGGCTGAGTTCCAATACTGACCCGCCAGTGGCAATCTCGTCATCATAAATAATGGCTTTCCTAAACCCCAGGACATTGCAGCCCACCAGTCCGCTGATGACTACTTTTGTGTCAGAAATTCGCTGTTTATTTCCAGCCGCGACCGGAAGATTGAGGCCACGGGCGAAAAGCGCGGCCGGACCAGCAGAGCCCATGTCGGGAGCGACCACGACCGTACCGTCCAGGTCATGTGCCTGGAAATAATTGCGGAAAATGGGGCGGCTGGTCAACGGATCGATTGGGACGCTGAAGAAACCGTGGACCTGGGGAGAGTGCAAGACCATCGTCATCACGTGGGTGGCGCCCGATGTAACCAGCAAATCAGCCACCAGGCGGGCGGTAATCGAGATGCGCGGGGCGTCCTTTTTGTCCGACCGTGCAAAGGAAAAATAAGGGATGATGGCATGGACTTCCTTCGCAGAAGCCGAACGGGCAATATCCAGCATCATCAGCAGTTCCACCAAGTTGTCGTTGACAGGAGGCGCAAGCGTCTGGACAATGAACACGATGCGTGAGCGCACGCTGGCACCGAGCTGGATGTACAGGTTGTCGTTGCTGAACCTGCTGACCAGAGTCTGCTCGAGGGGGAGGTGCAGATAGGTGGCAATGTCAGCTGCCAAATGGGGATGGGAGCTGCCACTGAAAATCCGGATTTCGTCGGGATCAAGAGATGTCCTGTTGCTCAAGGCGTTTTTTCCTTTCCTGAGGCAGCGATGATGAAATTGAAATCAGGTAATGTTGGTTCAGGAAATTAATGGAGTTGTCGAAATATACTTTTACCAAATTCCCGGAATCAGGCGATATTTCACTCGACCAGTATAGCCCATATACCCATCCAACTCTTTTTGGAGAGTGAAATCTTCCAAGGCGGTGCGGATAAACAAGTTTACCACCAGCAGCACCATGGGGATGCAAGCCCACCATGACCCAAGGGCGATGGGGATGGTAATATATGAGACCAGCAGGCTGGAATAACCTGGGTGCCTGATGAATCGATATGGTCCACCGGTTTGAACGGTGTGACCCCGATCCTTCTGGATGCGGACAATGGTCGAGAAAAACTTATTCGACACCATAGCCCAGGTGAAGAGGGGGTAGCTCAACCCCAACAGAACGAAAGCAGCAACCTGGACCCACAATGGGATCGAACCTGCCCAACCAAAGCGTTCATCCAGCCCGGATAGAACCAGGATGACGAAGCCGCCAATGCCGGTTAACATCCCAATGATCTTGTCCCAGCTTTTGGCACCCTTCCCAACCTGCGAGCGTTCCTCCACCAATTCCCTATGTTTCCCCAACAGGATGAAGGCGTTGAAACCCAGGAAAACCAGATATATTCCTAGGTAAGCCCAGGCATTCCACCAATCCAGCTTCCCGACGGAGGCGAACAGGGCAACAGCCTGGATGAGGACGAGGAACCCGATCTGGAAAAGCCTTTTACGGACGGCAGATGTCATTGATGATCCAAATAAAGGGGCGGTATGAAGTCCGCCCCTGCAAGGGTAAAAAGCTAATGGTAAATTTTCTCCCAGGGATCTCTAAGGAAGTTCCCAAGGATTTTGTCAACCTCACCCTGGGTGGGTAATACGTCACCATCCGGTTCGACATACAGCCAGGCCTTGCCTGCGCCGGAGGGAACCTCGTCCTCAATGGTCTCATGCGCAACCGGGTTCTCGGCGGAATATGGGACAGGCAGGTCCCACCGCAGCGTCAGACCCAGGCTGGCAGCCTTGTTATGCAAGGCATGCATTGCTTCGTGTAAAGAAGCCTCGGAAGCGCCCAGGGATAAACTCTTGACCTGCAGGCTGGCCAGTTTTTCCAGAATCTCTCCAGCATTGTTTACGTTCTGAGGCGTGATGGTCAGGTGGACAGTGGTAAATAAGTCTTCAGGCATGACCGTTTCCAGCCCCCTCCAGGAAGCGGGGGTGGCTGGATCAAGGATGAACAGCAAGTGGTCGAGCCCGGTCTGGAGCAGGGTTTGCAGGTAGGTTTTATCGCTCAATTTCAACCCATCCGAGAGAAGTCCGGCAACCTGACCAATTTTCTCGGCATGACCGATCAGGGCAGGCAGATCCTCGCGCAGGGTCGGCTCGCCGCCGGTGAAAGTGATGTGCGGGATGCCAGCCGCCCAGGCCTTATCCATGATGGTTTCCCATTCTTCAGTGGTCAGCTCGCGGTCCACACGCTTTGGTGGGAGCCAGAGAAACATCTGCTCCCGGGGGCAGGCGATAGGTGAGAGCACAGTCGAGGCGCAGTGGCGCGGTCAGATCGTGAGAGTGCGGAGCGATTCTTTCCATGTCGAGGAAGGTCGTCGGATCCAAATCCGGAGTGTTAATCAGAGTCTGGAGGCGATCACGGAAATCCATGTAATCCTTGTGGGCTCCCGACATGCTGATCCGATACCGTTTGGCCACCTGCCTGGACGCTTCTTCAGGCGAGGTGTCTTTGATCATGTGATAGGCAAATTCGGCAGCAGTGGCATTAAGGTGTAAAACAGTGGCGGCATTGACGACCAGGAGTCCGGAACCGTCCTTCAACAGGCGAAGGTGCAGCCGTAGGGCAGGTTCGCCCGGCTTGGACTGGAAGGTATGTGTTTCGGCGGTTAATGGGTGGAACTGCACCGGCTTCTCGGATAGCAGCAGCCAAACGATCACAACTACCACCGCCAGGCCAATTTCAATCAGCAACCCATATTTTGGGATGAAGGCGAGGGCAAAACCTAACACCAGGATCGCTCCCAATATCCTAACTGAGTACCCTGCAGCTTAAAATGGCCTAACCTGACCCTGCCGAGGATAATCCCCAGCAGACCAAAGACAAACATCACCAGGCTGAAGAATATCAAAGAGGCGCTTTCAACCCGGCATACCGAAGGCGTGCGGGACCAGCAAAGACCATAAAATAATATTCGATAGTTGCTGAAAAAATGAAATCGACATGTTTTCCTCTCAATCAGCCGCGCACAAAATGCGGCATTTCGAATGGGATTTCAAAGGAAAGTTCGACGAAACCAGCGTATTCACCGTTACGATACCAGGGGGATTGATAGATGAGTTTTTTAATGCCATTCTTTTCGATGGTGTACACGTTGACCTGACGAGAGTCCATCAGGCGTTCCAGCTTGCCTCGGGCCGGGTCGGGGTGGCAATCGTACATATTCTTGCCAATCAGGGCAAGCCCGCCATCCTTGGCCAGGTAAACAGCAGCCTTATCGTTCATCTCCAGGATGATGCCTTCAGGGTCACAAACCGTGGCGGCGGCAGGGAACTCCTTGATCCAGGCGTTTTCATTGTTCATGATCTACTCCCGTATGAAATGCGGAATTTGTTCAGGTACTTTAAAAGAAATTTCGACGAACCCAGCGTAATGACCTTCCACATACCAGGGCGACTGATAGAAGAAGCGTTTCTCGCCATTTTCGGAGTTGAAATAAGAATTAGAGAGCTGAGCTTTCAGCATGCCCTCCAACTTGCTCATACGCCGGGTCGGGGTGACATTCGAGCACATTGGTACCAAGCAACTCTCTGCCTCCGTCTTCGGCGAAAAGCGATTCGGCCTGGTCGTTCATTTCGAGGATGATGCCGGAAGAATCGCAGACCATGACCTCGCCGGGAAATTCTTTGACCCAAAGCCCAGTATTCATGCCACACTCTCCAGGATGTTTTGTTCCTCAAATTGCAGCGGGCATCCGCCGCCGCATTCAGGCAACAACCCACACCCGGTGCATTTTTCCGGCAAGCCCTGGCGTTCACGCAACCTGACCGCCAGTTCGTGATTCCAGATCGAGTCCCAGTCGTCAGCCAGGAGATTGCCAAGTTGGTGGTAATAAGACTGGCAAGGCAGCACCCCGCCATCTGGCTCGACACACATGTTATAGAGTGCGGCGGTACAACCCTTGACACCCAACTCCTGAGTCAACGGATCAAAGCTGCAATACTGGGTGGGCGTGTACCAGATGAGCCGCTGGCCGCGCGCTTCAGTCTTCTGGCGGGCAACAGCCAGGAGGGGAGTCAACTCAGATTCTTCCAACCCCGTCCCCACCACCGACCCGCGCCCTGAATGGATCAAGGCATTAAGACCCACGGTGGGAACGCCAGTATCTGCGAGAAAATCCAACGTGGCGGGGATGGTATGGGCATTCGTCCGCAACATGGTGGTATTGGTCATCACGTACAGGGAGCTGGCGAGTGCGTTCTTTAACCCTTTGACCGTCTGCTGGAAGGCACTCTTGTTGCATACCATCGCATTATGAATTTCGGCATCATTGGATTCAAGCGTGATCTGCACGTGGTCCAACCCTGCGGCAACCAGTTTCTCAACATAATGCGGGTCCGACAAGCGTCGGGCATTGGTGTTCAGGCCGGTGATCTGCCCGTTCTTCTCAGCATGAGCGATGAGCTCGGGCAGATCTTCACGCAGGGTGGGCTCCCCGCCGGTGAATATGATATGCGGGATGCCCAGATCCCAGGCTTTGTCGAGCACGCGCATCCAGGCCCGGGTGGAGAGTTCGGTCTTCGTCCCAGGAACCAAGTTCCCGTCAAGACCTGCGCGCAGTCCAAATCGGAATAGGAGGGATGCTGTACGTTATAACAGTGAGCGCAGTCGTTATTACACCGGTAGGTAAGCGCGAGGTCGAGGCGGTAGGGAGCAGTAGGGCGAGCTGAGAAAGGCATGACTGTTTCCAAGCCCCAGGTCATGGATCGGACAGGCACTCGTCGGGGCGCACCAATGCTTCGATTTGGCTGCGGATCGATTCCAGGTCAGCGCGCGCCTGGGACTCGTTTACATTGTATTTTCGCCGAATCATGCGAAGGGCGTCCCGGTCAGAGATGTCTTCCAGCGCGAAATATGCCATCAACGCAGCCGTGGGGTTCAGGTGCAGGATGCGATTGGCATTGACGATCAAGGTACCGTGACCATCAGGGTCGAGGCGAAGATGGATGCGGCTTTTCTCATCCAGGTTTTCGCGGCAATAGTGATACAACCCGGGGCGAGGATCCACTGCGGGAGCACTTGTCGACAAGAGCAACCTTTTTACCGAATAACTTATCAAACATCAGGCACCTATAAAATTGAAGGGGTCATCCAACGATCATCTAGCGACCACCACCGGCGCAGGCGCAGGCGCAACCGGCGCAAGCACAGGCGCAGGCGCACGAACGACCACCGCCACCCGAAGAGCCGCCACCGCTTTTCACGACCGGGGCTGGGTTGGTTTTGTTGGTCACCCCGGAAGTAAAGGATTTCACGTCACCGAGCACCTTGCTGGAGAATCCCTGGACACCCGTGACAACCGAGGCAGCAAATGCCGAACCCGGCAAGCTGACAGGAGATCTTCCACCGGAGGACGGGATGGATGCGGAAGACGTGGAACCCGTGGAGACAGGATGATAACCGGGGTCATAGCGTCCCCACCACATGGGGACAAAGATCGGGCCGGTGAAGACGCGGCGGGTTCGTTCGTCGTAATTCTTATCAAGCATGGTCCATTCGAGGGATTCGTCGTACATCTGGCTCTTGACCTCGGGGGTACCGGCTGCTTCTATCTGCTGCCAGGCGCGTTCCATAATGCTCTGGTAGTAGGTGATGGTCTCCTTGCGGCTAAAGCCCTTCATCTTGTCGGAAAGGCTGTTGACCAACTTGACGGTCATCTCCTGCAGCCCCTTGCGGCGGGCAGCCAGGTCAGGATTGGCAAATGCAGCCAGGAAATCCTTTTCGTAATCCTGCAGGCCATCGGGCAACGGGTCCACAAGCTGGAGTTTGAGCGGGTCGCGGGTGACGACCGTGGCAGCATTTTTCTTGACCACGCCAAACAGGATCATGGTCATGACCTTGTCGAGCGGCTGTTCCATTAAAATACCTGCTTCGACAGCGGTGAGGCCGCGCTTGATGCCGTGCCCTTCGATCTGGATCTTGGGCGGCAGGTATTGGAGTTTGCGTTTATTCGCATTGACCGCGCCCAGGATCGGCGAGCCGACAAAAAGGAGGATAAAAAAGCCAAAACAGCAGATGCCGCTCAAATTATTCATAATACCGCTGACGAAAGCGCTTATGTCGAACGGCGGAGGAGTGTAAACAGCATCGGCAGGAACATACTGGTTGGGGAAGGAGAACCCGAAGGTGTACTGGGTGGAACCGTTGGCAGTGGAGCACTGCCAGGTGTAGGTGATGCGGTTTTGATCGTCGTAACCGCCGGTTGGCTGGTCACCGCAAGGCCAACCACCCTGCGTGGCATGGTAGCGCGGTTCCTGCGTCTGTACGCCGGGCGGCAGGTGGAAGATCACAGTCAGGTCGGTATTGCCATGCGCGGTGGTGAAATAGGCGGGTGAAAAAACACCGCTGTCATAGGTGGTGGGATCGGAAGTGTCCTTGTTAGAGCACACGGGTTATCTTTCCCACGCTGACATGGACACTGCCCGTCTGACCGGGCTGGATGGCATAAGCACCCATATCCACTGAGAATCCATACGGACCATCCCCCTGGAAATCGGTGGACGGATTGACAGGATTGCCGCCTACATCAGCCGTAATGGTGCCAAAGTCGAAATTTCCATTCGGCATGCCCACATCCGTAAAGTCAATTACATGACCGGAGGGGTCATTGGCGAAGGTGAAGACGTAATCCAGCGCCATGGTCCCGTCGCTATTCCAGTAGACGTTAACAACTTCCCTGGTTAAGTTAAATGAATAGGACTGAGCGGCCGCGCTGGAGACCATCGTGAACATTAACAGAATGAGCACGAAAGAAGCAAGCAGTCGGAGTTTTTTCATCCCTTCCTCCTATAAATAATATTATTGCGGGAATAAAAACAAATATGAACCTACCACTTGGGTTCTTCGGTCAGTTGGTAAACCGTATTGCAGTAAGGGCAGGTTACCATGGGAGCACCGTTAACCATTTTGATGTTGTCGGAGGTCAATGCTCCACCGCAGGAACGACATTTCATTTGCTCGATCTTGGTATCACCGGGCAGGTCCACCTTGTAGGTGACGTTCTGGGCAGTATCCGCCTTGGTTTTGCGGGCAGCCAGAACCACCATAATGATCCCTGCCACCAGAGCAATTGCACCCAAAAGCATGCCAGCCGTCCCAATCCCGGTCACTCCCTGCGCTCCGCCGGATGCTCCCAGGAGGATAAAACCCCCGACGCAGATGCCCGATGCAGCCAGCAGGAGAAGGATGACAGCTCCGATATACATCCAGGTTGTAGATTTCATTCATAACCTCCACGATACTCCATGTGATATACGTTGGAAACAGGTTAAGTGTAGCACTTCTTTTTCCGCCCGACAAATGACGAACTTCCCAATTTAGGAATATCGCCCCGACTAAAAGTCATCCAGGGGAGGAAGGGGATTTCCCATACTCGATCAAACCATGGACATTGTCGGTGGGTAGAACAATCAGTATACCGTTCCCCGGCAACTGCAGGTCACCGACGATATGTTCCGTCACAACGAAAAAGCGTTCCACCAGGTCATCGGGAATAACCGTAAAGAGGGTGCGACTCAACTCTTCACTTTGTACAAAAAAATCACTCAAAGAAGGCATCAACGGAAGATCATCACGGAGAGCCATGGACTGGTTGATGCGCCCCATCCCGGTGCTCGACAGGACAGTTGCCCCGTTTGCCCCTGCCTCCTTCCAAGCATTCAAAAGTGCCACCAATTTGGATGGATCATTAAGAACGAAAAGAATTATCTTCATTGCTTTTTCTCCTCATTCACAATCGCCGGATTATCCAATGAAGTCGCTGATTGCTGTGGAAACCACGCGAATGCAACGCGCAGCAATGGTGGAGTAACCAAGGTGGTCAGGAGTACCGCAGCGACAATGGCGGAAAATGCACCAGCCTCCACCAGTCCTGCCTTGCTTGCAGCCGCAACAACAATGAGGGTCACTTCGCCCCGCGCCACCATCCCGGCCCCCAGTTGGACAAATTCGTGTGCAGGAAACCCACCCAGCCTGGCTCCAGCAGCAGCGCCACCCAGTTTTCCTGCAATGGCAGCCAGGGTGACCACAAGGATCAACCAGATGGCATTCAGCTGCAGACCACGTAAATCGACCGACAAGCCCACGTGGACAAAGAAAATTGGGACAAACAGCCCGTAAGCCAGGGAGTTTATCCCGTGTTCGATCTGTCCCTTTTCAGGGGTCCGGGCAAACATCAGCCCTGCCAGGAAAGCACCGATCAGGGCAGCCATCTGTCCTACCAGTTCGGCTGCCAGACTATATGCCAGCAGGGTGACAATCGCCAAGGCGAGCACCCCCTGGCTGATGGAGAGGCGTCCCACCCAACGTACCAGAAACGGGAGGACCCAGATGCCAAAAGCTGTGGCAGCTGCCAGGAATAAGGCCATGCGAGCCGCCAGCCACAGTAATCCCCCGATACTACTTGAACCGGTAACGACTGCCAGGAAAATCGAAAAGGCCAGAATGGAGAGGATATCATCCACAACGGCGGCACCTAACAGGGTCAGTCCCACGCGAGAGCGCAGCACGCCCATTTCCATCAGGGTGCGGGCTGAAATGCTGACGCTGGTGGCACCCAATGCCAGTCCCAATAATATGGAAGCGGGATTGGTCATCCCGAAAAGACGTCCGGCACCCCAGCCCAGGCAGATGGAAAGGAGCAACCCACCCACGCTCGCCAGGAAAGATACCCGGCGGTGACGGGTCAGCTCACCAAGATGCAGGTCCAGCCCAGCAATGAACATCAAAAACAGAACACCCAACTCGCTCAATTCAGAGATGGTACCTGTCAGTGTATCGCTGTTGACAAATGACAAGTGTAGGATGTTTATGAGCGATGGGCCCAGCAATACCCCGACGAGCAGTTCACCAAGTACGGAGGGTTGACCAAGTCGCGTGCTGATATATCCAGCCGCTTTGGCAGCCAACAGGATGATGACCAGTTCAAACGCGAGCTGCAGGAAAGGGGTCATGTCTAGGCAAAGTTTATCATATACTGATTATGGGTGATATTTGTTCGGAGATGTCATTCGTAGAACAAATCTTGGTAGAATCACTGGAAGGACATGCAGATGAACGATCTTCCGATTGATAAAAGCAAAGACCCGAAAAGCATCCGCTTATTCGAGTCTGACTTCCTGGAATTCTTCACGCACATCAGCCCGATCACGATCATGGTCTTATGGGTACCTGTGACCGCGCTTCTGCTTGCGACTTCTTTCCTTTCTACTCCCAGAGGGGTCCTCCCATGGTACATCGCAATCGCTTTCAGTATCGGCCTGATCGGGTGGACGCTGGCGGAATATACCCTGCACCGGTTCCTGTTCCACTACCAGGCAAAAACACCGACAGCAGAGCGGATCTTCTTTTTGTTCCACGGCATACACCATGCCCAACCACAGGATAAGACACGCCTGGTCATGCCCTTCCCGGTCAGTATACCAATGGCGCTTATCTTTTATGGATTATTCACCCTGGTGGTGGGTGTGCTGTTTGAAAGCGCATCTATGGGTTAACCCAATGTCAGCAGGATTTATGGCGGGGTATCTCACTTACGATCTGACCCATTATGCAACGCACCATTTCTCCATGCGGCGCGGTTACGCCAAATTCATCAAGCGTTACCACATGGCGCACCATTATAAAAGTCCAAATACCCGCTACGGGGTCAGTTCGCCAATATGGGATTGGATATTCGGGACGAGTGGCGAATAAGACAAATTCCAGGGAAAGAGTTTTTATCCTTCCCCGGCGTGTATCTTGGGGGAAAAATCTATTTTGCAGGAAGAATGAAAACAATAAAGTGACTGACCCCGAAAAAGACGACTTATCCAGTCCGCTGCAGGCGGGCAACGAACTGGTAGCGGTCGGCGTGGAAAACAACCTTGCTGTACTCCACCGTCAGCCCTGCCCTGTCGGTGGAGATGCGTTTCAATCTCATCACTGGGGCTCCCTTGTTGATCCCAAGCAATGCGGCCTCCCGGGCAGTGGCTGAACCAGCAAGGAGCAGGTCCAGTGCCTCCTGTGGGAGGGCATCATATAGTTTTTCCAGAGTCGCATATATTGAAGAATTATTCAGGTTCAACTTAGCCAGAGCCGGGAAGCGATCGAACGGCAAATACATGTCTTCAACAGCAAAGGGGAGCCCTTTGGCCAGGCGCAGGTTCTGCAGGTGGATCACCTGACCTCCCCATCCAACTTTAGCTCATTCCTGATCTCCTCACCAAGCGGGATGACTTCCTGCAGGAGGATGGTGTTGGAGGGCTCAAGCGCATCCGCGGTCAGGTTTTCAGTCATGCTGAAAAGCGGGCCATTAACGGTGTAGCTTCGCTTAATGGGCGGAGCTACAAATGTCCCGATGGCGCGTTTGCGGATGAGCAGTCCCTCGGTGACCAATTCGCGATAGGCGCGATGAACCACCAGGCGGCTAATGCCCAACTGCATGCTCAAGTTCAACTCGCTGGGGAGCATGTCACTCGGCGTTAGATCCCCCCTGGCGATCAAGGCTCTCACCCCCTCCTTGACCTGGTGATAATAGGGGACAGCGGATTGTTTATTGAAAGTTATTTTCAATGGACAACCTCACACTAGCCTGGCACGCTTGCTACGACCTTTATTCATAATCATAAGAGGCTTCCACGTAACCGGTCAGACCCTGACGAAGCATTTCGCGACCGTCGGATGTCGCTCCCAACCCATATAGGAAACCGGTCTTGGGATACTCGTAAGGCGGGTCCTTAGCAAAATTGACTCCATCAGCCAGGTCTTTGACAAAGAGTTCAGCAATCCCCGGCTGGGTTTGCGGCAAGGTAATGCAAAAATGGAATCCGAGAGGATCCTGGCAACCATTCATGCGCCATCCCCGCGAATACAGATAATCATTCACAAAATAGGGATTGAGCACGTCGGAGGTCAGACCGATCAGGAAGGTGGATTTCCCCATGATGCGCATCTCGGGGATGCCGGCAATCCCAGCCCGAATCTTATCCGAGGTATCCATGATGGCCCTGGCAGCCTCCAAGATAGCCAGCTTCACCCATGGTAAGCATGGCAGCCCACATGGCTGCACTTAGCCCGGCAGAGCGACTGCCCTGTACGGTGGGAGAAGCATATACTCCTCCGGGCCAATCTTCCTGGGAGAAGAACATGTAGCGACGCAGGTCCTTGTTGCGGAAGTTAATGGTGGATGTGCCCTTGAGGGAATAGCCATATTTGTGCGTGTCGCACGAGATGGAGGTAACCCCGGGGAGGCGGAAGTCGAACACGGGCACATCGTAACCCAACTTTTCTATCCAGGGCAGGATGAACCCGCCCAGGCAGCCATCGACGTGCAAGCCGAGTTTGAACTCCAATGCCAGGTCTGAGAGCCTGCCAATCGGGTCAACCACGCCGTGGGGATAGGTGCCGGCTGATCCAGCCAGAGCGACAGTGTTGGGAGTGATCTGGGCACGCATGGCCTCGACATCGGCTTCATAATCGGCGTTGACCGGTACGCGAACGACCTTCATGCCCAGATAATGGGCGGCTTTCAGGTGGGCAGGGTGAATGGTTGTAGGGGCAACAACTTCAGGGGCGGTAATGCCCTTTACGGCGCGACCCCACTCGCGGTAGACAAACATGGCATTGTAGATGCTCTCGGTACCGCCCGAGGTGATCGCGCCGGCTTCCTGGTCGGATGGATTGACTTTGGTCACCTCTTCGCCGTGGAGCATATGCCCAACCATGGCGAGCACTTCAGCTTCAAATTTCGTCCCGCTCGGACACAGGTCGCGCTGCATGAGATTGATATAGGAGTACATACTGAAGACCTTGTTCAGGAAAGCATAGTGTTCCATACCGCCGTGATACATGGTCCCGGAGCATTGACCCCCCTGCCATTTTTTGTTTTCCTCTTCCGACATATAGGCGATCTCGTTTAACACCGCCTCTTCATCCATGCCCTTTTCGGGCAGCCTGGTGGAGACCGGGAAGAGTTTATTGTAGGGATGCATCTCCCCAAACAAATTCAACGATCCTTGTTCGTCAGACATATTTCTCCTTTAAAGAATTCATCAGTTGATTTTGCGGGTGATCCTTATTTATTCAAGGCATGGAAGACTGGCCGAAGCTTATCCTTGCCAGCCATGAATTGGGTAAATAAGGTATCGTAAGTTTGTGTGTTTTTTGGATCAGGTTCGAAGACCCGGTCGAACCTGATCATATTGGGAATGTCCTCCAATTTAACCAATCCAAGACGATTAAAAGCCAGCAGCCCCATGCCGATGACATTGTTGTTGCGGGGGTCGGCCTGGCGATGCATTGGCAAACCGACTACATCCGCCATGATCTGCGACCAGACATCTGAAAGAGCACCACCGCCGGTGAGCCGCCAATATTGGAACGGCCTGCGAATCAGCTTTTCGGCTGCATTACGCAGCCAGCGCCAATTCATTGAAAGGCCTTCAAAAACAGCGCGGGTGAGATGGGCACGGCTGGTGCGGGTGGACAGGTTCAAGAATCCGCCGCGGATATAGGGGTCTTCCCCAGGGGAAAGGATGCCATTGAACCAGGGCAGGAAGATGACCCCTTCACTACCCGGGGCCACCTTTGCAGCGACCTGGCTTGCGTGCGTGTACATATCTACGGGGACTTTGCCGGTCTCAAAGTCATCCTGTGCGTAGACCATGTTCTTTAAATACGATTCCAATACCTTGGTATTGTTTTCCAGGTCACCCCAAAAGAGATAGCGGCCCTTGATCCCGCTGGGGATGGTGGAAATGGTACTATTAATATCAGTTTTTTTATAGGGGACGTGGGCAGCCAGGTGGCCGGAAGTGCCCAGGACAGCTGCAGCATCATAATCGGCAATGGCACCCGCGCCAACAGCAGAAGAGCTGTTGTCGTTCACTCCGCAGACCACCAAGGTTCCGGGAGAAAGTCCAAGATCGCCTGCAACAGAGGGAGTGATTGTTCCCAAAATGCCGTCAATGGGAAGAAGGTCAGGCAATTTATCGCGGTCGATGCCTCCCATCTTAAGCAACCATGGATCGTATTCCAGGGCGTCCAGGCCGCGGTTATCCACCATGATCATGGGGAGGGCCGTGTTCTGGGTGGCTGCGAACTTACCCGTGAGACGCATGTTAATGTAGTCCATCGGCTCAAAGAATTTGTACGTTCGGCGGTAGATCTCAGGACGTTCGTACTTAATGAAGAGCATGTGAGCCAACGAATCTGTCCCCTTGAGGGTAGGAACAAGACCAGTTAATTGGATGTATTTTAGAACGGTGCTTAGTTTGTACCCCTGGATATTGGGGAATCCTTTGACGAGGGCGCGGTTGTAAGGTGCACCACGTCCATCCATCCAGGATAAAGCATTCATGAGCGGTTCGCCGTTCTCATCCACCGGCAATGTGACCGACCACATACTCGTGACGGAAATGGCGACAATTGCGGCAGGAGATACGCCGGAAGACTGGATCACCTTTTTCACGCAGGAAGTAATTGTCGACCACCACTCAGCGGGGTCATGTTCCGCACCTTCGCCGGGGAGGATGGACATTTTTACTGATGCAGACGCGCAGTAGAGCACCACACCTGATTGATCCACCAGGCCAACTTTCGGTCCGCTGGTACCCAGGTCGATGACCAGGACATATTTACCGATTTGAAGATCTTGCGACATGGAAGAGCCCTCCAATTGTCCGTAAATCGTGGAAAGATGGAAGTGCCATAAGAAGATTATATATCCACAATGTATATACGTAAATACATTCAATGGCTATACCATTATCGCTGATCATTATTGACTCGCTTTACTTGTGAATTTCTTACGGATTTTTACCCAACCGGAGTAGAATTGATCCTATGCCAGCCAATATTGAAATCAAAGCTCGTGCGAACAACTTTGCTGAACTGCGCCGACGCGCGGAAGCGCTCAGCGACTCCCCTCCCCAGGCGATCCCCCAGGAGGACACGTTTTTCAACTCCCCCCAGGGGCGCCTGAAACTCCGCCAACTCAAGCCGGACCTGGGGCAACTGGTTTATTACCAGCGGACTGATGCGGCGGGTCCCAAGCGTTCCAATTACTCCATTTTCGAAACCAGGGATCCTGAGGGCTTGAAGAATGCGCTCAGCCAGGCGCTGGGAGTGCGCGGCGTGGTAAGAAAAACGCGGACTCTTTACCTGGTGGGTCAAACCCGCGTTCACCTTGATGAAGTGGCGGGATTGGGAGATTTCATGGAACTTGAGGTGGTGTTGCGCCCTGGACAAACCGACGAAGAAGGACATGCCATTGCCAGGGACCTGATGACCCGTTTGGGGGTGGAGGAGAAAGACCTGCTGGAAGGGGCATACATGGATCTGTTGGAAGGGAAATGACCACTGCCTGTACGATCGTTCTCTCGCCTGAGCACGTGTTCCCGGACCACGAAGAAGCACCTTCCCGCTTCAAGTACCTGGGAGGACGGGAGTCGAAACCGTATGCCGCCTCCCTTCGATTCATGGAACCCAAGCCTGCCCCTCGTGAATATGTCACTGCGGTCCACTCAGAGCAGATGCTGCAGGACTTCGCAGAAGCGTGCCGCCAGGGACCCGGAATCACCGACTACGCCCCCACGTTTGTCACCCCCGGCTCATTTAAGGATGCCTTCCTGGCTGCCGGCGCAGCACTGGATTGCACGGATGAGGTGCTGGAAGGCCGGGCGCAGAATGCATTCGCCATCGTACGTCCACCCGGGCACCATGCAGAGCCCGAAGCCGCGATGGGATTCTGCCTGCTCAACAACATCGCCATTTCAGCCCGGTATGCATTATCCAGGGGGGTGAGGAAAGTGCTGATCGTGGATTTCGACGTCCACCATGGGAACGGAACCCAGGCGGTTTTTACGGACGAACCCCGGGCAGCATTTCTTTCCACCCAGCAGGAAAATATCTATCCCTTTAAGACGGGGTTCATCGACGATGCCCCGCAGGCAAGGAGCCGCATCGTTAACGTGCCTCTGCCAGCCCGTGCGGGGGATAAAGCCTTTGAGCAGATCGCCGCGCAGGTCCTGACCCCCCTGGTGGAGAGCTTCGTGCCCGAGATGATATTCGTCTCAGCAGGTTTCGACAGCCATTGGGACGACCCGCTGGCGGATCTGGGGCTCTCCTCAGCTGGGTATCACGCGTACGCGCGGCGGCTGGTGGAACTGGCAGGACAGTCCTGCGGCGGAAAAATCGTTTTCGTTCTGGAAGGTGGTTACAACCCCAGGAACGTGGCCTCGGGTGTGGACGCAGTGCTGGCTGCCCTGGGTGGGACAGGATTCAGCGCGCAAGACCCAAGCCCTTACCCGGAACCAAATATCACGCAACGGCTGGAGGAAGTACGCACTTGGAATGGATTCAAATAACCAGGGTAATAACTCCCTAGAGGAACTAATACACAAGCAAAAACACCAAGTCATATGTAAGGAGGAGCTGTCCATGTCATGGCAAGACCAACTTAATGGAGACTCATTAACATGGTTGCTGGAAGCTGAAGCACCCGAAGTCCGTGCCCTGGCACTGCGCAATCTGCTGGATCGTGCTCCGGACGACCGCGAATTACAAGCTGCTCGCCAGTCAGCTCACCGCTCGGGCATGATCGCCACGATCCTGGACAAAATGGATCCGGCTGGCTATTGGGTGGAACCCGGTCCGGGGTACAACCCGAAATACCGGTCCACGGTTTGGTCGCTCATCCTGCTGGCACAGTTGGGCGCTTGCATCGGCGAAGACAAGCGCATTGAGGTGGCCTGCCGATATTTCCTGGAGCATGCGCTCATTGAAGGCGGGCAAATCACCACTTCAGGCGCGCCCTCGGGAACGGCAGACTGTTTGCAGGGAAATCTTTGCTGGGCATTGATGGAACTCGGATTTGACGACCCGCGACTGGAAACTGCTTTCGACTGGATGGCGCGGAGTGTCACCGGCGAGGGCATCGCCCCTTGCGGGGAACGGAATGCAAAGGTGCGTTACTATGCAGGCAAGTGCGGGCCCAATTTTGCGTGCGGCGCCAATAACAAACTGCCGTGTGCATGGGGTGCGACCAAGGTGATGCTGGCGTTGGGGAAATGGCCCAGGGAGCGGCGTACTCCCACTATTAAACACGCCATAGAGCAAGGGGTGGACTTTTTTTTCAGTGTCGATCCGGCTGAAGCAACGTACCCGTCGGGGTGGAGCAGCAAACCAAGCCAGAACTGGTGGAAATTCGGATTCCCAGTGTTTTACGTGACAGACTTGCTCCAGATCGTGGAAGCGCTGGCGGGGCTGGGATACATCGAAGGATTCCCGCCTTTCCAAAGCACTATCAATCATCCGTGAAAAACAAGATGATATGGGGCGATGGTCACTGGATTATGAATACTCGGGGAAGACCTGGGTGGATTTTGGAACAAAGAAGGCACCTAATAAGTGGGTGACGCTTCGTGCTTTAAGAGTACTGAAAGCCGTGGGGGTAAGTTAATAATAAACACGGTCGGTGAGCCGAAATTCTCCCACCGACCGTGAGCAAATTTCTTTGGTTAGAAAATCAATTGCCCAAGCAGGACTGCCACCAGGGTGACGGTGATGTTATCCACATCCTTGAGCGGGAGCGACTCGACCAGCGTTCCAACCAGGGCGATGACCGTGATCGGGATCAGGTATGTTTCAAAGGGCTTGGGGAAGACACCTGCCGTCACAAAAATAAACAAGATCAAGGCAGCCAGAACCCATCCGCCTATGAGCATGCCCAATGAACCTGCCACCGATTTCCCCTTGCTCCAGGGCAATTTGGGAGACTTGATGCCGCGCCCCATGATGTCAGCCAGGCCATCGCCTCCGCACATGAGCATCAAGGCAACCATTCCAATCGGGGAGGTTTTCCAGTAGACCAGGGTCATGACCACGAAGACGATGCCGTAGAAAAGAGGACCGCGCAAAATCTCGCGCCGGTCACCGCTGCGAGACATGGCTTTAACGGAGGCTTCATCCTTCATGATACCGAGACCAATCAGTGCGAATTGGACAGTGATGGCAAAAGGGACCAGGGCTGCCAACCAGCGGGAATACCAAAGGTCCGGGAAGAGCAGCCAGCACAGGACGAACAACGGGCCAGTTAGAATATGGATGAGTTTACGGCTCAGGTGGGATTCGATCCAGCCGCGGTGGGCGAAAAAATCCAACAGGCGAAGTTCGATCAACGCCACAGCAAAAGTAATGATTAGCGCGAGGAAAGGATTCATTTTTTCTCCGTCCATGAGATCAGGATATACCTATTAAAACACCTTCAACCATAATTGTATACGGGGTTGAACAAATACAACCCCTCCCCCCTGGCGAGGCTGCGAAAATGAAGATGGCATCCAGGCAAGAAAAAAGGAACGAAACCCAATAAACAGCGTAAGTTTGTTGAGACCTGTCTCCCAGTTTCCGAATAAAATAATCATGACATTCGTTATAGTAGTGTATGTGGCTATCAACTCTAAAAGGATATGTGGTGATAGAACTCCAACCTGCGGACACCGAAACAAACCTGATTGAAATGGCACGCCACGGTGACCGCAACGCCTTCGGTGAACTGGTCAGACGCCATTACCAGGGAGTTATCCGGGTGGTCACCCGCATGTGCGGTGATACCGGTCTGGCGGAAGACGCCGCCCAGGAAGCCTTCCTGCGGGCCTGGTTGAACCTGCCATCCTACCAACCCAGGGGCTGCCTGCGCAACTGGTTGTTCCGGATCGCCATCAACGCGGCACTGGATATCCTCAGGCGCAGATCGGAAGAAACCCTGGAAGATGAAGAGGTACTACAGGTGCCAGATCGGGCTTCGGGGCCGGAAACAGCAGTGATCGAAAAAGAACAGGCGACTATGATCCAGCAAGCCATACAATCCCTGCCCGAGGCATCCCGCGCGGTCCTGATCCTCAGGGAATACGGTGGGCTCAATTACCAGGAAATAGCTGGCGTGCTGGATGTGCCCATCGGCACGGTCATGTCCCGCCTGAATTATGCCCGCAACAAGATGCGTGAAATACTTAAAAGTGAAATGTTAAAAATGGAGAGTGACTATGCATGAAGACATGCATTCTTTGCTAAATGCATATCTGGACGGCGAATTGCATGGACGGAGTCTGCACGAGATGGAGACCCACCTGGCTTCCTGTGGAGACTGCCAGGACGAACTCAGAGAACTGCGCCAGGTTTCCGAATTGCTTCAAGCTGATCCTGTAACGGATGCCTTGCCGGTCGAACGCTTTGTCTCACAAATGACGCTGAGGCTACCGCGCCGATCCCCAACCAATCCAGTCGGCGAAGCCCGGTTCGCTGGCCTGGTGGCTCGTCCCGGCAGGATTGTTTGGAACCTGGATCTTTGTTCAGACGGTATTCACCCTTACAAACGTTCTAAGCGCTGCGAACGCAAGCGGACTGCTGGGCAGCGCATTCACTTGGCTGGGAGGCGGGCAGGAATCCATCTGGCTGAGCGCAGCGTCCGGCCTGTTTGGCGGACAGCTCACCGCCCAGCCACTGCTCTCGCTGCTGAACAACGTGAGCGTATTTGGTGCCAACCTGGTTGGCGGGTTCCTTTTGCAGGCCGTGATCGTTCTTTTATATCTTGCCTGGCTAAGTGCCTGGTGGATCCGTCGGCAATCCCGACCAGAGAAGATACAGAACGTTTCAAAGTAAGAAAATTATTCAATAAAGGGCGACTTGTCCTAATGGGTGCACTCCCGGTCGCTACCAAATTTTTAATGAAGGAGAAAATATCATGATCAATATCGGAAAAATCCTCAAACGTTCCTGGCACGTCCTATGGAATTATCGAGTCTTATGGATCTTCGGGATCCTGCTGGCAATGACAGGGGGGGGCGGTGGCAGTTCCAGCCTGCGGTATTCGTTTGGCGGAAACAGTAGTTATAACGGAAGCAATAATTACAACCCCAATTTCCAACCCGGACCGTACCTGCGGGCGTTAACCGACTGGTTTAACCAAAACGTAAAACCTCTATTCGACCACCCCAACCAGCACGTGGCCACGTTCGTCTGGATCGGTGTGGCGTTCCTGCTCTTTATACTCATCGTTGGAGTGATCACCTCGATCTTCCGCTACGTCTCTGAGACTGCAGTGATCCGCATGGTAGACGAGTACGAAAAAACCGGCGAAAAGGTGGGATTCAGAAAGGGTTGGAAGTTGGGCTGGAACAGGCGCGCCTTCCGGATGTGGGTGATCGACCTGATCGTCAATCTTCCAGTGATCGTTTTCCTGGGGTTGCTCATGGGATTGGGCCTGCTGGTTTATTTCAGCGTAACCAGGGGTGGTAATGTGCTTGCCGTCGGTGCGACGGTCACAGCAATCGGATGCGCGTTCATTTTCATCCTGGCGCTTGTGATCCTGATGGTCTTCCTGGGACTCGTCCGTCAATTCTTCGTGCGGGAGGTGGCCCTTGAAGGAACCGGAATTGGCGAATCATTCCGGAGCGGGTGGGTTCTGTTTAAACATAACTGGAACAGCGCGGCGCTGATGTGGCTGGTGATGCTTGGCATCGGCCTTGGGATGGGGGTGGTGGGAGTGATCATTTTCTTCCTGCTCATCCCGGCATACATCATCCTTGCCCTGCCAGGAGTGATCGTGGCTGCCATCCCCGCTGCGATAGCATTTGGCATTGCCAGCCTCTTTGGCGGCGGACCCACAGCCTGGATCGCTGCCGCACTGGTTGGCTTGGTAATCTTCCTGCTGGTTGTATTTGCCCCATTGACCGTGGTCAGCGGGTGGTTCCAACTCTACTCAACCAATGTCTGGACGCTCACATACCGTGAAATGAAGGCACTCGACGTGGTCAAGAAGGAAGAGATCCCGGCAATTACCAGCTGATCATTCAGGGAAAACATGCATAAACTCCTGGCAGATTTCTTCTGCCAGGAGTTTTTATATCCTCTCAGGAAGGAAGAGAGGGTGGATTATTTCACTTTGAATATTGAGACATCATTGTTTTGATAAACGAGTTCGGTATATCCCTGAGCCAGGGATAAATCCCCCAGTGCGGAGCCAGAGGTTGACCCTATTTGGGAACCGGTTTCAGGAACCGGGTTGTGGATATACAAATATTGAAAAACGATATGATTGCTATCCGCCCAGTATTTTATGCATTGAACTGTTTGATCTAGACATTTTTGGACATCGAGGGATGTTGAGACGAGTGCTTCAAAGGAATTCTTTCCATCCCATTCAACCCCCTGCACCGTGGCAACACTTTGGCGCCCGGTAAGGGCAGGGAACCATTCTGAAACTGGATCGTTGAGAGGCGACAGCCCTGTAAGGACCAGGAAATTGCTTTTTGTACCGGTATTCAATTCGATCCAATCGAAGGCGATTTTATCTGACTTGGTAATGGAGGTATTTTCCAATGCAAACGTGGTTGCCATTGCAGAGAAAATCCATAGACAAGCCAGCAGCAGAAACAACGCCTTCGACACACCTCCCGATAACGGATGGGGGGCATTCCCCTCATTTTGGGGATGAAGGGCTTTCTTGTTCAGCATCCCGAAAATTGCGAATAGAGCAGAACTCGCCAGGATGGCTACGCTTGGGCATAAATACAGGGGTGCACTGCGCGGTTCAGAAAAAAAGATCACCAACGCCCAAACAGGGACAAAATAATCCCGTTCGGCGACATGCCAGAAAAATCCGATCAATGCCATGGCAGCGATGGTTTGAAGGCCGACTTCATGAGTTAGGCTGGATTGGAAAACCTGGAGAATCCCCGCGAAAGTGTATACCCCCGTTTTACCGGCAGCGACGAATGGGGAAATACCATCCTGAACCAGCACCGTTGCCCACCAGGGCGCGGTAACCAGGATCACCAACCCGGCAACCAGGAGCGATCGTAATATGCCTCTTTTGTTCCTTCCAAAGAACAGGAAGAATATGCCCGCGCTGGCAACCGTATGCAACGCCGTCTCAGGGTGGGAAAGAACCGTCAAGGAGGAAAAGAGAACCGTCCACAAAATATCCTGGCGGCGGTTTTGGGTATACAGCCGGTAAATAAAGGTGAGGGAAATAAGAGCAAAAAAGAAAGCAGGTGACCTGGTCAACCCGCCGCCCATGACCAGCCAATCGAAGGAGGAAGGGATGAATGCAAATATGAATGTGGCAAAAACCGCTCGAACCCTATCCTTAATTAGCACGCTGGCGAGCAAAAAGAAGGCGGGGATGGATAGGATAGTAAAAATGGCTGGCAGGATCCTGATGATACTTATAAGGTTCCAGGAAGTCAGGTCAGATAGAAAACCGGTTATATACAAGAACAATGGGGGATAAGCAAAGGGCAGGTTCAGCTGGTTGTAACTAGTCGTACCTGGCAGGCGATAACCATTAGCCATTAAATCTTTTATCATCGTGTAAAACAGACCCCCATCGTTGATAGGGAAATCTGAGCGGAGGACGCTGGAAAGACGGATAACTCCCCCAATCAAAATCGCGATGGCAAGAAAGAGCAGGGAGGGATCGACGATGTTCAACCTGCGCGATACCCTGGAAATCATCCTCTGCCCTCCAATAGGTAAAATTCAGATAGAAACTTTATGCCTATGCTGATATGGACCGCCATTTACTATTCCAGATGACCGGAATTGAAATTTGTTATTTAATTATAAGGTATTCGTGGATTTTTTAGATGAAGACCCAACTGTAAAGATAAGTTCCCTATTCATTGGGACTTATTGGATATTCGAACGAAATTTTAGGGACGATTGTCGGTCCTGGTTCCGGGAATATGGGAAATTCGATCCGATTATTCGACAAAGATGCGAAAGTCACAACTCTCTGAGCCCTGCATGATGGTCTGGGTGCGGGAGAGAGTCATGTGAGGATTGAACCCTTTAATCAAAGATTCGTCCCGATTACAAGAAAGGCAATAACCGTATTCCTTCAACCCAAGGCGGTCATACATCTCAGCATAGCGGCAGCGGGTAACATTGAAGAAGAGTTTTTGGTCGGTTTCTTCCACTATTTCAAATAACAGGGCATCATCTTGGGACCACACTTCCCTAATCACGCGCAAGAGATCCTTGATCGTATTTCCGCCATATTTTTCCGCCATGGTTTTCCCCACCAAAAGAGCGTCCTCCTGGATTGCGAGTGAAGCCACTTGCATCGCTTTTTCCCTGCCAAGCTCACGAATGAAACCTTTAAGCAGGCAAGCCATGAATGGAGCTTGAACCTCGCGACGTTCCAAATTGCTGAGCTCAAGGGTATGCTGCCCGGTTCCCATTATTCCTGTGATCCCTGATTTTTTATCATTCATTAGGTTTCTCCATTGCCAGGTTTCCCCAAATGTGTATTCGGGGTTCCGATCCAACTTGTCAAATACGCCAGGATTGACTTACCATGCAAACAATTCTGGGAAATGTTATTCCAGGTGGGACTTTCCTTATTATTTATAAGGCAGGCTGGGGATGATGTAGAAAACTCCCAGCCCGCCTTCAAGTCCGCTCAATTCCAAGAGGCATCCGTTATTTGGTACCGATCTCCAAGAGTTCGATCACCAGTGGTTTTATCAGCCTTTGGAGGGCTTTTTCCTCGATCCCATCCACTTTGACGCTCAACATATAGTTGGCGCTTGAATCACCTTCAAATGTGCTCAAGGCAGTGATATCCCCCCCTTTTTCGAATATTGCCTTGGTTATTTTGGCAATCTGGCCGGGCTGGGGGGGGATGAGAACACTGAAATGAACCCCGGGACGGCGTGCGCCCAGCATTTCCAGCATGATATTGAAAAGATCCGTTTGGGTAATAATCCCAACCAACGCTTTTCCGTGCATCACCGGAAGGGAGCTGATCTCAGAATCCACCATGATCCGGGCTGCTTCTTCAATGAGGGTATCTTCCTGAACCGTGCGGACATCCTTCACCATGATATCCTTGACCTTGATCTTTTCAATCAGGGAGGCAATTTCCCAGACAGCTAGGCTGGTTGCGGTGGATGGATATGCCTTAAGGATATCGTTTTCTGAAACTATTCCTACAAGCCCGCCGTCCTTATTCACAACGGGCATTTGTCCAATCTTTTCATGAGCCATCAATTCGTGTGCCTTGGTGATCTGTACCTCGGGCTGAACCGTAATCACGGGATGCGACATGCGTCTGCCAACATTCATAATAATCCTCCAAAAAGAAAATCAGGTTAATCCGATGTAGTTGATGAGATACGATTTATTTTACCACGCACGGTTTGAACATTTTGCTTCTTGGGTGCTCTGCGATTAAACCACGATGTGGGCCGCACCCGGGACCGAGGGCGGAAATTCTTATATTACCTGGAATGAGTACCCCAGGGATTAAATACGCAAGAAATGAAAACGATTATCCATACCGACGAGGTGAATCGACCCATATTTGCGGGAAGATCCTTCATGGACCGGATCAATTTAAAAAATTATATCCGTATGTCAGGTTCGCAATAAGGATCCTGTACATACGGATATTGAATGTAGTGATGAATGTGGGATATTCTTCCCGGATAAATTCCTTCTCTTTATCAAGCCATGCCAGGAAGAGCTCCCCAGATTTCGGGTCGTCGAGAATTATGTTTTTTTGATGGACCTACTGAATCTTGATAATAATGTGATGTAAGGTGCCGAATATCAAGATCATCGCCTGAGATAAGTTTTTCAATTTTCCCAATCAAATCCAAGGGAACAAATCATTCCTTTACAACTGGTATGGGTATTTCAGGGACATGACCACGCTTGTAAACCAGGATCGTTCGTTTAAACTTCATAATCACAGTGCCATCTTGTTTAAAACCGACCGTCTTGATTTCAACGATCCCCATATTGGGGCGTGACTTCGACTCGCGCACGCTCAACACTTCTGTCTGGGCATAGAGCGTATCACCTTCAAAGACAGGCGAGGGCATGGTAATTTCCTGCCAGCCCAGGTTGACCCCATTTTGAGAAATATCGTTCACGGTAAGACCCACTATCACTGCCAGCGTAAAAGTTGAGTTCACCAGCGGCTTGCCAAATTCTGTTTGGGCGGCATAATTGTGGTCGAAATGAATTGGGTTGGTATTATTAGTCAGCAGGGTGAACCAGGTGTTATCTGTGGTGGAAACAGTGCGCCCAAGCGGGTGGCGAATTATCATGCCAACTTGAAAGTCTTCATAGCAATTCCCTGCAGATTTGTTCATAGTTTGATCTCCTTGTTAAGTGCATCGATTGAATTTTGTCGTGTTAAAACGGTTTCTGCCATACGAATGTTTGCCGCGTCGATCATTTTCCCTTTATGGCTGAATGCTCCACGCCCCGCTGCCGTGCTTTGTTGATATGCAGTCACGACCTCACGAGCCCATTCCACCTCAGCTGGTAGGGGCGAAAAAATCCGATTGACCAGTGTCAATTGGTTGGGATGAATGCATTGTTTACCGTCAAAGCCCAAGGCACGGGCGATGTTGCTTGCCCGTTCTATGCCAGTGTTATCCTGATAATCCGCATAAGGACCATCCATACACCGCAAACCGTTCGCGCGTGCAGCTGCAACAATGGAGTGCATGGCTGCATGCCAACGATGCCCGGGATATAGGGCATCAAATTCGTCCGCAACGCCGATATTTGAAAGTGGCATTCGCATTGAGGCTGCATAATCCCCCGGGCCAAAAACCAAGGCTTCCAGGCGGGATGAGCTCTGGGCAATCTCACGCAGGTTCATAAAACCCGCAGCGGTCTCGATCTGCGATTCAATACCAATCAATCGCGTGCTAAGAATGTTATCTTCGATCTGTTTCAATAATGTATCGATGAACAATACATCCAGCGCGCTGTTGGTCTTCGGCAGCATGATCAGATCAAGGGTTTGAAAGCAGGCTTCCACCACTTCAATAACATCCCGATAGGCGTAGGGTGTATCCAGCGCATTGATTCGTACCATCCTGGTGCGATGGCCAAAATCCAGATGCTGCAGCGCTTGAATCACGTTGGTACGAGCTTCAACCTTTTTGTCCGGTGCAACCGCATCTTCAAGATCGAGACAAATCACATCGGCCTGGCTTTCTGCCGATTTCTGTATCATGCGCGGATTGGAACCGGGCACAAACAACATTGTTCGTGTGAGCCGTTCAGTTGGCGCAATCATAGGTTACCTCTCAATTCTGCTAGCAACTGCCGGGCATGCCCACCCAAGATTTGCTTTGCACCCATACCCGGGGAGAGGCAAAGTAGATAATGGGTAGGCAACAATGCTGGGATCACACCAGTTGGCCAGTCCACTTGCTCCCGATGTCTCCACGCAGCAAGTTGCGTGTGTTTTTCAAAGGCAGGCACATCCAATGAACTTTCCATCAAACCTCCTGATCCCAGGTTGACTAAAACGAACGTGGTAAACCTAAAACATGCTCAGCAATAAATGACAATATAAGATTGGTAGAGATAGGCGCCACCTGATACAACCGCGTCTCCCGGAATTTTCGCTCAATATCATATTCAGCCGCAAATCCAAATCCGCCGTGGGTTTGCAGGCAGACATTCGCCGCCTGCCAGGATGCATCTGCTGCCAGTAACTTTGCCATATTGGCTTCGGCACCACAGGGTTGCCCTGCATCGAAGAGTTGGGCAGCTTCATAGCGCATCAAATCGGCCGCGCGTAGCTGGGCATAGGCCTGGGCAATCGGAAACTGGATTCCCTGGTTTTGTCCAATAGGGCGGTCGAACACCACCCGGTCATTCGAATAACCACACGCTTTGTTGATGAACCAATAGCCATCACCAACACATTCTGCGGCGATCAAAATACGCTCGGCATTCATCCCGTCGAGGATGTATTTGAAACCTAGTCCTTCCTGTCCAATCAGGTTTTCAGCCGGCACCTCAAAATTATCAAAAAACATTTCGTTCGTTTCATGATTAACCATGTTTCGGATCGGCCTGAGAGTGATCCCTTTGCCCCCGTTCTCTCTCAAATCCACCAGAAAAATGGACAATCCTTCTGTTTTTTTCTTGACCTGGTCCCGGGGGGTGGTTCGCGCCAACAACAGCATCAAATCCGTATGCTGCACCCGGGAGATCCAGACTTTCTGACCATTCACGAAATATCGATCGCCTTTCTTCTCGGCAAAAGTACGGGTCTTTGTGGTATCAGTTCCGGTGGTAGGTTCGGTGACAGCAAATGTTTGAAGTCGCAATTCGCCTGAGGCAATCTGGGGCAGGTATTTGCTTTTCTGCTCGGGTGACCCATGGCGGAGCAGCGACCCCATGATGTACATCTGGGCATGACAAGCGCCAGAATTGGCCCCAGAACGATTGATCTCCTCCAGGATTACGGAAGCCTCAACGAGGCTGGCTCCGCCTCCACCATATTCTTCAGGAATTAATGCTGAGAGCCATCCAGCCTTGGTCAATGCCGTAATAAATTCTTCCGGATAACCTGATTCTTCTTCAATTTTCTGCCAGTAGTTGCTGCCATAAGAACTGCAGACATCGTGTACAGCCTTCCTAATTTCAGTGTGCTGCTGTGAGCGGGGATTGATATCAGCCATTTTTTTCTTCTCCTTTATTCCAATTTGCACACACTTTAGTCATATCAAGCTTTCGCTAAAGATTATGAACTGCGTGAGGTGCCATCGGGGGGAAACTTGCTTTTCAAAAATGCGAAATTTGGAATACCAGGCAACGATTAAAGGCTTTGACTTTTTGCCAACATCCCTGTATACTAGTAGTATACTAGTGGAATATTGGGTAGTCAAGTTGCAATTCAAAAATAATTACTTGATCACCACCCACTCATGGGATAGTTAGGTAACCAATCTGATTTTTCTGTTTGTCTGGAAGATCACGATAAAAGTGTAAATGGTGTCTGGTTCGGAATTTTGCGAAAAGAGAGAAAGTTTCGTCTGCATGTCGATTACTTCTTCGGATTATGGTATCGATACGGGTTTTCGTAAGATCGTAAACTAGGCACATGCGCAAAATGCGGTTATCTATGATTAGATCCGTCACCAATAAACCCCCACATGTGAACATAATTTGAGATTTTTGGAAAGCCTCACTCCTGACACTACGTTAGACCAAATTACAATAATTCGCAATGTTCTCACATAACCCAGATTTGAGCAGGTATGATTACACGTGAATTGAATCAAAGAGCCTACGATGACATTCGGCGGCGCATATTGGATGGTGAATTCATTCCATCCAGTCCGATTTCCGAGTATCAACTGGCAGCGGAATTAAAAATTAGCCGGACGCCAGTTCGTGAGGCACTCAAACGCCTTGCAGAGGAAGGCTTGGTGTGGACAATTCCAAACAAAGGCACATTTATCGCCGAATTGTCCGCCAATGACATCATGGAAATATACCAGGTCCGGGAAGGTCTTGAGGGGATGGCTGCCCTCATAGCAGCGGAGCGTATGTCAGAAAAAGATATCCAACTCCTGGAAAAGGAAATTACTCTCTTAAATAAGTTGAAATTCACTGGACGAGTAGACGAAATCTTTCAATGTGATGTCCGTTTACACAAACTCATTATCGAATCAACCCAAAATATCAGGCTCGGAAAAATTCTGGCAACGCTGGATGATCAGATGCATCGAGTGAGGATATTTTTTTCCCAAACTCCGGATTGGTTGCAGGCAGTCATTCAAGATCATGCGACTCTCGTGGAGAAAATCAAAGCGCGCGATGGTAGAGGCGCTGAAAAAGCGATGGTACAACACCTCCGCTCCTCATGTGATCGTTCCGTGCAAACTGTCTTGCCACTGCAACGAAATTATGGCTCAGGTGGCAGCAAAGGCGGTAAGTAAATTGTTGATTGAACTTGGATTATTGGAAAATTCGCGTTTATAACCGCGTCGGGTACATGATATCAATCATCTTTGTTGGAAAGGAGTCTGCCTATAATATAAAATGAAATTTGTCGCTAAACCCATTTCGTAATATGCAATGGAATTCAAACCCCACACTCACCAATCATGGAGGAGAACGTGAAAAACATTACCTTGCTTAGAAAGATAATTAGCGTCATTTGCTTGTTCGTTTTGTTGGCAGGATGCACCCCTGCTGCAACCGAGGCTCCCTTGGCATCTGAACCAACCGCGGTTTCTTCCGGCAGTTGCGAAATCAAGTTTGGTTTATTAATATCGCTTACCGGCGACCTGGGAGACTTGGGTAAGGCGCAGTTGCCTGCCATGGACATCGCCGTTAACGAGATCAATTCAGCAGGTGGACCTTTGGGTTGCAAGCTCGTCGTGCAGACTGAAGATGATGAATCCACTGCTGAAGGTGCGGTAAAAGGCGCCAACAAGCTTGTTTTAACGGGTGGAGCAATCTCGCTGCTTGGCCTCAATTCCCTTGATATGGTCTCTCTGCTGGATTTTGCACGCTCCAACAAAGTGCCGATCATCACACACTGGGGCGGCACAGTGAAGCTTGATACGGAAGGGGGCGATTATGTCTTCCGTGACGCGTTATCCGATAGTTTTGCCGGCGTGGCCACAGCCAAGTTCCTCATTGACCAAGGCTATAAGACAGCGGCAAACATGTATGAAAACAGCGAGTCCCCGCAAAGCAACGCTGTAACGATGAAAAAAGCCTTTGAGGCTGCTGGCGGAAAAGTCGTTGCTGACGTGGCATATAATCCCGGCCAGGCGTCCTACCAGGCCGAACTGGCAAAGGTGTTTGAGAATAAGCCGGAAATCGTGCTCCTGTCCGCGGGCACCGACTCGGCAACCACCATCATGCGCGAGTGGTATCGCGGCAACTATGGTGGAAAGTGGATTCTGGGCAGCGACCTTGGCGCTAATGAAGTCGTATCGGGAATCGGTGCTGATATTATGGCTGGACAATTTGGCCAGGCCGGCGCTGACGATGTAAATTCGCCTTCTTACAAACGCTACCAGGAACTCTGGAAGGCAGCGACCGGTTCAGATACTGTCGCTCCTTATTCCAGCCCCTTATATGATGCTTTTATCCTTGAGGCCCTGGCGATTGAAATCGGCGGAAGTGCCACTGGCGAGGTGATAAACGCCAATATGAAAAATGTGACGACCGGCGAAGTTCAGTGTCTCTCTTTTGCAGAATGCGTGAAAGCGCTCCGTGAAGGCAAGACCATCCAATATATGGGTGTCTCGGGCCCTCTGCAATTCAACAAATACAACAATGTGGTCGCCCCCTGGTCAATTTTGCAGGCGGAAGGGAATGGCTGGAAAATATACAAGTTCTATACAGCTGATAATTTTAAACTCCCTGAATAATTCAATTTGAACATTACCGTGGTATTGACGTAGAGCAATGTGGAAATCCCACCCCTTTCCTTGGTGGAAAGGGGTGGGATGAAGTTTTCTGTACACGCACCGATCTCTATACGTAAAGGAAAAATCCCAGATCGTGTAGTAGGAGTAGTAAATATGCAATATGCTGTTTATGGTCTCTTGATGGGTTGTGTTCTGCTCCTGGCCACCGTGGGATTCTCGATGATTCGCCGAGTCGAAGGATTCCTAAACATTGCGCACGGACAAATGCTGGCTGTAGGGGCGTATTCTTGTTATGTGTTCAACAACATGTTGGGTTGGGACATCATCCCCTCAGCGATAGCGGCTGTGCTGGTGACCGCCATTATTGGGTACCTGGTTGCTTACACGGTATTCTTTCCCCTTACCGGAAAACCTCCCCTATTGATAGCCATTGCTTCCACCGGAGCCTCATATGTCATCCAGGGGCTGATCGAGGTTCTCTTTGGACCAAATGTGAAGCAATACAGGTTTCCTCCCATGCGTGCCATTAAAATCGGGGATCTGTCGTTGGCCGGGCCTGACCAGATTGCCATGGTTGTTGCAGCAGCCATAACGGTTCTTTTCCTGCATTTCCTCCTCACGCGCACAGAAACCGGCAAAGCGATCCGGGCTATGGCGGCAAATTTCAATCTGGCACGCATTCGCGGGATCAATACTCCTCGGATGCGGGTGGTTATCTGGCTGATCGCCTCCGCGATGGGTGGGCTGGCCGGCGTCATGATTGGTTTGATCAGCAGGTTGGCTCCTTTCATGGGATTTGAATATATCATGCTGATCATGATCGTTGCAATCCTTGGTGGTTTGGGGAGTATCTACGGAGCAATGGTCGCCGCGCTCATCATCGGGCTGATTACGCAAATGAGCGTAATGGTCATCCCGCCGCAATACAGCCAACTTTTAGCCTTCGTGATCATCATCGTCGTCCTTCTCATACGCCCCCAAGGCATTTTCAAGGAGGCATGAACATGTCAAACATCATTCTATTTTTGGCGAGTGTCATCGCATTGATGGGGATTTATGCGCTCCTAACCCTTGCGGTGAACGTGCACTATGGATACGCCGGTCTCCTGAGTTTTGGGATAGTGGGTTTTGCAGCAGTGGGAGCCTACACTTATGCAATCGTCACCAGGGGTGCCCCTGTTGGAGAGGATGTATATCTTTTCTACTTCAATCAACCATGGTGGGTCGGCTTCCTGGCAGCTGGCTTGGTAACCACGCTTTTTGCCTTCATTATCGGGCTGCCCACGTTGAGGGTTGAGGGCGATTATCTGCTGATTGTGACTTTCGCATTTGCTGAGGTGATTCAGGATCTATTGTCCAATGAAGGCTGGCTGACCAACGGTACACGCGGTTTCATCAATATTCATCTACCTTTTCGCGAATTGATTCCCGGGAGGAATTATACGCTTTTCCTGGCGTTCCTCATCGTGGTCATTGTCGCCGTTGTCTACCTGATCGTCCAGCGTTTGGGAACAGCCCCCTTTGGCCGTACTTTGCGCGCTATACGTGATAACGAACCAGCGACGCTCGCCCTCGGTAAAAGCGTCTATGGTTTCAAGATGCGCACATTTCTGCTTGGTGCAGCCATCTGCGGCTTTGCCGGAGCCATATATACCTGGTATATGACCCTTGCCATGCCATCCATCTTTGGAATGAGCGTCTCGTTCACAGCCTGGATCGCCCTCATTGTTGGCGGACTGGGTAATAACAAAGGCGCGATTGTGGGCACGATTGTCCTATTGGGTGTGCAGCAGGCATTCAAATTCATTTCACTGACCCCTGACATGGCACCAATAATTTCCTCCATCCAGTTGATCATGGAAGGACTTGTGCTGATTTTAATCCTTCGCTTCTGGCCCAGGGGATTAATACCAGAAAAAAGTCCGAGACCGCCCAAACCTGCGATGACCAAGGAGGCTGTATGAGTGCCATGCTGCAAGTGGAAGGCCTTTCCAAGCATTTTGGCGGATTGAAGGCAGTTGAGGATTGCACATTAGGCGTGGAGCAGGGAAGCATAACAGCCCTGATTGGCCCTAATGGATCCGGAAAAACAACCTTATTCAATGTAATTACTGGATTTCAAAAAGCCACCAAGGGACGTGTGCTGTTTGAAGGTCGCGAGATTACAAACTTCTCACCACACCGAATTGCGAACCTCGGTATTGCACGTACTTTCCAGGTATCCTCCCTCTTTCCCAAATTAACTGTCTGGGAAAACTTGCTGGTCGCTTACCCGCACCAGAAAGGGGAGAGCCTGTTGGCTGTGTTCACACGCCAGGGAAGCATTCGCAAGCAGGAGGAAGAACAAATGGAACGGGCAAATCGAATCGCTGACCGGATAGGTCTTGCCCATAAAATAGAAGAAAAGGCGGCAAATCTCAGCGCTCCTGAAGCACGCATGCTTGAGGTTGGCAGGCAGCTTATGTTTTCTCCGAGATTGGCAATGCTTGATGAACCGTCAAGCGGCGTCAATCCGGCCATGCTCGATGTTCTTGCCAACATGATCATCGAATTGAATAAAGAAGGGATCACCTTCTTTATTATTGGACACAACTTGAGTTTTATCATGAAACTAAGTCACTACATGCATGTTCTGCACTACAGTAAATTGATCGCCTCCGGCACACCCCAGGTTGTGGCACGTGACGAGAAGGTCATTGAAGCTTATATGGGGGTGCGCAAATGAGCCTATTAACTATCACCTCCCTTGAGTCCGGCTATGGCCGGCTGCCCATTCTCCATGGCGTTGACCTGCATATTGAGGAGGGCGAACTCGTGGCAGTGATCGGTCCAAATGGGGCTGGCAAGTCCACCCTGCTGCAGACGATTGCAGGTTTATTGCCCTGTTGGAAAGGTCAGGTTGAATTTGATGGGAAGCGTGTCCATGACTTTGATCCAAGCAAACTTCCAACCTGGGGACTTGGATATGTGCCGCAGGAACGGAATGTCTTCCCGAACCTGACGGTGGCCGAAAACCTCGAAATGGCGGCTACTCTGTTGAAGGATCGCACTCCAAAGATCAAAGCGGCATACGAGCGTTTTCCCATCCTCGGTCAGCGTCAGAAACAACTGGCGCGAACGCTTTCTGGTGGCGAACGCCAAATGCTTGCCATTGCTAGCGCCCTGATGCTTTCCCCCAAACTCCTGATGATAGACGAGCCGACGACAGGTCTTGCCCCGAAAATCGGGGAAGAAGTTATTAATCTGATTCTTGAGATCAATAAGGGAGGCACTGCCATCCTTTGGGTGGTGGAGGAAAATCCAAGCAGTGTTTTAAAACATTGTCCGCGTGTCTATCTGATCGAATCCGGTCAGATCCGTCGTACGGACAGCGGACAAAATTTGCTAAACGATCCAAAATTTGCAGAGCTTTTCCTCGGTGTATCCTGAACGTTGGTGCCCCATTTAGAAGGAAATCCACAGGCAAGGATCGCCTTTTCAATCGCCTGACAAATAGGAACCAGCTATGAAAAATAACCGGTTCGAAATTCGCATTGCTGGATTCGGTGGTCAAGGAGTGGTGACCATGGGAAGAGTTCTGGGGGCTGCCTTTACTATCCATGAAGGGATAAACTCGGTAAATACACATTCCTACGGTCCTGAATTCGAGGGGTGGCTCTTGCCGGTCGGAGGTTGTGGTTTCCAAAGGTGAAATACATTACCCAAGTGTACGCAAGGCAGATATTTTGGTCGCTTTGTCACAACCAGCTTTGGATACGTACAAACGAGATCTGAAAGAAGAAGGAATAGTGCTCATTGATCCCAATTCAGTGAAAGATGTTCCGAAAAACTTTGTTTGTTATGGGGTTCCAGCCATGGAAATCTCCCACTCTGTGGGCGATGTAAAATACCTGAATTCAGTCGTTCTTGGCGCGCTGGCAGCGCTT
This sequence comes from uncultured Chloroflexia bacterium, assembly GCA_963817265.1. Classification (GTDB taxonomy): domain Bacteria; phylum Chloroflexota; class Anaerolineae; order Anaerolineales; family Villigracilaceae; genus UBA877. Next base: position 186,462 of record CAWFNU010000030.1, read on the forward strand.
TTGAAATCCATGATCACAAAGGAATCTCTGAAATCGGCTGTGTCTGAAAACGTCCCTCCAAAAACCATAGAGAGAAATTTGGAAGCTTTTGAAAAAGGATGGACGTATATTATGAATGCAAATACGGCTGTTGTTGAGTATGAAAAAGGAAAATTTGATGGTTGAAGCAGCAGTGAAAGATAAGAAATCCCCAGTTAATTTCCGCGGCCCTTACATTAAAACTGGCAGGCATTACCTTGAAGGCAGCGAAGCCTGTGTCGAGGGAGCACTCGTTGCAGGTCTGAAAGTCTATGCGGGATATCCGATTACGCCTGCTTCGGAAATTATGGAACATGCCTCGCGAAGACTTCCACAGTTTGGAGGGCGCTTCATCCAGATGGAAGATGAAATATCTGCTGCTTGTGCCCTGATCGGTGCCTCCTGGGCTGGCGCAAAAGCAATGACGGCTACTTCAAGCCCGGGCTTTTCACTGATGCAGGAAGCCATCAGTTTTTCAATCATGACGGAAACACCACTGGTAATCGTGGATGTCCAAAGACCAGGACCAGGGCAGGGATATATCACAACCAGCCAGGAGGACGTCATGCAGGCCCGGTATGGACATCATGGAGAAGGGCCCATTATTGCTTTGGCCCCCTCCTCTGTACAGGATATGTTCGAATTGACCATTGAGGCATTTAACCTGTCTGAAAAATGGCGAACTCCTGTCTTGCTAATGGTAGAAGAAACTGTGGCGCATTTACGTGAGCAACTTATTGTGCCTGAATTGGATACGATTGAATTAATAAAGCGAAAGAAACCCCAGGACCTGAATATTTCTCCAGAAACCTATCTTCCCTATGGTCATGATATCGTGCCTCCGATGGCAGATTTCGGAGAAGGATACAACATCAACCACGTAGGCCTGGTTCACAGCGAAGACGGAAATGTCAGCAACTATTCCTTAAAGGTGCATCGGGAAAACATAGACCGGCTCCATCGGAAAATTGAAGGAAATGTGAATGAAATTGCCCGGATTGAATCCCAGTTTCTGGATGACTGCGATCACGTGCTTATCTGTTACGGATCTGTGGCACGAACTGGTCTTGAAGCAGTAAAGGAAGTACGCGAGGTTCATGGAATAAAAATTGGATTTATCCGTCTGGTGACTTTGTGGCCTTTCCCTGAAGAAAAATTGCGAAGTTTGATTTCAAAAGTAAAAAACGTTTTTGTTCCGGAGATGAACCTGGGCATGATAAAACACCCCATTACCGAAGCCCTGCGTGATAAATGTGATCGGGTTATTTCCATACCCGAGATCGGAGCATTGCACAGCCCTGAAAAACTGATTGATGAAATTATTAAAGGGGCTACATGTTAAAACATCCAATGCTCAAATACATCAGGGAAGAAGGTCCGGCCGGAAAGCGATTGCCTTTTATCCTATGTCCCGGCTGTGGAGCGGGTCAAGTGCTCAATTACACCTTGCATGCTGTGGATGCAATTCATTAATCAATCCGGAGCTAAAAAAGAGGAATTTGTTTTCATCTCCGGCATTGGTTGTTCTTCTACGGCTTACCAGTCATTATCTGAATTTTGATTCCGGATGGACCCTTCATGGTCGAGCGCTTCCCGTTGCAACTGGTGTACTTCTGGCGAATCCTAAACTTAAGGTTATTGTTTTTACGGGTGATGGGGATGCTGCAGCTATTGGTGGAAACCATTTCATTCATGCATTTCGGAGAAATATCAATATTACCGTTATCTGTGTGAATAACGGTTTATATGGCATGACTGGCGGTCAGGTTGCCCCGACCACCCAGCCGTTCACCATCACTCCCACAACCCCCTACGGTAATATCGAAGAAGCATTTGACTTATGCAAACTGGCCGCGGTAGCCGGCGCTTCCTATGTCAGCAGATGGACTACAGCCCATCCCTTTCAGACCATTAAAGCTATTAAAAAGGGGATCGCCAACAGAGGTGCATCTTTTATCGAGATTCTATCTCAATGTCCCGTTCACGACCATAAAACGCCTGTGGAAATGATAAAAGCCCTGAAGGATATGACTGTTTCCATAGATAAATCTATGAACAGCAATAAAATCCCAGTTGGTGAATTAACTTGCGCGCCGCGTCCCGAATGGACGGAAAGGTATGAAGCCATTATTGAGAAGTGCAATGAGAGGGTTTCATGATTGAAATTGTAATCAATCCTGATTATTGCAAAGGCTGCAGTATTTGTGTTGCATTCTGTCCCAAGAAAGTACTGCAGGCTTCGAACTATATTAATTCAAAGGGATTTATGTTGCCCGAAGCCGTTAATCTCGACGCCTGCACTCAATGTAATCTGTGTGAAATCGTATGCCCGGACCTGGCTATCGCCGTAACAGGCAAATAGACAATCGAAGAGGAATTTATGATCCGAACATTTAAAAAACAATCCTTTCAGCATACCCCATCACATATGTATAGTGGTTAAAGACATCGAAAAAACCAAAAGCTATTATGAATCCATCGGTATTGGTCCATGGACGGAATACCCGCCCTTGGTTGAATATACAAAGCTCAATGTGATGGACGAAAAAGGCTTTTTCGCCTCTCGTTTTGTCTATACAAAAATCGGTGATTTGCAGCTGCAGCTCGTTCAACCCGGTGAGGGAAGGACAATTTATAAGGATTTTCTTGAAAAGAATGGAGAAGGCGTCTTTCATATCGGTTTTGAAGTGGCTGACATCGATATTATGGATAAGCAACTTACAGAGAACGGCCTGAAAATACTGGCAAGCGGCCGACGGGATGACGGATCTGGATTTTCCTATTATGACACCCGGCAGCAAGCTGGTGTAACCTTGCTGATTCGCCAAACCAAAAAATGAATCTTAATTCCAATAAACAGTTTAAAAAGTTAAACCCGATGGTATATTCTGCAGACCAAAGAAAAGTAACCAATTCGACGGGTGGTACCACCCAAGGCAATTTGTGGGCGCACATTAATAAGCCATACCTAAAAAGACTGTCTAAATGCGTATCAAAAGGAGAAATTACGGCGGGGATGAATGGTAACCAAGCCCAGCCAACCTTACACGAATGGTCTCAATAGTACCGAATGGGCGTAAAATCCACCACACATTCCCATTCTCTTCCCTGCGTGACTCTTCTCAAGCCATAGTTGATTGACATATGATAATCACTTGAACAACCATACAGCACTGGAGGTTAATAATGAACATTCAAGATGTCCCATTTGGAACCATGGATTGGAGCACTGTCGCTCCCACCGAGCATCCCGGGACCACGGGCAAGGCGCTGTGGCGAACATTGGAAATCGGCAACATCCGGGTACGCATGGTTGAATACACTCCAGGTTACCTGGCAGATCACTGGTGCAAACGGGGTCATGTCCTGCTTGTGCTGGAGGGCGAGCTTGAGACCGAGCTGAGTGATGGACGAAAATTCCTGCTTAAGACCGGGATGAGTTACCATGTGGCGAACGATGTAAATCCACACCGCTCTTCCACCAGCACTGGAGCTAAACTTTTCATTGTGGATTAAAAATAATTCTTTCAACCTACCGGGATTTCAGGTTTCTCCCGGAACGCGTCACCAGCAGAGACTCAATTAAACGATCCCCGATAAATGAGTAGCAATCCCTAATGGATAAAAAGCAGCGACTCCATGAAACGATGGAGTCGGTGCTTTTTTTACAACTATTGCGGAGCCGGCAGGGATTTGGAAGGTTGGCAAATAAGATCGGATGACGGAACTTTTTTTAACCACTCAACGTCAAGTATGTGAAATATAACACGAAGGAGCCTATCATAAAGGCAAAGAGAGACTGCGTTTTCTCTCCCGCTCAATTTACTTGATTTGGAGGTCAAAATGTTCCGGAAATCGTTTTTCTCACTGGTCGTGTTGATGGGTACCATCATGTCAGCATCCTGCAGCTCCAGCCAGATCAGCCCGACTTCAGCGCCTAATCTACCTAATCCCGCCTCTGTTTTTTGTGAGCAGAATGGTGGCACATTGGACATGAGACAGGATGCAGCCGGTGGTGTGGCAGGAATATGCATTTTCCCCGATGGAAGCGAATGCGATGAATGGGCTTATTTCCGAAGTGAGTGTAAACCAGCCAATTCGACAACCGTCCCGAACTCTGCCCCGGTCCAAGACCCCATCCCTGCTGATTTTTCCACACCCGTCCCGATCAACCCGGCAGATTATCAAGGCTGGTGGACGTACACTAATCCCACATATGGCTTCACCCTGCTCCTGCCGGGTGACTGGAGTGTGGATGAAACCACCGTTGGCGACCCACTAATGAACGGACATACACTGATGTTGCAGCCACAACGACCCGCGGCTGTAGATCTCCAGATCCGCATGACCTTCCGCCGCAGCGGCGAAGATGTCCCCCTCTGGCCGACCGGGGTAGGCAGCGGCGAGTTTGTGGATCAAGGGACCCTGGATGTGGGTGGCCAGGCTGCGAGACGAATTCTCTTTGTCTGTTCAACCGGGCAAGTAAACGATATCTGGTACCATGGCGCGGTGGAAACCAACCCCAATATCCAGATCGGCAATATGGAATTTGGATTCATCCTCGGGTACCACGGCGCTTATTGCCAGGATGAATACAGCCTGGGTGGTAAAACCGAATACGTGGGCGAGATGATCATCGCCTCCTTACAGGTGCCGTAATCTAGAGAAACGTCAATCGGATTCTCCAAAAAGAAATCCTGGCTATATAGTGCTAGCCAGGATTTCTTTTATGAAATGGCGAGTAAAAATAACAAATAACTTTAAGGTGATCGCATAAGTTAAACGATTTTGAGTGTCAAATTATGGCTAATTCCGTCTCAGGGTTCCCTATGTACGATGCCGCGCTGCCAGGCATAGACAGCCACCTGGGTTCGATCGGCTACATGTAGTTTACTCAGGATATTACTGACATGCCCCTTGACAGTATTCTCGCTAATGACCAGGTTTTCAGCAATTTGACTATTAGTGAAGCCGTTGGCTATACATTTGAGCACATCCAGCTCACGTTCGGTCAATTCGGTAAACAGCGGTTCAGCATCCGGGTTCTCACCGCGCAGGTTCTGAAGAACACGCACTGCAACCCGAGGATGGAGGGTTACTTCACCCTGGACGGCTCTGTGCAAGGCGTCTCCTAATTTCTCCATTTTCATATCTTTGAGAATATACGAGATAGCTCCGGCTTTCAGAGCTGGGAAAATATGCGCATCTTCATGGAAGGAAGTAAGCACAACGACCTGGGTACGCGGGCTGATCTTTTTTATCCTGCGAGTTGTTTCCACTCCGTCCATACCAGGCATGATAAGGTCCATCAAGACCACATCCGGAATCATTTCCGAGACCAGGGTGATTGCTTCTTCACCCGAGGAAGCTTCACCAACCACGCGAAAATCAGGAAGGGTTTCTAGGTAAGCTCCCACTCCCTTCCGGACAACTTCGTGGTCATCCACCAGGATGATCGTAATCGGCTCAGTCATAAAAAGCTCCTTTTAGCATCCAGCCAGCGATTTAGTTACACTGGCAGGTTGACCGTCACGCGAGTCCCGCAATCGGGCAGGCTGGTGATCTCAACGACGCCTCCGAGAGATTCGATCCGTTCACGGATGGAACGCAATCCCACCCCAACTGGAGTGGTCTCCTGATTAAACCCACAGCCGTTGTCAGCGATAATCACAGCCACCTTGTCAACAAGGTAGGATAATCCGACTTCCACATGATTGGCATGGCTGTGACGGGAAACGTTGGACAGTGCTTCCTGAACAATTCGGTAGATAGCCTGCTCTACATCCAAACTTAAACGCCGCTCATTATCGATACGTACGTCCACCTGGATGTCAGTTCGCCCCTCCCACTCAAATATGTATTCTCTCAAGGTGGCTGCCAACCCCGTTTCTTTCAGTGCGACTGGATACATTTCCTGGATAAGGAAAGTGAGTTCTTCGATCACTTCATATACTAGGTTTTCCGATTCAATAAGATGGTTCCTGGCAGCCTTGGGATCCTTCTTTAGAACACCGTTAGCAGCTCCCAATTGTGCCAGGGCAGCAAAAGCCTTTTGTTTGGCACTGTCATGCAGCTCACGTGCAAGCCGGTTGCGTTCTTCAACAATGGCCAGATCCTTGGTCTTTTCAAACAATTGCTCAATTTCAAGGGTGCGCTCTGCAACCTGCCGTTCCAATTGGCGTTTTTGCGTTTCGATACCGTATACCCGTAATTGATATGTGCCAACAACTGCGCTTAGGAAAATCAGTGCAGTGGTTCCATAAAACCACCATGTCTTCCAAAAAGGTGGAGTGACAGTAACTTCAACGGCAAGACCATTCTCGTTCCAGATACCATCGGAGTTTGAAGCCTTTAGGAGCAGGGCATAATCACCACCAGGCAGGTTGGAATATCTCCCGGAACGGTTCGTTGCGGAATAATACCAGTTACTGTCATACCCCCGGAGCATATAAGCATATTGGTTTTTATTGGATTGGGAATAACTCAATGCAGAAAATTCAAATTCAAACGAATTGTTAGGGTACTTGAGATTTATCTCTTGAATCGACTCGGGGGTTTGTCCTTCATTGAGAGGAATTCCATTTTGGGTTACAGAAACCAGGCTGATGGGTGGAATGTAACTGTTAATGTTCACCGCAGAAGGATTGAATATATTAAAACCGTTGATTCCACCAAAGTACATGTTTCCATTCGAGTCTTTTGCATAAGCGCCAGAGTTGAATTCGTTGGACTGTAACCCATCGGCAACCGTGAAATTGCGGGTTGCGTTCGTGTGTGGATCAAAGCAGGCAATGCCAAAATTGGTACTCAACCATAAATTGCTTGCATCATCTTCCAGAATTCCATAAATGATGTTATTGGGCAAACCATCCGTATCGTCAAAGATTGTAAACGTATCCGTGGTCGAGTCGAACCGATTCAATCCACCACCTGCAGTGCCGACCCACAAGGTATTATCCCGACTCTCTAAAATTCCCAAAATGGAATCATTACTGATTGAGCCCGGGGTTTGCGGGTTGTGGCGGTAATGTTTGAAGGTACCAGTGTTTACCTCTAAGCGGCTTAATCCCCCACTGAATGTGCCCACCCAAAGGGCGCCGGTGTGATCTACAAGGATGGAGCTTACCAGCGAGTCGTTTAGCCCATGAACATTCCCTGTTTTAAGGTAGGAGGAAAAGGTTTGGGTGGAGGCGTTATATCGTGCCAGCCCACGATTTGTGCCTACCCAAATTGTGTCCGAGTTATCTTGATAGATAACAGTAATTTGCTCGCCGGGAAGGGCTGTTGGGTCGTTAATGTCTGAAGGAAAGTGAGAAAATAGCCCTGTCACCAGGTCCAACCGGTCAAGCCCCGATTCGGTCCCCACCCAGACCGAACCATCGCGTGCATGAAGAACATAATTTATAAAATCACTTCTCAAGCTTTTAGGATTGGAAGAGTCGTGGCGGTAGTGAGTGAATGTATCAAGACTTGGATTGTACAGGTCAAGCCCACCACCAAAGGTTGCGAGCCAAACTTTTCCACCCGGGGAGGGTGAAAAAGAAAAAACGATATTATCGCTGAGGCTATTGGGATTCGACTGCTCGGAATAATAATGTGCAAACTTATTTGCCTGGGGGTCGTAAATGCTGAGACTGCCACTATATGTACCAATCCACAGGATTCCACTGCTGTCTTGATATAGGGAGGTAATGAGATCCTGGCTGAGACTCGTGGAAATATTAGGGTTGTAAAAATATTTTATAAATACACCACTGGAAGGGTTAAACAAATTTAACCCATACGCAGTACCAACCCAAATTTTCCCAGAGATGTCGAACCATAATCGTCGAACATTGTTAAATGAAATGCCATCCTTGAGGAGAAAATGTTTTGATGTTTTACCCTGCGGATCGAAATGGATTAGGCCTGCATCATGACTGGCCAGCCATAGCTTATTATCAGAATCAACGAGTATGTCGAATATGAGAGGGGAATTACCGGATATTTTATAATTTGAAAATTCTTTAAGGAGTGGGTCGAAGCGCCATAATCCTGCGGATGTACCGAGCCAGAGGAATCCCAGAGAATCCTGTGCAATAGCTTGTACTGCAAACTCGATTATGTCCGTCGGAAGGAAGTGTTCGAAACGATCACTTTGCGGATCAAATAAATCCAACCCTAATTCTGTGCCAAACCACAACCTGCCTTGGGTATCAGAAAAGATATCGTGGATATAGTTGTGGGAAAGGCTGCCAATCACATCGGCCTGATGTTGATATCGAGTAAATGTGCCCGTTTTGGAATCATAGCGATTTACCCCGCCCTGGCGGGTGCCCACCCAGACCGCACCGTCTGCATCGAGCTCCAACGTAGAAATCCACACATCACTGATACTTGTGGGATCTCCATTCAAAGGACGAAAGACCTTGAACTCTTCACCATCGTAACGGTTCAATCCATCTTCAGTACCAAACCACATAAACCCAAGCCGGTCCTGGAGGATCGCCATAACCGAACTCTGCGAAAGGCCGGCCTCCAATCCGATCCGCCCAAAATGGATATGCGCGCTTGGGGAAGTCGGGGCAGGTAGGGGCGAGATCATCGATTGAGTAACTGGGGTGGGCAATGATGGGAGAATATTCCCTGTTTTCCCTATGGAGGAGCAGGCGACGCTGAGCAGCAGAAGAAGTGGGGCAAGGCGAATAATGCGTGCGCTCATTCTCCAAGTATAGTGCATTTTGAATCCCTTCGATAAACCTCCGCAGCGACTTAGTATCCCTCTCCAGAGGCTTTTATTTTTCATTTCTTCCAATTCTCCAGAGGGATGCCCAACCCTTGGGATAAGCTCAATCATTCCCTCCAAAGAAGGCCAATAAACCCATACGCGGACTGATGCATATTAAGCCCCAGGCTGATATTCTAATCATGCTTTTGTCGGAAGGAAATTTGCAGTTCATTAACAATACCAGGGATGATGTCGAATAGGTGTCCCGGACTCTCGGTCTACCCTCTTTCTCCTCCATGGGAAAACCGGACTCATTAGACTTGGAAATCGGTCTGGGTGAATTGGTTGAGGCGATGGGTATGTAATGCGCCGCGAGGGCAACTCGAAACCTGGTTGGGTGTGGGTGACACCCAACCAGGTTTCTTACCGCCCCTCTTAAAAAACCAAATTCCGGGGCACCTGTTCGCCATTATCTTGCCTGATCGTTTGGAAGAAGGTGGCTAACTGGCACAGTAATTATGCACATAAGAAAATAGGAAACCAACATCAGAAAACCACAAACTCAAGAGGGAAGAACCTAGTGATAAGGAGATCTGGTGGAAGTATTGGATCGCATACTGGCATGCATGATAAATGAAATTAACCAGAAAGGTAACCAATTACTCCTGCACTTGAAAGATCAGTCAGGAGCTTTTTATTCTATTGTTGGAAAGAAAACACCCAACATACGATTTTCAAAGCGGGCGATGGTAATCAATTTATCCGATCACCAGTACCAATCCGATACCGGCACATCTCCAATCCCCAATAAACTTTACGGTCTACGAAGCCAAGTCCGCATTTCTCCAGAACGCGTTTGGAACCAACGTTTTCCGGGTGGACCAACCCTATGATGGCCTCCAAACCGGCAGATTCGAACCCAAAATTTAACAGCAGCCTGCGCTGCCTCTGTGGCGAAGCCTCGCCCCCAAACCTGGTGGCTGAGCAGGTAAGCTACTTCGCTCTCTTCGGTCTCGGGAAGAAATTCCAAACCGTCCCAGCCCACCAGCCTGAGATCCTCCTTTAAGGTGACAGCCCAATGACCGTAGCCCCGCTCCTGCCAGTGGCTGAGCTGGTGATTGATGTACCGCTGTGCTTTCTCCAGCGTAAAATCCGTGGGCGGGAAATATTTTAGGATATCAGGTTCCTGCAGGATGCGAAACAACGCCCGGGAATCATCCAGAGACCAGGGACGCAGGATCAGGTGGGGGGTCTCGAGGGTTGGAATATCCAAATTAATCCTTAAATATTTTAAGCGGATTCTATCGCTTTTTCCAGCTGATCGTGGTCGGGCAGCAAATCTTCCATGTTGCGGATGCTGGGGAAGATATATCCTGAACTAAGTGCAGCGATGGTCAGGATCCCAAAGATCACCATCATGACCGCCATCCCGGACCCTGGGCCTGTGCCCGCCATCCAACCAAACAATTTGGAGACCCAACTACCGTTCTGCATGGCAGGTTCCATCACATAATCTGCCAGCAAGCCGCCCAGCACAGGCGTGAAGGTATCCGGAAACCAGGTAAGCATGCGGCGTGCGGAGAAGACGCGCCCCTGTACGTCGGGTGCAACCTTGACCTGCAGCAGGGATGTACTTGTGGCGATCCCTATGCTTGATCCGATCCCTCCGACCAGGATGGCCGGGACCCAGACTTCCAGGCTGCGACCCAGCCCGAACACAAGGTTTCCAGCCAGGCAATAAAACATCCAGCCTAATAGCACCCCATGGATGCGGCGTTTGGGACCACCCCACGCGCTCATGATGACCGAACCGAGCGTCCAGGAAAGCGCTCCGGCAGTCTCAACGGCTCCAAGGACAATGCTGCTGTTGCCGGTGCGCGACAGGATCAGCGGAACATGGATGCTGTTTGGGAAACCCAGGAAAAGGTTGGCACAAAAGAGCATTACCACAAACCCGAGCAAGCTCGGGCGCTTGAAAATATATTTAAACCCGAAGGTGGCTTCCTGCAACAGGTTGCCTTTTCCCGCTTGTCCTTCCACCGTCCGCACGGGTGGGGGAACGTGCACCATTAAAAGAGCGCCGATCGCTAGCACAAAAGTGACAATGTCGATCAACAGGATGCCCTGTAACCCGATCATCGGAAGAAGGGCGCCTGCCAGGAGTGGGGCAACTGCCGAAGGGCCTGCCTGCACGAACGACATCAACCCATTGGCGCGCCCGTATTGTTCCTTGGGAACCATGGTGGTGATGGCAGCCGAATAGGCCGGCCATTGGAAGGCATTCCCCAGCCCGATGAGGATGTTGACCAGGTAGAAATGCCAGATCTGCAAATGACCGGTGGACAAAAGGATCAGGATGGCTACTGAGCCCAACCCCGCGGCCAGGTCACTGACCATCATCATCAACTTGCGGTTATAACGGTCAACCATTACCCCTGCCAAAGGGATGATCAGCAGGTACGGCAGGGTGAACGCACTTTGCATGATTCCAAGCGAGGTGGCGCTGCTGGTCTTCTGGAATACCCAAATGGACAGGGCAAAACCCGTCATTCCGGAGGCCAGGATGGAAATAGCCTGCCCGGAAAGTACAATGGTCAGACCGAGCATTCCGCTGGGGCGTTGGCGGGGCGGGATGGGAATCATGGAAGTATCCAGGGTTACCAATTAACGTTCGAGTATCAATTCAATTATGCAGATGCCAGGTGTTTGCCAAGATCGTAAGCCTGCTGGAGAAGTTCGGGGTGTTTTTCAGCATCTCCCACCCCGTCCAGTGAACCATGGACAATACCGGAAATCTCACTCTCCAGGAAGCGGCACATGGTTTCATAGGTATGAATTGCATTAATGGCACCTGAGGAATAAAGATCACTGTCGCCATAAGTGAGGATGATGCCAAATTTTTTGTGGCGGACTTCCTCCCATTTATGACCCTGGAAACCATACCAGCGGTCTATGCAGAGTTTAAGCTGGGCAGAGATGGTAAACCAGTAAATTGGCGAAGCAAGGATGATCGCATCCGCTTCAGCCAATTTTGGGTAAATAGGCTGCATATCATCTTCAATGACACACAACCCATCTGTGCACAACTCGCATGCATCGCATGGTCGGATGTCCAGCCCATGCAGGTAGATACTATCAACATGTGCACCGGCTTCCGAAGCGCCAGCTGCAGCCCGACCAGCCAGGACTGCACTATTCCCTTTTTCGCGCGGGCTGCCTTTCAGGATGAGGATATTTTTAATCATTATTTTCTCCTTTTCTACATGGTGAGCCCCAAAATACCAAGTGCGGTTGCCACCAATGTCAATCCGTTGTTAACCCAATGGAAGATGATCGCTGGAGTGGTGTTCTTCTGCCGGGAAACAATATAGGATAAAAGCAAAGCACCTGGAAGGATTGCCAGCACATCCCATTTCCAAAAACTGTGAAATAAAGTCCACAGCAGACCATGGAGAAGCCATGTCCATTTCCCGTGCTGCAGTTCCTGGCGTGGAAGGATATAGCCTCGCCAAAGGAATTCTTCACCGTAGATATTAAAGCACAAAGCTCCAAACATCACCAGTAAGATCCACCAATTACCTTGCAGGGATACGCCTAGGTATGGCCGTCGGAATTGAAGTTTGCGAAAGGCGTGGATCGAGAATGGATGGCAGATAGGATGGGAAGCCAAACCATGGCAGGGATGCCAGCCGGCTCGAAATCGTTTGACGCAGAAATAGATAGAGTCCGATGGAGACAATTAAGGCTAAGACTCCCAGCCATTCATAACCCCGGACAGGTTTCAGCCGGAAGCGGGACCTGACCCCTGTCCAGGTCAGAGGGCGACCTTCGAGCCGGAACGCAACCAGGGATGCAATGAGCATTCCTGCCAATGGACCGGTAAGGCATAACCAGAAATTCCAGAACATTGGGAAACCCAATTTATTCAAAGCAGGCATGAAGATATATACGCTGATCCAGCCAACCGCGGATGGGATGCCGAAATAGAGCAGTGACATCCAAAACGGCATGGGTTTAAGATTGGGCATTTCGTTCATTTATGCAATTCCGTTCATCGGTTGATCCATAATTCCCTTTGTTCGAAGAAGTTAACCGTGTCCAACACGGGAGTAGGAATAAGCTGTGGCAGCCAGGTTGATAAAATAGGTGATCAGAGTGACGAAGCCATAGGGTTTCCCAACAGCAAAGGTGTAGCCGATCATTCCCATCAAGGCCAGGTAGTACAAACCCAAATACGGTCCCAGCCAGCGGGAGTGACGGAAATCAATTTTAAGCAGGTAGTCGAGGAGGAACTCAACGACGTCGTATAAAACCAGCATTCCCGGCAGGACGAAGGTCCACCAAGGACGCCCTTCCAGAAGATTTATCACCGCTGCTGCAAGAAGCGGGATCCCCAACACGACCGCGACCCCACCCGAACGCGTTCCCGGTCTTTGACCTGCCGCGTGCCCGAAAAAGGAACATCGCCGCCAGCAACAGGTTGGTGAGGTTCGCGATCACGAAAATGAATAGATCCATGATCTTGATCAGCATTTATCCCTCCCACAAAAGAGTTCGATCTTTTCGAAATATTCTCATCGAATACCGCACCCAATTATTTTGCCTTCCTACTGGAGCGGGGTTCATACACCGAAGCGCGACGGGATCATTTTCCCAGGTGTTTTAACCAACATTCACTGCAATAAATCTTCTTAAAACCCATTGCCTGGTAAAACAAAAGATCATTCCCGACATATGCCACGGTTGCACCAAGAATTCCACACCGGCGGATGCCTTCCATAACGGCAGCTTTTCCCAATCCCATGCCTCGAAAATCCGGGTCAGTTGCCACAGGCTCAACGTACGCATAATGGTTGGTTGGCTCATACCACATGCCGCAGAAGGAGACGAAATTTCCGTTTGGCGCTTCCACGACGATCTTCAGGTTGTCATTGAAATTGGGAGTATCCTGCATCTTCTTTCGCTCTTCCAATTCTTCTTCGGGTGGTTCACCCGGATGGTTAAATCCGCGCCAAAGGACACGATGGACTTTGGGCCAGTCGCAATCATCATGAAGGCTTTTCAAACGATACCCGTCGGGCAGGGTGATTGCTGGAAAGGAGTCGGGGATCACAAACTGCATTATCGTGCGGGTTTCTTTGTCATCTTTTTCATAGCCGCGTGCCATAACCAAAGAAATAAATTCCTCATCCATATCATTTAAATAAACGCGGATGGCTTTATTTCCATTGCTTGATGAACCAAAAAGCATTCTTTCGGCATAATCGAGCAAATCAACCTTCAAGTGCTTGTAATCGGGATGGAATTCAAAGAATGCCTCTCCCAAGCGGCTTTCATAGTGAGCCACAGCTACGATTTTCCCGTCATCTTCCCAAATACCTATCTTATCCAGGGATGATTTATCCAGGTAAGGATGACCGTGCATGTATTCCCAGGCGGGTTCGAGCCAATTCCCATCAACGTTTCCGGGTTGATACTGCTCGACGAGAAAATTATCCACGAGCTCATAATCATCCGAGGTGTTGTAATGCCGACATTTAATACTCATTACATTCTCCACATGAAGAAAAGAAAATGATCAGGATCATGCCGAAGATTGGAGGCTCATCAATTATTCAGCAACCAATCCACTGGGGACCTTCTCCATCTGGTCATGATCCGGCAGGATCGTCTCGACGTTGCGAATGATCGGGTTGAACCAGGCTACGGCGGTCACCGAGAGATACAGAAGTCCTGAAACGATGAACATCAACGACATCCCTGAACCGGGGCTTGTACCCACCAGCCCGCCGAAGGTGCGCGCCAGGCCGGTATTCGCATTCATCGCTGGTTCCATGACGTAATCTGCCATGAGACCGGAAACCACCGGCATGATCGGATCCACCAGCCAGGCGATCAATCGGCGGGCAGAAAAGACCCGACCCTGCACATCCGGAGCCACCTTGGCTTGCCAAATGGCATTGCTGGCGCTTTGGGTCAACGGAAAACTGATGGCAGCCAGAAAGGCCACCGGGATCCACATGGATAGACTGCGCCCCAGGCCGAAGAGGATCAACCCGAGAAATGCATACATGCTCCAGCCGATCAGCATCCCCCGGATGCGTTTCTTGAACCCACCCCAGGCACTGACAATGAGACCACCTACAACGCCGCCAATGGCAAAAGCCGATTGGATTGTACCCAGCGAAGCACTATTATTGTTCGTCCGCAAAAGGATCATTGGAGCGAACAATGATTGGGAAAGGCCGCCCACCAGGTTCAGACACAAAATGACCAGCAACAGGTTGAGCAGGCTGCGACGTGCAAAAATATACTTAAACCCATATGCAGCTTCTTTCATTAAGTTCCCCTTGCCTGCCTGCCCCTCCTCGGTGAGCACTGGCTGTGGGACGTGCACGACCAGCAGCGCTCCAATCGCCAGGAAAAAGGTTACCACGTCGATGATCAGGATCCCGTTCAGTCCGATGACGGGAAGAAGAGCGCCAGCCATGATGGGGGAGAACACCGCTGGACCGGAATCGATCAACGACATCAGGCCATTGGCGCGACCGTATTGTTCCTTGGGGACCATGGTGCTGATGGCTGCCATGTAAGCCGGCCACTGGAATGTATTGCTCAAGCCGAAAATGGCTGACGCCACACACATGTGCCAGATCTGCAGGTGACCGGAGGCGTTCAGGACCAGGAGTCCGGTCGTGGCCAGCACCGCCCCCAGGTCGCTGACCATCATCATCAGTTTTCGGTTGTAACGGTCCACCATTGCCCCGGCGAACGGTGAGATGAGTAAAAATGGCAGGGAAAATGAAAGTTGTACGAGACCAAGCACGGTGGCACTGCTGGTCTTCTCGAACGCCCAGATCGTCAAGGCGAAACCACTCATGTTCGTTGCCAATACCGAAATGATTTGACCCAGCCAGACGATACTAAACCCGAACATGCCGGAGGGGGGTTTGTCTTTGCTTCGACGATCGTCATTTTGACTCCAGGAGTTCATGTGGAAACTTTTCATATGTTTCCCATTGAATCCTGCAGACATTTCTCTCGTTGGAAAATTTAATATAAATTGGAGAAAATGCCAAGGAAAATGGGGATATCTGTCCCAGCATGGAATAAGATGGAACCCCACACGCTGTCCGTTTTTTGCATGATGTAGCCCCAAACCAGACCTAAGTGGGACAAGTAGTACGAGAAATATGGTTTCACTCGAAGAATAGGTAACGCCTTTATGCAGCAGGGTAAATACAAAGACGATTAGAAGATTTGATAGGAATTTCCCGAGGAAGGGCTGCAGTTTTCGTAAAAATAATCCCCGAAACAGGAGTTCTTCCTGGGCAGCATTTGCCAGGACTGAGATCAACAACCAGGGAATCCAGGAGAGAATCCTGGCTCCATGACAGGTCCCCGGATTTAAACATGAGACCTGCCATGGGGATGGAACCAGCAACACAAACGAGGAATGCGATCAGCCCAATGATAGAGTCCCTGCTTCAGGTTGCCCTTCTGTATGTAGATCGAGCCCAGCGTGCCTCCCGTCATGCGGGTAAAGAGGACAACTATACAGACGACAACAATGCCTTCGTTCAACTTCAAGAGCGCAAAACTGAAGGGAGTGCTGCCATCGACACCCAGGGAATCCATTAGGTAGCGTCCGAAACACCCAGTCAAGCGAGACCGCAATGGCCAGGATCAAAAGCCCAACCAGTACCGGAAGGTATTGGTTGAAACGGGTGCTTTTACGAACCAGCCCGGCTGCGATCGACAGTAAGACGATCAACGCAATCCTCCCCAGGTAGTCCGGTCTCCATTCGAGGAGCGGCCTTAGGGGACTGAAAACGATCATGATCAACGCTCCGGTGGCAGCAAAACGCCAATGACAGGACGAACTCGTTCACCCCACCCCACTGTTTGAAGACGAATGTTTTTCATGGTTGTTCTCCCAGTGCAGATAATATCAAGGGATAGATTATTCGATTTTTGTACCCCTGTCATCACCCAGATTGGGGGAATTAAAATCAATGCAGGTTGACCGGGGGAGATTTCAGCCCAGTGTAGCTTCCATAGTTCCCACCAGGAGCCAGTCATCCATGTTCTTAAAGTTCTTTTTATCCATCGCAATGGGGGGAATCTCCTCCATATTGGCAACACCGATCAATACGATATATCGTTTCCCTGCC
Organism: uncultured Chloroflexia bacterium; assembly: GCA_963817265.1. Lineage (GTDB taxonomy): Bacteria > Chloroflexota > Anaerolineae > Anaerolineales > Villigracilaceae > UBA877. The sequence goes on from CAWFNU010000030.1 coordinate 203,361, forward strand.
CAGCGGGCGAATTGCTTTTCGGAAAGACACAATTCTGGCTGATGATGTTGGACAAGGGAAATTGAATCCTCCTTACCCATCTTTTCAGAATGGATGGCGAGGGAGACTTCAGCTTTTGCACGGATCGTTCCTTCGCCGTTGTTGTTGATGAAATACAAGATATCTCCTATATTTACACGACCATGTGGCATTTTGCGCCCGGTTGCGCCGCGAATGATCATTGATTTTTTACCTGATAACAAGTTTCCCAATTCATTAGACCGGTCATCCAGATATACTACGTGATCCAATGGAACCTCCTATCCTATTCGCAAAATAGTATTTGTAATTTGGAGATGCAATTTCTATATTCATCAGACGATTCCAATTCCCAACAATCTAGAACTCCTCACGGTTGAACCGCCATGCAGCAACCAGGACGAAGAGAACACACTCCAATGCCACTGCTATTAACGGGATGGATGAATAGATCGGTTGGCCAGATAACAAGGCCGGCACAATGGCGTTGGTCTCGTTGTTTAGCAGGCACAACCAGGGTCCAGGGGATCAGGTAGCGGAGCACCGGCAGCAAACCAACCAGGTACTGCTGCAGGAACAGGGTTGCCAGGGCAATTCCAATAACCGGACCGCGGTTGGCGAAAAGAGATCCCAGCATGAGTGTCAGGCTCAAGTAAAAGAGATGGTTAAGAAAGAAGACTCCAAGTGATGCAATAAACCGCAAAGGATCCAGCGGAGCCTGCGTGCGAATAAAAAAGAGGGCATAGGCGACGAAACCTGGAAGAATCACCATGGTTACCAGTATCCCCAGGCTGTTGGCAAGCACCTTGGATAAAATGAATGCCGGGCGGGAGACCGGTTTGGACATCACCCAGGCAGCCGTCCCGTCCCTCTTCTCCCCCACCAGCACACCCTGCATGATGATGACCACTGCGACGGCAGGGAACATGCCGGCAAAGACGGCATAGATCATCAAGCCGTCCTCCAACTTGAAATCCGGCGAACTGAATAACACCGCGCTCAACATGAATCCGATCATGCCCACCCAGATCAAGGCCTGGATCCACCACATCCTGGTTTTCCACCAGCGGGAGAGCTCGTTATCGAGTAGGTTATTAAATCCGCAGCTGCCAGCCGCGCTCGGTTACCAATTCGAAATCGCTATTTCCGGACATGTTGATCTCCTTCAATGACCTGCATGAAGATATCTTCCAACTCATATTTTTTACGTCGAAACTCTGTGACAACGACCGGGGTATTGACCAGGAGTTTGAGCAGGTTGCGCTTCGGCTGCTTGAGGGTCAGATACACTGACCTGCCAGGTGGTTTCATCGCCACGTTCGCTGATCTTGATCCCGCTGACCCACGGCTGGGACTGGACCAGATTGAGAGCTGGATCTGAAACCCCTTTCAAGTTGATCAGGTAGATCACGCCTTCGCTGCCCGCCAGGAGTTGTTCGATCGGACCTTCAGCCACCGTTTGGCCCTTATTCAAGATGACCACGGTATCGCTTACGCGCTGCACATCGTCCAGGATATGGGTGGAGTAGAAGATTGTGGTGTACTTTCTCAATTTGGACATCACTTCCAGTACATCGCGACGTCCGATCGGATCCAGGGAAGCGGCCGGCTCATCCAGGATGAGCAAATCAGGATAATTGACCTGGGCCTGGGCGATCCCCAACCGCTGCCTCTCGCCGCCCGAAAAAGTCCTCAACGGACGGTCAGCTTTTTCAGCCAGGTCAACCAGGTGGAGCATCTCGTCCACGCGTGATTCAATGGCCTTTCCGGGTCCCTTGAAAAAAAACCTGGCGGTGAAGCGCAGCGTCTGGCGGGCGGTCATATATTCATAAAAATGCGGCTCCTGCGGAAGGTAACCGAGTGCGGGCGCGAATATCGATACTCTGGTTTACAATGTCCTTCCCAAAAACCGTGGCGCTGCCAGCAGTAGGGTGGATCAGCCCAAGCAGCAGTTTAATGGTGGTGGTTTTTCCGGCACCATTGGGTCCCAGGAACCCAAAAATTGAATTCTGGTGTACCTTGAGGTCCAGGGATTTGAGTGCCTGAACACCTTTATAGGTCTTGGTCAGGTCGTGCGTGTCGATGACAATGGATGTGGATTCATTCATAATCGTTTCTCCGCTTGCGATTTGTCACACGGGTATTGATACAGACAGATATCCCTAACTATTTATACAAGAAAGTCCGCCGCGTGTCCACTGGGTTTTGGAAAATGCCATAAGTGCTGTCTATTTGGCTCACATTTTGTCGATCAATAAACTACGGTTTTTATAGTAGCACCAATTAAAAGATAATCCGTTTGATTGCCAACGTCATCACCTGCTTTAGGTGAATGAAAACTTCCCAATCCCAACTAAAAAAACCGCCGTGGACAAGGCGATTATTGACTGGGAGATGCACGAGTCATGAGCCATGATGCTATAATTTAATGATGAGATACGAAATAATAAACGCATTGAATATCCCAAAAATTGGATTCGGAACCTGGACGATTGGTGGGGACAATGCTCCCGATATTTCCCGGGATGACCGATCGCTGACAGCGTTACACTCAGCACTGGACCTGGGCTACACTCATTTCGATACTGCCGAAGCCTATGCTGCAGGACATGCGGAAGAATTGCTCGGACGGGCAATCCGTGAGGCAGGTATTGCACGGGAAACATTGTTCATCACATCCAAGGTCAGTCCTGAGCATTTGGGATATGGCGAGGTCCTGCATTCCTGCGAGAACAGCCTTCGTCGTCTTGGGATGGAGTATCTTGACCTTTACCTGATCCACTGGCCAAGGCGGGGGATGAACCTGGGTGAAGCATTTCGCGCTCTCAACACGCTGGTAAAGGATGGCAAGGTGAGGCACCTTGGAGTAAGCAATTTTGACCTCAAACTGCTCGAAAAAGCGGTGGCATTGTCCGAAACTAAACTGCTCACCAACCAGGTTTCATACAGCTTGCCTGATCGCACAAATAGGAGCAATGGCGTGCTGGGGTACTGCCAGGAAAATGACATCCTGCTAACCGCCTATTCTCCAGTTAAGCGTCGTAATATAAAGGGGAATAAAGCTTTAAGCGAGCTGGCGAAAAGACGTGGAGGATCACCCCAGCAGATTGCTCTAATATGGCTCATCCAGCAGCCGCGCGTCATCACCATCCCCATGTCATTCAATCGACAGCACCAGGCCCAGAACCTGGCTGCTGCAGATATGGATTTGACAGAGTCTGAATTGGAATTATTCGACTGACGAATTCAAGATTAATCACCCAGTGGGGAAATTCCTGGTGCGTTTCACAAAAATCCTCCCCAATTCTGCACCAACGGAATCATATCTATGGGGAAATATTATGCCAGCAGTCCCAATTCCACAGCCCGTTTTACTGCTCCGCTGCGCCCGTGGACACCTAATTTCCCATAAATGTTTTTTATATGCGTTCGCACCGTGTTTGCCGATACAATCAACTCTTCTGCAATCTCGGGGGTGGAAAGTGGACCATTCAGATTCCGTAACACTTCCAGCTCGCGCTCGCTCAAAGGCTCGATCAGGGTTTCGGTCAGAGAAGATGGTTCAGGGGTGTGCTTGCGACGGAGTTCGAAAACTTTCAACAACCGTGAAACGAATTTCGGCGCAATGGACCTTGCTTGTGCCAGCTGGAGCAATTTTTCCATCCCTTTCCCCTCACGCACAAAGGGAGTGACCTCGTTTCCGGATTCTGCCATTTCGAGAGCCAGCTTTAATGAGTTTAGGGAAGCAACTTGATCTTTTTGCTCGAAATATGCCATCGCTATTAGTATATTCAGCCAGATGGTTCGATAATGTCCATACTTTTCAGAGTTCTCCTTCTCCTGCTCCAACAGCTTCAGCGCTTCAACCGATTGTTTTTCTTTAATTAGAACGCGCGCTTTTAGAAGAGGTGATGAACTAATAAGAGTCTCATATTTACGTTCTACTTCCCGATGGATCTCTACCGTATTCTGCGGATCGGAATCCAGGTAAATTTGAAGCTCCACAAAATCAAGCGTCTGCAAATGCCAGGGGGGTCCTTTTTGAGCGATCTTTCGAGTCTCCTGGATTAATTTTTTAGCTTGCTCCACCTGATCGGTAAAGGACAGGGCAAAAGCCAGGAATTGGGCGCACATCATGATGGTATCCACCTGTCCCCAGACCTCCGCTAACGCCATTCCTTTGCGGGCGATTTGGAGGGCTTTCTCATACTCTCCCACTTCCAACCAGACACGTGACAACAATGTATAAACGCTGGCAGCTGTCGTCAGGGGGCGGGCATTCCGACGCTGGTAGGATTCTGCAATCTCAATCGCCTCTTCACAGACTCTCTGTGCCCGCGGAGATTTTCCCAAAATGATGCAGGTATATGCCAGCCCTGAAGCAGCTTGCATTACTACATGCGACTGTCCAGCCTGTTTTGCCAGGAGGAGTGCCTGCTCCAAAACATCCACTGCATGCGGGTCATCTGAATTCTGGATCATCGCGTTTCCAAGTGTGATCAGGTTCAACGCCCGAACGGCTGTCGCTTCCGCAGGTAAGTGCTTGTCTGCTTTCCCTGCAAATGCCATGGCATCTTCAGATTGGTCACCCATCGTCCACGCCAGGTACGCCCGCACTGCGTCAATATGACCCAACATCTTTTCCCGCTTATCAGCAGCCAGCGATTGCATATGCCTTTGTGCTAAAGATAAGATTTGTTCAGCTCTTTGATTCTGGCCTATGTACGCCAACCCCCATGCATATGCCACATCCAGCCAAGGCAATGAGAAGCGTTGTTCCCCAGGGATCGCATCGATCTGTGCAAGGGTGGGTGCAATTTCTGCATGTTCCACCAAGGCCAGGACATTTTCAGAAACGATATTCGCCACCAGTTCCATATCCTCTGCAGCAAGGCCATGGTGCAGTGCTTCGGACAGCATTTCCTGCCCTTCGTACCAGCGGCAAGCGCGGCGGTGGAGCTCTGCTGATAATCCAGGGTGAGTTTGTTCCAGAACCAACCTGAGCAAATCGGAAAACAGGTGATGGTACCGATACCAGCCACGCTCATCATCAAGGGGTACCAGGAATAAATTCGCCCGTTCAAGAGTATCGAGCATGGCTTGGGCAGCGCCGTTCGTTCCAACCACCGCGTCACATAAAGGTGCCGCGAGTCCTTCCAGCACAGATGTTTGCAGCAGGAACTCCCTTACTGCTGGATCCTGCCGGTTGAGCACTTGTTCAAGCAGGTAATCGAAGATATATCTATGGCTGCCGGCAAATGCAGCTACAAAGGCAGCAACGTCCTCACGCCCGCGCAACGAAATCGCAGCCATTTGTAATCCAGCGACCCAACCCTCCGTGCGCCCATTTAATGCCACCACATCTTTTTCATCCAGGATTACCCCGGCAACTTTCTCCAGGAAAGATCCAGCCTCCTGGGGAGAAAATCGCAGTTGCTCCATGCGTACTTCCACCAATTGTCCTGCCACTCGCAAACGTGCCAGTTCCAGCGGTGGATCGGAACGAGTCAAAATAACGATGTGCAACCGTGGGGGGGAATGAGCGATCAAGTATTCCAGTGCTTTATGGATTTCCTTGTTTTGAATAAGATGATAGTCGTCTAGGATGAGAATCAAATCGCGCTGGATGGGCAGTATCCCCCGGACAATATCCGCCAGGATATTCTCCAACTGTGCTATGCCGTTGAACCCCTGGATCTCAGGAGTATCAATGACCAACCCCCCTTCCTCCAGGGATGCCACCATGTATTCCAGGAAGCGACCGGGTTCGTTATCAGCTTCATCAAGCGACAACCAGCCAATGACCGCTCCCTTTTTAGGGATCGACTCCAACCAGGCGCTGACCAATAAGGTCTTGCCAGCCCCTGCTGGTGCAGAGACCAACGTTAGGCTGTGGGTGAGCGCCTCGTCAAGCATTTCCAGCAAATGCGGTCGCGGCAAATAACTGGATGGAATGGGGGGAACGAAGAATTTTGTTGGAAGAAGGCTGGTCACATAACGATTATACACATAACCCCCTCCCGCATTGGATCAACCTTTCAAGTCAAAATACCTCGATTTGATGGATATGAAACTGGATTCACAGAGACCAGAACCAGTCCATGGTCGCGGATTTTTAACAATAGGCCAAATAATTCTGCCTGGTCATGCACTACCCCTGAAAGCAAAGTATCATTCTCGCCAACGGTGATAATGAATGGCAAAAAATGGGTCGACCATTTCTCATCCAGAATATCCCGCACGCGTATCTCATATTGGATTTCTTTTGGCATATTCGTTGGCTTCATCCTTCCGGGGTACAATCTCCGGTCAATTCCAGGGGCAGGGTTATCGTAAGCTTGCACTCATCGTCACCCTTCAGCAAGGGATTCATATATTTCTATTTTCACTGGCTTGCCCAAAATACCCTCCCAGAGCCGCTTGTACCAGCCCGCCCCGCAATAGCAGAAAGTGGGGGACAGCCTGGAGGGAATTTCATCGAGGAATGGACGGACAAATGAACAGTGGCAGTAAGCCTTGCGCCGTGCGACTGGGCTGGATGCAAGGGCAAAGGCATCCGGATCGTATGGGTTTTTGCGTTCATAGAGCACGTTTCCATGCCGAACCGGTTTTTCATACCAGAAGTTGTCTGTGTACATTTCATGTAAAATATCGTCAAACTCACCCTGCTCATAGATGGAACGCAGGTGATCGATGCGTTCCTGGGGGAATACATGGGCACAGTGCGAAACCACATCGCACTTCTTCACACCATCACCGGTTAGCGCGTCGAGGCGGTTAATGGCGCCTTGGATCCAGTCCGTATATTCTTTGGCAAGATGATTCAGGGGTGATCAACTCGATGCCCTGCATCAATCTCCGGCAGTCTTCGGCTCCAAGCACTTTTTCCGCGACCTTCAGCAAGCAAGTGATCCCATTCATGCAGGATGACCTGAATCTCGGTGACATCCTTATGCGGCTCTGCCAAATCCATCACCCGGAAAACCTCACGCCTGAACAGGGAGGTTGTCCAGGCGTGATCGTGCAGGTAGTCATGGATTTTTAGTACTGTATCCCGGGCGGTCTGAAGGGGACCCATAATGGAGCGAGGTCAGCGCGTTGGCGGCCTCCAGCATACGGGAATGGACATTCCCGGTTTCGACTGGACGATTCACCGGGAAGGCCACTTCGACCAGGAAGCCATCTTTGACCGCCCCTCCATGGAAAATCACCAGCGGATCGCCGCATATGGCTTCTTCACAAAGACGTTTTAGGAGCTCCAGGTGTTGGGGGATTTCATCCCGGTTATTTATGCGGGTTTTGAGAAATGCAATCTGGGTTGGTGAGAGCTCCTTGTAAATAATCGGGGCTTCGGCCATTTCAGATTTCTCCGCAATAGAACAGTGCCAGGACCCCCCCAATAGCAAACAACGCAAGCCCGACAAAGGCAAGAAGAAAGGTGGGTTGCAGAACTTGAAATGCCATCAGCAGGGGGATCCCCAATCCAGCAATGACTAATCCCCATGAGATAACCATGCAGCGGCGCGGCAGGATCCTTTCAATGAACGCATCGCGTTCTGATAAATACGCTGCGAGCTAGATTGACCTGGTACGGCTGTGTTAGTGTAGCCATTTTCACCTCCAAAACAAATACGGGGTACGCTCTTAAAAATATCATTTATGGCGGCAAAAGTAATCACCTAATCTTGGTGATTGGATTAGTCGGGGAATGGGGGATTTGTTCCCCAATATTAGCCTTCGTCACCTCGACAACTGAAGAACTTTTATATACAATACCTTTTTCGAACAGCTTTTTCCCCATGTTTCAAATTCGGTTGGATAAAATGCGCTTTTCCGGTGAAAAGACAGTCCCAGCAAGGTAGTCTTCCTGAAGCAATTATCCTGAAGGATGCACATTGGAGCAGTGCTCCCAGGGTTGCATCCGTTCAGTTGGGAGGATAAGGCACAATGTTCCTGGAGATGCTGTTTTATACTTTTTCCCTGATCCTTACCTTGCTATTTTTCCTGTATGGGTTTAATCATTATTTCCTGCTGAACGCATCGCGGAAATATAAGATCCCTCCCCTGCCTACCCGATCCCCGATCCTCCCTACCGTCTCCATCCAATTACCTGTTTACAATGAAAGATATGTCATTCGAAGGCTGGTGTCAGCCTGTGCCGCCATGGCGGAAGCTTACCAAATCGACAAAGTAAAGATCCTGGTGCTTGATGATTCCGATGATGACACCAAATTGGAAGTTGACAAGGTTGTCGAAGAATTTCAAAAAAAATCCTTCAATATAGAAGTCCAACGCCGGGAAGATCGTAGCGGGTTCAAAGCCGGGGCATTGCAGGCCGCGCTCCGCAAAACCGGGGAAGAGTATATTGCCATTTTCGATGCTGACTTTATCCCGCCTGCAGATTTCCTGCTCCGCACCATCCCTTATTTTGAACATGATGAACGACTAGGTGTTGTTCAGAGCCGCTGGACGCACTTGAACCGGGATTTTAATTTGCTGACAAAAGCTATATCACTTGGAATCGATGTCCACTTTTTTATCGAGCAGACCGGAAGGTACGCCTCCGGATGTTTTCAAAACTTCAACGGCAGTGGGGGGGTGCTGCGAAAAAAAGCCGTCCTGGAAGCCGGCGGCTGGAGCGCGGATACCCTGGCAGAAGACCTGGACCTTAGTTACCGGATGCAGATATGCGGGTACCAGGTCCTTTACCTGAGAGACCTTGAGTGCCCGGGTGAAATTCCCCCACCATTCCAAGTTTTAAGCTTCAGCAGGGCCGCTGGGCATGTGGATCATTAAGGAACGCGAGGAAGATACTGCCCATTTTGCTGCAGGATCGAAAAATCGGGATCAAGGAACGGCTGCAGGCGTTCATTCACCTCACGGGGTACATGATCCATCCTTTAATGGTCATCTCCTTCGTGTTGAGTTGTTTAACGGTACTCCTGCGGGTGCAAAACCCTCCTGCTCGCGCCGGGAGCCGGGTTGATCCATTCACTGCAGGCCATAAGCTGGGCTGTCATGCTGCCTTTGTTGATCTTATGCACCCTTGCGCCGTGGATCTCATTGAGTTCCACCCGCCCTTCTTTGGCGTCTTCGTCGCTCAGCGCCGACTCGAAAGGCTTGAAGTCGATGCGCTGGCTGGCGGCGGGCACGGGTTCGGGCGCTGGCCTCTTTGCGCGCGCGCACGCCGCTTGACCGCCAGGATGTCCTGCTCGGACAGCACGGCTGGCCGCGGCGGGCGGCTGGCCAAAGGCGATGCCCAGGCGGGCGCAGATCGCTTCGGCGGCGCGGCGACCGTCGCGCGCAGGCCGCGATGATGCTGGCCGGCTCGACCACGACGTCGCCGCCGGCGTAGACCCGGTCGGGTCCGGCCTGGCCGGTGCGAGGGTCGACGGCGATGCCGCCGCTCGTGTGGCGCGTCACTGCGCTGCCGTCGAGGAACGACCAGGTCAGGCAGTTGGCCGACGGCCACGATGACGGCGTCCGTCGGGATGCTGGAACTTCGCTGCCCGGGATGGCTACCGGTGTGCGCCGCCCATCCGCACCCGGCTCGCCCAGCCGGTTGCGCACGCACTCCAGCGCTACCACCCGGCCCTGCGTCCAGGATGACCCGACCGGCGTCGCCAGTTCTTCCAGCAGGTTGCCTTCCTCCAACGCGCCCTCGATTTCCTCCTCGGCCGCGGGCATCTCGTGCCGGGTGCGCCGGTAGACGATCGTCACGGGATGCGCCGGTGAGCCGCTGTGCAGTGCGCGTGGCATCCATGGCCGTGTCGCCGCCGCCGATGACCACCGCCTTGCGGCCCAGTCGACGACACCGTTCGCCGACGCGCCGCGATGCGGTCGAGCAGCTCGAGGGCGGACATGACGCCCTGGCCCTCGACCCCCTCGATGAAGAGCGGCGTGTTGCGCTGGAAACCGCTGCCAATGTAGACGGCATCGAAGCCCTCTTGCAGCAGCGCCTCGGGCGGCTCGCGTACGGGATGGTTGAGCCGAATGTCGACGCCCAGGGTCCGTGATGCGATCGACGTCTTCCTGGATGACCGCCCACGGGCAGGCGGAACGGGCGGCACCAGGCGCATCATGCCGCCCACAACGTCCTTGGCCTCGAACATGGTCGACCTGCACGCCGTTGAGGGCCAGGAAAGCCGCGGCCGAGAGCCCTGCCGGGCCCGCGCCGATGATCGCGACTCGGCCGCGTCGCGGCGTCGATCGGCTCGTGACCGGCCGCGCGTAGCCGGCCTGCCCCGCTCGACGGCGACTCGCTTCAGCGCGCGGATCGCGACCGATCTCGTCGTAGTCGTTGCGGGTGCAGCGGGTCTGGCACAGGTGCGTGCAGACATAGCCGGTCACGCCGGGCAGTGGGTTGCGGGCCAGGATCACCTCGAGCGCCCGGTCGTACTCGCCCTGGGCGATCAGCCAGGCATACTCGGGCACGTCCTGCTCGACCGCGCACGCTTCGACGCACGGCGCGACCACGCAGTCCCAAAAGCCCAGTCCCGACTTCACCTTCGGCAGGCCGAACCGGGGATAGTGCTTCTGGTAGCGCGGATCGACCAGCGCCTCGGCCGCAGCCCGCTCGACGTTGGCCAGCCTGTCGGCTGCCAGCTCGGCCAGGCTGGCCGCGCCGCGCGCTGCATCTGCGCCTCGAGGTTCTCGAGCCACTGGCCCAAAGCGGGCATAGCCGCCCGGCTTGAGCAGGTCCGAGCAGGCCGTGACCGGCGCGGCGCCGCAGGCCAGGATCGTGGCGACGTTGAGTGCGTCGGCGCCGGCCGAGTACGAAACGCGCAGGTTGCCGGCGAACTCGTGCACCAAGGCGGGCAAACAGGTTCATGGTGACCGGGTAGAGCGCCCGGCCCGACATGTACATCTCGTCGCCGGGCAAAGCGCTCTTGTGGTTGTGCATGGCCAGCGTGTTGCTCAGCTTGACGCCGAAAGTCAGGCCCTGCTCGGCCGCCACCCCCTGCAGCGTGTGGATCAGCTCACCGGCGCGGTCGTAGCTCAGGTCCTTCTCGAAGACGGAGTCGGGGATGTCGATCTCGGTGAAGCCCAGGTTGTCGTGCAGGATGCTCGAGCACGCGCTCTTTGCCCAAGCAGCGTCGGGTTCATCTTGACGACCGTGTGCAGACCGCGCTCTTCGAGCAAGATAGCGGGCGATGCGCTCGATCTCGTCGGGCGGGCAGCCGTGCATCGTCGACAGGGTCACGCTGTTGACCAGTCGCGCCGGGATCTCGACGTCGGCGAACTGCGGGAAGTCGCGCGCGCAGCGTCCGCCTGGATCTCGGCAAGCTCAGCGCGCGGCATCGGCCAGCCGGTCCATGAAGCGCGTCATGCGCGGGCTCTGGATGCCGTCCAGGTTGTAGCCGACGCTCATGTCGAAGATCGTGCCGAACGGCGCGTCCTCCCAGCCCAGCAGCGCGGCGCAGGACGTGGATCGCCGCCCAGGCGTTGATGTACTCCGTGCGACGACTCCTCCAGCTTGAGTTCCTGCGACCACTCGACGTTGTAGCCCTCGTCCTCCATGTCGATGCACGGCCGCGGGATCTCCAGCTCGTCCATGATCTGGACGGTCTTGAGCTCGATGAAAGCGCCCGCCGCACAGCCAGGCCGCGATGATGTTCTGCGCTAGCTGGGTGTGCGGACCGGCCGACGGGCCGATCGGAGTGGCGAGGTAGTTGCCGGGCCGAAGAAGTCCGGTAGGGCGTAAGGGCTATCTGGCCGCGGCCGGTAAAACGAGCGAGCGGTGAATGCCGAAGATCGAGCCGCTGTGCGCGTACTCCTTGAGCATCTGCCGGAGCAGCACGTCAAAGGGCATGCACCTTCATCGTGTCAGACATTGTCTATCTTCCATCCTCGCGCAGAATCTCAGGGAGGCCACTGTGGCCACCTCGCTAGCCTGGCAGACTGCCTGTGGGCAAGCCCGCGGATCTCGTTCACGCTGGCATAGCCGTGGGCATCAAGCCACTCGTTCCCATGCTGGGCGATCTCGCCGTAGGCGTCATTGCCGCGCATGATCGCCGCCGTGCAGACGCCGACGGCCCAGGCGCCGGCCATCATGAACTCGATGGCATCCTCGCCGCGGCTGATGCCGCCGACGCCGATGACCGGCAGGTCGACCGTGGCGGCAATATCGTAGACACAGCGCACGCTGAGCGGCTTGATGGCCGGCCCGCTCAGCCAGCCGTAGCCGTTGTCGCCGCCCAGCAGCGGAAAGCCGGTCTCCACGTCCAGCCCAAAGGTCGGGCCGAAGGAGTTGGTGGCGACGATCGCGTCGGCACCGGCATCCTTGGCCGCCTGCGCCGCGGCGCGCATCTCACGCCCCAGCGGGCTCATCTTCACGAATACCGGCCCGTGGAAGCCTTGCTTGGCGGCGTCGATGGCCTCGATCATCGGGCGTCGGGTCCTCGCCCAGGTAGTGCGTGCTCAACTCGAGGGCGTCGGCCCAACCGGTTCATCTGCGGCGCCAGTTGGGCGATCTCCGTGCCCGGTATAGCCCAGCGAGCAGATCAGCGGGATGCCGGCTGCGTCGGCTGCCTCGCGGCAAAGCGTCGAAACTCGCGCGCGAACCAGCGCTCGGGCGGCATTTCGGACCAGAGCTCGGTGTTGATGAAGCCGCCGCGCACCTCGGCCATGTGCGGCATCGGCACCGGCGCGGCGTCGACGGAGATGGTCTTGCTCAGGGCGGCGCCGCAGCCGCCGTCGACCGCCTCGACCACACGCTTGCCGTCGCGCACGTTCGGTCCGGCGCCGGGATCACCGGGTTGCGGAACTTCAGCCCGCAGATCTCGACGCTCAGATCAGCCATGCAGACGCCTCCATACACCCCGGTCGGCCGGGCGGTATCAGCGTCCCCAGCCCGACGAAGGTCAACGGGTGGGCGCCATCGGCGTCGAACTCGGAGAGGCTGACCGACGATCTCGCCCTTGCGCCCATCGTCCAGCGCAACCGATAATGCCTCTGCGCCGGCTGCAACGCGTCGGCGGCAGGCCTGCTCGGCCGTGTGCGCCGGCTCGATGATGCCGCCCCAGGCGCCGTGCGTCCTCGTCCGCATCAAACCACACTACCGCCACGACGTCGTCACCAGGCCATCGCCTGCCGCCGTGAGCAACTGCCCGCGGGCAGCGGCGGCGAACGGTCATCGTCATCTCCTCGTGCTCGCACGGCCTGCCCGACTGGCGCAGCTAACTGACGCGCTCCCAGGCTGCGGCTGGGCCAACTCCGGCGGCGCGGCAATGGCCTCCTCGTCAAGCGTCAGCATCCGGCGGTCTGTCCATCAGCACCTTGCCGCCGGCAATGGTGTGGGTGACGTGCGCGCCGTCTCATCCCGAAGATGATGTGCCAGGGCAGGTTGCCGGGCGCCAGCGGCGTGGGCGGGTCGTAATCCAGGAAGACAATGTCGGCGAAGGCGCCAGGGCTCAGTTCGCCGAGCGGCCTCGGGAAGAAGCGCTGGCCAGCGTGGCGTTGTTGGGATAGGCCATCTGCATGACCACGTCGCCGGGCATGGCCTGCGGATCGCGAGGTGTTGAGCTTGTGCGCCAGGTAGGCCACCTTCATTTCGGTGTAGCATGTTGTTCGTGAAAAGCCGTCGTTGCCCAGGGCGACGGTGACGCCGCGCTGCAGCAGGCCCGCCACGTCGGGCAGCCGACCGCGTTGTTCATGTTCGAGCGCGGTTGGTGTGTGACGAGCGTCCCTGTCTCGGCCACGATGTCCTTTTCTGAGCATCCAGGTGTACGCAATGTGCGGCGATGGTCTGCGGGCCCAGGATGCCAAATTTGTGCAGTCGTTCCACCACGCGCAGGTTGTACCGGCGCAGGCTCAGTTCCTCGTCGGCCACGCCCTTCGGCGTACGTGGATGTGGAAGCCGCTGCGCAAGGCGCTGGCCGGCAGTGCCGCAGGTGGCCAGCGTCTCGTCCGAGAGTGTCAGCGCGCATGAAGCCCAAACGAGGCGGCCAGCTGCGGGTGGGCTCGGCCTGGCAGCGCTTGATGAAGCGCACGTTCTCGGCGATGCCCTGCGTCGGCACCGTCCGTGCCGTTGCGGTCGGTGACCTCATAGCACAGAGTGGCGCGCAGGCCCGTCTGCTTGACCGCGTCGGCAATTATGTCCAGGCTCCCGTCGATGGCGTTCGGGACTGGCGTGATGGTCGATCAGCGTGGTGCAGCCGTGGCGGACGGCATCGACCAGGCAGACCAGGGCGCTGTAGCGCACGTCTCGGGCCTAGCGCCCGGTCGAGCTTCCACCACAGCTTTTCGAGGATTTCGACGAAGTTGGTGGCCGGGGCACCCGGGATGGTCATGCCGCGGGCAAACGCGCCGTAGAAATGTGTATGACCGCACATCAGCCGGGCAAGACCAGTTTGCCGCCGGCATCCAGGCGCTCGGCATCCGGGTGCGGGCCGCTATTCAGCAGTGTCGCCGATCTCGACGATCGTGTCGTCCTCGATATAACAGGCGCCATCGGTGATTAGTTCGTTGCGCTGACCCAGGGTAAAAACCTGGCCATGGGTGATCAGCAAGGAACCAGTCATCCTTACCTCCCTCTATGGTGCCGCCATCACGCGCCCACGGCCGCCCAAATCCCCACCGGCGTACGGCGTATGTCGCCTCAACCACGCGACCATGAATGCGATGACCTCGTCGCTTTCCGGCTCATTGTGGGTCTCGTGGTACAACCCCTCCCACAACTTCAGCGTGCAGTCGCCGGGTACTTTCCTGGCGAATGCCTGGCTGGCCAGTGCCGACGTAATGCGTCGGACCCCCCGTGTACCGAGCGACGCGGCACGGGAACACGTCCGCGTGTTCTAACAGCCATTGCCCCCTCGTCGTACAGGCTCATGGCCAGCCGGGCTGAGATGCGGTCATGTACCAACGGATCGCATGTTATAGCGGATGACCTGTGGATCGTGAGAGAGCGCCCGTGTGTCGAGCCCGTTGGACTGCCGGAAAGCCGGCCATACGCGCTCCATGAGACGTGCCAGGCACAGTTTCATAGCCGGCGGTTCGAAGGCCAGGCGCAGCCAGGGGCCGGTGGAGATGACGCCGGCAATCGCCGGCCGTCGGCGCAGTGCATAGTTCAGTACCAGGTTGCCGCCCAGGCTGTGCCCGTAGAGGAAACGGGGCTGGCCGGGATAGAGACCGGTTGCTTCGTCGAGCATATTGCCGATGTCGTCCAGCAACACATCGAACTCGGCGTGTGGCCGTCTCGGCCCGTCCGATTTGCCGTGTCCGCGCAGGTCAAATGCCGAGCAACGCATAGCCTGCGGTGGCCAACGCCGCTGCCACGTGGCCATAGCGACCGCTGTGGTCGCCCAGGCCGTGTACCAGGCAGACCACCGCCCGCGGATCGGTTTCGGGCTGCCGGCCTGACCGTAGAGCTGAAGGCCGTTGGCAACGTACATGTGGAAATCGAAATGGTCCATTTACTTCTCCGCGTTTTCGATAACACACTTCATTTTACCACCATTTTTCCAGTGTGCCATAAACACGTTCCGGCTTACAGTACGCCGTCGCCAGATGCTCTAACCTTGGCACGGTGTCACATCCGCAAAGGAGTGTTTGCTATGCCGCGCACTGCAATTGACCTCCCCTATAACATCGAATACCTCTCCATATTGGACGAACACGGTCACCTGAACCAGGAGTTGGAACCATCCATTCCCGAAGAGCTGCTGCTCAAGCTGCACTACTACATGGTATTGGGCCGGCGCATGGATGAGCGAATGCTGCTGCTGCAGCGCCAGGGCCGCATCGGCGGCTTTGCGCCCATTAAAGGTATCGAGGCCGCGCATCTTGGCGCGGATGCGCGGCAATCCGTCCCGACGATTGGTTTGTGCCCCAACTACGTGAGGCGGCGGCTGAATTATTTCGCACGGCCAGCACCTGGAAAGCATTCTGCTCTTCCACAACGGATACGAGGAAGGTATTCTCATCACGCCCGAGCAAAACAACATGCCTATCGGTGTGATTGTAGCCGGGCAATTGTACCATGCGGTGGGGATAGCCTACGGGATGAAGTACCGCAAGACCGGGCAGGTAGCCATGACCTTCCTGGGTGACGGCGGGACCTCACAGGGCGATTTCCACGAGGCCTTGAATTTCGCCAGCGTTTACCAGGTGCCCGTTGTGTTCGTCTGTCAGAACAACCAATGGGCGATTTCGGTTCCCCTATCCCGGCAGACTCGCTCACGGACCCTGGCCCAGAAAGCGCTGGCCTACGAGATGCCCGGCCTGCGGGTGGATGGCAATGACGTGCTGGCTGTATACAGCAGGACCAGAGAGAAGCCGTGGAGCGGGCACACGGTGGCGGCGGCCCGACTTTCATCGAATGTCTCACCTATCGGGTCCTGATGCACACTACCTCTGACGACCCTCGCCGCTACCGGACGCAGGACGAGGAAAACGCGTGGCTGCAACGTGATCCCCTCACCCGTTTCCGTCAATATCTGATGGACAAGGGATTGCTTGACGCCAACAAGGTGCAGGATGTTGAGGATCAGGTTAAGGCGGAAATACAGGCCGGGGTGGAACGATTTGAACAGCAAGCGGCAGAGTACACGGACCCAATGCAGATCTTTGACCACCATTATGCCGAGTTGCCCCCACACCTGATCGAGCAGCGTGCGGAATTGTTACGGGAACTAGCGGCAGACAGGGGAGGAGGCTGCGGATGCCTAAGCTTACCATGGTGCAGGCGCTGAATCTCGCGCTGGCCCAGGAAATGGAGAAGGACGACCGTGTCATTTTGTTGGGAGAGGATGTTGGCGTCTCGGGCGGCGTATTCCGAGTGACAGACGAGTTGCAGCAGCGTTTTGGCGCCAAACGCGTGCTCGATACGCCGCTGGCCGAATCGGCCATTGCAGGCATGGCGATCGGTATGGCCGTCTACGGCTTGCTGCCGGTATGCGAGATGCAGTTCAGCGGGTTTAGCTACCATGCCTTTCACCAGATTGAGGCCCACGCCTCACGCTTGCGCCGGCGATGACGAGGCCAGCATCATGTCCCGATGGTCGTCCCGTTCCCCTTACGGTGGCAACGTGCGGGCGTTGGAGCACCACTCCGAGGCACGTGAGGCATTCTGGGCGCGGCGTCCTGGTTTGAAGATGGTCATCCCTTCTGGGCCGCGCAATGCGCGTGCCCTACTGGTCAGCGCCATGCACGACCCAGACCCGGTGATCTTCTACGAGCCTACGGTTCTCTACCGCGCATTTCGGGAGCAGGTGCCTGAAGAGGAAGAGGTGATGCCACTGGGACAGGCACAGGTCGTTCGTGAGGGCCGGGATATCACGCTGGTCACTTACGGTGCCATGCTGCAGCCGACCCTGGTAGCGGCCAGCAACTGAAAAGTGAAAGCGATGCGTTA
>CAWFNU010000031.1:0-72245 GCA_963817265.1 uncultured Chloroflexia bacterium
CAAGAAAGGTTGTCAACGTGGTGAGCATAATTCGGTAGGGTCTTACCGTAGCCAAAGAATACCCATCTGCTTTCAGATTGAACAGGAAACCGTCGAGAGCACGTGTCAAGTTCATTTTTTCCCCCATTTGGTCAACACCAGATTACTTGCACCGCCAGGTTTTGGCCTCAATCGCAGATTGATAACATCGGAAAACTGACTTTCTGGACAGGCGGTCCAAGGCAGTCCGGCTAGCGCGCTTGCATGGGGTGCAAGAGGTCCCGGGTTCGATTCCCGGCGCCCCGACTGGAAGACTCCAAGAAATTGGAATCTTTCAATTCCGATGCCCAGGTTTCCCCAAAGGGGACTTCGCAATTCCCGGCGCCCCGACTGGAAGACTCCATTACTTTGGAGTCTTTTGATTTCAAGCCCGGGTTTCCCCGAAGGGGACTTCGCAATTCCCGGCGCCCCGACTGAAGGACTCCAAGAAATTGAAGTATTTTTGATTTCAAGCCCTGGATTCCCCAAAGGGGACTTCGCAATTCCCGGCACCCCGACTGAAAAACTCCATTACTTTGGAGTCTTTTGATTTCAAGCCCGGGTTTCCCCATAGGGGACTTTGCACTTCCCAGCGCCCCGACTGGAAAGACTCCATTACTTTGGAGTCTTTGAATCCATGCCCGGGTTTCCCCAAAGGGGACTTCGCAATTCCCGGCGCTCCGACTGAAGACCGCATACATACCTTTGGAGAAGATGTGACCTGTTCATTATTGTTTTCGATTCTCCCTTTCGTGCGCCACAAATTCCCAAATACTAACCATGATGGTTTGACATCTCACTCCAATATGCCCGCCTCGTGATAATCCTTTCGGTAATTGCACAACCCGCAATCCTCGGCTGCATCCGGCGGGGTGGGTTGATCCAGCAGACTGACGATATCCTGCAACAATGCCAGGAAGGTTGCATCATCGCGGGGGATGTCCATCCAGGTGGTCTTGGTTACAAAGGCAGCTTCTCCATTAGGCATTCGTTCATAACGGTTAGGCGTGATGATAAAAAGTCCCAGCCGAGATATGGGCGATAGGGATAACGCATTTGGAGCCGGGTTTTCCAATGCGTATGCATAGGCTGATAATTGCCGGCTGTAGAAGACGGCTTTTTCTTCCGACGCATCCGAGGTCTTGTAATCGATGATCCCGTAAGTGCCGTCTTCAAAGGCCACGATCGCGTCGAAGCGTCCCCTGATGACGCATTGGGATGAGGTATCCGGAAAACTGATGGGCATGGATTTGACCCACTTTTCTCTGAATTTCACCATCCCGGCAGGCAGGTTAGGGGATATTTCCCAAGCAGGTTTGTCCAGGTAATAATTGCTGGTCAGATCACCCATTTTTCCAAACATGCCTGGGAACGGTCCATGGTACGCAATATTGTATTTTACCTTCAGGTAAAAACATCGTTTGCATCCATCCCATGAAAACGTAAGGTCAGATGGACTAATGGTATAGATCGTCATAATACTCCTTCCTACTACCCGGTTTCCTTCCTTCAATGGGAAATCATAACAATAAATTAGATCAGACAATCCATAAAAGAAAAATATAGGGAGGTCAGATGAATATTTTTCTCTCTCTATGGTTCCATTATACAAGACCCATATGCCAGTATTTACCCAATATTTGGATTCCTTTCGCATTCGGGAATGCCCTTTTATTATCGAAATATCCTTCCTTGCCGACGTGTTGACCTCCACCCAAGTCACATCCTCTCCATTGCAGGAGGAAACTAGACAATGCCCGAGCTTTCAGGTATCATTAGCCCGCCCGACCCGATCCTATCCTGAATTTTTAGAGCTTGTTCACATGGTCACTACCGGGGCAAGGCACGTAGCTCTTCACCAATCCACATCTATCCACAGCGTGCCCGGATACGCGACTTTCATCCGGGCAGTTGTGCGTAAATAAACGATATTTTATGGCCGGGAGGCTAAATGGCAGACCTCGCAAAACAGATATCCAGTGATTTGCAAAAGCAAATTAAATCCTTCCAACCGAAGATTGGCATCGCCGATATTGGTACGGTTCTGGAGGCGGGTGATGGTATTGCCCGTGTTTCCGGATTGGCGAATGTCAAGTCGCAGGAGTTGGTTCAGTTTGACAACGGCGTGATAGGCATTGCCTTCAACCTTGAGAAGGACGCCGTGGGTGTCATCATCATGGGTGATTATTCAGGGATCGCAGAGGGAATGAACGTCCGAGCAACGGGACGCATCGCCTCGGTTCCAGTGGGTGACGGCTTGATCGGACGGGTGGTTAACGTCCTGGGGGATCCAGTGGATGGGAAAGGTCCCATCCCAGCCTCCGGCTACCGACCCATTGAGCGGATTGCCCCAGGTGTGGTGCAGCGCCAGGATGTGGATACTCCAGTCCAGACCGGGATAAAGGCGATCGACTCGATGATCCCGATTGGCCGCGGCCAGCGTGAATTGATCATTGGCGACCGCCAGACCGGCAAGACTGCCCTGGCCATCGACACGATCATCAATCAAAAAGGGAAGGATCTCACCTGTATCTATGTAGCCATCGGGCAGAAAAAAGCAGCCGTGGCGCGCACCGTGGCCCTGCTTGAGCGTCACGGAGCCATGGATCACACCATTGTGGTGATCGCGGCTGCTGACGAGTCTGCTGCGCTGCAATACATTGCTCCCTACGCTGGCTGTGCCATGGGGGAGGAGTTTATGGAAACCGGCCGGGATGCATTGGTAATCTATGACGACCTTTCCAAGCATGCCTGGGCCTATCGTCAGGTGTCACTGCTTCTGCGCCGCCCGCCTGGTCGTGAAGCTTATCCGGGCGACATCTTCTACCTCCACTCCCGCCTGCTGGAGCGCGCCTCCCGCCTGGCAAACAAGATCGTAATCGTTGCGAAGGATTTTGATGGGAACCTGGCAACAGAAAAAGATTCGGTTGACGGACGAATTTTCACCGGACCCCGATCCGGACACGATGCCGAGCAGGCTCGAAAGAGCATGCAGAACCCTGATGATTTCAAGCTCGTCAAACTTGCGGGTTCCGGCGGATCGCTGACTGCATTGCCGATCATCGAGACCCTGCTAAGTGATGTTTCAGCTTATATCCCCACCAACGTGATCTCCATCACTGACGGCCAGATCTACCTGGTCAACAACCTCTTTAACGCCGGGATCCGCCCGGCAGTGGATGTTGGCATCTCGGTTTCCCGCGTGGGTGGTTCAGCACAACAAAAGGCCATGCGCCAGGTGGCTGGCAAACTCCGCATGGATATGGCTGCCTACCGTGAGCTGGCAGCATTTGCCCTCATGTCTTCCGACCTCGATAAGGCTACCCAGGCACAATTGACCCGCGGCCAGCGCATGCAGGAGGTTCTCAAGCAGCCCCAATACGAACCCATGTCCATGGAGAACCAGGTGATCATCCTTTTTGCCGGGACCAACGGCTATGCTGATAATGTACCGGTTGAAAAGATGAGAAAGTGGGAAGTCGAGTTGATGCGTTACCTGGCAAACTCCCACCCGGTCCTCGCCAGGGATATTGCTGTAAACAATCGAATCACTGAAGATAACGAACAAAAGCTGCGCGAGGCACTGGTTGCCTTCCAGTCCACCTGGCAATAGGACTTAGGAAAAATTATGGCTTCAGCTCGCGAAATGCGGATGCGAATCCGCAGTGTCAAAAACATCTCGCAGGTGACGCGTGCCCTCGAAGCAGTCTCTGCCAGCAAGGTACGCAAAGCCATGGCAGCGGTTTCGGCGACGCGTGCTTACGCCTCCAAAGCCTGGCAGGTGCTGACTCATATCGCAAGACAGCCGGGGCGCGAGAATTCTGCATCCGCTGCTGACACGCAGGCCCAGCGTCCGAAATGTGCTTGTCCTGGTGGTCAGCGGTGACCGTGGATTGGCAGGCGCATACAATACCAACATCATCCGCTATGTCACCCAGCGTTTCGGATCTTCAGAAATCCCGGTGCGTTATATCGCGGTTGGGCGAAAAGGACGGGATTTGCTGATGCGACGCCGCAAGCAGGTGATTGCCGAGTTCAGCAATCTTCCAGCTGCACCCTCTTTTGCGGATGTCTCGGCCATCGGCCGCATGGCGGTGGATGAATTTCTCAAGGGTGAAGTGGACGAGGTATACCTGGTATATACGGACTTCATAAACATGGCCAGGCAGCAAACAGTGCTCAAAAAACTGCTCCCGCTGGAAGTCAGCGATGAAACCGGGCGGGTGGAATCCTTCGAGCAGAAGCACCTCTCGGCCGCATATATATATGAGCCAACCGAGCACGAAATCATGGACGAGATCGTCCCGCGCTTCACGGCACTGCAAGTCTACCAAGCCATCCTCGAATCCCTGGCGTCGGAACATGCCGCACGGATGGTGGCCATGAGTAATGCCACTGATAATGCTCTTGAATTGGTTGGTGGGCTTCAATTGCAATATAACAAGGCGCGTCAACAAACCATTACGAATGATCTCCTCGACATTGCTGGCGGTGCAGAAGCACTGGCCAAATCGATGGCGCAGGAATAAATTTTCGGAGGAAATAAATGGCGAAAGCAACTGGCCGTGTGATCCAGATTCAAGGAAGTGTAGTGGACGTGGAATTCGAACAGGGTATTTTGCCCGATATTTTTGAGGCCCTTGAAATTCCCCGCGAAAATCGGTGGAAAATTGGTGCTCGAAGTGGAAAAACACCTGGGTGGGAACAAGGTGCGATGTGTTTCGATGGACACCACCGACGGTTTACAGCGCGGACTGCCGGCTGTTTCCACAGGCGCGCCTATCCTGGTGCCGGTGGGAGCCTGCACCCTGGGTCGCGATCTTCAACGTACTGGGTCTCCCGGTGGATGAAAAGGGACCAGTCGATGCTGAAACTCACTACCCAATTCACCGCCCAGCTCCTCTCTTTTCTGAACAATCCACCCGCACAGAAATTTTCGAGACCGGCATCAAGGTAATTGACCTGATCGCCCCCTTTACCAAAGGCGGCAAGACCGGCATCTTCGGCGGTGCCGGCGTTGGCAAGACCATCGTTATCCAGGAACTCATCCGGTCGGTCGCCACGGTCCACCAGGGCAACTCGGTCTTTGCCGGAGTGGGTGAACGCAGTCGCGAGGGAACCCAGCTTTACCGTGAAATGCTCGAATCGGGTGTTATGAAAGATACCGTCATGGTCTTTGGCCAGATGAACGAACCACCAGGAGTACGCCTGCGTGTGGCACTTACAGCGCTTTCGATGGCTGAGTATTTCCGTGACCAGGGTCGTGATGTGTTATTGTTCATTGACAACATCTTCCGGTTTACCATGTCCGGCTCTGAAGTTTCAGCGTTGCTGGGTCGCATGCCTTCGGCAGTGGGTTACCAACCCACCCTTGCCACCGAGATGGGCGAATTGCAGGAACGCATTACCTCCACCCGCCATGGGTCGATCACTTCCATGCAGGCGGTCTATGTCCCTGCAGACGACTATTCAGATCCGGCACCGGTAGCAACCTTCACCCACCTGGACGCCACCATCGCCCTGGAACGGTCCATTGTAGAAAAAGGCATTTACCCTGCTGTTGATCCGCTGGCATCCACCAGCCGTATCCTGGACCCGAACATTGTTGGAGTGGAACATTACAATACCGCCCGTGAGTGCCAGCGCATCCTCCAGCGCTATAAGGATTTGCAGGATATCATCGCCATCCTTGGCATCGATGAATTGAGCGAAGACGACAAGTTGGTGGTCTCGCGGGCTCGCAAGATCGAACGTTTCTTTTCGCAGCCGTTCTTTGTGGCAGAAGTATTCACCGGCACATCTGGCAAGTACGTACCCATCAAAGAGACCGTGCGCGGGTTCCGCGAGATCCTGGATGGAAAGTGTGATGACCTGCCGGAACAAGCTTTCATGATGGCCGGTACGATTGAAGACGTACGTGAGAAGGCCGAGAAGTTGGCAAGGGATGCCGCTTAGAGTGCCAGGCATGCTGGTATTCCGATACACGTTTCCAGCCCAGGTCTTGCTGGCGTGGATGTGACCCTGGAGAAATGAAATATGCCCATTCGTTGTGAGATTGTTTCCCAGGACCGCCTGGTCTTTGAAGGGGATGCTGATATTGTCGTCCTGCCCGGCACGGACGGTGAGATGGGCATTCTACCTCATCACGCCCCGCTTTTAACCACCCTAAAAATTGGCATTATTAAAGTACGCTCGGGTGGGAAAGAGGAAGTATTTACCGTTGCTGGCGGCGTTGCAGAAGTCCAGCCGGATATCGTTACCATCCTGGCGGACGCGGCGGAAAACGTTGAAGAGATCGATGTCGCTCGAGCGGAAGCTGCCCGCAGGCGTGCTGAAGAAATCCTGGCGAAAGGTGTTCCAGCGGATACTGATTCCTACCTTAGAATGGAAGCCGCACTGCGCAAGTCCAATTTGCGCCTGGATGCGGTCAAACGGTATCGGCACACTCCAGCCAAACCCCCCCGGATTAGTGACTGACCTGAATCGAGATTGATCAATGGCAAATGTGTTCTCCCTTTCCAAAGACCTTGGGATCGACCTCGGCACCCTGCAAACGCGGATTGCCGATAGTAGTGGTATTTTGGTGGATGAACCGACCATAGTAGCCATTGTAATCCAGGAACAAAAGATCGTTGCCCTCGGCAAGGAAGCAGCCGGTATGCAAGGGCGTGTCTCGGATGAAACGATTGAGGTTTCTCATCCCCTCCAGAATGGGGTGGTGGCTGATTATGAGATCACGGAGGCCTTGCTACATCACCTGATCAGGCAAGTCAGTGGACCCCTGCGTTTCTTTCGCCCGCGCGTGATGATCACAGTCCCTTATGGAGTGACAAGCGTGGAAGCACGAGCCGTCCATGAAGCCGTGCTTCAAGCTGGCAGTCGCGATGCATACCTTATCCAACAGCCTTTGGCAGCCGCGCTAGGGGTGGATCTGCCGATTGGTTCCCCATCCGGAAACATGGTGATCTGCCTGGGCGGAGGGGTCACCCAGGTGGCAGTCATTTCGATGTACGGCATTGTCGCTGCGGAGACGATGCGTTCCGGTGGTACTCAACTAGATGAGGCCGTCGTTACCTATGTGCGAAAAAAATACGGGGTCATCATTGGTCCTTCCACTGCCGAGAATTTGAAGATCAAGATCGGTGCGGCGATTCCGCAGGACAAGGAAGAAAGCCTGGAAGTCCAGGGACAGGATCAAGTCAGCGGCTTGCCTCGTCCGGTCACGCTGACTACCGGAGAAGTGGTTGAAGCACTCCAGGAACCTCTTAAACAGGTTATTGAGACCTGCCGGCGTGTGCTCGAGAAGACGCCACCCGAGTTGGTTTCGGATATTATCGATCGGGGGGTAGCGTTGTGCGGTGGGGGAGCGTTGCTGCGGGGTGTCGACAAGCTGTTGACCAAAGCCCTCGGTATTCCTGCATACCTGGTGGAAAACCCCTCAACCTGCGTGGTGGAGGGAGCGGTCAAGGCATTGGGAATGTATTCCATCATAAAACGCAACCTGCCACCTGTCTAACCTCCT
The DNA here is from genome assembly GCA_963817265.1 of uncultured Chloroflexia bacterium. Classification (GTDB taxonomy): domain Bacteria; phylum Chloroflexota; class Anaerolineae; order Anaerolineales; family Villigracilaceae; genus UBA877. Next base: position 7,541 of record CAWFNU010000031.1, read on the forward strand.
TGCCCGGGCATTGCTTGCCCGGTTTTTCCTTAAAGGTGAGCCATGGACGACATGCAAATTCCCGAAGCATATCTCTCCGTCACCGGTCTGGGTACGAGGCGGGCTTACTTCCCAGCCAGGAAATGGAACCGCTGGGGGAACCTGGTGATATCCTTGATCCTGGTTGGGGGAGCGCTGCTGGTCTTTTTGTATGGTGTATATGATACCTACACGGCATACAAGCTGCACGGCCCAGCGATGATTGACGATAAACTGCCCGGACCACTTGTAATCGCTTTTATTTTGTTTACATTCGGGCTGCTGGCGGGCTGGGGGGCGTATGTAAATTGGAACAAGGGGGTGGTTGCCTGCGAGCGAGGATTTGCCTATAACGACCGCAAAGGGCTGCAAGTCTGGCGCTGGGAGGACGTGGCCTCAATGAGGTCAGCCATTACACGCCATTACACCAATGGGATCTATACCGGAACGACCCATGTCTACACAATAATCAACCGCCAGAACCAGCGGGTGGTGCTCTCTGATTCGCTTCGCAAAGTTGAGGAATTAGCCAACCTGATCGACCAAGGCATATTCCCGCTCCTGTATCAACGAGCTGCAGATCAGTACAACTCGGGTCAGCAAATTATTTCGGGTCCAGTAGCGATAAGTAAAACTGGAATTACCATTGGGAAAAAGACATACCCCTGGGAGGATGTGAAAGAGGTCTCCATCCAGCGTGGGATGCTAAAGGTTTCGCGTAAAGAGGGAGGTTGGTTCAGTGGTGCCAGCGCTTCTGCTGCTTCCATCCCTAATTTGCGAGTGTTGCTGACCATTCTCCACCAGGTGGTCGGGATTAAACTGGATAGAAATCTCTCCTCCTTCCCAAAAAACAGGGCAGCCATTAAGGCTGCCCTGTTTTCTTATATTGAAGCTCTGCTACGGTCACGCAGCCGCAGGAAGAGTTTGGTGATTTCCTCGGAAACTGCAGGGATAACGGACAGAGACAGCACTACTGCCCATTCTGGTCCCGACATGAAATGGGTATTGAAGATGCCTTGCAAAAAGGGTACTACGCAAACCAACAGGAGCAAGACAATGGAAGCTCCAACGGCATACTGCATCCACTTATTCGAAAAAATGCCAATGCTGAACAGCGAGACTTTCTCCGAGCGGACGGTGTAGGCACGCAACAATTCGCACAGGGAAAGGGTCATGAATGCCATTGTCTCCGCTGTGCGAATATTTTCCAAGTTGACAGAATGCCAATCAAAACTGAGCAGATATCCCAACGGATTGGCACCCTGCGGTAGACCAACTCCAAGCGCTTCAAGTTCCCACAACAACCCCAGGGCAAACACGGTTAATACGGCGCCTGTCTGGGTTATCGTCTGGATAATGATACCAGTCCGCATCGAAGAATTGATGATGGGTTCTTTTTTCGGGCGAGGCAACCTGCTCATAATATCTGGATCCCCTTTCTCCATCGCGAGGGCAAGTGCGGGGGCGCCATCAGTGATGAGGTTTAACCAGAGCAGTTGTATCACCGTCAGAGGTGCAGGTAACCCGGCCAGGGTTGCCAGGAAAATAACCATGATTTCGGCCACGTTGCTGGAAAGCAGGAAAAACACGAATTTGCGGATATTGTTGTAGATGATCCGTCCCTGCTCCACGGCTGCCACGATACTCACATAGTTATCATCTGTCAAAACCATGTCGGCAGTTTCCTTGGCTACGTCAGTGCCGGTAATTCCCATCGCAATCCCAATATCAGCGCGCTTGATGGCAGGAGCATCATTCACACCGTCACCGGTCATGGCCACCACTTCCCCATTCGCCTGGAGGGCATCCACGATCCGCATTTTGTGTTCAGGTGAGACTCTGGCGAATACATCCACCAGTTCGATCTTGTCTTTCAGGACGTCGTCGCTCATGCGGTCAAGATCAGCTCCGGTCAGGACTTCGTGACCGGGTTTCAATAACCCGATTTCTTCAGCAACTGCCCGGGCGGTATTGGGGTAATCCCCCGTGATCATGACGGTCCTTATCCCAGCCTTGGCTGCCTTTCCCAAGGCGGGTTTAACTTCCTCTCGGGGAGGATCGATCATCCCGGCCATGCCGATGAATACCAGGTCTTTTTCCAACTCGTCCACATCCACTGTATCTGTTTTGGGGGCTTGTTGTACCACCCGATAAGCAAGAGCCAGAACGCGCAGTGCATCCTCGGTCATGGAGTCGTTGGCGTTGCGGATACGCTGGCGGATTTCCTCACTCAATGCCCTGGTCTTGTCGTCAATAGTTTGGTAGCTGGTGCACAGATCAAGGATCAGGTCGGGTGCACCTTTTACGGCGATGACATCCCAGCCCTGCTTTTGGTTGTCCTTGAATGGGGAAACATCATTAGGACTGGGCTGGTAGATATCATGGATGGTGACCATGCGTTTCCGTTCGGAATCGAATGGCACTTCATCCTCGCGTGGATAAGCCTTATGCAGTTCCATGTGGGTTGCATTTGCCTTGGCAGCCGCGATCAATAATGAACCTTCGGTGGGGTCGCCTACGATCCGGTAAGACTGGTCGTCGCCTTCCACTATTTCGAGCTGGGCATCATTATTGAGCGCGCCCAGCCAAAGAGCAGTCCCCACACCAGGATAATCTTGCAGATCAACCGATGTGTCGTTCACCTTGAACTCGCCCCGTCGGGAATAGCCCGAACCGGTCACCGTGACGAAAGTACCATCCACCCACACGCGAGTAACGGTCATTTCATTCTGCGTCAGCGTGCCGGTCTTATCGGAGCAGATCACGGTGGCCGAACCAAGCGTTTCCACCGAGGACAAACGCCGGATGAGAGCGTGACGCCTGATCATTTCACGCATACCCAAAGCCAGGGTAATTGTTACTACTGCGGGAAGCCCTTCAGGTACAGCAGCAATTGCCAATCCAACTGCGAGCATGAACATATCCACGATCTGTTTTTTCGCGGCACTTAAAATACGCGAAAATTCCTCCCCCGGCTGCGCTAATAATCGACAGGTCAGTATTTCTCAAGACCGCAACCAGAAAAACCAGGGCGCAAATTGCGAGTGCGCCCCATCCGAGCGTTTTTCCCAACTGGTCGAGTCTTTGCTGGAGAGGAGTCTCTTCGCTGTCCACACCTTCGAGCATCTTGGCAATCAAGCCCAATTGAGAGCGCATGCCAGTGCCAACCACCACGCCCTGCCCACGCCCATATGTAACAGTGGTACCCATAAAAGCAGTGTTCCTGCGATCCCCAATCGGGATGTTCTTTTCAAGTTTCATGGCCGCGTTTTTGTTGACGGGCAGCAATTCACCTGTCAGAGCAGCTTCTTCTATTTGCAAATTGAATGCCTGGAGCAGACGCAAGTCAGCTGGAATATGGTTGCCTGCTTCCAGGAAAACAATATCGCCTGGAACAAGTTCCCGTGCAGGAACCGTGGTTCGTTTTCCTGCCGCGTATCACGTGAGCTTCGGGCGCAGCTAATTTCTGCAGGGCTGCCAAGGCTTCTTCAGCCCGGCGTTCCTGAACGATCCCAAGGACAGCGTTCAAGACGACGATCGCGAGGATTGCCGAGGCATCGATCCATTCACCCAGGAGGGCAGAAATCAAGGCAGCAACGATGAGCAAGATCACAATAAAATTATTGAACTGTTCCCAAAGTAGTTTCAGGAACCCAGGACGCTGCGCCTCGGTCAGTTGGTTGGGTCCATAATGCGCCATCCTCTTCGGCAGCTTCCGCTTCGGTGAGCCCGTTATCCTGAACTTTAAGGTGCTCAAGGACTTCTTCTGCTGACAAGGCGTGCCAGTTTTCAGATTTCGTTGACGTCGTTTTTTCCTGGGAAGCAATACTATTCATTATTACAAATCTCCAAATATGGAATTCGTGAATCTTATAGCCGAGTCAGGCTGATGGTCCGATTTTCGTGCCGTTGGGGAGGACTCCATTTTTTGGGATGACAACAATCCCATCCTGGACAACCCAATCCTCATTGATAATATCGGTGCCTAGGGGAAATGGGCGGATGACTACGCCTGCACCGAGCCTGGCATTCTTGTCAATGATGGCACCTTCAATGTGACATTTGGGTCCAATTCCGATTTGAGGTTTGGTCAAATCAGGATCGGCAACATCCCGGTAATAGTCCGCTCCCATCAGGACACTATCCTTAATTATTGTTCCTCCGGCAATGATGCTGCGCACGCCAATGACCGAATGAGTGATCTCCGCCTGATGGATCTGGCAGCCATCGGTCAGCAGCACATCTCTAAGCATACTATCTTCAACAACAGAACCGGGCAAGAATCGTGAGTGGGTATAAATGGGCCTCTCGCTATCAAAGAAATTAAACTGCGGGTTCTGACAGGTCAGGTCCAGGTTGGCCTCATAAAAGGAACGGATCGTTCCGATATCCCGCCAATAGCCGTTGAAATCATAACCGTAAACGTCACAATGCTGGATGGCATGGGGAATAATATCTCCCCCAAAATCATCAAAATGCGGATTTTCCCTTAAAAGTTCGATCAGGACCTGGGTATTGAAAAAATATATACCCATCGACCCTAAAAAAGGACGTTGCTTATTCGTTCTATGGGCAAATTTGGACAGGACGGCCGGGTCCTTGGACTTTTCGGCGAAATCGCTGATCCGTCCATCCTTGCCTCGTTTCAGGATACCCAAACGGGGTGCCTCTTCCCGCCCCACCGGTTGGACTGCGACAGTAATATCCGCGTTATGTGCCCAATGGAATTCAGCCATGGGGGCATAATTCATATGGTAGAGGTGGTCTCCGGCGAGAATGAGAACATATTTTGACCTTGACGAACGGATCTGGAAGATTTGCTTGCGGAGGGCATCCGCGGTGCCCTGGTACCAGTCGGTGGTTTCGAGGGTTTGCTCTGCAGCCAAAATTTCAATGAACCCGGGGTGGAACGGGTCAAAATTGTAGGTCTGGTTGATGTGACGATGCAGGGAGTGGGAATTGAACTGGGTCAATACATCGATCCGGTAGATCTCCGAATTGATGCAATTGCTGATGGGAATATCGATTAAGCGATATTTCCCTGCGATGGGTACTGCCGGCTTCGACCGCAATTTGGTCAATGGAAAGAGCCGCGTTCCCCGTCCACCCCCCAGCACAACCGCCAAAATATCATTCATGGCAGGCATGATCTCTCCTCAGTGCTACATCGACAGATAAATTCATAAAAATTCGGGTAACGTGCGGGAGTCAATCTCTCCTCAATAATAGACAAGGCCACCAATAAATTGTAACAGAAACGCGAGACCACCAGGATGGCGGTCTCGCGAACGCTGGAAAGCGCACAGGCAACCGGGAGTTCCCTCCGTGTTGACGATCACCTGTCCCGCACATGCGGGCGCTACTCCCCGACAAAGGGACTTTTTCTTGATATAATGCCGAAGGTGGGACTTGAACCCACAATCCCGTCAGGGAACACGAGTTTGAGTCGTGCGCGTCTGCCAGTTCCGCCACTCCGGCCAGCGCCCAAATTTTACCACAACAACAGGATCAGATGAAACTTGGAATAATTGGCTTCCCCCAATCAGGTAAAACCACGCTATTTAACGCCCTGACGCGTGGAAATGCTCCCACCACTGCGTCAGCTGGACGGATTGAGGTCCACACCGCTGTGGTGGATGTCCCTGATCCCCGTGTAGACAAACTTTCGGCCATGTTCAAGCCGAAGAAGACCATCTATGCCAAGGTAACCTATGCAGACATCGCCGGTTTGGATAGCGGCGTGGCAAAGACTGGGATCACCGGTCAACTTTTAAATCAATTATCCCAAATGGACGGGTTAATTCACGTCGTCCGCTGTTTTGAAGACGGGAACGTTCCCCATCCGTCAGGGAGTATCGATCCCGCCCGCGATGTCACTGCCATGGATGGGGAACTCCTACTGAACGACTTGATCGCTGTTGAGCGAAAACTTGAGCGGTTGGTGGAAGAACGAAAAAAAGGGGGCACGGATAAAGTTCTCAATGAGCGCCAGACAGCTTTATTCACCCGCCTGCATGAAATCTTATCAAGCGAGAAACCCCTGCGAGGTATGGAAATCTCCCCTGAGGAGGAGAAATTCCTGTCCGGCTTCGGTTTGCTCACGCGAAAGCCCCTGCTTGTATTATTAAACATGGGGGAAGGGCAGGCGGAGCCCCGGATCCAGACTGGATCGAAAATGGTGGCCCTGCAGGGAAAATTGGAGATGGAGATTGCCCAACTTCCCCCAGCTGACGCGGCTGTCTTTATGTCAGAATATGGCATTACCGAACTATCGCTCAACCGTATGATCAGCATATCCTACGACCTTCTCGATCAACAGTCTTTCTTTACAGTCGGTGAGGACGAGGTGCGCGCCTGGACCACCAGGCGCAAAGCAACCGCCGTGGAGGCAGCCGGAGAAATCCATACGGACCTTGCTCATGGGTTTGTGCGGGCTGAAGTGATCCCCTGCCAGGAATTGCTCGAGTTGGGTGGAATGACCGAGGCAAAGGCCAAGGGGAAATTGCGACTGGAAGGCAAGGAATATATCGTCAAGGATGGCGATATCGTCCATATCCGCTCAAGCCTGTAACTTATGGAGGGAATCAGAAAAGGCGCGTCGTGTACACTGGACGCGCCTTTTATACTTCATGTTTATGTGATCTATGCTTCGTACTCTGCCGGCGCTTCCTCGACCATCGCGATCGGCTCTTCTCCCGCCTTTCGATCCAACATTTGCATGGACAGGGCTACCACCTTGGTGTAATATTTGGTTTCGCCGCCTTTGTCTTCGAACTTGTCAGTCTTGAGGCGGCCTTCAAGGAAGATCAGGCTGCCCTTGTGCAGGTATTGCTGGCAGACTTCACCCAGCCTGCCCCAGGCCTCCACATTGACCCATTCGGTGGCTTCCTTGCTTTCCCCTTCTGCAGACTTCCAGCGCTGGCTGACCGCCATGCTGAAGTGGGCCACCTTTTTACCGGTGGGCGTGGTATGGGTGTCCGGCTCTTTGCCGAGATTGCCGATCAATTGAACACGATTAAGTGCGGGCATAAATATTCTCCTTTCCCTCGAATGATCATTGGTTATGGTTAGTTTACAGTCGTTTAGATAAAAGTCAAGTAGGATCCTGGCATGAAAACTGTTACTGCGCTCACCGACCTGCACGCTTCCCGCGCTCTTTTATCCGGACCGGTTGGATTTGTGCCGACCATGGGCTTTTTACATGCCGGTCATATTTCCCTGGTAAGGGCTGCCAGGGATGAGTGTGCCAGTGTGGTTGCCAGCATATTTGTGAATCCAACCCAATTTGGACCCAAAGAGGACCTGGCCAGGTACCCGCGCGACCTTCCACATGACCTTTCCCTGCTCGAATCCGCCGGGGTGGACCTGGTATGGACTCCCACGGCTGAAGACATGTATCCGCCCGGTTACCAGACCTGGGTCCAGGTCGAAGAATTAACTCGCCGCCTTGAAGGAGAAGTCCGCCCAGGCCATTTCCGTGGGGTGACAACTGTCGTCGCCAAACTCTTCAATGCCGTCAGCCCTCATAAAGCCTATTTTGGCCAAAAGGATGCCCAACAGGCAGCTGTGGTTCGGCGTATGGCAAAAGATCTGGATTTCCCGATCGAGATAATTGTTTGTCCGACTCTCCGTGAAACAGATGGGCTGGCCATGTCCAGCCGGAATACGTATCTCAGCCAGGAAGAGCGCCGGGCTGCGACGATCCTTTTCCGCGGCTTATCCGCCGCCAAATTGGTTTATGAATCGGGTGAACGTTCGGCTGAAAAGCTGCGCACTGTGGTGCAGGATAAAGTTGCTGCTGAGCCGCTGGCAAAATTGCAGTATGTCTCGTGTGCCGATTATGATTCCCTGGAGGAATTGGAGATTGTAACCGGCAAGGCTTTACTGTCGATGGCAGTATATATGGGGAAGACGCGACTTATCGATAATTTTGTACTGGGGTGAAGAGTGAAGAGGCATCAAAATCGCCGGTAAATCTCGACTAATCTATCCAATCACCCGGAGGGCAAATTTGAAATATTATTAAACATTCTCCTATCCACCCCAAGGACAGGCATTAATTAAGACGGGGGAAACATCCGTGCAAAATTTCAAACAATCTATTATTTAGCTTCGATTTTATTTGGCGGTTATCAGGGATTGATTATTCCTGGCAGCCTCAACGTAAAAGGTTACCCACTTATTTGATTCACCCCGTTGACCCACTTTCCACGGACATTGAGTTGGAGTCCAATCCAGGACAACCCTTCCGCCACCATCAGCATGGTTCTCCAATGTTTTCCAGGCAGCAGTTAGCCTCAGGTCCCTGCCGTAGCCCATTTTACTTAAAGCGTACAAGACTTCATAAACATTGGCACGCCAGGTAATGGGAAAGCTTATTTGCTGCACATCACGACAGACGTAAACACCAGGCAGCATTGAATGAAAAATTCCTCCCCTGCGCAGAAAATAATCAACCAGTTGTTTACATCTTGGGTGGTCCCAAACCTCAGGGAAATTTGAAAAAGCAAGCAGGGCTTTAACCGACCCCCGGTAACAGCTTTTCACTGCCCTTGTCTTTGTTTTACCTTCATGTATGTCGCACAGGAACCCACCGTCCTGGCGAGTGGTTTTCAATAGCAACTCCATCGCCCGCCTGACGCGATCATCTTCCTTATAACCTAATTGCACAAATGTATTTATGTTATATCCCAACAGGCACGAATAATGTCGATTCCAATCCCCATCTGGTTTCTGTAGTGAAAGATACCGGTCTGCTGCTTTTTCCACTTCCGGGACTGATCGATCAAGCCCCAGCTCTGCCAGGTATGCCAGGCAAAAATGGGTTGTCCCAAATGAGCCATACTCCACGCCGTCACCAACAGTAATCCTGGTTCGTGGATTCTGCTGGAGCCAGTATCCATCTGGATGCATTTTCTCAAATAACCTTTGTACAGGATAGGAAAGCCGGATGGCGGATTTCGCTTGTTTGACCTCTTTGGAACCATCGCTAAGGTTAAGCACTTCCTTGAGAGTTCGGAATTGCACAGACGGATTTTCGTCTTCAAGAAGCCACTGGATTGCTTTACGATAATTGCCCATTCACCAGCCGATCTTATCAAATATGAACATAGGGATTTGGAAAGTCTCCTATTCTGAATCGAGTTTCCCCCAATAAATATTAATAATATTCAAGAGCAGCCCCAAATTTGCATTTAAAAATTCAGGTTATACCTGCTCGTACCTTTCTACCGGCACCACAAAAATCGTGGCACGTTTCTCACCTTCGGGGGCTGGACAGCAGGTTTCTTTCAATAACTGGATGGCGACATCCACTTTTTCGTCGTCCACCCCAACCAACAGGGTGGTCACCCCGCGCCTCAATATGCCGCCGGTCGAAGCGATGCGTGTCACGCGGAAATGGCCGGCTGTAAGCGCCCTTGTCACCGGGTCGGAGTCGACATCCCGCAGGATGGCAATGATCATTTTCATGGGGCACACTCCTCAGCTAATCGCAGGACGAAGCTTAGAATTCCTCGAATCGTTCGACAGGAATGGTAAAGACCGTTGCCCCTCCCACGGTGACCGGCACCGGGGTCGGAAGTGGCAGCGGTGAGCCTTCAAGGGGAATGGCCAGGTATTCAACCCGCTGGCGGCATGATTTTTGCAAGGCAACCCGGACTTCGTCCTCCTTGCCTTCCGGCAAGCCGACCAATAAGGTGGCATTACGCCTCCCCAGGAAACCGCCAGTGCTTGCCAGATGGAAGACAGGCACCCCCATAACGCCAAGGGCACGCGCAGCCAGGTCCACGTCCTGTTCCTGGACGATGGCAGTCATCAAAAATCGAATGGGGAAATTTTCCATACGAACCTCCTATTCGGTGCCTGGGCTCGATCTGCTGACAACCAACCCTTTTACGCCAATCGGGGTTTCGGAGATCACCGCATCGGTGGGGTCGGTCAATGTGACCGTCTGCCCGTCAGGAAAGATGATAACGGATTGGTCTGCACCGCGGGTTATGCTCAGACCCCTATATTTTACCGTAACTGGCCAGGGAAAAGGATTTTTTCCCCTCAATTCGACCTGTACTCCATTGCCTGATCCTTGTGAACCCTGCGGCATTTCGATCCTGACACCAAGAGTGGAAAGGAAAAGACCCAGCGGAGCAAGCCCCTGGACCGGGTTGCGTTCCCCCACCCCTGCCCCCGTCACTGCGTCGTAAGAGAAAGCGAAGGAATGCTCCTGCTTGAGATTTTTAACAACCACCGCCATTAACCTGCCAGTCAAAATGGCTGCCTCCTGCCTTAGACCGTAATTCAGCAACCCTTCTCCGATGAGCGAGTTCCAGGCCAAATGGACACCTTCGCATATGGATGTGGTCGGTAGACGCTTGGAAACCTCCCCATCGGGAAATATCGGTACTGCCTTAACCCGTGCTGGAACCGTTGCTGCTTTACCCAGAACTGGAAGGGAGGTTGTCCCGCATACCGGGACACCATACAACCTCCCGAACCGGTCTGCAGCGAATAAGGAACTATTGACGATGTCCACCACGCGGAGCTGGTTTGGTATCCCTGCCCACAATGGTAAAAAGAGGGTCAAGTCTTCAGACGAGAAATCCATTACGGAGACTGTCATCCGATCCCGATTTCCTATCCCTGACACTTCGATTTTGGTAAAACTGGTGTAAACCAAATGGGTGGTGGCAACCGCCAATCCTGCTCCCCACTGAAAGGCTTTCCGATCTAGGTGCTCTTCCTGCGTTGCATCACCGTTTTGTCCTTGAAGGGTGATTTCCGGACGATTGGTGGAGTCCCCATTTAATTCAAGCCTGATGAGCAGGCGTACCGGTTGTTTGAAGCTCTGCTTGGGGGTAAGGATTCCGGAGCCGCGCCACGATCCAAGTGGTTTTCCTGAGGGGCTGCGGTGCGTATCCCGGTCACGTAAATGATAAATCGCATCCTCAGGAGTCCAGCATTCTTCAGTCAGGAGCCGCAGACGATTGGATTCCTTTTCCCATTTCGTTTGACCTTCGGATTGTTCGAGTGCTTCCGAGATATGCGCCAGCGACTGGGCTTCCCGACACAGCATTGCAGCCAGGGCCGGGCTCTCGGCTGCAGAGATATCAGCTCCCTTCCCATCCGTTTGCCAAACGGTGAACGCCGGGTTATCCTCCAGGCCAGTTTGCATGGGATGTTCCCATTCCGGGAAGCCATCCCCATCCCGATCGTGGGCACTGTCGAACCAACTATGGAAAAACGCTTCCAACCCCGGTTGGACTTCCAGCAAAAAATTCACATCACGCGTCAGTTGGTAAGCATGCCAGGCAAGGTTGGCCAGGAGCGGCGCCGACAGCCAGCGTCCGCGTTGGCCGGTCAAACCAGGTTTCCAGTCCACTTCGCCGGTAACAGATTGCCCGGCAAGGAAGTTGCGCACAAGGCCGGCAGCCAACCCTGGTGCTCCTGGAAGCAAGCTGGCCAGGCTGCCACTTTCCAGGATGGACTGCCCACTCCACAAATGGGGGTAATCCCTGCCATCGCCGAGCGGGGAATACCCCTGGTCTGGTTGACGGGTGATCACAAAAGAAGGATTGGGCAAGTGTTGGTTGGGGGTGAAGAACAGTCCAAACCCGATCTTTTGGCTGAGGGCAAAGGCTGCATCCCAGTCCACATCTCCGGTGTGGACATCGATGGTCTGGGCTGCGTTGACCTTTTCGATCTTTGATAGTTCCGACTCCCAGGGTCGGGCGGCTGTGCGGCGTGCCAATTCCAACGATTCCTTGGGTGTGCCAAGAGCTGCCTGCGCCCAGGTAAGTGTGCGTGTTTCCCCTGCAGCCAGGATCAGGTCGAGTGCCAGGGAAGGGTACGGACCCGGACCGGGTTGAGGTCCGCCAGTGAGAAAAATGACCGGTGCGAGATTCCCAGACTGACCGGAGAGGATATTCACTGATTGAACCGGGATCGGGGCCAGGCTCTGCCCATCCAGGGGGGAGAGTTGTCCACATAACTCAAGCAGGATCCGTACTGCCCCAGCGTTACCATTTGTGACCGCAAATCGCCCGCTGGTGGTGTGCGAGTCGGGAGCCCAGTACTCTGCCCCCACCTCGATATTTTGGAAGGGGGAAAAATCAAGCGCAAGATAATTGGGGAAGAAACGACGCAAGCGCGGCGGGATTGAAAACGCAGCCGGGTCGGATATGGATTGGTTCCCGAGGGTAAATTGTGGAAAGATGCGCATCCTGCGGGCGCGCAGCCCATAAGTGGTGCACAAGGCTATGGCGGGCGGGTCTCCCGCGCCGATTTCGAGTTCCCAAATATGGTCATTGACATAATCAGGGGTACACATGCGAAAATCAGCAACCAAGGTAAGGGCTAGCGGGTCGCCAGGGCCGAGGTTCCAGATGCGCATTCGACTAGTATACGGTCGTTTTTACCGGAGGTCAAAGGTTTTGTGCTAGAATTATTCAAATACTGCGATAAAACATGCCTAAACAAGAAGAACCCCGCGATAAATTCCGACGCCTGGTAGACCCCGAAGGCGACACCAAAGCTGAACCACCTGCTGAGGAATATACCCCTACCAGTGGGACGCGCCCCATCCGCCACCCGGCAGTGGATGAAAACGGCATGCCCCTGCCGCGGCATGTGGAAGAAATCGATATGGGGGCTACGCGCGTTAGCCAGGCAGCTTACGAGCATACTCCCACTCCAACAGCGCGCCGGCCAAAACCGACTCCCCCGCCGCCTCACCACGCCGCTCGCAAGACATTTAATCGGTTGAAAGCAAGTGGTTGTTTCCTGCGCGGGCTGATCATCAGCCTTTTTGTCGTTGTGGCCCTGGGATTGGTCCTGACGGCAGTGGGGGTGTACGAATATTATTCAATTGCCGCCAGCCTGCCCAGCGTAAGCGATTTGAAGCAACGCGCTTCGCAATTCGAAACCACCCACATCCTGGATCGCAATGGGGACATTTTATACGAGATCAGCGATCCAACTGCAGGCCGCCGGACATATGTTCCACTGAAGTTAATATCTCCCAACCTGGTTGCAGCAACGATTTCCACCGAAGATAAGGACTATTATTCACATGGTGGGTTCGACCCGCTTGCCATCCTGCGTGCCTTCTGGCAAAACATCACAAGCGGTGAGACGGTGTCTGGGGCCTCCACCATCACCCAGCAGCTGGCCCGGGCTCTGCTCTTCACACCCGAAGAGCGAGGTCAGAGGTCTTACTTGCGAAAGGTACGCGAGGCCATTCTTTCATCTGAAATCGAACGTCGCTACAGCAAAGATGAAATTCTGGAGCTCTACCTCAATGAAATCTATTACGGCAATCTTTCCTATGGGGTTGAAGCTGCCGCAGAGACCTATTTTGGTGAGAGTGCCGGTCAATTGACACTTGCTGAAGCCGCTTTCCTGGCTGGTCTCCCCCAGGCACCCTCGGTATATGACATTTACACCAACCAAGATGTGACCATGGTCCGTTACCAAAACGTTGTCATGGGAATGCTGGCCCTAAGTACTGAAAGACATTGCATAATCGTCAGCAATGCCCCGGACCCGGTGTGTGTGGATGGGACTGCGGCCGCGGCTGCCATCAAGTACATCAAGGATCACACGTTTTCCCCTCCCACCACGATCATGCGTTATCCCCATTGGGTGCAGTATATCCGCACCCTGCTTGAAGATCAATTCGATGCCCAAACGATTTATCGGTCCGGTTTTACCGTCTACACAACCCTTGACCCGGACCTGGAAGATGCCGCCCAGCAATCCGTTACGACCCAGGTTGCTTCATTGGCGGAAAAACATGTGACCGATGGGGCTCTGGTGGCAATTAAACCGTCCACCGGTGAAATCCTGGCCATGGTAGGTTCGCCTGATTTCTATAATGACATGAACGCAGGGCAGATCAATATGGCGGTCAGCCCCACGCGCCAACCTGGTTCTTCCATAAAACCTTTTACATACCTGGCTGCATTTGAGAAAGGTTGGACCCCCTCCACACTCATCTGGGATGTGCCTTCGGAATTCCCGCCTTCGGGTCTGCCCAATGATCCAAATCCGCCATACGTGCCGAATAATTTCGATCACAAGTTCCATGGTCCGCTTACAGTTCGGGTGGCGTTGGCAAATTCCTACAACGTCCCGGCAGTAAAAGCGCTCCAATATGTCGGTGTTTATGATGATCCCACTACCCCGCAGAAGGAAGGACTGATCGGAATGGCTGAACGAATGGGCATTACCAGCCTGACCCGCGCGGACTATGGGTTATCCCTTACATTGGGTGGTGGGGAAGTCAGCCTGCTCCAGATGACAGGCGGGTATGCTGTTATTGCCAACAGCGGGTTGAAGATCCCACCCGTGGCGATCTCTAAGATCGTTGATTTCCAGGGAAACGTGGTCTTCCAATACGAGCCCCCAGCTGGCGAACAGGTTATCAGCGCGGAACATGCCTTCCTGATGTCTTCGATTCTCTCAGACAATTCCGCCCGCATGCCTGTTTTTGGTCCCAATTCGATCGTTAATCTACCATTCCAGGTAGCTGTCAAAACAGGTACCTCGAACGACTCGCGCGACAACTGGACGCTCGGTTTTACCCCCGACCTGGCAATTGGTGTCTGGGTTGGAAATGCTGACTACACCCCCATGGAAAATACCACCGGGATTACGGGTGCCGGTCCCATCTGGGCCGATTTCATGACCTATGCCATCAACCGGCTGACCGGTGGGAATCCATCACCATTTGTCCGCCCGGCTGGGGTTGAACAGCACACCATTTGTACAGTATCAGGTACCCAGCCGTCCCAATGGTGTCCCAGCCAACGTGAGGAGTATTTTGCCCCCGGGCAACCGCCTCTGCCTCCTGAAGATGACTTGTGGCGAAAAATCCAGGTGGACAGCTGGACCAACCTGGAAGCCTCCCCGGAATGCACGGATGCCTTTACCGATGAATATATGGCGATTAATGTCAAGGAGGTATGGGCGCGAAATTGGATTACCCAGGATCCACAAGGCCAGCAATGGGCGCGAGAAATGGGGTTTGACAAAATCTTCTTTGTTCCAGACCGGAAGTGCGCTGCAAATGACCCTCGCCCCCACCTGCAATTTATCGGCCTGGAAGACGGACAGACAATCACGCAGAACATGCTGGATATCAACATTGTGGCCGATGCAACTGCTGGTTTCCGATCCTGGCGATTGGAATGGGGTCTGGGGAATGATTCTGGCAATTTGACCACGCTTTACGGGGATATCAATACCCCCGTTTCTTCTCCTACCAAGGTTTACTCCTGGGACATAAGCGGGATCCCCAATGGACAGGTTACCTTGCGCCTGTACATGCAGGGGGATGGCAATGGCTATGCTGATAAGAATATCCACCTGAACATAAACCTCCCCACCCCCACGCCGACCCTTACGCCAACCCCTACAGAGACGGTTACGCCATCACCGTCTTCCACCCCTATACCCACCAACACACCGACCGCTACCCCAATCCCATCCGATACCCCTTCCCTGGAACCCTCTGCAACAAGTACTCCGTAATAAGCACCATTCAACACCCCTCATCATAAAGTCCTGCCCTGGTGACAACCCCGGATCAGTGAAATAAAATACCCCGAACAGCGTCCGGGGCGTTTAAAGTTTCGTGGCAATTCATGGCGTTTTGATCGGCCGCCAGGCTGGATCAAACTCCATGGTCAGGGCAGTCGTCAAGCGCATAATAGGCCCACTTCCATCTGCTTTAACGCGATAGATGTCATAATCCATTCTGGCAGTGTCCTGAATATCCATACTTTCATAAGTAACCCAAAGCCCGTCTGGAGAGATATCCCCATGTGTGCCGGGGGAACCGTCCCCTCGCAAATGATATGCATCGATGGTCGGGTTTTCATAATCAAACCACATCAGCCATCCAAGTTTCTGGGCACCGAGCGTTTCATAAAACAGGATGCTTTTCCCATCCGGGGACCAATCTGGGAGGGAATTCCAATTGTTGGATCCCCGGTGGATCAGCAATGCCTGCCCGATGCCTGCATCACTCATCACCCAAATCTGCAATGCATTTGTGAGAAGACTGTGCCCGGTGAATACAATTTGTGTTCCGCTGGGCGACCACGCAGGCTGCATGGACCAGTCCGGCAAGCGTACATCTCCCGAGGACCCGGTGAGTCGGGTAACCTGGTTGTTTGCCAGGTTCAAGACATAGATCTGGGGAGAACCGTCCCGCACGGAAGTGAACGCAATGTGAGCGCCATCAGGTGACCAGGCTGGGCTAAAATCACCGTCTGACCCGGTTTCCAGAGAGACCAATCCGCTGCCGTCAGCATTGATAATGTACAGATTCGCTCCAGGATATTGACTTTGTCGTTCTGAACATGGGGAGACGAAAACGAGCCGCGCACCATCCGGAGACCAGGCTGGCTGGCAGGCACCAAAGGTCATGTTTGTCACCTGGGTCGGATCGCTTCCATCGGCATTCATGAAGAAAATTTGCGGAATCCCCGTGTGATCAGACGAGTAGGCTATCTGACTGAAACCTCCGCCTTCGAGTGTAGGTGTCGGTTTGGGGGTTTCGGTGGGCGTAACGGTATAGGAAGGGGCGATGGTTGGGACTGCCATCTTGGTGACTGTGGCAGATGGCTGCAGGGGAGTTGTTTCGCCGGGAGGTCCAACGGTCGGCACATCGTTCGCAACCTGGATGGTCGGTATTGACTCGCCGGATGTGGGGATTAACGGTTGCGTGGATATGGCAAGTATTCCCAAGATTGCCTTGCTAAACGGCGACCAGAAAATCAGCACGGACAATAGGACTGCAACGATCGTTAACAGGAAGAATGATAAGAAAACCCACCTGCCTTTACCACGAGGTCTCTTGCGGGTATTACCAGGCGGAGGTGGGCTTGCACCATCCCCATCAGCTTTGGGAATTTCGTTGGCAAGCCTGCTATTTTCACCAGCATCCCCTGCATAGGGGGGTGGGTCGACCACAAGCTCACCTTTCGGTCGTTGATTGCCACTGCGGGAGTTCAATAATGCCTGCTTGAATTCTTCTGCGGATTGGAATCGATCCTCCGGGTGGACTGCCATGGCTTTTTCTATGGCGGCAGCCAGTTTGCGCGAGATTTTCGGGTTGTATTCGCGCAGGGGCAGCAATTCGACGTTATCCATCGCCCGCGCCAGCCCGTCTTCGGGGATCACCCCGGTCAGGGCAGCATAGAGGGTTGCCCCCAGCGAATAGATATCGGTTCTGGGGGTTGTGCGGGCGGTGCCGTATTGTTCGGGGGGGGAATACCCGGGTGTCATGGCGCGTGCCCCGGTGGTGGTGGCCTGGGTGCCTTTGACCAGTTTTGCCAGTCCGAAATCCACCAGGTAGATGTGCCCATCTGGTGTGATGCGCACATTCCCTGGTTTGAGGTCGCGGTGGATGATCGATGGTTTGCGGGTGTGCAGGTATTCCAGCGCGTCACACATGGCTGCACCGATTAGGATGGCTTCTTCTTCTGAAATGGGACCGGTGCGTTCCATGCGCTGGCGCAGGTCTTCCCCGTCGATGTAATCCATGATCAGGTACTGGCCCTGCTCATCGATGACGAAGTGATCGGTCACCCGCGGCAGATTGGCGTGGCGCAGGTTGGCGAGGATGACTGCTTCCAACCGGAATTGGCGGGCATAATCGTCGGTGGTGAACAGGTTTTCCTTGACTGCCACATCCACCCCCAGGTTCTCGTCCACGGCGCGGTAAACCGATCCCATGCCGCCCTGGCCGAGAATATCAACGATCCGGTATCGTTTATGCAGGATTGAACCGCGTTCTAGTCTTGCACCCATACCGGGATGATTATATCAGAGGCAAAAACCGGTTGGATTCTTTGTAAAGTAACCGCAAAGTGATCAGCCACCCTTCCCGGCCAGATTTAATTTGATAAACAACCATGGTGCACCGCCAGAAACCCACGCTCCCACCAGAGAATAGCGGATGTAGCGCAAAATATACGGAAGCACTGCTTCTGCATCAGGGGCAATCAATCCAAAGAGCACATCAAGCCCCAGATAGAAAACCAGGATGCCGACCACCCCCACCACAAAACGCAGGACACGTTTCCAGAATGGTCCCCTGGTACTAAACCCACCCTGGCGATTGAGCCACGCCAGACCGGTCAACAACCCAAACAGTGTCCCAGTGGAAACCAGGGCCCCTTCAAGCGAAATGGCCTGGGTGGCATAGGCTGCCCATTCTGACGGTGGTTGCCAGTGCGTGATTTTCAACCAAAGGTAGGGGATCAGGGAAAAAAGGATGAGCACCAGCGAAGCTGAGGAAGGACCCCAGGATCTGTTGCCCCAGGTTCATCTTTTTTACCCACAAAACAACCGGTTTCCAGAAACGCAGCACCAGCCACAGCAAGATCGCCCCGATCAACCAGCCCAAGAATTACATCGTGGGGAAAGTGAACACCCAGGTACAGGCGCGAAATCCCAATCAACAGGATAATCAGGATTGCGATCAGCCATCCCCACCACTTGCGCAGGCTGGCAGCCAGCATTCCCCAGACGCCGATGGCGATCTGGGCATGACCGGAGGGCGCTCCAAAGGAAGTCTCGCTGGCATACCGGATCACCTCAGGACTTAACCAATACGGACGCGGTCCATGGAATGCCATTTTGAGTGCGTCATTGACTGAAGTCGATAAAAGCAGGATAAGGCCAACCCGCAGACCGATGGTGGCTTCCAGGCACCAGTAGAGGGCTGGCAGGAGGATCAGGAAAAAATATTCATTCCCAAAGAAGGAGAATATTTCCATGGGCGTTTTCAACCAGGTGCCCAGGTTCTGAAAGAAAACGTTCCAGGTGATGCCGATGGTCCAAGATGGTTTCCACAGGGAGATCTCCTTGAGATTGACGATTATATGATAAGTATTGTACACTCAATGGATGAAACGCGGTCTTGCCCGCTTTTGGGACTTTCCATCTGCAGCCATCCTGACCCTGCTCCTGTTCACCGTTTCCGAACGCTTGTTCGCCACCGATTGGGCTCCCGGGTTGGAGATCGCGATTTTCCTGGCTGTCTTTGGAGTCCTGCTGGGATTGGGGCTCGGGGCAAGCCAATTTAAACCAGGAGTTGTTTTCTGGCTGGCTTTTGGCTATACCATCACATTGATTCCACTGGTGGCTGGCTGGCGTTTTTTATCAACACATTCCCTGGCTGGAGCGCATGCTCAGCCTTTCCGGTCGGTTGGGAACCAGCCTCTTCCTGTTTATTTCCGCTCAACCGGTGCCGGATACCATTCTTTTTGTGATTTTTGCCGGGCTTGGATTTTGGCTCATCAGTATGCTGGCGGGCTTCTCTTTTACCAATGGCGGGGATTTTATCATGCGGTCGTACCGGCCGGGATCATACTGTTCATTATCCAGCTTTATAATTCCGGCGTGGGGGATCGCGTAATTATCCTGGCACATATTTGCCTTCCTTTGCCTGTTATTGCTGGGACGGTTAACGTATGTTCGCAAACGTCTGTTCTGGAAGGCACAGCGCGTTTCGTTTTCTGCCGAGTCGTGGACTGATATAAACATAGCCATTCCGGTCGCTGCATTGGTACTGGTGGTCGTTGCCTGGCTCACCCCTGCCACCGGACGACCCGTGGTGGCTGCCAAGGTAGCCTGGGAGAATATTACCCGCCCATTGGAAAAGTTGCGTCAAGACCTGAGCAATGCGATCACTGGTTTGAAAGGAAGCCAACCAGGAACGATCGTCGATTTCTATGGCGACACACTTCCCCTGGGTCAAAATGCCTCGACTGGCGACAAAATCTATCTGCGCATCAGTGCTCCGCTATTCGGGAGAGCAGACCGTTACTATTGGCGGGTCCGCACATACGATCAATACTGTGAACAACCAATGGCAGAGTATCTACTGCCTTTACGGAACCTTTCACGCCCGACCAAGCTTCGATACCGTTGACGGAATTACATGGCCCCCGGAAGCGAATTCATATTTTCCACTTCCGCGGGTTAATATGGGCTGCTGGTCACACCTGCGCATCCCCTCTGGGTTAGCCGCCCTTCGGTGCTGACCTTCGCGCCAGCCATGGACGATAAGATTGATCCGCTCATGTTCCGGGCTGACCCGCCCATCCTGACCGGCGAACAATATGTTGTCCACGCCAGTATTTATAACCCCACCGTCTTCCAACTGCAGCAAGCCGGAGCAATATACCCTGCCTGGGTACGGGATCATTACCTGCAATTGCCAAGCAACCTTTCTCCCCAAATCACCCAATTGGCAAGGAGAATTACCAGGGATGCAGATACTCCCTACGATAAGGCGATCGCCATAACCAATTACCTGCGTGACACAATTACCTATACCACCACTGTGAACATCCCACAGGATGGCACCGATCCATTGGTCTGGTTTCTTATTCGATGGGCGCAAGGGGTTCTGCAATTACTATGCCACCGCTGAGGTGATCCTGTTACGAAGCCTGGGTATCCCGGCCCGCATGGTGGTCGGGTTTGCAGAGGGGGAGTACCAACCACCAGACAAATATACCATTCTCGAGAAGGACGCGCATGCCTGGCCGGAGGTGTATTTTCCCGGGATCGGCTGGGTGGAATTCGAGCCCACCAGCAGCCAGCCGGTGCTCAATCGCAACCTGGGGAATCCGACAGCCACCGAAGAGCCGTTCAACGCAACCCAGAACGCTGGGCAAAACGCCTTGGGTCAGACTCCGACCCCACGCCAGGAGGCTGGATCAGATTCAGGATCAAGGTCTTCGGCAAATTCATTTCTGCGTTTGATGCTGCTATTCATTTCCCTGGTTGCCATTATTGCTGCAATTGTTGTTGCCTACTCCTACGGTCTCCTCGATAAAATTTTACGGCGTACTCGACTGACTTCCTGGAAACCATTTCCGGTTGTAATTAGCAGCATCTTTTCCAGCCTTTCCCTCAATCCTCCCACCTGGTTGCTGCACTGGGCCTTCATATCCAGCCAGAGTCCGATCGAGCGTTATTTCCGCATCATATTCCAAAGCCTGCGCTGGCTCGGTTCAGCAACATCACCCGCCCAGACCCCTGCAGAAGCAGCTGCCATTTTGACCCGGTATCTGCCTGCAGGGACAGAGGAGATCGATACCCTATTGCGGGAGTATCAGAACGCGCTCTTCAGCCAGAAACACACAAACCTGGTGGTGGCCCAACATTCCGGAAACATGATACGCCGCCGCGCTCTTAGCCTGGCTTTCCAGCAACGAGTAAATTCCTTTCGCGATATGATCCTGAGCAAGTTTTCCCGAAAGTTGGAATGAATTTTATCCAATCCATACGCCTGTTATCCCCTATTTTGGTTAATCCAGGTCCAATATGAGCAAGAACTCTCCACTTTCCATAAACGAACAAATCCTGTCCTTGAGCAAGTTGACCGGCCAAATGCGCACCTCCCTTCAGAATGTGCGAGCCAGCCTGCCCGAGGATACTTTGGAAAAACTATCCAGTCTTGAAAGCACGCTCTTCAAAGTCAGCAGGCAGGTAATTACTGTGGAAGATGAGCGCAGTAAACTGCTGGCCTTGGCGAATACCACCCAGGCAGTAAATTCCAGCCTGGAACTGGATGAAGTCCTGCAATTGGTCATGGATACCATCATTCGTCTGACAGAGGCGGAGCGCGGCTTCCTGATGCTGCGGGATCCTCAAGGGCAAATGGCAACGCGTATTGCCCGCAATTGGGAACGTGAATCGATCAACCCCAACGAGTTTGATATCAGCCGCACGATAATTGAGCGGGTGATCGCCACCTGTGAACCGGTGCTGACCACCAATGCCCAGGAAGACCCGCGCTTCGGGGGCCAGGAATCCATTGTTGCCTATAACCTGCGTTCGATCCTGTGCGTGCCGCTGCAGGCAAAGACCGAACTTATCGGAGTCATCTATGCTGATAACCGCATCCGCTCCGGCATATTTCAACGAAGCTGAAAGGGACTTGTTGAAGGTCTTTGCCGACCAGGCTGCCATCGCGATCGAGAATGCCCGCTTGTTTGCCTCCGTTCGTCAGACACTGGACGAAGTAAGCGGTCTTAAAAACCTGATGGACAATGTTTTTGCCTCCATCGCCAGCGGGGTTATTACAGCTGACATTAACGAACAGGTAACTTTATGCAACCGGTCAGCTGAAAGGATCCTTGGTCATAAGTTTACCGATATTATCGGTCGATCCTTGGATGAAGTGCTGTCCACTTGCATCGGAGACATGCGGGTTCACCTGAACACGGTGCGGGAAACAGACCGGTCGGTAATGGGACTGGAGATAACCCATTGCATGCCGGATCGCGGCGCAGTGGATTGGAGGCTCAACCTTTCACCTTTAAAGGATGCCGATCAGATCAACCAAAGGCTTTGCCATCGTTCTCGACGATATGACCGAACGAAAAAAACTGGAAGCCCAGCACCGACTGCTTGAGCGCATGGTTTCCCCGGCAGTGCTCGATCACCTAAATCAAGACAGTCCGCACATCGGCGGACAGCAGAGCGAAATCACCACCTTGTTTGCCGACATCCGCGGGTTTACCAGTTTTAGCGAGAAAAATTCCCCCGAGGAACTTGTGGCAGTACTAAACCGCTACCTGGCTGCCGGAGCTGAAGCGGTTTTAGCCCAGGAGGGGACTGTGGATAAATTCCTTGGCGATGCGGTGATGGCCTGGTTTAATGCTCCACTCCCCCAACCCGACCACACTTTGCGGGCCGTACGAGCCGCCCTCGGTTTGCGGTCGGCCATTCGAAAACTCCATGCTGAACTTCCTCCCGAAGCTCACCTTTCCTTTGGTGTGGGTATCCACTTTGGAAAAGCAGTTTTGGGATGGATCGGGACGGAAAAGCGCCTTGAATACACCGCCATCGGTGATGCAGTCAATACTGCCAGGCGCATCCAGGAAAACGCGGCCAGGAACCAGATCCTGATCAGCAAGGCAGCCTACGAGCGCGTCAAAAAGGAAGTTCAAGCCAACCCGCATTTCCCCCTGCATGTGAAAGGAAAAAGCGGACCAGTGGGAGTGTATGAGGTAGTTGGGTTGAAATAATAATTAAACGAGTGACGGAAGTAAAGTCACTCGTTTGCTTTTCCAAGTGGGCACCTCATTGTTTAACCGGGACAAGCCTCCAGAACAGGACTCCTGCCAGAAGGCCAGCCCGCCCCAAAGTAGAATGGTGCAGCCGGACCGAAACCTTTCCAGCCAAATAGCGCCCTGCCATAACACACCGGCGATGGCCGAAGCCGGGAACGCCGTCAGCCCGATGGCAGCATTATACAGGCCGTATGCCGTCCCGCGACGTTCGGCAGGCACCAGGTCCGCGATGAGGGCTTTGGCGGAGCCTTCCGTAGCAGCATAGTAAATGCCGTAGAATCCGAAAGAGCGTCCAGATCTGCCAGCCGGTACGGGAGAGGGCAAAACCGAGATAGACCAGGCCATAGGCGATCCAGCCAACGATGATGAGGCGGCGGCGTCCGACCTTGTCGGAGAGGGCACCCAGCGGTCCGGCCAGGAGGGAGTAGATCAGGTTAAAGGTCATCAGCATCAGCATGATCTGGAGCACGTCCAGGCCGCGTTCCTGGGCTCTCAGGATGATGAACGCGTCAGACGAATTGCCGAGGGTGAACAAAACCAGCACCAGCATGAATATCTTGAAGCGCTTGTCCATGCCTTTCAGGCTGAGGATGGGTGCAGCGGATTTTCGTTCCACGGCCACATCCCGCGCCCAGATGGCCAGCACGATCACCGCCAGCACTGCCGGGATGATGCTGACCAGCACGGCGATCTGGAAGGTGCGGCGGGTGAGGTCGACAGCCCCGGCCTGGGTCAGCCAGACGATCACCGCGGCGATCAAAAGGCCGAAGAATGCCCCGGCGGTATCACCGGCCCGGTGCAGACCGAAAGCCAGGCCGCGCTGTTTCTCGTCGATCGAACCGGCCACCAGCGCATCCCGCGGTGCGGTGCGGATGCCCTTCCCCAGCCGGTCGGCAACGCGCACGCCCAGCACCCAGTGCCAGGTCTGGCAGCGAAATACATGAACGGCTTGGCGATGGTCGAGAGGGCGTAGCCAACCACGGTGATCCATTTGCGTTTGCCGAGTTTATCCGAGAGCGCTCCCGGAGTAGATCTTCATCAGGCTGGCGGTGGTCTCAGCCAGGCCCTCGATCAGACCGATGACGGCAGTCCCGGCATTGAGCACGTTGGCCAGGAAGAGCGGGACGAGGTAGACAATCATCTCGGAGGAAATATCGGTGAGGAACGAGGTGGCTGTCACGATCCAGACGTTGAGGGGCAGACTGCGAAGACCTGTTTTCTTGTTTTCCATGAAATGCTCCGTTGATTATAGATGGCGAATTGTACCCCGTCTTTCCTTTTTACAAGATGGCATTCCATCGATTTATACTGCATTTGCTTTCCCGTTTAATTATCAATCATCAAACCAACCAATTCATTATATTTCTTTACTACCGTCAGCTGAATAGTCCTTCGACTTTACGGGAATAGGTTTTTCTCTCAATGCCAATGCGACCAGGGAGGCAACCAAAACCAATCCGGCGGTAATCTGGAACACCAGGGGGAAACCCCCATCTATCTGCAAGGGGACCTGAAAGCAAGGTGCCCAGCGCGCCAGCTGAAAACATGAATCCCAACGTGAGGCCAGAAGCCAGCGCCATTCCGCCCCGAACCACGTGTTGGGCAAGCACCACGATGATGCTGTGTACCGCACCCGTCAAGCGCGCCTGAAAGCGGCACCAGAAGGTACAACCACGGCGACCACCCGACCAGGGAAATCAGGAATAACGGGATCCCTGCCAGGGCCAGGGCAATGGTTGCCACTCGTTTGCGCCCAAGGCGGTCAGCAAGGTTCCCGCCCAGTACATTGCCGATGCTCGACCCGCCCATGAATAACCCGGTCATCAGCCCATAAACCGCGGGTGCCTGGCCAAGGTCACTCAGATACTTGGGCAGAAAGGTATTGATATTTTGCTGGGCCCATGCCTGCAATGCAGCAACGATCACCAAGGCGATAATGAACCACTTTCCATATTTGGTTCCAGACCCAGAGGCCGATATTCTCCTTCACCGTTTGCCTGGGAGCGATCATTGGTTTCTTCAGTCTCCAGGCGGCATTCAGACCGATGAGCAAGGCCGGAGCTGCCAGCACAAGCAGACCCGACGGACCAAACTGCTGGAGCAGAGGTCCCCCAATGATGGGACCCATAAAATATCCGAACTGCCCAAAGAAGAAGAACCAGGAGGTGGAAGTGGTTTCACGCCCAGCCAGCAGGGTTTTACCGCGGCAAGGCTGCCTGCATGGTCCCGACCGGGTGGAAAGCCGCCGAGCCCAGCGATGCCAGGATGATGCAAGGGATGGCCCATTTCGACGGGCAGGATAAGCGCCAGGGAATAGAAAGCAGCCAGCCACAGGATGCCGCCGGCAGCCAGCAGACGCGACTTCCCAAAACGATCGGCCAGCCAGCCAAAGACCGGCTGCGTAAGCGATGCCACCCAGATATAAATGGTCGTCACCAGTGCCAGGGTGGTATTGCTCATCCCGGTCTGCTGGCTCCAATAGGTCAGCAGGATGGCACGCTGACCGTTGAGGGCGTCCACGATGAAATGGCCGTAGGCCACGGAATTGAAGAGGGCATCCAGGAGCAACAACATGATTTATCTCAGTGATGGCCAACAAAAATAATATGAGAAAACAATCGTGCAGGGAATAGATTTTGGTTGACAGTGGGTCAATCAATCCCACCTAAAACTCAAAGGCGATCAAGACGGTTGCATTCACCAATTGCAGAGGCGAGAAATAATTTCATCTGTTTGTAGCATGGAACGAGGAACAAACCATTCCGTGAATTCTACCCTTGTTTACCAAAGCGCGGGATCCACCTAGGGACGGATTGGCAATAAGCCTGATAGGTCGCCCCAAATATCTTGCGCAAGTGTGGCTCTTCATAGAAAATGACAAACAGGTGTGAACTGATCGCCACAATCAGCGGGCAGAGAAGGACGGCGCGCGAAGGATGCCAGAGCACGTACCCCGCAAAAATCGCCAGAACGCCAAGATATATGGGGTTGCGAACGAAGCGATATAACCCACTGACCACCAGTTCTTTTGGCGCGTCGGTGGGGGAAGGCGTGCCCTTTCCGTGCACGATAAAAGCCCAGGCACACCACAGCGTGACTCCAGTACCCATTGCCCAAAAGGGAATGGCCAGCCAGCGAAAAATTCCGAAGGAGAATAATGCCGTGTCGGTCTGCACCAACCAAATGGGCAGCGCACCAACGAGCAAGCCGGGAACCAGAAGCAGAAAGAGGATGGTCTTGAGGGCGGTCATTTCAGCATTGGGATCCAAAAACCAGGCATTTCACTTCCACGGAATTTACTTTTGCAGAATTTTTGAGGGCAGGCTTCAAGAAATAAAGTTCCATGAAATTGAAGATGAACGACAGCAGGAAATTAGTAGCCATCCCTTCGGTATATCCATCCATTTGAAATCCCGATAGGGTGAAAAGCAGCCCAGTGGTGGCTGCCAGGAACATGGTCAGGAAAGCCAGGCTGCCAAATATTTGCACGCTGCGGATACCACTCCGCAAGGCAACGATTAGGCTGATAATCGAAAAAAATACCAGACAGAATCCCAGTGCGGCGTGGATCATAGCCACACCTCCCACCTGGTTAAGCGCATGCGAGACTCCATTCAGCGAAAGGCTGAATGGGGGGATCGTCTTGGGATCGGAGAGGTTGACGTTCATGCCCAGTTCGTATTGAAGTACTAGAAGGGTGAGGATGATCATCACGATAACCCGTGCTGATGTGTGCCTACTTGATGACATTAATTATTTCTCCTGTTTTTAAGAGGATTTAGGGGGGCAATTTCTACACACTTTTTTTATGTTTGGCAGACCATTTATCCAAGCTTGCCATGGTCAGAAACCCTGCCGCGCCTGCGCAGCCCCAAAGCAGAAAATCTGCCAGGACCGGCACAATGCCTTTACCCCAAACGATCATCGTTTGGCCCTGGTTGTAGAGAGCAGAACCGCCGAAGTCGCGGCAGGATGCCCCACAGCGGGAAAGCTATCAGCAGGATTACCCCGCCGCGGATTCCAAAGCGTTTCCGCACCCACCATCCCACCAGACCGATGATCCCCGCCCCGTAGAAAATTACCGTGCCCAGGTAGAATGTCAGCGGAGCATGGTTTGCGGTGGTGAAGGGGTAATGCCACCATTCCTGGTAAAAAGCGAGCATATCTCCCAGAAGATTGAGGCAACCCATTAGGAACCCTGCAACGAAAGAAAGCCCGATTACCTTCCACGGAGGGCGGATCCACAGCGCCAGCCCGGTATAAAGGATGGGAGGGATGATCAATACAATGAGCTTGACAAATTCAAGAGACATGTTAGCCCTTAAGAATTCTAAACAATTGAGATCTAAGTGCAAGCGTTTCTTACACTACAGGAGAACGTTGTAGTGAGGTGAATTTTTCCATAAAAATTTGGGTGCAAAATTTATTATATTTGAGGAACGAATAATTCTGGTCAAATTCAGGGGAAAAATTCTACATTTTCGAGGAACGAATACCCTGGGCAGGAGTGTGCTCCCCATGAGGCGCTCGATGGAAACCCTCATTTATATCCCAACTCCCTCATACGCTGTGATTCATCCTTCCCGCTTCCTGCCCCCAACAACTCGCTCCAGAAATTGTCATCATACCTTCTTGACTTTATCGGCAGAGGCATTGGCACCCCCCAGCCCAGGAGCAGCACTTCTTCCTTGGGCTGCAAGCGCGCCAGCATGCCGCGCAGGGAGTCGCGCCCTGAAAGACCCGATAGCACCGCATGTACATCATCCTCGTCCCCCAGCCAGCCGGAGATGCGCGTGCCCAGCTGCGACATGACCTCGTCGTGGATCTGGGACGGGCGCTGGTCGATGATCAGCAGGGTGACATAGTATTTGCGCATTTCCCGGGCGATGCTGGCGAAGGTGGTTTGACCAGCCATCTCACGATTGAGCAGTTTGTGGGCTTCCTCCACCACGATGACCAACTGTCGCGGTTCGTTCTTTCCCTGTGACCGAAAATCATTGGTCTTGTTTTCCCAGACCTGCTTGATCTTGCGGGTCAGAAGGTTGCTCACCAGCAGGTAATCCAGGTCGGTCTCGTAAGCCTGCCCGAAAGACAGGATGACATGCTTCCCATCCTCCAGCGACTTGATGATCTCTACGATCGAATCAGTTGCCGGTTTCTCGACAATGTACTCCTTATCGAACAGACGGCGAAGCTTGTCATGCAGGGCCTCGGCAGCCATCACATTGACCCCAGCCTCGTTGGCCCAAGCTGCCACGCTGTCGGGATGCGGCACCTTTCTGATCTTCCCGGTTTTCTCATCTTCCTCTTCCACTTCGTCGCGGTTCATGCCCTTGAAGTGCCGGAACCAGTCCCTGCCGAAAGATGTGTTCAGGGCGTGCAGGGTGGTGGGCGTGGTCTCTTTCAAGTTCAGTTCGCGGGCGAGTAGTTCGATATCGGCAGCGGTAACGTCTGCCATGGCAATCTCCAGGTGGAAATCAGGGACCTTGGTGCGGATGGTTGTACCGGCGCCCAGTCCCACCACGCGCACCCGGCTGGCGAACCTGGTCTTCAGCCCGGTAACGCGCAATCCGGTATCGGAAGCGGTGTCGTCATAACCGTACTCATTGTGCATGTCGTACACCAGCACGGAGGCTTTTGCGTGCTGCATCATTCCTGCCAATACAATGCGGGTCAGGAACGATTTTCCGGTCCCGGTGGCGCCAAAAACTCCTGCCGATCGCTGGACGAATTTATCCAGGTTGATGCAGACAGGATGACCCTGCTCGCGGGTGGTGCCGATGATGAAGTTGCCCTTTTCCGAACTTTTGCCAAAGATCTCCCCAATGTCACCTTCCGAGGCCATGCGCACCGGGGCATGATGCGGTGGTACGGTCTTTACAGGAATCGGACGCGGTGGGTTATCGGCATTTATTTTCAACCATTCCCCATATTCAGGCGACCCGGGCTCGGGACCGCGGTCGAGCATCAGGGCAGGCAGCACTTCGAGGTTGGTATAAAGCGTCTGGCCTTGTAGGGCGCGCGCCAGTGCGGGTGGCATGCGCTGCTCGGTCTGTTCATCGGCAAAGCGCGGGTCTGTTGCACCCAGTTGCAGGTCGGTCACCAATCCGTAGAATTGCCAGTTGCCGGATTCAATGACGACAAATGCGCCTTCCTGGACGTCCTGGGCTGGAACTGTCAGGCGCGCTCGAAAACTTTCTTTCAATCCACCCCCCACAATGTAGCCGATCGGATGGTTTTCCATTTTAATCTCCAGAAACAATAATCGCTTCAGGCAGCGTCCTCGCCGCCGGGGACAGCGGCGGGAGCACTATTTCTTCCTCACTGTCGCAATCATTAATGCGGTACGGATATCTTCAGCAATCATTTTGCGCTTGGATTTCTCCACGAAGAACGCTGGTCCCGCCTGCACATAAGATGGCAGGGCACGCTTCCCGTGAAATGTGAACTCCCCGCCGCGGATCTTGTAGGTCGATCCCGCGGGGATCACGCGCGGTTCACCGCCGCGTTTGGCGATCATGTTGACGGCCTTGATGGCAACGTCACCCATCAGCAAGTAGACAGTGACATTCGGGAACAAGGCAATCTCTCGTTCGAGCAGGAGCGAGCAGGCTGCAATGGTGTCGGTGGCAGATGTCGTAACCAATCTTGCCGCACTTGACCGCTGTGGTCATGTATATGCCCCCATCGAGCAGTTCCTGGACGGACTGCACCTGCGAACCAGCATCCTGGAATGCCAGCAGGGTAGTCCGGGCGAAGAGGGCCTCGGGACCGGCATAGTAATGATCGCCAGGGTCCAACGGGCTGGCTTCGGAAATGAGCATTATGGAAACCTTCGCCGGATCAATGTCGATATTGGGGATAAGGTAACTGTCCCGGCGGGTATCGAGGCAAGGGAAATCAACGCATTGAATAATCCTGTCGATTTTCATGATCCCATCTCCCGCAGGATCCGCTTGTTGGCGAGATCGACATAATTTTCGTCGATGTCGTAACCGATGTAATGGCGGCTGCTTCTTTTGGCTGCGATGGCTGTTTGCCCGCTGCCCATGAAGGGATCCAGGACAACTTCGTTTTTGAATGTATACAATTGGATCAGCCTCCTTGGCAGTTCCACCGGGAAGGGGGCTGGGTGTCCGATCTTGCGGGCTGGTTCGGCAGCAAAATTCCACACGGACTTGTTGAATTCCAGGAATTCGTCACGGGTGATGGTATTTTCCCGCTTTATAGGGTTCTGGCGTTTGAAGGTGTCTTTGCAGAATACCAGGATGTACTCATGCACGTCGCGCAGGGTCGGGTTACCCGCTGATTTCCAGCTGCCCCAGGCGGTGGAAGGGGAGGCGCTGGCAGCTTTGTTCCAAATGATCTCGCCGCGCATCAGGAACCCCAGGGCGATCGCCTGCTGCAAGATAAAGGCATGGAGCGGGATATACGGCTTGCGGCCCAGATTTGCCACATTGATGCACATGCGCCCGCCGGGGACCAGGATACGCCAGGTCTCAGTCCAGACACGCTGGAGAAATGACAGGTAATCTTCCAGCGGCAGGTCTTCATCGTATTCCTTGCCAACGTTATATGGCGGCGAAGTGACCATTAGATGCACCGAGCAATCCGGGAGTTCAGTCATTGTTTCGGCAGAGTGGCAGAAGATCCTGTCGAGCAATTCGGCGGGGATCGGATTCTCGACATACGCCACTTCCCGCCCCCGGAGCTGGTGGTCGTAGAGTTTCCCAGCATAAAAAACGGAAGAGTCGTGACCGATCCGACCGGGTGAACCGAATGCAGAGGTCTGGGTGGATTTACGTTTTGAGGACATTTTTTATTACCACAAAGGACACGACGGGCTCAAAGGTTAAACAATCATTCGTTTAAAGCCATCACGCAAGTGGGGAACGTTGAAGTTGATCAGATACCCCAAACGAAATTTGGTCAGTTTTAGATAGGTAAGAAGCTGCGCTTCAAAAACCGGGTGCATTGTTTCTACCGATTTAAGTTCGACGATCACGCAATTATCCACCAATAGATCAATTCTTAATCCAGCATCCACCTGTATTTCATCATAAATTACCGGGAGAGCCACCTGGATATTGACCAGTAAACCACTTTTACGCAATTCAAATGCCATGCAAGCTTCGTAAACAGATTCCAGTAATCCTGGACCAAGACCTGTATGTACTTTAAATGCCGCATCCAGAACTTTCCTCCCGACTAATTCAACGTCTGGAGGAACTAATTTATGAGAGTTCCCCTTCGGTGTCATTACCATTGCGTTGAGTCCTTTGTGTCCGTCGTGGTTAAAAAACCTCGCTCATTGCACCCAGCACGGACATCAGCGTGGGGTAATCATCGCGTAATAAGGTAATCAATTCCCGGGTGGCCTGCCCGACCCACTTTTCGTCTTTTGTCTTTTGTTTCACCTGGAGGATGTGCGCTGCCAGCAATTCACCGATCGGGATATCCTCTGCCTGGAGAATGTGGCGGAAGTAACCAAACCTTCCGGCACCAGTGAACTTTGCCAGTTCCTCATCAGAGCATAAGGTGATGACATCCAGGCTGAGCGGCGGGCGGGGGGGCAGCAGGTGGGAAATCACCCCGTCCTGTTCATAACCCACTGACAGCACCGACATCTCCACCGGCACAATGCGCCGTTCCCGGTTATCGTGCATCACCTCCGCAGCTTACATTCCCGGCGGTCACGAGTTGGCGCACCAGGCCATCGTCGTCGATGTGGATGTCAACTATTAATCCGTAGACACTGTAACCCGCAACCAGGGGGGCACGCACCAGCGTACCAAAGGCGGGGGTTTCGGCCTGGGAAACCGAGCAGCCAGCCACGAATTCGGACGAACTTGAATGCAATAAATGACCAATTTGGATTGGTTCCATCAGCCCTCCATTTTACCCGGCTAATTTCGGCGCGAGCAATTCCAGCAATTTCTTTGTCCCTGCCGGACGATAGTCAAGGAATTCGCCATTGTAAAAATATGCCAGGGTCCCGTAGGAGCAGGGAATCCGCTGCGCAGCCCGGGCATCGTCTGCACGGATGATGTTCACGGGGATGTGCAACTGCTCGCCGACCTTCATCGTGATCTCCGGCACGTTTTGTGTATAGGGGCACTGGTCGCTGTGATAAACCGTCAACCCCTGGGGAACTTTCACAGCAGGTTTCTTGAAGAGCGGCAATGCTGCCTCAGGGTTCAAGCGCCTGACCAGTAATACGGATGAAGGTTCGGCATGGTCAGCCGGTTCGAAACCGTTTTTCAGAAAGAGCTTAGGGGTGGGCAGCCAGTGGGATTTGCTGACCACCACTGCCACACCTTTCGTCCCGCGCGCATCTGCCAGGCATGTTTCGAGCAGCATGCGACCATACCCGTGGCCGCGGTTCCTGCCGATCACCCAGAAACAATGGATGAACAGGTATCCTTTTGCCTCCACTCCTCTCCAGGCATATTCGCCAGGAATGTATTCAATCATACCCGCGTTGTATCCATTGACCTTTAACAGGGTGTAACGCATCCCTTCACCCAGGCGCGCCCGCAGCCATTCCATTTTGGCATCATACCCGTGCCGATAGGTGGGCGAATGTCCGCAGAACATTTGGACTTTCCCCAGGTCTGATTCGGTCAAGGTGATGATCTTAACATCATTCATAGTATCTCCCATGCGTCTACCTTTTTGTCTTCCCGGGAAGATCATGAGTCACACTTTTGGTTGAGGGTGCATCCAATTCCACACCAGCCCGGCGCAATTCGATTTCCAGCATCTGCTCGACCTGCTTTTTATCTTCGAATTTCACCACGGCAATTTCATGGGCGCGGTGCAGGATATAAGGGTAGGGCTGCGCCCCCATCACCCGGCACTGCTGGAGCAGCGCAGCGTGCAGGAGGTCCAGTTTTGTGGGATCTTCCGCCACCCAACGCGGGAATTCGATCCTGACAAGATAGGGATGTTTTTCAGCACCCACGTTCAGGTAGAAAAAATGCAAAGCAAGGTCGCCCGTATAATGGAGCCGTGAACTGGACTGTATCCCAAACACCGCCGAGCGATGTCCCGCGGGCAGGAAGCTGTATAACCAGCGGTCGTTTACTCCGCGCAAAGGATGCAGCCTGCGAATGTTCTTATATTCGTCAGGACTGGAGAACCCGGCGATTTCCAGCGTACGAACAACCAGGTCCGCGCCGGGCTTGTCCACGTAACCGGCTACAATCACGCCTTTGCCCTGCAATTGCGAAAGGACGGATTTGTGGATTTCGAGATTCTTGCGGTAATCGTCTTCGCCTGCGTTTTTTCCTCCCCACAATTCCACCGGACCGTCGGTCAGGGCAAGTATCGGGGAAGGATAGTCCGGTGCCAGTTCGAGCAGCTTACGTCGCTCGGCGATGTCCCGGCGCTGCTCAATGGCTTCCTCGCTGACCATACCAGTCTCGGTGTAAAGTTCATCTGCAAAAAGCAGGCTGCTATCGGTGAAGACCTCCGGGGTTTGTCCCGAGCCGGTTAGCATGACAATAGCGCCTACATTCACCAGGGAATATAGAAGGGCCGCGTGACGGTCGGGGAGGATCTGCGACCCATCCGCGGCGATCAGCGTGATGGGATTGGGTAAAACATGTTCCGGGAGGGAGGCGTCGAGATGCTCTTCCAGCGGGATGGCGCAGCGGATGGTGGAGTCAGCCTGGCGGGCGCGGTCCAGCTTATCGCGCAGCTCCGCCCCTTTATCTGCCCATGAGGTCAGCAATTGACGTGCCCGCTCGCGCAGACCATCCAGGCTTTGCTGGCGTGCCATTGCCCCCAACCCGATTTGTTTGATCCTTTCCAAAACCTGCCGGTAGTTTAATGCCATTGTCCATCCTGGCTGCTTGTGGAGCATTTAGTAGAACATTTGTCTTACATTGTACAAGCAATCCAGTGAAAAAACAAGTGCTCCAACCAGCGCAAGTGCCGCGTCTGGGAGCAATTAGTGTGTTACACTCTTTTTATCAGTTTTAAATTGGATAACTGGTTTTGTGTGGTGCAACTGGCTGCCGACCCTGTTATGGGGCTGGTGGTCATTTTTTATCCGGCCGTGCCGGAGAGAGAAGTACAAAATGGACGTAAAACTGTATGTAGGAAACATGAACAAATCGACCACCTCGGAAGAGCTGAACACCCTGTTCACCCAGGCCGGGACTGTCACCGCAGTGGATATCATCAAAGATCGCGACAGCGGCATGTCAAAGGGCTTTGGTTTCGTAACGATGACCGCCCAGGCGGATGCCGACAAGGCCATCAGCATGTTCAACGCTTATTCATTGAGCGAACATGAGTTGAAAGTGAACATTGCCAAGCCGAGAGTGGATCGCTAGAACAAGGTATCCCCGGTCCATTTATCAGGACCTCATTGAACAATACCAACAACCCCGCCATGAGGCGGGGTTTTTTCTTTGGTCGATTCCCATTTTCGGTTATATAATGCCAGCACGATGACCCGCTATGACCTGTGTCTCGCCTGGAACTGGGAATACGATGCAGATTTTGTGCAGCTGCTTGAATCCGCTTGTGCGAAACTTGGCCTGACATTCTTTTCGGTCACCGAGGAAAACCTTGATCCCACCTTGACAAGCCTTGAAACCAGGGAAATTTCCTTCGCCTGTTTCTTCGACCGGGCATCTGAATCTGATCCCCGCTTCCAACCCCTGGTGGATCGGGCGCGCTTATCCAATATTTTCCGGATCAATCCCCAGGAAATGACGCTTTGGTCCGCAGACAAAGCCACAATGCACCTTGAATTTGTCAGCCGTAACCTGGAAACCCCCTACACCATCCTGCTCTCCTCCTGCCAGGAACGACCTACCCTGACACAGGTCGACCTAAGCCCGCTGGGCGGGCGGTTTGCGATCAAACCAGCTTCCATGGGGGGTGGGGAAGGCGTGGTCCTGGATGCCAATTCGTTGGATCAGGTGCATTCCACCCGCTGGCAGTATCCGCGGGAGAAATATCTCCTGCAAGCGCATGTTGCCCCACGCATACTGGATGGACGCCCGGCCTGGTTCCGCGTGCTGGTTTGCGAAGGGGCGATCTATCCCTGCTGGTGGGACCAGCACACGCACGTCTACACCCCCGTTAGAGCAGAAGAAAGGTTCCGATTCGGATTGCGCGGCCTGTACGAGATTGCGCGGCGCATTGCCCAGGTATGTCGTCTGCACCTTTTCTCGACCGAAATTGCGCTCACGACCGAGGGTTGTTTCATGGCAGTGGATTATGTCAACGATCCCGTGGACCTGCGCCTGCAATCCAAGGCTGCAGATGGGGTACCGGACGCCTGGGTGGAAAATATTGCCGGACGGTTGGCGCGCCTGGCAGCGCGGAACAGCCCGCATCCGCAACCATTCCAAACGAAGTAAAATTCCTCCATCCAGGTAGTCGCGATCATTTACACAAACGTCCGCGCTGCAGCGCCTTGTATAATATGAAAATACGATAAGAGTTTAATGCAATCTTACATCAGGAGGTAATCCATAGGACGAAATAATAAATAAATCAGCCCCGCCTGGAAATGTTTTCCGGGCGGGGCTGTCTTTATGTTGATTTCAAGTTACGGGTTCTGGATCTCAGAGGCGCGTAGCGTATTCTTCATTAACATGGCGATAGTCATTGGACCAACCCCGCCCGGGACGGGTGTGATGCAGCCTGCCACTTCCTTGGCTTCCTCAAAGTTCACATCACCGACAAGTTTTTGTTTGGGCTTTCCGGTCTTTTCGCTGATGGCAGGCGTGCCATCCGGGTTGAGCACGGGGACCGAGTTGATCCCCACGTCGATGACCGCCGCGCCGGGCTTGATCCAGTCGCCGCGCACCATTTGCAGCTTGCCAATGGCGGCGATCAGGATGTCAGCCTGCCGGATCACTGTTGGCAGGTCGCGGGTCCGCGAGTGACAGACAGTAACGGTGGCGTTGCGGCTGATGAGCAGCAGTGCTGCTGGCATACCCACGATGTTCGAGCGTCCCAGGACGACCGCGTTGGCTCCCTCGAGTTTCACCCCGGCCTGTTCCAAAAGATAGATGCAGCCGTAGGGGGTGCACGGCACGAACAAAGGTTCACGGCCTTTTTGCGCCAGTCGCCCGATGTTGAGCGGTGAAAAACCGTCCACATCCTTCTCGATGCTGATCAGCGACAGGACCCGCTCTTCATTTATATGAGCTGGCATTGGCAGCTGGACCAGGATGCCGTTGACCTTCTTATCGGCGTTCAATTGCCTGACCAGAGTCTCCACCTGCTCCTGGGTGGCATCCCCGGGCAGGTGCTGGCTGATGGAGCCCATCCCCAGTTCCTCGCAGGCTTTCCCCTTGGATGCAACGTAGGCCGCTGAATCCGGGCGATCACCCACCAGCACCGTCGCCAGGGTGGGCTGTGGTTTTCCTGCCGCGGTCCGCTTGGCAACCTGGGCGGCTACATCGTCGCGTACTTTCTGGGCAATTGCTTTTCCATCTATAAGTTGAGCAGTCATGGTTCCCTCCGCTTTTGATTCCTTTTTGGTAATTATACAGATTGTGACGTTTTTGCAGAAGGGGCACTTGTCTTAAAACCGTCCCCTTTCGGCAGGCACACGACCAAATCGATCACTCGTTTCGCCCGGATGCAAACCGCCACCTTCCATCCCGGATTAGCGATGTTGGAGGCCATTTACCAATAAGACCTTTTTCACAACGTTCTCCATAACTAATCCCCTTCCCCCCAGGAGCTCCAATAGTTGGAACCTATCGCATCTATTCCGACAATGGGAATGGACCAAGTTTTCTTATTCCCGGATTTCCCCCCACAATCCCTCTGCGCTCGCACTCATCAGGAATACTTTGTCGATCCGGTTCCAGTAGCGCTCCGGGGCAATAGCTGCCACACGCAAATAGTTATCCGTAAGCCCTTCGATCTTCCAACCTTCTTGTGTGAGCATGGATCGGGCTTCCCACAGGACCGGCATGGTTTTCCCGATAAATTTCCGGTGAAAGGTTTCCGCGGATTCTGCCAGTACCGCCCTCAAGGCGGCGCTGCGTGCCTTCACTTCTTCTCCGGGCACCCGTCCTTTCATCCGCTCTGCTGGCGTGCCCGGGCGTGGTGAGTAGCCGAACACATGGCCGCCTGCGAACTGCATTGATCTGACAAATTCCAGCGTCTCAGCAAATTCACCCGCCGTCTCTCCGGGGAAACCGGCAATTAGGTCCGTGGTAACTGCAACCTCCGGGATGGCGGCCCGAGCTGTCTGCAGCAGCGCTACGAAATTTTCCCGGGTAGTCTTGCGTGCCATGCGCCGCAGGACAGTATCGCTGCCAGATTGCAACGGGAGGTGTAAATGACGGCACAGTCGGGGATCATCCCACAATTTGAAAAAACCCGCCTCCAGGTCCCAGGGTTCGAGTGAGGACAGGCGCAATCGGGGTGCGGATGTCCTGTTCAGGAGCGTAGAAACCAGGTCCGTAATGCGCTGGGAAGGCTCCAGGTCCAATCCCCACGCGCCAAGGTGCACCCCGGTCAGCACTATCTCCTGCGCGCCTCCATCCAGGGATAGGTCGATATCTTTGATGATCTCCTCAATCAACCGGGACTGCGAGCTTCCACGCGCCACGGTGGTAATGCAAAAGGTGCAGGCGTTGTCACACCCATCCTGCACCTTTATAAAGGCGCGCGTTCGCTTGCGGAGTCCGGGCAGCGGCTGGCGTGCGACTGGTTCATGCTCAAAGAATTCCTGCGGTAATCCAAGCAGATCAGCTGCCAGGCTCCTTTTTTGATGATTGAGGATGATGCGCGAAACCCCCGCCATTCCGGCAGCTTTTTCCGGTTCCAGGGTTGCCCAGCAGCCGGTAACGACCACTTCTCCCGCTCCCTGGCGCTTTGCCCGGCGGATGGCTGCCCGCGAATCCGAGGCAGCTTCAGCAGTGACGGTGCAGCTGTTTACCACGGCCAGGTCTGCTTCCCCCGGGGTAGGCACGATCGTGTGCCCTGCAGATCGGAATTGGCGTGCCAGGGATTCAATTTCTGCCTGGTTCAGGCGGCAGCCGATGGTGTCCAGGAAAATTTTCATGGTTTATTTATCTATAGAAAACAATGGGTATCAAATTATGGTTTGTACACCACGAAATTGTCAAAACTGACATCCACTCCGCCTTCGGTAAACGCGCCGCTGATGATACCCGCATCCCCACCGGAAAAATCAGCGTCTTCGGTGATCGCGATCAGCCTGCCCGTTTACATAACCTTTCAGCGATTTCAGGATGCAGTCGAAGCGTAAATGGTTGGGCACGCTCCCCTGCCGGATAGTGCTGGTGTATGCCATCATCTCCTGCCCCAGCAGGGTGGTGACCCCATCTTTGATCTTTCCAATGCGCATAATACCCGTCGCTGGAGATGACAAAAAAGTAAAAATTATTCAAGTCCTGGAACCGGCAGGTGACGCCAAACTGGTTATACACCGGGCCTGACACCCGGGTGGTATCCACCTCAATTTGTACGTCACTGAAAAATTGACCGGAGACTGCCCGCAGATCGTAACCGGGGGATAGCACTTGCATCCGGTATGCACCCTGGTCGTATCCCAATATACCCTTCGCGCTGGTTGCCTGGGGCCACCCACTGCCGGGATCGGAGAAATCATCGTGGTACAGGGCTTGCCCAGGCTGCGCCACCAGGTCGCCGATCAACGCGCCTTTGCATCCGGATAATATGAAGACCAGGAGCAAGCATTGCATCGTTTTCATAAGTTTTTGCTGTTTGCTCACCTTCTCTCTTTCGGAGAGGGATATTACGGGAAATATTGCTCCAACAGACGCCCTGCCTGCCAGCCAAACATCCCGTTGGGATCAAAGGTTTTCGCCAGGGACAGGAAGGAATAGGCCTGAGTCTCTCTCGCCAGTTTGCAGGTACACAAGTGCAAGGTGCAGGGCAGGGGCTGCCTGGGTGGGGCTCATTTGGACAGCCTTTTTTAGATATACAATCGCAGCAGGGTAATTCTCCAGGCTAAACTCTGCCTGTCCGGCAAGGTCAAATGACTGCCAGTCATCCGCAGCCATGCCCACCAGTTTACGCGCAGCTGGCAGGCCGGTTAGGTCCACATCCACTGCATTGGTCACGCTGAAGGTCACCAGCGCCCGCCAGGTCGAGGCGTCAGCCGGAGCCAGTTCCACCGCATGCACATAATACTCATATGCTGCAACCAGGTCCCCGGTCTGTTCTGAGGCGCTTCCCAGTGCCATCTGCCAACCGGGATTATCCGGTTCAAGGTTTGCTGCCTTTTGGAAAACGATCAATGCAGCTTCCGGTAATTTCTGGCGCTGCAGGAATAATCCGTAAAATCCCTGCACCATGGCTGAGGTTGGGTCCAGCGAAAGGGCCTGTTCAATGGCAAGTCTCCCGTCCAGCCCCCTTTGTTGTTCAGCCTCCCCAAGCCATGCCCATGCTTCGGCATAGGTGGGGCTCCTAAGGACGGCGTTGCGAAAAGCTTCAACCGCCAGGTCCCATTCCCCCAGCGCTCCAAGCGCCTGGCCTGAAACCAGGAACTGGTAGCCGCGATCTTCCGAGAGGAAGGCTGTGTTCAGCGCAGTTCGCAGGCTCTGAACCTGCTGATCTAGGCCAGTGCAGAGGTTGGCAGCCCGCTGTAATTCTGGAAGGGCAAGTTCTGGAGCGGTCGCGGCATACAGCAGTCCCAGGGCATAATGGGCGGCTGAATTCTCAGGTTCCAGGGCAATGTCTGCCCGCCAGTAATCGATCGCGGCAGGGTAATTCTCCCTGGAGCGCTCTACTGCTGCCAGGTAACTGTAAGCCCGGGCAAGCGGCAGGGCTTGCTCCCAGGCGTAAATCGCCTGGTCTGTATCCCCGCGGATCCTGTATGCTTCCCCCAGGTTAAGCCAGCCTTCAGACGTAATGGAATTGCGCTGGATGGCTTTATTGAAATAGACGATCGCATTTTCTGCACTGCCGCCTTGCATGGCCTTCATCCCCGCCGTTTCCCAAAACACGGGCATCCACGCAATTCGCAGCGCGGCCAATGCGTAGGAGTTTGCTGCATTTGCCTGGTCCCCGGCCGCGTCAAAACGCTCTGCCTGCTTCAGATCCAGGGCACCCGCAATTGGTCGTGGTGCCAGGATGAGAGCCAACAGCCCGATCAGGGTCAGGATCTGGGTCGCTCCGAATTTTTCCTTCATATTACCGATAGCTATTATAAATCACGAAACCTGCACCCTGTAAATGGCAGCGGAAACAATAAAATAAGTGGATTGATTATGGGTGAAACCCGCTTGAAGCTTAAATCGCTTCCATATTTATTGTAATGTGCAATCACCCATGAAAATGGTATATCCTCACCGACCAAAATGGTATAAACTTATGGAGGAAGAAGTATAATCGCTCAGGCAGTTGCCAATGAGTCTATTTTTCAATCAGATTTTTACGCTCCTTACAACCCCGCCGGGGAATTTGATCTACCATATTGTGTTGGTGGTCTCTATTGCGGGAACTCTGCAACGAGCCATCCATCACTTGCGTTCCACTCAATTCCCCCAGGTTCGGCGGACGGTGGTCGGCCTTGCCATTTTGCTTGGCTTGCAGGTCATTCTTTTCTTTGCGGGCTCCACCACCTGGTTGGGGGTTATGGAACCAAAAATCGTCCTGCCGCCACTCGATCGGGCAGTGACGTTGTTGTCCCTGATTTGGATTACCTGGTTGTGGGCATTTCCGGAACCATTCCGGTTGGCTGATATCTGCGCAGTAATTCTCAATTTTCTGGTTCTAGCCCTATTCGGCGTTACACTGGTTTTTTGGGTGCAGAACCAGGGGGCAAGTTTCAATTCCTCGATCTTTGAAACAATTTGGCAGGTTTCCAGCCTGGCAGTTGCCTTACTGGGCATCCTGGGACTGGTTTTACGCCGGCCGAATAGCTGGATAAATGGGCTCGCCATCCTTTTCGTGGCTTTTTGGGGCATTTGATCACCCTGGTCTGGCGTATGGATGGCAACCTTCCCGGAGTTGTCCGGCTGACGCAATTGGTCATCTTCCCCCTGCTGCTGACGATCGTTCAACGCTTTCCCACCTCGGTCTCAGGGGGTGCGGCAGCCCCTAAAGCTGAGCGTTCCACCCATGAACCTTCCCGCGAGCGCCGGCGCTATAGTACGGATTCAAAGACCCTGCATGCCTTGATGTCGCTTGCCGCCGAGGTCAACCCGGAAAAGATCGGCTTGTCATTGACCCGGGGGATTGCCCAGGCCATGCTGGCCGACCTGTGTTTCCTCGTTACACTTACCGAAGACAATAGCCTGTACATTACCTGCGGATACGACTTGATCCGCGAAGAAAACCTGGAGGGGGCACCCATCCAGAAAGATGCCATACCGCTGCTTGCCAATGCCATCGTGCGCGGGCGTCCACTGCGTTTACCCGCCAGCAGTACCTCTTCTGACTTGAAAGCGCTCGGGCAGATGCTCAACCTGAGCGACCCCGGTCACCTGTTAAGCGTCCCCATCATTGCCACCGGGGACGTGCCTTTGGGTGGCATCCTGATCCTATCCCCCTATTCCAATCGTCTTTGGAGCGCAGAGGACCAGGATTACCTTACCAATGTTTCCACCCTGTTCATCCCCATCCTGGAACGAGGTCAGCGCGCTTCCCTGCTGCAAACCGAACGGGACCAGGCACGCCAGGATGCTAGTATTGCGCATAACCAGGCCGAGGAAACGCAAAAGAATTTCGAGCAGGTTTCCCAGGAGTTGGAAAAGCTGCACGAAAAGGAATCTCAAGCGCAGGTCCAGCTCGAAAACTTGGGCACC
The DNA here is from genome assembly GCA_963817265.1 of uncultured Chloroflexia bacterium. Taxonomy (GTDB): domain Bacteria; phylum Chloroflexota; class Anaerolineae; order Anaerolineales; family Villigracilaceae; genus UBA877. The sequence continues at coordinate 49,443 of CAWFNU010000031.1, forward strand.
TTGATGGTGATGCAGGAAGAATCCCAGAAGACCATCGATGCTCTTAAAGCCCAAATCGAACAATTGCAAAAGGAAGCCGCCGTTCATTCCAGCGACTCTGAAAAAATTTCACTCCTGTTGTCGAAAACGGAAGAATCCCAGAATACCATCGACGGCTTGAATGCCCAGATCGAACAGATGCGCCAGGCTGCTGAAGTTGACACTTCGTCCAACGAATCGGCTCAAATTACTGCCCTGATGACCGATCAGGAAGAATCCCAGAAAACGATCGATGCGCTGAATGCCCAGATCGAACAAATGCGCCAGGATACCGAAGCTGAACTCTCGTCGGGTGACTCCATTCAAATAGCCGCCCTGCTGGCGAAACAGGAAGAATACCAGAAGATCATCGAATCACTCGAAACCCAGGTCGAACAGATGCGCCAAACCGGGGAAGTGAGCGACTCTTCCGGCGACACTGCGCAAGTGGAAATGGAATTGCATGGCGCACTGCAGGAATTGGCACGCATGCAAAACGCACTTGCCGAGGCCAATGCAAAGATCGTGAAACTGCAGGAGCACTCGTCATCGCCGATTACGAGTGAACAGGTGGATGTCATTGCGTCCATTTCCCAGGAATTGCGCCAGCCCATGTCTTCCATCATCGGTTACACCGATCTGCTTACTGGGCGAATCGGTTGGGCATTGGGAGCTCTGCAGCGCAAGTTCATCGAACGTATCAAGGCCTCCACCGAACGGATTGGCGGCCTGGTGAACGACCTGATCCAGATTACCAACCTGGATACCGGTAGGATGGAATTCAAGGCAGAATCGATAGACCTGAATCTCATCATTGATAATGCCATGGCTTACACCAGCACTCAGATCCGTGAAAAAAACATCACCCTGCGGCTGGATATCCCCGATTCCGCCCTGCTCATCCGGACCGACCGGGATGCCCTCCAGCAGATCCTGATCCACCTGCTGCAGAATGCCACTGCTGCCACCCAGGTGGAAGGGATCGTTACCCTGCGTGTTCAGATACAGAGCGAGTCAAACGAGCATTTCATCTCCATCCAGGTGACGGATACCGGTGGAGGCATCGCTTCCGACGATATTTCACGCGTCTTTGCCCGCCGATACCGGGCTGAACATTCCCTTATCCAGGGCTTGGGGGACACCGGCGTCGGACTTTCCATTGCCAAGGCTCTCGTCGAGGCCCAGGGCGGACGCATCTGGGTCGAAACTGAACCAGGCCGAGGGTCCACTTTCAGCATCCTGCTGCCTGTCCTGCTCAAAGCGGAAGAAGAAGTGTAACCAGGTTTACGGAGCAACCAAGAGTAGTTAAATGCGGAATACACAGCAGCTTTTTTGGATGATTTTCCTGATCCTGATCTCCATTGCCATGCTCTTTGGAGTTCTTTCGCTTTCCCAGGTGGAGGGGATCATCCATCTTCCCGCGACTACCCTGCCGCCATCCCCCGCCCTCACCAACCAGCCATCCAATCCCCCGGGCAATACGCCCACCCCGGTGATTTATACCTGCCCGACCGCCGTCCCCTTGTCTTGTCCTCCTGCACTGCCTCCAACCCCACCTCCCACCTGGACGCCTACTACCACTCAATCCCTGCCCACCCCGCCTCCCACCTGGACGCCTGCAGTCACCCAGGTTGGTTCCACTCCGTCTCCGCAAACATGGACTCCAACTCAAACCACCTCGCCCCTTTACTGCCCTGTGCCTTCGGGATGGGTTGCTTATACAGTTCGTACAGGTGACACTGTTGAAGGGTTGGCGCTGCGTTATAAAATTACAACAACCGCGATCACTCGTGCCAACTGCCAGATCACAGGCAGCTTGCTGCCTGGCATGGTCATTTACCTGCCATCCCTGCCCACCCGTACTCCAGTCGCATGCGGTGCTCCTCGCTACTGGGTCATCTACATCGTCCAGACAGGGGATACCCTCTTCCACCTTGGGCAGATCTATGGCATTCCCTATACCCAGATCCAACGTGCCAACTGCCTTGTCAATTTAATATTCAAGTGGGTCAACTCCTCTACGTACCACCATGGACCCCCATCCTGCCCACGTTACCCTTCATCTTTGATACACCGTACCCGACTGAAGTATCAACATTTTACCTGCCATTTGAAACCCCCCCGACTGAAACGCCTTCTCCCACTTATGACCCGGCAGCCACAACGCCCGTCCTGGATACTCCAACAGACTTCCCAACGCTCACACCGACCGGGACACCTTAGGTTTCGTAAAGTCTGATTGGGAGAGAGCTTGATCGAAATTCACAACATGCGTACCAGACTTGTCAACCTTGCCTTCATGCTTTTATTACTGGCCTCCGCCTGCGGAGGCCAGCCGTCTCCGTCTGCAGCCACGCCCACCATCCTTTATCTGGTCACGGTGCCGGCGGACGCCACTCCCACTCCAACCCCCTTCCAACCGCTCGCGGTGATTAATGCACTGCTCCCCACGCCTGCCTTCACTGAAACGCCTCCACCGATGGAAGCCACCCTGGATCCTAACGCCTTAATCCCCACCGCCAGCACTCCTGAATCATTCTACGTTCCTCCCTACGCCCCAGACCCGGCTTTGGATCTGACCGCGATGGAACGGTTACGTTCCTCCTGCTTGGCTCCGATAAGCGTCCCGGGCAGACGTACTTCCGCACCGATACCATCATCATTGCGGTGATCCGGCCCGACGACCGGGCAGGTGGCACTCATCTCTGTCCCCCGCGATCTGTATGTTTACATTCCCACCGTCGGCATGGATCGCATCAACACTGCCTATGAGTACGGTGAAATGCCAATATAACTATCCGGGTGGGGGCTTTGCCCTGCTCAAGGATACCATCCTGTACAACCTGGGTCTCAGCGTCGATCACCTGGCCATCGTGGATTTCGATGGCTTCCGCCGCATCGTGGATACGCTGGGAGGGATTGATGTGCCGGTCTTTTGCTCTTACACCGACTGGCACCTGATCGACCCCAGCTATGACCCGAACAACGAAAACAACTGGGTCGCTCTACACGGTCGGTCCGGGCGTTGTCCATATGGACGGGGACCTGGCGCTCTGGTACGCCCGTTCCCGCAAGCGCTCCAGCGATTTCGACCGCGGCCGCCGTTCGCAGGAAGTACTGCGTGCCCTCTATACACGCGCCTTGCAGACGAATGCCATCAGTAAAATTCCGGAACTTTATCAGCGATTTCAGTTCCGCCATCATCACCGACTGACCCTGCCAGATCTGCTGCAACTCGCCCCGCTGGCCTTGCATCTGACCAATGCAGATATCCGCAGCTTTTACATCGGGCGGGACCTGGTTACCGGCTGGATGACGCCGGCGGCGCCAGTGTATTGCTTCCCAATGGACCAGCCATCCAGTCCATGCTTCAACAGGCCCTCGCCTTCGCTCCCCGCATAACTGACTCCGGACAGCCTTGACAGTCGAAGTGCGCAACGGGACGGTCAATCCTGGCTGGGACTCGCTGGCAGCCGAGCGCTCTGAACTATGTGGGCTATAACACCCGCCTCGCCGTTGCCGACCGGGTCGGATTATGCCAATTCCCTGCTTTACGACCTGTCCGCGTCACCTGACATGACCCGCGCCAGTTCGCTGCTGAACGTGCTCGGCCTGCCCTCGGCAGCCTTCGTTTCCGCGCCAATGCAGGTGGATATGAATTATGTCCTGATCGTCGGGGCGGATTTTCAGCCCGTGTTTCAACCCCGAAAGCCATCGCCCCTTAAAAACATCGGCTCCCCGATAGGGGAGCCTTTGATTTATTCCAGGATCAGCTTTCTTCAGCACCGGCAGCCCGTTGACCGTCTCGGACAACTTTGTAACCGGCAGGGACCACATCCAGGACACCCGCCTTCTTCTCTTTCGCGAAGAAGTAGAGGGTCTGGGTTTTACCGGTCGTGGTTGTTTGTGCTCCTGGCGTGCAGGAAATAAGTGACACCGCGTTTGTTCTTAAAACTGAATGCCATGGGAACCTCCTTTTTGGCAAGAAAGCCTGTGCTCTATATTTCGGCACAGGTGAACAGGACATAAGCCATTATAAACGTATTTTACGGCCTGCCGAGTAGCCAAGTTTTCCCGCCGAATGGGCGTCACAGCAGGTGGGGTATAATCACGCCCGTGACGAATCCGAAGCGACCGGAAGACCTTTCGGAACAGGAATTGCGCCGTCTGCTGTTGGACAAGCGCCACGACTCCCGCCAGAGACGGCTGGAGCGCTTTCGCCGTACGGGCACGTGCGGTTCAGCCTGGCTCCCGACTTACCGCCTGCAGCCTTCGATGAATGGCGCACCCAGCCTCCTGTGAAAGGCAGGAGGCGTGTCTCCGGCAACCTTGCAGTGCGTCGCCTCGAGGAGGCGTTGGTTCGACCGTCTCTTGCTGGTTGTGGAGAGTCCTGGCAGTTCTTGGGCTGGCCGGCATCCTCTTCAACGGCTTTGGTTTGCTGCAGCACATTGAACCAGGAAGTCGTCGCCGCCCTGCACCAGGAGCAGGATACGCCGACTTCCACCCCGCTCATCACGGCAGTTGTCCTGCCCAGTGGTCATACTCCTCCCTCCGCTGCCGGTGGCGCGCAGTTCAACGAAGCGGAAATTCCCGGAGCACCTGCGCCCGCTGGTGCAATCTCTGGCGAACCTGCCGGCTCCCACCCCCGGGCCTCAGCAGGCCATCCAGATTGACATTCCGGCCATAAACGTCCATAATTGGCCGATTGTCCAGGGAGACGGCTGGGAACAGTTGAAAAAAGGCGTTGGCCAGCATATCGGTTCGGCCAACCCCGGCGAGAATGGGAATGTGGTCTTGGCTGGGCATGACGATGTCTTCGGCGAAGTCTTCCGCGACCTGGATAAACTCCAGCCGGGCGACCAGGTCATCCTTTATACGATGCAGCAGCAGTTTATCTATATTGTGACCGAGACCCGCATCGTCGAACCAAGCCAGGTGGACGTGATGAATCCCACCAGCGACCCGACCGTCACTCTTATCAGTTGTTACCCTTACATGGTTGATAACAAACGCATTGTTGTGTTTGCGAAACTTCAAAACCCTTAGGAGATTCCATGAGCAAGAAAAATAAACGTCAGGCTTCCCGCCAGGTTTCCTCCCTGTCGGCCAAAACTGTAGAGTTCAACCCGGACTACAGCATCATCAAACGCGACCTGAAACGTATCGGCATCCTGGCCGGGGCGTTCTTTGGACTGCTGATCGTTCTGGCTATCTTCCAAAATCAACTCATTTCCATCTTTGTGAAATAGTGTATTGATGGTGCTGCATGGGTGAAATTTCCACAATTTTCTACCAATAGCCTGTATGTAGCCGCGCACGTTGGGAATATCCATACCTAGGCCCTGGGCGGCGTCCTCGTCGCCATGCATGGTGGGAATGTCCACTGAAAGACCGTGAGGAGATCACTTTCAGAAGATGAGCAGAGATCATATCCCGTCTCCGCCCTCTATGACCCCAGACCTGCTGATCGTTAAACTGGATAAATTTACGTATGGCGGCGATGCCCTTGGACGACTCCCCGATGGGCGCGCCGTTTTTGTTCCCTATACCCTGCCCGGTGAAACAGTTTCCATCCGCATATTGGAAGAAAAGCCCGGCCACGTGCGCGCCGTCCCTGCTCGATGTTTTGGAACCGTCTCCGCAGCGGATCGTGCCGAAATGCATACATTTTGGCCTTTGCGGGGGATGTCATTACCAGCATTTCTCTTATCCAACCCAGTTAACCGTCAAAGCGGGGATCCTGCGCGACCAGTTGATGCGCATTGGCAAGATCGATCATCCTCCATTAAGCCAAGCTGTCCCATCCTCATCGCCATGGAATTACCGCAATCATGTCCAGTTCCATTTGACGCGTGACGGGAAATTGGGCTATATAGCTGCTGCCAGCCACAGCGTCATGCCCATAAGGGAATGTCATCTTCCCGAACCATCTTTGGACGCCCTTTGGCCGCGGCTTGAATTCGATCCCGACTTGGGGCTGGACCGCGTCTCCCTGCGACTGGGATTGAACGACCAGTCGATGGTGGTGCTGGAATCCGAGTCCCCTATGCGCCTGAGCTCGAATTGGAAGCCGATCTTTCGGTGGTCCACGTGTCGGAGGATGACGTGGTCGTTATGGCAGGCGATGACCATTTGGTGATGGCGGTCAATGACCGTCTATTCCGCGTTTCTGCAGCTTCGTTTTTCCAGGTCAACACTGAATTGGCCGGAAAAATGGTAGCTCATTTGCTTGAACATATCCCAGTTTCGCCCTCAACGATATTACTGGATGTGTTCTGCGGAGTTGGTTTATTCAGCGCCTTCCTTGCCCCCTTCGTCGGGCGCTTGATCGGGATAGAGGCATCCCCCTCCGCCTGTGAGGATTTCAGCTTTAATCTGGACGAATTCGACAATGTTGAGCTTTACGAGGCCCCGGCGGAAGATGTTCTCCCCGCATTGGACGTGAAACCCGAAGTTGTCATCCTGGACCCGCCCCGCGCCGGTCTGGAGAAAAGAGCTTTCGATGCTCTCCTCGCACTTAAACCTGCCATGATCGCTTATGTATCATGTGACCCATCCACACTGGCGCGCGATGCTGCCCGCCTTATTGCCGGCGGTTACCGCCTCGACCAGGTCACTCCCTTTGATCTTTTCCCCCAGACCTATCACATCGAATCCATTTCGATCTTTGAAAAAGGATGATCCCTGGAATTTCCAGGGCATTGAAAGGAGTCCTTATGCGTTGGGAAGATTTGACCGGCGACCAGTTCCCTGAGGCAGTCAAGCAGGCTGAAGGAGTCTGTCTGCTGCCCTTCTCCTGCATCGAACGCCACGCTCATCACCTGCCGCTTGGCACCGACATGTTCATCGGACGCGAACTATGCCGCCGGGTGGCTGAACTGGAACCCGCGGTGGTATTCCCGGATTATTTCTTCACCCAGATCCTCGAAGCGCGCCACACCCCGGGCACGTTTGGCATCCAGCCGGAGTTGATCATCAGCCTGTTGGAAAATGTCTGCCGGGAGATTGCCCGCAACGGGTTGACGAAGATCGTGATCGTCAACACACATGGTGGCAATGACCATTTGATCAACTACTTTGCCCAGATCCAGCTTGCCAGCCGACGTAATTATGTAATCTACATTCCCCAGCCGGCTTATATGACCGAGGACCCCACTACTGCAGCTCAATGGGAAACCGTCGTGGACGGACATGCCGGGGAGCGCGAGACCAGCATGATCCTTGCCATCCGACCCGAACTTGTTATGTCAGATAGTATGCCCTCCGACGGGGAAGGCATGCCCCTGGGTCGCCTCAAGAAGCTTGGCGACCAGGGCACTTATACCGGCATCTGGTGGTATGCTGATCATCCCACGCATTATTGCGGTGATGGGCGTCCCGCCAGCGCACAAAAAGGGGAGGTTTGGTTTGCCGACCGCTCGCGTGCCCTGGCAAAGGTTATCCGCACGATCAAGGACGACAAAGACTCCAAACGCCTCCAGGAAGAGTTCTTTGATAAAGTTGATTGAGTTTCCTGGATGAGCGAATATAAACACAAAGGACATTAAGGTCGCAAGGAAAAGATTAAAGTATTTCCTTCGCGTTCCTTGGTGTCCTTTCTGTTAACTTTGTTTTTATTAAATCGACGCTGAAGCCATTTTCCCGCCCGCCATGCGCCCCTCGCTTTCACTCGCCAGGGCACAAATCCCCTCCATGATGCTTTTCGTAATCCTGTTGACGTGCTCGCGGTCTTCCACGTCCCCCTCGAAGCGTGATGCTTTCCCAACGGTGACTGCGTACGGTCCCCGCAGATACCAGCGCGCCTCGGAGGCCACTCCTCCTGCGATCCGCGAGCGGATAGTGTGGCAGCGCTCCCGGCGCAGGGATATCCCCACCGGCACCACAGGAGCGCCGGTGCTGAGCGCCAGCCTCGCCGCTCCGCTGCGTGGCGGCAGGAATCCGCCCTGTTCGGGGCTGATATGACCCTCGATAAAAATGGCCACCGAGCGACCCTTGTCTAAGTGGCGGCGGGCTTGTTCCAGGGCTGCGCTCCCCTCCTTGAGAGGAACGGGTATTTCCTGGACCTTGCGCAGGAACCAGCCAAAGACAGGTACGCTGAAGGCTTTCGCCGTGATCAGGACATTGAGTTGTTTCCGCGAGATCAGGTGAATGAGGAACGGATCGGTTGCGCTGGGATGATTGGCGACAAATATCGTCGGTCCGGCGGGAAGGCTGCCTTGCCGGCGAAGGTCATAACGCAGCATCACCAGGGCAAACAGGCGCACAAAAACCAGACTGGCTACATACAGGAATACCTGGATCAAGGTCGGTCTCCTTTTATCTTCACTTGGTTTTTCTATTTCGTGGGAGATTTAGTGGGTAACAACAATTTACAGGAACACGGGACACACCCGTTTTTGACTGTCCAGGGCTAATGCACGGATTCTTTGCATGATATTTTCAGATACCTTCTTGACGAAATCCTTGTCGTTTGCATCCCCGCGGAAATACATCGCCTTTCCGATGGTGATCGCATAAGGACCATGCAGGTACCAGGTCACAATATCCGGTTCTCCCTCGAAGGTTGCAGGTATTCTCCGGCAGCCCTTATCCGAGAGGTAGATCCCGATCGGGATCACCGGTACACCGCTGCTGAGTGCCAGTCGGGCCACCCCACTGCGCGGCGGGTTAAATCCCCCGCCTGCCGGGCTGATCAGCCCTTCCGGGAATATCGTTACCGACCTGCCGGCCTTTAAAGTCTGGCGAGCCTGCTCAAGCACCTTTTCCCCCTGTCCAGGGCTGACGCAAATCTGGCCCATTTTTCGCATGTAAGGTCCGAGCAATGGGATGGTGAAGACCTTCGAGTTGATCATCACGCTCATCGGTTTTTTTGAGATCAGGTGGATAAGGATCGGGTCGGTTGTACTGGGGTGGTTGGCGGCAAATAATACCGGTCCCGAAGGCAGTGAACTACTCCAGTTAATGTCCATTTTTAATAGGATCCTGGCATAACTGGTGATCAGTATACGGCTAAGGCTGTAAAGAATATCCGCAAGCATCTCTAAAGTTCTCCTGTTTCTTCCACATGAACAGCATACCAGGTAAACCGGAATCTCACCTATCCGGAAACTAACAGTTGCCTATGGATACAACCCTGCCGGAGGCAAAAAGAGCCGGACAAAGGGTGCCAGCTTTGGGACCTGACAAGGTTGTCGGTTTCGGAATCTACCCGGATTGTTGTCCCCACAGGATAAATAATCAGGGAGTTTGGCAGGGCTTTGCCTGCCAAACTCCCTTATCTTTCCCGGTTTTTGCGGAAATCTGCCGACTCTATGCTATTTGACCAGGTTCCGCAGGACCGTGTGCAGGATCCCGCCGTTGCGGAAGTAATTGACCTCCACTTCCGTGTTCAGCATGCTTTCAGCCTTGAAATTGATCTCTGTTCCATCGGGCTTGGTGGCTTTCACGGTGACCTGGCACCTGGGCGGCATTTTGTCGCTCAAGCCCTCGATGGAAAAGACCTCATCCCCTTTCAAACCAAGTTTCTCGGCATTTTGCCCGTCCACGAACCGCAGTGGGAGTACCCCCATCCCAACCAGGTTGGAACGATGAATCCGTTCAAAGGACTCGGCAATGACGGCCTTCACTCCTTGAAGCATGGGACCCTTGGCAGCCCAGTCGCGGCTGGAACCGGTGCCGTACTCTTTTCCTGCCAATACGATGACCGGGATGCCTTCCGCTTTGTATTTCATGGCAGCATCAAAGATGCTGTACTCTTCGCCTGATGGCTGGTATTTGGTCCAGTCTCCTTCTTTGGGCGACACCATCAGGTTCTTCAAGCGGATATTGGCAAAGGTGCCGCGTGCCATTACCCGGTCGTTTCCGCGCCGGGAGCCATACGAGTTAAAGTCACGCACTTGCACCCCGTGCTCCTGCAGGTATTTCCCCGCCGGGCTGTCTCCGGCAATGTTGCCAGCGGGAGAGATGTGATCGGTGGTGATCGAGTTGCCCAGCAGGGCCAGCACCCGCGCCCCCAGGATGTTGCTGATATGTGGCACGTCCAGCGTCAACGACTGGAAGAACGGGGGATGCTGGATGTAGGTCGAAGCCTCATCCCACTGGTAAAGGTCACCCTCCGCCACCTTGATATTTTTCCACATGTCCGATCCTTCGAACACGTTGGCATACTTATCCGCGAACATGCCGCTGCTCACTCTCGAAAGCGCAGTTTCAGCCACCTCCTGGGACGTGGGCCAGATATCCTTGAGGTACACCGGTCCGTCCCTTCCCATCCCGATCGGTTCGCTGGACAGATCGATGTCCACCGTTCCAGCCAGGGCATACGCCACCACCAACGGTGGGGACGCCAGGTAATTCGCCTTTACCAGCGGGTGGACTTTCCCCTCGAAGTTGCGGTTGCCTGAAATCACCGCCGCCGCAACCAGGTCCGAGCCGGTCACCGCCTTGGCCACTTCACCGGGCAACGGTCCGCTGTTGCCGATGCATGTTGTGCAGCCGTAAGCCACCACGTTGAAACCGAGCTTGGACAATGGTTCCAAAAGGTTCGCCTGCTCAAGATAATCGGTGACCACCCGGCTGCCGGGCGCCAGGCTGGTCTTGACATAGGACTTGACTGCCAGCCCCTTTTCGAGGGCTTTTTTGGCGACCAACCCAGCTGCTACCATGACAGATGGGTTACTGGTATTGGTGCAGGAAGTAATGGCTGCAATGACCACGGCACCATGTCCAATTTCGTAGGAATTGCCGTTGGTGCCAATTTTCGCTTTGCGGTCCATAGCTTCGGCAGAAAGTTCGTACCCTCGCTCTTTTACCGGTGCGCCGAGCGCCTTCTTGAACACGGATTTCATTTCCGATAAAGCCACGCGGTCCTGCGGGCGTTTGGGTCCTGCCAGGGAAGGCACAACACTACCCAGGTCCAGTTCCAGCATGTCTGTATATTCAGCATCCGGGGAATCGGTTTGACGGAATAGCCCCTGCTCACGGCAGTAAGCTTCAGTCCGTTCGATGACCTCTGCTGGACGGCCGGTCAGTCTCATATACCGCAGGGTTTCGCCGTCCACGGGGAAGAACCCCATGGTTGCACCGTACTCGGGAGCCATGTTGGCTATGGTGGCGCGATCGGGTAGCGACATGCTGTCCAGCCCCGGTCCATGGAATTCGACGATCTTGTCCACCACCCCCTTCTTGCGCAGCATCTGTGTGACAGTGAGCACCAGGTCGGTGGCGGTGATGCCTTCCTGGAGTTTTCCAAAGAGTTTGAAGCCGATCACATCCGGCAGGAGCATATCCATGGGTTGTCCGAGCATTACCGCTTCGGCTTCAATACCGCCCACGCCCCAACCCACCACACCCAGACCGTTGATCATCGTGGTGTGCGAGTCCGTGCCGATCAGGGTGTCAGGGAAAAGCACCTCCGAGGCTCCCAGGCCCTCCTTTTTAGCCAGTACCACCTGTGCCAGGTACTCCAGGTTCACCTGGTGGACGATACCGGTGGCGGGCGGGACGACCCTGAAGTTGCTGAACGCCTTCTGACCCCACTTAAGGAACTCGTAGCGTTCCCGGTTGCGCTGAAATTCCATCTCTGCATTGCGTTTCAATGCGTCTGCGGAGGCAAAAAAATCCACCTGCACCGAATGATCGATGACCAGGTCCACCTGTACCAGCGGGTTGATCTTCTTCGGGTCACCATTCAGGCGGGCAACTGCTGCCCGCATGGCAGCCAGGTCCACGATTGCTGGCACGCCCGTGAAGTCCTGCATGATCACGCGCGCCGGCAGGAAGGGGATTCCCGGGCGGGTTGTGCCCTGCGGGGGCGGAGCAGGCGACCAGGCGGCAATATTCTTCACATCCTCCTGGGTGATCTCCTGGTCATTGCATTGGCGCAGCGCTGCCTCGAGCATGATGCGTATCGAAAAGGGCAGGCGGTTGAGTTTTGTCAGCCCGGCCTTTTCAAGCGCGTCCAGGCGGTAAATGCTGTAATTGATATTTCCAACCTTCAACACATCACGTGATTTAAAATAGTCCTTTGCCATATCGATCTCCTTCACACCAACCAATTTTCAGATGTTCATCTCTTTCCGAAGTTGCGCTACCAGTATATCGCGTTCAGCCTCCCCCATGAAACTGGCACGTGCGGCTGCCAGGATCCGTTGTTGCAGGGTGGTACGGTCCATCCCCAGCTCCCCGCAAATATGCCTGTATTCATCGCTAAGGGTTATTTGCGAGATGGACGGGTCATCGCTGCACAGGGCCACGTTCAGCCCGGCGTTTACCATTTTCATCACCGGGTGTTCACGCACCGAACCTACCACCCCGGTGTGGACGTTACTCGTGACGCATACTTCGAAAACGGTCCCGCGTTCACGCGCCAGTGCCACCGTGTTCGCGTCTTCCAGCACGCGCACGCCGTGACCGATTCGGTCGGCGTTGAATGTCTCCATTGCTTCGCGCACGTTGGCTGCCCCCGCCCATTCCCCGGCATGCACGGTCAGTCTTAACCCGGATTGCTGGGCTTCTTTGAAAATACTTAGGAAGGGCAGCGCTGAAAAGCCAGCCTCGTTACCAGCCAGGTCCAGTCCCTTGATCCCTTTTTCGATCCGGGCTGCGGCCAGCCAGGCCACCTGTTCCGCCAGTTCCACGCTCTCGTGCCGGTTGACCGAAGCGATCAGGATGACGCGCACGCCGAATTCCTTGCCCGCATTTTGGGCGCTCTCACACACCCAGTCCATCACCTGGCCCATCGGGAACCGCTCGGCGCGGCTCAATGCCACCGGCGCGAAGCGCAGCTCCAGGTGGCAGACGTTGTCATGTGCGGCATCTTCCACGGCTTCGCGTGTCACCCGGTGAATGACATCGGGCGAGCGGTAGAACATTCGCAGTGTGTTGAACTTTGCCAGGAAATTTTGGTAGGTGGTGGGTTCGCTGGTTTGCACCCGCACAAGGTTGCTCAACGGTCCCGTACTGGTTGGCACGCTGATCCCATGTGCACGGGCAATATCCTGCATGGTTTTGAGCCGCAGGCTCCCTTCCAGATGGCGGTGAAGGTCGACCTTGGGCAGGTTCCTGAAAAAATCGATTGGTTCGTCCACTAATGCCTGTGTCGTTTCCGCTTTTTGTCGTTGTTCTGAACCGGTACGGCTGCTGCTGCGGTAGGTTCAGCAGCTGGATTCCACAACTGTTTCCACCTGTGCGGCAGCCCCGCGTGGTTGGTACAGGAAAATGCGCCCGATGACGCCTGCCCGGATGTCTGACAGCAGGGTCTGGAACATTTCAGACGCCTGGCTCTTGTATTTGACCAGCGGGTCGCTCTGGGCATAGGCTTCCAGCCCGATGGAAACGCGCAGCGCCTCCACCCGGGTCAAATAATCCACCCAGAGTTCGGTGATCGCCCCCAGTAAGCACCTGGCGGTAGATCTGGCTCTGCACGCGCCGTCCCACTTCCTGTGCGGAAAGCCCGGCAGCGTTGTCACCCTGGCGGGTCAACTCGCTCTGCCCCCATGCCAGCCGCTGGGCTTCCTGTGCCTGCTGGAGGTGGTCAAGCACGTCCTCCTCCAGGGTGGCGGTTGACTTGTTTGCCAGCAGTTCCCCTGCCAGGTGGACATAGTGCAGGCGGGTGAAGATCTGGCGCACCTGGCGGTGGGTCTTCGCGTCAAAGGAAGTACTTGAGCCCTGCGCGATCAATCCCAGCAGGCGTATCTTTGCCTGGTCATCGTGCTCGGGCATGCGCTCGAGCGCTGCTCCCAGTTCCCGCACGATTTGACCGTCCGGTCCAAGCAGTTTCTCTTCGCGTCCCGCCAGCACCTGGCGGAGGTGTTCTTCGATGGTTCTCGCCGCATCCTCCCATTCCAATTCCTGCAGCTCAGTGCTGTCCAGTCCGAGTGATTCCCCCAGTCGGAATTCAATGGTATTTGCCAGGCGGGTGATATTCGTGGAGGTGACATAGGTCTCCACCTGGGTATGGAATTCGTCTGAGAGCTCTTTCGGGTCTTCGGTCAGTTGCGATAATTGGGTCGGGTCCAGCCGGAAAGGCACCCGTACCAGCCCGGAGAGTTCATCCAGGATCACGTTTGGCTTGCGGGTCTCATTTTCAAGGTTGTCAGCCAGTCCATCCAGGGCGGTGTCCAGCGAATCTGTCCGGTCTTCGATCTGGGGGTCCAGGTTTTCGCTGGTATGGTCGATCTGTTCGAGCATGGTGTTGAGGAAGTGCGCCTGGTCTGCCTGCAGTGCCCGGGATGCCAGGTCGCGCAGGGCAGTGGGCAGGTCGGCAGCCGAGGCGTTGAGTTCATCCAGGAGCAGTTTAAAGGTATAGGATGGGAAGATGCCTTCGGGAGTGTTGAACGGCGGCTGGATCTGGTCCAGCCACGCCAGCAAGCGCCAGAATTCCTCGCTTGCTTTTACTTCTTCTGCCCGTCTCTGCACTTCCTGGGCCAGCAGTTCATTAACGTCCTCCACCAGGTCTTCTTTCTCGAAGACACGGTTGCGCTGGTCGTAAATGCGCTGGCGCTGGGCGTTCAGCACATCGTCGTATTCGAGCAGATGCTTGCGCACGTCAAAGTTGGCGCCCTCCACCCTGTGCTGCGACTGCTCGATCATATTGGTGACCATCCGGTGCTGCATGGGGTAGTCGTCGTCGATCTTGAAGCGCTCCATCACGCCCTTCACCTGGTCGCCGCCGAACATGCGCATCAGGTCGTCTTCGAGCGACAGGTAGAAGCGGGACGAGCCCGGGTCGCCCTGGCGGGCGGCGCGGCCGCGCAGTTGGTTGTCGATCCGGCGCGCTTCGTGCCGTTCGGAGCCGATCACGTGCAGGCCGCCGCGGGCGCGCACCCGTTCCATGTCTTCGAAATACTGCAGGAAGTTTTTGACCTCGGCTTCGTAAATGCCGAAGAGCGCCGGGTCTGCTTTTTGCAGCGCTTCACGCCGCTCCTGCAGGGACATGTCGAACGGGTCTTTATACCCGGTCTTGCGCAGCACGCGTGCCACCGCGGCAATGACCTCTTCGGCCAGGTCGCCGCCCAACTTGATGTCCACTCCCGCGGCCGGCCATGTTGGTGGCGATGGTCACCGCTCCAAAAGCTCCCGCCCCGGCGATGATCTGGCTTTCCTCGGTGTGCTTGCGGGCATTTCAAGACCTGATGAGGCACTCCGCCCTGCAGTACCGCCTTCAACCGGGTTTCGTCCTCGGCTTGCAGGCCCAGGATCTCCAGCAGGCGGCGTCAGGTTGGCTTGTTCTTCGGGGTTGAGCGACAGGCCAAGTTCCTTGGCCATCGGGCGCATGTCCTCCGGTCGTAATTGCTCGATCGGTTCGTTGAGTTACTGCAGCTCGGGGATGATGCGCCCGTCTTCTTCGCGCTCGTTCTTTTCCAGCCAGGTAGGTCGCAGCAGCAGGATCTGCATCAAGCGGCGCACCGCTTCGGCCCGCAGCCGGTCCGACAGGCGTTCCGAACCTTCCACTGACGTGGTGCCCACCAGGATCGGTCGTCCCATGGTGTGGTAGAGCACGATCTCCGCGCACCAGCGGCGCGCAACTTGGCTTCCACGCTGCGGTAGATGATGTCCGGGAAATCCTTGCGCCTCCAGAAAACCACTTCCTGCTCGGGATCGTCGTTGCGGGCGAAATAGGCGTAAGCGTACCCCTCTTCGTCTTTGGTCTTCACCTCCACCAGGGGGGCTCCGGGCCGAAAGCCTGGTATTCCAGGTTGGTGGGGATGGGCAGCACCGCCAGTTTGTAGATCTTGTCGAACTCTTCCGCTTCGGTCAGGGCCGTCCCGGTCATGCCGGCCAGTTTGGCGTACATGCGGAAATAATTCTGCAGGGTGATCGTGGCGTAGGTGACGTTTTCCGGCTCCACCCGCACCCCTTCCTTGGCTTCCACGGCCTGGTGCAGGCCGTCGCTCCAGCGTCGTCCCGGCATCAGCCGTCCGGTGAACTCGTCCACGATCATCACCTTGCCGCCCTGCACCAGGTAGTCCTTGTTGCGCTTGAACAGGTGCTGGGCGCGCAGGGCTTGCTCCAAAAAGCCGAGCAGGTGGGCCTGTTCGGGGGTCACGTCTTCGGGGCGGTCGGGGTCGCGCAGCGGCTGGCCCAGCAGTTGTTCCATGTGGGCCGTGCCGATCTCGGTCAGGGCCACGCTGCGGTCCTTTTCGCTTGACATCGTAATCTTCAGCCTTTAGCTGTCGCACCAGCACCGCCATCTTGCCGTACCATTCCACGTTCCCCGAAGCCGGCCCGGAGATGATCAGCGGGGTGCGGGCTTCGTCGATCAGGACGTTGTCCACCTCGTCCACGATGGCGTAGTGGTGTCCGCGCTGGACTTTGTCTTCCAGGTCCGGTAGACCATGTTATCCCGCAGGTAGTCGAAACCGAACTCGGAGTTGGTGCCGTAGGTGATGTCGGCCGTGTAGGCCTCCACCCGGTCCACCAGGCGCATCTCGATTCTGGTCTTCGTGCGGGGATTCCTTCTCCGGGTCGTAGAGGAAGGCCTTCTTGCCGTTCTCGGTGGCGGCTGCCATCTGCAGGATGCCGACCGACAGCCCCAGGAAATGATAGATGGCGCCCATCCAGCGGGCATCACGGCGGGCCAGGTAATCGTTGACCGTGACCAGGTGGACCCCTTGCCCGGTCAGCGAATTCAGATAAAGGGGACAGGTCGCCACCAGGGTTTTGCCTTCGCCCGTCCGCATTTCAGCGATCTTGCCCTGGTGCAGCACGATCCCGCCCATAAGTTGCACGTCGTAAGGCCGCTGGCCGATCGTCCGTTTGGCAGCTTCTCGGACGGCCGCAAAGGCTTCCGGCAGTGATTTCATCCAGGACTGCTTTCTCGATCTCCTTGCGTTCCTTCTCTTCTTCGATCCCTTCCAGCTCCTGTGCAAGCCGGGCGCGGAATTCGTCAGTTTTGGCGCGCAAAGCTTCGTCGCTCAAGGCTTCGAATTCCACCTCGAGTTCATTGATCTGTTCGACCAGTTCGGTGGTTTTTTCGATTTCGCGTCGGTTGGGGTCTCCCCCGAAGGTTTTGACCAATTTCTGGAGCATGGAAAGTCCCTTTCGGGGCGATTATAGCATGGCCTTGTAAGAGGAAGGTAAGAAAAAATCCTTCCTGGCTGAAGATCAAATTGGTCCTCTTTAGTTTTATTAAACAATTTTTTTACCACCCAAATATCCCTTTTTTGAATTATTCTTATTCTCCCGGGTCGACATCGTCCCCCGCAAATAGGAGGATTTGGAGACGGTGAGCGTGGATAAGAATTATTGGTTTTTAACCACCCAGGCGCGGACGCACAAATTCTAAAAATACTTCGTGACTTTGTGTCTCCGTGGTTTTTAAGAATTATCAGCAAAGGCTCCACGGGCTCGAAGATATTAAACCCGGCCCTCTGCTCTCGCTGCCGTCCTCGGCGGCGACCTTGTCCCCGATCTCTGGTCACTACAGTGAGGGGCAGGGGGTGGGGCTGGACCGGGCTAATTATATATTCAGCAATACGTGGTTTTTTTTATTGTGACACTTGCTTCGTTCAGCGCGCGCATTGCTCGCATGCCGGGCAGCGCCGAGAACGCCCGGTGGCGATACGCGCCGTAGGTCAGCCGATCGTAGATCTCGTCGGAGTAGACGAGCAGGTCGTGGCGCTCGGCGATGGCGGCCAGCTGCGTCCTGGACGGCCGGCGGCAGGACGGCCCCGGTCGGGTTGCAGGGGTAGCCCAGGAAGAGTGCCTTGGTCCGCGGCCCGATGGCGGCCTCGACGGCCGCCGGGTCGAGCGCGAAGTCGTCCTCCAGGCGGGTCGAGACGTGGCGGACGACGCCGCCGGCGAACGTGACCGCCGGCGCGTAGGCCACGTACGACGGCTCGTGGAGGATCACCTCGTCGCCGGGGTCGCAGGTCGCCCGGAGGGCGAGGTCGACCGCCTCGGACGCGCCGACGGTGATCAGGATCTCGGTCGCCGGGTCGTAGCGGACGCCATACCGCCGCGGCGAGCTGGTCGGCCAGCGCCCGGCGGAGCTCCAGGGTGCCGTAGTTGCTGGTGTAGTGGGTTCGGCCGCGATGGAGGCTGAGGACGCCGGCCTCGACGATGTCGCCGGGGTGTCGAAGTCGGGCTCGCCGACGCCGAGGCTGATGACGTCGTCCATCGTGGCGACGATGTCGAAGAACTTGCGGATGCCGGACGGGGGCACTCGCGGACGCGCTGGGACAGGCGCGCTCGGCGAGCGGGACGCGTCGTCGAGCCGCGCGGCGCCTCCGGGCGCGGGAAGCTCGCTGCCATCGTCAGCGGCCCCGTCGTGCCGGCGGCCGGTACCGTGGCGGGGCCGGCGGCGGAACGGGCCAGCGCCGCGGCCCGTCGGCCGGCGTCGGGCCGTCGAGGTCGTCGCAGCGCGAGGCCGGCGGGCTCGACGCGGCGCCAGGCTCTTCCGGCGGTCAGCGCCCTCGTAGCCGCGCGCCAGGCCCAGCAGCGCGAGCTCGGCCCACGGCGCGCCGATGAGCTGCAGCCCGACGGGCAGGCCGTCGGACAGCCCGCAGGGAACCGACAGCGCGGGAAGGCCGGCCATGTTGACGGGAATCGTGCAGGCGTCCTGGAGGTACATCGCCACCGGGTCGTCCATCTTGTCGCCGAAGCGGAAGGCGACGTTCGGGCTGGTCGGGGCGACGATCGCGTCGAAGCCGGGCCGCCCAGACCGCGTCGAAGTCGGCCTTGATGAGCGTCCGCACCTTCTGGGCCTTGAGGTAGTAGGCGTCGTAGTAGCCGGCCGAGAGGGCGTACGTGCCGAGCATGATCCGGCGCTTGACCTCGGGGCCGAAGCCCGGTCGCCGGCTGGCCAGGTAGTTGGCCAGCACGTCACCGTCGCGCGCGCTCGGCCGAACCGGATGCCGTCGTAGCGGGCGAGGTTGGCGGAGGCCTCGGCCGGCGCGACGATGTAGTAGGTCGCCAGCCCGTAGTCCGTGTGCGGCAGGCTGACCTCCTCGACGATCGCCCCGGCCCCCTCGAGGGCCGCCACGGCCTCGCGCACGCAGGCCTCCACACCCGGCTCCATGCCGGCCACGAAGTACTCGCGCGGCAGGGCGAGCCGCCGGCCGGCGCAGCGCGCCCGCCGCTTCGTCGTCGGATGCGGGCAGCGCGGAGCAGTCGTCCGGCACGGCGATCGGCGCCGAGGTCGAGTCACGGCTCGTCGCGACCGGCGACGGCGTGGAGCAGCGTCGCCGCGTCCCGGACGTCGCGGGCGAACGGCCCGACCTGGTCGAGCGAGCTGGCGAAGGCGACGATGCCGTAGCGGCTGACCCGGCCGTAGGTCGGCTTCATCCCGACCGTCCCGGTCAGCGCCGCGGGCTGGCGGATCGAGCCGCCCGTGTCGGTGCCGATGCCGACCGGCACGTGGAAGGCCGCCACGGCCGCCGCCGAGCCGCCGCTGCTGCCGCCCGGCACGCGGTCGAGGTCCCACGGGTTGCGCGTCGGACCAAACGCCGAGTGCTCGGTCGACGAGCCCATCGCGAACTCGTCCATGTTCGTCTTGCCGACGATGACCGCGCCGGCGGCCCGCAGCCGCTCGGTGATGTGGGCGTCGTACGGCGCCCGGTAGCCCTCCAGGATCCGCGAGCCGGCCGTGCACTGGCCACCCTTCGACCCCCACCAGGTCCTTCAGCGCGACCGGCACCCCGTGGAGCGGGTGGAGCGCGGCCAGCGCCGCCGGGCCGTCGCGCCGCGCAGCAGCCAGGCGGGCGTCGGCGGCGTCGGCGGCCGCGAGCGCCGGGCCGCGGTCGATCGTGAGCCAGGCGTGCAGGACGTGGTTCTGCCGCTCTGCCACGTCGAGCGTGGCCGTCGTCGCCTCGCGGGACGTGACCTCGCCGGCACGCAGGAGGCCCGCCAGCTCGTGGGCGTGGAGGCGGGTGAGATCGGTCATCGGGCTTCAGGGCCGGTCGTCGGGCTCCGGGCCTCGGGCGCAGGGTGGCGGTGATGGTCACGGGCGGGTCGTCAGTCCCCGAGGATCGGCGGCACGACGACGAAGCCGTCGAGCCGGACCGGCGCGTTGGCAAGGGCCGCCTCCACCGGGAGCGATGGACGCACGACGTCGTCCCGCAGGATGTTGGCGAGCTCGATCGTCTGGGCCGTCGGCGGGATCGCCTCGGTGTCGAGCTCGGCCAGCCGGGCGTACTGGTCGATGATGTGGTTGAGCTGGTCGAGCAGGCGGTCCAGCTCGTCATCGGACAGCCCGAGCCGGGCGAGATGGGCGACGTGGGCGACGTCCGCGCGGGTCAGGGTGGCCATCGACGCGATGATAGCCGAGCCGAGCCCGATCGGCGGCGCGGCCGGCAGCCGCGGCACCGCCTCAGGCGCCCGGCAGGCTCGCCCTCGGCGCCCGCCAGCAGCCGCCGGAACCCGTCCTCGTCGAGCACCGGCACGCCGAGCTCCTGGGCCTTCTGCGAGCTTCGAGCCCGCGCCCTCGCCGGCGACGAGGTAGTCCGTCTTCTTCGACACCGACCCGGCGGCGTGGCCGCCGGCGGCCCGGATCGCATCCTCGGCGGCCTGGCGGTCGAAGCCCGCCAGCGTCCCGGTGACGACGACCGTCTTGCCGGCCAGCGGCCGCCGGCGAGCCTCGACTCGGCGTGCCGTGCCCCGCCCCGCGGCTGCCGGTACGGATCGGCGGGCGCTCCGCCTCGACGCCGGCCGCGACGAGCTCCCCGAGCGCTCCGCCGGTCGCCTGCGTCGGCGAACCAGCGCGAGATGGCCGCGGCGACGACCGCGCCCACGCCGGGCACGGCGGTGATCCGCTCGGGCTCCGTCGACGGCGACGCGGCGGAGCTCCCGCGCGACCCGGGCGTCCAGCCATCCGGCCCGCCCATCGGCTCGTCGGCGGCCGGCGGCCACTCGCGCGGCCAGCCAGCTCGGCCAGGTCGATGGCCGTCTGCTCGCCGACCTGGGGGATGCCCAGCGCGTTGAGGATCCGCGCCAGCGGCCGGCGCCGGCTGCGCTCGATGGCCGCGACGAGGTTCTCGGCCGACTTGCGGGCGAACCGGTCGAGGCCCTCGAGCTGCTCGACGGTCAGCCGGTAGATGTCGCCGCGCGTCCGGACGAGGCCGCGCTGGAGGAGCTGCTCGAGGACGGCCCAGCCGGCGCCCTCGACGTCCATCCCGCCCCGGCCGAGGAAGTGGCCGTACTCCTGGGCGACCCGGGCCGGGCAGCGCGGGTTGGGGCAGTAGTGGCGGACCGCGCCCTCGTCCCGGACGACGGCCGTGCCGCAGACCGGGCAGGCCGCCGGCATCTCGAACTCGCGCTCGGCGCCGGTCCGCCGCTCGGGGATCGGCCGGACGACCTCGGGGATGACGTCGCCGGCCTTCTGGAGGATGACGTGGTCGCCGATCCGGAGGTCCTTGCGGCGGACCTCGTCGAGGTTGTGGAGGGTCGCCCGGGCGACGGTCGAGCCGGCCACCTTCACGGGGCGGAGGTGGGCCACCGGGGTGAGCGTGCCGGTCCGCCCGACGTACGGCACGATGTCCTCGAGGATCGTCTCCACCTGCTCGGGCGGGAACTTGTAGGCGATGGCCCAGCGGGGCGCCCGGGCGACCATCCCGAGGCGCGCCTGCTGGTCGAAGCGGTCGACCTTCACGACGACGCCGTCGGTCTCGTAGGGCAGCTCGTGGCGCGCCTCGCGCCAGCGCTCGGTGAAGGCGATCACGCCGTCGATGTCGAGCCCGTGGCGCGGTCGGGATTGACCGGAAGCCGAGGGCGGCCAGGCGCTCGAGCGCGGCCGACTGGCTCGGCGCGACGTCGCGACGGCGCAGCCGCTGCGCCGTGCGACGCCTCGCCGGGGTCGTCCCGGCCGTCTCCTCGAGCAGCTGGTAGAACCAGGCCGACAGGCGCCGCCCGGCGGTGACCGCCGGGTCCTGCTGGCGCAGCGAGCCGGCCCCGCTGTTCCGCGGGTTGGCGTACAGCGGCAGGCCCGCCTCCTCGCGCTCGGCGTTGATGCGCACGAACTCGGCCTTGGGCATGTAGACCTCGCCGCGCACCTCGAGGTCGATCGGCTCGGACAGCCGCGCCGGGACCGCGGCGATCGTGCGCAGGTTGGCCGTGACGTCCTCGCCGGTCGTGCCGTCGCCCCGGGTCGCGCCCTGGACGAAGCGACCGCGCTCGTAGCGGAGGCTCACCGCCAGGCCGTCGATCTTCAGCTCGGCGACGTACCGCAGCTCCGGGCGCGTCCGTCGGGTGCGGCCGGCAGGCCGAGGCCTCGCCGCACCCGGGCGTCGAAGGCGCGCAGCTCGTCGTGGCTGAAGGCGTTCGACAGCGACAGCATCGGCCGGCGGTGGCGGACCTCGTCGAAGGTCGCGGCCGACGCGGGCCGACCGCCGACTCGCTGGCTCGGGGATGCCGGCGTGCGCAGCGCGGGATGGGCCTCCTCGAGGGCCACCAGCTCGCGGAAGAGGGCGTCGTACTCGGCGTCGCTGAGCTCGGGCGCGTCGTCCTGGTAGTAGGCGCGGTTGGCCCGCTCGATCGCGACCACCAGCCAGGCATGGCGCTCGGCGGCGGCCACCTCAGCGGGCGCGGCTGGCTCTGCCTCGGGTCCCGTCCCTCGCGGGACGGCGCCTGCCTCGCCGTCTCCCGTCGCGCGATCGGTCGCCATGCCTACAGGGTAATCGGACGGACTTCCGGCGGCGTGACAGGGCATCGCCATGGAGTTCCACGC
The DNA here is from genome assembly GCA_963817265.1 of uncultured Chloroflexia bacterium. Classification (GTDB taxonomy): domain Bacteria; phylum Chloroflexota; class Anaerolineae; order Anaerolineales; family Villigracilaceae; genus UBA877. The sequence continues at coordinate 72,124 of CAWFNU010000031.1, forward strand.
TCGCCCTGTATCGTCGGGTAGAGGAAAGATACGACGCATTGACCAGCCGGATTCGAAACCCGGCCCACGCTCCTGCCCTCGAACCAGGTAGGGCGGACAACATCGCCCAATCGGCAATTGGT